>NZ_BMPI01000039.1:5350-105086 GCF_014647515.1 Dactylosporangium sucinum | reverse complement strand
ACCCGGAAGTACACGAACCGGAAGACCGTGTCGAAGTACCGGTCGTAGAGGAGTCCGAATGCCGCACCGTCGCCGGCCTGGGCCCGCTCGATGAGCGCCCAGACCTCCGAGGCCGGGTCGCCGCGGTCGGGCCGCGCCGGTGGCGGCGGGCTCGGCTCCGGGTCGGTGTCGACAAGCGTCGTCCCCGCCGTCACGTTGGTCGGGATCGGCACGGTCTCCTCGCCGAGCAGGCTCGCTCCGGCGCCGCCGCCGGCCGGCTTGCCGTTCATCCCGGCGTTGGGCCGGGCGTTCGGGGCCGGGCCGGGGCGGGGCGGCGCCTCGTTGGTGTGTGGGCGCCCGCGCGTGCGCGGCACACTGCCGCCTTCACCGCGAATCACCGTGCTGAACATGTCGCGCATCGAGTCGCGCAGCATCCACAGCCCACCGGCGAGTGCGTGTTCGGCGTCGAACACGTGCTGGTAACCGCTCATGCTTCGTAAGCCAGACAAGACGGCTCATTCGGCGCGATCACGGGCACTTGGGCCTCCTCGGGGTGAGGGGTATCAACTCGCTACAAATGGGGTGAGTCGACTTCGCTGATGATAGGACCGGCGTCACCCGCGTGTGGGCGGCTCTTGTCGTGAGGGCACATTCTTTCCACGGATCGGTGTCCGTCCGGCGCACATGCTGTCCGTCACTGCTCAACGACACGCCGTACGACACGCCGTGAAAACGGCGAAACGGGATGAAACTCTGCGCCGGTTACTGACCTACGACACGCGCGTTGCACACGAACGGGTGGACAATTACTCAGTCGGCGTGTCGCCGGTCGGGCGCCCTGCTCGACTGCGTTAGGGACCATGCCATGGGACAGGGTGATTGGTGACGGGTGATTTCTCAGTCGGCCGTCCATCACCCGTCACTGACGGACAGGGTGTGTCAGACTCAGCGACCGTGCAGGACGTCTCCAACTTCGCCGATCTGGTCCGGCGCGCCGCCGCCACAAACGGCGCCCGACCGGCCCTGCGATCGCACGACACGGTCGTCACCTGGGCGGAGCTCGACCGCCAGGTGGACGCGGTGGCCGCCAACCTCGCGGCGCTCGACCTCCCCGCCGACGAGCGCGGCCCGGCCCGCGTCGCGATCGCACTGCCCAACGTCCCCGAGTTCGCCGCCGTCTTCTTCGGCGCACTGCGCGCCGGCCTCGTCGCCGTGCCGGTCAACCCCGCTTACACCGCCCGCGAGCTGGAGCACGTCTTCGCCGACTCCGGTGCGGCGGTGCTGATCGCGACCCGGTCGGTGCAGGCCGCGAACGGGCCTTCCCAGCAGTACCGACTGGGCGAGAACATCGCCGAGTTGTTCGAAGCGGCCGAGGCGAAGATCCGCGAGACGGCGGCCGAGGACCTCGCGGTGCTCATCTACACCTCCGGCACCGTGGGCGCGCCGAAGGGCGCCATGCTGCCGCACCGGGCCCTGCTGGCCAACCACGAGCAGCTCGCGCGGATCGACCCGCCGCCGGTCACGAGCGACGACGTGCTGCTGCTCGCCGTCCCGCTCTTCCACGCCTACGGGCTGAACTCCGGCCTCGGCGCCGTCGCCTACCACGGCGCCTGCGGGGTGCTCGTCGAGCGCTTCGACCCGGCCGACGCCCTCGACACGATCGAGCGGCACGGCGTCACCGGGGTGGTCGGGGTGCCGCCGATGTACGTCGCGTGGTCGCTCATGGGTGAGCCGCTGGCCCGTGCCTGGGCCCGCGTGCGGCTGGCCGTGTGCGGCGCCTCGCCGCTGGACCCGGCGGCGGAGCGGCGGTTCGCGGAGACGACGGGGAAGGCGGTGCACCAGGGGTACGGGCTGACCGAGACCGCACCCGTGCTCACCAGCACGCTCGTGGGCGCCGCGGTGAAGCCGGGCTCGATCGGACAGGCCATCCCCGGCGTCGAGATCAAGCTGGTGGACGCCGCCGGCAACGAGGTGGACCTCGACGAGGACGACGAGGTCCGCACCGACCCCGGCGAGATCGTGGCGCGCGGCGCGAACCTCTTCCTGGGGTACTGGCCGGACGCGAGCGGCGGACCGGACCCGGACGGCTGGTGGGCGACCGGCGACGTCGCCTACGCCGACGAGGACGGCGATCTGTTCATCGTGGACCGGTTGGGGGAGCTCATCCTGGTGAGCGGATTCAACGTGTACCCCCACGAGGTCGAGATGGTCCTGGACGCGCACGAATCGGTGCTGGAGGCGGCGGCGCTGGGTGTGCCACACCCGTACACGGGGCAGACCGTAAAGGCGGTCGTCGTCCGCCGGCCCGGCTCCCAGGTCACGGCCGAGGAGCTGATCGCGCACTGCGAGCGCAACCTGGCCCGGTTCAAGTGCCCGACGGCCGTCGAGTTCGCGGCCGAACTGCCGCACTCGGCGACCGGCAAGATCCGGAAGGCGGCCCTGCGATGAGGCTCACCCTGCTCACCCGGCCCGGGTGTCACCTGTGCGACGACGCCAAGGAGGCGATGGCGCGCGTCGCCGCGGCGACCGGCGAGGAGTGGACGGAGGTCGACATCACCGGCGACGACCGGCTGGAGGAGGAGTACGGGTTCCGCATCCCGGTCGTGCTCCTCGACGGCCGGGAGCACGGCTACTGGCGGGTCGAGGAGGAGCGCCTCCTGCGGGACCTGCGGCTATCCTCACCCGGGTGAAGCACCTGGTTTGGGACTGGAACGGGACCCTCCTCGACGACCTGAAGCTCGTCGTCGACGCCACCAACGTCTGCCTGGCCACCGTGGGCGGGCCGGTGATCACGGCGGAGGAACACCGCCGCGACTTCCGACGGCCGATCCTTGACTACTACGCGTACGTGCTCCAGCGCCCGGTCGACCAAGTCGAGTTCCAGCTGCTCGACGACGCCTTCCACGGCGCGTACCGGCTGGGGTTGCCGCAGGTCCAGCTCGTGCCCGACGCGCTGGACGCGATGACCGGGTGGCCCGGCACCCAGTCGCTGCTCTCGATGTTCTTCCACGACGAGCTGCTGGTCGAGGTCGAGCGGCACGGGCTCGCGGCCCGGCTGGTCCGGGTCGACGGGTTGCCCGGCACGGTCGGCGGGCACCTCAAGGCCACCTACCTGGAGCGGCACCTGGCGGCACTGGAGCTGGACCCGGCCGAGGTGGTGCTGATCGGCGACTCGGTCGACGACGGCGACGCGGCCCGCTCGGTCGGCGCGTCCTGCGTGCTCTACGCGGGCGGCTTCACCGACGTGCGGCTGCTGGAGGCGACCGGCCTGCCCGTGGCGCACTCGCTGGTCGAGGCGGTCGGGCTAGCCCTGTAGATAGGCCAGGACGGCGAGCACGCGGCGATGCTGCTCGTCGTCCGGCTGCAGGCCGAGCTTGGTGAAGATGTTCTTGACGTGCTTCTCGACCGCGCCGTCGGTGACCACCAGCTTGCGGGCGATCGCCGTGTTCGACCGGCCCTCCGCCATCAGCCCGAGCACCTCCCGCTCGCGCGGGGTCAGGCTGCGCAGGGGATCGTCCCGGCGCCGCCGGACCAGCAGTTGGGCGACGACCTCGGGGTCGAGAACGGTGGCACCGGCGGCGACCCGGCGCATCGCGTCGAGGAACTCGGCGACCTCGGAGACGCGGTCCTTGAGCAGATAGCCGACCGCGCCCGCCCGGTCGGCGAGCAGGTCGTCGGCGTAGGACACCTCGACGTACTGCGACAGCACCAGGATCGGCGTCGCCGGCACCTGCTGCCGGGCGGCGACCGCCGCGCGCAGGCCCTCGTCGGTGTGCGACGGCGGCATCCGCACGTCGACGATGGCGACGTCGGGCCGGTGCTCGACCACGGCCGCGACCATGCTGGGCCCGTCGCCGACCGCCGCGACGACGGTGTGGCCGCTCTCCTCGAGCAACCGCACCAGACCTTCTCGGAGCAGCACCGCATCATCCGCCACGACAACCCGCACGGAGGGCATCCTATGCGGGTCGTCATGGGTGATGTCAGATCGGCAGGATGGCCGTCACCCGAGTGCCGCCCTCGGCCGGGCTGGTCACGGTCAGCTCGCCGCCGGCAGCCTTCACCCGGTCGGCCAGCCCGCGCAGGCCGTGGCCTTTGGCCAGGCTCGCGCCACCCACGCCGTCGTCCTCGACGGTCACCAGCATCCCGTAGGCGGAGCGCTGCAGGGTGACCTTGCACTCACTCGCGTGGCTGTGCTTGGCGACGTTCGTCAGGGACTCGGCGACCACGAAGTACGCCGTCGTCTCCACGTTCTCGGCGAGCCGGTCCAGCTCGGGCAGCTCCAGGTCGACCGGGATCATCGAGCGGCCGGCCAGGGCGGTCAGCGCGGCGCGCAGGCCGCGGTCGACCAGGATCGGCGGGGCGATGCCGCGGGACAGCGCGCGCAGCTCCTCCAGCGTCTCGCGGGTCTGGCTCAGCGCCTCGGCGATCGTGGCGCGGGCCGCCGCCGGGTCGGTCTCGAACTGCAGGTCGGCGCGGCCCAGGTCCATCGCCAGCCGGACCAGGCGCTGCTGCGGGCCGTCGTGGATGTCGCGCTCCAGCCGGCGCAGGGCGGTCGCCTCGGCCGACACCGCGGCCACCGTCTGGGCGCGGGCCACGTCGCGGCTCGCCTCCGCGGCGGCCACCCGCTCGCGCAGCTCGGCGACGCCGCTGAGCAGGGCCCGGGCGAACATCGCCTCCATGAGGGCGGCGCCCCGGACGACCGGCATGAGCGTGAGGGCGAAGAAGACCCCGATGGCGGTGTAGAAGGCGACCCGCGTGGCGGTGCCCGAGCCCATGCCGAGCAGCTCCGGCAGGTCGGTGTTGTCCGGCGGGCGCGGGATCGACCAGTCCCACAGCACGGTGGTCAGCCCGCCCAGGGCTCCGGCCCACCAGGTCACCACGAACGCGAAGGCCAGGGTGCTGGGGATGAACCGGAAGATGCCGTGCACCAGGTCGAGCCACGACTGGCTGTCGGACAGCGGCACGAACGTGCGCCGCCAGAAGCCGGAGTCCGCCTTCGCCTTCTTGTAGTAGGGGTGTGGCAGCCGGGTGCGCAGCACCGGCCCGAGGCGGGCGCGCTCCACGGTCGCGAACCCGCGGGCCTGCATGATCGTGATGGTCAGGAGCGGGAAGCCGACGACGGTCACGAAGAGCCCGAGGCCCAGGGCGAACCCGGTGAGGAACAGCACCACCGTGATGAGGCCCAGCGGGAATCCGAGGAGGACGTACTGCGTGTCGACGCCGAGCTGGCGGAAAACACGAGAGATTCGGCCGTGGCCGAGCATCGGGGTGATGGTCGTCGTCATGTCATCGACGCTATTCATCCGGCCCCCCGCGTCCCATCCCGTCGCCCAGCCACTTGATGGTAGGGGCAACCCTACTGGACACGTGTAGTGTGGCTACCGGTCGATGCGGCACGGGCGTGTCGGCGATGGGGGATGTCGGAATTGTGGCGATAATATTCCCAGCGCTCGCCCGTCGCCGGCCGCGACCGGGAAGGGGGGCACCAGGTGCCGCGGGGGCATTTCTCGCGTGTGTGGTCCGCGCGGGCGGGCGCTGACCTCTATGTGGCGAGCGCCGACGCTTCAAGATCGCGATTTGTGCACGGCTTCACAAGCGCCTACTCTGTAGCAACGACGAACCCCGCTAGCACAGGCGGAAAATGCTGTCGCGAGCGGCCTCGCTTACCGTCGTCGTCACGGAGACTCATGAGCCAGCAGCGCACCGGCCCCACGGACGGACCGGACTTTCCGGACCTGCCGGAGGCGACCGTCGCCAGGCTTCCGGAGTACCTGCGTGCCCTGCACCACCTCGCCGAGGAGGGGCACGACACGGTTTCCTCGGAAGGTTTGGCCGCGGCCGCGGGCGTCAACTCCGCGAAGCTCCGCAAGGACCTGTCCCACCTGGGCCGCACCGGCACCCGGGGCGTCGGCTACGACGTCACCCTGCTCATCGACCAGATCGAGCAGGTGCTGGGCCTGACGCACCGCCGCGCCGTCGCACTCGTCGGCGTCGGTAATCTCGGTCACGCCCTCGCGGGCTACGCCGGGTTCGGCAGCCGCGGGTTCCGCATCGCCGCGCTCTTCGACGCCGACCACGGCCGGGTGGGTGAGCACATCAACGGCCTGGTCGTGCGGCACATCGACGACCTGCCCGAGGTCGTCGACGAGGAGTCGATCTCCATCGCGGTGATCGCGACTCCCGCGCATGCCGCGCAGAACGTGGCCGACCGGCTGGTGGCCGCCGGCGTCACGAGTGTCCTGAACTTTGCACCGTGCGTCTTGAACGTCCCGGAGGGCGTCGACGTGCGTAAGGTCGACCTGGCTATTGAACTGCAGATCCTGTCCTTCCACGAGCACCGCAAGTCGGCGCTGACCGCGCTGCCGGGGCGGGCCGGCCAGGATCTCCAACGAGCCGATCGGCTCGGTGCGGAGGCGGTGGGATCGTGAACCTGCTGGTCGTCGGGATGTCGCACCGTACGGCAGGGGTGCCCGTCCTCGAGCGGCTCGCGATGAACGGCGGCGAGGTCCAGGCGGCGCTCGCCGAGCTGGTCGCGCAGCCGTATGTCGACGAGGCCGTCGTGCTCTCGACCTGCAACCGCGTCGAGGTCTACGCCGCGGTGACCGCCTTCCACGGCGGTCTGGCCGACATCGGCGGGGTGCTGGCGCGCCGGGCCGGCCTGCCGGTCGGTGACCTGGCGTCCCAGATGTACGTCCACTACGAGGTCGACGCCGTCCGCCACGCGTTCCGGGTCGCGGCCGGCCTCGACTCGATGGTCGTCGGCGAGGCGCAGATCCTCGGCCAGCTCCGCGACGCCTACGGCGTGGCCGGCGAGCAGGCCGCGGCCGGGCGGATGCTGCACGAGCTCATGCAGCAGGCCCTGCGGGTCGGCAAGCGCGTGCACGCCGAGACCGAGATCGACCGGGCCGGGCAGAGCGTGGTCAGCGCCGCCCTCGCCTACGGGCAGGGCGCCACCGGGCCGATCGAGCACCGGCCGGCGCTGGTCGTCGGGGCCGGCGCGATGGGCGCGCTGTCGCTCGCGACCCTCCGGCGCGCGGGGGCCGGGCCCCTGTTCGTGACCAACCGCAGCCACGCGCGGGCCGAGCGGCTCGCCGAGCTGCACGGGGCGACCGCGGTACCGTTCGCGGAGCTCCCGTCCCTGCTGGAGCGGGTCGACGTCGTGGTCACCGCGACCGCCTCGCCCGAGCCGGTGCTCGACGCGCCGCTCGTCGCCGGGGCCGGCCGCTCGCTGCTGGTGATCGACCTCGCGCTGCCGCGTGACGTCGCGCCCGGCGTCGGTGAGCTGCCCGGCGTCACGCTCGTCGACATCGAGCTGCTGAGCGAGTCGCTGTCGACCACCGCCGACGCGGAGGGGCGAGCGGCCGAGGACATCGTCGCCGCCGAGGTCGAGACGTTCCTGACCTGGCTGCGCGGCGCCGACGTGGCCCCGACCGTGGCCGCGCTGCGGGCCCGCGCCGACGAGGTCGTCGAGGCCGAGCTGCGCCGGCTGGCCCAGCGCTGCCCGGAGATGGGCGACGAGGTCCGCTCCGAGGTGGCCCACAGCATCCACCGGATCGTCCAGCGCCTGCTGCACCAGCCGACGGTCCGCGTGCGGCAGTTGGCCGCCGCACCCGGCGGCGAGGCTTATGCTCAGGCGCTGCGTGAGCTGTTCGACCTGCAGATTCCTTCCGAGATCAATCCCGCGGCCGCTGGCGAGGTGCACCCGTGACGCTCAGGCTCGGCACCAGGGGCAGCGCGCTCGCGCTGGCACAGTCGACCACGGTCGCCGAGGCCGTGCGCGAGCGGACCGGCCGCGCGGTCGACCTGGTGGAGATCGTGACGCCGGGCGACCGGTCGAGCGCGCCCATCCAGCAGCTCGGCGTCGGCGTGTTCGTGTCGGCGCTGCGCGACGCGCTGTTGGCGAAGGAGATCGACTTCGCCGTACACTCATACAAGGACCTGCCGACCGCGGGCGCTGACGGGTTGGTGATCGCTGCGATCCCGCAGCGTCAGGATCCCCGCGACGCGCTCGTCGCCCGCGACGGCCTGACGCTCGCCGAGCTGCCCGAGGGCGCTCGCATCGGCACCGGCGCGCTGCGCCGCATCGCCCAGCTCAACGCGCTCGGCCGGCGGCTGGAGCCGATGCCGGTGCGCGGCAACGTCGACACGCGGCTGCGCAAGCTGGCCGACGGCGAGTTCGACGCGATCGTGCTGGCCCGCGCCGGCCTGGCCCGCCTGGGCCGGGTCCAGGAGGCGACCGAGGTGCTCGACCCGCTGCTGATGCTGCCCGCCCCGGCGCAGGGCGCGCTGGCGGTCGAGTGCCGTGAAGACGATGTCGAGCTGCGCGAGCTGCTGGCCGCCCTCGACGACGAGTACACCCGCGCGGCGGTCACCGCCGAGCGGGCGCTGTTGGCCGAGCTCGAGGCGGGATGCTCCGCCCCGATCGCGGCACTGGCCGAGGTCGCCGAGGGCGACGAGGGGCCGGAGATTTATCTGCGCGGTGCGGTGTTCAGCCCGGACGGCGGCTTCGCCCTCCGGCTCTCGCGCACCGGAACGCTCGCCGACGCCGCGGAGGTGGGCCGAGCCCTGGCCCGCGACCTGCGCGAAGAAGGCGCCGACAACGCACTGGGAGTGCAGCATGACCCGCACCCGTAAGGGCAGCACCGGCCGGATCGCCTTCGTCGGGGCCGGCCCCGGCGATCCAGGCCTGCTGACGCGTCGCGCCCACGAGGCGCTGGTGACCGCCGACCACATCGTCTACGACCGCAACGTCCCCGAGTCGCTGCTCGCCGTGATCCGCGCCGAGGCCGACGCGGAGACGCAGTTCAGCCCCGCCGAGGGCGCACCCGGTGACGTGGCCAAGGTGCTGCTGTCCGGCGCCCGCTCCGGCCTGCGCGCCATCCACCTGGTCGGCGGCGACCCGCTCGCGCACGACACGGTGCTCAAGGAGGTGCAGGCCGTCGCCCGCACCGCGGTGCCGTTCGAGGTCGTGCCCGGCATCGGCCAGGCCGCGGGCGTCGCCACCTACGCCGGCGTCCCGTTGCCCGGCGTCCGCGTCACCGCCGACGTCGACGACGTGCAGTCCTTGGACTTCGAGTCGATCGCCACCGCCGTGGCGCGCGGCTCCTCCGCGCTCGCGGTCGACGCGGGCGACCTGGCCACCGTCCGCGACGGCCTGCTGGCCGCCGGCATCGACCCCACCACGCCCGTGTCGATCACCGGCGACGGGACGGGCGAGACGCAGTACAGCTCGGCCTCCACGGTCGACAGCATGGTGGCCGCCGCCCTCGGCTTCGCCGGCCGGGTCGTGCTGTGCCTCGGCTCCGGTGTCGCCCAGCGCGAGAAGCTGGGCTGGTGGGAGAACCGGCCGCTGTACGGCTGGAAGGTCCTCGTCCCCCGCACCAAGGAGCAGGCCGGCGCGATGAGCGAGCGGCTGCGCGCCTACGGCGCCATCCCGTGCGAGGTGCCGACCATCGCGGTCGAGCCGCCGCGCACCCCGGCGCAGATGGAGCGGGCCATCAAGGGCCTGGTCGACGGACGGTACGCCTGGACCGTCTTCACCTCGGTCAACGCCGTCCGCGCGGTCTGGGAGAAGTTCGCCGAGCACGGCCTCGACGCGCGCCACTTCGGCGGGGTCAAGGTCGCCTGCATCGGCGAAGCCACGGCGGAGGCCGTGCGCGGCTTCGGCATCTCGCCCGAGCTGATCCCGAGCGGCGAGCAGTCCTCCGAGGGCCTGCTGGCCGAGTTCTCGCCGCACGACGAGCTGCTCGACCCGGTCGGCCGGGTGCTGCTGCCCCGCGCCGACATCGCGACCGAGACGCTCGCCGCCGGCCTGACCGAGCTCGGCTGGGAGGTCGACGACGTGACCGCGTACCGCACGGTCCGCGCCGCGCCGCCGCCCGCCGACATCCGTGACGCCATCAAGTCCGGTGGCTTCGACGCGGTCCTCTTCACCTCGTCCTCCACCGTCCGCAACCTGGTCGGCATCGCCGGCAAGCCGCACGCCCGCACGGTCGTCGCGGTCATCGGGCCGAAGACGGCCGACACGGCCGTCGAGTTCGGCCTGCGGGTCGACGTGCAGCCCGCGCACGCCTCGGTGTCAGACCTGGTCGAGGCGCTCGCCGGCTACGCGGTCGAGCTCCGCGAGAAGCTGGCCGCGATGCCCGCGAAGCAGCGCCGCGGCTCCAAGGTGCAGGGCCCTACCGCCCTGCGGTTCCGCTAGGGGGTTCGTCCCATGGGGTTCCCTGACGTCCGTCCGCGCCGTCTCCGGCGCACCGCGGCCATGCGCCGCCTCGTGTCGGAGACGCACGTCCAGCCGTCGAACCTGATCCTGCCCATGTTCGTGAAGGAGGGGCTGATCGAGCCGCGGCCGATCAGCTCCCTGCCGGGCGTGGTCCAGCACTCCCGCGAGTCGCTGCGCAAGGCCGCCGCCGAGGCGGTCAGCGAGGGCGTCGGCGGCATCATGCTCTTCGGCGTGCCGGAGACGCGCGACGAGACGGGCTCGGGGGGCGTCGACCCCGGCGGCATCCTCAACGTCGCCATCCGCGACGTGATCGCCGAGGTCGGCGACGACACGGTGGTCATGGCCGACCTGTGCCTCGACGAGTTCACCTCGCACGGGCACTGCGGCGTGCTGGCCGCCGACGGGTCGGTCGACAACGACGCCACGCTCCGGCAGTACGAGCTGATGGCCCTCGCCCAGGCGGAGGCCGGCGCCCACGTGCTCGGCCCGTCCGGGATGATGGACGGCCAGGTCGGCGTGGTCCGCCGGGCGCTCGACCACGCGGGGTACACCGACGTGGCCCTGCTCGCCTACGCGGTCAAGTACGCCAGCGCCTTCTACGGCCCGTTCCGCGAGGCCGTCGAGTCGACGCTCACCGGCGACCGCAAGTCCTACCAGCAGGACCCCGCAAACGTGCGGGAGGCGCTGCGCGAGGTGGCCCTCGACATCGAGGAGGGCGCGGACATGGTCATGGTGAAGCCCGCGCTGCCGTACCTCGACGTGCTGGCCCGGGTCGCCGAGATGACCGACGTCCCGGTGGCCGCCTACCAGGTCTCCGGCGAGTACGCGATGGTCGAGGCCGCCGTCGCCAACGGCTGGCTCGACCGCGACCGGGTCGTCCTGGAGACGCTCACGTCCATCCGCCGCGCCGGCGCCCAGCTCATCCTGACCTACTGGGCGAGTGACGCGGCTCGCCTCCTGCGCCACACGTAGCTCGCCGCAGCCACGGGCCGCTCGTCACAGGCGAGCGCCTGCCCCTGCGCTGTCGTGGCCGTGCGCTGTCGTGGCCGTGCGCTGTCCTGCTGTGCGCCGTCCTGCTGTGCGCCGTCCTGCTGTGCGCCGTCCTGGTCTGCGTTGTCTTGGCTTAGACGTTGGTCGATCTACCCTCATGATGATCTCGGTTCGCGAGGGTAGATCGACCAACGTCTAGACGCGGGCCTGCCACGCGAGCGGAACGGGCGAGCGCCTGCCCTGCGCACCGTCGTGGTCTGTGCCGGCGCGGTCTGCACCGTCCTGCCGTGCACCGTCGTAGTCTGCGCCGTCGTGGTCTGTGCTGTCCTCGTTCAGACGTTGGTCGATCTACCCTCAGCTTCCGAGATCGTTTCGAGGGTAGATCGACCAACGTCTAAGGGTGACCTGCCACGTGAGCCGGCAGTGCGGGCCGGCGGTGCGGGCCGGCAGGGCGAGCGGGCGGTGCGAGCGGGCGGTGCGAGCCGAACACGCTGCCGTGGCGCCGTGGCGCGTGTGTTGGTCATGATCGCGGACGTTTTCAGCCCGCCGGCGGTACGTAAACGTCCGTGATCATGGTGAACCGGCCCGCCAGGGGCCGCGACTCGGTCCGCGCTGGCCCCGAGACCGTCCGCGCACCAAGCCCCAGAAGGCGTATAAATCGGGCAATTCCGGCGTGTCCGAGCACGGCCCGTGGCGGCCAGCGCGGCAGAATAGTTTGGGCTGGTCATGCCCGGGGTTACGGGACCTTCCGGGGGAAACTTTCGGCTGAGGCGAGTGTCAGGAACACGACACTTGTCCGATTCGCCGGCGTAGGTTCTCGTTGCCCCCATCGTGAGATGGCTCGTCACCGGAGGCGCCGGTTACATCGGCGCGCACGTCGTCAACGCCCTCGGGGCGTCGGGCATCGAATCCATCGTCGTCGACGACCTGTCGACCGGGCGCGTCGCGCGGTTGCCGATCGGGGTGCCGCTCGTGCGGGCCGACGTCCGCGACAGCGCCGGCATGCGCGAGATCTTCCGGCGCCACCAGCCGCACGGCGTGATCCACCTCGCGGCCCGCAAGGACGTCGCCGAGTCCAACGCGTACCCGCTGCGGTACTACCAGGACAACCTCGACGGGCTGCGCGCCGTGCTCGACGCGGCGGCGCGCAGTGGTACCAGGTCGGTGCTGTTCTCGTCCAGCGCGGCCGTCTACGGCACGCCGCGAAGGTCGCCGGTGCGGGAGCAGGACCCGACCGCGCCCGAGAACGCGTACGGGCGCACGAAGCTCGTCGGTGAGTGGATGCTGCGGGACGCGGCCGCGAGCGGCGGGTTCCGGTGGGCCGCGCTGCGGTACTTCAACGTCGCCGGCGCCGCGAAGCCGCACCTGCGCGACCACGGCGGCACCAACCTCGTGCCCCGCCTGCTGCGCGCCGCCGCCCTCGGCATCCCGGCGACCGTCTACGGCACCGACTACCCGACCCCCGACGGCACGGCCGTGCGGGACTACGTCCACGTCGCCGACATCGCCGACGCCCACGTGCGGGCCGCGCTCGCCCTGCACCGGGGCGAGCTGCGCGACGAGATCCTCAACATCGGCCGGGGTGAGGGTGCCTCGGTACTGCAGATGATCGCGGCCGTCTCCCGCGCGCTCGGCCGCGGCCTGCCCTACGACGCCGCCCCCAGGCGGCCCGGCGACCCCGCCGCCGTGGTGGCCAGCCCCGCCCGAATCCTCGCCTGCCTCGGCTGGCGCGCCCGCTACGGCCTCGACGCCATCGTGCGCAGCGCCGCGGGCGACTCCCAGGAAGCAGTCGCGCAAGCCGCCTGAAAACCCCCGTTGAAGGAGCAAGCACGTTGAAGTTTCGCGCCCGCCGCCGGATCGTCGCCGGGGCGCTGGCCCTCGTCGGCATCGCCGGCATCGCCCTCGCCCGACCCGCCCTCGCCGCCGCCGCCCCCAAGCAGCGCATCGACCTGCGCGTCCTGGTCCTCGACGACGCCAGCACCGGCATCGACATGCTCCGCGCCCAGCTCGACCGCGAGGGCGTCCCCTACACGACGGTCGCGCTCGGCGCCGCGGGCCGCCCGCAGATCACCGCCGCCTTCCTCGCCGACACGGTGAGCGGCACCCGCCGCGCGAAGTTCCAGGGTGTCGTCGTCCCGAACGAGAGCGCGGTCAGCGGCGCCGAAGCGACCGCGCTGGCCGACTTCGAGCGCGAATTCAAGATCCGCCAGATCGACGCGTACACCTGGGCCAACCCGGCGGTGGGTCAGGACCTGGTCTGGAGCGGAACCCTCGACGGCGCCGCGCTGACCGTGACGGACGCGGGCAAGGCGGCCGGGTTCGGCTACCTCAAGGGCACGGTCCGCATCGATGATCGCGATGCCAGCGTCATTGAATCCTACGGATACCTCGGCCGGAAGGCGCAGAACGCGACCTTCACCCCGCTGGTGACCGGCACCAAGAGCGGCGCCACCGGCTCGCTGCTCGGCGTCTACGAGCACGACGGGCGGGAGGAACTGGTCGTCACCCTCGCCGCCAACCGGTACCAGACCCACGCCATGGAGCTCGGCCACGGCCTCGTCACCTGGCTCACGAAAGGCGTGCACCTCGGCATCACGCGCAACTACTTCAGCGTGCACGTCGACGACGTCTTCCTGCCCGACGACCGCTGGGACACCGTGCACAACTGCACCGTCGGCGACGACTGCAACCCCCAGCGGGACCCGGCCGTCCTGCCGTACAACAGCACCATCCGCATGACGCCGGACGACGTCCGGGCGGCCGTCGCGTGGCAGCGGGCCAGCGGCGTGAAGCTCGACATGGCGTTCAACGGCGGCGGCAGCGTCGAGGCCGGCGCGGGTGACCCGTTGACCAAGGCATACCTCGCCGACAAGGGCCAGTTCCGCTGGATCAACCACACCTACGAGCACCCGTACCTCGGCTGCGTGCAGGACTTCAGCGTCACCCCGTGGCGCTGCACCGGCCAGTGGATGTCGCAGACCGACATCACCGCCCAGATCAAGAACAACGCCGACTGGGCCCGGGGCAAGGGGATCGCGATCGACGCGACCGAGCTGGTCACCGGCGAGCACTCGGGCCTGAGGACGTTGCCGCAGATGCCGGCCGACAACCCGAACCTCGCGCCGGCGCTGAACGCGACCGGGATCCGGTACATCGCCTCGGACGCCTCGCGCGAGCAGGCGCCCCGGGCGGTCGGCAACGCCACCACCGTGCCGCGGTTCCCGATGAACATCTACTACAACGTCGCCACCGTCGCCGAAGAGGTCGACGAGTACAACTGGATCTACACCAGCCGCGCCGACGGCGGCAGCGGGATCTGCGAGGACAACCCGGCGACGTCCACGTGCATCGACCCGCTCGGCGCCGCCGGCTTCCAGCAGCACATCGTGCCGACGGAGGCGCGCATCGCCTACGACCACGTCGTCTCCGGCAACCCGGCGCCGCACTACGCGCACCAGTCGAACCTGGCCGAGGACCGGATCCTCTACCCGGTGCTCGACGCGATCCTGGCCCGCTACCGCGCCACCTACACCGCGGCGACCCCGGTCGTGAACCCGAAGTTCGCCGAGAGCGCGCAGCAGAACCAGCGGGTGGCCGCCTGGCGCACGGCGGTGCAGAACGGCACCGTCGAGGCGTACACACTGGACGGCCGGGTGACGATCGTCAACAAGGGCGCGGCGGTCGAGGTGCCGCTCACCATGCCGAACGGCACCAAGCTGGTGACCCTCTCCCTGCTGGGCCTGGAGATCGGTGGCGGTGCCTTCGGCGACGCCTACGGCGGCGAGCGCTCGGCCTGGCGGTCCGTGCCGCGCAACGGTCAGCAGCTGCTGCGCCTGCCGAGCTGAGGCACCGGCCGTGCGTGTCGTCCTCGTCAACGAAGGCACCTACCCGTACGTCACCGGCGGGGTCAGCACCTGGTGCGACCAGCTGGTGCGCGGACTGTCCGATGTGGAGTGGGACCTCGTGGCCATCGTCGGCACCGAGCCCGACCGGCCCGCGATGGAACTGCCCGGCAACGTCCGGTCGCTCACCGCCGTGCCGGTCTGGGGCCCGGCCCGCCCGGCGCGCGGCCGGCCGGACCGGGCCGCCGCGCGCCTGTGCCGGGGCATGCTCGGCGACACCGCGGCCGACCTGGTCGTCTTCGGCGAGGGGCTGCGCGAACTGGCGGCGATCGCCACGGAACGGCGGTTCCTGCGCGCGGCCGGCCGGCACCCGCTGGCGGGCGCGCCGCTGGGCGACATCCTCCTGGACGCCTGGGCGCGGGCCCGCTTCGAGGGCCTGGCCCTGCCACGGTTGACGCTTCGGGACGCGGACGATGCAGCGGTACTGCTGGAGCACGCGCTCCGTCCGCTCGCCGCGGCCCTGCCGTCCGACGCCGACCTGGTCCACGCCAACGCCAACGGACTCTCGTCGATGGTCGCCCTGGCCGCCAAGTGGCGCCTGGGTGTGCCCTTCATGATGACGGAGCACGGGGTGTACCTCCGCGAGCGCTACCTCTCGGCCGGCACCCAGTCGGCGGGGGTCAAGACCGCGCTGCTGCGGTTCCATCGCGCGCTGGCCCGGCTCGCGTACTGGGAGGCCGACCTCATCACCCCGGTGAGCGGCTTCAACTCCCGCTGGGCCGTCCGCCACGGCGCCGACCCGGCGAAGATCCACGTGATCGGCAACGGCGTCGACCCGGCCCGCTTCGCGCCCCTCACCGCGGAGCCGCCGGCGCCCGTGATCTCGTGGGTCGGGCGGATCGACCCGCTGAAGGACCTGGAGACGCTGATCCGCGCGCTGGCCCTGGTCCGGGCATCGGTGCCGGACGCGCGGCTGCACCTGGCCGGACCGGTGCCGGCGGGCAACGAGGAGTACGCGGCAACCTGCCGGAGCCTCGCCGCCGACCTGGGTGTGGCGGACGCGGTCACCTGGGCCGGCCCCTGCACGTCGAGCCGCGACGCGTTCGCGGCCGGCCGGGTGGCGGCGCTGTCGAGCATCTCGGAGGGCATGCCGTACACCGTCCTGGAGGCCATGATGTGCGGCCGCCCGACGGTGAGCACGGACGTGGGCGGGGTGGCCGAGGCGGTCGGCGACGCCGGCGCGGTGGTGCCGCCCCGCGACCCGCGGGCCTTCGCGGAGGCGTGCGTGTCGCTGCTGACCTCGCCCGGCCTGCGCGCGGAGACGGGCCGGCGCGGTCGCGAGCGGGCGCTGGCCGAGCACACCCTGGACCGCTGCCTGTCGGCGTACCGCGACCGCTACAGGGCCCTCACCAGCGACTCCCCGGCTCCGGTCCTGGTCCCCGCATGAGCGCTGACTCACTAGTCGTCGTCCCGATGCAGCGGAAGCCCCCGCTGAGCGGGGAGCCGCTGCGCTTCGTCGGGCGGGTCGGCACGGACCCCGTCTCCGCGCTCGCCGACCGGATGCGCGACGACTGCGTCGGGGCCGTGGACGTCGACGAGATCGCCGCCATCCTCGAGGCCAACGGGATCAACGACCGCGTCGCCGACCGCGAGTACGGCGTGCCGTCGGTGTTCGCGCTGGCCAGCCGGGTCATCGCCCGGACGTACGACAACGCGGAGACGCTCACCTACCCGGCCGTCCCGGCCGACGGGCCCCGGGTGCGAACGGTCGTCGTCGACACGCTCGTGCGGGCGTTCATCTACCTCACCCCGCTCGCCATCGGCCTCGGCGCCTCGGCGCAGGTCGACGGCGTGGCCGGCCTCGCCACGACCGGCACCCTGCTGCTCGGCTGGGGCGGCGGGCAGGCGCTGTCCTACCTCGGCTACCGCGCCCTCTCCGAGCACGGCACCACGGCCGCCGCCCGGCTGCTCGGCGCCGGCTTCGCCGGCCTGGCCGCCCTCTGGTCGGTGGCGCTGATCGGCACGGGCGGGCGGGCGTACCTCGTCGCCGCCGTCCAGCTCGCCCTGTTCGCGGTCGCGTCCGTCGCGCTGGTCACCAACCGGGAGCGGCCGGTGCTCGCGGCGGCCGCGCCGTGCTGGCTGGCCGCCGCCGGGATCGCCGCGGGGTGGGGGCGGCCGGCGGTCGTGGCCCTGCTCGTGAGCGTGGCCACCGTGCTCGCCGTCGCCTACCTGCCGGTCGTGCACCGCGACCCGACGCGGCGAGGGCGGCGGCGCTGGCGGTCGTGGCGGTACGACGCCGGGTACGCGCTGCTCTACGGCCTGGTCGGCACCGGGCAGGCCGCCCTGCTGCGCACGGTGGCCCTCGACGGCGTCGCGCCCCACCGGCTGCCGGTCGAGGCGGTGCCGCTGCTGCTCGGGGTACCGCTGATCGAGCTCACCCTGGTGTGGCACCAGCGCCGGATCGCGCACGCGCGCGCGTCGCTCGCCGACCGGTTCGCGTTCGACCGGCGGCTGAGCGGCATCAGCGCCGGCACCGTCGCCGTGCTGAGCCTGCCCGTCGTCGCCGGCGCGCTGGTGGCCGGCGCCGTGTGGCTCGGCGCGCACCCGCCCGGCGGCCAGGCCGTCGCGGCGGCCGTGCTGCTCACCGGCGTGTACGCGCTGTGCCTCGTGCTCGCCGCGCACGGCCGGGCGGGCACCGCGGCCGTCGTCGTGTGGTGGCCGACCCTGCTGGTGACCGGCGTCGGGCACTGGGCGCCGGCCCTGGTGGAGGTGGCGCCCGCCTTCGCCGAAACCCTCGCCGTCGCGACCCTGCTCGGGGCCGCCCTGCCCGGCCTCGTCGTCGCGGCACTCGTCCTGCGTGATCCGGAGAGTTACCGATGATGCTCCTGCCGATGTACGTCCACCCGCTCGTCGACCCCGACGCGTGGGACGCCCTGTGCCGCACCGCCGAGCGCCCGACGGCGATCGTCAACGTCCACGACGGCCCCGGCGCCGGCCGCGACGAGGTGTACGCGGTGGCGACCGCGCGCCTGCAGCGGTTCGGCGTGCGGATGCTCGGGTACGTCGACCTCGGCTACGGCAACCGGGCCAACGGCGAGGTCTGGTGCGACATCGTCGGCTGGGCGCAGTACCCGGTCGGCGGGATCTTCTTCGACCAGGTGCCGTCGGACGCGGCCGGGCTGCGGTACGTCACCCAGGTCGTGCGCGCCGTCCGCGGCTCGGTGGTGCTCAACCCCGGCACCCGCCCGCTGCCCGGGTACGCGGCGCTGGCCGACGTCGTGTGTACCTTCGAGGGACCATGGGAGTCCTACGTGGACGCTTCCGTCGCGGCCGAGTCCGGCTATGGGCTGCCGGACGGGCGCGACTGGCCCAACGCGGCGCACCTCGTCTACGGCGTGCCGGCCGAGCGGCTCGGCACGGCGACCGCGCTGCTGCTCTCGCGCGCCTCGCACGGGCTGGTGACCGACCTGAAGGCGCCCCTGCCGTACCACGGGCTGCCGTCGTCGCTGCGGGAGCGGGCGGCCGCGAGATGACCGACCGCGGCCTGCGGACCGTCCTCTGTGTCCTGATGCTGGCCGTCGTCGGCTACGCGGCGGCGTGCACCGCCGACGGCGGCCGGAAGGTCCCCGACCCGTCGCGCCAGCCGCCGCGGACGGCCGGCGTGGGACCGTCGGCGGCGGATGGCCTCGGATCGGCTCCGGCCTCGGCCTCAGCGACCGCAAGCCCACCGGCGGCGAGCGGATGGTGGCGGCCCACCGTCGGGATGACCTGGCAGTGGCAGCTCACCGGCACCCTCGACAAGAACGTCGAGGCCGAGGTGTACGACGTCGACGGCGAGAACACCTCGACGGCCGACGTGGCGGCGCTGCGCGCGAAGGGCCGGCGGGTCATCTGCTACGTCAACGTCGGCGCGCACGAGGACTTCCGGGCCGACGCGAAGAACTTCCCCGAGTCGGTGCAGGGCAAGGGCCTCGACGGCTGGCCCGGGGAGAAGTGGCTCGACGTGCGGCGCTGGGACGTGCTGGAGCCGCTGCTGGCGGCGCGCTTCACGACCTGCAGGGACAAGGGGTTCGACGCGGTCGAGCCGGACAACGTCGACGCCTACAGCAACGACAGCGGCTTCCCGCTCAGCGCCGCCGACCAGCTCACGTTCAACCGCCGCGTCGCCGACCTGGCCCACCGCCACGGCCTGGCCGTCGGGCTGAAGAACGACGTGGAGCAGGCCCGCGAGCTGGCGCCGCTGTTCGACTTCGCGGTCAACGAGGAGTGCGCGCGGTACGACGAGTGCGACGCGCTCAAGGTCTTCACCGACGCCGGCAAGCCGGTGTTCCACGTCGAGTACGACGGCTCGACCGCGTCCTTCTGCCCGAAGGCGAAGTCACTGCGCTTCTCGTCGATGAAGAAGAACCTCGACCTGGACGCCTGGCGCGCCCCCTGCTGACCCACTCCCGTCGATCTTGCACTTGTGGTGCCCGGACGCGCCGCGAATGCCCGGGTTTGTCAGGCACCACAACTGCAAGATCGACGCAGAAAGGTCAGCTCAGGCCGCCGCGCTTGGCGATCGACTCCATCACCTGCTGGACCGCGTCGCGGCCGACCGACGGTGCCGGGCGGGTCGCGCTCGACGCCCGCAGCCCGTCGAGCAGGAAGCTCAGCTGCCGCCGCCAGGCCGCCGGCACCAGCCGGCCGGTGCGCTCGGCCAGCCCCGCGTTGGCCATGAGCATCAGCACCACGTCCTCGTGCTGCAGGTCGGCCCGCAGGTGGCCGCTCGCCTTCGCCCGGTCGACGAGCTCGGCCAGGCCGGTCAGGGCCAGGCTGCGCAGCCGCTCCAGCTCCGGCACCCCGGAGAGGGTGGCCGTGAGCAGGTCGGCGAAGGCCCGGTCCTCCGCCTGTAATCGGCACAGGAACGTGACGTGCCCGGCGAAGGCGTGCCACGGGTCGGCGACCTGCAGCGCCCGCTCGGTGGCGGCCACCAGCTCCCGCAGCGCGTCGCGGAACACCGCCGCGACCAGCTCGCCGCGCGTGGGAAAACGCCGGTAGAGCGTCGCGTTGCCCACCCCGGCGCGCCGGGCGATCTCGTCGAGCGGCGCGTCCAGCCCGCGCTCGGCGAAGACGACCCGCGCCGTGTCCAGCAGCTGACGCCGGTTGCGCTCGGCATCGGCTCGCAACCCAACCCCCATGGCAACCAGCATAGGCATCGAAGAAGGGGCGGCTTTCGATTGTCCAAACCGAACTTTCGAGCAGTCATCGAAAAGTATGGACAGTCTAAGTCGAAACCCCTAGTGTGTCCTCCACGGCATTCAGAGTGCGTCATCAATGTATCCGTTCGGCGCGGTTACGGGGCGTGAATGCTGAACGGCTCCGGCGCGGCGGCGCGCGCCCTGCCTGGCATCTGTAGTCAGGAAGGGACATCCGTGAACCAAAAGCCCTCGAGGTGGCGGTCGTCAGCCGTCGCCGTCCTGCTCGTCTCCGCCGGGATCGGCGTCCTCGCCGGCCCCGCGACCCCCGCGGCGGCGGCCATCAGCGCCGCCGACTTCCAGCAGGTCACCCTGGCCAAGGGCGAACCCGAGGTGGGCGAGCCGCTCGCCATCGCGGTGCTGCCCGACCGCTCGGTCCTGCACACCGCCCGCAACGGCACGCTCCGGCGCACCGACGCGGGCGGCACGACGACCGTCATCGCCAACATCCCCGTGTACACCCACGACGAGGAGGGTCTGCAGGGCGTCGCCGCGGACCCGAACTTCGCCACCAACCGGTACATCTACCTCTACTACGCGCCCCCGCTGAGCACTCCCGCGGGCGACGCGCCGGCCACCGGTACCGCCACCGACTGGGCCACCTGGACCGGGGTCAACCGCCTGTCCCGGTTCACGCTCAACGCCGACTTCACGGTCAACATGGCCAGCCAGGTCACCGTCCTGGACGTGCCGGCCAACCGCGGCATCTGCTGCCACGTCGGCGGCGACATCGACTTCGACGCGGCCGGCAACCTCTACCTGTCGACCGGCGACGACTCCAACCCGTTCGACTCGGCCGGCTACGCGCCGATCGACGAGCGGACCAACCGCAACCCGGCCTACGACGCGCAGCGCACCTCCGCCAACACGAACGACCTGCGCGGCAAGATCCTGCGGATCAAGGTCAACGCCAACGGCACGTACTCGATCCCGGCCGGGAACATGTTCGCGCCCGGGACGGCGAACACCCGGCCCGAGATCTACGCGATGGGCTTCCGCAACCCGTACCGCATGAGCGTCGACAAGGCGACCGGCGTGGTCTACGTCGGCGACTACGGTCCGGACGCCGGCAGCACGAGCGCCACCCGCGGCCCGTCGGGCCAGGTCGAGTTCAACCGGATCACCGCGCCGGGCAACTTCGGCTGGCCGTACTGCACCGGCACGAACACGGCGAACGAGACCTACAACGAGTGGGACTTCGCCACCAACACGGGCGGCGCGAAGTACAACTGCGCCGGTGGCCCGACGAACAACTCGTTCCGCAACACGGGCCTGACCACGCTGCCCGCGGCCAAGCCGGCCTGGATCCGCTACGGCGGCGACGCCGGCAGCCCGCCGGAGTTCGGCGGCGGCTCGGAGTCGCCGATGGCCGGCCCGGTCTACCACTACGACGCCGCCAACCCGTCGGCGACGAAGTTCCCGCAGGCGCTGGACAACATGTTCTTCGCGGGTGAGTTCGGCCGCGGCTGGATCAAGCCGATCAAGCTCAACGCCGACGGCTCGCCGGGCGCGATCGACACGTTCCCGTGGAACGGCAAGCAGGTCATGGACATGGCGTTCGGCCCCGACGGCTCGCTCTACGTCCTCGACTACGGCACCGGCTACTTCAACGGCGACGTCAACTCGGCGCTCTACCGCTACGACTACGTGGCCGGCGGCAACCGGGCTCCGACGGCCGTGGCGAGCGCCAACCGCACCTCGGGCGCCGCCCCGCTCGCCGTGACGTTCTCGTCGGCCGGCTCGTCCGACCCCGAGGGCGGCGCGCTCACGTACTTGTGGGCGTTCGGCGACGGCACCACGTCGACCGCGGCGAACCCGACGAAGACGTACTCGACGAACGGCAACTACACGGCCACCCTGACCGTCCGCGACCCGCAGGGCGCGACCGGCTCGGCCAGCGTGCTCATCAGCGTCGGCAACACCGCCCCGACGATCACCATCCACGGGCCGTCGTCCGGCCAGCTGGTGTCCTTCGGCGACGCCGTGCCGTGGAGCGTCACGGTCACCGACCCGGAGGACGGCGCGATCGACTGCACGAAGGTCACCATGACCTACGTGCTCGGCCACGACCAGCACGCCCACCAGATCACGTCCCAGACGGGCTGCTCGGGCACGATCACCCTGCCGGTCGACGGTGAGCACGACGACGCGGCGAACATCTTCCCGATCTTCGACGCGCAGTACACCGACAAGGGCGGGCTGACCACGCACGCCCAGAACATCCTGCAGCCCCGGCACCGCCAGGCCGAGCACTACAAGACCTCGTCCGGCGTCAGCCAGATCACCAAGACCGGCGCCGAGGGCGGCAAGACGGTCGGCGACATCCACAACGGCGACTGGATCCAGTTCGACCCGTACAAGCTGAACAACGCGACCTCGTTCAGCGCGCGGGTCTCGTCCGGCGGCGCGGGCGGCACGCTGCAGTTGCGCACCGGCTCGCCGACCGGCACCGTCATCGGCTCGGCGACGGTCCCGGTGACCGGCTCGTGGGAGACGTTCACCACCGTCACCGGCACGATCAGCAACGCGCCGGCCGGCACGACCTCGCTGTACCTCACCTTCTCCGGCAGCTCGACGGCCGCGCTGTTCGACGTGGACGCGTGGACCTTCACCACCGGGCCGGGTGGCACCGGCGTCGGGCCGGTTCGCGGTTTGGCGAACAAGTGCCTGGACGTGCGCGGCGCGGCGACGGCCGACGGGACGCAGATCCAGCTGTACACCTGCAACGGCACCGGCGCGCAGGTCTGGACCCGCAACGGCCAGACGTTCCGGGCCCTGGGCAAGTGCCTCGACATCTCCGGCGGCGGCACCGCCGACGGCACGAAGGTCCAGCTGTGGACCTGCAACGGGACGGGCGCGCAGAACTGGGTGCCCAACGCCGACGGCACGCTGCGCAACCCGCAGTCGGGCAAGTGCCTGGACGTCTCCGGCAACAACTCCGCGGACAGCACGGTCGTGCACCTGTGGACGTGCGTCGCCGGGGCCGCCAACCAGAAGTGGACCATGCCGTAACCCTGTGCGTGGGCGCCCGTGCCGCCACGCGGGCGCCCACCCTGGTTCACTCGTGAAGGGAGTGACCATGCGCAAGCCACTGGCGATTGCCGGCGTCATCGCCGCCCTCGCCGCCTGCACGCTGTCCACCGCGTCGCCGGCCGCGGCCGCCGACGCGCCCTACGACGTGCTCGTGTTCTCCAAGACCGCCGGGTTCCGGCACGACTCGATCCCCGCCGGCATCCAGGCGATCCGTGACCTGGGCGCGGCGAACAGCTTCACGGTCACCGCCACCGAGGACGCCAACGCGTTCACGACCGGCAACCTCGCGCAGTACGAGGCGGTCGTGTTCCTCAGCACCACCGGTGACGTGCTCAACGACGCGCAGCAGACCGCGTTCGAGTCCTACGTCCGGGGCGGGGGCGGCTACGTGGGCGTCCACGCCGCCGCCGACACCGAGTACGCCTGGCCCTTCTACGGCCAGCTCGTCGGCGCCTGGTTCGCCTCCCACCCGGCGATCCAGCAGGTGACGTCGCGCACCGAGAACCGGGCCCACCCGGCGACGGCGCACCTGCCGCAGAGCTGGACCCGCACCGACGAGCTGTACAACTACCAGACCAACCCACGCTCGTCGGCCCGCGTGCTCGCCACGCTCGACGAGTCGACCTACTCCGGCGGCTCGATGGGCGCCGACCACCCGATCACCTGGTGCAAGACCATCGACAGTGGACGGTCGTTCTACACCGGGTTCGGGCACACCCAGGAGTCGTACGCCGACGGCAACTTCCGCGGCCAGCTGCTCGGCGGCATCCGGTACGCCGCCAATCGGGCCAAGGCCGACTGCCGGCCGGAGTCGGGGTACACCACCCTCTACAACGGCTCGACCAGCGGATGGTCCCAGGCCGGGCCGGGCAGCTTCACCAACTCGGACGCCACGCTGACGTCCGTCGGGGGCATGGGGCTGCTCTGGTACTCCGCGAAGCAGTTCACGTCGTACTCGCTCAAGGCCGACTGGCGGATGACCGGCGACAGCAACTCCGGCATCTTCGTCGGGTTCCCGAACCCGGGCACCGACCCGTGGGTCGCGGTGAACCAGGGGTACGAGATCCAGATCGACGCCACCGACGCCGCCGACCGCACCACGGGCGCGATCTACACGTTCAAGTCGGCCGACATCGCCGCGCGGGACGCCGCCCTCAACCCGCCGGGCGAGTGGAACACCTACGAGCTGCTCGTCGAGGGCCAGCGGGTCCGGGTGTACCTCAACGGCACGCTGATCAACGACTTCACCAACACCGACCCGAACCGGAACCTCGACGGCTACATCGGGATCCAGAACCACGGCACCGGCGACACGGTCGCCTTCCGCAACATCCGGATCAAGGAGGGCACCTCCACCGGCGGCGACGTGACCGTGCAGGCCGAGTCCTACAGCTCGGTCAACGGCGCGCAGCCGTTCAGCAAGCCCGGCGCCAACAACGGCCAGACCCTCGGCTACATCGAGCCGGGCGACTGGGCCGGCTACAACGGCGTCAACGTCGGCGGGGCGACCTCGTTCCGGGCCCGGGTCGTGTCCGGCGGCCCCGGCGGGCAGATCCAGGTGCGCACCGGCTCGGCGACGGGCCCGATCCTGGGCACGGTCGCGGTGCCGAACACCGGCGGCTGGGAGACGTTCGCCAACGTCTCGACCACGCTGACCGGCGTGCCGAGCGGGACGGCCAACGTGTTCCTGACGTTCACCGGCACCGGCACCGGGCTGTTCGACGTCGACGACTTCACGTTCGTCAAGACCCCCTCGTCGGGCGTCGGGCCGATCCGGGGCCTGGCCGGGAAGTGTCTCGACGTGCGCGGCGGGGCCACGGCGGACGGGACGCAGATCCAGCTGTACACCTGCAACGGCAGCGCGGCGCAGACCTGGACCCGCAACGGCCAGACGCTGCGGGCCCTGGGCAAGTGCCTCGACGTCTCCGGCGGCGGTTCGGCCGACGGGACGAAGATCCAGCTGTGGACCTGCAACGGGACCGGCGCGCAGAACTGGGCTCCGCAGTCCGACGGGACCCTGCGGAACTCGCAGTCGGGCAAGTGCCTGGACGTCTCGGGCAACAACTCGGCCGACAGCACGGTGGTGCACCTGTGGACGTGCATCGCCGGGGCGGCGAACCAGAAGTGGACGCTGCCCTGACCTTCAAGCGATGACCGCCATCCGGCCGCCGCGCCCGGCTCACCCGGTCACCTTGTGAGGATCTCGTTGGGTTCCGGCGAGATCCCAGCTCAGAGGCACTTTGACGCACCCCGGCGTGCTTAGGCTGCCGGGGTGCGTCGCGTTGCTCTGGTCGTCCTGCTGCTCAGCCTCGCCGGATGCGGATCGCCCTCGTCGGCGCAATCCATACCCCCATCCGTGCCGATCATCGCCCAGCCGGCCCCCGGTGATGCTCCGACCTCGTCGCCTCCTTCGCCGAAGCCGCCGGTCAAGTCGGGCGGCTTCGAGGGAGGCGGCAAGCCGGCCGCGCCCGGCAGCGACGGCGTCCCGGCGAGCGGCAACGGCACCTTCGCGGTCGCCTCCGGCGGCACGGACGTCGTCGGGTCCGGCTCGAAGCTCATCCGGTATCGGGTGGAGGTGGAGAACGGCATCCCGTGGGGGACCAACCCCGTGTGGAGCGCATCGAAGACCGCCGCCGAGGTCGACCGGGTGATCGCCGCCCCGCGCGGCTGGACGTTCTCGGCCCAGCACCCGGTCACCTACGGCCCGAACAAGATCAGCGGCGCGAGCTGGCGGTTCCAGCGGGTGAGCGGCGACGGCTTCGACGTGCGGCTGCGGCTGGCCACTCCGAAGACCGTCGACAAGCTCTGCCGCGCGGTCGGCATCGACACCGAGGGCGTCTACTCCTGCCGCTACGGCGACACGATCCTGCTCAACCTGCGCCGCTGGCTCAAGGGCATCCCCGGGCAGCCGGCGTCGACCGACTTCCACGCCAACACGGTCAACCACGAGATGGGCCACTTCCTGGGCTTCGACCACATGAAGTGCCCCGGCCGCGGCCCGGCCCCGATCATGCAGACGCAAACGATCGAGCTGAACGGCTGCACGCTCAACAACTGGCCGTTCACGGCCGACGGCACGTTCGTGCAGGGCCCGTTCGCTAGCTCTTGAGCCGGCGCAGGAGGTCGACGACGTCCGCCTCGTACTCCCGCCACTCCCGGTCGGGCTTGAACCCCAGCTCGGCGTTGACCTGCAGCAGCGGCTCGTTCTCCAGCGCGTTCCAGGTCTGCACGTCGAGCAGGCCCGGCTCGGCCGCGCGCAGCTCGAACAGCATCCGGGCCTTGATCGCCCGGCTGATGCCGTAGCCGCGGTGGCTCGGCACCTCGATCGTGTCGTACTGGTCGGCGCGGGTCGGGCGCTGCGCCGGCACGACCACCTCGGTCAGGCCGGCGATCTCGTCGGTCGCCTCGTGGACGGCGAGCACGATGTACGGCTTGAGGCCGCGCGCGTGCAGCGTGGCCAGGCTCGCCCGCAGCCGCTCCGCGTCGTACGAGCTCGGGCGCAGCTCCAGGTCCTCGACCACGGCCGCGCGGGCCGCCTCCTTGGCCGCCGCGTAGGCCGCGTAGTGCGACTCCGGCGGGCCGCCCGGGTGATACTCGACCCGGTAGCCGGCGCCGATGCCGGCGGCCATCTCGCCCAGCCGCAGCCAGTCCACGCCGCCCAGGTCGAGCCGGTTGCGCATCTCGATGAACGCGCACTCGAACCCGTGCTCCTCGAAGAACTTCACGGCCGGGGTGCCGCCGATGACCTCGACGCCGACCGACTCGAAGCCCTCCTCGGCCGCCCGCCGGGCCACCGCCGCGAGCAGCGCCGTGCCGACCCGGCCGCGGCGCGCCGCGGGCACCACCGACAGCTCCAGGACGCCGATCTCCTCCAGGGCGAGCAGGCTCGCGTGGCCCAGGATCTCGCCGTCGTCGCCCTCCGCCAGCCAGGACGTGCGCCGCTCACCCGGCATGGTGACGGCGAGGTACTCCCGGAAGCGGGTGATGCGCCAGGGTGGATCCTCGGGCACGTCGACCGCGACGATCTCGTTCAGCGCACGGAGCACCGTTTCGATCTCGGCCTCCGGCGCCGCCGCCGGGTCCCACTCGCGCACCCTCACGCCATAAGCTTGCCCACCTTTGTGGCTGAGCGGAAGTACCAGAGCGCAGAGCGTGGCATTGATCTACCCCGTGCGGTCCCGGCGGCCGTAGTCGTTCGCGGCGTTGAAGACGGCGGCGCGGTACTCCTCGGGAACGTTGTAGGCGTGGATCGCGGCGTTCCAGCCCTCCAGCGTGGACAGGTCGCGGCCGTCCGCGCAGAGGTAGGCGGCGGCTGTGAGGGAGGCGTCGTCGATGTCGTTGATGTCGATCACGCCGTCGTTGTCCGCGTCGATGCCGTACTGCTTCCAGGTGGACGGCAGGAACTGCATCGGGCCCACGGCCCGGTCCCAGGTCTTGTCGGTGTCGATCAGGCCCTGGTCGGTGTCCCGGATGGCCTGGCGGCCGCTCTGCCCGTCGAGCGGCGGGCCGATGATCGTCGGCACCGACTTGCCGTCCTCCTGCAGCAGCGCCCCGTTGAAGCGGCCGTGGTTGGACTCGACCTTGGCGATGCCGGCGAGGGTGGTCCAGGTGAGCTTGCACTTCGGGGTGGTCCGCGCGGTGATCAGCTCGGCGTAGCCGTAGGCCTGCATCGCCACCGGCGGGATGTCGAGCTTCACCGCCCGTGGCGCCGCCCAGACCGCGAGCACGTCGGCCGGGCGCTCCTTGGTGCCGGGCGGCGGGCTGTACGACGGGGTCTCGGTCGGCACCTGTGGCACCGGCGCGTTGCCGGTCTCCGGGCCGGCCGCGCTGCCGCCGTTGGTGCCCGCGGGGATCGCGGTCTTCGAGGCGCCGGCGTCGGGCTTGGCCGTGGCGGGCACGATGAACCGCCCGCCGACGAACGCCAGCGCGAGCATCGCCAGGATCACCGCGCCGACGACCATCGTCCGGCCGCCGGGCCGCCCGGCCCAGGTCCGCACCGCATCGCGCCGCTCGGCGAGCCGGCCCTGCTTCGACTCCAGCACGTCACCGGGCGACTCCGGCGCTGCGTGCCGGGGCACGTGCGGCTGGGCGGGAATCTTCAGGTCGGGCCCGCGCTCGGGCGCCGGTGGGCGGATCGCCGTCACGGAGAGTGTGTCCATGGTGGACGGTTGACCGGCCGTCTCGGCGGGTTCGTCGCGCGGGTCGGGTGTCCGGTCGTCGTCGCGTGCCACGTGGTCGAGTATTGCGAATTCCCGCTCGCGTGTCACCGTCGCATAACCTGTGGAGATGCCTCGTTACGAGTACCGCTGCCGGGCCTGTGGGGAGACCTTCGAGGTCCAGCGTCCGATGCGTGAAGCGAACGTGAAGACTGCCTGTCCGGCAGGTCACGACGACACCGTGAAGTTGCTGTCGACGGTCGCTCTGGGTGGCGGCGCCGGTGCGGCGGCCCAACCGAGGCCCGCCGGCGGGGGCGGATGCTGCGGTGGGGCATGCGGTTGCTGAAACATTGTTACAAGTCGGTTTCGCATTTCCGGCCGTGAGGTTTTGATGTTGTGGCCGGTCGTGCCACAACCGCCTCCGGCGCGTTGTCGTTACGTCACGCGAAACCCACTCAAGCTTTTCCCTCCAGCCGTGCTGACCAGCACATACACCCGCCGAAGGGCGGGTGCGGATCGACCTTGAGGGTCGATGGTGGGGGCCGTTTCTACGATGCGCGTGTCCCCCGGGGTGGGGAAATATGGGGCACGCCTGAAAAGGGGAGGCGGAGGTTTCACGTGTCGGGGCGGACGCACCTGCCCAGCGGGCTGGTGACATTCCTCTTCACCGACATCGAGGGCTCGACGCGACTGGCCCAGATGCTCGGTGCGGGATATCGCGCGGTGCTCCACGAGCACCGGCAGGTGATTCGCCGCGCGCTGTCCCGGGCGGACGGTGCCGAGCTGTTCACCGAGGGTGACTCTCTGTTCGTCGCGTTCGAGGACGCGGCCGCCGCCCTCACCGCCTGCATCGAGGCGCAGCGGGCCCTCGCCGCCCACGACTGGCCGTCGCCCGAGGCGCGGCCCAAGGTCCGGATGGGCCTGCACACCGGCTTCGCCGAGCCCTACGGCGGCGAGTACACGTCGCCCGAGGTGCACCGCGCGGCCCGGGTCGCCGCCGCCGCGCACGGCGGCCAGGTCCTGTGCTCGGCCGCCACCGCCGCCCTGGTCGGCCCGCTCCCCGACGATGCCTTCCTGCTCGACCTCGGCCTGCACCGGCTGCGCGGGTTCGACGGCTGCGAGCGGATCTTCCAGCTCGCCGCGCCCGGCCTCGACCGGCAGTTCCCGCGCCCGCGCACGATCGACGCGCCCGCCCACAACCTGCCGACGCAGACCACCCGGTTCATCGGCCGCGCCGCCGAGCGGGCCGCCGTCCGCGACCTGATCAACCAGCACCGGCTGGTCACCGTCGTCGGCGCGGGCGGCGCCGGCAAGACCCGGCTGGCCGTCGAGGCCGCCGGCGAGCTCGTCGAGCAGTTCCGCGACGGCGTGTGGTTCGTCGACCTGAGCATGGTCCCCACCGGCGACCTCGTGGACGTCAACGTCGCCGCCGCGCTGGGCCTGCGCCCCGAGCCCGGCCGCCCGGTCATCCAGACGATCGTCGACCACGCCCGCGGCCGTCGCTTCCTGATCTTCCTCGACACCTCCGACGCGCAGCTGCCCGCCGCCCGCCGGCTGGTCGCGCGGCTGCTCGCCGCCGGCCCCGAGGTCACCGTCCTGGCCACCAGCCGGGAGCCGCTCGGCCTGGCCGGCGAGGTCGTCTGGCGCATCCCGCCCCTGTCGGTCGAGGCGAACAGCGGCGGCGGCTTCAGCGACGCCGTGGCCCTGCTGGTCGACCGGGCCGCCGCGGCCCGGGGCGGCCGCGCCGCCGAGCCGGGCGACATCGCCCAGCTCACCCGGGTCGCCGAGGCGCTCGAGGGCCTGCCGCTCGCGCTCGAGCTGGCCGCGGCCCGCCTGCGGCTGCTCTCGGCCGCCCAGCTCGCGGAGCGCATCGACGACGTCCTGGGCACGCTCGACGCCGGCCTGTCCCCGGCCGACTCCGACGCCTCCGACCGGCACCGCACGATGCAGGCGGCGGTCTCCTGGTCGTATCGCACGCTCGACGCCCGCGCCGCCCAGCTCCTGCGCTGGCTGTCCGTCTTCGCCAGCCCGGTCGACCTGCCGGCCATCGAGTGGCTGCACGACGGCGACCCGCTCGACCCGCTGGCCACCCTGGTCGACAAGTCGCTGCTGCAGGCCGAGGCCGGCGCGGCCGGCGCGACCTACCGCATGCTCGACCCGATCCGCGCCTACGCGGCCCGCATGCTGCTCGAGTCCGGCGAGGAGGAGTCGGCCCGCGAGCGGCACGTCGCCTGGTGCCTGCAGGCCGCCCACGACGCGTACCTCGATGACGACGGGCGTCCGGTCACGCTCTCGCTGTACACCCTGGACCCCCTGGCCGACGAGCTGCGCGCGGCCCTGCACTGGACCGCGACCAGGGGCAGCGCCCGCCAGGGACTGACCCTCGCCGGCGCGCTCGACCAGTGGTGGCGCGAGCGCGGCCTGGTGCGCGAGGGCCGGATGTGGTTGTTCCGCCTGTACGAGCGGATCAGCGCGACGGGCGAGCCGGTGCCCGACGCCGAGCTGGCCGCGGCGTACCACATGCACTCCCTCCACGCCGGCGCCGACGGCGAGACGGTCGAGGAGCTCCGGTTCTCGCAGCGCGCCGAGGCGGCCGCCAAGCGGGCCGGCGACCCGGGCCTCATCGCCCGCGTGCTGGCCGGCCGCGGCGCCCCGCTGCTGGAGATGGGCCGCATCGACGAGGCCGAGCGCACCTGCCGCGAGGTCATCGCCTGGGCCGAGGAGCAGGGCGTCGAGGGCGAGGCCCTGTTCGCCGTCTACGCCCTGGCCCAGCTCCTGTGGCGCCGCGGCGACCTGGACGCGGCCGCCACGCTGCTGGCCGGCGCCCGCCCGCTGGAGAACGGCCGCCCCCTGGAGCGCGGCCGCCGCGCGGTCGACATGATGCTGGGCATGGTCGCCCTCTCCCGCGGCGACCTGGTGGCCGCCCACGACCACCTCATCGTGGCGCTACGGTCGCGGATGACGTTCGGCTTCCACCGCCGGGTCTGCGAGACCCTGAACGCCATCGCGGTCCGCTGCGCGCTCGGCGCAGACCTGGAGACGGCGGCCCGCCTCTTCGGCGCGGCCCAGGCCGCACGGGTCCGCCTGCGCTGCTCGTCGGGCGGCTTCGGCGCATACTGGACGGAGCAGCAGGCCAGCCTCCGCGCCACGATGGGCGATGCCGACTTCGACGCGGCCTACGCCGCTGGCGGCGCGCTGAGCCTGGAGGAGGCGGTGGCCGCGGCCCTGACCATCGAGCACCCCGACCTGGTGGCCGGCTCGATCCGCTTCTCCGCGGTGGAGTAGCCCGCTTCGCGCCAAGTGGGATGGCGGGCCTTTCGGGGGTTACCCTGGACCGCCCGCCACCCCACCTCAGGGAGGGCTCACCGGCATCTCGCACCGGTTCGCGTGTTACTGCCAATGAGACGCGCCGGCCCCCGATTTGGTTGCGCTCAGTTCTCTTCGGATTCCGGTTGGCTACGCGCTCGGTCCTCCTGGGGATCCCGGTTGGCTACGGGCTCAGTCCTCTTCGGGATCCTGGTTGGCTTCGGCCCCGAGCACGAACGCCTGCATGGCCAGCTCGTCCCCGGCCGGCCAGACGAACGCGGGCAGCTCGGCCGGCCCCAACTCCCGCACGTAGTTCCAGAAGGCCCGCACGGCTTCCCCGGGCGAGGCGGCCTCGATGGGAAGATCGACACTCACGAGCCACGTCCGCCGCACGGTGTCGACCGGCCGCACACGCTGCTGGATGTCCCGAAAGGCCCGCTCATCGACGGCATGCGCCCCGAGCGCGCCACCTTCTTCGACGGCGGCAACGATCCCGGGCGCGGGCAGCGGCGCTTCGAGAAGATTGACGGTGTACCGCAGCCCGCCGCGACCATCGGCCCGAGCCAGCCCGAAGACGACCGGCTCGTCAACGCCCGCGACAAGCAGCACCTCATCCCCGGCGTCGAGCGAGTCACCCACCCCCGGCACAGCCAAGCTGTCGGCGCCATACAACCGCTCCGACTCGTACTGCTCCGGTGACACAACGACCGCCCATTTCGCCATACAGACATTCCACCACGCTCCCGGCCCACCCTCTCGCGCACTCCCCAGCCCAAGATCACGAAGGCTTTTCGCACCAATAGGTACCAAAAACCTTCGCTATCATGGCGGCGCGCTGCCCGAGACGGCTCTGGGTCACGCAGGCATGGGGATCCATTGGGGACAGCGGCTCGGGCGTGCGGGTGAAGCCTTCGTCGGCCGTCAGCCGTCAGCCGTCGGGCAGTGGGGCGTCGGCCGTCGGTCGTGGGGCGTCGGCAGTGGGGCGTCGGGCGGCGTTCGTGGGGTGTCGGGCGTGAGGCGTGAGGCGTTGGGCGGCGGCCGTCAGGCGTGAGGCGTTGGGCGGCGGCGTCGGGCGTGGGCGTTGAGTGGCGGCCGTCGGGCGTGGGGCGTTGGGCGGCGGGCGGCGGCTGCGGGGATGCGGGGGCGGCGGGTGCAGGCAGCTGGCGAGGCATGCGGTGGGCGTGGGTCGCGGCTCGGGTGCACAGGTGAACTCCGGGCGCTTGCTGTGTAGCCGCCATGATCAATGGAGAGATTTGGCTGTCATGACAGCCAGAAGTTTCCATGGATCATGAACGCGGAGCCGGACAGCCCGCGCAGCCCGCGCAGCCAGGGCGACAGTCAGACACAAAGCGGATAATTCGCCCCGCGCGGGATCTCGGGCAGCCGTGTGGCCGGGGCGACGCGTCAGCCCTTGGAGGCAACGGCCGAGAAGTAGCGCGGCTCGGAAGCATCCGCAGGCGGAAGCAGCGCGGCTCGGAGCGGCGCGGCTCGAAACGGTGTGCGGCGGGCAGCGCGGCTCGAAAGCGGCGCGGCTCCGCAGCGGCGCGGCTCGGAAGTAGCGCGGCTCGGCAGCGGCGCGGCTCAAAAAGCGGCGCGGCTCGGAACAGTGCGCGGCGGGCGGCGCGGCTCGGACAGGCTCAAGGCCCGCCGGCCCCCGGCAACGGCGGTTAGCGGCTCTCCACCGACCAGCCGCACTGGTCGGCCCACTGCTCGGCCCGATCCAGCATGTCGAAGATGAAGTCCGTCTTCGCGCGCGTGTACCCCTCGCGGTCGTCGGCGAAGCGGATCGCCAAGCGGCGCTTCACCTGTGCATACGCGTCCACGGCCAGGTCGTGGGCGCGGAGGAAGTCCACGAACAGGAGCTGGACGCGCTCATGGGACGAGCCGCGCGACGTCACGTGCACGTGGCGGGTGCGCGGCGGGGCGGACGGCCGGTAGAAAGACCACGTCGCGGCCGGGTCGCGGCTGGCCAGGGCCATGCCGGTCGACTCGACGGCCGGTCGGTATGCAGCCTGGTCGTGCTCGTCGGGCACGATCACGAGGATGTCGATCACGTTTTTGGCGGCCAGGCCGGGGACGGCCGTGGAGCCGATGTGCTCGATGCGTAATGCGGCCGGGCCGAGAGCATCCGCGAGCTCGTCGCGGTAATAGGCGAACTTCGCCGGCCAGCCCTGGTCATAGTCGACCAGGTCGAGCGGGCCGCCGAAATCCGCCGCGAACTCGGCCGTCATCTCGCTCACTCTCCAGTCGCTCGCAGGCAGCGCGCCAGGTGCTCGCCGGGTGGTCGTTCGTCGGGGATCATGGCTGGTCGAGCTGCACAAAACAAGAGGCGACGTGATCGTTGACCATGCCGGTCGCCTGCATGAGTGCATAGGCCGTGGTCGGGCCGACGAAACGAAAACCGCGCTTCTTGAGGGACTTCGCCATTGCCTGCGATTCGGGTGTCACCGCCGGGACCTGCGAGAAGTCCACCGGGCGGGCGGGGCGCGGATCGGGCGCGAACGACCACAGGAGCGCGGCGACGCCCTCGGGCAAGTCGGCGGCGGCGCGTGCGTTGGCGATCGCGGCCTCGATTTTGGCACGGTTGCGGACGATGCCCGGGTCGGCGAGCAGGCGGTCGACGTCCGCCTCGCCGAATGCCGCCACCTTTTCGATCTCGAAACCCGCGAAGGCCGTGCGGAAGGCGGGGCGTTTGCGCAGGATCGTGATCCACGAAAGGCCGGACTGGAACGCTTCGAGCGTCAGCCGTTCGTAGAGCCCGTTGTCGTCACGGACCGGCCGGCCCCACTCGTTGTCGTGATAGTCGAGATAGTCCGGCGTCGAGCCGCCCCAGGCGCATCTGGCCAGGCCGTCCGCACCCACCACCACATCCGTCATGCCCCGCAACCTACCTCGCGGCTATGACAGTTTTCCGCTCTCGACCAGCCGGGCGAACCGGCGCAGGGCCGCGGTCAGGCCGGCCTTCGAGCCCGGCCAGAGCACCGGCCAGGCCACCTTGCCGGCGGGACCGGCCGGCAGGTGGAACCACTCGTGCCACACCACCTGGGTCCGGGAGCTGCCCAGCGGGGTGCAGCGCAGCACGCCCGGACCCCGCAGGACCTTGCCGTGGTGGACGACGCGGACCTCGTACGGCGCGTCCACCTTCACCACCCGCATGAGGTCGCGCAGCACCGCCGGGCCGACCTGGGTGACGGCCTCGATCTGGCTGCCCTCGCCGCCGTCGCCCGACAGCACCCGCACGGTGGTGAACGGGATCCAGTCGCCCTGCCGACGCCAGTCGGTCAGCGCCGCGAACACCGCCTCGGCGGGCGCGTTGACGATCACCGTGGCGGTGACCTCGCCGGTGCCGGGCTGTTCCGCCTCGCTGAAGGTCACTTCACCACCGGCGACGGCTGGCCGAAGGAGTCGTCGGCCGAGATCTCCCAGCCGTTCTGCTCCTTGGCCGGCTCCTCGTCCGCGGCGCGCTTCGGGGCCGGCTCCGCCGCCTCGACCGAGTCCGAGGCGGCGGCCGCGCTGCCGCCGGCGCCGGAGACCGCCGCCTCGCGGGCGTCGCGCAACGCGTCGGCGTCCTCGGTCCGGCCCTCGCGCAGCGCCTTGATCTCGGCCTCGAGCACGTGGATGAGCTCTTCCTTGTACCCGATGTCATACCCGGCCCGCCGCAGCGCGGTGTCGACCTGGGCCATCCGATATCCCCGGACCACCGTGTCGAAGCGCAGCTGGCTCACGTCGCCCTCCACCAGGGGGCGGGACGACGGCAGTGGCACGGCGCGCCCGTCGGGCTCATGTCCTTCGATCCCCGGGTCGTCTCCGGTGATCAACAGCGACACGCCGAACCCGATGGCCCCGACGACCACAGCGGCGATCAACACGAGGAGGAACTCAGCCATAGGGGGAATCGTGGCACGCTGAGGAGGCTCGGGCGACCCCGGCACACCCTTCTGCGGCAAACAGGGAGGCCATGCGATGTTCCGGCTGGGCAACCGGCGGTTCGCCGACGGCGACTACGCGGTGATGGCGATCGTGAACCGGACCCCCGACTCCTTCTTCGACCGCGGCGCCACGTTTGCCGAGGACGCAGCGCTGCGGGCGGTGGAGAAGGCCGTCACCGACGGTGCCGACATCATCGACATCGGCGGGGTGAAGGCCGGCCCCGGCGGTACCGTCGATGCCACCGAGGAACTGCGGCGCACGCTGCCGACCGTGGTCGCCGTCCGGGAAAATTTCCCCGACGTGGTGATCTCCATCGACACCTGGCGCGCCGAGGTGGCCCGCGAGGTGATCGCCGCCGGCGCCGACCTGGTCAACGACACCTGGGCCGGGGCCGATCCGGCGCTCGCCGAGGTGGCGGCCGAGACGGGCGCCGGGATCGTGTGCTCCCACGCCGGCGGGCTGACGCCGCGCACGCGCCCGCACCGGGTGGCGTTCACGGATCCGGTGGAAGATGTTGTACTGACAGTGACCGCGCTGGCGGAGCGGGCGCTCTCGCTCGGGGTGCGACGCGACGGCATCCTCATCGACCCGGCGCACGACTTCGGCAAGAACACGCGGCATTCGCTGGCGATCACCAACCGGCTCGGCGAGCTCGTCGCCACCGGCTGGCCCGTGCTGGTCGCGCTGTCGAACAAGGACTTCATCGGCGAGACGCTCGACCTGCCGGTGGGGGAGCGGCTGGAGGGCACGCTCGCGGCGACGGCGGTCTCGGCCTGGCTGGGCGCCCGCGTGTTCCGCGCCCACCAGGTCAAGGAGACCCGCCGGGTCCTCGACACGGTGGCCGCGATCCGGGGTGATCGCCAGCCCGCCGTGTCCCGCCGCGGCCTTGCCTGAGAACGCTACGTCCAGCGCAGGATGTTCTTCCGCCAGGCGTAGAGGATGCCCAGCGCCAGCACCGCGACGAAGATCGCCATCTCGACGACCACCGCTCCGCCGTACCCGGGCCGGTCGAAGATCACGGCCCACGGGAACAGGAACACGCTCTCGACCGCGAACAGCACGTAGAGATACGCGTACACGTAGTAACGGATCTGGGCCTGCGCCCAGTCGCCGCCGACCGGGTCGAGCCCGCACTCGTAGGTCTCGTACTTGCCACTCTGTGTGGCCGCGCTGTCGGCTGATCGGCGCGGACCGAGGAGCCGATTGGCCGCAAAGGCGGCGACGAAAACGCCCGCGCCGACCAGTAGCAGGAGGCCGAGCGTTGCATAACCGCCCAGATATCCACTCACGATACGCACCGTACCCGGATAGTCACGATCTCCGACATGCCGAAACGTGAAACTCTCTAGATAATGGGCCTTCTTGCCGGAGTGCAATCAAGTCACCCCCCGGCCGCCACCGAGTAGCCCCCAAAAAGGACATCCCCTCATGGACGCACCCGCGGCCCACCGCACCCGGTGGCAGCTGCGTGCCGGCTCCCTCGTGCTGTTGACCACCGTGTGCTCCCTGGTCTTCACCGCCCCGGCGCACGCCGACCCGGAGGAGGGCCCATCGGACCCGCCTTCGGTGGAGGTACCGACGTCGAACCCGCCTCCGCCGACGGAGGAACCGACGACCGGGCCACCGCCCACCACCGAGGCACCCCCGACGACCCGGCCCCCGACGAAGCCGCCACCGCCCAGCCCGACGCCCACGCACAACCTGAAGCTGTCCGTGAGCGACATCGTGGTCGGCGACGCGTACTGGCAGGGCGACGGCGCCGCCGAACTGGTCATCGCGGTGCAGAACATCGGCAGCCACGTCGGCGCCGATCAGGTCAACGGCTTCTACGTCCTGCCGAGCGGTGCGCAGCCGGTCGGCGTGTACGGCACCGCCGGCTGCGTCGTCACCGACGTCAAGGCGTTGAGCTTCGGCTGCCGGCTCGGTGAGGGCAAGGTCGGCCGGGTCGTGGTCAAGGTAAACGTCGACGAGAACGCCTGGAAGCTCTCCGGCCCCGGCACGGTCACCGCGTCCGTCCGCGACACGGAGCACAACCGGGACCTCGTGCGCTCCCGCAACTTCACCATCCGGTTCACCGCCCAGCCGCCGACGCCCGGCATCGCGCTGTCGGCCTCGCAGCTCGAGTTGCCGGCCGCCGCCGCCCCGCAGGCGCAGACCGCCCAACTCCAGGTCAAGCTGCGCAACACCGGCGCGGCCAAGGGCGCCGGGGCGGTCGAGCTGGTCACCCCGCCCGGGGTCGACGTGGTGTCGTTCCCGGCCGCCTGCCGGTCGCACCGCAGGATCGCCGAGGACCGCGACCGTTGCGACCTGGGCGACCTGACCGCCGGGCGGGAGGTGGCCGCGACGTTCGGGCTGGCGATCAGTGCCGCCGCGCGCGAGCAGCTGCCGCTGACCGGGGCCGTCCACGGGTACCTGACGCCGGCCGGCCGGCCCGCCGTCGAGACGCGGGCCGACTACCGGATCACCGGGCCGCCGATCGCCGGCGAGTCGCCGCTGCCGACCGACGCGCCGGCCTCGCCCGCCCCCGTCCCGCTCGTCGGCGGTACCGGCGCGGCCCGCCGGGACGACTCGGACAGCAACCTCCTCTCCAGCGAGCAGCTGTCCAGCGCGCCGTTCGTGGTCGGGATCGTCGGGCTGGTCGCGGTCGTAGGCTTCCTCGTGGTGCTCTCGCTGCGCCGGCGGATGAGCGGCGCCGGCCGGGACGACGACGATGAGCTGTCCGAGGACGAGGTGGAGGAGGTCGTGCTGGTGCCGGCCGGCGAGCTGCCGGCGGCGCCGATGCCCCGCTCGCCGATCCCGCGCTCGATCACCCTGCCGCGCCTGCCGCCCGGCCCGGTGGCCGGTTCCGGGTTCCGCCATTCGGACGGTTCATTCCGCGATCCGGGCCGGGACGACGACGATCGGCTGCCGGAAACATCCTGATCGGCGAACCTTGCGGCGCAGGTCAGGCGGATCCGATCGGTATTCGCCCCGCATTCGGCCCTGAGGTGAGACCTGCGCCGCAGGCGGCGGGGCGCGGCCGACGTACCCTCTGGTTGTAAGGCTTCGCTAAGTCGTCGCCCCGACCCCGCCCCGCCGGCACAACAGGAGGTCAGCTCACGTGACCAAGCAGGTCCGCCAGCTGGATCGAGTGGTCATCAGGTTCGCTGGCGATTCCGGTGATGGCATGCAGCTCACCGGTGACCGGTTCACCTCGGAGACCGCCCAGCTCGGCAACGACATCTCGACGTTGCCCAACTTCCCCGCGGAGATCCGTGCCCCCGCCGGCACGCTCCCGGGCGTGTCGAGCTTCCAGGTGCACTTCGCCGACTTCGACATCCTGACGCCGGGTGACGCGCCCAACGTCCTGGTGGCCATGAACCCGGCGGCGCTGAAGGCCAACCTGGCCGACCTGCCCAAGGGCGCCTCGATCATCGTCAACACCGACGAGTTCACCAACCGCAACCTCACCAAGGTCGGCTACGCGGCCAACCCGCTGGAGGACGGCTCGCTCGACGGCTGGGCGGTCGCCCCCGTCGCGCTGACCTCGATGACGGTCAAGGCGCTCGAGTCGTTCCAGATCTCCAAGAAGGATGCCGAGCGGGCGAAGAACATGTTCGCGCTCGGGCTGCTCTCGTGGATGTACTCCCGCCCTCACGAGTCCACGCTCTCCTTCCTGGAGCGCAAGTTCGCCGCGCGGCCCGAGCTCGCCGCGTCGAACATCGCCGCGTTCAAGGCCGGCTGGAACTACGGCGAGACGACCGAGCACTTCGCGGTGCGGTACGAGGTGAAGCCGGCCCAGATGTCGGCGGGCAACTACCGGAACATCACCGGCAACGCTGCGCTCGCGCTGGGCATCGTGGCGGCAGGTGTACGGGCGAAGCTGCCGGTCTTCCTCGGTGCGTACCCGATCACCCCGGCCTCCGACATCCTCCACGAGCTGTCGAAGCACAAGAAGTTCGGCGTGACCACCGTGCAGGCCGAGGACGAGATCGCGGCCGTCGGCGTGGCCCTCGGCGCCTCCTACGGCGGCGCGCTCGGCGTGACGACCACCTCGGGCCCGGGCGTCGCCCTCAAGGGCGAGACGATCTCGCTCGCGGTCGCCCTGGAGCTGCCGCTGGTGATCATCGACGTCCAGCGGGCCGGCCCGTCGACGGGCCTGCCGACCAAGACCGAGCAGGCCGACCTGAACATGGCGATCTACGGCCGCCACGGCGAGGCGCCGGTCGCGGTGCTCGCGCCGCGTTCGCCCGCGGACTGCTTCACCACCGCGCTGGAGGCGGCCCGGATCGCGCTGACCTACCGGACGCCGGTCATCCTGCTCTCCGACGGCTACATCGCCAACGGCTCCGAGCCGTGGCGGCTGCCCGAGGTGGCCGACCTGCCCGACCTGCGGGTCGAGTTCGCGACGGCGCCGAACGCGGAGGATGGGAAGACCTTCCTGCCGTACCTGCGCGATCCCCAGACCCTCGCCCGGCCCTGGGCCGTCCCGGGCACGCCCGGGCTGGAGCACCGCATCGGCGGGCTGGAGAAGGCCGACAAGACCGGCGACATCTCGTACGACCCGGCCAACCACGACTTCATGGTGCGCACCCGCGCGGCCCGCATCGAGAACATCGACGTGCCGGACATCGAGGTCGAGGACCCCGACGGCACCGCCCGCGTGCTCGTGCTCGGCTGGGGCTCGACCTACGGCCCGATCGGCGCCGCCGCCCGCGCCCTGCGCCAGCGGGGCCTGCCGATCGCGCAGGCGCACCTGCGGCACCTCTCGCCGATGCCGAAGAACCTCGGCGAGGTCCTGAAGTCGTACGAGAAGGTCGTCATCCCGGAGATGAACCTGGGCCAGCTCGCCGGCGTGATCCGGTCGAAGTTCCTGGTCGACGCGATCGCCTACAACCAGGTTCGCGGCCTGCCGTTCACCGCCGCCGAGCTGGAGGGCGTGTTCGAGGAAGTGGTCAAGAATGCCTGAGATGCTGAAGCTGACGACCAAGGACTTCAAGTCCGACCAGGAGGTCCGCTGGTGCCCCGGCTGCGGGGACTACGCGATCCTGGCCGCCGTCCAGTCGTTCATGCCGGAGCTCAACATCCCGCGTGAGCGGATCGTGTTCGTGTCCGGCATCGGCTGCTCCTCGCGGTTCCCGTACTACATGAACACCTACGGCATGCACTCGATCCACGGCCGCGCGCCGGCGATCGCGAGCGGCCTGTCGGTGTCCCGCCCCGACCTGTCGGTCTGGGTCGTCACCGGTGACGGCGACGCCCTGTCGATCGGCGGCAACCACCTGATCCACGCGCTGCGGCGCAACGTCAACCTGAAGATCCTGCTGTTCAACAACAAGATCTACGGCCTGACGAAGGGGCAGTACTCGCCGACCTCCGAGCTGGGGAAGATCACGAAGTCGACGCCGGCCGGCTCGGCCGACTCGCCCTTCAACCCGATCTCGCTCGCCCTCGGCGCCGAGGCCACGTTCGTCGCCCGCACGATCGACTCCGACCGCAAGCACCTGCAGTCGGTGCTCCGCGCCGCGGCCGAGCACCGCGGATCGGCGTTCGTCGAGATCTACCAGAACTGCAACATCTTCAATGACGGCGCCTTCGACGCGCTCAAGGAGCCGGCCACCCGCGACGACTTCACCATCCGGCTGGAGCACGGCCGGCCGATCACGTTCGGCAAGGACGGCGAGTGGGCGGTGACCCACCCGCCCGGGGGCTTCGGCCTGTCCGTCGTGCCGACGGCGGAGGTGTCGGCGGACGAGATCGTGGTGCACGACGAGACGGTGGCCGAGCCGGCGTACGCGTTCGCGCTGTCCCGCCTGCCCGGCCTCGACCTGCGCAACACCCCGATCGGCGTGTTCCGCAACGTGGAGCGCCCGGCCTACGACGACCTGGTCCGTGAGCAGCTCACGACGGCCAAGGCGAAGGTGAAGGGCACCCCGGAGGAGGAGCTGGGCGCGCTGCTGAACAGCGGCGACACCTGGACGATCCTGTAGCTTCAACCGGCTCCGGCTCGGTCCGCACGCCGGTCTTGCGTAGACGTTGGTCGATCTACCCTCATTTGGATCGCGAGAGCCGAGGGTAGATCGACCAACGTCTAAGAGGAGCCGGGTGGCGGCGAGCTTGGGCCGAGCGCGAGCCGGGTCCGAGCCGAGCTGGCGTGCGCTGGGTCCGAGCCTGGTCCGGGCGCGGGGCTGGGTCAGGAGCCGAGCCGAGCCGGGCGGTCACGAGCCGAGCCGGGCGGGCGCGAGCCGGGTCAGGCGGGCGCGAGCCGGGTCAGGCGGCCGTCGTCTCCAGCCAGCGGGTCAGCGTGCGCACGCCCCAGCCGGTCGCGCCCTTCGTCAGCTCGCCGTCGGCCGAGTCGGCCCACGCCGGCGAGGACATGTCGAAGTGGACCCAGTTGTCGCGCAGGCCGCCGGTGAACTCGCGCAGGTAGAGCGCGGCGAGCAGCGAGCCGGCGCCGATGTCCGTCGAGTTGACCAGGTCGGCCAGGTCGCCGTCGAGCGCCTCGGCGTAGTCGTCGCTGAGCGGCATCCGCCAGACCGCCTCGCCGGCCGCCTCGGCCGCGCCGCTGAGCTCGGCGGCCAGGGCGTCGCTGTGGCTGTACATCGCCGCCGTCCGCTTGCCCAGTGCGACACCCTGCGCGCCGGTGAGCGTGGCCAGGTCGACGATCACGTCGGGGCGCAGGCGGCGGACTGCGTACGCCATCGCGTCGCCGAGCACGAGCCGGCCCTCGGCGTCGGTGTTCAGCACCTCGCTGGTGATCCCGCCGTAGTGGCGGATCACGTCGCCCGGGCGCATCGCGTCGGCGCCGATCGCGTTCTCGGCCAGCGGGGCCAGCGCGGTGACCCGCACCGGCAGGCGCATCGCGGCCGCGGCCAGGGTCGCGCCGACCACGGCCGCCGCGCCGCCCATGTCCTTGCGCATCAGCTTCATGCTGGCCAGCGGCTTGATGCAGATGCCGCCGGTGTCGAACGTGATCCCCTTGCCGACCAGCACGATGTGCCGCCGGGCGCCGCGCGGGCGCCAGGACAGCTCGACCAGCCGCGGGCCGCGCGTGGAGCCGCGGCCGACCGCCAGGATCGCGTTGAAGCCCTGCTCGGTCAGGGCGGCCTCGTCGCGGACCGAGATCGTCAGCTGCGGTACACCGGTGGCGGCCTTCTCGATCTGCTTGGCGAACCAGGCCGGGGTCTTCCGGTCGCCGGGCATGTTCGTCAGGTCGCGCGCCAGCCGGGTGGACTCGGCGACCGCGCGGGCCCGCTGCAGCGCCTCCGCGTGCTCGGGCGTCGCCTCCAGCCCGAGCGTGACCCGCTTCAGCTCGAAGTCCTCCGCGGTGGACAGCTCGAACCGGTACGAGGCCAGCCAGAGGCCCTCCGCCAGGCCACGCAGTCCCGCCGGGGCGAGCTCAGCCGGTACCACCAGAACCAATGCCGGCTCGGAACGGGCGGACCTGGCCAGCGCCGCGCCCGCCGCGCGCCAGCCGGCCTCCGAGCCGTCGCCGATCCCCACGAAGAGCAGGCGCGACGGCTGGCGGCCCGGGCGGGGCAGGCTGTGCACGGACCCGGCCGACCCGGAGTGCTCGACGTCCTGCAGGAACGCCGCGCACTCGTCGAGGTCGGCCGGGCTCATCCGGAGGCGGGTCGCCTCGCCGAGCAGCTCGACCGCCGCGGAGGGCTCGCCGGACGGCACGACCACAGCGACCGCCGCCGACCCGGTGCGGGCTGTGGAAAACCTGATGTCCAGCACGATGACTCCCATTCGACGAGCACACTGAAGGGAGCGACCAGCTCGGGTCACTCCGGCAAACCTGTCGTGGAAGACCTCAGCCGGTGGCGGTCTTCAGCGCCTCGCTCAGTTCGTTGGCCTCGTCCTTGGTCATCTCGACCACGAGCCGCCCACCGCCCTCCAGTGGGACCCGCATGACGATGCCGCGGCCCTCCTTGGTGACCTCCAGCGGACCGTCGCCTGTCCGCGGCTTCATGGCCGCCATGTTGTCTCCCTTCGCTCCCTGATGTCCCAGACACCAGGTGGCACAGCCGTCCCCGCATGCCCGCGCGCCTGCTCACGGGGCCCCGACCAAGACCCGTTGGCTCCGTGACGAACGCACCAACCGATGATTTTCCCTGATGATGGCCCCAAGACCCAAACCGGGACGCGAACCTTGTGACAACTTGTGGCGCAAAATGCCGATCAACTGTCACAATAAGCGGCCATGCAGGCCCGGTCCGCCCTCTTTGATCTCTATGGCGACCATCTGCGCCCGCGCGGTGGACGGGCCGCCGTCGCGGCTCTCGTGCGCCTGCTCGCTCCCCTCGGCATTGCCGCCCCCGCCGTGCGCACCGCGGTCTCGCGGATGGTCCGGCAGGGCTGGCTCCACCCTCTACGCTTGCCGACCGGCCCCGGCTACGGCATCACCCCGAAGGCGGCACGACGCCTCGACGCGGCCGGTGCCCGCATCTACCGCACCCGGAAGAGCGACGGAGGATGGGACGGGCACTTCGATCTCATCATGCTCGAACCGCCCCAGCATCGCGGCGCGCGGGCGAGACTGGTGGCGAATCTCGGTTTCCTCGGGTACGGCTCGATCGACGGGTCGACGTGGATCGCGCCACGCCCGGGTGAGGGGGTCGACGCCCTGCTCGCGGAGGCCGGCGTGCGGCACGACCGGTTCCGCGCCGCCCATGCCGGCGGCACGACCGGCGCGGTGCGGCTGGTCGAGCGGGCGTGGGACCTGACCGCGATCGGCGCGGCCTACGACGAGTTCGTCGAGCGGCTCACCCCGCTCGTCACCGAGATCGGGCCGGGCGCCACCGACGAGCAGGCGTATGCGGTGCGGTTCACGCTCGTCCACGCGTGGCGCGCGTTCCTGTTCCGTGATCCGCAGCTGCCGCCCGAGCTGTTGCCGGCCGGGTGGGCCGGCACCGCGGCAGCCGCCTTCTTCGACCGGCACGCCGCCCGCCTCCGCCCGGCCGCCGACCGGTACGTTGACCATTGCCTGAGTGTGTGAGAAGGGGTACCGCCATGTCCGACACCCTGCTCGTCGAGCGCGCCGACGGCGTCGCCACGCTGACCCTGAACCGACCCGACGCGTACAACGCCCTGAACGACGAGCTGAAGGTGGCCCTGCGGGACACGCTGGGCGAGATCGCGGAGGATTCGGCGGTACGGGCGGTGGTCGTCGCCGGCGCCGGGAAGGCCTTCTGCGCGGGGCAGGACCTGCGCGAGCATGTCGCCGCGCTGGAGGCCGGCACGGGAGCGTCGCTGTCGACCGTGTCCGAGCACTACAACCCGATCGCGCTCGGGCTCGGAGGCCTGCCCAAGCCGGTCGTCGCCGCCGTGCGCGGGGTGGCCGCCGGGGCCGGCGCGTCGCTCGCCCTGCTCGCCGACTTCCGGATCGGCGGCCCCAGGACCTCGTTCCTGATGGCCTTCGCCAACGTCGGCCTGGCCGGCGACACCGGCATCTCGTGGACCCTGCCCCGGCTGGTCGGCCACGCCAAGGCCACCGAGCTGCTGCTGCTCGCCGAGCCGGTCGACGCGGCGACGGCCGCCCAGCTGGGCATGCTGACCCGGCTGGTCGACACCGACGACGACGTGCTGCCGGCCGCCCAGGCGCTGGCCGCCCGCCTCGCCGCCGGCCCCACCGTCGCCTACGCGCAGATCAAGCGCGAGCTGGCCGCGGGCGGGTCGGGCTCGCTGGCCGACGCGCTGCGGATCGAGGCGGAGGCGCAGACCACCTGCGGCCACACGGCCGACCACAGCAACGCCACGGCCGCGTTCGTGGCCAAGCAGAGGCCGGTCTTCAAGGGAGCCTGAACGGGGGTTTACAACCCTCGAACACTTCGGCCCTACGGTCTTGGGCATGAGCGTTGCCCACCTGCTGCGCCGCGCGACGTTCGGGCCGACCGCGGACGAGGTCGACGCGGTTGCCTCGTTGGATCCGGCGGAGGTCGTCGACCGGCTGCTCGGGCCGCCCCGCGACGACGCCGGGGCGGCGCGCACGCCGCTGCCCAAGCTCGGCCCGGTCGTGAACGAGCGCAGCGACCGGGCCAAGCAGATCCGCACCGTCGCGCTGTGGTGGCTCGACCGCATGACCCAGGCCGAGCACCAGCTGCACGAGAAGCTGACGTTCTTCTGGCACGGACACTGGGCCACCTCCGCCGACAAGGTGAGATCGGGCCCGCTCATGCTCGGCCAGCAGCAGACGCTCTTCCGCACCGCCCTGGGCGACTTCGGCACCCAGGTCCGGGCGATGATCCGCGACCCGGCCCTGATCCTCTGGCTCGACGGGCAGAAGAACACGGTCAAGGCCCCGAACGAGAACCTCGCCCGCGAGCTCATGGAGCTGTTCACGCTCGGTGTCGGCAACTACACCGAGCGGGACGTGCGGGAGGGCGCCCGCGCCCTGACCGGCTGGGTGGTCGACCAGCCCCGCGGCACGGCGACGCTCAACCCGAAGCGCCACGACGACCGGCCGAAGACCATCCTGGGCTCGACGTCGAACTACGACGCCGACGGCTTCGCGTCGCTGCTGTTGAGCCGCCCCGAGTGCCCGGCCTTCATCGCCCGGCGGCTCTGGCTCCGGTACTGCGGCGAGGGCGAGATGCCGTCGACCGCGCTGGATGCGGCGCGAACCGCCGGCACCACCGGCGCGATGCTGCGCACGCTGCTGCTCGCCGACGGCCACACCGAGCTCGTCAAGCAGCCCGTCGAGTGGCTGGTCGGCGCCCTGCGCCAGCTCGGCATCCGCCCCGTCGAGCAGCACCTCAACTTCCTGAACCAGCTCGGCCAGGTCCCGCTGCGCCCGCCGAGCGTCGGCGGCTGGTCGTCGGGCGCGGCCTGGCTGACCACGTCGGCGACCCAGGCCCGGCTCAAGGTCGCCCAGTCCCTGGCCGGGAAGGCGTCGTCGGCCGTGCTCGACCGCCTCACGTCCGTACCCCGGCCCCAGCGCGTCGCCGCCCTGGCCCGCCTCCTGGTGGTGGACCGCTTCACCGACCGCACCACGGCGGCGCTGGCCGCGGTGGCGGGCGACCCCCGCAAGCTGCTGGCCCTGGGCCTGGCCAGCCCCGAGTACGCGATCTGCTGACGGAGGCCCTCCTGTGGACACCCTGACCCGCCGCCGCTTCCTGGTCGCGAGCGGCGTGACCGGCGCCGCCGCCCTGGCCGGCGGCACGGCGTGGACCCTCCGCGACCTCTTCACGACGACCACGTGGGACGACCGCCCCGGCGACGCCCGCACCCTGGTCCTCGTCACGCTGTACGGCGGCAACGACGGCCTGGCCAACGTCATCCCGTTCGCCGCCCCCGGCTACCGCGACGCCCGCCAGGAGCTGGCGTACTCGCCCGACGAGGTCCTGCGCCTGAACGACGAGCTGGGCCTGAACCCGGCCTTCGCCGGCTTCAAGCGCATGTACGACGCCGGCAAGCTCGCCGTCGTCCGCGGCGTCGGCTACCCGAAGCCCGATCACAGCCACTTCCGCTCGATGGACATCTGGCAGACCGCCCAGCCGGAGCGCCCCGGCACGACGGGCTGGCTGGGCCGCTGGCTGGACTCGATCGGCGGCGACCCCCGCCACGCGGTCTCCTTCGAACCGGTCCTCCCTCCTGTCCTCGCCGGCGCGACCACGGCCGGCGCCGCCATCCCGGTGACGGGCCTGGCCCTCCCCAACGGCGTGGCCAAATCGACGCTGACGTCGCTGGGCCAGTCCTCCCCGGGCGAACCGCCGCTGCAGGCCCGAGCCGCCAAGGCGTTCGCGGACCTGGTGGCGGTGGACACGCTGATCCAGAGCGCCGACACCGAGTCCGCCGACGACGAGCCGTCGACGTCGACGGGCACCGGCACCGGCGGCCGCGCCGACCTCCCGGAGCAGCTCGCCCTGGTCGCCCGCTGCGTCGAGGCCGGCGTGGCGACGCGCGTCTTCTCCGTCTCCCTGGGCGGCTTCGACCTGCACGCCGACGAGCGCAACTCGCAGGAGGCCCTGCTCAAACGCCTGGACAGCGCCCTCACCACGTTCGCCGAACGCATGGCCAAGACCGACGCCGGCCGCCGCGTGGTCGTGGCCGTCTACTCGGAGTTCGGCCGCCGCGTGGCCGCCAACGGCTCCGACGGCACCGACCACGGCACGGCGTCGAACATGTTCCTGCTGGGTTCCCCGGTGCGGGGCGGCCTGTACGGCGAGCAGCCCAGCCTCGCCGACCTCGACAACGGCGACCTGAAGTTCACGACGGACTTCCGCTCGGTATACGCCACCCTCCTCCGGGACGTCCTCGACGCCGATCCGGGCCAGATCCTGAACGACCCGAAGCCTCTCGACGGCCTCCTGTAGCGCTCGGTGGTTGGACGGGCGTCACGGTCGCCCGTTTCGTGTGGTCCGGCCGACTCCCAAGCGGTCGCGGTCGGCCCCGGTTCCGGTGCGGCGGGGCCGGGCCGCGAGCGGTCATGCCCGCCCGCTCGCGGCCCGACCAGGCACGCCGCCCCGGTCGACGCGGGGTCCACCGCCGAGGTCGCGCTGGTCCGCCTCGTGATCCGTCGGGCCGGACCGCGGGTCAGGCCGCCCGGACCGCGGGTCAGGCGGCCCGGGCTGCCCGGTCGGGCGACTCGGACGGCGGGGTCAGGCGGCCACGGCCACCAGCCGCGCGGCCGGTGGTGGCGGCGACGGAGCCTCGGCCCCGGCGGGGGTGGCGAGCCAGCCGAGGGCCGTCCGGGCCGTATACGCCCACCAGCCGATCCACGGCCCGTATCGCCGGCGGAGGTCGGTCGGGTCCGGGGTGGGCTCGCCGTAGAGCGCCAGGGCCGTCTTCGTGAACTGGGTCCGCTCCAGGGGGACGGCGTCCGGGCGGCCCAGGGCGCGCAGGAGCAGGGCGTGGGCGGTGAAGGTGCCGATGCCGCGGACGGCGAGCAGGGCGTCACGGGCCTCGTCATACGGCGCGGTGCGGAGGGCGGCCTCGTCCAGCTCGGCGATGCCGGAGAGCACCGTCAGCAGTCGGTCGGCGCGGAACTGGCTGCCCGTGTGGGCCAGGAGCTGACGCGGCGTCAGGGTGGTCACCACGGCGGCCGTGGGGAACGCCGAATACGCCCGGCCTTCCACGATGCCCCACGGGCCGTGTTCGTCGACCAGGCGGCGCTTGCGGGTCGCCGCATGCCAGGCCGTGGAGCGGTGGGTCAGCGTGAAGTAGGCGGCGGCCTCGGCCAGGGTCGGGAAGCAGACCTGGTGCAGGCCCTCGGCGACGGGCAGGAGGCGGGCCATCGCCGGGTCGGTGCGGGCGATCGCCAGGAACTCGTCGCGGTCGTCGTCGAGGCTCAGCCAGTTGGCCACGGCGGTGGCGACGGCCGTCGTCTCGGACGGGGTGAGGGGCTCGTCGCCGTAGACGGTCACGGCGACGCCCGGCTCGCCGTCGTCGCGGGCCATCACCTCCGTGACCACGGCCCTCGACGGGTCGCTCGGGTGCAGGAACGCCTTGCGGACGCGGCCGTCGGAGGTGACGAACTGGTCGTTGTTGGTCGGCGTGAAGGTGCGCATCGCGCGCCTCGAGCAGGCGAGGTCGAACGGGGCGGTGGCGGACAGGACGATGCGGGTGGTGATGCCGAGTTCGGTCATGGCGACAGTTTCGAACCCGGGTACGACACTTTCTAAGCCGCGCGTGCCGCCAGCAACAGTCCGTCACCGATCGGCAGCAGAGCGGGCACCCAAGCGTCGCTGTCGCGCAGACCCTTGACCGTCTCTCTCAGCAGTACCGTCTCCGTGTCCCGAATCGTGGGATCACTGACCCGGCCGCCGGCCAGGGCGTCGTTCAGCACCAGCGTCCCGCCCGGGCGCAGGAGCCGCTCGGCCGCGGTCACGACGGGGCCGTACTCGGCCGGGTCGTGATCCACGAACACCAGGTCGTACGCCCGGTCGGCCAGCCGGGGCAGCACGTCCAGCGCCCGGCCGGTGATGATGCGGGCCCGCGACGGCGGGTTGCCGGCGGCGGAGAACACGCGCCGCGCGATCCGCTGGTGCTCGGCCTCGTAGTCGATCGTGGTGAGAACGCCGTCGCGCCGCATGCCGCGCAGGAGCCACCCGCCGCTCACCCCGGTGCCGGTGCCGACCTCGACGACGGCCTTCGCGTTGCTCACCGCGGCGATCACCCGCAGTGCCGCGCCGCAACCCCGGCTGACGGCGTGGATGCCCAGCTCACCGGCCTGTTCGCGGGCGGCCGTGAGCACCGGGTCCTCCAGCACGTACCCGTCGACGAAGTCGGCGAACTGCTGCGCGCTTCTCGCGGACGCGGTGATGGGGCACCTCCAGGTGAGTCGATTCCCGGCAAAGCCTAGGAGACCTCGCCCCCGCGTGTGGGATGCCGGAGCGTGTAATGCTGGATGCGAAACGGACGGAGGAGCCGATCGTGACAGACGGTTCGGCCTGGCGTCAGCCGGGCCATGGCGCAGCGCCCAGCCCCGGTGGCTGGGCGACGCCTACGCAGGGCCGCCCGCAGACGCAGCCGCAGCCCGCGCCCGACAGCTGGTGGTCCGACGCGCTGGCCGACCCGTGGCGCGATCCCGACGCGCCCGTCGTCGTCGTGAAGACGCCGCAGGACGACATCCCGCCGCTTGAGAAGCCGCCGGCGCCCGGCCCGGGCCCGCGCCTCGGCCTGGGTCTCGTGCTGGTCGTGTCGATCGTCACCGCCCTGCTGGCGGGCGCGCTCGGCGGCACGCTCGGCTACGTCTTCGCCGTCGGCGGCGGTGGCGGCCTCGGCGGCACGCAGCTCGGCAGCGACCCGCCGCTCAACGGCCGCCCGCCGGACTCGGTCGCCGCCCTGGCCAAGAAGGTCCTGCCCAGCGTCGTCACGATCAGCATCCGGGTCGGCTCCGGCATGTCCCTCGGCTCCGGCTTCGTCGTGTCCAACGACGGCCATGTCATCACCAACAACCACGTCGTCGAGGGCGGCACCGGCAACGCGACGGTCCGGTTCAGCGACGCGACGGTGGCCTCGGCGAAGGTGGTCGGCGGCGACGACGAGTCCGACGTCGCCGTGCTCAAGATCGATACGGCCGGGCTGCCCGAGGGTAAGCTCGTCCCCGTCGAGTTCGGCGACTCCGACCAGGTCCAGGTCGGCGACCCGGTCGTCGCGGTCGGCGCGCCGCTCGGCCTGACCAGCACGCTCACCTACGGCGTGGTCAGCTACCTCGACCGCCCCATCCGCACCAGCGAGGGCGGCACCGCACGATACTACTCGGCCATCCAGACCGACGCCGCGGTCAACCAGGGCAACTCGGGCGGCCCGCTCTTCAACGGCGCCGGCCGCGTGGTCGGCATCAACTCGGTGATCGGCACCCTGTCCGAGGACCAGTCCACGGCGGGCAACGTCGGCCTCGCGTTCGCGATCCCGATCAACCATGCCAAGCGCATCGCCACCGACATCATCAACACCGGCAAGGCCCGGCGCACCGTGATGGGCGTCCAGCCCGACCCGTCGTACCGCAACCCGGTCGGCGGCGCCCGCCTCGCCTCCGTCGAGGCCGGCGGCCCGGCCGCCGCGGCCGGCCTGAAGAGCGGCGACGTGATCCTGACCGTCAACGGCAAGCCGGTCGAGGAGTTCTGGGACCTCACCGCGCTCGTGCGCAAGTACGCACCCGGGGACACGGTGGAAATCCAGTACTTACGCGGTACAACTCGGGAAAAAACGTCAGTAACGCTGGTCGCAGACGCGAAGTGACCATCGGGCCCTCCCCGTTCGGGGCCGCGGGTGCGTAGTCTTGCGGCTGAGAGCAGGGGAGGGCCGGCACAATGGGCTTGGAGAACATCGGCGGCTGGGAGTTCATCCTGATCATCCTGGTCGGGCTGTTCATCTTCGGTCCCGACCGCTTGCCGAAGGCCATCGGCGACGGCATGCGGATGCTGCGCAACGTCCGCCAGATGGCGCGCAACGCCACCGGCGACCTCAGCAAGGAACTCGGCACCGACATCCAGCTGGAAGACCTCCACCCGAAGACCTTCCTGCGCAAGCACCTGCTCAGCGAGGCCGACGAGGCCGCCCTCCGCAAGCCGTTACAGGGCATCTACGACGACGTCAAAGGCGTGGCGGACGGCGTGAAGCGCGATGCCCAGGCGGCGGCTTCCGCGGCCAACAGCGTGGCGACCCCGGCCTCGACCCCGGCCGCGACCACGCCACCGCCGTCCCAGCCGGCGGTGCGCGCCTCCTGGGACGACGTCACCTGACATTCATTCGCCCCGGTCGTACTGCGGGCGCCTGCCACGACAGCCCGACCGCGAGATGGTCGGGTCGGTGGGCGACATTTCCGAAATGTCGAGCTATGGCGGCGAAAGCGGACGCTGCGGCTGCGCGGGTCAGTGAGGACGGCGCCGGCAGGGCTCGCGGCGGCTGCGGCTGCGGTGCTCGCGGCGGAGGCAGTGCTCGCGGCAGCGGCGGTGGAGGCGGCGGTGCTCGCGGCGAGGGCGGCGGCGGTGCTCGCGGCAGCGGCGGTGGAGGCGGCGGTGCTCGCGGCGAGGGCGGCGGCGGTGCTCGCGGCGAGGGCGGCGGCGGTGCTCGCGGCAGCAGTGGCAGTCTTCGCGGCGGCAGCAGTGCTCGCGGCGAAGGCAGCGGACGAGGCAGTGCTCGCCGCGGCGGCTACGGCATTAGCACCGCATCGCACCGTCGGCCCGACGCTGCGGTCCGACCATGCCGCACGGCCCGGTTGCCGAGTTCGGTGCCTAACGGCCCAAATCGAGCATTCGACGCATAGTGCTCGGACCCGCCTCGCTGCGCCGATGTCCGGCTGGGACACCACGGCCGCGCCGGCCAGGGCGGCCAGTTTGTGTCTGGCCTTCCGGGTGGCGTGCGTGCGCCTGCGTGACCGCGGAAGTTCTCGTCCCTATGCGACACACAAACGTCCGTGATCATGGACCGCTTCCGCGGCGCCGGAGCGGCGAGGTCAGCGACCGGCGGGCTTCAGCCCCAGCGGCTTGCCGACCAGGCTCTCCCGTCGCTGCGCCAGCCGATCCGCCACCGCGCTCAGGGCGACCGCCGCGGGAGCGTCCGGGGTGGCCAGCACCAGCGGCTGCCCCGAGTCGCCGGCCTCGCGCAGGCGGGTGTCGAGGGGGATCTGGCCCAGCAGCGGCACCTTCGCGCCAACCAGGCGGCTCAGCGAGTCGGCCACCGTCTGGCCGCCGCCGGCGCCGAAGATCTCCATCTTCTCGCCCGTGGGGAGCTCCAGCCAGGACATGTTCTCGACCACGCCCACGATGCGCTGGTGGGTCTGCAGGGCGATCGAGCCGGCCCGCTCGGCCACCTCGGCCGCGGCGGCCTGGGGAGTGGTCACGACCAGGATCTCGGCCGACGGGAGCAGCTGGGCCAGCGAGATGGCCACGTCGCCGGTGCCCGGCGGGAGGTCGAGGAGGAGGACGTCGAGGTCGCCCCAGTACACGTCGGCGAGGAACTGCTGCAGGGCCCGGTGGAGCATCGGGCCGCGCCACACGACCGCGGTGTTGCCGGGGGTGAACATGCCGATCGAGATGACCTTCACGCCGTGGGAGGACGGGGGCATGATCATCGACTCGACCTGGGTCGGGCGGCCGTCGGCGCCCAGCATGCGGGGGACGGAGTGGCCGTAGATGTCGGCGTCGACGACGCCGACCGAGAGGCCGCGGGCCGCCAGCGACGCCGCCAGGTTGACCGTGACGCTCGACTTTCCCACGCCGCCCTTGCCGCTGGCCACCGCGTAGACGCGGGTGCGCGAGCCCGGCTGGGCGAACGGGATCACCGGCTCCTGCACGTCGCCGCGCAGGCTGGTCTGCAGGTTCTTGCGCTGCTCCGGGGTCATGACGCCGAAGTCGATCTCGACCGCGGTCACGCCCGCGACCGCCCCGACCGCGCGCGTGATGTCGCTGCGCAGCTTGTCCTTCAGCGGGCAGCCGGCCACCGTCAGCAGGATGCCGATCGCCGCGACCCCGTCCGGGCGGAGCATGACGTCACGCACCATGCCCAGCTCGGTGATCGGGCGGCGAATCTCAGGGTCGTCGACGGTCGCGAGCGCGGCGGTGATCGCGTCCTCAACGGTGGTGGCCGGGGCAGACATGGCTGCCATGGTACGTCGGGATGCCCGCCCACCCCGCGTGGTGAGCGCCGCCGAGGAACGCGTCACACCACCCGAAATGAGTATTTTGCCAACCACCGGGGTTGTCCCCGCACCCGACCCGGTGCGACCATCGTTTACACGCCGCGCGCCTAGCCCCTTGAGGCGCGCGGCCAACAGCAAAGCTCAGTGCCGGAGCCGCCGCCGCGACGAAGGCGAGGCATCCGGCGAGTCGGAGTCCACCGAGTCGTCCGGGTCGTCGCCGTCGTCCGCCTCCAGCGGCTCGTCCAGCGCGGTCGCCGCGGCCGCCGCCTTCTTCGCCTTCTTCCGCTCCAGCTTCGCCCGCCGCACAGCGGACTCGTCGAGCTCCTCGCCCATCCGGGCCAGCTCCGACCGCAGGAAGTCGCGGGTCGCCACCTCGCCGACGGCGATGCGCAGCGCGGCGATCTCCCGGGCCAGGTATTCGGTGTCCGCCTTCTGGGCGGCCGCCCGCCGCCGGTCCTCCTCGGAGGCCAGCCGGTCGCGGTCCGTCTGCCGGTTCTGGGCCAGCAGGATGAGGGGCGCCGCGTAGGACGCCTGCAGCGACAGGATCAGCGTGAGGAACGTGAACGTGTACGGGTCGAAGCGCCAGCTCTCGGGCGTGAGCGTGTTCCAGGCGATCCAGGCCAGGATCACCACCGTCATGTAGACGAGGAACTTGGCCGTGCCCATGAACCGGGCGATCCCCTCGGACCACTGCCCGAACGCCTCGGGGTCGAAGCGGGGCAGCGTGATCCGGGTCTCGCGCGGCTGGTCGAGGCGGCGACGGTCAGCCACGGCCACCGCCCGGCAGCGACAGTGGCTCGGCGTGGTCGCGGTCGCGCCAGTCCTCGGGCAGCAGGTGGTCGAGCACGTCGTCGACCGTGACGGCGCCGACCAGCTTGTCGTTGTCGTCGACCACGGGCATCACCACCAGGTTGTAGGTCGCCATGCGGCGGGTGATCTCGGCCAGGGTGGTACCCGGTTCGAGCGGATCGATGTCGTTGTCGACCACGCCGCCGAGCAGCGCCGAAGGTGGCTCGCGGAGCAGCCGCTGGAAGTGGACGACCCCGAGATACCGCCCGGTCGGGGTGGCCATCGGCGGGCGGGTGACGAAGACCCCGGCGGCGACGGCGGGGGAGAGCTGCGGCTCGCGGATGCGGGCGAGCGCCTCGGCCACGGTGGCGTCGGGCGGCATGACGATCGGCTCCGAGGTCATCACCGAGCCTGCGGTGCCCGGCAGGTAGTCGAGCAGGGCGCGGACCGGGGAGGCCTCGTCGGGCTCCATCAGGTCGAGCAGCACCTCCTGCTCCGGCTTCGGCATCTCGGAGAGCAGGTCGGCGGCGTCGTCCGGGTCCATCTCCTCCAGCACGTCGGCGGCCCGCTGCGGCTCCAGCGCGGTGATGATCTCCAGCTGGTCGTGCTCGGGCAGCTCCTCCAGCACGTCGGCGAGCCGCTCGTCGTCCAGCGCCGCGGCGACCTCGACCCGCCGACTCTCGGACAGGTCCTGCAGGACGTTGGCCAGGTCGGCGGGGCGCATGTTGTCGAGCACCGCGAGCAGCCCGGCCGTGCCCTGGGTCTGCGGCTCCCCGGCCAGCCCGGCGACCTCGCCCCACTCGAGCTGGTTGAGATGGCCGCGGCGGGTCAGCCGGCCGCTGAACTCGCGGACGGCGACGCGCGTCAGCGACCACTCGCCGGTGCGGTCGGACTCCATGGCGACGTCGACGACGGCGCCCGTGCGCCCGGTGGCAGGGACGGTGACGTGCCGGTCGACGAAGTCCTCGAGCACCAGCAGCTCACCGGGGCGCTTCTCGAACCGGCGCAGGTTGAGCGTGCCGGTGTTGAGCACCACGGCGTCGGGCTCGATCGCGGTGATCCGCCCGATGGGCAGGAAGATCCGCCGCCGCATCGGCATCTCGGCGACCAGCCCGACCACGCGGGGCGGCTGGTTGCCGGTGCGGGGACGCGCGACCGCATCGCGCACCCGGCCCACCTGGTCGCCGTTCGGATCGAACACGCTCAGGCTGGCAAGGCGCGCCACATAGACTCGCGGCGCAGTGCTCACAAGGAACCAGCCTACTTATTAGGCTTCCGCTCATGAGCATGGTGCGGTACTCCGTCGTCGACGTCTTCACCGACCGGCCCTTCACCGGCAACCCGCTGGCGATCGTCCACGACGCGCAGGACCTCGCCGGCGAGCAGATGCAGGCGATCGCGCGCGAGTTCAACCTGTCCGAGACGATCTTCGTGCTGCCGCCGACGACGCCCGGCGCCACCTACCGGGTGCGGATCTTCACGCCGGGCGTCGAGCTGCCGTTCGCCGGCCACCCGAGCGTGGGCTGCGCGGTCACCCTGCACCGGGCCGGCGTCGTCAAGGGCACCGACATCGTGCAGGAGTGCGGCGCCGGCCTGATCCCGATCCGGGTCGACCCGGAGCACCACAGCGCGACCGTCACCGGCGGCGAGCCGACCGTCGGCGTGGCCCTCGACCCGGCGCCGCTCCTCGCGGCGCTCGGCCTGACCGAGGACGACTTCGTCGGCCCGGCGCCGCGCACGGCCGGTTGCGGGCTCGAGTTCGCGTACCTGTCGGTGACCGACGAGGCGGTCACCAGGGTGCGGCTGCAGCACGAGGTCGACAACCTCAGCGTCTTCCACTGGGACGCCGAGCGGCACGAGGCGCACGTCCGGGTGCTGGTCCCCGGGGTCGGCGTGGCCGAGGACCCGGCGACCGGGTCGGCGGCGCTCGGCCTCGGCGTCTGGCTGGTGGCGGCCGGTCTGCTGCCCGGCGACGGGCTCAGCCAATACCACATCATCCAGGGCGTGGAGATCCGCCGGCCGTCGTCGTTGCAGTGCTCGGTCACCGCGTCCGGCGGGGTGGCGGTCGCCGCGACCGTCGGCGGTCACGTGGTGCCGATCGCCTCCGGCGAGATGGCCGTGCCGCCGTTCGTGGGTTGACCGGGCTGACCGGGCTGACGGCGCGCCCCGAGCACCACGATCGCCACGCCGGCCAGCAGTACGGCGATCCCGGGCAGCGTGCGCGCCTCGGGCAGCTGGCCGAGCAGCAGCCAGGCGATGACCAGCGCGCCCGGCACCTCCAGCAGGAGCAGCACCGCGACCGTGGTCGACCCGATGCGCCGCAGCGCGTAGTTGATCAGGGTGTGGCCGAGCAGCTGCGGCCCGATCGTCATCGCGGCGATCGCGACCCAGGTCTGCCCGTCGAAGCCGACCAGGTCGGCGCCGGTGACGAGCGAGGCGGCCAGCAGGACGACAGCGCACACCGAGTAGCAGACGCTCGTGTACGTCGTGGTCGCGATCGTCGCGCGGGCCCGGCTGCCGAGCAGCGTGTACCCGGCCGCGGCGAGGCCGCCGAGCAGCGCCAGCCCGTCGCCGAGCAGGGCCCGGGGCGACAGGTCGGGGTCGGCGCCGGTGGCGAGCGCGACGCCGGCCACCGCCAGCCCGATGCCGGCCCAGGTCGAGGCCGGCACCCGCACGCCGCGAACCGCCGAGACGAGCGCGGTCCAGATCGGCGTGGTGGAGACGAGCGCCACCGACATGGCGACGCTGGTGAGCTTGGTGCTGGGCACCCACGCGCCGAAGTGGACCGCCAGGAACAGCCCGGACGTGACGCTCACGAGTCCGGCGCGCCGCCCGAACAGGTGGCGCACCTCGTCCGGCCGCCGCACCAGCGCGACCGGCGCGAGGACGCCGACCGCCGCGGCATTGCGCCAGAAGGCGATGGCCAGCGACGGGGCGGCCGCAAAGGCGATGAGCGGCGCCGACGACGAGATCGCCACGATCGCGACCACGAGCGCGACGACGGAAGCCATGCGGGAGATCTTTGCACTAGCTGAAAACTGTCGTTGATCCGACACTTGTCGCCCTCGCCACCCTGTAAGACCCTACTCATCCGTTTGGGGGATACGAGGGGGGCCGATCAGTGTTCGCTGCTGTCTGTTTTGACTACTTCAACACGTGTACGTCCGCCGTACGGCGCGGCGAAGGGCACCGGCGGACGGCCGAGGTGCTCGGGGTCGACCCGGACGAGTGGGTCGACCTGCTGGACCTGACCTTCGACGAGCGGGCCCGCGGCGGGGTCGGCAACGGCGCGATCTCCGGCATACGGGCACTGTGTGCCCGCATCGGCGCCGCGCCGTCCTACGCACAGCTGCACGCCGCGCTCGAGTTACGCCTGGCGGCGCTGCAGGACGACGCCCCGCTGCGCGCCGAGACCGTGCCCGTCCTGCGGGCACTGCGCGCGGCCGGGGTCAAGGTGGCGATCGTCAGCGACTGCTGGTTCGAGCTGCCGGGTTTCCTGCCGACGTCCGCCCTGGCCGGCCTGTTCGACGCCGCGGTCTACTCGTCGGAGGTCGGCGCCGCCAAGCCGGACCCGGCGATGTACCGCACCGCCTGTGACCTGCTCGGCGCCGACCCCGCCGGGTGCCTCTACGTCGGCGACGGCGGCGGCCGCGAGCTGACCGGCGCCCAGGCGTTCGGCCTCACCGCGGTACAGCTGGCCGCCCCGGACCTCGGCGACCACCTGACCTTCCACGCGGAGCCCGACTGGCGCGGCGGCCGAATCGAAACGCTGCATGACGTCCTTGCGCTCGTCGGCGCCCCTATGCTGGTGGCGTGACGGCGGCATTGTCGCTGACGGATGGCCGGCTCCTCGCCCGCCTGGCGGCGGACGCGGTCCGCGCGCGCCTCAGCGGGGTCCGTCTCGTCGCCCGGCTGCCGCTCGACGGCGCCCTGCACGCAAGCGGCGCCTCGTTCGTCACGCTCGAGCGCGACGGTGTCCTGCGCGGCTGCGTCGGCACCCTGGAGCCGGTCCGCCCGCTGCACCACGACGTCGTGCGCAACGCGGTGCGGGCGATGGCCGACCCCCGCCTCCCGCCGGTCACGCACGACGACTGGCCGCTGCTCGACGTCAAGGTCTCGGTCCTCGACCGGCCGACCGAGATCCCGGCCGGCGACGACACGCAGGTGCTGGCCGCGCTGGATCCGGGCACCCACGGGCTGATCCTCGACGACGGCCGGCGGCGGGCCACGTTCCTGCCGTCGGTCTGGGCCAAGCTGCCCGAGCCGGAGCGGTTCCTGACCGCACTGCTGCGCAAGGGTGGCTGGCCGGAGGGGGAGTGGCCGGCCGGAGTGGCGGCCTTCCGGTACGGGTCGAGCGAGTTTCACGACCGGTCGCCGCGGACGCCGCTGTGATTGGATGGCGGGTATGGAGCCGTTGATCGAGGAGGCCGCCAAGAAGGCCGCCGTCGCCTGGCTGTCGGTGCCCGGCGCCGGCCCGGCCTACCTGGTGTGGTGCGCCTGGCTCGGCGGCTCGCTGCTGGTCGTGAGCGGCCCCGGCGAGCAGGCCGCCCCAGGGCTCGCCGAGGCGGCCACGGCCGACGTCACGCTCCGCGGCGACCACGGCGGGCGCATCGTCACCTGGGCGGCGACGGTGACCCGCATCGATCCGTCCGCCGACGACTGGGCCGAGCTCGTGCCGCAGCTGGCCGGCAAGCGCCTCAACGGTGCCACCGACCTCGCCGCCGGGTGGGCCGAGCGGTGCGTGGTCAGCCGCCTGACCCCGGCCGGCGAGACCAGCCCGATGCCCGACGACTCGCAGGCCGCCCCGCCCCGGCCCTCGCCGGCGACCCGGCTGCCGAAGCGGCCGTTCCGCCTGCACAAGGTGCGCGGGGCTACCCGAGACCGACAGCGCTGAGGCTGGCCTCCCACAGCCGGGCCGCGAGCCGCGGGTCGCGCGTGGCCGCGGTCGGCTGGGCGAGCTTGCGCTTGACGTAGTAGCCGCCCGAGGTGAGCTGCACGGCCGGGGTCGCGGCCAGCCAGACCAGCGTGTCGGCGCCCTGCTCCGGCGTCTTGGCGAACGGCGTGATCCGGCTGGCGAAACCGACCCCGATGCTCGTGCCGAAGCGGCTGCGGACCCAGCCCGGGTGGTACGCCGCGGACATGATGTCGGGCCAGCGCCGCGCCGCCTCGGCCGCGAACAGGATGTTGGCCTGCTTCGCCGAGCCGTAGCTCCGCCACAGCCCCGTCCGGCGGGCCCCGCGCAGGTCGTCGGGGTCGATCGCGCCCATCGCGTGGGCGCCCGAGGCCGTGTTGATGATGCGGCCGTTGCGCAGCTGCTCGCGCAGGAGGTTGCTCAGCAGGAAGCCGGCCAGGTGGTTGGTCTGGATCGTCTCCTCGAACCCGTCGGGGGTCACGGCATGCCCCCGCACGACGCCGCCCGCGTTGTTCGCCAGGACGTCGATCCTCTGGTACCGCTGGCGCAAATGATCGACGAGCACGTGCACGTCGTCGAGGCGCGCGAAGTCGGCCCGGTAGGCCGGGGGAGTCTTCCCGCCGGTCGCATCCTGCACCGCGGCGGCCGCGGCGGTGAGACGATCGGGGTTGCGGCCGACGAGCACCACGTGGGCACCGCGGCGCGCCATCTCGACGGATGCAGCCAGACCGATGCCTGAACTGGCTCCGGTGACCACGATCGTACGGCCGGTGAGATCTCCCACAGGGGCATTCTGCGCGCTCACGGGACGAGGTTACCGTGGCGTACCTCGCCCCTTAACCCTTGCTAAGGAGCCCTTCCATGGCCGCTCTCGGTCGCCCGCGCCGCTCGTGCCTCGCCGTTCCCGGGTCGAGCGTGAAGATGCTCGACAAGGCCCAGGGCCTGCCCGCCGACCAGGTCTTCCTCGACCTGGAGGACGCGGTCGCGCCGCTGGCCAAGCCGGAGGCGCGCAAGAACATCGTGGCGGCGCTCAACGATGGCGACTGGGGCGGCAAGACCCGCGTGGTGCGGGTCAACGACCTCACCACCCCGTGGACGTACCGCGACGTCATCGAGGTCGTCGAGGGCGCCGGCGAGCACCTCGACTGCATCATGCTGCCGAAGGTGCAGTCGGCCGCGCAGGTCCAGTGGCTCGACCTGACGCTGACCCAGATCGAGAAGACGATCGGGCTGCCCGCCGGGAAGATCGGCATCGAGGCGCAGATCGAGAACGCCGCCGGCCTGGTCAACGTCGACGCGATCGCCGGCGCCTCGCCGCGCGTCGAGACGATCATCTTCGGCCCGGCCGACTTCATGGCCTCGATCAACATGAAGTCGCTCGTCGTCGGCGCGCTGATCCCCGACTACCCCGGCGACCCGTACCACTACATCCTCATGCGCATCCTGATGGCCGCCCGCATGCACGACCTGCAGGCGATCGACGGCCCGTTCCTGCAGATCCGCGACGTCGAGGCGTTCCGCGAGGTCGCCAAGCGCAGCGCCGCCCTCGGCTTCGACGGCAAGTGGGTGCTGCACCCGGGCCAGATCGACGCCGCGAACGAGGTCTACAGCCCGGCCCAGGCGGACTACGATCACGCCGAGCTCATCCTCGACGCGTACGACTACTACACGTCCGAGGCCGGCGGGAAGCTCGGCGCGGTCATGCTCGGCGACGAGATGATCGACGAGGCCTCCCGCAAGATGGCGCTGGTCATCTCGGCGAAAGGCCGGGCCGCGGGCATGTCGCGTACCACCTCGTTCACCCCGCCGGCCTGAGAAAACGCGCGTCGCATTGCCCGGTGGCGGATCCGGAAGGCAGGATTTGCCCTATGGCACCCGACCTTCGCTCCAGCGGACCCGCCGGCAAGAGCGGCCGGCGCGATGTGAGCCGCCCGTCCTCCGCGCGGCGCACGCTGCGCGCCGTCCCCTCCAACGGACCCGAGCTCGCCGAAGATCCCGCGGACGACGAGTCGGCGACGGCCGCCGAACGCCTCGACGGCCGGGTGGCCCTGGTGACCGGCGCCGGCAGCCCCGACGGCATCGGCTACGCCACCGCCCGCCGCCTGAAGGCGATGGGCGCGGCGGTCGCGATCGTCTCGACCACGCGGCGCATCCACGACCGCGCGAGCGAGCTGGGCGTGATCGGCTTCGTCGCCGACCTCACCGTCGAGGCCGAGGTCGGCGCCCTGGCCGACGCGATCAGCGACCAGCTCGGCGCCGTCGACATCCTGGTCAACAACGCCGGCCTGGCCAGCAAGGCCAGCCCGGAGGTGCTCCGCCCGGTCGCGCAGCTCACCTATGAGGAGTGGCGTGCCGAGATCGACCGCAACCTCACCACGGCGTTCCTGGTCAGCCGCGCGTTCGTCGGCGGCATGGCCGAGCACGGCTGGGGCCGCATCGTGAACCTGGCGGCCACGGCCGGCCCGGTGAACGCCCTGCCGGCCGAGGCCGGCTACGCGGCCGCCAAGGCGGGGGTCGTGGGCCTGACCCGGGCCCTGGCTATGGAACTGGTCGCCGACGGCATCACGGTGAACGCGGTCGCCCCCGGCATCATCCACACGGGAGCGTCGACGCTGGTCGAGCTCAAGCAGGGCTTCGGCACCCCGATGGGCCGGCCGGGCACGCCGGAGGAGGTGGCGGCGACGATCGCGTTCCTGTGCTCGCCCGGCGCGTCCTACATCACCGGCCAGATGCTCGTCGTGGACGGCGGCAACAGCGTCCGCGAGGCGCAGTACCGCTAAACACCCAGCACCACGATCGGGATGCCGCACAGGCAGGCCAGCAGGGTGTAGCCGACGATCAGGGCGGTCAATGCCAGCCAGCGGCCGCCCTCGCCCGTCCGCTTGATCTGGGCCCGCGCGATGTGGCCCATGATGATGCCGAACGGCGGGAGCAGCACGGCGAATACCAGGGCCGCGATCGCCATCGTGTTGACGCCGGGAATCCGCTGGTCCTCGTTCACCGGAGAAGAATTTCACAGGTGGATGTGGGCCGCTCACATTGGCCGGGTCACGGTGCGGACGCGATACTGCCTGCGTACCCGCCGGTAACTTGTGCTGACCAACGGAGGTCGACCAGATGGCCCGCCTTGCCCAGACACCAGGCCTGACCGACGTGCAGCAGTCGATCCTGGAGACCGTGCGGGAGTTCGTGGACAAGGAGATCATCCCCCACGCGCAGCGGCTCGAGCACGACGACGTCTACCCAGCCGACATCGTCGCCGGCATGCGCGAAATGGGACTGTTCGGGCTGACCATCCCCGAGCAGTTCGGCGGCCTCGGCGAGTCGCTGCTGACCTACGCCCTGGTCGTGGAGGAGCTCTCCCGCGGCTGGATGTCGATCTCCGGCATCGTCAACACCCACTTCATCGTCGCCTACCTGGTCTCCCAGCACGGCTCGCCCGAGCAGCGCGAGCGCCTCCTGCCGCGGATGGCCGCCGGCGAGGTGCGCGGCGCGTTCTCGATGTCCGAGCCGGGCTGCGGCTCCGACGTCGCCGCGATCCGCACCAAGGCCGTGCCCGACGGCGCCGACTACGTGATCAACGGGCAGAAGATGTGGCTGACGAACGGCGCGTACTCGACCGTCGTGGCCACGCTGGTGAAGACCGACCTCGGCGCCGGGTCGGTGTACGGGAACATGACGACGTTCCTGCTGGAGAAGGCGCCCGGCTTCGGCGAGAACGAGCTGCTGCCCGGCCTGACCATCCCCGGGAAGATCGAGAAGATGGGGTACAAGGGCGTCGAGACCACCGAGATGGTCCTCGACGGCGTGCGGGTGCCGGCGAGCGCGATCCTGGGCGGACCGGACCAGGCGGGTCGCGGCTTCTACCAGATGATGGACGGCATCGAGGTCGGCCGGGTCAACGTCGCCGCGCGCGCCTGCGGGATCTCGATCCGCGCGTTCGAGCTGGCGATCGCGTACGCGCAGCAGCGGCAGACGTTCGGCGCGCCGCTGGTCAAGCACCAGGCGATCGCGTTCAAGCTGGCCGAGATGGCGACGAAGATCGAGGCCGCCCACGGCCTGATGGTCAACGCCGCCCGCCTGAAGGACTCCGGCCGGCGCAACGACGTCGAGGCGGGCATGGCGAAGCTGCTGGCCAGCGAGTACTGCGCCGAGGTGGTCCAGGAGTCGTTCCGGATCCACGGCGGCTACGGCTACTCCAAGGAGTACGAGATCGAGCGGCTGATGCGCGAGGCCCCGTTCCTGCTCATCGGCGAGGGCACGAGCGAGATCCAGAAGACGATCATCAGCCGGGGGCTGCTCAAGGACTACGGGGTCCGGTAATCGCGTGGACGGCCCGGATCACGGCGATGCACGCGTCCTCGACGTAGTCGACCCCGGCGGCCTCGGCCAGCGCCCGGCCCTCGGGGGAGACGATGTCCTGCTGCAGCCAGATCGCGGGAGCGCCGATCGCGAGCGCGTCCTTGACCACCTGGGCGGCGTCGGCCGACGGCCGGAACACGTTGACCAGGTCGACCGGCTCGGGGATGTCGGCGAGCGTCCGGTATGCCCGCACGCCGAAGATCTCGTCCGCGAACGGATTCACCGGGATGATGCGCCATCCGTGACGCTGGATCGCCAGGGGCACCGAATGGGCCGTCTTCATGCGGCTCCGCGAGGCCCCGACGACCGCGATCGTGGTGGCTTCCCGCAGGATCTGCTCCGCGCTGCGCATGGACGCAACGGTAGCTCGCCGGCCGGCTAGGCCCGGTGCTCGTCGCGCAGCCGGCCCCTCACCGACGCGCTCACGACCGTGACGGCCGTCCCGATGAACAGCAGGTTGAACACGATCTGGCAGATCACGAGCACGCGCGCGGCCTGCCCGGCGGCGTGCACGTCGCCGTAGCCGACGGTCGCGAGCGTGGAGAGTGTGAAGTACAGCGCATCCGTGCGCGTCTCCAGGCCGACGAACTGGCGCGGGTCGGCGGAGACGACGAAGTACGCGAGCGAGAACCCGAACACGGCGAGCACCATCAGCAGCACGAGGCTCTCGACCCGCACGTCGTCGCGCGACCCGGCCCGCACCTGCCGGCGCAGCTGCCGGGCGAACAGCACGCAGAGCACGGCCACCCCGATCAGCGTCACGGCACCCCGGATCCACTCGTCGGCGGCCCGGATCGTGGTCAACGGCACCAGGTAGTACACGAGCGTGGCCACGACCAGCACCACCAGCCCGCGCCGGGCCACCCGCCCCATGGCTCCAGGGTGCCCGCCGGCCGGGCGAGCCCCGAGTGACTCCCGGGGTGACGGCCTAGGCGGCTCGCGTGGCCAGCGTGCCGCGGAGGCGGTCGAGCTCCTCGGGCGTGCCGATGGCCGCCCGATGCTCGGGATGGCTGACGTAGTCGTAGATCGACAGCGACAGGAACCACAGCGACACGTCGAGCGGCACCGTCTGGCCGGGCTGTAACTGACGGATCCGCCGCCCCCGCACCAGGTCGGGGTGCGCGAGCGTCCACAGCGGACGGTCCGGGCCCGGCGCCAGCGCCGGCCACGGCACGAACGTGCGCCCGCCGTCGATGGCGATCCCGTCGGCCGTCAGCAGCAGCGGCCCGCTGCGGAGCATCCGGTGCACCAGCAGGAGCATGGCGGTCGCGTTGAGCAACAGGATGGCCCAGGCCATGATCGGAACGATCCGGCCCGGCACCCGCAGCCCGGTGCTGGCCATCAGCACGAGCGCGGCGCTCAGCAGCCCGTTGAACAGGCACTGCCGCCGGAAGTTGGGCAGCACGGCGAAGGCCACCACCCCGTCATGCGCCGCCAGCCGGAACGTGGACGGTCCCCGGTTCGTCCGGGTGAGCTCCACCAGCCCGATGACGATCCCGAGGGTCGTCAACGGCTGCAGCACGATCATGAGCGGCAGGAACGCCTCGGGCTCGTCGGCCAGCACGACCACCCCGACGGCTGCCCCGACGGCCACCGGCGGCCCAACGAGCACCAGATAGTCGCCGGCACGTCCCCCCATGCGCCCGACCCTAGCCAACAAACCTGACCGTTAGCTGACCGAAAGACTGCGGATTCCCAGTAACCCGGCTCACCTTGCTCACAGCAGCGACAACTGCTCCACGTCGGGGCCCCCGGGCTTGACACGCTTGGATCGCGCGGCGCCTTCGGGCACACCGAAGCCCTCCGGCGAGCCCGTGGACGGCATGCGGGTGGTCCCGGTGTCGCCGCTCTGCAGCCCGTGCCGGCGCGACGCCATGCGGACGCGCGCCGACACCTCCCGCTGATACTCCCGGCCGGCGTAGAACCCGTCCCCATACAGCTCGCGATAGCGCGGCACCAGCTGCGGATGCTCGCGGGCGAGCCAGCCCTGATACCACTCCCGGGCCCCCGGCCGCAGGTGCAGCGTGATCGGCACGATGGAGGCCGCGCCCGCCGCCGCCAGCTCGGCGACCGTGGCGTCGATCGACTCCTGGGTGTCGGTCAGGCCGGGCAGGATCGGCGCCATCAGGACGCCGACGCGGAACCCCTCGTCGGTGAAGCGCCGCACGACGTCGAGCCGCCGCCGCGGGCTGGGCGTGCCCGGCTCGACCGAGCGCCAGAGCGCCTCGTCGAGGAACCCGATCGACATCGACACGCTCACGCTCGTCACCTCGGCGGCCTGCTTGAGCAGGTCGAGGTCGCGGGCGATCAGGGTGCCCTTGGTGAGGATCGAGAACGGGTTGGCGTGGTCGCGCAGGGCGGCCAGGATGTCGCGCATCAGCCGGTAGCGCCCCTCGGCCCGCTGGTAGCAGTCGACGTTGGTGCCCATCGCCAGGTGGGCACCGGGCCAGCTCTTCGAGGACAGCTCCCGGCGCAGCACCTCGCCCGCGTTGACCTTGACCACGATCTGCGAGTCGAAGTCGTGGCCGGCGTCGAGGTCGAGGTAGGTGTGGGTCCGCCGGGCGAAGCAGTTGTGGCTCACCACGCCGTTGGCGATGAAGTCGCCGGTGCCGGTCGTGATGTCGAACATCGGCACCTCGACGCCCAGCGGCTCGATGGCGGTGACCCGCAGCGACTCGTCGCCGCGCACCAGGTCGCCGATCGCCGTGCCGGTCGGGGTGGCCGGCGCGAACAGCAGGCCGAACCGGACCCGCTCCCGCGTGCCGCCGAGCACCCGCACGCCGCCCATCCCCACGTCGTCGGTCACGCAGGCGAAGCCGAGCACGGCCAGGCACTCCACCAGCCAGTCGACGACCACCTTGTCGACCGAGTGGAAACGGGGCAGGCCGTCAACCAGCCCGCCGGCCGCGTCGAACAGCCCGGCCACGAACCCCTGGCGCCACCGCCGGGCCGGCGCCTCGGGCCACTCCAGCACCACGCTGGCGTCGCGCACGCTGGCCCCGGCGAACTCCCGGTGGTCGCGGTCGCCGGTGGCCATCGCGTGCAGCCCCCCGCAGGCCGCCGCGTAGGCCCGGGCGCGGCGCAGCGCGGCGGCGGCGACCGGCCCGACGTGGCCGTCGCCGTTGACGAAGCCGCAGAGATACCCCCGCCGATAGTCCTCGTCCTCCACCGGCCGCTCCGGCAGCCTCCCGAGGCCGGTGAGACGGTTGGCGGTCGTGAGGTGCGGGCGGCGGCTGCGCCCGTGCCGCGCGCCGGTCACGTGCTTCCAGCCACGGTCGGACAGGAACCGGTGGTCGCCCGAGGCGATCAGGGTGGTGCCGTCGGCGAGCGTCACGCGATGGGCCGGCTTGAGGGTCGACCAGTGGGCCAGGACCTTCGTCGTCACGTATCGCCGGAGCCGCCCGTCGCGCACCGTGCCCACGATCTCGTCGCCGACGGCGAGGCCGGCCAGCGGGCGGGTCGTCCCGTCGGCCATGAGGATGGCGGTGTCGCCGGTCAGGCAGTAGACACACGCGTGTGAGCAGCCCCGATAGGGGTTGATCGTCCATTCGAACGGCACCCGTGAGGTGCCCGGCACGCGGTTGACGAGCGACTTTGCGCGCACCTCGTAGAACGTGACGCCCCGGAACTCGGGCGTGTCGAAGGTGCGGGCGACGGCCCCGGGCAGCGCGAGTGGCAGCACTCGCGACTGCCCGGCGTCACCGGTGCCGGGACCGCCAGTCGCCTTCAGGTTGTCCCATCGCACGGGTTCATTCGAACACGCGTACGAAGAGGATGCAAGCGCCCGGCGTGGGTGGTGACGCAGGGCGCTCGGCTGGCTACGCTTCGGCCCGGTCGGTGGAGTCCTGCTCGGCGGCGGCCTCGGCGACCTTGGCCCGGACCTCGTCCATGTCCAGGTCGCGGGCCTGCTGGATCAGCGACTCGAGCGCCTGCTCCGGCAGCGCGCCGGGCTCGGAGTACAGCGCCACGCCGTCCCGCACGATCAGCAGGGTCGGGATGGAGCGGATGTTGAACTCCATGGCCAGCTGCTGCTCCGCCTCCGTGTCCACCTTGCCGAACGTGATGTCGGGGTTCTTCTCCGACACCCGCTCGTACACCGGCGCGAACCGCTTACAGGGTCCGCACCATTCCGCCCAGAAGTCGACGAGGGCGATGCCCTCGCCGCCGACCTTCTCGGCGAAGTTCTCCACGGTCAGGTCTACGGTCGCCATGCTTGAAGCTCCGATCCTTCTCGGACGTCGCGTCGGGTACGCACCGTTGTAACCGCATACCCCTTACCGGCATTCCCAACCGGTGGCCGGGCTCACCCCGGCGCAGCGGTGCGGATGATCCATGATGAAACCATGGACCGGCCGACCTTCCTCTTTGACGGTGACTGCGCCTTCTGTTCATCATGCGCCCGCTTCATCGAGAATCGCATCAAGCCGCAGGCGGATGTCGTGGCCTGGCAGTTCGCCGACCTCGACGCGCTGGGCGTGACGGAGGACCAGGTGAGCTCGGCGGTGTACTACGTGGCGCAAGGCCACCCGGTGACCGCCGGCCCGGCCGCGATCGCCGACCTCCTGCGCGGGTCGACGCTCCCGTGGCGCCTGGCCGGTGGAGTCCTGGCGTTCCGTCCCGTCACGGCGCTGGCCTGGCCGGTGTACCGCTGGGTGGCCCGCAACCGCCACCGCATGCCCGGCGGCACAGCAGCCTGCGCCCTCCCCGAGAACCACCCGGCACGCGCTTCGTGAGGGAAGCATCCGGCCGTCCCGGCAAGGCCTCAGTGGGCGCCGCCCACGATCGCCTTGCCCTCGCGGGCGGCCTGCCGGTAGAAGGCGCGCACGTCGTCGAAGTCGGCCTCGAACTCGACCTCGTCGTCCGCCTCCAGGGCCAGCTCGACCGAGTTCGGCAGGTTCGCGGCGATCTCGGCGACCGTCGCCGGATCGTGCACGAAGGCCCCCCAGTACCGCAGTCCGCAGTCGACCTCCGCGCTCCCCGTGCCCCGCGTCGCCCGGGCGATCCACGGATGCGGGGCCGCCGGGTCGGCCAGGTCGACCAGCTCGTCGAAGTTGTCGATGCCCAGCACGTCCTCGTCCGGATCGATGCCCGCTGACGGCGGCCGGTCGAAGAACAGTGATGTCACGAACGCCGGCGACGCCGGTAACAGGGCCGGGTCGAGCTTGATCAGGGTCAGCCACACCGACATGGGGATCACGCCACCTCGGGGGACGGGGAAGCGGACGGGCGGCGCAGCAGGCGGCGCACCCACACCACGGGTGTCACCTTCTCCAGCGGCAGGAAGCTCGCCATCGCCACCTGGTGCGGGATGAACGAGATGGTGATCAGGCTGAACGTGAACAGGTGGAACAGGTAGAAGCCGAAGACCATCGCATAGCGGACCCGGGGGCGGACGAAGAACACCAGCGGGCTGAGCAGCTCGAAGCCCATGATGCCGAACTGGCTGACCACGGTGAACCCGGGAATGTTCAGCAGCCAGTGCGCGAGGACCGTCCCGCGGCGGATGAAGGACCGGGTCAGCGTCGCCCCCGTGAACCACGCCAGGCCGCTGTCGCGCAGCTTGGCCACCGCGGCCAGGAAGTACGTGCAGATGACGCCGACCTGGGTCATGCGCAGCGCGAAGCCGCCCGCCTCAGTCGGCTCGGTCTCGCCGTGCCGCGCGCGTCCGGCGGTGGGCAGCACGGCCAGCGCGACGAGGAGCCCGAACCGATCATGGTCGATCTTGCCGTAGCTCATCGCGATGATCATCCACTCGAGGTACAGGATGAACACCGCCCAGCCGAGCAGGCGATGCGCCCGGCCGGTCGCCGCCAGCAGCGACAGCGGGATGAGGGCGAAGAACGTGGCGTCCACGATGACGCGGTTCGGCGCGGGCAGGTGCAGCAGGTCGCCGATGACGAGCGGCTGGTACAGGTTCTGGGGTAGGTCGGCGTGCGAGCGGATCCAGCCGCTGAAGAAGGTGACGTCCAGCGCGACGAACGCGTAGACCAGCGTGCGGAAGGCCGCGATCCGCCCCTTCGGCACCGGGGCGAACAGCCACTTCGTCAGGGCCGCCATCGAGCCAGCACCACCTCGGTGATCTCGCCGGTCGGCTGGGCGTTGTGCAGGTGGTGGCGCTCCTCGACGATGTCGACCTCCACGAGCGGCGGCGCGGACGGGTTGCGCGCCGCGTACGCGTCCTGGATCGAGCGCAGCAGCGACGGGTCCTGCTTGAACCGCTCGATCTGGGACTCGATCTCGGCCCGCCGCACCCCGGCGTTGCGCTCGTTGAGCTGGATGCGCCGGCCGGTGGTGTCGATGCCGTCGGTGCGCAGCACGGCGATCGGCTCGTTGGGCGGGTCGGCGTTGGAGAACTGGCGCATCGGCGAGAACGGGAACCACCAGTCGTTGCCGACGGTGGAGCCGAGCAGCGTCAGGACGCCGAACAGCAGCGCGGCCACCAACCGGGCCGCGCGCCCCCGCGAAGTCAGGCGTTCCATCGGCGCCAGACTTTACCGTCCGGTACCAACCCGCGCGCGTCCACCATTCGGGGAGCTATCACGCTGTGTAGTGAGAGTGACGCCACAGTCCGTAGTGACGACGCTCAATTTTGGTCTCATTTTGATAAATGTGACCTGCGTCTCTATACGGAGCGTTGCCATCGAGGGGGATCGACCACCAAGATACTCATCACACAGCGTGGGCGGCGGGCGCCAGGGAGGGCCCCGCCGCTCACTGCGTTTCCGCACAGTTGGTCACTTTTCCCTACCGGCCTCCCGTGACGACCTGCATGCTTCGGCCACCGACAAAAGCGGAGGAGTTCGAGATGCAGTTCGGCCGCTACTACGAGGAGTTCGACGTCGGCGCGGTCTACCGGCACTGGCCGGGCAAGACCGTCACCGAGGCCGACGACCACCTGTTCTGCCTGCTGACGATGAACCATCACCCGCTGCACATCGACGCCCACTACGCGGAGACGTCGACGCAGTTCAAGCGCAACGTGGTGGTCGGCAACTACGTGTACTCGATCCTGCTCGGCATGTCGGTGCCCGACGTGTCCGGCCGGGCCATCGCCAACCTGGAGGTCGAGTCGCTGCGGCACACCGCGCCCACCTTCCACGGCGACACCATCTACGGCGAGACCGTCGTGCTGGACAAGCGCGAGTCGGCGTCGAAAGATGACCGCGGCGTCGTGACGGTGGAGACCAAGGGCTACAAGCAGGACGGCACCCTTGTCTGCGTCTTCCGGCGCCGGGTGATGGTGCCGAAGAAGTCGCACGCGGGCCCGGAGCTGCCGAGCTTCCCGGAGCCCAAACCGTAGTTCGTCAGGGAGGACGGCTGTGGGGTTGCTCCGCCGGCTGCTGGGTCGGGAACAGGCATGGGTCGAGCGCTGGGCGGTGTACCCCGGCGAGGTCGGCGGCCATCTCGCGATGTACAACATCGACCTCGGCGCGGTCGAGGCCGCCCCGGTGGCCAGGCTGCCGCGGCGCCTGGACGTCGAGTTCCGCTACAAGGGCGAGGGCGCGACCGGCATGCCCGACGCCGGCGAGCTGGGTGCGATCCACGCCTTGGACGAGGTGGTCCGGCAGGCGCTGCGCTCGGTCAAGGGAGCCCTCGTCGGCCGGGTCCTGTCCGGCAACACCGGCCGCATCACCGGCTACCTGCCCGACGGCGCGACCCCGCCGCCCCTCGCCGACGTGCCCGGCCTGACCCCGGAGACCACGGTGACCCCGGACCCGGGCTGGACCCGGGTCCGCGAGCAGCTCACACCCGACGCCTGGCAGCGCAACATCATGGACGACAACCAGGTGGTGCAGGAGCTGGAGGCGCACGGGGACCGGCTCAGCACCCCGCGCGCCGTGGAGTTCCTCGCCTACTTCCCCGACCCCGAGCGGGCCGAGATGGCCGCCCAGGATCTGCGCTCGGACGGCTTCGCGGTCACCGTCGAGCGCGGTGACGAGGGCGATTTCGTGCTCCAGGCGATCCGCAGCGACGCCGTGGAGCCGCCGGCCCTGCACGAGGTCACCTGGAAGGTGCGCGGGGTCGTCGAGCGCCACGACGGCCTCTACGACGGCTGGGGCTGCATGGTGCAGACCGGCTGATCCGTCGGGGCGGAGTTCGCGGTCAAGGGTCAACCGGCGGATTTGCCCGCAATCCGCGGATTTCTCGGCATACGCTTCGTTATGGGAGGTTGTCATGCCGAGCCAGCCCGCATCCAGCCACTTGACCCGCGTCGACCTGCCCCTGCGGCGGGCGGAGTGGGACCTGCTCGTCCGGCTTCCCCGTAGCGTGCTCGTCGCCGCGTGCGCCGGGAACGAGCAGGTGGACGCCGTCGCGGGCGTCGAGGCCATCGCCGCCGGCCAGCGCTCGCGCGCCCTGCTGGTGCGCGGTGTGGTCGCCGCCATCTTCGCCGAGCAGCTCACCGACGCCGACATCGACACCCGCGCCGCGGACGCTTCGGCGGTACTGGCGGACTGCGGCTTCGCCGTCCGGCTGCTGGACGAGCGGCTGGGCGCCGACGTCGCCCTCGCCTACGGCCAGTGGCTCATGGACATCGCCGGCAGCGTCGGCCGGGCCGCCTGGCAACCGGGCGTGGTCCGCCTGGGCGGCGTCGACGTGCTGCTGGCCGAGCGCCGATTCGTCAACGCGATCGGCCACGAGCTGGCCCGCGCCCTGCGCCGCTGAACCCCCGGCGCACCGGCGCGGTCCTGGGACGCCGGTCGGGTGAGCTGGACAGCCTTCTCATCCGACCGGCCTCCATCCACACTCTTTCCTCGGGCCGCGGCCTAGTACCGTCGGCGGCGATGGAGCCAGACGCCGAACTCGCCGTAGGAGTGGGTCCCTGGCCGGGGCCCTGGCCGGACGAGCCGCACTACGACCCGCAACTGCTCGCCGACGGCGACCGGCGCAACGTCGTCGACCGGTACCGCTACTGGCGCCTCGACGCCATCGTCGCCGACCTCGACACCCGGCGGCACGGCTTCCACGTGGCCATCGAGAACTGGCAGCACGACCTCAACATCGGCACCGTCGTGCGCAACGCCAACGCCTTCCTGGCCGCCGAGGTGCACATCGTCGGGCGGCGGCGATGGAACCGGCGGGGCGCCATGGTTACCGACCGCTACCAGCACGTCCGCCACCACGCGACGGTCGAGGAGTTCCTGGCCTGGACCCGGGCCCAGGACCTGCCGCTCATCGGGATCGACAACCTGCCCGGTGCGCTGCCGCTGGAGCGCGCCGCCCTGCCGCGGCGCTGCGTGCTGCTGTTCGGCCAGGAGGGGCCCGGGCTGTCCGAGCCGGCCCGGCTGGCCTGCACGACGGTGTACTCCATCGCGCAATACGGCTCGACGCGCTCCATCAACGCCGGCGTGGCCAGCGGCATCGCGATGCACGCCTGGATCCGTGAGCACGGAAACCAGTAGCCGAACGGTGCTCCAACCCGGCTCAAGACCCCTTACCGTGGGTATATGGGCGTCACAGTCAGCTGTCCCCGTTGTGGCGGTCCGGTGCGGCCGCCTGACCTCATGCACACCGAGTGGCGGTGCGACGACGACGGAGCGGTGCTGCCGTTGCACGTCGCGAGCCACATCGGGCCGGAGATCCTCGAGGCCGCCCGCACCAAACTCGTCACCACGGCCCAGCGCACTGGCGATCGCCGTCCCACGCCGATGTGGTGCCCCTGGCCGCTCCCCAGCGGCTGGACGGTCACCGGTGCGGGTCTGGTCGGTGACGAGCGTTCGGGATACCGCGCCACCGTCCTGGCCTGCAGCGGACCCGGCCCCGTCGAGCACGGGCCGGCCGACTGCGTGATCGTCGCCGAGGAGCCGGGCATCGGCCTGGGCAACCGTTTCGCCGGCCTGCCGGGCACCGATCCCGGCCCGTTCTTCGACGGCGACCTGGCCACCACGACCGCCCACGCGAAGGTGCGGGCGGCGGGCTGGCCGACCGCGCTGTGGATGGCGAAGTCACCCGAGGACCGCTGCGCCTACGTGGGTGAGGCGATGGGCATGTGGATCTACGTGGTGACCTGGCCGGCCGCGGCCGGGTATCTCCTTGAGGAAGGGCTTGACCTGCACGATCTCGCCGAGGATGTGCCAACCCATCTCGTCTTCGGCGCGCCGTCGCCCTATCTTCACGGGAAGGCGTAGACACTCGCGACTAGGATCAAGGTCCAAGTCGATATCGGCGCGGCAAACCTTAACCGTCAGCCGGGCGACTGCTACGCTGAGTTCGCTGCAACGGGGGTGCGCGACGTTGTAGCGAGAGGGGATTGACGGCGATGGTAAAGAAGGTCCTCACCTGGGGAAGCATTGCCTTCCTCATCTTCTTCGTGGCATATCGGCCGCAGTCCGCGGCGGAGGTTTTCAAGTCCATCGGCGGTGGGATCATGGACATCGCCGTCGGCTTCGGTGACTTCTTCTCCAGTTTGGTTGCCTGACCGCCATGACCACCGGGTCCGAGCCTCCCGAGGACGAAGGGCGCTCGCGCCGCTTCGAAGATCGTGACACGGAGCCGATCCCGCGCGCCCGGCCGTCCGAGGCGCCAACACCCTCCTCGGCGCCCAGCTACCCGGAGGACTTCGCCGACGCCCCCTATGACCCGCTGACCGACGGCGGCTACGCCGACCGCGCCCGCTACGACGGGCCGCCCTCGTTCACCGAGGACGAGTTCGCGGGCCTGCGCGGTGGTGAGGTCGGGCCGGTCCCGGTCGGCAGCCGGGTCGCGCCCCTCGACGAGGAGGCGAGCCGCCATGCCGCCCGCTATCTCTTCCCGACCGAGAAGTTCCGCGGCGAGTGGAAGCGGCACTGGATTCAGCTGGCCAAAGAGGGCCTGGTCGCGGTCGGTGCGACGATCGCGATGGGTTACGTCGCCGGCTGGCTGACCAAACACAACCAGACCCAGCTGCGCACCGCGGTGCTCATCATCTGGGCGCTGGTCATCCTGTGGTGTGCATGGCGCGTCGCCGACTGGTGGTACGACCGCTTCATCCTCACCAACAAGCGGGTCATGGTCGTTTCGGGAATCTTCACGCGCAATGTGGCCATGATGCCGCTGCTGCGGGTCACCGACATGAAATACGTGCAGTCATTGACCGGCCGCATGTTCGGATACGGGCATTTCGAGCTGGAGTCCGCGGGTCAGGACCAGGCGCTGCGAAACATTCGCAACCTGCCCAATCCGAATGAGCTCTATCTGCGGATCGTCGAGGAGATGTACGAGCCGGAGGCGGTCGAGGCGCGGCTCGGGCGGGCCGCGACGAGCGAGGATGACGGCACCTGACCCGGGTTCGCGGAAAAATCTTCCGGGCGGCTGCAACCGTGGCGACCCCCTGCCGCGTCTTCGAACGTGGGCGGTCGGGGGAGGGGAGCGGCGGTGCCGGACGAGGCGGTATTCCGTGAGGAAGATTTCCGTGAGTTCGTCGCGCAGCGGTCGGGTGCGTTGCTGCGCACGGCGTACCTGCTGGCAGGGGACTGGGCAACCGCCGAGGACCTGTTACAGATAGCGCTGACCAAGACCTTCCTCGCCTGGAAACGGCTCGGCCACATCGATGCGGTGGAGCCCTACGCCAGGCGCGTGCTCGTCAACACCTCCACCAGTTGGTGGCGGCGACGCTGGCACGGTGAACGCCCGACCGAAATTCTCCCGGAGAGCCCCGCCGCCGACCAGCTCGAGGAGACCCTCGAGCGGGACGCACTGTGGCGCCACGTGCGCGCGCTGCCCAACCGGCAGCGGGCCGTGCTGGTGCTGCGGTTCTACGAGGACCAGTCCGAGGCGGAGACCGCCCGGCTCCTCGGCGTCTCGGTCGGCACCGTGAAGAGCCAGGCCTCCCGGGCACTCGCCACCCTTCGTCAGCGCCTGAGCGCCGAGGGTGTCGAGCCGGCCGCTCGTGCGCAGCCGGCCCGGCCGCCAACCGTGAAGATCCCGCGGCCTGCCGCTGTAGTTGACGAGCCCGTGGAAGTGGGACTGGGGACGTGACCATGCTGGAAGACGCACTCCGCGATGCCTTCGCGGCCAAGGCGGGCTCGACGCCGCCCCGGTCGCTGGGCGGCATCGCCGATGAGGCCATTCGTGGCGCCGGGCGGATACGCCGGCGGCGGCGCGCGGTGACCGGCGGGCTCGCCGGGATCGTGGTGCTCGCCCTGGCCGCCATCGGCGTGCTCCAGATCGTCAGCCCGCAGCCCACCGGCGGCACCGGGCCGTCCACCAACCTGGCCCTGCCGCCCCGGACCGACGTGCCGTCGCAGGCGCCCACGAGCACCACCGCGCCGCCGCAGGCCGCCCGCGAGGTCGACGCCTACACCGGCACCGCGCAGCCCAGCAAGCGCGTGCGCATCCAGTTCCCGGAGAAGGGCTCGGTCGTCGCCGCGTACCAGGCGAAGGACGGCTTCCTGGTGATCAACAACCAGGCCGACGGCGACAAGCAGCTCGTCCTGCAGAACGACGACAACAAGCAGCAGGTGCTCGTCGAAGAGGCGCACGACATCGCCGTCGACAACGAGGGCGGCCAGGTCGCCTGGGCCGACGCGGGGACGATGACGGTCGCCAAGCGCGACGACGACACGCAGCAGCTCACCAAGAGCGCCTCCGCCAACGTGCCCGAGACCGCGGTCCCGGTCGTGTTCGTCGGGCCCGACCTCGTGCTGGGCAAGGAAGACGGCAGCGCCTTCGACGTGTGGTACACGAGCCGGAAATATGAAGAGAAATGGGATTCGAGCGTCGTGCGCGTGTTCGGGGCCCATCCGGACGGCAAGAGCATCTACGCCGAGGTGCGGGCCGGGACCGGGGAGCAGCCGATGTGCCTGGCGCTGCTGTCGCTCGCGCAGCCCTTCAATGTGCGCAACCGGATCTGCGGCCTGCCGAAGGCGGCCAAGGCCGGCAGCCGGATCTCGCCCGACGGGCACTGGCTCGCGTATCCGGTGGACGGCCAGAAGCAGGTCGCGATGCTCGACCTGACCAAGGTCTTCACCTCCGGCGAGAAGCCGCGGACCTGGAACGTCTCGGTGACGACCAAGACCGTCTGGCTCAACGCCACGACGTTCGTGGTGGACAACGGCACCCGGTTCCAGGCGCTGTACCCCGACGGCAAGGTCGAGACCCTGGACCAGACGAGCGACGGCGTGCTCCTCGTCGAGCCGCTCACCGCGGCGACGGCCACCACCGGCTGACCGGGCCTACCCTTAGCAGGGTGCGGATCGATCTCCACGCCCACTCGACGGCGAGCGACGGCACGTCGACCCCGGCGGAGCTGGTCGCCGAGGCGGCCGCGGCCGGGCTCGACGTCGTCGCACTGACCGACCACGACACGACGGCCGGATGGCCCGCGGCGATCGCCGCCCGCCCGGCCGGGCTGGCCCTCGTGCCGGGGGCGGAGCTCTCGTGCAGGTGGCACGGCGGGCCGTGGCCGATCTCGCTGCACCTGCTCGCGTACCTGTTCGACCCGGCCGAGCCCACGCTCGCGACCGAGCTGGCCCGGGTGCGGCTGTCCCGCGCGACCCGCGCCGAGCGGATGGTCGACCTGCTGCAGGCCGACGGCATCGACGTCACCTGGGACGAGGTGCTCCAGGACGCCGCGGGCGGCACCGTCGGCCGGCCGCACCTGGCCCGGGCCCTGATCCGCCGCGGGCTCGTCGGCACGGTGTCGGAGGCGTTCGAGCCGGAGTGGTTGGGCCGGCGGTATCGCGTGCCAAAGGAGGACCTCGACGTCTTCCTCGCCCTCCGGCTGGTCCGGGGCGCGGGCGGGGTGCCCGTCTTCGCCCACCCGCGCGCGACCACGCGCGGCCCGGTCGTGCCGGACTCGCTCATCGTCGAGCTGGCCGCCGCCGGCCTGTTCGGCCTGGAGGCCGACCACACCGACCACACGCCGGACGAGCAGCGGCACGTCCGCGACCTCGCCGCCGAGCTCGGGCTGGTCGTCACCGGCTCCAGCGACTACCACGGCCACAACAAGACCGTCCGGCTCGGCGCCCGGACCACGCAGCCGGCGGTGCTGGAGCGGATCGTGGCGGCCGCCTCCGGAAGCGACGTGGTGGGGTGACCACCGAGGAGTACAGCGGCTCCGGTGATCCGCGGCGCAGCATCGAGCTGCTCTGGGGCACCGGCCCGGCGCCGAAGCGCGGGCCGAAGCCGAAGTTCACCGTGGCCGGGATCGTGGCGGTGGCGGTGACGCTGGCTGACACGGAGGGCCTGGCCGCCCTGTCCATGCGCCGCGTCGCCGAGCAGCTCGGGGTGAGCGCGATGTCGCTGTACACCTATGTGCCGAGCAAGGCCGAGCTGCTCGACGTCATGGTGGACACGGTCAGTGCGGAAGCGGTCCCGCCGGCGTTCGCGGCCGAGGGCTGGCGCGACCGGCTGCAGGAGGTCGCGCGGAACAACTGGGAGCTGTACCGCCGGCACCCGTGGCTGCTCCAGGTCGCCACCACCCGTCCGGTGCTCGGGCCGAACGTCATCGCGAAGTACGACTTCGAGCTGCGCGCCTTCGACGCCGCCGGGCTGTCCGACGTCCACACCGACATGCTGCTGTCGCTGGTGCTCAACTACGTCGCCGGCGCGGCCCGGGCGGTCGTGCAGGCCGACCAGGCGGAGGCCCGCACCGGGATGACCGAGGAGGAGTGGTGGGGCCGGTACGCCCCGCTGCTCGGCGAGGTGCTCGACCCGCAGCGCTGGCCGACGGCCGCCCGGGTCGGACAGGCGGCCGGCGAGGAGTACGGGGCCGGGGACCCGCTGCGGGCCTACGAGTTCGGCCTGGAGCGGGTGCTCGACGGCATCGCGGCGCTGATCGCAGGTCGGTAGAGGTCTCAGGCGGCCAGGCGGGCGGGTCTCGCCCGCACCGCGGCGAGGCGCAGCCAGGGGCTCGCGAAGATGGCCAGGTAGATGAGCGAGATCCAGGGCTGGTAGTCGACGTAGAACTCGCGGGCCGGCATCGACCACGGGTTCTGGATCACGACGAAGCCGACGAAGTCCACCACCATTGCCGCGGCGAGCCAGCACAGTGCCAGGAGCAGGGTCTCGCGGGTCTGGTTGCCGCCGCGCGGGCGGCGGAAGTACAGGTACGCGGCCGGCGTGAAGACCAGCAGCATGATCAGGACGTGGTACGGGACCGTCGCCGTGAACGACGGCGCGGTCACCATGCTGCTCGCCGCCTCGTCCGCCGCCGCGGTGTCGTTGACCCCGGCGTAGATCAGGGTGCTGGCCGACGCCAGCACGGTCACGATCAGGTACGCCGGAACGAACCAGGCCAGCGCGCGCCCCAGTCGCATGAGTCTCTCCCCCGCTCGGAGTAAATGTGTAAGGCTTACACTAATAGCCGCCGGAGTGTCTGGCAAACTTGATCGATGTCTGAGCTGCCGAACGGGCTGCGCCTGTCATGGGGGCTGGTCGAGGCGCCGACGCGCGGGCGGCCGGCGAGCATCACGGCGGGCGAGATCGTCGCCGCCGGGGTCGGGCTGGCCGACGCCGAGGGGCTGGCCGCCGTGTCCATGCCGCGGGTGGCGGCCCAGGTCGGCGTCACGCAGAACGCGCTGTACCGGCACATCGCCTCGAAGGCGGAGCTCGTCATGCTGATGGCGGACGAGGCCAGCGGGCCGCCGCCGGTGCTGGAGACGGGCGACGGCTGGCGCGCGGCGGTGCGGGTGTGGGCCGGCGGCCTGATCGCGCGGTACCAGGCGCACCCGTGGCTGCTCGACGTGCGGCTCCGCGCGCCCGTGACGCGCAACGCGGTGCTCTGGACGGAGGCGTTCCTGCAGGCGACCCGCGGCATCGGGCTGCCGGTCGAGCAGCGGCTGGAGTGTGCGCTGCTGGTCGACGGCTACGCGCGGCACATCGCCGCGCTGAGCCGGGATCTGGCCGACTACGAGGCCGGAGCCACCGCTGATCTCGTACCGCTGCTGGAGGCCAACGGCTGCACCGAGCTCGCGGCGTACCTGCGGGCGGCGCCGTCGGGCGGCGGGTTCGAGTTCGGGCTGGAGCGGGTGCTGGACGGGATGGCCGCGCTGTTGTAGATGCTCTGCAGGTGGACCTCGCCGCGCGCCCGTGACCCTCGCGGCGCGCGGCGAGGTGGCTTTGCTATCGCAGCGTTGCGTAGATCGTCTTCGTCAGGGTGCCGTTGGCGTCGTCGCCGTCGAGCGACCACACCATCGCGCCGCCGTAGCCGCCGAGGCGGATGTACAGCGACTTCTGGGCGACGACGAGCGGGTCGTCGAAGGTCCAGAACGTGGTGCCGTTGAAGAGCCACGCGTGGCCGGACAGCGGGTCGTGGTAGACCTTGTAGCCCTGCTGCGGCAGCGTCGCCAGCACCTTGTAGTCCTCGTTGCCGGCGGCCCAGGTGGCGGGCGCCGGGCCGGCGGCCGGCTGGAAGAGGCCGCGGTTGGCGTTCGTGACGCCGGTCCAGCCCTGCCCGTAGTACGGGATGCCGAGGACGAGCGCCTTCTTCGGCGCGCCGCGGTCGGTCCAGGCCTTCAGCGTGGTGGCACCGCTGAAGTCGGGCGTGGTCGGGGCGCCCCGCGGGATGAAGAGCGCGGACTGCTGGTTGGTCGTCGCCTCCCACGTGCCGTGGAAGTCGTAACCCTGGATGGTGGCGAAGTCGAGGTACTTGAAGATCTTGTTGACCTCGAACCCGGCGTCGATCTTCGCCGGCGCGGCCGGCAGGAACGCCGTCAGCGTGGCCTTCTTGCCGAGCTGCTTGCGGAACTCGGCGACCATGAGCGTGAAGTTCTGCTTGTCCTCGGGCCGGATCACGTTGCCCGGGTTGCCCTCGGAGCCCGGCCACTCCCAGTCGAAGTCGAAGCCGTCGAAGACGCCGGTGTTCCAGAACGTCTCGATGCAGGACTTGACCAGGGCCTTGCGGGACTCGTCGGTCAGCACCGCGTTGGAGAAGTTGGCCGACAGGGTCCAGCCGCCGAGCGACAGGAGAACCTTGAGGTTGGGGTGCTTCTTCTTGAGCTTGAGGAGCTGGTTGAAGTTGCCGGCGAGCGCTTGGCCGGGCTCGTCCGCGACGCCGTCGACGCTCTCCTCGGCGCTCACGGGGCGCTGCCAGTCGGCCCACGGGTCGGCGGACGCGCACTTGCCCGACGCGTCGACGTCGCCGAAGGCGTAGTTGATGTGGGTCAGCCGAGCGGCCTGGCCACTCGTCTCGAGGTTCTTCACGTAGTACTGGCGGCCGTAGATGCCCCACTGGATGAAGTACCCGACGCGCTTGTACTGGTCCTGGTGGGGTGTCGAGTGTGCGGAAGCGGTGCCCGGCACGAGCGCGATCGACGCCAGTGTGAGGGAGACCGCGGCCCCGGCCAGGAACGAGCGTTTGCCCATGCACCCTCCATGACTGTAAGGAAACTTCACTGTTGAGTGGCAACGTAGGGGCACGGCTCGATGTCGTCAAGGCTTGGTAGCTCGATGGGGGTTGATCGCGGACAATTCGGCCCGTGGATCTCAAGCTGCTGGGCGAAGTCTTCGTCACCTTGCTCGTCATTCTGGACCCGCCGGGCGCGGTGCCGATCTTCCTGGCCCTGACGGGAACGATGACGCGCGAGCACCGGCACCGCGCGGCCCTGCAGGCGGTCGCCCTGGCGTTCGGCGTGATCGTCGCATTCGCCCTCGTCGGGCGGCAGATCCTGCAGTACCTCCACATCGACCTCCCCGCGCTGCAGGGCGCCGGCGGCCTGCTGTTGCTGCTGGTCGCGCTCGAGCTGCTGACCGGGAAGACGGACGACCAGCGCAACGAGGTGACCACGAACGTGGCGCTGGTCCCCCTGGGCACCCCGTTGCTGGCCGGCCCGGGCGCGATCGTGGCGACGATGCTCTTCGTCCGCCGCGCGGACGCCTGGTCGGGCTATGCGGCGGTGGCGATCGGCATCGTGGCCGTGATGCTGGTGGTCTGGCTGGTCCTGCGCTTCTCCGGCGTGCTGGTGCGCATCCTGCGCCCGAGCGGCATCGAGGTGCTGACCCGCATCGCCGGCCTGCTGGTGGCCGCGATCGCCGTGCAGTTGCTCGCGGACGCGATCGGCGCCTTCGTCACGGAGTACCTCCACCAACCACACTGATTCCGGTTTTGTCGTACCCGGGTGGCAGGATCTGGGGCGTGGACATGGAGCAGCTCGGCCTCTTCGCCCCACCCCGGCGGCTGTTCACCTGCACGCCCAGCAAGCTGGGCAGCTACGAGGACTGCCCCCGGCGCTACCGGTTCTCCTACGTCGACCGCCCGGCCCCGCCCAAGGGCCCGCCCTGGGCGCACAACTCGCTGGGCGCCTCGGTGCACACGGCGCTGCGCAGTTGGTATGCGCTGGATCCCGAGCGCCGCACCCCGAGCGTCCTGCCCAAGCTCCTCCAGGCGACCTGGGTCAAGGAGGGCTATCGCGACGAGGAGCAGGAGCGCGAGGTCTTCCGCCGCGCCCTGGCCTGGCTGGAGTCCTATGTGGACTCACTCGACCCCCATGACGAGCCCGTCGGCGTCGAGCGCACGGTGGCCGCCCGCACCGAGACCCTGGCCCTCTCCGGCCGCGTCGACCGCATCGACCAGCGCGGCGCGGAGCTGGTCATCGTCGACTACAAGACCGGCCGCAGCCAGACGACGCCGGACGATGCGCGCGGCTCGCGAGCCCTCGCGCTGTATGCGATCGCCGCCGAGCGCGTCTTCCGCCGCCCCTGCCGCCGGGTCGAGCTCCACCACCTGCCCACGGGCACGGTGGCCGCCCACGACCACACCCGGGAGTCCCTGGACCGTCATCTACGCCGCGCCGAGGAGACGGCCGCCGACATCCTGGCCGCGGAGGCGTCCGTGCGGGAGGGCACCGACCCGGACCAGGCGTTCCCGACGGCCGCGGGCCCATGGTGCTCCTGGTGCGACTACCGCAAGGCGTGCCCGGCGGGCCAGGAGCACCCGGCCCGCGATCCCTGGACGGCCGTGGAACGCCGCCCGGCGGGGGACGGCCTCTGATCCGGCCTCCGTCCGGGCGCGCCAGCCGCCACCGGCGTTGATACGGCCGCGCAGGCGGGGCCCGCTGTGCCGGTGCCGCGCCGTGCTCGGCCGAGCATGATCACGGACCTTTCCGGGTCGCGGGTGACACGCAAACGTCCGTGATCATGCAAAGGGCTCACCGAACAGCCGCCTGGGTCAGGTGGGCGGGAAGGCCACGGCGAAGCAGGCGTCCACCAGCGCGTTGAGGTCTGTGTCCGGGGACTGCTGGACCCAGTGGATCAGGGCCGTGTCGAAGGCCGCGAACGCCACCGCCACCAGGACCGGAGCCGTCACGTCCCCCGGTGGGCTCGTGCCCATGCGGGTGGACAGGTCCGCGGCCAGCGAGGCCTTCCACTCCAGCTGGCGTTCCAGGTAGCGGGCCAGCAGGGCCGGGGTGTTGACCATGATCTCGGTCAGGCGGCGGGACTTCTCCGGGTGCTCCCAGAGGTTGTCCGTGAACACGCGCAGCGCGTTCTGGACCGCCTCCTTCGGGGGCTCCGCCAGCGGGCGGGAGGACAGCGCCGCGCTCAGCTTGCGGCCCAGGTCGCTCAGGAACTCGATGATGACGTCTTCCTTCGAGCTGAAGTAGCGGAAGAACGTCCGCCGCGAGACGCCCGCCGCCGCCGCCATCTGGTCGATCGTCGTCTCCTCGAAGCCCTGGAAGGCCAGGAGTCTCAGGGCGGCCTCGGTCAGCTCGTCGCGGACGAGCTGGCGTTTGCGTTCCACGAGGCTCACCCGCGCATTCTACGTCCCCCAACGCAAACAACGGCACAGCAGGCCGTCGTTGACACTGAGTGCCACACAGGGCATCCTGGGACGCATGAGATGGACGACCGAGCAGATTGCGGATCAGAGCGGCAAGACGTTCCTGGTCACCGGGGCTAACAGCGGGCTCGGGCTGGTGACCGCCAGGGTGCTTGCCGCCAAGGGTGGGCACGTCATCATGGCCGTGCGCAACCTCACCAAGGGTCGGCAGGCCGCGGACGCCATCGACGGCAGCGTCGAGCTCCAGCACGTCGATCTCGCCGACCTGGACAGCGTGCGGGCCCTCGCCGACGAGCTGCGGGGGCGCAGGATCGACGTCCTCGTCAACAACGCCGGCATCATGATGCCGCCGCGGCAGCTCAGCGCGCAGGGGCACGAGCAGCAGTTCGCCGCCAACCACCTCGGCCACTTCGCCCTGACGTTGCTGCTCCTCGACCAGATCGAGGAGCGGGTCGTCACCGTCAGCTCCGCGCTGCACAAGCGCGGCCGCATCCACTACGACGACCTCGACGGCAGCGGGAGGTACTCGCCGATCGCGTTCTACACCCAGTCCAAGTTCGCCAACGTCCTCTTCGGACTCGAGCTGCACCGCCGCCTCAAGGCCGCCGGCGACCCGAGGCGCAGCCTCCTCGCCCACCCCGGCTACTCCGACACCAACCTGCAGACCGCCGGTCGGACCCGCGCCGTGAAGGCGCTCATGCGCGTCGGCAACCGGGTGCTCGCGCAGCCGGCCGAGCGTGGTGCGCTCAACCAGCTGTACGCCGCCGTCGACCCGCGGGCCCAGAGCGGGCAGTTCATCGGGCCCGACGGGAGGGGCGAGCACCGCGGCTGGCCCACGGAGGTCCAGCCCGTCGGGCCGGCCCGGGACGAGGCCGACGCGCGGCGGCTCTGGGAGCTCTCCGAGCGGGTCACGGGTGTGCAACTTTCAAGCGCTGACCTGGGCCGACAGCGCCGATAGAGCGCTCTCCTTCAAAATCAAGAAGCGGCGGCGGTTCAATCCAGCAACTGCCGAGAAGGAGACCGCCGCCGATGAAGAGACGCATACTCAGCGCCGCCATTGCGGCCGCGACATTGATCACTCTCAACGTTGCCGTGCAGCAGCCGGCCCAGGCCGCGCCCACGTTCAACTATGCCGAGGCGCTGCAGAAGTCGATCTGGTTCTACGAGGCCCAGCAGTCCGGGCCGAAGCCGTCGTGGAGCCGGGTCGGCTGGCGCGGCGACTCGGCGCTCAAGGACGGCCAGGACGTCGGGCTCGACCTCACCGGTGGCTGGTTCGACGCCGGCGACCACGTGAAGTTCGGCTTCCCGATGGCGTTCACGACCACGATGCTCGCCTGGGGCGCGGTCGAGTACCGCGACGCCTACACCCGCAGCGGCCAGCTGCCCCACCTCATCAACAACCTGCGCTTCGTCAACGACTACTTCATCAAGGCGCACCCGAGCGCCAACGTCCTCTACGGACAGGTCGGCACCGGCGGCCCCGACCACGCCTGGTGGGGGCCGGCCGAGGTGATGCCGATGGCCCGCCCGGCATACAAGATCGACGCCTCGTGCGGCGGCGCGGACCTGGCCGGCGAGACCGCCGCCGCCATGGCCGCGTCCTCGATCGTCATCCGGCCGTCGGACGCGGCCTACGCCGACAAGCTGGTCACGCACGCCAAGCAGCTCTACACCTTCGCCGACACCGTGCGCCGCAAGTACAGCGAGTGCATCACGGACGCGTCGAGCTTCTACAACTCGTGGAGCGGCTACAACGACGAGCTCGTCTGGGGCGCGATCTGGCTCTACCGGGCCACGAACGACGCCACCTACCTGGCGAAGGCGGAGGCCGGCTACGCCAGCCTGGGCACCGAGCCGCAGTCGACCACCAAGTCCTACAAGTGGACGATCGCGTGGGACGACAAGTCTTACGGGTGTTATGTACTGCTGGCCAAGCTGACCGGCAAGCAGCAGTACGTCGACGACGCCAACCGCTGGCTCGACTACTGGTCGGTCGGCGTCAACGGCCAGAAGGTGCCGACCTCGCCCGGCGGCCAGGCGGTCCTCGACAGCTGGGGCTCGCTGCGGTACGCCGCCAACACGTCGTTCGTCGCGCTCGTCTACAGCGACTGGCTCGCGGACGCCACGCGAAAGGCGCGGTACCACGACTTCGGCGTGCGGCAGATCAACTACATCCTCGGCGACAACCCCCGCAGCTCCAGCTACATGATCGGCTTCGGGGCCAACTCGCCGAAGAACCCGCACCACCGCACGGCCCACGGCTCCTGGACCGACCAGATCACCAACCCGGAGGTCTCCCGGCACACGCTGTACGGGGCGCTCGTCGGCGGGCCGTCGTCGGCCAACGACGCCTACACGGACAGCCGCCAGGACTACGTGATGAACGAGGTCGCGACCGACTACAACGCCGGCCTGACCAGCGCCCTCGTCCGCATGTACAACGAGTTCGGCGGCACGCCGCTGGCCGGCTTCCCGGGCACCGAGACGCCGGACGGGCCGGAGATGTACATCGAGTCGTCGCTGAACACCACCGGCACCGGCTTCACCGAGATCAAGGCGATGGTCTACAACAAGTCGGCGTGGCCGGCCCGGGCCCTGACCCAGGGCTCGTTCCGCTACTACTTCACGCTCGACGGCACGACGACGATCAACCAGATCACGCTGTCCAGCGCGTACAACCAGTGCAGCGCGCCGACCGGCCCGACGCTCGTCAGCGGGAGCACGTACTACGTGACCGTCAGCTGCGTGGGCCAGACGATCGCCCCGGCCGGCCAGTCGGCGTGGCGGCGCGAGGTGCAGTTCCGCATCGCGTCGTCGGGCAGCTGGGACCCCTCGAACGACTGGTCCTACCCGGCCGCGGCCGGCCCCAACACGCACATGACGCTGTACGACGGCGCGACCAAGGTGTGGGGCGACGCTCCCGGCACCGGCCCGGCCGACACGACGGCGCCGACCGCGCCCGGCCGGCCGACGTTCACGAACGTCACCTCCACCGGGGCGACCGCGAGCTGGACCGCGTCGACCGACAACGTCGCCGTGCGCGACTACTCGGTCTACAACGGCACCACGCTCGTCGGCACGACGGCATCGACGTCGCTGGCCATCACCGGCCTGAGCCCGTCCACGGCCTACACGTTCACCGTGGTGGCCACGGACACGTCGGGCAACACGTCGGCCGCTTCTCCCGGCGGTACCGTGACGACCCAGGCGGCGACGGGGGACACGACCGCGCCGTCCAAGCCGGGCACGCCCACCGCGTCCGGGATCACGTCCAGCAGCGTCGCGCTGTCCTGGGCCGCGTCCACCGACAACGTGGGGGTCACCGGTTACGACGTGCTGCGCCTCGGCGGCACTGCCGGCCCGGTCGTGGTGGCCACGACCGCCGGCACGACCGCGACCGTCACCGGGCTGACCGCGTCGACGGCGTACCAGTTCGCAGTGCGGGCCAAGGACGCCGCCGGGAACCTGTCGACCACGTCGGACCCGGTGTCGGTGACGACGACCGGCGGCACGACCGGCGCTTCCTGCACCGCCGTGTACCGGGTGACGAACCAGTGGGGGGACGGGTTCAACGGCGAGGTCACGGTGACCAACTCCGGGTCGAGCGCGATCAGCGGCTGGACCGTCACGTTCACCTTCCCGGGCAACCAGAAGGTGACCAACGGCTGGTCCGGCGTCTGGTCGCAGACCGGCGCGGCGGTCACGGTGGCGAACGCGGCGTGGAACGGCTCGCTGCCGCCGGCCGGCTCGACGGCCGCCGGCTTCGGCGGCAGCTACTCGGGCACCAACGCGGCACCGGCGACGGTGACCTGCGTGGCGCGTTAACCCGGGCGGAGGCGGTAGATCACGACCGTCTCCCGCTCCCAGACACGATCCGCCAGGTCGGCCAGGCGCGGGGACTCGGTGCCCTGCGCCCGGTCGACCAGGATCCAGCGCACCTTCCGGTCCCACAGCCAGGCCAGCCGCTCCGGCGACGGTGAGTAGATCGCCGCGTCGTTGGCGGCCAGCCGGGCCGGGTCCCAGTACACCGTCGAGGGGCCCAGCCGGTGCCGCTCGGACTGCATCCGGGTCGACTCGGGCGAGTATCCCCAGCTGCCCAGCAGCACGCGGCGCTCGCTGTAGGCCGAGATCCAGTACGCGAGGCTCTGCCGGGCCTGCTCGCCGCTGCCGACCCGGTGCACGTTCGTGGCCACGTACTCGTCCGGTGAGCTGTGGTCGCGCAGCCAGCGGGCGCCGGCGGCCTGGGCCGGGCCGACCCGCACGTGGTAGGCCTCGCCGAGGTTGGCGTTCGTCGCCGCGTCGTGCGGCAGCCGGGCCACGCCCGCGAACAGCACCACGGCCAGCGCAGCGTACGCGCCGGCTCCGCGACGTCGCAGGCCGACGCCGACCGCCGCCGCCACGACCAGGGTCGCGGCGCCGAACACGTAGGTCGGCACGGGCACGCCCCAGCGCGGCCACTGCGCCACCGTCGCGACGACGGCGAACGCGCCGAGGACGCCGGCCGCGGCCAGGGCCACCGCCGTCGCGAGCCGGCGGCTGGCCGGCGACGGAACCCGCTCCGCCAGCAGCACCAGGCCGCTCGCGGACAGGATCGTGCCGAACGGCCAGCCGGCGATGATGAAGAAGTGCTGGCTCCAGGACACGTGCCAGACGGTCAGCGACCCCAGCACTCCGGCCAGCAGCGCCCCCAGCAGGAACAGTTCGGCGTCGTCGAGGCTGCGGCGCGGCACCAGGATGCCGGCGAGCCGGGCGCCCATCGCGATGGCGTAGGCGCCGAGGCCCCAGGCGATGAGCGGGACGTCGCCGAGGGTCGTCCCGGTGTACTGGCTGCCGACGAAGTCCAGCATGATCGTGAACGGCCCCCAGGACAGTCCCTGGCTCTCGAAGCCATAGAGGACGGTCACCGCAAGGATTTCGATCGCGGCGAATGCTCCGCCGAGCAGCCAGGGCGTCCACTGCGGACGTTTTCGCAGCAGGTGTACCCCCACGACCAGCGCAACGCCGGCTCCCGCGAGCGGCAGGACGGTCGACTTGGCGCCGGTCGTGCCGGCCGCGAACAAACCTACGAGGAGCCACCATCCCCGTTCCCGCCGCAGGACCGCGACCGCCGTCCCGATCAGCGGCATGGTCAGCGCCGCCGCGTACAGCAGCGACCGGCTCGACCACGTGTAGTACGCGGTGATCGTGCCGAAGAACGCCGGCGCCTGGCGGGGCATGACGGCCTCGCCGACGGCGAACATGAGCGCCGCCGCCACCGGCCCGGCCCAGGCGCGGCGGGCCACCCGCCAGCCGGTGACCGCGAGCAGCACCACGGCGAGCACGGCGAGCGCCGGCAGGTCCAGCCGGAACCACAGGACGGGCAGGTCGATCCCGGTGGCGAGCGAACCGGCCGCCAGGTGGCCGTAGGCGAACCAGTGGTACGGCAGCGGGCGGTCGCCCTGCTCGGGGACCGTGAGCGGGAAATGGTGCTTGAGATCGCCGGCCAGCGCGAGCAGGTTGAGTTGGTCGATCATGTACTGCTGGGGCCCGCTCACCGGCACCGGAGGGTTCACGGCGAGGAAGGCGGCGGTGAGGTACGCCAGGAATGCGGCCGCGATCCCGGCCACGACCCACGACCAGGTCACCGACGGCCGGTTCGGGTAGTCCGGCGCCCGCCAGTGCCGGCGCAGCCCGGGCACGGCCAGGAAGGCGGCGCCGACCGCGGCCGGCCACAGCCAGACCAGGTCCCGGAGGACGACCAGCGCGAGGGTCTCGCCGAGCAGCCCGACCACGGCCCCGTACGCGAGGTCCTCCAGCAGGCTGTGCGGGCTCGGGCGTAGCGCCCGGTAGATCAGCGTGCCGGGCAGGACGACGCCGAGGGCCAGGTAGGCGGCGTACTTCGCCACGTCGAGCGGCGCGGTCCCCAGCGCCAGCAGGAGCGCGACGACCGCGGCCGCGAGCGTCAGGGCGGGCGCCCAGGCGGTCCACCGGGGCGCCGGCCGGGCGGGCGGCGATGCTTCGGTGCGCTGGTGGACGGTGGTGACGGCAGCCACGGGGCGCCTCCGCGTCGGTTCGGTGTCGGGCGGACACCAGGTGAAACGCGGCCGGTGGGCGTTATGTCACGCTTCGAGTCCGGCCGGCGCCTCGGCGGCGCGGGCCTCGGCCAGGCGGCGCATGGCGTCCTTGCGGGCCGGCGACTCGATCCACTCCAGCGGGATCTGCCGCAGCAGGGTGCCCAGCACGCGGGCGTTGGCCGACGCGACCAGGCCGGTCGCGGCGAGGCCGGGCAGCCCGTAGAGCCTGCGGGCCCACGGCGGCAGCAGGCCGATGGCCAGCGCCGACACGCTGAACGACAGGCCGCGCACCGGGGTCAGGCCGAGGCCGTAGGGCAGCGGCGGCAGGGTCAGGAAGAGGCCGGTGGCCGCCGAGTCGACGGTGAGCTCGAGGCTGGGGCGCATCTCCTCGTAGTACGACTCGATCTCGGAGGCCGTCGCGGGCACCGTGGCGGGGTCGAGCCCGACCAGGGCGGCGGCGCGGGTCTGCTCGGCGAAGTAGCCGTCGATCTCGGCCGGGCTGAGCCGCAGCCCGCCGCGCAGGGCGGCGTCGAGGAACGACTCGACCTCGGTGACGTGCACCCAGCGCAGCAGCTCGGGCTCGTCGACCCGGAACAGCTCGCCCGTGCGCGGGTCGGTCGCGGTCATCCGGCCGTGGACCGCGCGGACCCGGCGCCCGGCCTTCTCGGCCTGCTCGGTGGTGCCGTAGATGACCGTGGTGACGTAGTCCGACGTGCGCCGCAGGCGGCCCCAGGGGTCCTGGCGATAGCGGCTGTTCTGCTCGACGCCGGCGACCGCCCTCGGGTGGAGGGCCTGCAGATACAGGCTGCGCAGCCCGCCGACGGTGACGATCGGCTCCCGGTGCACGCGCCAGGTCACCGAGTCGGGGCCGAACAGCCCGGCGTCGCTCACCGCTGGTCTTCGTCGCGTTTCTGCTGGCAGGCCGGGCACAGCCCCCAGAACGTGACCTCGGCCTCGTCGAGCACGAAGCCGTGCGCCTGCGACGGGGTCAGGCAGGGCGCCTCGCCGACCGTGCAGTCGACGTCGGCGATCTCGCCGCAGCCCCGGCAGACGACGTGGTGGTGGTTGTCCCCGACCCGCGCCTCGAAGCGTGCGGGGCTGCCCGCCGGCTCGATCCGCCGGGCCAGGCCGGCCCGGGACAGGGCGCTGAGCACGTCATACACCGCCTGGGTCGAGACCGAGTCGAGCCGTTGGCGCACCTGGGCGGCGATCTGGTCGACGTCGAGGTGCCCGCGGGCGGAGTCGAGGACCTCCAGCACGGCCAGCCGGGGTCGCGTCACACGCAGACCCCGGGCGCGCAGCAGATCTTCACCCGACACGCCATCAATAACACCACGCAGCTTGGAACCGTTCAAATATTTCCTGACTCTTTGAACCCGGGATCTTCAGCGTGTGTACTTCCCGCGGGGGAGGACCGTCTGTCAGAGGAGGCTTCGTGTTCGACCGTGTGCAAGATATTCCGGCCCACCCGCTGTTCATCCATGCCGCGGTGGTCCTGGTGCCGCTGCTCGGACTGGTCGCGATCCTCTATGCGGTGTGGGCGGGCAGCCGCCGCCACCTCCGCTGGCCGCTGATCGCGCTGGCGATCGCGACCCCGGGCGCGGTCTTCGCGGCGAAGGAGTCCGGCGAGTCGTTCAGCCAGAGCCCCAACTTCCAGGCGGGCGAGCTCCAGGAAAAGATCGAGCAGCACGAGGGCTTCGCCAACAACCTGTTCCTGGTGATCCTGGGCCTGGCCCTGGTCGCCCTGGTGATGGCCTTCATGCTGGCCGTGACGTCGGAGTCGGTGTCGCTGATCAAGGCCCCGCTGGCCGTCCACTGGGTGGTGGTGGTGCTGGGCGTGGCCCTGAGCCTGGCCGCCTTCTACTACGTGTTCAAGGCGGGCGACTCGGGCGCCAAGATGGTGTGGTCCGGCTTCTAGCCCACATGTCGTCGCGCCCCACCCCGGCGTCGATCTTGCAGTTGTGGTTCCACCTAAATCCGGATATGACCGGACAGAGTGGGCACCACAACTGCAAGATCGACGCCAAAAAAGGGGGCACAGGGGGTTAGAAGAGGGCGCGGCCGCAGAGGATGAACAGCAGCACGAGCAGGACGGCGCCGGCGAAGAGGCCCATGCCCCGGGTCAGGATCGTCGCCGCCTGCTCCTCGCGGTCGATCCGCTCGCGGTCCTGGCCGGGTAACTTTCGCGGCGGGAGCGGATTTTCCACGGTCGGCGGACGCCAGCCGTGCGGGGGCGGCGTGTTGCGCGGGGGTCCGGAGTATGAGACGGCGGCCGGGGCCGTCGGCGCGACCGGGGGCGGTGGCTCGGCGCCCTCGGCGGGTCGCCGCCAGAAGGCGTCCTCGTCACTCACGCAGTCGAGATTACCCATCCGGGACGGCGGGTGAAGGGGGAGGAGTCCGCCGTCCCGGGTGAGTCGGTGCCTGATCAGTCGTTGTCGAGCAGGTCGGCCAGGGACATCGGGCGTGTGGCGTCGGGGTCCGCGGCGCGGTTCGGGTCGGCGAGCCGGAGCGTCTCCTGCTCGTCCACGGTCACCGCGTCGACGGACGCCCGTCCGGAGGGAACCGGGGCCTCGGGGGTGGGTTGTGTCATGCCGCCGAGTGTGACCTGTGTACCGCGAAGGCGACTGTCGTCATTCGGCCACTTTCCCGCAAACTCGCCGGAGTACGCTCGGCGCCGTGGCAGGGACGAACGGGTGGGCTCCCACCGATGAGCAGCGTGAAGTGAGCTTCGAAGACTTCGCCGACGAGTTGGTCGTGCTGCCGGACACCACGACCGACGACACCGACGCCGGCTGGGGCGAGCGGTCGTCGAGCAACGACGACCGGCTGCTCTCCGACCGTCCGCCGCACTGGGACTAGGGCCTAGCGACGTTGCATCGGCACGACGAAGCACCCGGCCCCGGGCCGGGTGCTTGAGACTGTTCGTCGGGCGGCTTCGTCAGGCGGCTTCGTCAGGCGGCCGAGGCCGACTTCGTCGACGCGCCGGCGGTGCCGGCGGCGGCCGGCTTCGAGTCCGTCGAGGTCGACTTTTCCGTTGAGGTCGAGGTCGAGGTCGACTTCTCCGTCGAGGAAGCGCTGGACGACGAGCTCTTGGCCGACGAGCGGGAGTCGGTGCGGTAGAAGCCCGATCCCTTGAACACCACGCCCACGGCCGAGAACTGCTTGCGCAGCCGGCCCGCGCACTCCGGGCACTCGGTCAGCGGCTCGTCGGTGAACGACTGCACCGCTTCGAGCTGGTGACCGCACACCGTGCAGGCGTACTGGTAGGTAGGCACCGCTCAGCCTCCATCATTGGCACTCGACTGCTCCGAGTGCCAATGGTGCGCTATCGCACACCCATTCGTCCAGTAGAGGTGGGGCTGCTCATACCCATCGGGTTTATTTCCCACCAGAACCCCGCAAACCGGGCGATCGTGCGGCTCTGCGGGCACCTCCGGAACGTACTCGCCCGGGTACAGCGGCACGATCGTCGGCCCGCTGACCCGCGGCAGCACCCGGTCGTAGGAGCCGCCGCCCTGCCCCAGCCGGAGGCCGTCGTGCGCCACGGCCAGCGCCGGGAGCAGCATCAGCTCGACCGCCGCCACCGCCTCGCGGCCCAGCCGCGGGCCGGCCGGCTCGATCAGCCCGAAGCGCCCCGCGGTGAAGGAGCCGTCGGCGACGGCCCAGTCGAGGTCCAGGTCGTCGTCGAGGATCGGCAGCAGGACCCGCGGCACGACCTCCTGCAACGCGGTCACCAGCCGAGGGCCGCCCGGCTCGGACAGCGTCGGCACGTAGGCCGCCATTGATGTCGGGCGCACCTGCAGTACCGCCGAAACCACCGCATCGACGAGTGCCTGGTCCGCCGCCGCCTTGACGGACGCGGGCAGGCGCCGCCTGGCGGACCGGATGTCCGCCCTGAGCTCGGATTTGCGGGACACCTTGGGCGGCACCGCTGAATTCCCCCTCATCTGTGACAGCATCGCATCAACCGACGTACGGGAGGGCCGACGTGACGCTGCGTGCGCGGCTGACCGCTGCCTTCCTCGCCGTCGTGCTGGGCCCGGTGCTGCTCGGGGCGGTCTTCGTCGGCATCGCCGTCGCCGCCGTCAGCGACCGGCGGGCGGCGGAGCGGCTCGACGCCGGCACCGACAACCTGCGGGCCGCGCTCGCGGTCACCTGCCAGCGGCTGCGACTCGCGGCGGAGACGACGGCGCTGCTCAGCGTCGACGGGGCCCGGCCCGACGCCGCCCAGAACGCGATCTCGCGCGGGCTTGCCCGGGCCGTCGAGGTGATCCGCACCGACGGCCTCCTCCTCACCACCGCCGGCGACCTGCCGAGCAAGCCGTGGGCCGACTGCGCGGCCCCGACCCCGGCCGCCTACGGCGCGATCTCGGCCGCGGTCGACATCATCGACGCGGGCGGGCGGCGCATCGGCCGGGCGTACGCGGTCGAGCCGGTCGACTCGACGCTGCTGGGCTGGCTCGCCGAGGCGAGCGGGGTGCGGATCAACTCGCTCGCCGAGGGCCCGCAGCCGTCGGCCGAGGACAACGGCATCGCCGCGACCGCGCGCGGGCTGGTGGCGGGCGCGACCGGGGCGTCGACCGACGGGCGCCTGGTGCGCCGGCTCGACCCGCAGCCGGGCCAGCCGCTCATGCTGGCGATCAGCGTTCCCGCGCCCGAGACGCAGGGGCTCTATGCGGTACTGGTGGCGGTCGTCGTCTGTGCCGGCCTGGTCGCGGTCAGTGTCGCCTGGTGGCTGGCCCGCTCGACGACCCACCCGCTGACCGAGCTGGCGCAGGCCGTGGAGCGCGTCGCCGGCGGCGACCTGAGCGCCCGGGTGCCGGTCCGCAGCCCGGACGAGGTCGGCCGGCTGGGGCAGACGTTCAACCGCATGACGCGAGAGATGCAGGGGTACGTCCAGGCGCTCACCGCCAGCCGGGACCAGCTCCGCGGGCAGCTCGGCGTGCTCGGCGACACCCTGTCGAGCACCCATGACCTGCACCGGATCCTGCAGGTCATCCTGCAGACGGCGACCGCCGCGACCGGCGCGCAGTCCGGGGTCGTGCTCATGGCCGACCCGGGCAGCGGCGAGCTGTGCGGGCAGGTCGCCGAGGGGCTGGCCGGGATCGACGTCGGCGAGTTGCGGCTCCAGCCGGGCGAGGGCCTGCTGGGCGCGGTCGCCGCGTCGGGCGAGCCGCTGCGCGGGCGGGTCGAGCGCGACGGGCCGGTGCTGTCGCCCGGCGAGCCGCGCTGCGTCACGTACGTCGCCGTGCCGATCGCCGCGCCCGCCGTCGGGCCGACCACCGGGCTGGAACTGCCGCTCGGCGACCGGCCGCCGGCCACCCGGGGCGTGCTCGCCCTCTACGACCGGCACGGCTTCGACGAGTTCGACGACGCCGACCTCATCACGCTGCGCACGTTCGCCGGCCAGGCGGCGGTCGCCGTCGACAACGTCCGGGTCCACGAGGAGGCGCAGCGGCTGTCGCTCACCGACCCGCTGACCGGCCTGTCCAACTACCGGTACCTGCGCGAGTCGCTGCGCCGCGAGGTCGAGCGGGCCAGCCGGTTCGGCCGGACACTCGCCGCCCTGGCCCTCGACCTCGACCGGTTCAAGGAGGTCAACGACACCTACGGGCACGCGGCCGGCGACGCGGTGCTGGCCGAGTTCGCCCGGCGGCTGCGGGCCGAGATCCGCGAGGTCGACTTCGCGTTCCGGCAGGGCGGCGAGGAGTTCGTGGTGCTGCTGCCGGAGACCGACGCGGCCGGGGCGGCGGTGCTCGCCGAGCGGCTCGGCGCGGCCGTGCGGCGCAGCCCGGTGATCGTGGTGTCCTCGATGCCCGGGCAGGCGCCCCGGCGGATCCCGGTGACGGTGTCGATCGGCATCGCGGTGTTCCCCGCTCACGGCGCTACCGGGGCGGCGGTGCTGGAGGCGGCCGATGACGCGCTGTACGCGGCCAAGGCCGGCGGGCGCGACACGTACCGCGTCGCCGGCGCATCGGCCGGCGCATCGGCCGGCGCTGGGGACGGCCCCGTGGCGCCGGACGTCGCCGGCGCCGTGACCAGTGCAAAGGGGAGCGGTGAGGTGACGCCCGGCGCGCCAAAGGCGGCACAACCGCCACGACAGAGCCGTGGCGGTTAGCCTTGCCACATGCCTGACACGACTCCTCACCAGCACGCGGCGGCGCGCCAGCGGGCTGTCAAAGCCGTGATCCCGGCGGCGGGACTGGCCACCCGCTTCCTCCCGGCGACCAAAGCCGTGCCGAAAGAGCTGCTCCCGGTCGTCGACCGACCGGTGCTGCAGTACATCGTGGAAGAGGCGGCCGCGGCCGGCATCAGGGACATCCTCCTGGTGACCGGGCGGGGCAAGACCTCCATGGTGGACCACTTCGACCGCCGCCCCGACCTGGAGGCGCGCCTCGCGGAGAAGGGCGACGACGAGCGGCTCGCCGCCGTCAAGCGCCCCAGCGAGCTCGCCGAAATTTACACCTGCCGCCAGGGAGAGCCGCTCGGGTTAGGCCATGCCATCTCCTACGGGGAGTCGCACGTCGGCAACGAGTCGTTCGCGTGCCTGCTCGGCGACGAGTTCGTCGAGGAGACCGAGCCGCTGCTGCCCGCGATGCTGGACCTGCAGGCGCAGACGGGCGGCATCGTCCTCGCGCTGATCGAGGTCGAGCCGGCGGAGAGCAACCGCTACGGCATCGCCTCCGTCGAGCCGTCGGACCTGAAGGCCGACGCCGGTGAGGTGCTGAAGGTGACCGGCCTCGTCGAGAAGCCCAAGCCGTCCGAGGCGCCGAGCAACCTCGCCGTCATCGGGCGGTATGTGCTGCCCCCGATCCTGTTCGACGCCATCCGCCGCATCGGCCCGGGCGCCGGCGGCGAGATCCAGCTGACCGACGCGATGGCGCTGCTGCTGGCCGAGGGCACGCCGGTGCACGGCATCGTCTATCGCGGCACGCGCTACGACACCGGTATGCCGCTCGGATACCTGCAGGCCGTCGTCCAGCTCGCGGTCAAGCGCAACGATCTCGGCCCGGCGTTCAAAGAGTGGCTGACGCAGTTCGTGGAGAAGGATCTGCGCGGGTGACAGCGGTTCCAGCGACGGGCTCCCACCACGACGCCGGGCGTGACGCCGGCGTCGGGCCGAACGCGCGTGTCCCACTCGCCGACTACCTCGCCGGCGTGCTCCGAGGGCTGCGCCCGTTGCCCCCGCTGGACCTGGAGATCACCGCCGCGCACGGCAACGTGCTGGCCGGGGACGTGGTCGGACCGGGCCCGGTGCCCGCGTTCGACCACGCGGCCATCGACGGTTACGCCGCGCGCTTCGACGACATCAGTGACGCTCAGCCGGGCCGGCCGGTCCGGCTGAGCGTCGTCGGTGACCTGGTCGCCTCCAGCTGGCGCCCGGTTCGCCTCACCCCCGGCACCTGCTTCTCGGTCGCCGCCGGCGCGCTCATGCCGGTCAGCGCCGACGTGGTGGTGCCGCCGGGCCTCACCGACCAGGGCATGGCTGCCGTCGAGGTGTACCACCCGACCAAGCGCGGCCACGGCGTCCGCCGCGCCGGCGACGAGCTGCCGGCCGGGGCCGTCCTGGCCCGCGCCGGCGCCTACGTCACGCCCCCGCTCGTGGCCGTCCTCGCCGCCAGCGGCATCGGCCACGTCGTGGTCCGCCCCAGCCCGCGCGTCGTGGTCATCGCCACCGGCGACGAGCTCGTCGACGTCGGCCGGGCCAGCCAGCCGGGCCAGGTCGTCGACGCCAACTCGCACGCGCTGACGGCCGCCGCCGCCGAGGCCGGCGCCCACGCGTATCGGGTCGGCATCTGCGACGACGACCCCGAGGGGCTGCGCGGCCTCCTCGACGACCAGATGCTGCGGGCCGACCTCATCATCACGACCGGCGGCACCGGCACCGGCCCGGGCGACATGGTCCGCCGCATCCTGTCCCGGCAGGTCGTCTTCTCGGATCTCTCGGTCTATCCGTGCTCGTCGCTCGGCTACGGCACCGTCGGCGGCTCCAACGGCGTGCCGATCGTCTGCCTCCCCGGCGATCCCGGCGCCGCCCTCATCGGCTTCGAGGTGCTCGCCCGCCCGGTCATCCAGCTGCTCGCCGGCGCCGACCCGGTGTTCCGGCCCAGCGTGCGCGCCCACCTGTTGGAGACGGTCAGCTCCCCGTCGGGCATGCGGGAGTTCCGCCCGGCGTACATCACCGAGCGTCGCGGCGGCGGTTACACGGTCGCCCCACTGGCGGGAGGGCCCTACACGCTGTCAGGATTGGCCGACGCCAACGGGCTCATGGTGCTGGGGGAGAAGGTCATCAGCGCGGCCGCCGGGTCCACGGTCGACGTCATACTGTTGGATAGGCGGCGATGAGTCAGCCAGGATGGCCCGCGGTGCTCAGCGACGGTCCGGTCACGCTCCGGCCGTATCGGCGTTCCGACGCGCGCGCGTGGTCCGAGGTCCGCCGGGCCAACGAGCAGTGGCTCGCCAAGTGGGAGCCGACGCCGTATGGCACCTGGGCCGACCTCAACTCCCCGGCCGCCTTCCGGGCCGTCCATGCCGACCTGCGCCGGGCCGCCCGCCACGGCAGCGCCATGCCGTTCGCCGTCTGCTACGAGGACGTCCTGGTCGGCCAGCTCACGCTGGGCAACATCGTGCGCCGTGCGTTCTGCTCCGGCTACGCGGGGTACTGGGTGGACTCCCGCTATGCCGGCAAGGGCATCATCCCCACCGCCCTGGCCCTCGTGGTCGACCACGCCTTCAGCGTCGGCGGCCTCCACCGCGTCGAGGTCAACATCCGCCCCGACAACCTGGCCAGCCGCCGCGTCGTCGAGAAGCTCGGCTTCCGGCAGGAGGCTTATCACCATCGGTACCTCCACATCGACGGCGATTGGCGAGACCACCTCGGCTACGCGATGACCACCGAGGACCTCACCGGCGAAGGTGGCCTTCTGGCCCGCTGGCACAAGGTCTCTGCTGCCGCGTAGGGCGTGTTGACGTCGCATTACGCGCGTTTGGCCGTACTGTCTCTAGTCGGAGTTACCACGTTGTAACTTCCACAGACTTGGATTCCTTGTTCGTATCCTCGCGGCTCGTCCGTCAGTTCGATCCGCGGAGTTCGTCGGTTCCTAGGTTCTCGGCTACAGACGTTTCGGCGTTCTACGTTTTGGTTCTGAGCTTTGTCCTCGTTCGTTTTGCTTTCGTTCGTTTGGGTTTCGTTCGTGGTTTCGGAGGGGTGAGGGTGCCGACCTCGGTGCTCCTCGCCGTCCTCGCCGCTGCTGGGCTCCTCGCCCTGGCGCCCGCGTTGGTGCGCCGATACGACGCTACAGAGCGGCTGGTGGCGGAGCGGGCGTTGTCGACCGCACGGGTGCTGTCCCGTGCGGACCGTCGACGCCGCACTGTTCCCGGCCGCCGCCCGGTGAACCCACCCCGGATCGTGGTCCCGCGCCTATCCTCGGGGAACCCGGTTCCGGCGTCGGCCCGCGCGGATCTTGCCGGGCGTCGGGCCGCTTCCGCCGGCTCGGAGGTCACGGGCCGCGTGGGCCGGTCGGGCCGTCCCCTGGCCGCCGTCGCGCCGTCCACTCGCCGCCGCCGGGTGCACCGCCCACCCCGAGCCGTGTACCGCCGTCGCCGGGTCCTCCTGGCCCTGGTGGTGCTGAACCTGGTCGAATTGTGCGGCGTGGCCCTGGTCGGCCCGGGCTTCTGGATCAGCACCGCGGTCACGGGTGTGCTCCTGATCACGTACCTGGCCCACCTCCGCACCCGCGCCCTGGCTGACCGCCGCCGCCGTCGCCGCGAGGCCCAGTACGCGGCGTGGATCGCCCGCCGGCAGGCCCAGGTCCGCCGCGAGCAACTCCGCCGCGCCGCCCAACGCCGCGAGGCAGTGGCCCGCCAACTGGCCGAACGCGACCGTGCCCGCCGCGAGGCGGCCCGCCTGTCCGCCCTCCGCGGCCGCCCCTACGACACGCGAGCCTCGGGCCAGTGATCTGATTCGCGGGCCCCGGGGGCGACCTGTTACTCTTAGCGCCGGTCCGCTTCGGCAGACCGGCTGGGGTTGTGGCGCAGTCTGGTAGCGCACCTCGTTCGCATCGAGGGGGTCAGGGGTTCGAGTCCCCTCAACTCCACCAGCTTGGGCTCACCCTGCTCGCTGTCCCTTCGGGACGGCTCGCTGGGAGCTGGCGGGATTCCC
>NZ_BMPI01000039.1:0-5298 GCF_014647515.1 Dactylosporangium sucinum | reverse complement strand
CTTCGCTCGCTCCCCAGTGGGGGCTTCGCCACCCACACCCCCATGTCGGTGGTTGCGGTGGTCGGGGTCGTTGCGGTGGTCGGGGTGGTTGCGGTGGTCGGGGTCGTTGCGGTCGCCGATCGTCGGCCGCGGGTTGTCGGTCGTCGCTGGGGCCTTGCGGTTGGCGTGGTGCATTGTCCGCTTCACCACAACAAGGCCCGTTCCGAAGAGCGGGTCGAGAACTCGCCGTCGTTCCTCGATGCGGCCGCGAGCCTGAGGGGCGCAACCGCCACGACGACTGCGTGTGCGATGACGGAGCTAGTCCTTCTCGTCGGTTCGCATCGAGGGGGTCGGGGTCAGGTCTTGGGGATGACGCGGATGATGCTCGCACCGCCGTAGGAGCCGGGTGGCCCACTGACCGACGTGATGAGGTCGTAGTACCCCGCCGCTGCGGTGAGCGGGATCAGGATGGAGCTCACCGGCTGTTCCCCGGCCTGGCCGGACGGGCGAACCGGATCGGCGGTGAAGGTGGAGCCTCCTTCGAGGTCGTTGCCCGACGCCGTCTTCAGGTCGCTCACGGTCGCATATGGGCCGGTCAGGCGTGCGTTCAACTCGACCTCGTGGGCCGGCCCGCCAGCGGTGAGCGTTCCGGGGACGACAGTCCAATGGACGGTCAGGGTCTGGCCCGGTTGATAGTCCCTGTCGATGTCCGCCGCTTCACAGCACGTATAGGTCGTTGCGGTGCCGGTCGGAATCGACGGGGTGGCCGTGCACGATGCCATCGCGAGCACCAGGCTCCCGATCACCAGGGTGCGACAGGGCTTCACGGTCAGCGAGCGTAGCGGGCGAGGTCAATGGCCGGCAGCAACGGCCGCCGGGGAGCCCGACGCCGTGGACATTCCGGCCGCGGCCGGCTGATCAGGTCCTTCGGCCCTGGCCGGGAGGGCGGCGCCGCACGTAGCGTTCGACGTGTCCGGCGCGGAACGACAGCAGGGGGTCGTCATGGAGGCAGCGTCACTCGTGGACCTCGTGGAGGAGCAGCTCGCGGCCGCCGTCGCCGCGTCCAGTGGGCGCAGCGCCCGGACCGTCGTCGGCGGGCAGGACAAGCGGCTGCGCCAGGCCGTCATCGCGCTCGCCGGTGGGGAGCGGCTCGACGAGCACGAGAATCCCGGGGAGGCCACCGTGCAGGTCCTGCGCGGGGAGGTGCGGATGGTCTCCGGGGCCGACAGCCGGGACGCCGTCGCCGGGGAGCTGCTCGTCGTGCCCGACGCGCGGCACAGCCTCGAGGCGCTCACCGACGCCGTCGTGCTGCTCACCGTCGCCAAAGGCGGCACCTGAGACGGCGGCCGTACGTCGCTCGGCCCTGTTCGGCGGTGGCGTAAGGGGTATCGGACGTGACGGCGGTTACTGACCCCGGCGGGCCGGTCGGGCAGAGTGCCTCGCTGTGGGTGTTGGGGAACTCGCTGCGTTGTTGGGGGCGGCGCTCGCCGCCGGGTGGGTGGATGCCGTCGTCGGTGGGGGCGGGTTGCTGTTGCTGCCGGCCATCCTGCTCGCCAGCCCCGGTATCCCCGTCGCCACCGCGCTCGGGACCAACAAGCTGGCGGCCGTGGCCGGGACCTCCACCGCGGCCTACACCTACGCCCGGCGGGTCGAGATCGACTGGCGGGTCGCCGGGCCGGCCGTGCCGCTCGCCTTCCTCTTCGCCGGCGGCGGGGCACTCCTCGCGGCCTCCGTGCCCGCCTCCGCCTTCAAGCCCGTCATCCTCGCCGTGCTCGTGTTCGTGGCGATCTTCGTCACCTTCCGGCCGCAGCTCGGGGCCGTGCCGCGGCCGGAGTACGCCACGCCAGGGCGGGTCGTCGTCGCCGTGGGCGTTGCCGGGGGAGTCATCGCGCTCTACGACGGGCTGGTCGGGCCGGGGACCGGCACGTTTCTCATCCTCGGGCTCACGACCATCGTCGGGGCCGACTTCGTGCGGGCCTCCGCCATGGCGAAGCTGGTCAATGTCGGTACCAACCTTGGAGCCCTCGCCGTGTTCGCGGCCGGTGGGCACGTCTGGTGGGCGGCCGGGGCCGGGATGGCGGTCTTCAACATTCTCGGGGCGTCGATCGGGGCGCGCATGGCCCTCAAGCGGGGGACCGGGTTCGTCCGCGGGGTGCTGCTCGTGGTCGTGCTCGGGCTGGTGGCCCGGCTCTCCTACGACCTCTTGAGCTGACCCGTGGTTGACCTGGAGCGCGCTCCAGGTGGCAGGGTCGACAGCATGAACAGCGACTACAAGCGGCGGACGCTTGGGCGAAGTGGGATCTCGGTCAGCGCGCTCGGGATCGGCTGCTGGGCGATCGGGGGGCCGTTCTGGAGCGGGGACCAGCCGCTCGGCTGGGGCGAGGTCGACGATCGCGAGTCGATCCGGGCCGTGCGTCGAGCCCTTGAGCTGGGCGTGAACTTCTTCGACACGGCCAACGTCTACGGCGCCGGGCACAGCGAGCGGGTGTTGGCGGAGGCGCTGGCCGGGCGGCGCGACGAGGCCGTCATCGCGACCAAGTTCGGCGCTACCTTCGACGAGCGGACGCGGCAGGTCGGCCCCGACGACGGGACGCCCGCCGGGCTGCGCCACGCCGTGCGCGAGTCACTGCGCCGGCTGAACACCGACTACGTCGACCTCTACCAGCTGCACATCAACGAGCTGCCCATCCCGCAGGCGCTCGACCTCGTGCCGGTGCTCGAAGAGCTCGTCGAGCAGGGCCTCATCCGCTCGTACGGCTGGAGCACCGACTTCCCCGAGCGCGCCGAGGCGTTCGCGCAGGCGGGCCGGCACTGCACCGCGATCCAGGCCGACCTGTCGGTGCTGCGGGGCTCGTTCGGGGTGCTGCCCGTCGCGGACCGCTTCGACCTCGGCGTGATCATCCGCGGGCCCCTCGCCATGGGCCTGCTCAGCGGCAAGTACGGCGCCGACTCGAAGCTTCCGCCGGACGACATCCGCGGGCTGAGCCCCGAGTGGATGACGTACTTCACGGACGGCCGGCCGACCACGGAGTTCCTCGACCGGATCGCGGCGATCCGTGAGCTGCTGACGTCGGGCGGACGCACGCTGGCCCAGGGCGCGCTCGCCTGGCTGTGGGCGTACGACGCCCGCACCGTCCCGATCCCGGGCTGCCGCACGGTCGCCCAGGTCGAGGAGAATGCGGGCGCGCTCGAGCACGGGCCGCTGCCGGAGAAGGAGCTGGCCGAGATCGAGCGGCTGATGGGTCGCGCCTAACGGTGCAGGGCGGCGCGCTCCCGTTCGGCCTCGTCCAGGCGCGCCGCCTCCGCCGCCTCGCGCGCCTCCAGGCGCTTGCGGAGGGCGTCGATGATGGCGATCGCCTCGCCGGTGTTGTTGCCGGCCCTGAGGATTCGCGGGAAGACGGTGTCGTATACCGGCAGGCCGTTGGCGTAGATGGTCCACTGCTGCCACCACTTCGGCAGCAGGATCTCCATGTTCGGCAGCTCGGGCAGCTCCTCGCCGAGGTCGGCCAGCTCGTTGCGCAGGGTCTCCAGCCACTCGCCGGCGTAGATGCTCCCCTCGTGGACCTTGTCGACCGCCGCCACCATCTCGTCGTACCCACTGCGGCCGGGGCTGAGCGCGTCCAAGCCGGCCAGCATGGTGGCCTTGGTGATCCGCTCCCGGACCTCGGAGAGGTACAGGTGGACGTTGTCGGCGGCACCCAGGGCCTGGCGGAGCTCGGTCAGCTCGCCGTTGATCCGGCCGCGCAGCTCGGCGTTGGCCGCCATCTCGGCGCCGCGCGGGTCGCCGGACTCGGCGAGGTACCGCTCCTTCGTCTCCAGTGCGGCCGCGTGCTCGGCCGGGGCGTTGGCCAGCTTGGTGAGCCTGTCGCGGGCGGCGAGGTGCTCGGCGCGCAGCGTGTCGAACCGGGCCTTCGCCGCGGCCACCGCCAGCCGCGCCGCCTCCGCCTCGGCCCGCTCCTTGTCGATGTCGCCCTGCTGACCGCGCAGCGACGACAGGAACCGCGACAGCGACGGCTTCTCCAGCTTGTCGACGTCGGCCTGCTCGTCGTCGAGCCGGTTGCGCAGCATCGCGAGCTCGTCGGCGGCCGCGTCCATCCGGGCCTTGAGCTGCGCGACCAGCCGTCCGGTCAGGTGGTGCTCGTGCAGGGCTGCGGTCGCTGCGGCCAGGCGCTCCTCGATGGTCACCGCGCAATTGCAGCATTCGCGCGCAACCGCCAGTACGCTCTGGAGCGTGACGGGGCGGTTGATGGCGATCAGTGACCTGCATGTCGGATACGCGGAGAACCGGGCCCTTGTCGAGGCCATGCGACCCACCCACGACGACGACTGGCTGATCGTCGCCGGCGACGTCGCCGAGCGCTACGCCGACGTCATGTGGGCGCTGACGACCCTCCGCGACCGCTTCGCGAAGGTCATCTGGGTGCCGGGCAACCACGAGCTGTGGACGATGCCGAACGACCCCGAGCAGGCCCGCGGCCAGGCGCGATACGACCTGCTCGTCGCCGGCTGTCGCGAGCTGGGCGTCGTCACGCCCGAGGACCCGTATCCGCGCTGGGACGGCCCGGGCGGCCCCGTGCTCATCGCGCCGCTCTTCGTGCTGTACGACTACTCGTTCTGGCCCGCCGGCGCCACCTCCACCGAAGACGCGCTGGCCAAGGCGCACGCGGCCGGCATCGTCGGCACCGACGAGGCGCTGCTGCACCCCGACCCGTTCGACGGCCGCGCCGACTGGTGCCGGGCCCGCGTCGCCCTCACCGAGCCGCGCCTGCGTGCCGCGGCCGAGGAACTGCCGACGGTGCTGGTCAACCACTTCCCGCTGGTCCGCCAGCCGACCGATGTTCTCTGGTACCCCGAGTTCGCGCTCTGGTGCGGCACCACCCTGACGGCGGACTGGCCGGTGCGCTACCGCGCGGCCGCGGTCGTCTACGGCCACCTGCACATTCCCCGCACGACCGAGTACGACGGCGTGCGCCACGAGGAGGTGTCGGTCGGCTACCCACGCGAGTGGCGCAAGCGCTCGCGCCCCCCGGCCCAGCTGCGCGCGGTGCTCAAGTAGCCCGGTGAACCGGCACTCGCCGGGGTGGCACGTTTCCGGGAGTCGACCGCGCGCGGAACCCCCTAACGTTCTTGTCAACGCCGACAACAAGCGAACACAAGGGGATACGAGAACATGAGCGACTGGGACGCTGGCGACACGGGCGACATGGGCAACGACGTCGACTACGGCCACTACGAGGCCGGTGCCGAGAGCGGCGAGCTGGAGCACCTGCAGTCGGCTTCGGGCAGCGAGTCGGACTACGACAGCAACTTCAACGTCTA
>NZ_BMPI01000038.1 GCF_014647515.1 Dactylosporangium sucinum | reverse complement strand
GCGCCCTTGCGCCAGTGCGCCGTTGCGCCCTTGCGCCAGTGCGCCGTTGCGCCCTTGCGCCAGTGCGCCGTTGCGCCGTTGCGCCAGTGCGCCGTTGCGCCCTTGCGCCAGTGCGCCCTTGCGCCAGTGCGCCGTTGCGCCCTTGCGCCAGTGCGCCGTTGCGCCGTTGCGCCGTTGCGCCGCTGCTTGGCCGCTGAGTCCGCGCGCATCTCGGTGTCCGTGTGCATCGCACTGTCCGCGCCGTTGTGCAGACGTTGGTCGATCTACCCTCAGTTGGATCTCGTCGGCTGAGGGTAGATCGACCAACGTCTGTGCGGATGGCGAGCCAGCCCTACGGCCGGCCGCTGGCCGTACGCGCTGCCGTACGTGCTGCCGTACGCGCACCTCGTGGCAACGGCGGAGGCGGTCCGCCGTATGCCGACATTTCCGAAATACCCGACAAGAGGCGCGGTCGCCAAGTCGGCCGGGCGCGTGCCGGAAGCGTCCGGAATCGGGCGTCGGGTTGGCGACATCGCTATCCCGGCTTCGTGCCATCCGGCCGTTCGACTGAACCGCCGCGGCGGCCCGTGCGTTGGGATGGCCCCCATGTCAACCGCTCGCCGTGTGCTTGCAACCCTCGCGGTCTCGGCTGTCGCCCTGGCCGGTTGTACCGACAGTACCGATAAATCAGATAAAACCGATAAAGCCGATTCCTCCGCCGAAGCGCAGGCAGCCGCCAGCGACGAGCCGGAGGCCGACCCCAGCGACCCGCCGGAGGAGGAGCCGCCGGCGGCCGCGCCCGTGCGCAAGGCCCTCGACACGCACCGCAGCGACGTCAAGGCCGCGCCCGAGGACACCTTCGGCTTCTACAGCTTCCGGCCCGACACCAACGGCGGGAAGCACGTCCGCTACACCCGCACGTACCACGGCCTGCCCGTGTACGGCGGGGACGTCATCGTTCACACGGACGCCGCCGGGCAGTACAAAGGCGTCTCCAACAGCCTCGTGAAGCCCTTGGAGGTGAGCACCGTCCCCGTGGTGTCCGCGTCCGACGCGCTCAACGCGGCCAAAGCACGATTCAGCGGTACCGTCAATTCCACCGGCGGCTCGCGACTGCTCATCGACGCCTCCAGCGGCGTCGGGCGGCTCGCCTGGGAGCACACCGTCGTCGGCATGGCCAAGGACGGCCAGACCCCGTCGCGCCTGCACGTTGTCACCGACGCGCAGTCCGGCGCCGTGCTCGGCTCGTGGGACGAGATCGAGACCGTGGCCGGGACGGGCAACAGCATGTACAGCGGGCAGGTCTCGCTCGAGGTGCAGAAGTTCGGCACGTCGTTCCGGCTGACCGACGCCGCCCACGGGCGCGGCACCACCTGCGACATGCAGCACCAGACGTCCGGCTCGTGCAAGGCGATGAGCGACGACGACAACGTGTGGGGCACCGGCAACCCGGCCGACCCGCAGACGGCGGCCGTCGACGCGCACTACGGCGCCGCGAAGACGTACGAGTACTACGAGAAGACGTTCGGCCGGCGCGGCATCTTCAACAACGGCCGCGGCGTGCCGTCCCGGGTGCACTACGGCGACAACTACGAGAACGCCTTCTGGGACGGCAAGCAGATGACCTACGGCGACGGCGCCGGCAACACGCACCCGCTCACCGAGCTCGACATCGCCGCGCACGAGATGACGCACGGCGTGACCGAGAAGAGCGTGCCCGGCGACCTCACGTACGCCGCGGAGTCCGGCGGCCTGAACGAGGCCACGAGCGACATCTTCGGCACCATGGTCGAGTTCTACGCCGCGAGCCCGGCCGACCCGGCCGACTACCTCGTGGCCGAGAAGATCGACCTCAACGGCAACGGGACGCCGCTGCGGTACCTCTTCGACCCGGCCCTGGACGGGCACTCGCACAGCTGCTGGTCGGCGGAGACGAAGAACGTCGACGTCCACTACTCGTCGGGCGTGGCCAACCACTTCTTCTTCAACCTGGCCGAGGGCACGGGCAAGACGCAGTACGGCACGTCGCCCGTCTGCGGGTCGGCGCCGGGCATGAAGGGGATCGGCCGGGACAAGGCGGCGCAGATCTGGTACCGGGCGCTCGACGTGTACTTCACCTCGAACACCTCGTACGTCAGCCCGGAGAACCCGGGCAACACCGCCCGCGCGTACACGCTCGCCGCCGCCGCCGACCTCTACGGCAGCTGCGGCGCCGAGTACAAGGCGGTGCAGGCGGCATGGACCGCGGTCAACGTGGCCGGCGCCGACGCGGCCTGCGCCTGATGAGCTACGCCTTTCAGCCGGAGGACCCAGTGCAGCACGGCTACGGCATAACGTCGTGGCAGATGCGGGAGCTGCGCCTGGTCCTCCTGGAGGCCGGCGCCATCGCCGGCGACGGCCTCGAGCGCATCTTCGGCAACGCCCGCTTCGCCCCGGGCCCGGAGACGGTCCCGGTGGCGATGTTCAGCTCCAACGACGGCTGGCGCATCTCGCCGCAACGGTGCGCGTTCATCGCCAGCCGCCTGCGGGCGGCCCTGGACGCGGGCCTGATCGGCGACATGGCCCTGTTCTACGAGGACCAGTCCCCGGACCTGCCGGCCTGGGTCACCGAGTTCGCCGCGTTCAACGAGCGCGCGGCGGCGTGGGGCGGCTACCGCGTCCGCTGACGCCCGGCACCTGCTTCCTGACGTTGGTCGATCTACCCTCCGGTCGATCGCCGATTCTGAGGGTAGATCGACCAACGTCTAAGCGTGGGCTTCGGGTCGGCTGGGTCGGTGGTTCGGCGTTACGTGGTAGGAAAACTGGGCTCCTGGCGCCAGTTTTGCTACCACGTAACGCGGCCGCCCCGGATCCCGGCCGAGGCGGCCACCGGTGGACGACGGCGTGCTCGCGCCACCCCTTCGTGATCGCGCCGCCCGATGGTTGCTGCCCGGCCGGTGTCGCGGCTGGTCAGCCACCACGCACCGCACGGCTGCCCACCCCGGCCCGCACTGGACGGCGCTCGCTCGCGGGGGCGCCGCAGCCGGCGGTGCCAGCAGCCGGCGGTGCCCGCAGCCGGCGGTGCCAGCAGCCGGCGGTGCCCGCAGCCGGCGGCGCCCCCACCCGGCGGCGCCCCCACCCAGCGGCGGCGAAGCGCGGCCCCGGCCAAACCGGCCGGGGCCGCCACAAGGCGCGTGGTGCGGGCGCGTCAGAGGTGCTGGAGGCCGCGGTCGCGCCAGGCCGTGCCCCACGACACGCGGCCGTTGGTGCGCAGGAGGCCGCCCTCGTACAAGCGAGAGCCGACCAGCAGGGCCGCCACCGCCGTCAGCGCCAGGATCACGAGGGACACCAGCGGCTCCCAGGCTGCGGCGTCGCCGTCGAACAGGCGGGCGGGCATCGCCGTGGGGGCGGAGAACGGTATGTAGGACATCACCGTCATCACCGTCTTGTTGTCCTGCAGGAACGCCACCAGGAAGAACGGCAGCATCACGAGTAGCTGGATCGGGGTCGAGGCGCCGCTGATGTCCTCCTGGCGGTTGACGAGCGCGCCCACCGCGGCCCACAGCGACGCGAGCATCACGAAGCCGAAGACGAAGAACGGGACGAACCAGGTCATCGCCGGGGCCAGCAGCGGCAGCAGGCCACCGCTGCTGTCGGTGAGCTGGGCGCCCGCGACCGTCACGAAGGCGATCAGGGCGACCTGGGCCAGCGCCAGCAGGCCGCCCGCGAGGACTTTGCCGGCCAGCAGGGCCCGCACCGGCACCGCCGCCACGAGAATCTCGACCATCCGGGTCTGCTTCTCCTCGGTGACGCTCTGCGCGATCTGCAGGCCGAAGGTCAGCGACGTGAAGAAGAAGACGATCGCGAACGCGAACGGCACGATGAACGCCAGGACGGGGTCCACGGCGTCCGGATTCAGCAGGCGTACCTCAGGCGCCGCCGACAACGCCCGGACCACGTCGCTCGGCGCCTCATCGTCCGCGACCACGACGGGGCCGGGCAGCACGGCCGCGTCGACGTCGCCGGCGCGGACGAGCTGCTCGGGGTCGGCGGCGACGCGGACCTTGAGGCCGGCGTCGCGCAGCTTGGCCTCGGCGGGGTCGCCGGCCACGACGGCGACGCTGGACGCGCTGCCGCCGATGAGCGCCGGCACGACGGTGCCGCCGATCGCGAAGAGCAGGAAGAAGACGGTGCTGAACAGGAACGTCTTGTCGCGCAGCTTGACCCGCAGCTCGCGGGCCGTGACCAGGCGGATCGCGGCGGCGGTGCTCATCGGGTGACCTCCCGGAAGATCTCGGCGAGCGACGGGGTGACGGGGCCGAACGAGCGGACGGCGCCGCGGGACAGGGCCGCGCGCAGCACCTCCTGGTCGTCGGCGCCGGTGGCCAGGTCGAACACGGCGCGGGGACCGTCGAGGTCGACGATCGAGACGCCGGGCTGGTCGCGCAGCCAGCCGGCGTCGCCCTCGACCCGCAGCGAGTAGCGCGGCAGGGCGTGCGCCTCCCGCAGCCCGTCGCGGCTGCCGGCCGCGCGGATCGTGCCGTCGGCGATGATGACCAGGTCGTCGCAGAGGCGCTCGACCACGTCGAGCTGGTGGCTGGAGAACAGCACCGGCACCCCGTGGGCGGTCCGCTCGCGCAGCACGGCCACGACGGTGTCGACGGCGAGCGGGTCGAGCCCGGAGAACGGCTCGTCGAGCACCAGCACGTCGGGGTCGTGCACGAGCGCGGCGGCGATCTGGGCGCGCTGCTGGTTGCCCAGGGAGAGCTGCTCCAGCGGGTCGTCGGCGCGAGCGCCGAGACTCAGCCAGTCGAGCAGCTCGTCGGCGTTGCGCCGGACCGCGGAGATGCTCAGGCCGTGCAGGCGGCCGAGGTAGACGAGCTGGTCCCGCACGGTCATCTTGGGATACAGCCCGCGCTCCTCGGGCATGTAGCCGAACCGCCGCCGGTCCTCGCGCGTGAGCGGGGCGTCCTGCCAGGTCACCGTGCCCGCGTCGGGGGCGAGGACGCCCAGGATGATGCGCATGGTGGTGGTCTTGCCGGCGCCGTTGGCGCCGACGAAGCCCGTCATCCGGCCCGCGGCGACGTCGAACGTGACGTCGCGCAGCACCTGCCGGTCGCCGAACCGCCGGCCGATCGCTTCGAGTCGAAGCACCTTGGTCATACCGAAAACCGTAGGGATCGACCGGCCGCCCGTCGTCCGGCGCGCGAGCTATCTTCCGGGTCCCTCGCGCGGGGGACCCGGTGTCACCACCCCGTGCTGGTACGCGAACACCACCGCCTGGGTCCGGTCGCGCAGGCTCAGCTTGGTCAGCACCCGGCTGACGTGCGTCTTCACCGTCGCCTCGCCCAGCTGCAGGGCGGCGGCGATCTCCGCGTTCGTCGCGCCGCCGGCCAGCGCCACGAGCACCTCGTGCTCGCGCGGGGTCAGCTCGGCCAGCCGCTCGCCGCGGGCCCGGGCGGCCGCGCCGCCGGGCCGGGCGAACGTCGCGATGACCCGCCGGGTCAGCTCCGGGGCGAGCAGGGCGTCGCCGCGGGCGAGCACCCGCACCGCGTCGATGAGCGCCTCCGGGGTGCCGTTCTTCAGCAGGAAACCGCTGGCCCCGGCCTCCAGGGCCGAGAACAGGTAGTCGTCGCGGTCGAACGTGGTGAGGATGAGCACGGCCGGCCGCTCGCCGGCGGCGGTGATCCGTCGGGTCGCCTCCAGGCCGTCGAGGCCGGGCATCTCGACGTCCATGAGCACGACGTCGGGCGCGGTCTGGGCGGCCAGCGCGACCGCCTGCAGGCCGTCGGCCGCCTCGCCGACCACCTCGAGGTCGTCCTCCGTCTCGAGGATGACCCGGAACCCGGTGCGGACGAGATGGTGATCATCGGCAAGCAGGATTCTGATCATGCGGTCACCGCCGTCCGGTGCAACGGGAAGCGGGCCCGGACGCGGAAGCCGCCGCCGGTGCGGCCGCCGGCCTCGAGCACGCCGTCGTGCGCCGCGACCCGCTCCCGCATGCCGATGAGGCCGAGGCCGCCCGGGCCGGCGCCGGTCGACCCGTGCCCGTTGTCGGCCACGTCGACCTCCAGCTCGTCGGCGAGGTACCGGATCCGGACGTCGATCGTCGTCGCGCCCGCGTGCTTGATGGTGTTCGTGACCGCCTCCTGCACGATGCGGTACGCGGCCTGGGACAGCGACTCCGGCAGGTCGGCCGGCTCCCCGAAGACGCCGGCGGTGACGGTGAGCCCCGCCTCGCGGGCGCTGGCGACCAGGTCGTCGACCCGGTCCAGGCCGGCCCCGGCGGTCTCGCGGTCGGGGCCGTCGCCCTGGCGCAGCAGGCTGAGCATGCGGCGCAGCTCGTCGACCGCGGTCCGGGCGCTCTGCTCGACCGACGCCAGGGCGGTCTTCGCCTTGCCGGCGTCGCGGTCGAGCACCCGCCGCGCCGCCGACGCCTGCACGCCCATCACCGACACGTGGTGGGCGACCACGTCGTGCAGCTCGCGGGCGATGCGCACCCGCTCGCCCATCACGGCCCGCTCCCGCGCCTCGGCCTGGGAGGCGCGCAGCTGGTCGGCCTGCACCTCGAGCTGGTGCTGGCGGCGGGCGGCGATCCAGGCGATCTCGCCGAAGAAGTACGTGAAGCCGAAGATGAACATGTTGACGAGCACGCCGTTGAGCGCGATCGCGGCGATGGGGGAGAACGGACCGGCGGCGCCCTCGAAGTCGTCGGCGGAGACGGTCGGCAGCTTCATGAGGTAGAAGATGCCGAGCCAGACGAACATCGTGGCGATGATGCCGCCCCGGATCCACTTCGACCGGCGGTGGTCGGGTCCCCAGGCGCCGAGCGTGTACATCGCGCAGAACAGCGCGCCGCCGGTCAGCTGCTGCTCGGGCACCTCGCGGATCTGCCCGCCGATGAACGCCAGCGAGACCACGATCGCCACCGCGTCGGGCCGGCGCCGCCGCCAGGCGATGGGCAACGTGACGAGCAGCGTCCAGCCGACCTGCTCGGCGGCGGCGGAAACGCCGGTCGAGTACAGCCCGACGCTGCGGGCCAGGGCCAGGTTGAGCAGGCCGAAGCCGGCGAAGGCCGCGCCGACCACCAGGTCGGTGCGCTGCTGTTTCGCGGTCGGGCCGGGGCGTCGCCAGTCGTCGAGATCGCCGTACATGCCCGCGACGATACTCAGGCGACCTGGGCCCGCTCCTCGGCGAGCCACACGAAAGCGGCGGGCTCCGGCAGCGGCTTGGCGTAGAGGTACCCCTGACCGAACCGGCACCCGGCGTCGCGCAGGAGCCCGTTGTCCACCGGCGTCTCGATGCCCTCGGCGACCACGCTCATCTGCAGGGTCGCGGCGAGCTGGATGATGCCCCGGACCAGGTCCAGCTGCTTCGCCGAGACCGCGATGGTGTCGACGAACGACTTGTCCAGCTTGAGCGAGTCGACCGGCACCCGGTGCAGGTACGACAGCGACGAGTAGCCGGTGCCGAAGTCGTCGATCGAGATGCGCACGCCGGCCGTGCGCAGGCGGGAGATGTCGGCGCGGATCTCGTCGTCGTCGCCGAGCAGCAGGCTCTCGGTGATCTCCAGCACCAGCCGGTCGGCCGGCAGCCCGTGCCGGGTCAGCGTGTCGAAGACCAGGTCGACGAAGCCGGCGCCGCGGAACTGGCGGACCGACACGTTGACGCTCACGTACGGCGGGGCGTCCGAGAAGCGGGCGAGCCAGCGGGCGGCGGCCGCCACCGACGACTCCAGGACCCAGGCGCCGAGCCGCACGATGAGGCCGGTCTCCTCGGCCAGCTCGATGAACTGGACCGGCGGGATCATCCCGCGGGCCGGGTGCTGCCAGCGCACGAGCGCCTCGAACCCGCGGGTGCGGCCCGGCCCGAGCTCCACGATCGGCTGGAAGTGCAGGACGAACTCGCCGTTGTCGATCGCCGGCCCGAGCGCCGTGAGCAGCTGCATCCGGGAGGCGACCTGGGCGTGCAGCTGCTCCTCGTACCGCCGGCACTGCCCCTTGCCCTCCCGCTTGGCCGCGCCCAGCGCGATGTGCGCCTGCGCGAGCAGCGCGCCACTGTCCGGCGAACCGTCGGCGGTGGCCAGCCCGATGCTCAGCGGTGCGCGGATCACGCTGCCGGCGACCAGGAACGGCTCCTCGAACGAGTTCATCAGCTGGTCGGTGAACCGTTCGGCGGTCGCGACATCAGCCTCGTACAGCACCCCGCCGAACTCGTCGGCGCCGAGGCGGGTCACCGCGCCGCGGCCGTCGAACAGCCGGCGCAGCCGGTCGGCGACCGCGACCAGCAGCCCGTCGCCGACCTCCTGGCCCATCGAGTCGTTGACCACGCTGAAGTCGTCGACGTTGAGCACCAGCACCGCGTCCGGCGACTTCTGCGCCAGGTCCTGGAAGCGCAGCCGGTTGCCCAGGCCGGTGAGCGGGTCGAGGTACGCGCGGTCGAGCAGCTCCTGCTGGAGCCGGCGCTGCTCGGTGACGTCGCGCATGGTGAGCACCAGCCCGCCGACCGTCGGCTCGGAGCGCAGGTCGCGGACGGCGACCTCGGCGACGATGAGCGCGCCGTCGGCCCGCCGCACCCGCCAGGTCACCGCCTCCTCGCCCTGCACGGCGATCGGCTCGGTGTCGTCGGCCGGCTCGACCAGGTCGAGCAGGCTGGTGCCGGTGAGGTCGGGGTGGCCGAGCACCGGGACGGCGGCCGGGCTGGCGTACGTGATGCAGTTGTCGTCGTCGACGATGAGGATGACGTCGGTCGCGCCGAGGACGAGCGTGCGGAAGTACGCCTCGCTCTCCCGCTTGTTGATCTCGCGGTTCAGCGTGATGTGGTCGAGCATGCTGGCGGCCTGCCCGGCGAGCACCGGCAGCGCGTCCTGCAGCGCCACGAGCACCGGCTCGGCGGCGGCGACGAAGAGCTCGCCGACCTCGCTGTCACCGACGGACAGCGGGCAGCACAGGGCGAGCTCGAACCCGCGCAGCCCCGAGGCCACGTCGGCGGGCAGGTCGCGGACGTACGCGATGCCCATCGGACGGCCCCCGGCCGGGCCGGGGTCGTGCAGCGCGAGCACCACGAGGTGGTCCGTGCCGGGCGCGAGCAGCCGCTGTACCGCACCGTGCACCACCGTGCGCACCTGCGTCTCGTCGGTTGCCGCGAGCAGTTCCTCGCAGGCCAGCCGCAGCTCCCGCTCCCGGGTCATGGTGCGACGCAGGCCGGTGACCACGGTCGACATCCGCCACATCGCCAGCACGACGAGCAGCCCGGAGACGACCGAGATGACCACGCCGTCGGCGACCGGGCCGTGGACCGCCTGCACGAAGAGCACGGTCGGCGCGATGAGCGAGGCGACCCCGAGCACGGCGCGGCGGGCGTGGACCTCGTTGCGGCGCAGCACCCGGGGCTCGGTGAGCCGGCGCATCGACGGATGCAGCGCGGCCGCGCCGCCGGCGACGTAGAACACCAGCCACAGCAGGTCGACCGGGGTGCCGATCTCCCACTTGCCGTTGAGTCGGATGAGTCCGTAGAGGACGTCGGCGGTGAGCAGGCTGCCGACCGAGACGAGCAGCAGGGTCACCGACCAGCTGCGCCGGACGTTGATCGCCATGCGGGCCAGGATGGCCAGGGTCAGCACGTCCACCAGCGGATATGCGACCGACACGGCCTTCTCGACCGCGCTGAGCCGGTCGCTCTGCAGGTTGGGGTTGATGAGGAACACCCACGACAGGAACCCGGCGCCGGCCGTGAGGATGAGTGCGTCGATGGCGTTGGCCCGGTCGCGCACCGCGGCGCCGGAGCGGGTCAGCCCCCACAGGCCGGCGAGCAGCAGCGGGGAGCAGACGCCGAGGTACAGCAGGTCGGCGATCGACGGGAACTCCGGCTGGTCGAGCACCTCGGCCATCACGAACGACAGCAGCGTGCCGGCCGCGAACGTGATGAAGTTGGCCACGATCAGCCGCCAGGGCCGGGACCGGCGGGGCCGGTTGCGCCGGATGCCGGTGAAGACGGCCACCGCGTTGGACACGACGATGAGGGCCCACGCGGCCAGCCCGATCGCCGGCACCAGGAAGTACAGCGTGAGGAGCGCGAGCGACCACACACCGTAGACGTACAGTGCTCGCCGGCTCATCACGCTCCTTCCGCCCCGTGGTTACATCGGTCAGACGTCAGGCGTTCTTAGGGATTGATACCGTGTGGTGAGCACTTGTTTGCGGGGCGTAATGGTTGCCGTGCAACACTTTCGGTGTCGCAGCGTACGCTGTCCGCGCTCTTATTCGGTCGTACGACCGGTGCCGTCGTGTCGCGGAATGGTCAACCGCCAGTGGTTGCACCGGATCGGCACGCCCTCGTAGTCCATGTCGCACTCCCCGAGCAGGTCGAACCCGAGCCGGCGCACGATGCCGTTCGACGGGCCGTTCGACACCTCGGCGAAGCCGTGGATCTCGGTGAACCGCCCCTCCTGCCGGCCGCGCTCGACCAGCATCCGGAACGCCTCGGCGGCGATGCCCTGGGCCTGGAACTCGGGGAACAGCATCGAGCCGACCTCGTGGACGTGCCCGCCCTCCCACGGCGTGCGGAAGATCGCGATGATCCCGGCCGGGCGCGGCGCGCCGCCGACGTGGATCGTGAAGTACCAGTCGCCGCCCGCGACGGCGGCCATCCGCCGCTCGTGGATGCGCTCGGCCTCGGCGGCCCCGACGGTGCCGCCGAGCCGGCTCTTGACCTGCGGGTCGGCCTCCAGGGCGGCGGTGAGCGTCAGGTCGCCCGGGCCGTAGGGCCGCAGCTCGATCGTCACCGGAGCACCACGAATCGCTGCCCGTCACCGGCGGCCGGCCGGTGGTGCATGAAGTCCCCGAGCGCGTTCACGTGATCAGTTTGCCATGACCCCCGTCAACCAAGGTTGACGCTCACCAAGGGCGTCAACTACGGTTGACGCCATGACCGCGACGCTCACCGCAGTCCGGGCGGCGACGCCCGACCGGCCACCCTCCCGCCTCCTGTTCGCCGGCCTCGTGGCCGGCCCGCTGTTCGTCGTCACGTTCCTGCTCGAAGGGGCGTTCCGCGACGGCTACGACCCGATGCGGCACCCGGTCAGCTCGCTGGCGCTGGGCCCGTACGGCTGGGTCCAGGTCGTCAACTTCGTCGTCGCCGGCCTGCTCGCGCTGCTGTTCGCGGCCGGCCTGCGGGGGCGCCTCACCAAGGTGCTCGTCGCCGTCTGGGGCATCGGCCTGCTCGGCGCCGGCGCGTTCGTCACCGACCCGGTGAGCGGCTATCCGGCCGGCACCCCCGCCGTCGCCGACCCGGCGACCTGGCACGGCACCGTGCACGATCTGGTCTTCTCGTTGCCGGCCTTCCTCGTCCTGGCGGTGGCGATGTTCGCCGGCGCCCGGCGGTGGTTCTGGTCGGCCCCGTTCGGACTGGTGTACCTCGCCCTGTTCGTCCTGTCCTCCGTCGGCTTCGCCCAGACCGCCCCGTTCGTCGACGTCGCCGGCCTCCTGCAGCGGCTCGCCGTCGGGGTCGGCTGGCTGTGGATCGCCCTGCTGGCCGCGCGGCAGCTGCGGGGCAGGCCCTGACCGGGCGTGGGTCGCGGCGTCCAGGTTGGGGCACCGGCGACGACGGCGAGTACGTCGTCCGGTGGGACGAACTCACGACCGACCCCGGCGAGGCCGTCGCGCTAGCCGTGCTGCTCAACCAGTGACGCGGCGGCGGAGACGCGGCGGAGGTGGGCGGCGGCCGCGGCGTCGCCGTCCGGGGTGCCCTCGTCCAGCCAGAGCAGGATGCCGTCGACGACGATCGAGAAGCTCAGCGCCGCGATCCAGGTGCGCAGCTCCGGCGGGACCGTGTCCGGGAGCGCCCGCGTCGCGATCTGGAGCACGCGGTCGCGGAATCCCGCGGCGTAGCGGGCGAACTGGGGCTCGCGGGCCGAGTGCCGGAACAGCAGGGCGAACGCCGCCGGTTCCGCGCGGGCGGCGGCGAGCAGCTGCGCGATCATGTCCGGGTCGGTGTCGCGCTCGCGGAAGCGGAGGGCCTGGGCGAGGCGGTCGCGCGTGTCGTCCAGGACCCGCTCGTAGAGGGCCTGCTTCGTGTCGAAGTGGCGGTACACGATCAACTTGGTCACGCCGGCCTCGGCGGCGATGTCCTCCATGGACGTCGCCGCGAAGCCGCCGACCGCGAACGCGCGGGCCGCCGCCGCGAGGATGCTGGCGACCCGCTCGTCGCGTTTCAGGAGCTTGCGTGTCACCCGGCCAGTTTGACCCGTCCGGTGGCGCGCGGCGGCGCGGGCTCCACCCGGAAGCGCCACAGCGCGAACGCCAGGGCGGCCGTCGACCAGGCGAGCAGCCAGGCCAGGTCCCGCCACGAGAATCCGACGAGCAGCGCGCCGGCGTGGGTGAGCGGCGACGCCTCGGACACCGCGCCGACCCAGCCGGGCAGCTCCGACGCCGGGAAGAAGACGCCGGAGATCAGCACGACCGGCAGCAGCGTCGTCGACAGCAGGGTCGCGGCGGCGTCGCCGCGGGGCACGACCTGGGCGACGGCGACACCGATGAGGCTGACGGTGACGGCCCCCGCAACGGCCCAGGCCAGGCCGGAAACCCAGGCACCGTAGAGGACCAGGCCCGCCACGGCCAACAGCAGCGTCTGCGCCAGGGCCACCACCGTGGTCGCCGCGACCCGGCCGGCGATGTGCTGCCACAGCGGCAGCGGCGTCGCCCGCAGGCGCTTCAGCACGCCCGCGTCGCGGCTCGCGACCAGCGACGCGGCGAACGTGGTGTAGCAGGTCGAGGCGATCCCCAGGGTGGCCATCGCGGCGACGAGCCCCTCGTGGTAGCCGGGCTCGGCCCGGTGGTCGCTGATCGCCGCCAGCATGACCATGAGCAGGGGCGGGGTCGCGGCCGACGCGACGAGGGCGCGTGGACCGCGCAGATAGAGGCGCATCTGGTACAGGAAGAGTTCACGCAGCATGACGGCTCCCCACCAGCGAGAGGTACGCGTCCTCGAGGGTCGGGCGGGTGACGCTGAGCTCGCCGAGCTCCTCGCCCTCCCGCAGCACCGCCAGCAGCGCCGCCGACGGCGCGCGGGTGCGGATCACGGCCGGCGCGCCGTCGGGCCGGCGGTAGCGGATCGTCGTCTCGGCGTCGAGGTGGCCGCCGAGCGTCGCCGGGTCGCCGTCGGCGACGATCCGCCCGCCGACCACGACGACGACCCGGTCGGCCAGCTCGGCCGCCTCCTCCAGGTAGTGCGTGGTGAGCAGCACGGTGCAGCCGCCGGCGGCGACGTCGCGCACCACGTTCCAGGTGTCGCGGCGCGCCTCGGGATCGAAGCCGGTCGTCGGCTCGTCGAGGAACAGCACCTCGGGCCGGCCGGCGAGGGCGAGGGCCAGGTCGAGGCGGCGCTGCCGGCCGCCGGAGAGCACGCCCGCGCGGCGGTCCACCGCGTCGGCGAGCCTGAGCCGGTCCAGCAGTTCGCCGGTGGGCCAGGGGTCACGGTACAGCCGGGAGAACAGCCCGACCGCCTCGCCGACGGTGAGCTGCGGGTCGACGCTCGTGGTCTGGGGCAGCACGCCGATCCGGCCGCGCCAGGCGCGCGTCGGCCGCGCCGGGTCGGTGCCGAGCACCCGGACGCGGCCGCCGTCGCGCGGCCGGTACCCCTCCAGGATCTCCACGAGCGACGTCTTGCCGGCGCCGTTCGGTCCGAGCACGGCGAGCACCTCGCCGGGCTTCGCGCTCAGGTCGACGCCGTCCAGCGCCGTGCGTTTCCCGTACCGCTTGATGAGCCCTTCCACTTCGATCACGTACGGCCTCCTCAGGTGTATACGCAAGAGTGTAAACTCTCACGTCAACACACCTCAGTTGCCGTACGTGATCACCATCGGCGGCGGCTGGAGGGCCATCACCTGCGCGGGCGTCATGAGCTTGTGCTTCGACTCCAGCTGGTAGAAGATCTTGAATCCGCCGTACCGGAAGTTCTGGTGCCGCTGCATCCCCTGCGTGACCCAGAGGTTGTACTGCTCGGTCTTGACCTCGATGTCGCCCGGCCAGCCCCCGACGGAGTCGACGTGCACGACGACGTCGACGCGGGGGTCGTTGCGCAGGTTGCGCTTGTCGGCGATGAGCGCCTTGGCCGGGTTGTACGGATCGGTGAGGTCGTCCCCGTCCGGCCGGTACTGGTGGATGAGGAACATCTTGCGCGGCACCTGGTACTCCTCCGGCATCGCGGCGACGGCCTCGATCAGCGGGTTGAGGTCGGCGGCGCGGACGTTGGCCAGGTTCGTGCCGGGCACGCCGTTGCGGCGCGGGAACATCCACTCCGGGTCGACGGCGACGTGCACGAACGGCAGCTTGAGGTACGGCCGGAAGAAGTTGAGCTCGGTGAGCGGGTCGGCCTGCCCGAAGTTCAGGTCCAGGAACAGGATCAGGTTGTTGGCCCGGCAGAACTCGACGTACCGGTCGATCGTGGCCGCGTCCACGTGGTGGCTGTAGTCGCCGTCGGGCCCCGGGTAGCCGTCCGGGACGCTGACCACCAGGTCGACGCCGGCGACCACCGGATGGGCCGGGTCGAGCTGCTGATACTCCGCGGCCTGGCTGCGCAGCCGGGCGAGCATGGCCGGGCTGATCTCGTACGCGGGTCCGGTGACGGCGGCGCCCGGCACGGCGTAGAAGGCGACGATCCGGTTGGTGGGCAGCGCCGCGCCGTCGTCCGGGCTGAAAACGGGCTTGGCCCGCTCGGGGACCGCGGTGGGTGTGGCCTGCGGCGACGGGTCGCGGTGCTTGCCGGTCTGCGTGACGTACTGCGCGAGCGCGACGATGAGCACGATGCCGAGCGCCAGCGGCACGGCGATCATCGGTGCCATGCTTTGCCGCCGGTTGCGAGCGGACATACTGGTCCCTTTCGGGTGCGGGTGACGGTTCGGATGCCCACTGGCGCCGGGTCGCGCGTCCGCTCATTCCGCGACCCACCCCCGCGGGCGCAGGCTCCCTGTCCAATCGCCGCCCCCCGAAACATCCAGTTGCTTCGGTACTGTCGTTCCGGTGTCGCCGACCAACGCCTGGGCCGTCCGGCTCGTCGCCCCCGGCCCCGCCGACCGCATCCTGGAGATCGGTTGCGGCTCCGGCCTCGCCACCGCCCGCATCGCCGACGCGCTCACCACGGGCCGAGTGACCGCGATCGACCGCTCCGCGACGGCGGTGGCGCGTGCCTCCTCCCGCAACGCCGACGCGATCGCCGCCGGCCGGGCGCACGTCGTGCAGGCCACGCTCGCCGAGTTCACGGCCGCCGAGGGTTTCGCCAAGGTACTGGCGGTGAACGTGAACCTGTTCTGGACGGGCCCGTCGGCGGGGGAGCTGGCGTCGCTCTCCCGCCTGCTCGCCCCGTCCGGCACGGCCTGGCTGTGCTACGACACGCCGTCGCGGGGCGCGGCCGAGCGCGCAGCCGCCAACCTCTTCGCGGCGGGGTTCACGACGGAGACGTTCGCGGGGCCGACGCCGAGCTCGTTCTGCATCACGGTGTCGCACGTCCCGCCGACGTCGTGACACTGGCTGCTGTTGGCAGGAACAGGGAGGGGCGGTCAGGCGGGGGCCGTGGCGTCGACCCTGCGGTAGAGGAGCCAGACGCCGCCCTCGATGAGGCGGTGGACGAGGTCCTCCGGGACGCGCTGGTTCGCGCCGTGGGCGAAGTGCACGAACTCCACGCCCTCGCTGCGCCCGCCCGGCCACACCACCGTCGTCGGCGTGCGGGTGAACATCAGGCCGGCCGCGGTCAGCGTCCGGTCCACCGCCTCGATCCCGTCGCCCATCGTGACCAGGTGATAGGCGCAGCCGCCCCGGTACATCCTCATGCCCAGCGATTGAACTACAACCCGGCGGGCGGCCCGATCGGCCGGAAGGAGGGTTCCGCGACGAGAATGCCTGACTAAAGTCAGCGATATGGACGCGAATCTCGTGGCATCGGTGCGGCGGTTCAACCGGACGGTGACGCAGCGGGTCGGAGCCCTCGACGACGAGTACATGGCGCGTGGCCGCCCGCTCGGCCAGGCCCGGCTGCTGTGGGAGATCGGCCCGGAGGGGGCCGAGATCGCGGCGCTGCGGGGGCGGCTCGGGCTCGACTCCGGCTACCTCAGCCGGCTGCTGCGGTCGCTCGAGGCGGACGGGCTCGTCACGATCGGGCCGGCCGACGGCGACGGCCGGGTGCGGGAGGCCCGGCTCACGGCCACCGGCTCGGAGGAGTGGGCGGTGCTCGACGAGCGCTCCGACGACCTCGCCCGGTCGATCCTCGCGCCGCTCAGCGACGGCCAGCGCGACCGGCTCACCGCGGCGATGCACGAGGTGGAGCGGCTCCTGCTGGCCAGCATGGTGGTCGTCGAGGTGGTGCCGCCCGGCGACCCGCGGGCGAGGGCGTGCCTGCGCGCGTACGTCCGCGAGATCGCCCGCCGCTTCGACGACGGCTTCGACCCGGCGCTGAGCACGTCCGCGGGCGACGAGGAGTTCACGCCACCGGCCGGCGCGTTCCTGCTCGCGACGCTCGCGTCGGAGCCCGTCGGGTGCGGCGGCCTCAAGCTGCACCGCGACGGACCGGCCGAGATCAAGCGCCTGTGGGTGGCCGACACGGTCCGCGGCATGGGTGTCGGCCGGCGCATCCTCGCCGAGCTGGAGCGTTGCGCCGCCGGGCACGGCTACGGGGCGGTCCGGCTCGACACGAACCGGAACCTGCACGAGGCCATCCGCCTGTACCGCAGCGCCGGCTACCGGGAGATCCCGCGGTACAACACGGAACGCTACGCCCACCACTGGTTCGAAAAAACCTTGTGACGGCTGTCAACGCGGGGCCGTCGCCGAAGCCTCTGAGCGGTGACAGAGTCCGGTAGAGGAGACGAGCGCGTGGTGATCGTGATCCGGCAGGAGCCCGAGGCGGCGCCGGCGAGCTTCGAGGCCTATGTGGCCGCCCGGGGAGCGGCGCTGGTGCGCTTCGCGATCCTGCTCACCGGCGACGACCATCGCGCCGAGGATCTGGTGCAGGACGCGCTCGCCAAGGCGTATCTGCGATGGGGGCGCATCCGGCGCACCGACAATCCCGACGTCTACCTGCGGCGGCTGCTCGTCAACGCCGCCAACTCCTGGTGGCGGCGTGGGGCCAACCGCGAGGTGCCGGTCGAGCACACCGCCGACCGGGCGGCGCCCGGCGACCTCGGCGGCGAGGCGGCCGACCGTGACCAGCTCTGGCGCCTCATCGCCGGGCTGCCGCACCGGCAGCGGGCGGTCGTCGTGCTGCGCTACTACGAGGACCTCGACGACGCCACGATCGCCGAGATCCTCGACTGCGAGCCGGTGACCGTCCGGACGCACGCGATGCGTGCGCTGCAGCGGCTGCGCGGACGTCTCGACGCGGCGGGCGAATCGTGAAGGAGGCACACATGACCGACCTGGAGTCGCGGGTCACCGCGACGCTCACCGCGCGGGCCGACCGGCGGATATCGACCGATGCCCTGGGCGGGGCCGCGATCCGCCGCGCCCACACGATCCGCCGCCGGCGCCGCGCGGTCGGCGCCGCCGGGGTGGCGGCCGTGCTGGTCGCGCTCTTCGCCATGGTGCGACTGCCGGCGCCCGGCGTCGGCGACGCCGGCCTCCCGGTCGCCGCGGGCGGCGGCGAGGTCGGCACCGACCCGTCGATCGTGCACTTCGCCCTCGACTACGGTGTGCTCGACAAAGCGACGGCCACCGAGTGGGTCTCGTCGTCGGAGGGCTACGAGAAGGCCACCGTCTACGCCGGCGACGACCGCTGGTGGGTCACCTTCTACCTGGCCACGGACGAGGCCATCCTGGACCGCGCCGCCGGCGACGACCACGGCGCCGAGGCCTCGACCACGGTGCGCGGTGAGCCGGCGATCCTGCGCGAGGGTTTCTACGACAGCGCCCGCGCCTTCGAGATCCGCTGGGAGCCGCGCCCGGGCGTGCACGCCATGCTCCTGGCCAGCGTCAACACCGCCGACTTCGCGCTGCGCGTCGCCGACTCGATCCGCCTGGACCGCGCCTTACGCTGCGTGATGCCCCTCCGCCTCACCGACCTGCCGCCCGGCAACCGCTGGGTCGAATGCCAGACCCGCGTCCGCCGCGCCCCCGCCGCCGGCCAACTCCGCTGGATCCACTCCGGCCTCACGGTCGAACAACCCGGCGGCGCCCTGGTCCTCATCTGGACCAGCGAACGCCGGACGGCCAACCCGAGCGACGACGCCACCTTCCATCCCAACCGCACGGTCGCCGGCTGGCCCGCCGAGTGGCGCACCACCTCGCCGAAGGGCCTCTGGTTCACCGCATTCGGCCCGGTGGAGCTCTTCATCTGCGTCGTGAACCCCGACGACGCCGAGGCCCTCACCGACCCGGGAGCCACGTATCTGGCCACCCACCTGGAGATCTCCTCCAACCTCGACGACCCCACGACCTGGCCCACCCGCTCCGTCGGCTAGCACGTCCGCGTGTCTCGGCGTCCGCCCAGGCCGGGTCGCGGTGGACGGGCGCCTCGGCTCGTGCGCTCTGCTGGAGGTCGTGGAGGTCGATCCACCAGAACAGCCGCGGCGCCCGGCACATCGCCGACGTCATCGCCGACTTCCTGAAGGGCTAGAGCTCGATCCGCGTCAGCCAGGCGTGGTCCGGGTGGACCTGGGTGAGCGCCGCGTAGAGCCACGCGCGGCGGCCCGGGTCGAGGTGCGGGAGGGCGGCCGTGAAGTCCTGCTCGTCCTTGGGGCGGGTCGCCTTGGCCTTGAAGAGCAGGACGAGCTCCGGCACCAGGTACGGAACGCCGGCGGCGGTGTGCCGCACGATCTCCCGGTACGGGCGGCGGATGGACGCGTCGCGGCGGCAGATCCAGACGTCGCCGTCGTGCGGCTCGCGGAAGATGTCGAGGTGGAAGCGGCCGGTGGCCGGGTCGCTCACCCAGGTCTGGTGATGGGCCTCGAACGCCGGGCCGTCGACCGGCCACAGCTGCCCGTCGCCGGCCACCCGGAACTCGTACTCGCGCAGCGCCGCGCGGAACTCGGGGAAGCCGCCCGCCGGGATGCCGATCTCGATGTCCTCGTGCGGGCGGGTCTCCGCGCCGAGCCACAGGTCGAGGGCCCAGCCGCCCGCGACGTACCACGGCGACCGCACCCCAGCGAGCCGCCGCGCCACCTCACCGGGCGGCCAGGGTTCCCATTCCATCCACGGCACCCTAGCTGAAGTCGGGCACCGCGCCGTGCGGGTTTTCCACCCGGTCCTTCGGCTCCTCCCACGCCTCCTGCCGGCCGAGGGCGGTCAGGTCGAGGAAGCCGTAGGCGCCGCCCTTGTGGTCGGTGCCGCGCGCGTACGTCGAGTACGTGTGGAACACCGCGTCGCCCTCGCGCAGGAAGCAGCTCATCCCCGACAGCTCCGGCGTGTCGGCCATGAGCAGCGGCCGGTAGTTGTACACCGGCTCCTTCACGGCGGGGTCGAAGCTGACGTCGAAGTCGAAGTTGAAGGACGTCCCGTGCGAGCTGTACCACGGGATCGTCCACCCGCGACCCCGCCCGTACTCGGCGAGCTTCGCATAGGGCGCCCGCGACACGAGCGCGAACGTGGTTTCCCGGTTCGCCAGATGCCGCAGTACCGCGGGCGAAACCTCGTCCACGCTCGCCGTGCACGCCGGGCAGGCCGCGTCCCAGGTCGGCGCGAACATCACGTGCTGGACGATGAGCTGGCGGCGCCCCTCGAACAGGTCGGCGAGGGTGGCGTCACCCGCGGGCCCGCGCAGCGCATACGGCGTGTCGACCCGCACCATCGGCAGCCGCCGCCGCTCCGAATTGATCGCGTCGATCCGCCGGGTGATCTCCTTCTCCTGGTCGAGCAGCGCCATCCGGGCGGCGAGCCACGCCGCGCGGTCGACGATGTCGGGCAGTGCCATGTGTGACCTCCAGGCTGGGTGGAACCTCCACCTACCCGACGATCGGCCCCGCATGTATTCGACAGCTCGCGGCGAACTTCCTCACGCTGGCGTCAGCCCGGCCATCAGGTCGGCGGCCGTGACCGCGGTCCACGGCGCCGGCGGACGGTCGTCGACGACGAGCGCGACGGAGCCCTCGGCCACGTCCTCGGCGGCGGGGAGCCGGTCGACGTCGGCGACGGCCGCGAGCACCCGCCCGAGCGCCCGGCCTGTCGCCGAGGAGGTCGCGGAACCGCGGGCGGAGGCCGCCGAACGGACGGCAGCGACCGTCGCCGGCGGGGTCGTGACCGGGACGGCGGTGCGGGTGCCGTCGGCGTGCGCCACCTCGATCCGGCCGGCGCGGGCCGCCGCGTGCCAGGCGGCCAAGTCCAGGACCGTGGCCCGGACGCCGCCGGTGAAGTGATCCCACAGGTCGGCGGCCGTCTTGCCGATGCGCGGGCCGTGCTCCGCGACGTCGTGCCCGTAGCCCTCCACGGACAGCACCGCCTCGACCCACATCACCTCGCCGGAGCGCACGTCGAGGACGAACGGGACGAGCGCCCGGGCGTCGCCGCGGAGGGTGAACCGCTGCATGACGCGGGCCGCGTCGAACTGCGCGCCGCCCGGCACCGGCAGGGCGAACCCGGCGAAGGCGGCGTCGAGGACCTCGAAGGGGACGTCGTTGTAGCTCAGCACCACCGGCACCGCCCAGGCCACGCCGGCCGCCAGCAGCAGGGAGCGGTGCAGGTCCAGATACTCGGTCGCACCCAGCGGCGGCGGCGCCGACGTCAGGTCGCCCGAGTGGATCGCGGCCTCGCCGAAGCGCAGGTTGGCGTAGTCGCAGTGCCCGGCCTGGGTCCAGTCGGCGGTGTAGAACGCGCACGACAGGTCGAGGTCGACCCGGTCGGTCGTGTCCGTCCAGTGCGCGAACAGGCGCACCACGTCCACGCCGTCGTCGAGCGTGCGGACGCTGCCCCGCGGCCACCCCGCCAGCTGCTCCGCGGAGACCCGCTCGCGCATCGGCGCCGGCACCCGGGCCAGCTCGGCGTCGAGGACGGCGAGGTCGAAGCGTCCGCCCCCGGCGGCGCGGCCGGCCAGCTCCTCGTCGACGCAGGCCCGGACCTCGGCGACCACCGCGGGCGGGAGCGGGCCGCGCAGCTCGGGCATGGTCCAGGTGCGCACGACGTCGCCCTTCGGGAAGAAGGTCCGCCGCGGGGTGCCGGGATCGGGGCCGTGCTTCGACGCGGTACTCGGGTGGCCGGGCCCGCGCCGGATGCCGACCCGCCGGGCGAGCAGCGCCGCCCGCAGCCGGGACTCGACGCTCTGATCAGCGGCCGCCGCCGCGCCGAGCGCTGGTCCGGCGGCTTGACCCGCCGCGACGACCACGTTGGCCGGGGCGCTCGTGGCGCGCGTGCCGACCGCGGCGGCCGCCACGGCCAGGACGTTGGGGGAGACCCGCGGCGCGGTCTCGCGGGCCGCGTCCAGCACGATCCGCTGCGCGTCCGGGTCGTCCACGGCCAGCCGCAGCAGGTGGTCGAGGCGCCGCCACAGCTCGCCCGGGCGCCGCATGAGCAGGGCCGCGGCGGTCGCCGGGTCGCCGGCCGCGGTGGCCTCCTCGACGGAGGACGCGAAGGTGCGCACGCGGACCGACACCGTGCCGTCGGGGTGGTCGGTGCGCAGGAGCCGGTCGGGCTGCCGCTCGTGGGCGGCGGCGATCGCCCGGCCGAGGGCGCTGCCGGCCGGGGTGCGGGTGCCGCGCAGCGCGGCGAAGACGACGGCGGCCGACGGGGCGGCGGCGACGCGCTCGAACGGGTGGAGCCGCTCGGCCAGGCGCTTCCACACCGCCGGGTGCCGCCGCACGTCCTCGGCGGCGGTCGCCGGGTCGAGCCCGTCGAGGAACCCGAGCACGGCCCGGCGCACCGGGCGGGGCAGGGGTCCGACCCGCGGGGCCGGCACGGTCACGACCCGCTCGCCGGCCGGACGGCGGGCGTCGGCGGGGCTGGGGCGCCGCTTCGCCGGCCGGACGAGGCCGGGGTCGCCCCCGGAGAGCGTCCACAGCGTGCGGGCCGCGTCGGTCGCGGTGCCCCACCGGGCGACGGCCTCGTCCAGTGCCGCCGCCGAACCGGTGGCGAGGGACGCCTCGAGCGCCGAGGCGATGACCACGGCGAGGGTCTCGCGGGACGGCACCTCCGCCGGCAGCCAGTCGAGGCGGCCCGGCGCGGTGGCGTTCACCAGCAGGCGCAGGTCGGCGCGGTCGGTGCCGGACAGGGCGGCGGTGCGCGCGACCAGCTCGTCGCGCACGCGGACGGCGGTGGCGGCCGGGTCGTCGTCGAGGGTCAGGCGGCGCAGCCGCAACGGCTGACCGGCCGGCGCGGGCGCCTCCGCGGAGGGCGGCGGCAGCCAGCCGTCGCCGGTGGTGCGCCGGCCGCAGATCGGGCAGCCCGCGTAGCGGTCCGGGGCGTAGCACCGGGTGCAGGCCAGGTGGCCGCAGGGATCGACGGGGCGGACGTGCCCGGTCCGGCCGCAGCGCAGGCAGACCTCGGTCTGGTCCTGGAAGAGGCAGGCGAGGAGCCGTTCGACATACTCCTGGACGGGGTCCCTCGGCGTGTCCGGGAACCGGCGGAACAGCGGCACGTGGTCGCGGTCGGCCCCGACGAGCTCGTCGGCAACAGCCTGCACCCAGTCGGCCCAGCGCAGCCGGACGGCCGGGTCGAGCGCCGCGAACCGGGCCCGCAGCCCGGCGTCGAGGAGCCAGCCCTGTCTCGCCAGGTCGGCCTCCAGCGCCGTGACCCAGGCGTCACCGTCGGCGGGCGGCCGCGGCGCGGCCGGTGGGAGGCCCACCGCGTCGGCGCGGCGCAGCAGGAGCGTGGCGAGCGCGTCCATGGAGAAGTCGTCCACCCGGAGCAAGGGGAAAGGGAGTGGCCGGGGCGGAGAGTCGAGGCGCTACATCTTTTGCAGAGAGGGAGAGAAGGAAGCACCTCGGAGAGCCGCCCCGGTCCGTCGATCTTACGGCGAGGCCGCGAAACCCGCAGCCCCATCACGAATCACGCTAGCTGAGCTGCAGGAACCAACGGACCGCCTGCGCGGTGCCGGCGATGTTCGAGCCGAGGTGGACCGAGCCCTGGTACTCCTGGGTGCCGGTGTCGACGACGGGCGCCCGCAGTACCGCGGCACAATGCTCCGAATTGGCCACCGGAACCTGCTCGTCCGTGCGGGCCGCGAACAACCGCGTGGGCACGGGGGACCGGTATCCGGTGCAGGAGGCGTCGTGCTCGGCGAGCGCCGCCGCGAACCGGCCGCTCGGCGTCCCGAGCAGGGCCAGGCCCTCCTGCGAGAACAGCTCCGCGGGTGACCCGGGCAGCGTCTCGCCCAGGTCCTGGCCGGTGTGCACGCCGTCGTAGAGGGACTCGACGCGGCCGGCGTACTTCGGGTCGAAGAAGGTCGGCAGGTCGTGCAGGCGGCTCCAGGCGGTCGCCAGGTAGCCGAGGTAGCCGAGGTTGTACGGCCACTCCACCGTGGTCAGGAGGGCCTTGAGCTCGACGTTGCGCAGGTCGTAGGCGCCGGAGACCGGGGCCAGGGCACCGAGCCGGAACCAATCGTCGGCGCCCGACTGCAGCGCCTTGCCCAGCGCCGTCGCCGCGCTGCCGCCCTGCGAGAAGCCGGTGACGTACACCTCGCGCCGCAGCGCGCGGCCCTGCTCCACCGCGACCGCTCTGGCCGCCCGCAGCAGGTCGACGGAGGCGGTGGTCTCCGACGGCAGGTGCAGGTACGGGTGCGGGCCCGGGCCGAGACCCATGCCCAGGTAGTCGGGCGCCACGGCGGCGAACCCCGCCGAGGCGTACGTGATCGCCGGCCCCACCGACCAGCCGTCGCGCCACATCGACGGCGCGTCGGTGCGGTTCAGCTCGGTGCCGTGCGCGTACGACACCACCCGCAGCTGCCGCTCGCCCGACCGGGGCAACGCGAGCAGCCCGCTGGCGATCGTCGGCTTCCCGGTGGGGTCGACCGTGCGGTACACGATCTGGAACATGTCGACGCCGAACCTGACGGTGCCGGTGTCGAACTCGGCCCCGGCGAGCTCCGCCCGAGCCGCCTCGGCGGTGTCGAGCGGACGCAGCCGCTGCACGGCCACCACGTCACCACGGCCCTCCCGCGCGGCCGCGGCGCCGCCGGCCCCGGCGGCGCTTAACCCGAGCCCGCCCGCGAGCAACAGTCCACAGAGGACGATGCGCTTGAGATTTCTCATGTACCGCACGCTAAGGCGCGGCAAGACCTACATCGATCCGGTCTGCCGGTGGTTTCGCGCTACGGCTGTCCCCACCCCGCTCATCCGGTGATCCTCAGCGGATCGCCGCGGTCGTCGTCGTACCGAAGTCGACGGCCAAGATCGGTTCGCGCATGGCATGGATTGTGGTCTTTCCGATCCCGGCATTCGGGGCCTGAACGGCCGGGAAACCGGAGCGGAACAGTTCCGGTTCCGGTCTCGCGTCCGACGCTTTGGCGTGAGGATCGGTTGGTGACGGAGACCACGGTAATTCTGGTCTTGGTGATCGTGACGGCTCTCGGATTCGACTTCACGAACGGGTTCCACGACACCGCGAACGCGATGGCCACCTCCATCGCGACCCGCGCGCTACGGCCCAGGGTCGCCGTGCTGCTGTCCGGCATCCTGAATCTCGTCGGCGCGTTCCTCTCGGTCGAGGTCGCCCTCACCGTGACCAACGCGGTCGTGAAGATCCAGAACTCGAACGGGACACCCAAGCAGGAGCTGCTCGGCAACGGTGGCCTCGACCTCCTGCTCATCGTCCTCGCCGGGCTGGTCGGCGGCATCGTCTGGAACCTGCTGACCTGGCTGCTGGGCCTGCCGTCCAGCTCCTCGCACGCCCTCTTCGGCGGCCTGCTCGGCGCGACCATCGCGGGTCTGGGCTGGTCCGGCGTGAACTGGAACGGCGACGGCACCCAGCTCGACGGCCTCGTCGGCAAGGTTCTCCTGCCGGCGGTCATGTCGCCGATCATCGCCGGCATCGTCGCCACGGTCGGCACCTGGCTCATCTACCGGGTCACCGTCGGCGTCGCGCAGCAGTTCACCGACAACGGCTTCCGCTGGGGCCAGATCGGCAGCGCCTCGCTGGTCTCGCTCGCCCACGGCACCAACGACGCCCAGAAGACGATGGGCGTGATCACCCTCGCGCTGATCGCGACCGGCGACTGGACCGACACCAGGAGCATCCCGTTGTGGGTGAAGGTCGCCTGCGCCCTCTCCATCGCGATAGGCACCTACCTCGGCGGTTGGCGCATCATCCGTACCATGGGCAAGGGCCTCGTCGAGATCGCCCCGCCGCAGGGCATGGCGGCCGAGTCCGGCTCCGCCGCCGTCATCCTCGTCTCGAGCCACCTCGGGTTCGCGCTCTCGACGACGCACGTGGTCACCGGCTCGATCCTCGGCACCGGCGTCGGCAAGCGGGGTGCGCTGGTCCGCTGGGCGGTCGCCGGCCGCATGGTGATCGCCTGGCTGACCACGCTGCCCGCGGCCGCCGTCGTGGGTGGCGTCATGTGGTGGCTCGGGCACGTCGTCGGCGGGCTCGCCGGCGCGTTCGTCGTCTTCGTGATCCTGTTGCTGCTGGCCGGGTACATGTACCTGCGCTCGCGCCACAAGCCGGTCGACCACACCAACGTCAACGAAGCGTGGGAAGACTCCTTCGCCAGAGCGGCCCGCTGAGGAGGACGGCTCGCATGCACAATTTCGGATTCGCCCTGGAAGAGGCCTGGAAGGTCCTGGCCGCCAGCCTGATCCTCGGCGCCGGCCTGCCGACGCTGTTCGCCCTCGGCGTGCGCTCGCTGGCCTTCGGTGCCGGCGCGTCCGGCGTTCCCGGCACGATCGGTCGCCCGGTCTTCACCCTCCTCGGCTGGCTGTGCTTCGCCGTGGTGCTGCTCGGTGTCGCGCTGGGCATCACCTACATCGTCGCGTCGGGCCTCGGCAAGACGCTGAGCTTCGGGCACATCTACCCGACCATCGCGGACAAGTGAGGCGCTCGTGGAGGCCGGTTTTCTGACCCGCGTCGTGGACTGGTTGCGCGCCGGGTACCCGGCCGGCGTGCCGCGCCAGGACTACGTGGCCCTGTTCGGCCTGCTGCGCCGCAAGCTCACGGACGTCGAGGTGCACGCCATCGCCGAGGCGTTGGCCGGCCGCTCGGTCCTCAGGGACGAGCCGATCACCGTCGAGGACATCGAGCAGATGATCAACGATGCGGTACTGCAGGAGCCGTCCGACGAGGACGTGGCCCGGGTGTCGGCGCGGTTGGCGGCCGGCGGCTGGCCCTTGTCCGACCAGGCCTGACTCGCTCTTGTGGTTGGTGGCGCCGCGGACAATTCGGGCCTTCTCGGAGTGTCCCGGCACCACATCGCATGATCAACAATATTGTCGGGGCGGGCACCTAGGATGCCGTCATGCGTCGCCACCTTCGCTGGGCCGTCCCCTCCGCCGGCGTGCTGCTGGCCGCCGTGCTGACCGTCGTCATCGTGACGCAGGTGGGGGGCAACGCGGCCTGCGCCGCCCCGATCACGGGCAAGGCGTCGTATTACAGCACCAACCGCAACGGCATGTGCAACCTCGGCGCCCCGTCCACGGACTCCTACGTCGCGATCGGCCCGGCCGAGTATGCCGGGGGCACCGCCTGCGGCTCCTACCTCAGCGTCACCGGCCCGAACGGCACCACGGTCCAGGTCCAGGTCGTCGACCAGTGCCCGTCCTGCCCCCGCGGCAAGATCGACCTGAGCAAGGCCGCGTTCGCCCGCATCGGCGCCCTGAGCGCCGGCATCATCCCGATCACCTACGACACGGCGCGCGACCCGGCCCTGACCGCCCCCTTACGCGTCAAGCTCAAGGGCGGCACGTCCCGCTCGTCGCTGACGGCGGTCGTCGACAACCACGGCAACCCCCTGGCGTCGGTCGAGCTGCAGACCGCGGCGGGCTGGACGCCGCTGAAGCGGGGCAGCGACAACGTCTGGACGGGCCCGTCGGGCGACGTGCCGGCACCCGTGACGCTGCGGATCACCGACGTGTTCGGCCACCAGGCGGTGGTCCCCGGCCTGACGCCGGGCCCGTCCGACTTCCAGCAGACGGCGGTCGCCCTCTACGGTCCGGAGTCCTCCCTGTCCCCGTCGCCCACCCCGTCCTCGGCGGAGCCGTCCCCGTCGCCGTCGGCGTCAACGGTCCCGGCGGGCGTCATATCGGCCCTGCCGTCGGCCTCGACAGCCTGCTGAAAGGGCCGCCGAGGGACGGTCGCGGTCGCATCGGGCGCGTCGGGGCGGGGGCACGGCTGTCGTCGCGCCGAAGACCGTGGGTGACAGCGCCTACCACCCCGGCCGGGGGAGCGTGCGGCTGCCGAGGGCCGGACGGGCTGGTCAGGCGGGCGGCTGGGCGACGACGACGGTCGCCCGCCACGGCCCGGAGTCGTTGCCGTCACCCCGGCCGGCCGGCGTCGTGGTTGCTCGGGTCCTCGATTGCCCAAGCGTTCGGCTGGTCGGTTTCTTGGCGCGCGTTCGCCCGGATGCTGGCCGTCCTTGCACCGCAGACCACGCCCGGCCGACATGATGTGCTGCGGCACGACATTCCTGACCGGGACAAACATTCCGGCCAGGAACAGCAGGCCTCGGGCTTGGCTGGCCCCGGGTTGGCGGTTGCCCGTCCCCTGTTTGGCGAACCGGGCCAGATGGTGCCTGCCGTTCCGCGGGCGTCGACCGCTTGCTGACAGGGCAGGAGGAAGGGCCGGACCGGTCGATCGGGGAGCGGGCGGCCCGGCCCGGAGCGGCGCGCCAGGTCGGAGCCCGTGGGCGAGCGAGGATCGAACCGGCCGGTCAGCCAAGTGTGAACCCGGGCGGTCAGGCGGGAGCGCGCCGCGGGCCGTGCGTGCTCAGCAGCAACGCGAGGCCGACGAGGCAGAGGCCGGCGCCGGCCGCGTACGCCCAGCGGTAGCCGAAGTGCTGTGCCACCCCCAGCAGCGGGCCGGCCAGGATCGACGCGACCGGGAACGCGTTGCCCGCCAAGGTTGCCGCGCGGCCCGGCTCCGAGGGGAGGAGCTCCTGGACGTACGAGATGCCCAGGCCGCCCACCGCCGAGATGAAGCAGGCGTTCAGCAGCTGCAGGGCCATCACCTGCCAGGTGCTCTGCGAGCCCGTGACCAGAGCGTAGTAGACAACGCCCAGTGCGGCGCCGAAGGCCATCAGGGCGCGGAGGGACCACTTCGAGGACAGGGCGCCGAAGGCCAGCATGAGTGGGATCTCCAGGGCCGCGCACCAGCCCAGGACGAGGCCGGCGGTGCTGACGTCGGCGTGCAGGACGTGGCTCACGAACAATGACATGGCCTGGACGCCCAGGACGCCTGCGCTCTGGAGCACGGTCAGGGCGGCTACGACCCGCAGCACCGTGAAGCGGGACGCCGACGGCAGTGGTGGAGGGACGTCCGCGTCGGGGTGGGGCTGCGGCGGGGGCGTGTCCCTCAGCCAGACCAGCGCTACGGCGCCGGCCAGGACATACATCGCGGCGGCGGTGAGGTACAGGACGCGGAAGCTGCCCACCTCCAGCAGGACCGCCGCCACCGGAGGGCCGGCGACCCAGGCGATCGAGAACAGCATCCGCAGCGTGCTGATCGCCATGGCCGCACGGGTGGAGCCGTTCTGCTGGAGCACCTCGCGGGCGTAGGCGAACGACTGCGGGAACAGCGAGCCGCTGACCGCGGTGAGGGTGACGGCCACCGCCACGAGCACCCAGTAGTCGCGGACGAATGCCGTCACCACCGAGCCGGCGCAGCCGGCCGCCGCCGCGACGAGCAGCAGGCGGCGGCGGATCGGGCGCTTGTCCGACAGGCGGCCGATGACCGTCGACGACACGACCGCACTGACGGGGCCGATGATGAGGAACGCGGCGACGAGGGCGGGGCCGGCGTGGACGGCCGTGCTCAGGAACAGCGACAGGAACGGGCCGACGACCGCGGCGGAGAGCCCGACGAAGAAGAACATGACGCCGAGCGGGACGAGCGACAGCCGCCGCTCGATCTTGGTCGCGGTGAGCACGGGTGCCTACCATACCGGCAGCTCAGGGGTAGGGTGTCGGTCGTGATCGAACTCACGGAAGCCGGCGGCGTCGCCGTGGTCCGCCTCGCGCACGGCAAGGTCAACGCCCTCGACCTGGAGCTTCTCGACGCGATCACCGAGACCTTCACCGAACTCGATGGCGGCGACGCCCGGGCGGTCGTGCTGACCGGCGCCGGCGGCGTCTTCTCGGCCGGGGTCGACCTGCGCCGGGTCATCGACGGGCCGCCGGACTACGTCGACGCCCTGCTCCCGGCCCTGACCAGGGCGTTCCAGGCCGTCCTCACCACCGGCAAGCCGGTCGTGGCGGCGGTCAACGGTCACGCGATCGCCGGCGGCGCCGTCCTGGCCTGCGCCTGCGACCACCGCCTGATGGCGGCCGGTGGCGGCCGCATCGGCGTGACCGAGCTGCTGGTCGGCGTGCCGTTCCCGCCGGCCGCGCTGGAGATCGTCCGGCACGCGCTCGGCTCGCACGACGCGATCCTGAGCGGCGACACGTTCGAGCCCGAGCACTCCCACGGCTTCATCGACACCGTGGTACCGCCGGATGCCCTCCTCGACACCGCCGTGGCCACGGCGGTCCGGCTCGCGCGGGAGATCCCGGCCGACACGTTCCGCCTGACGAAGGAGCAGCTCCAGGCCCCGCTGCACGACCGGCTGGCGCGCCTCGGCCCGGCGTTCGAGGCCCGCGTGGCGTCCCTGTGGCACCGCCGCCGCGACGACGGCACCCTGGCCGCGCAGCTGAGCCGCCCGAAATCATGAAAACGGCCGAGCCGCCCGAAGTCACGAAAGAGGCGAAACCGCGAGCGAACCCGGCGGGTTCGGCGACCGGGGCGACTCCGAGCCCGGCTCGGCGTGGACCGTTGAGGCCATGGACACGACGCTGACCCTCGCCGAGGATCTCACCATCACTCGCATGGGCTACGGGGCCATGCAGCTCGCCGGCCCGCGCGTCTTCGGCCCGCCGAAGGACCGCGACCAGGCGCTCGCCGTGCTGCGGGAGGCCGTCGCCCTCGGTATCACCCACCTCGACACCAGCGACTTCTACGGCCCGGCCGTCGTCAACGAGCTGATCCGGGAGGCCCTCAGCCCCTACCCGGCCGACCTGCGCATCGTCACCAAGGTCGGCGCCCGCCGCGGCGCGGACGCCGCCTGGATCCCCTCGCTGGAGCCGGCCGACCTCCAGGCCCAGGTGCACGACAACCTGGAGCACCTCGGCCTCGACGTCCTGGACGTGGTCAACCTGCGCGTCGGCGCCGCCGAGAGCACCGTCGACGAGCCGATCGGCGCGCAGTTCGAGGCGCTGGCCGAGCTGCGCGACCGGGGCCTGATCCGGCACCTCGGCCTGAGCGGCGTGACCGGCGCGCAGCTCACCGAGGCGCAGAAGATCGCCCCGGTGGTCACCGTGCAGAACCTCTACAACCTGGCCAACCGCCAGGACGACGCCCTCGTCGACCGCTGCGCGGCGGAGGGCATCGCGTTCGCCGCCTTCTTCCCGCTGGGCGGCTTCTCGCCGCTGCAGTCCGAGACCCTGTCCCGGGTCGCCGCCGAACTCGCCGCCACCCCGCAGCAGGTCGCCCTGGCCTGGCTGCTCCAGCGCTCCCCGACGATGGCCCTCATCCCGGGCACGTCCTCCGTGCCCCACCTGCGGGAGAACGTCGCAGCGCTTCAGCTGGTACTGCCGGAGCCCGCCCTGGCGTCCCTGAACGCGATCGCCGGCGAGGTTGCCGGGTGACGGCACACCGACCAGCGCGATCTGGCCGCCGAACATCGAGCACATCCGGCCCAGCCACAGCCGCCGGAACTGCGGCGACCTCGGCCTCCAGTTCCGCCAGCGCGGTGCTTAGATTCGGTCGAGTACGGTGCGTGCGTGGCCCGTTCCCGACTGAGCTACGCCGAGGCCGTCCGCGTCCTGACGGGCGGCACCGACCACACCGCGGTCCTGAGCCGCCTGGCGGGCGGCGCGCTGCTGCTGGCTGCCCCGTTCGTCCCGGGCGCGCTGGCCTTGTTCGACGCGAAGGGCGAGGCCAACGCGTTGCTGCGCGACCTGGTGGGCGCGGCCCCGGCAAGGATCAGGGCCGCGCGGGGCAAGCGCCACTACGAGCTGATCGAGGCCGCGCACACGGTGCTGGTGATCTCGTCGTACTTCGACGCCCTGGCCGAGATCGACGGGCCGCGCTCGCCGGGCCGCGGTGCGGGGCGCTCCGCCAGGGGCCGCAGCGCGTCGAGGTCGGCGCGACCTTCGCCGAGTACCTCGTCGCCGAGCACACCGTCGAGCTGCTGGAGGAGCTGGCCGACGACTGGCGCCGGTCCCGCCGGCGCGCATACGGCACCGGGATCGACGACACCGCCCTGCGGGCCCTGCTGTCCCACCAGCCGTTGACGAACGGCGAGCAGGTCACGCCGTTCCTCATCATGCTCCTGGACCGCCTACCGGCCGATACCCGGGCCGGGCTGCGGGCGGCGCTGCTCGACCTGTTCCGCGGGGCCAGGAAGAAGATCGAGGACGGCCCGTACCGCCCGACGCCCTTCGACGCCGTCAACCGTCTGGCCGCCTACACCGCGAACCTGCTGGTGCTCGCCGCCCTGTGCGACGCGCGCGGCATCGACATCGCCATGCTGGACGACCTCGGTTCGTCGGTGCGCCTCTGGCGCAGCATGTGCGGCTCCTCGACCTGATGATCGAGCGGTGGCCCGCCGCGCAGCTCGGTCGCATGATGCCGTACGACGAGCGGATGTACGAGTGGTGGGCCGACCGGGCGGACACCCCGCTGCCCGAGGCGACCGCCCGCCTGCTGGGCCTGTGCCTGGTCCGCGACGGCGAGGACATGGGCCGGCCCCTGCTCGACCGGCTGATCAGGCTCGTCACCGACTCGGGCATGCTCCCCGCCGCGCAACCGATGCTCGCCGTGCTCGCCTTGCGCGTTCCGGCGCTGCTGGAGCGGCACCCGGACCTCGGCCGTCACTTCGCCTCGCCCGATCAGGCGCTCTTCGCCTACCAGGTGGCCCTGCAATCGCCGGACCGTCCGGAGGTCGCGGAGATGATCGCCGAGTTGGGCACCTCGGTCGCGGCGAACCGGGACCGGGTCAATGACGCGGTGGCGGTGCCGTCGATGGTCGCCGGGCTGCTGGAACTGCCGGTCCTGCTGCCGACGGTCCTGTCGCAGCTGGCCGTCTACGGCGAGCTTGCCTGGTCGCAGGTCCGCCCCTCGGAACTTGCCGCCGCGGTGTCGGCGGCCGGCGACCCGAGTCTGGTCCACCAGGCGGTCGCGAGCTACGTGGGCTGCCGGGGAGGTGAGGAGTTCGAAGGGGCGGACGCCGCGGCGATGGAGTGGTTGCGGGGTCTCTAGGCGCCGGCCGCGTCCAGCTCGGCCAGGATCGACGCGTCCAGCTTGAGGTCCAACGCGGACATCGACGAGTCGTACTGCTCCAGCGTCCGCGGGCCGATCAAGGCGACCCGTGCCGGCTCGCGCTGATGCAGCAGCCAGGCCAACGCCAGCTCGCTGCCCGTCACGCCCAGGTCGCCGGCCAGCTTGGAGATCGCCGCCAGGCGGGCGTCGGAGTCGGCGCCGCGATACGAGTCCAGCACGTGGTGGTCGCGGCCGTCGTAGACGCCCTTCAGGATCGGGGAGTACGCGACCAACGTCAGGTCCTCGTGGGCCCGCAGGTAGCGCAGCTGCTCGCCGTCCACCACCGACACCGACCGCGCGCCCGGGTGTTTGCGCAGGTAGGAGTGTTCCTGCTGGAGTGCTACCGGGGCCGGCCAGCCGTTCGCCCGGCAGAGCTGGCGGATCCTTTCCAGGCGCCACGTCTGGACGTTGGACCAGCCCAGGTAGCGGGCCTTGCCGGACGTCACCAGGCCCGCCAGGGCCGACAGCGTCTCCTCCAGCGGCGTTGCCAGGTCGTCCACGTGGACGTAGTAGAGGTCGACATGGTCGACGCCCAGGCGGCGGAGGCTGGCGTCCAGCGCGTGGCGGAGGGTGTCGCCGCCCGCGCCCGCATACTGGGTCGGGGCCGGCACCCGACCCGAGCGGGCCGCCGCTGGATCGGCCACCCAGGCGCTGCCCTTCGTGGCCAGGAACACGTCGTCGCGGCGGCCCGAGCGGGCGAACCAGCGGCCCAGCAACCGCTCGCTCTCGCCGCCGGCAAAGGCGTCGCCCGGCCACCAGGCGTAGCAGTCGGCCGTGTCCAGGAACGTGCCGCCCGCTCCCAGGTATCGGTCCAGCATCGTGAACGACTCGGGCTCGTCGGTGCTCGTGCCCATCAGCATGCAGCCCAGGGCGAGTGCGCTGACCTGCTCGCCCGTGGTGCCCAGTGGAACGGTTCGCATGGGGACGAACGTAGAGGCTGGAGCGCGCTCCAGGTCAAACCATGTTGTCGTGGTACCACTGGATCTTGTGGCGAATGCGGAGCTGTTCGTCGCGCAGGGCCGCGATCTTCGCCTCGATCTCGCGGTCGTGCTCCTCGAGCAGCTCGGCGCGCTCGGCGAAGGTGGCGTCGCCGCCCCGCGCCAGCTCGGCGTAGCGCAGCATGCGGGCGATCGGCATGCCCGTGTCGCGCAGGCAGCGCAGGATCTCCAGCCACGCGATGTCGTCGTCGGAGAAGACCCGCTGGCCGCCCGAGTTGCGGTCGATGTCGTCGAGCAGGCCGATCCGTTCGTAGTACCGCAGGGTGTCGAGGGTGAAGCCGGTCTTGTCGACGACCTCGCGTGGGGTGTACCGCATGCGTCAGTTGTACCGGCAGGATGTACCCGTGGGCGAGATCGTGTGGCTGGGGCGGTATCCGGTGAAGTCGATGCTGGGCGAGGAGCTGTCCGAGGTGGCGCTGGCGACCGACGGGCTCGTGGGCGACCGGCGGTATGCGCTGGTGGACCGCGAGACGGGCCTGGTGGCGAGCGCCAAGAACCCCCGGAAATGGGGCTGGCTGCTGCGGCACAGCGCGCGCTACGAAGAGGACGGCACGGTGACCCTTTCGGAAATGTCCGAAAGGGTCGACCTCATCGGCGAGGTGCCGCCCAACGCCACCCTCGAACGGCTCACGCCCGAGACCGAGCCCGGCGCGGGCGAAATGACCCGAAACATCCTGCCAAGACGGACGTTCGTCGACTTCGCCCCGGTCCACGTCGTCACGACGGCCACGCTCGAAGCCCTCCAGGCCGACCACCGTCGATTCCGCCCCAACATCGTCGTGCGGATGGTCGGCGGTGAACCCTTCGCGGAGAACCACTGGCCAGGGAGCAGGATCACCATCGGAGACGCCGAGATCGAGGCCGTCGTCCCCACGCCCCGCTGTGTCGTGCCCACCCTGGCCCACGGCGACCTGCCCGCCGACCCGTCCGTGATCCGCACCGCGGCGCGGCGAAACCGGATCCAGGTGTCCGACCTCGGCAGGCTGACCTGCGTCGGCGCCTACGCGACGGTCCGCCGCCCGGGCACGCTGCGCGTCGGCGACCTCGTTCACATCGACCGGCCCGCGGATGTGGGAGCGGCGTAATCACGCCGGACGAAACGGCGTGACGTCGGCGTAACGGGCCGCCCGTACCGTACGGACCGTGATGCAGACCCGCACGGTCTGTTCCTACTGCGGGGTCGGCTGCGGCATGGTCCTCGACGTGGCGACGGACCCTGATGGCCGCCGCCGCGTGCTCAAGGTGACCGGCGACCGGCAGCACCCGGCCAACGCCGGCCGGCTCTGCACCAAGGGTGCCACCAGCGCCGAGACGCTCGCCGGCCCGGGCCGCCTGGCCACGGCGAGAAGCCGGCCGCACCGCGGCGCCGAGCTGGTCGACACGCCGGTCCGGGCAGCGATCGCCGAGACCGGGCGGAAACTCAGAGCGATCGTCGACGAGCACGGTCCCGACGCCGTCGCGTTCTACGTGTCGGGGCAGCTGACCCTCGAGGCGCAGTACCTCGCCAACAAGCTGGCCAAGGGCTTCGTGCGCACCAACCAGATCGAGAGCAACTCCCGCCTCTGCATGGCCAGCGCGGGCAGCGGCTACAAGCTCTCGCTGGGCGCGGACGGCCCGCCCGGCTCCTACGACGACTTCGACCACGCCGACCTGTTCCTCGTCATCGGCGCCAACATGGCCGACTGCCACCCGATCCTGTACCTGCGCATGATGGACCGGGTCAAGGCGGGCGCCAAGCTCATCGTGGTCGATCCGCGCCGCACCGCGACCGCCGCGAAGGCCGACCTGTTCCTGCAGCTCAAGCCGGGCACGGACCTGGCGCTGCTCAACGGCCTGCTGCACCTGCTCAACAACGGCGGAGGCATCGACGAAGCGTTCGTCAGGGACCACACCGAGGGCTGGGAGGCGATGCCCGAGTTCCTCGCCGGCTACACACCGGAGAAGGTCGCCGAGATCACCGGGCTGCAGAGCGCCGACCTGCGCAAGGCCGCCGATCTCATCGGCGCCGCGAAGGAGTGGATGAGCTGCTGGACGATGGGGCTCAACCAGAGCACCCACGGCACCTGGAACACGAACGCCCTGATCAACCTGCACCTGGCGACCGGCGCCATCTGCCGCAGGGGCAGCGGCCCGTTCTCGCTCACCGGCCAGCCCAACGCGATGGGCGGGCGCGAGATGGGCTACATGGGCCCCGGCCTGCCCGGCCAGCGCTCGGTGCTCGTCGAGCAGGACCGCGCCTTCGTCGAGGAGGCCTGGGGCCTGCCGGGCGGCACGCTGCGCACCGACGTCGGCAAGGGCACGGTCGAGCTGTTCGAGCGGATGGCCGCCGGCGAGGTCAAGGCGTGCTGGATCATCTGCACCAACCCGGTGGCCTCGGTCGGCAACCGGCGGACCGTGATCGAGGGCCTGGAGCGGGCCGAGCTGGTCATCACCCAGGACGCGTACGCCGAGACGGAGACCAACGCCTACGCCGACGTCATCCTCCCGGCCGCCATGTGGTCCGAGGTCGACGGCGTCATGATCAACTCTGAGCGCAACCTCACGCTGGTCCAGCAGGTCGCCGACCCGCCCGGCGAGGCGCTCGCCGACTGGCAGCTCATCGCCCGCGTCGCCGCCGCGATGGGGTACGCCGACGCCTTCGCCTACGACACCGCCGAGGACGTGTTCGCCGAGATCCAGCGGTTCTGGAACCCGCAGACCGGCTACGACCTGCGCGGCGTGAGCTACGCGCGGCTGCGGACCGAGCCGGTGCAGTGGCCAGCGCCGCCTGGATCGCCGCCGCGCAATCCCATCCGGTACCGCCGGCAGCCCGCCGGAACGCTGCGGTTCGCGACGGCGAGCGGCCGGGCGGTGTTCTTCGCCCGCCCGCACCTCGACCCGGCCGAGCTGCCCGACGACGACTACCCGTTCCTGCTCAACACCGGCCGCGTGCAGCACCAGTGGCACACGCTGACCAAGACGGGCCGGGTGGCCAAGCTGAACAAGCTCAACCCCGGCCCGTTCGTGGAGGTCAACCCGGCCGACGCGGAGCGGCTCGGGGTGGCCGACGGCGACGAGGTCGAGGTCGCCTCGCGCCGCGGCCGGGCGGTGCTGCCGGCCCGGGTCACCGACCGGGTCATGCCCGGCAACTGCTTCGCGCCGTTCCACTGGAACGACCTGTTCGGCGAGTACCGCAGCGTCAACGCCGTCACCAGCGACGCGGTCGACCCGATCTCCTTCCAGCCGGAGCTGAAGGTGTGCGCGGTCAGCGTCACGCGGGTCGCGACGCCGCCGCGGGAGGGGCCGCTCGGGCTCGACCTGACCCCGCCCGTCCTGACCGAGGGGGAGCGGCGGTACCTCGCCGGCTTCCTCAGCGCGCTCACCGCCTCGCCGCCGGCCACGGCGCCGCTGCTGCCCGACAACGCGCCGTTCGACCCGGCGAGGGCGCAGTGGGTCAACGGCTTCCTCGCGGGCACCTTCGGCCGCCCGCCGGCGAGCGTCGAGGCGCCGAGCCCAGCCCGTACCATCCATGTCCTCTGGGCATCGCAGACCGGCAACGCCGAGGAGTTCGCCGGCCTGGTGGGCCGCCGCCTGGCCGACGAGGGCTGGCACGCGGACCTGCGCAGCATGACCTCGGCGGCGGCCGACCTGGCGGCCAGCAGCGCCGACCTGCTCATCATCACGAGCACCTTCGGCGACGGGGACGCGCCGGACAACGGCGCCGCCTTCTGGGAGTCGCTGCACGGCCCCGACCCGGTGCGCTTCGACGGCCGCCGCTACGCGGTGCTCGCGTTCGGCGACTCCAGCTACGCCAACTTCTGCGGCCACGGCCGGCGCCTCGACGCGCGGCTCGACGAGCTGGGCGGCGTCCGGCTCACCCCGCGGGTCGACCTGGAGCCGGACTACGAGGACGCCGCCCACGGCTGGCTCGACGCGGTGCTCAAGGCCCTGCGCAGCCCCGCCGCGGCGCCGGCCCGGCGGACCGGCTCCAGGCGCGAGCCGGTCACCGGCGTCCTCACCGGGAACGAGCTGCTGAGCCGGCCCGGGTCGGCCAAGGAGGTGCGGCGGTTCACGTTCGCCACCGAGCTCGACTACGAGGTCGGCGACTCGCTCGGGGTGTGGCCGACGAACTGCCCGGCGCTCGTCGACGAGTGGCTCGCGGTGACCGGCCTGGCCGACGCCTCGTTCGGCGAGGCGCTGCTCCGGCGGTACGACATCACCCGCATCACGCCCGACCTGCTGCGGTTCGTCGCGGACCGGTCGCACGACCCGACCCTGAAGGCGCTGCTGCGGCCGGACAACCAGGGGGAGCTGGCGAAGTACACCTACGGCCGCCAGGCGATCGACGTCATCGCCGAGCACGGGACCGAGGCCACCGGCGCCGAGTGGCTGGCCGTGCTGCAACGACTGCAGCCCCGGCAGTACAGCATCTCCTCCTCGCCCCTGGTGCACCCCGGATCCGTCAGCCTCACCGTGTCGGTCGTCCGCTTCGACAACCCCCACGGCCGGCCGCGCAAGGGGGTCGCGTCCACGTTCCTCGCGGACGCCCTCCTGGAGGCCGAGATTCCGGTGTACCTCCAGCGATCCCCGCACTTCCGCCCGCCCGCCGACGACACCCCCATGATCATGGTCGGCCCGGGCACCGGCGTCGCGCCGTTCGTCGGCTTCCTCAAGGAGCGCCACGCGCGGGCCGCCCGCGGCGGCAACTGGCTGTTCTTCGGCGAGCAGCGCCGCGCAACGGACTTCTACTACGAGCAGGAACTCGCCGCCCTGCGCGAGGCCGGCACGCTGACCCGGCTGGACCTGGCGTTCTCGCGCGATCAGCGGTCGAAGGTGTACGTGCAGGACCGCATGCGGGAACATGGGGCACAGCTGTGGGCATGGCTGCAGGACGGCGCGTCCTTCTACGTCTGCGGCGACGCGACCCGCATGGCGAAGGACGTCGACCAGGCCCTGCGCGACGTCGCCGCCGCACACGGGCACCTGTCCGAGGAGGCGGCCGCGGCGTACGTGAAGCAGCTGGTCAGCGAGAAGCGCTACCTGCGTGACGTCTACTGAGCGCCGGACGGCGGTTGAGCTCGTCGTTGATCCGTTGGGCGGCCCGCGGGGTCAGCCGGCGGTCGCGAGCCTGGCCGGTGTGCGGCGGCGGGACGGGAGGGCGGACACGGCCAGGCTCAGCACGGCCGCGGCGGTGCCGAGCAGGAACAGGAGCGAGAACGTCGGCTGGCCCAGCCACTCCCACAGTGGGTGCCACGACGGGTGGGGCTCGCCGAGGTGGTGGTTGAGGGCCAGCGGCACCGCGAACACCGTCGGCGTCCACCACAGGAACAGGGCGGCCGCGAACAGCAGCGTCGCCGAGGTCCGGGGCCGGCGGCGGCTGGCCCAGCCGAAGACCAGGAACGACGCCGCCGCGCCCAGCAGGAAGCCGGCGATGCCCGCCGGCCAGACGGTCCACGGCGCGGCGCGTTGGAACGACGCCGACAGGTACGAGCCCGTCAGCTCCAGCGTGAAGACCGTGTCGCCGCGGGACGCGACCAGGGTCGTCGACGTCGGGATCGTCGCGGGGTCGCAGGGCGGGCCGGCGCAGCCGTACAGGTCGCGCTCGACCGGAGCGTAGACGGTCCAGCCCAGGTCGCGCAGCCGCTGGACCGTCGCCTCGACGTCGGCGTTGCCGGGGGTGCCGCCGCCCACCGTCGCCGCCTGGTACTCGCCGCCGTCGCCGAGGAGCAGGACGCGGGCCGCGGACCAGCGCAGCGGTCCGCCGTAGACGACGAACAGGGACGGGGCATCCGTCACGCCCTCGAAATGCTTGCCGGGGACGATCTCGGCCAGCATCGACGTGGCCTGCGCCGCCGACGGGAGGGGGCGGGCCGTCTCCCAGGCCGCGCGGGTCGCGAACGCGGCGCCGAACAGGCCGCAGATCACCGCGGTCAGGGCCGCCCAGAGCACGACGGTGCGGCTGGCCGGGCGGCCCAGCCGGGCCCGCAGGCCGTGTCGCACCAGGTTGGCGGCCTCCCGGGCGGTGAGCCGGGTCCGGCCGGCCTCGAGCAGCGTGTCGAGGAGCTCGTCCCGGCGGTAGTCGCGGGGGTACGCGAACAGCCACTTGCGCATCAGGCGGTCCTCGGGCGGGCGGCGCGGAGGCGGGCCTCGGCGGCGGTGGCGAGGCCGCGCAGGCGGGCGGTCTCGGCGGTCAGGGCGGTCAGGCCGGCGGCGGTGAGCCGGTAGTACCGGCGGGTGCGCCCGTCGACCTCCTCGTCGCGGTCGTGCTGCACGAGGCCCTCGGCGGTGAGCCGGTCCAGGGCCGTGTACAGCGTGCCGGTCAGCAGCCGCATCCCGGACAGCGTCTCGACCTCCCGCACGATGCCGTAGCCGTGCCGCGGCTCGCCGGCCAGGGCGGTGAGGATGAGAAACGTCGGCTCCCGCATCGTCGCCACCGGAGAACCATAGATAAATGATCAAGCTATAGCAAGTACCATGGATGCCATGCGCAGCGTCGCGGTGCTCTCCGACGTCCACGGCAACGTGCCGGCCCTCGGTGCGGTGCTCGCCGAGCGCCACCGGGCGGTGATCTCTGCGCTGGTGGGACGGTGGAGGCGTCCGCTAAGCTGCTGGCCAGATCCGTGAATTGGTGTCGGCGCACCAACCTCAGCGCGAGGAGTGCCGCCGTGCCCACCGCCACCAAGCAACGACCCGACACCATGGTCCGGCTGCTCGCCGTCGCCGTCATCATCGTCGCCGCGGCCGTCGCCGTCTTCTACTTCACCCGTGGCGACTCGCCGGCCGCCGGTGGCGATCGGGAGCTCACGATCACCATCAGCAACCGCACGGTCAGCCCGCCGACGGGGCGGGTCGAGGTCGCCCGCGGCACCACGATCCGGCTCACCGTGACCTCGGACGTCCCCGACGAGCTGCACGTCCACGGCTACGACCGCAAGGCCGCGCTCGAACCCGGCCGGCCCGCCCAACTGGAGTTCAAGGCCGACGTCACCGGCCTCTTCGAGGTCGAGACCCACGACGCCGGCCTCGTGCTGTTCCAGCTAGTCGTCCGCTGAGACCGAGAACGTCACCGGGCCGACCCGCAGCACCCCGTCGTCGAGCGGCACGCAGCGCACGCCGCCGTGGCCGCGCAGCTCCCGCCACGCCCCGGGGGCGATCGAGACGTCCATCCAGGCGCACGGGTTGGCCGGGCGGCGCACCCGCAGCCGGACCGGCCCGTCGCCGGAGTCGAGCGTGAGCACCTGCCCGACCAGGTCGTCGACCGGGATGCCCGCGACGAGCACGTTGCGCCGGACCTGCGCGAGCCCGGCGCCGGCCGGCAGCCACTCGCGCGCGATGAGGGTGACGCTCGCGTCGCGGTGCGCCTCCTGCCCGAAGAACCGGTCGCCGACGACCCCCAGCCCGGCCCGGACCCGGACGGCGGAGACCAGCTCCCCGTCGGGCGCCGGCGCCGGACCGTCCGCGGGCCGCCCCTCGAACCGGTGCACGGGCGAGGCGAGCAGCTCCACGATCTGTGCCATGCCGGCCAGTCTATGGACCGTGGCCCATCGGCCGGTTCGTTCGCGACGGCATTACTCCAGGGTGACCACGTCGGCGACCACGCAGGCGACGTTGTCCGGGGCGCCCGCCGCGTAGGCCAGCTCGACCAGGCGGTCCAGCGTCGCCTGCGGGTCGCCGCCCTCCAGCAGGGCCGCATGCAACGACGCGGCCGGCACGACCGCCGACAGGCCGTCGGAGCACAGCAGGTAGCGGTCGCCGGGCCGGGCCTCGTGCACCGACAGGTCCGCCTCGGCGGCCTCGCGGCCGGTCAGGGCGCGCACCAGCAGCGACCGCTGCGGGTGGGTCGCGGCCTCCTCCGGGGTCAGCCGGCCCTCGTCGACCAGGCGCTGGACGTACGTGTGGTCGTCGGTGATCCGGAACAGCTCGCCGTCGCGGAGCTGATAGGCGCGGCTGTCGCCGACGTGGACCAGGGCCAGCCGGGAACCGGACCACAGCATCGCCGTCAGCGTGGTGACCGCCTCGCCCGACGGGTCGGCCGCGGCGATCTCGTGCAGGGCCCGGCCGGCGTCGGCGACCGCGTCGGCGAGGGCGCCGAGCAGGTCGTCGGCAGGCACCGGCAGCGCCTCCAGCGGCTTGAGCGCGTCGACCGCGGCCGCGCTGGCCCGGTCGCCGGCCGCGCCGAGCGTGCCGTCGGCGACGGCGAGCAGGCGGCTGCCCGCGTAGGCGGTGTCCTCGTTGCTCGTGCGCACCAGCCCCGACTCGGAGCGGGCGGCGTAGCGGATGCCCAGCGGGCTCATCGCGGTTCCCCTTCCCGACAGGTGATCGACGAGGAAGGTGGCCAGGCGCCCACGCTCCGCCGTCTCCGCGAGCACGCCGTCCCAGTACGCGGCGACCGCGTCCGCGGCCTCCGCCGGCGGCAGGTCGCAGACCCGCCGGATGGTGGCGAGCGGCATGCCGAGCCGGCGCAGCCAGGCGATGAGTCGGGCCCGGTCCAGCTGGGCCGGATCGTAGAAGCGGTACCCCGAGTCGCCGTCGACCGCGGCCGGCGGCAGCAGCCCGAGCTCGTCGTAGAGCCGCAGCGCCTTCGGCGACAGCCGGGCCGCCCGGGCGAACGCACCGATCGTGAGCACTGTTCCCTCCTCATGGCCGACGATGTGGCTTCACCCAGGGGCAAGGTCAACCTCCGGGCGAGCGCCACCTCGGCGTAGGTGCGCAGCTGGCGGGCGTGGGTCCCGCGTGTGCCCGGCGCCCGCCGTGGCTGAGCGTCCGGCAGTCGTGCCCGGCGGCGACGCGCGGCTCCATGCGCACGATTGCACCGCACCGCCCGGTGCGCGTCGCGGCGGCCGGCCGAGTTGTGGCCGTGGCCACCCTGCAGTCATGATGGTCAACCGTCATGAACAGTCGGCAGTCGGGTCCTTACGCCCACCGCCCCGGCGAGGCCGGACGCGGTCCCGGCGCTCGCCCGCCCCGCACCGCCGGGGTCCGGGTGGCGATCAACGGCTTCGGGCGCATCGGCCGGTCGGTGATGCGGGCGGCCCTGGCCACGCCGGACGTTACAATCGTGGCCGTCAATGACCTCATGCCGGTCCCCCTGGCCGCCTGGCTGCTGCGTCGCGACTCCACGTTCGGCGCGCTGCCGTGGAACGTTACGTCGGTCCCCGGCGGCCTGCTCGTCGACGGCGACCGCCGGACCGAGGTGCTCAACCGGCCCGACCGGGCCACCCTGCCCTGGCGCGACCTGGGCATCGACGTGGTCGTCGAGGCGACCCGCCCGCGCCCTGGCCGGCGCGCCGCCGAGGCGCACCTGGCGTCCGGCGCCCGGGCGGTGATCCTGCCCCACTTCGACGCCGACGCGGACGCGACCTTCGTCGTCGGGCTCAACGAGCACTCCTACGACCCGGCCCGCCACCACGTCGTGTCCAACGGCTCGTGCCCGGTCAACTGCATCGGCCTCGTGCTCGCCGTGCTGGACTGCGCGTTCGGCGTGGAGGCGGCGTCGTCGCTGACCACCCACGCGTACACGACCAGTCAGTCCCTCCTGGACGCCACCGCGGCGGGCCGGCTCGCCCGCGGCGCCCCGTTCAACCTCGTCCCCGTCGAGGACCCGACCGCCCGGCACGTCGGCCAGGTGCTGCCCCGCCTGGCCGGCCGCGTCGACGGGCTCGTCGTGCGGGTGCCGGTGCCGGGCGGCTGCCTCGCCGGCCTGGCCGTGCGGCTGGGCCGCGCCGCGAGCCCGGGCGAGGTGAACGCCGCGCTGCGGTCCTCGCGGTTCGGGGGGCTGCTGGAGTACTCCGAGGAGCCGCTCGTGTCGTCCGACGTGCTCGGCAGCACCGCCTCCGGGATCGTCGACGCCGGCCTGACCCGCACGGTCGGCCCGCTGTGCGGGGTGTCGGCCTGGTTCGACAACGAGACCGCCTTCGCCGCCCGGACCGTGGACCTGTGCCGCGCGATCGGATTTTCTCTGCGCAGTTCACGAGCCTGATGTCGAGAACGGGTGATCGGCACCGTCCTGGGGTTGCACGGCACTGGACGGAAGGAGCCTGACATGACCAAGTACTTTCTCATCGTCGACTACCGCCCCGGGGTCATCGAGGAGCCGATGGAGCAGTGGGCGCCGGAGGACGTCAAGGCGCACATGAACTACTACGACGCGCTCAACCGGGAGCTCACCGAGACCGGCGAGCTCATCGGCGGCCACGCCCTCACCGGCCCCGAGCTGGCCAAGACCGTCACCTCCGACGGCAAGGGCGCGCCGGTCGTCACCGACGGGGCGTTCGCCGGGTTCAAGGAGATGCTCGCCGGCTACCAGCTGGTCGACGTCGAGTCGGAGCAGCGGGCGATCGAGATCGCGGCCCGGATCTCCCAGGTGCCCGGCCCGGGCGGGGTGCCGCAGCAGCAGCCGATCGTGATCCGCCGGGTGATGGACGGCGCCGACTTCGAGGCGCTGTGACGTCGCCCGTCGAGGACCTGCTGCGCGAGCCGGCGCCGCAGGTCCTCGGGGCCGTCGTGCGCCGGCACGATGACCTCGCCACGGCCGAGGACGCGGCCCAGGAGGGCCTGCTCGTCGCGCGCCTGCCGGTGGCCGGCAGCGCTGTCGAAGACGGCCGGGATAAGGTCGGTCATGACCAACGAGCAGCGCTGCCGCCTCCGCTACCACGGTGACGACCTGGACCTGGCCGGCTCTCCCGAGGCGCTGCGCGCCCTGGCCAAGGCGCTTCGATCGACGTCCGCCGAGGCGCCGCTGACGAACGGCACGCTGGTCCAGACCCTGACGGAGGCCCCGCTGGCGGTGACCCTGGATCCCGGCCCGACGCTGCGCGTGACCGGCTCGCCGGCGGAGCTGGAGCCGTTCTGGTCGGCGCTGGAGTCCACGGCGGCGGAGTCGGAGGCGGCGGAGGACCGCACGGTCGCCGAGCCCCACCGCCACGTGGGCCCGCTGGTGGTGACGGCCGACTGGCCCTTCGACCCCCTCGCCGGCCTCTGAACGCACGATCGACGGTCTCGGATCAGGCGGTTCCGTTGTTGGGCCTGCCTACTCGCTCGAGACCGGCTTGCGCGGGGTGTGCGCATCGGCGACCTGGGCCCACTGGCCCATCTCGGCCTGCTCGATGCGGGTCACCGCCTTGACCAGTTCCTCGTCGCGCGTGGCCGGGTCGTCGTACGGGGGTGCCGAGACGTGGTACAGGCGGCGCTGCTCCTCGACCGCCTCGCGGGCGCGGCTGAAGCGGAGGTAGTTCTCGGGCCAGTGGTAGATCGCGCGGACGCCGGCGATGACCACCAGGACGGCGCCCAGGACGGCCGGGATCGTGGGGATGTCGGGGACGATCACGGCCGCCACCGGGATCGATGCCGAGATCAGGACCGCGGAGACGTCGGTGATCCGGTGCGACCGGCGGGAGCGCTTCGAGGCGGTGACGTACCAGCGGTACGAGTCGTTGGCGATGCCGAGCGCGTACGAGTCCTTCGAAGGGGTGGTCACCAGTGCAATGAAATCGTCTCCGGCGATCTCCGACAAGGGTCGCCCGGCCGCGCCGGGGGCGCGGCCGTCCGGCTCGGTGCCGGGTCCGGTGTCAGGCACGCGGTCGTCCCCGCTCTCCGGCGACACTCGCGCCGGAATTCGGACGGTACTGCGGCCGGGCCGACCGGCCAACATTCACCGATCTCGACATCGATGCACGGATTGGTGACCTGCGCCGACGTTCGGACGACGGCTTCCGGCTACCGCGGGAGGTAGGTGACGTCGAGGGCGGCCAGGTCGTCGGGGTCGGCGATGGACTCGATGGCCGCGATCCGGCCCGCCGTCACGATGAAGGTGAGGGCGATGAAGATGCGGTCCTCCCGCAGTACGACTGCCGCGGGAACCCCGTCGATCAACGCCGGCACGGCGGCTCGCGCGCGGCCGGCGAAGAACCGGGCGACGACCTCGGCGCCGCAGGTCTCGCCCGCCGAGCCCAGGCGGGTGGCGGCCACGTCCGCACGGAGGACCACGTCGGGGTCGAGCAGCTCGAGCAGGCCCGCCATGTCGCCGCCGCGGGAGGCGGTCAGGAAGGCGTCGACGATCGCGCGGCCGCGGGTCGCGTCCGCGTCCGGAGCGGCGTGGGCGGCCTGGATGCGGCGGCGGGCGCGGCTGGCCAGCTGACGGGAGGCCGCCGGGCTGCGGCCGACCATGACGGCGATCTCGTCGAACGACACCGCGAACAAGTCGTGCAGGACGAACGCCAGCCGCTCGGTCGGGGTCAGCGTGTCGAGCACGACGAGCAGGGCCAGGCCGACCGAGTCGGCGAGCATCGCCTCCTGCTCCGGGTCGGCGCCGGCGGCCGGCGGCTCGGCGTCGAGGTCGAGCGGCTCCTCGCGCCGCTGGGTGCGGGAGCGCAGCATGTCGAGGCACACCCGGCCGACGACCGTGGTCAGCCAGGCGGCCAGGTTGCCGATCTCCCGGTCGTCGGAGCGCTGCAGGCGCAGCCAGGCCTCCTGCACGGCGTCGTCGGCCTCGGTGAGCGAGCCGAGCATGCGGTAGGCCACCGCGCGCAGCCGGGGCCGCACGTGCTCGAAGCGCTCGGCCAGCAGGTCGTCGTTCGCCATGATGTCCTCCATTGTGGCCTGCGCCACATTCGTCACATTAGCCCGGTCGGGCTCGTCACCAGGGCGACGAACCAAACCGATCCGATGTGACACGAGGAGCCGATCATGGAACCACGCATCACGAGCCCGGCCACGCCGGACGTCGTCAAGGCGATCAACCTGCTGTACAAGGCCGCCCACTCGGCCGGCGTCCCGGCGGCCACGCTGGAGCTGGTCCACCTGCGGGCGAGCCAGATCAACGGCTGTGGCCCGTGTTTGGACGCCGGCGCCCGCAGCGCGAAGCAGCGGGGCGAGACCGACGAGCGCCTGTTCGCCGTGGCGGCCTGGCGGGAGACGCCGTACTTCACCGAGGCCGAGCGGGCGGCGCTGGACCTCGCCGAGTCGGCGACCCGCCTGGCCGACCGCGGCGACGCGGTCCCGGACCCGATCTGGGAGGCGGCCGCCAAGCAGTTCACGGAGCCCGAGCTGGCGGCGATCGTGCTGTGGATCGCGGTGACCAACTTCTTCAACCGGATCAACGTGACCACCCGCCAGCAGGCCCCGCAGAACTGGGGCTAGCCGTACCCCGGATCCGGGGGAGCGCCGGGCTGATTCGCGGCCGGTGGATTGGGACCGTAAGGCGGTCCTCAATGCATCCGGAAATGGAGACGTCACGATGAGCCCGCGCTGGCACCGTCCGTTGTTGGGGTTCGCGGCCGCCATGGGGCTGCTGACCGTCGTCGCGCTCGTCGGGTTGTTCACCGACGACCGGCAGATCGTCGGCAGCCCCGCCTGGCTGAAGCCGTTCAAGTTCGCCGTGTCGCTCGGGCTGTACACGCTCACGCTGGCCTGGCTGCTGCGGCACGCCGAGCGGCTGCGGCGGACCGGCTGGTGGGCCGGCACCGTCGTCGCCGCCGCGTCGCTGGCCGAGATGGCGCTCATCGTGCTGCAGGCGGTGCGGGGTCGGCCGAGCCACTTCAACAACTCGACGCCGTTCGACGAGACCGTGTGGTCGCTCATGGGCAACCTGGTCATGGTGCTGTGGACGGCGAGCCTGGTCGTGGCCGTGGTCGTCGCCGTGCAGCGCAACGGTGACCCGGTCGTGCGCTCGGCCGCGCGCTCCGGGTTCGTGCTGTCGCTGGCCGGCATGGCCCTGGCGTTCCTGATGACGATGCCGACCGATGCCCAGCAGGCCGCGCTCGACGCCGGTACCTCGAACGGCATCATCGGCGCGCACAGCGTCGGCGTCGCCGACGGCGGGCCCAGCATGCCCGTCACCGGTTGGTCCACCACCGGCGGTGACCTGCGGATCCCCCACTTCGTCGGGATCCACGCCCTGCAGGCCCTGCCGCTGCTGGCCCTGCTGCTGGCCGGGTTCGTGGCCTCCCCGCGCGTCCGGCTCCGGCTGGTGCGGGTGGCGGCGGCCGGCTACGCCGGACTGATCGCGCTGCTCACCTGGCAGGCGCTGCGCGGGCAGCCGCTGCTGGACCCCGACCGGACCACCCTGCTTGCCGCGGGAGGTTTGGCGGTACTGCTGGTGGCCGGCACCGCGGCAGCCCTGAAGCGCGGCGAGCAGCGCGTGCTGCAGGACGCCTGACGTTGCCGAACGCTACGGCAGCGACTCGACGAGGGCGGTCACCCTGGGGTCGGCGGACAGGCTGACGCGCAGGCCGTTGGTGACGTAGGCGAAGGCGGTGCCGGTGGCCGGGTCGGCGTAGCCGAGGGAGCCGCCGTGGCCCGGGAACCCGAACGCGGTCGGTGACCACCAGGGCTGTCCCGGCACCGGCAGGCCGAACCCGAGGGCCGGGCGGGTCGGCGTCAGCAGGACCCGGTCGATGCCGCTCGCCTGCTCGCGGGTGGCGGCGGCGAGGCTGGCGGGGTCGAGGATCCGGACGCCGTCGACCTCGCCGATCAGCGCGGCGTAGAAGCGGGCCAGTGCCGCGGCGGTGCAGATGCCGTTGACCGCGGGGATCTCCGCGGTCCAGGTGCGCGGGTCGGCCAGGTCGAGCGGCGGGTCGGTCGCGATCATAGATCGGACGGTCAGGGAGGCCGGGTCGGTGTACGCCGTGAGCAGCTCCGCCGGCGGGGTCTCCGACACCGGCTGCTGGACGAGCCGGCCGACGCGGTGGTGCTCCGTCTCCGGCAGGCCGATCCAGAAGTCGAGGCCGAGGGGCTTGCCGATCTCGTCGGCGAAGTAGGTGCCCACGGTGCGGCCGCTGACCCGGCGGACCACCTCGCCGACCAGCCAGCCGTAGGTGAGGGCGTGGTAGCCGTGCGCGGTGCCCGGCTCCCAGGCCGGCGCCTGGGCGGCCAGCGCGGCGACGACGGGCGCCCAGGCCAGGGCGTCGGCCAGCGGGACCGGACGGTCCAGGACCGGCAGCCCGGCCTGGTGGGACAGCAGCCAGCGGACCGGGACGCCGCGCTTGCCCGCGGCGGCGAACTCCGGCCAGTACTCGGCGACGGGCGCGGCCAGGTCCAGCTGCCCGCGCTGGACCAGCAGGTGCGCGCAGGCGGCCGGCGCGCTCTTGGTCGCCGAGTAGACCGGTTGCAAGGTGTCCTCGCGCCAGGGCCGGCCGGCGTCCGGGTCGGCGAGCCCGCCCCACAGCCGGACCATCTCCCGGCCATGGCGGTAGACGCTGACGGCCGCGCCGATCTCGGCTCGCGTCGCGAAGTTGGCGAGAAACGCGTCCCGGACCGGCTCGTACCCGGGCGCCACCGTGCCACTGATTACGTCAGGATGTCCTGTCATAGTGCGTCAGGATAGCCTGACAGACCTATTCTGGCGAGATGCACGAGAGCCTGATCGGGTTCCGGCTGCCGGACGGGACGCTGAGCACCGACGCCACCGAGCCGGCCGGCACCGTCGCCTACCGGGCCCGCTGCACCTGCGGCTGGGTCGGCGGCAGCGACTATCCGGCCGCCGACGAGGGGCGCTGGATGGTCAGCTCCGAGTGGGGCGCCCACATGCGCCCGATCTGGGCCGCGACCCCGCCGGACTGGCTGCTGAGCCGCTCCGACAGCCTGCGCGACAACGTCGCCGAGCTGGCCACCACCTGGCCGCTCCAGGCGCTCGGCATCCTGGCCGAGGTGGAGCGCTGGCAACGGCCGCTGATCGACCAGGCCGTCGCCGCCGCCCGGAAGGCCGGCCTCTCCTGGGCCGAGATCGGCAACGCGCTGGGCATCAGCCGCCAGACGGCCCACGAGCGGTTCCGCAACAAGATCGGCTGACCGCCGGCTCGCTCGGATCGCCGAGCGGCGGCACACGTCGTAGGCTGCGGGCGTATGAGATCACGGCTGCCGGACTTCCGGCTGGAGACGTACTTCTCGCGGTGGGAGTTCGTCGCGCGGTACAACCTGGCCGGCTCCGACGCGGAGACCCTCACGATCGGGGAGCTGCTGGAGCTCGGCGGCGACCGGGACGCCTTCGACGCCCTCCGCCTCGGCTACGTCGAGACCTGGGGCACGCCCGAGCTGCGGGAGGCGATCGCCGCGACCTACGAGCGGTGCACGCCCGACGACGTCCTGGTCTTCGCCGGCGCGGAGGAGGCGATCTACTGGTCCGTGCAGCTGCTCGCCGGGCCGGGCGACCACGCGATCGTGGTCGTCCCCGGCTACCAGTCCACCGAGACGGTCCTGCTGGAAGGCGGCGCCGACGTCACCGCCGTCCCGCTGGACCCGGCCGACGGCTGGCGGCTCGACCTCGACGCGGTCCGGGCCGCGCTGCGCCCGACGACCACGCTCGTCGCGGTGAACTTCCCGAACAACCCGACCGGTGCGCTGCCCGACCGGGCGACCTGGCAGGGCCTCGTCGAGTTGTGTGCCGAGGCGGGCGCGCGGCTGCTGTCCGACGAGGTGTACCGCGGCCTGGAGTTCGACGCGCCGCTGCCGCAGGCCGCCGACCTGTCCGACACGGCGCTCTCGGTCGGCGTGATGTCGAAGGCGTACGGGCTGCCGGGGCTGCGCGTCGGCTGGATCGCCTGCCGCGACCACGCCGTCCTCGAGGCGCTCGAACGACACAAGCACTACACGTCGATCTGCAACGCCGGGCCGAGCGAGCACCTGGCCACCGTCGCCCTGCACGCCCGCGAGCGGATCCTGGCCCGCAACCGCGGCATCGTCTCGGCCAACCTGCTGCTCGTGGACGCGTTCTTCGCCAAGCACGGCGACCTGTTCGAGTGGCGGCGGCCCGACGGCGGGTGTATGGCGTTCCCGCGGTACCGCGGCGCGGACGGCGTCGAGGCGTGGTGCCGGCGGGCGGTCGAGGCGGCGGGCGTGATCCTGCTCCCGGCGAGCCTGTACGAGTCGCGGACCGGCCCGGTGCCCGCCGACCGGTTCCGCATCGGTCTCGGTCGGCGGGACCCGGCGCCGGCGCTGCAGGCCCTCGACGCGCTGCTAACGGTGTAGGTTCCGGGGCTGCGGGATCGCGGCCTTGCGCGCTCCGGGCGGCAGCGGGTCCGGGTTCGGCGGCTTCACCGACCCGGTCAGCCAGGCCGCGAAGAGCCCGTCGAGCTGCCGCCCCGACACCCGCTCGGCGAGCGCGACGAAGTCCTCGGTCTCGGCGTTGCCGTAGCGGTGCTCGACCACCCACCGCCGCATGATGGTCCAGAACGCGTCGTCGCCGACCGTCAGGCGCAGCGCGTGCAGGGTCATCGGCCCGCGCGAGTACACCGAGATCCGGAACGGATCGGTCCCGCCGGTCGGGTCGTAGGGCGGCGGGGTCCAGAGCCCGCCGCCGAGCTCGGTGTCGTACAGCATGTTGAACCACTCGCGCACCGACATGAACCCGTTGTGCTCGCTCCACAGCCACTCGGCGTAGGCGGCGAAGCCCTCGTTGAGCCACAGATCCTTCCAGTACCGCACGGAGACGCTGTCGCCGAACCACTGGTGCGCCAGCTCGTGCGCGACCAGGTTGTCGTCGAGCGGGTTCGGCCCGTCGTCGAAGAAGCTGGCCGGGTACACCGGCCGGGTCTGCGTCTCCAGGGCGAACAGCAGCGGGTCGTGGTTGTCGACGATCGCGCCGTTCGCCTCGAACGGGTACGGGCCGAACAGGCTCTCCAGGAAGTCGGTGATCTCGTCGGTCCGCTCCACGGCGTCGTCCGCGAGCGTCGGCGGCAGCGTCTCGTCGACGGCGATGACCGTCGGCCGCCCGTCGTGCCGGTGCTGGTCGATCCGCCATCGCCCGATCGCGAGCGTGCTGAGGTAGCTGGCCATCGGGCTCGTCGCCGCCCACCGCCAGGTCGTCCAGCCGGCGCTGCTCGTCGACCCGAGCGGGATGCCGTTGCTGAGCGCGGTGAGCCCGTCGGGCACGGTCACGTTCACCGAGTAGGTGGCCTTGTCCTGCGGGTGGTCGTTGACCGGGTACCAGGTCGCGGCGGACTCCGGCTCGCCGGCGACGAGTGCCCCGTCGTCGGTGTGGATGAACCGGGACTCCAGCGGGATCTCGGGCACCCGGAAGGTCTCGGGGATCCCGTGGTACCGCGCGACGACGACGAACGGCAGCCCCTTGAGGAGCCCCCGCGCCGGGGTGACGACCAGCTCGTCCCCGTCCCGCCGGACCCGCGCCGGCTGCCCGTTGACCGTGACCTCCTCGACCGTGAGGCCGATGAAGTCGAGGTTGAAGCGGGACAGGTGCTGGGTGGCGGTGGCGGTGATCGTCGCCTTCCCGTCGAGCCAGTCGGTGGCCGGCTGGTACCGCACGTCGAGGTGGTAGTGGAGCACGTCGTACCCGCCGTTGCCGTCCAGTGGATACGCCGGATCGCCGATCCCGGCCGCGCCGGGCCGGAAGTCGACCGTTCTCGCGCTTGCCGGCGTCGCCGGCGTCGACACCACCAGCGCCAGAGCTGCGAACGCCATCAGGACACTCTGCATCGCGGACCCCCGTCCAGCCGCTACCGTCCACCTTGGACGCTCCGCCGGTTCGGTCACGGTCAGGCACAACGTCGGGTATCGATCCGATGACGTGCAGGTTTACCCTTGCCCTGCCGCCGCCGTGCAACCGGCGGCCCGCTTCGTCAGTCCCGTCCCTCCGGGACGAGCAGGTCGGCGCCGGCCGCCGCGGGCGTGGGCTCGGTCACTATGCTGTCCCCATGGCCGCACCGTTCGACACCGGACGCCCGCATCCGGCGCGCGTGTATGACTTCCTGCTCGGCGGGAAGGACAACTTCGCCGCCGACCGCGAGGCCGCCGCGGAGGCGCTCAAGGTCAACCCGAACGCGGCGACCGCCCCGCTGCAGAACCGGGCCTTCCTGCGCCGCGCGGTCCGGCACCTGGCGGCCGAGGCCGGCGTCCGCCAGTTCCTCGACATCGGCACCGGACTGCCGACGTCGCCCAACGTCCACGAGGTGGCCCAGTCCGCCGTGCCGACGTCGAGGATCGTCTACGTCGACAACGACCCGATCGTCCTGACCCACGCCCGGGCGCTGCTCGACAGCACCCCGGAGGGGCGCACCGCCTACGTGGACGGGGACCTGCTGGACGTCGAGGCCATCCTGGCCGCGCCCGAGCTGCGCTCGACGCTGGACCTGTCGCAGCCGGTGGCGCTGCTGCTCTTCGCGATCCTGCACTTCGTGGAGGACGACGAGGCGGCGTATGGCATTGTCGAGCGCCTGATGTCCGCCCTCCCCAGCGGCAGCTACCTGGTGCTGTCCCACACCACGGCCGACTTCGAGCCCGAGTCGTGGGGCCGCTTCGTGCAGGTCATGCGCGCCCGCGGCATCCCGACCCGCCTGCGCGACCAGCAGGAGGTCGCCCGGTTCTTCACCGGCCTGGACCTGGCGGACCCGGGCGTGGTCCCGATCCTGCGCTGGCGGCCCGAGCGCGACGAGCCGCAGACCGACGCCCAGGCGGCCCTGTACGGTGGGCTGGCCCGCAAGCCCTGAACCGAGGCCGGTCGCATCGCTGAGGCCGGGCTGCGGGGGCTACGAACGCTGGGCCGCCGCCTCCAGGGTGACGGCCTCGATCTCGCGGGCGAGCGACTCGATCGACTTGGGCGACAGGCGGTGGGTGTCGGCGCGGACGGTCACCTCGACCGCGTCGTCCGTGCTGTCGAAGCTGATGTTCAGGCCGGCGTCCAGCGCGTCGGCCTGCTCGCCCCAGCGCGTCTCGGTCGGCCCCGGGGTGGCGGAGACCTCCGCCGGGAAGCGGCTGCGGTCGTTGACGATGACGGCGATGTCGACCTCGCCGCGGTCGGCCGCCACTCGCGCCAGCAGGTCGTTGTGGGCGAGCGGGTCGTAGTAGCCGTGCATGAACGCGTTCGTCGCGGCGTTGAACCCGCGCACGACGACCTCGTCGAGGTCGCCGGCCGGGTCCGGCACGTCGATCACGCACAGGCCGAGCTGGGTGCTCTGGCTCACGGCGTCCGCGAAGCCGGGGCGGAACCGGTTGTTGACGACCAGCTGGGCGACGCTCGTCGGCGAGCCGGTGAGCCGGGCCAAGGCCACCGCGTAGGCGGCCAGGAGCACGTAGCCGGAGCCGACGCCCGTGCGGTCGGCGACCGTGCGCACGGCGTTGTGCAGCGCGGGGGAGCGGAGCACGAACTCCCGGTACCGTGGCTCCTGCGGCTCGCCCAACCCGCCGAAGCGATCGGTTGGGATCGATCGCAGGAGGCGCTCCCAGTACCGGAGCGACTTCTGGCTCTGCCGGAGGTCGGACGGCGTCCGCTGGCGCTGCGCCATGTCGAGCGGCGTCAGGCCGGGCGGCGGGGCCGTCGGCTCGCCGGTCGCCGGGTCCATGTTCGGCATGTCGCGGACGAGGGCGTCGATGCCGAAGCCGTCGACGGCCAGGTGACAGTACGCGATGACGACGTGCGTCACCGCCCCGTCGCGGCACACCACGCCCATCCGGACCGGCCACTCGTGCTCGTGGTCGAAGGGTGCCGATTCGTAGCGGCGCAGCAGCTCGTCGGGTGACTCGTCGTCGACGATGTCGAGCGGCACCTCGCCGGCGGCCGAGACGACCTGCTCGGGCCGGGCGTCGGGGCGCAACCGCAGCCGGGTGCGCAGCGCGGGGTGGCGGCTCACGAGGTACCGCAGGAGCCGCGCCATCTCGTCCGGCGTCGTCCCCGGCGGCACGGCCACCACGCCCCCGATGTTCATGCTGAGTCCCGTGCGGACCATGGTCTGCCAGATCCCCAGCTGCGCCCAGGTCAGCTCCCCGGCCCCGGCGCCCTCCCCGTCGAACCCCACCAGCATCCGACTCGTCACAGCGATCAATCGTCGCCGTCCATGGGTACAAGTCAATCAGCTGGACGCCGGGTTGACGACGGCCGTCGATCGCTACTCGCCGGCGTAGCGGTGGCGAAGGCGGCGGTACGGGCCGGAGCGCAGCGCGAGCGCGGTCGCGATGATGCCGATGATGCCGGTCAGCACGAACACCAGGGCCAGGCCGCGGTCGGCGCCGGTGCCGAACCAGCCGCCGATCGTGCGGGCGCCGAACCCGTCCGTCATGAACGGGATGAAGACGTACTGCGCCACCGGCGAGATCAGGAACGCCGTCAGCGGCGACGCGGACTGCTCCACGCTCTGGGCGAAGCCGAAGACCCGGCCCTGCCGCTCGTACGGCACCACCTTCTGCAGGATCGTCTGCTCCGACGCCTCCGCATAGGGGACCAGGATCATGTAGACGAACATGCCGACGGTGAGCAGCGCGATCGACGAGCGCAGCGGGAAGAGCAGGGTCACCGTCCACAGCACCAGGTTGATGGCCAGCAGCAGGCCAACCGGGTTGCGGCCCAGGCCGGTGCGGGCGATGAGCAGGCCGCCGATGATGAACGCGGTGCTGATCGCGGCCCACAGCAGGCCCCACGTCTGGACCGACACCAGCGACAGCCCGTAGGCGTCCATGAGGGCCATGAAGACGCCGCCGAGCAGGTTGTTGAAGGCCGAGAACACGATGAGCGCGGTCAGGCCGGGCACCCCGGACACCACCCGCATCGTGCCGCGCAGGTCGACGCGCCGCTTCGCCGGCTCCGTCGTCGGCTCTCTGGTCGGCTGGATCTCGAGCTCCGGAGCGGGAGCCGCGGCGGCCGCCGTCTCGCGCACGGGCACCACCGCCAGGTGCACGATCGCCCCGGCCAGCACGACGAGCGCCGGCGCCAGCACCCACAGCATTCCGCCGAAGCCGACCAGGATGCCGCTGATCGCCGAGGTCACCAGGAACGTGACGCCGGAGGTGGTGCCGACGAGGCCGTTCGCCTTGTCCCGGCCCGCCTCGTCGATGAGCACCGTGACCAGCGTCGGGAGCGCGATCCCGCGGATGTTGCCGGCGATGACCCCGACCATGAGCAGCATGATCATCGACCACAGCCACCCGCTGGCCGGGTCCTTGAACGCGCCCTCGGGCGCCAACTGGTACACGACCAGCGCCACGGCGTAGAACACCAGCGACGTCACCGTCGACACCTGCATCATCGTCTTCTTGCCGTGGTGGTCGACCAGGCTGCCGAACCAGATGCCGGTCAGCGCCGTGAACACCAGGAAGATGCCGCCCACCACGCCGGTCGCGAAGACCGAGCGGGTCTCCAGGTATGTGTAGAACGTGATGGCGAACCACACCGTAAAGTTCGTCACCGATACCAGCAGCGTGCTGACGAGCAGGTGAAAGAAGGTCCTCCGGTCGCCGCGAATACTCATGTTGCGACGGTATGACCTCCACAAGGCTTGATGTCCAGCGGGTTTAGGATCACGACGTGATCACGGTCGCGGAGCGCGTCGTCGTCGAGTTCGCGGGTCCCGGTGCCGGGGAGGCCGAGCTCTCCTGGGGCCAGCGGGACATCTGGCTGGCCATGGTGCGCCAGGAGTCCTGGCTGCCGAACGGGGCGTGGGGGCCGCTGCCCGCCGGCACGAGCGTCGACGACGTGGCCGGCCAGCTGCGGTACCTCATGAGCCGCTTCCCGACCGCCCGCACCAGGCTGACGTTCGACGACGCCGGCCACCCCCGGCAGGTCGTCGCCGGCGCCGGGCAGATCACGCTGGAGGTCGTCGACGCCGGCGCGGACGACCCGGCCGCGGTCGCCGAGGCGGTCCGGCTGCGCTACCAGGAGGACCCCTACGACTTCGCCGCCGACTGGCCGATCCGCATGGCGGCGATCCGCAGCGGCGGTGCGTTGACGCACTCCGTCGTCGTCATGTGCCACCTGGTCACCGACGGCTTCGGCGCGGGGGTGCTGCTCGACGAGCTGGCCCGCCGCGAGGACGCGCCGCTGCCCGAGCTGCAGCCGATCGAGCAGGCCGGCTGGCAGGCCACGCCCGCCGGGCAGCGGCAGCACGGGCTCGCCATGCGGCACTGGGAGGGCATTCTGCGGTCCATGCCGCTCCGGCGGTACCGCGAGTCGACCGACCCGCGGCAGCCGCGGCACTGGCGCGGCGAGTTCACGTCGTACGCGCTCGCCCCGGCCCTGCGGGCGGTGACGGCGCGCACCGGCGTCGGCTCGGCGCCGGCGCTGCTGGCCATGTTCGCCGTGGCCCTCGCACGGGTCACCACCGCGAACCCGGTCGTGCTGCGGCCCATGGTCAACAACCGGTTCCGGCCGGGGCTCGACCGCGTGGTGTGCATGCTCGCGCAGTACGGCATCTGCTCCCTCGACGTCGCGGACGCGACCCTCGCCGAGGCGCTCGACCGGGCCCGGCGCTCGGCGATGACCACCTACAAGCACGCCTACTACGACCCGGCCGAGCTGGACGCGCTCGTCGCCCGGGTGGTCGCCGAGCGCGGCCCGGCGCTGGAGCTGCCCGGCTACTTCAACGACCGCCGCGGCGAGCCCGCCGACCTGCCGGTGCCCGCGGCGCTGTCCGAGGTCGCGGCCCGGAGCGAGTTCCGCTGGACGACCCGGCAGGACGTGCCGTTCGAGCCGCTCATCGTCCACGTCGACGACCTGCCGGACGACGGCGTCGGCCTCATCGTCTTCATGGACACCCACGTGATCTCCCCGGCCGACACCGAGGCGCTGCTGCGCGGCGTCGAGGCGGTCGCGGTCGAGGCGGCGCTGGACCCGTCGGCGTCGACGGGCGTTCACTCGTCGAGCGAGCGGCCCTCGGTGTCCTCGTCGTAGCCGAGCTCCACGTCGTTCAGCCCGGCGTGGAGCTCGTCGGCGAGCCCGAGGTAGCTCTCGGGGTGCGGCAGCTTCGGCACCGTGAGCGTGAACGTCCCGTCGCCGAGCAGGGGTCCCGGCAGCACCGGGGCGACCGCCGCGATCGCGTCCCAGTCCAGGGTCGTCCGGTCATCGTCCTTACGCAGGAACGGGTGCAGGTCGAACCCGCCGGTGAGCGTCCCGCGCTCCACGACCCACAGGTGCAGCACCGCCCCAGAGTCGATGATCTCGGCCACGAAGTCGTCGTCGAACCCGAAGTAGCGCCGCTCGAACGCCCGCCGGATGCCGGCCAGGTCGGGGTAGGCGTGCACGTCCCCCTGCCGCATCCCGCCGGGCTGGACGCTGAACTCGAACAGGTAGCAACTCGGCAGCACGGCCGGATCGTACCCCCGTTACGGTGACCCCATGCCCGTTACGGATCTTGCCCGCCTGGTCGACGGCACCCTCCAGGTGCTCTGCCACAACGGCGGCCTGGCGTTCTTCGCCTACGACGAGCACTGGCGGCGGCGGGTCGGCTCCGGCTCCGCCCGCGGGCTGGTCGACGCGCTGTGGGAGTACGAGGAGGCCATGCGCCCGCCGGGCGAGGCACGCCCACTCGTGGTCGAGGTGCTCGGCGGGGTGGTGAGCCACGCGTTCGAGCTCGACGGCCTGGCGCCGGTGCGGGTCGCCCTCGACCCGCAGTACCGTCACCCGAACCACCCTGCGCCCGGCATGCCCCGGCCGCCCGGCACCGCCGTCGCCGATCGCCCGACCGACCCGGCCGTGCTGGCGGAGGTGCGCGGCCTCGTGGGCGCCTTCGTCGAGCGGCCCGGCGGCCCGTCCCACCTCGGCGAGGGCTGCTCGGAGGCGGACCTGCTGGCCGCCGAGACCGCGATGGGGCTGCGGCTGCCGGAGGAGGTCCGCGCGCTGTACCGGACGGTCCGCGCCGACCCGCGGGAGCAGGGCCTGCTCGGCGCGCAGTCGCTGCTGCCGCTGGACGAGGTCGTGGCCGAGTACCTGGCCGGGGAGCCCGGCTCGTACGGCTGGAACGACGGCGTCTTCGGGGTCGAGCCGGTCGTCTTCGAGTCCTACCCACCCGGCGTCGTGCGGCGGGTTTCGCGCAGCGACTGGTGGGTGACGATCGCGAGCGACAACGGCGGGGACTGGTGCGCGGTCGACCTCGACCCGGCGCCCGGCGGGCGGCCCGGGCAGCTCGTCGAGTACGGCCGCAACATCGTCGGCCCGGTCGGGTACGTCGCCGACGGAGTTCTGACCCTGCTGCGCCACGGCGGCGGACGGTCCCCGGACAGCCCGCACTGCGAGGTCGTCACCGCCGTCGCGGACGCCCGCGACCCGCAGCAGCTCTACCTCAACGACGCCGGTGACGTGGACCTGGCCGCGCTGGCCCGCCTGCGGAACCTCCGCCAGCTGTCGATCAACCGCGCCGGGCGCGTCTGCGGCTCCCTGGCGCATGCGGTACCGCTGGAGTTCCTGTCCATCACGGCGGACTCGGTCGACGTGCGCGCGCTCGCCGGCCACCCGACGCTGTGGAAGCTGACCCTGCGGGGCCTGCGGCACCCGGTCCCGGCGGAGGCGCTGGCCGCGCTCCCGGCGCTCGCGCACCTCGACGTGGCCGGCGTCGAGGTCGACGGGCTGGAGCAGCTCGCTGCGCTCCCCGGGCTGCGGGTCCTGGAGGCCTCCCGCGCGCAGTGGCAGCGGCTGGACACCGTGCCGCCGCGCCTGGCCGCGGCCGCGGTGACCGACCCGATGCCGCTGGCCGAGGCGCTGGAGTGGGCGGCCCGGCTGCGCGGCTAGCCGAGCAGGTCGATGTCGAGGACGGCGACCTCCCGCGCGCCGACGATGACGACGGTGGCGTTGTGCTCCTCGTCGGGCTCGTCGGTGACGGGGAAGTAGCCGGCGTACGCGAGCAGCTCCACGTCCTCGACCCGGGTCAGGAGGAGGTCGACGAGGTCCGCGCACAGATGGCCGGCGAGGTGGCCGGGCGGCAGCTCGGGCGGCCACTCGCCGTCCTCGCCGTCCTCGCCGTCCTCGCCGTCCTCGCCGTCCTCGCCGTCCTCGCCGTCCTCGCCGTCCTCGCCGTCCTCGTCGTCCTCGTCGTCGGAGTCGCCGATCAGCGACCCCCGCACCACCTGGTCCATCCCGCGGCGGAACTCCTCCTCGGTCAGCGGGAGCAGCTCCGGCACCGCGTCCGGCGGATCCTCCCGCGTCCGCACCCACCACTGGGTGGCGTCGGCGTCTCCGCGTGGGCCGATCCATGCCCGGAACGAGACGGGGTTGTTGTTGTCGACCCACAGCAACCGGCCGAGCAGCGTGAAGAGGCAGGCCAGCCGGGTGCGCAGGTCGGTGTCCTCGACCGGCTCGGCCGGCGCGACCGTGATGCGCAGGACCCGGCCGTTGTGCTCGCGCCGTAGCAGGTGGAGCGCGTCGTCGCCGGCCTCGACGTGCAGCAGGTCGGGATACGGCACGACCAGGCGCTCGCCCAGGAAGTCGAGGAGGCGCCCGGTCCGCTCGTCGGCGGCGGGGATGCGGGCCGCGAGGAGCGCGGCGACCTCGGCCCGCACCGCGTCCTGCGGCCGGGTCGGCTCGTACGGCCGGCCGGGAGCGGCCTGCACCTGCGCGGTCAGGACGCGGGCCCCCTGGGCGGTGAACCCGCCGGCCGCGGACAGGTCGGCGAGCGGCGGCACCTCGCCCCACGGACGGCTCGACCGGTCGGCGGCGGTCCCGAGGAAGGACTCCGATCGCCAGCCGGGCGACCGGCCCCAGGCGGCGAGCAGCCACAGCGCGGCGATGATCGACCACTGGCCGTCGTCGGGCAGGCGGCCGGTGTCGTCGAACGGGCTGGGTTGGCGGTGCCAGTTCTCGGCGTAGCTCGTCGTGCGGTCCACCGGTCGAGCCTACGGGTTCACACCCTGGCCGCCGGCCCTGCTGGGGAACCTCGGCGACGCCGGGCTGCCCGGCGGCCTAGGCTGGTTGATCGGGTGACGTCTGCTGACTTCTGCGGGGAGGCTGTGGTGGGTGGTCGTTCGTACATGGTGGCGACGCGGATGCCGATGACCCGGGCCGCGTTCGACGAGTGGCTGACCACCCCGCTGCCCGGCCTCGACGCCATCGCCAACCCGGCGCAGATGTGGACGGGCTGGCTGCTCGACGGCGAGACGCCCGACTGGGAGGCGGACTACCCCAGCTACCAGGAGGAGCGCCGGTCCACCCCGATGCGCCTGCTCGCCGGCCGCGCGGCCCGCGGCTACACGGTGGCCCGGCACCACGACGGGATGCTGGAGTGCTACCTCTACGAGTACCGCCTCGACGTCCACCAGACCCAGACCGAGCTGCTGATGCTGGCCGGGGCGGGCCGGTTCGCCGACGCCGAGGCGCCCGTCATGCACTGGGGCGGCGAGGTGTACCCCGACCTGCCCATCGGCGGCGACCTCCCCCTCGCGGTGCTGCTGACGGGGCCGTCGGGCGCGCGGTTCGTGTCCTCCTACCCGGTCGACGAGCTGATCGCCTCGCTGCGGCCGGTGGAGGCGGCGTTCCTCGGCGCGACCGACGAGGAGGGCGGCTGGTACCCGGACGGTACGGTCGACCCGGCCCTGGAGACGCCGCCGTCCCTACGCTGAGGACCTGCACGACCACTCGCACGGCGGTCGCGGGGTTGCGCGCCTGCTGCGGCCGCACTCCGACCCGGACACCGTCGAGGCGCACGCCGCCGTGTCACACCGCCGGGCTTGACTTCGAGCGGACCCCAACCGCCAGGCTGGACGGTATGAGAACACGACGACTGGGCCGGGGCGGCCCCGAGGTGTCCGCGATCGGTCTCGGCTGCATGGGGATGAGCTGGGCCTACGGCTCGGCCGACGACGAGGAGTCGGCGCGCACCCTGCACCGGGCACTCGACCTCGGCGTGACGCTCCTCGACACCGCCGACGTCTACGGCGCGGGGCGCAACGAGGAGCTCATCGGCCGGACGCTGGCCGGACGGCGCGACGAGTACGTCCTGGCCACCAAGTTCGGCATGCGCAGCCGCGCCGGCGAGGCCCGCTCCGACCGCCCCGGCACCTACGTGGACACCTCGCCCGCGTGGGTGCGCGAGGCGGCGGACGCGTCGCTGCGCCGCCTCGGCACGGACACGATCGACCTGTACTACGCCCACCGCCGCAACCCCGACGTGCCGATCGAGGACACCGTCGGCGCGATGGCCGAGCTGGTGACGGCCGGCAAGGTACGCCACCTCGGCCTGTCGGAGGTGAGCGCGACGACCCTGCGCGCCGCGCACGCGGTCCACCCGATCGCCGCTCTCCAGGTGGAGTACTCCCTCTTCAGCCGCGAGCCGGAGGCGTCGCTGCTGGACACCTGCCGGGAGCTGGGCGTGGCCCTGGTCGCCTACTCCCCGGTCGGCCGCGGCCTCCTCACCGGCACGGTGGGCACCTTCGCGGCGGACGACTTCCGCCCGGTGGCGCTGCCGCGCTTCAACGGCGACAACCTGGCCGCGAACCTGCGCCTGGCCGACGCGGTCAAGGCGGTGGCCGCGGAGATCGGCGCCACCCCGGCCCAGGCCGCGCTGGCCTGGCTGCTGGCCCAGGACGACCTGGTGGTGCCGATCCCGGGCACGAAGCGCGTGCGCTACCTGGAGGAGAACGCGGCCGCCGCCGACCTGACGCTGACCCCGGCCCAACTGGACGCGTTGCGGGCGGCGGTCCCGCAGGAGGCGGTGGCGGGCACGCGCTACGCGGAACACGGCATGCGCCTCCTCGACCAGTAGCTCGACGGACGGGCGTGCGCCCGCGCTCCCGCTCAGTATCTGAAGTTGGCCACCAGCGTGTTCAGGTCGCTGGACATGCGGGCGAGCTCGTTGGTGGCCTGCTGGGTTTCCGTCACGCCCTGGCTGGTCCGCTCGGCGCCCTGGGCCACCAAGGTGATGTTCTGGGCGATCTCGTTCGTGCCGACCGCGGCCTCGGTGACGCTGCGGCTCATCTCCGCCGTCGTCGCGGTCTGCTGCTCGACGGCGCTCGCGATCGTCGTCTGGTAGTCGCTGATGCGCTCGATGACCTGCGAGATCCGCTCGATCGCGGCCACCGCCCCGGCGGTGTCCGCCTGGATCGCGTCGATGCGGCGGGAGATGTCCTCGGTCGCCCGTGCCGTCTCCTGGGCGAGGTCCTTGACCTCGGAGGCGACCACGGCGAACCCCTTGCCGGCGTCACCCGCCCGGGCGGCCTCGATGGTGGCGTTGAGCGCGAGCAGGTTGGTCTGCTCCGCGATCGCGGTTATCACCTTGACCACGTTCCCGATCTCGGCCGACGACTCGCCGAGCTTGTTCATCGTCTCGGACGTCTCGGTGGTGATGCTGACCGCCTCGGCCGCGACCCGGGCCGCCTCGGCCGCGTTCTGCGAGATCTCCCGGATCGACGCGCCCATCTGCTCGCTGCCGGCCGAGACCGTGTCGACGCTGCGCGAGACCTGCTCGGCGGCGGCCGACACGGCCTGCGCCTGGGTCGAGGCCGAGTTCGCCGAGTCGGCGATCTGGATCGCGGTCGCGCTCATCTGCTCCGCGGCGCTGGCCAGCGACGACGCCGAGCCGTCGATCGTGCGGATCGTGCCGCGCAGGTTGCCGACCGCCGTGTCGAGCGCCTGGGCCATCCGTCCCGGCTCGTCGCGCGAGGTGATGCCGCTGGTCGTGGTGAGGTCGCAGGCCGCGAGCGCCTCGCACACCCCGGTGACCTTGCGCAGCGACCGCACGATCCGGCGGGCCACCAGGATGCCCAGCCCGAGCGCCAGCGCCGCCCCGACCACCATCACGATGATCATCGCCTGCCGCCCGTGCTCATACCCGCTCGTGGCCGCCTCGGCGTTGGTCACGCCGTCCGCCGTCTCGGCGGCGTCGAGCTCGACCAGCTGCTGGTCGATCAGCGCCAGGATCGGCCGGGTCCGCTCGTCGCGGATCTTGGCCCAGGCGGCGTAGTCGTTGCGGGTGCCGGCCGGGATCATCTCGTTGACGGCGATGGCCTTGTACTGGTCCCACTCGTCCTGCAGCTTGGCGATCGTGCCGGAGTTGCCGGCCGGGCCGCTCGCGCGGTACGCCCGCATCGCCTCGTCGAACTCCTTGATGTGCGTGTTGAACTGCGCGGTGTAGGTGGTGACATCCTCGGGCGACACCGACACCGCCTGGTTGGCCGCCGCGAGCCGGGTCTGGTACACGGCGGACTTGATGTCCCCGACCGCCTTGATGCTCGCCACGGTGCCGCCGGAGATACGCGCGGCGGCCTCGCTGCTGTCCCGCAGCTTGAGCAGCCCGACGAGGCCCACCACCATGGCCACCACGACCGCGGCGAAGACCGCGAGCACGATCTTCATGTTGACGCTGAGATCCTCGAAGGAGGCCCGTCGCGCCGACGCCGGCGCGCCACCCGATGCCATGTCCACGCCCGTACTATCGCGCCGCTCGGGTGCCCGACGGGGTGAAATCGGCAAAAGGTCGTGGAAACCGGGTATTGGCCTACAATTGCGGTTGATGCGGACAGCGAGCGGCGCCGCGCGCAGCGCCTCCGGACGCTTCGCGCTCGCCGGGGCGCTGGCTGTCCTGGGCGCGTGGCGCCGGGAGCCCGCGAGCGTGAGCTGCCGATCGTCGCCGCCGCCGACTTCGCCGCCGCCGTCGCCGCCCACCGGGTCCCGCCCCGCCGGACCATCGCGCTCGCCGTCGCCGGCCTGGCCGTCCTGGCCTTCTCGACCTGGACCTTCGGCGGCGTCGCCACCGGCACCGGCCCGTTCTTCGTCCTGCTGTTCGCCTGGGTGGGCCTGCACCATCCACCGTGGACGGCGGTGGCGCTGTCGCCGCTGACCGCCGCCGCCTACGTCGCCCCGCTCGTCGCCACCCACCAGCCGCCGGACGTGGTCGGCAGCGCCGTCGTCTTCGTGCCGGTGGCGACGGCGGTGGCCGAGGTGATCGCCCGCCGCGTGCGCCCGCTGCACCACGCGGGCCCAGGTCGAGGCGGCCGACCGCCACCGGCTGACCGCGAGCGCCCTGCGCCAGGCCGCCCGCATCAACCGCCTGGCCGGCGGCCTGCTCGACCTGGGCCGGGTCGAGCAGGGCGCCCTCCGCCTGGACTGCCGGCCCGTGCCGCTGCGCGCCGCGGCGGCGGCGGCCGCCCTCACCCCGGCGGCGGCCGCCACCTTGGTGACGGTCGGCCCGGCGGTCACGGTCGACGCCGACCCCGACCGCCTGGAGCAGATGCTCGTGAACCTATCGGCAACGCCTTCCGCCACGGCGCCCACCGATCGTGGTGAGCGCCGAACCCGCCGCGGGCCGCTGCCCCCCAGGGGTGTCTACCGAGGCCGGCGTAAGGCGCCCCTCGCGACGGCCACGTACTGCTGGTCGCGCCGGATGTCCGCCGACGAGCGCCGGCTCGCCGCCACGAAGGCGGTCAGCCCCGGCACCGCGGCCTCGGCCAGCGTCCCGACCTCGGCCGGCGCCGCGGCCTCGGCCGGCGCCCCGATCTCGGCGAGGTGCCCAGCGGCGACGGCGTGCACCGGATCGAACCACGCCGGGTCCGGCCGGTCGGCGAGCAGCTCCACGAGCACGGTCACGGCGGAGGGTGCGTCCCCGGTGGCCCGCCACAGCGCGTAGGCCGCCTGCGCCCGAACCCAGGCCGACCCGCCTCCCACGGCCAGCGCCCGCAGCAGCGTCTCGTGCGCCGCGGCCGCCGGACCGAGGTCGGCGAGCAGCCGCAGCGCGTCCGCCCGCCCCCGGTCGGTGGGCAGGCGAGGCGCGTCCGCCGGTCCCTGGTCCGTGATCGGGCGAGGCGCATGCGCCCACCCGCCGTCCACGGGCAGGCGTGGCCCATGGGTCGGCCCGCCGTCGGCGGGCAGGCGTGGCCGTTGGGGCCGCACGCCGTCCGTGGAGGCCAGGTCGGCCAGCGTCGCCGCCGTGGCATCGGACCGGTCGCCCGTGATGCGCCATCGTGCCCAGACGAGCACCGCGAGGTCGGCCGGCGTGGCATCGACCGTGAGGTGGTCCAGCAGGGGAACCGCAGCCGCGGCCGGCGGTCCGATCCGCCCGAGGACGGTCACGACGGCTCCCAGGTGCGCGACTGCTGACCGCCGTCCCCCGTCGCCGCCCGGGTCGCTGGATGGGCGTTGGCGCGGGATGCGGGGGATGGGGTCGGCCGCGGTCGGTGGGGCTGCGGAAGGGTCGACCCTGCGGGCGTCGACCGCGAGCGCTGGGCCACTGCCGTTCGCGGACCCGGGCGAGGACCGCGCGGGCAGGGCGACGAGCGCGAGCCGCTTCCCGGTGGGCGTGACCGTCGCCGGCGAACGGTGTGCGGCCTGGCCGGGCGGGGACAGCAGGGCGAGCAGCGTGCCCACGGCCTCGGCGGCGACGGCGGGCCACTCGGCCAGGGCCGCCAGGAGGTCGCGGCGGACATGTTGCCAGCCCGCGCGGTCGGGAGTGGACAGGCGGTGCAGGACGGCCGGGAGGAGGTCCGCCGCGAACGGGTGGAGGCGGTCGAGCAGGGCCTCCGGGGGCGCGATGTAGGTGCCCCGACGATACGGCTCGGGCCACGGCCAGTCCTCGCGGCGCAGCAGGGCCGCGAGCGGAGCGACCGCGCGGGGGTCGCCGCGGTGGGCCAGGGTGACGGCGGCCCAGGCGCGCACCTCGGAGTCGGCGTGGGTCAGGGAGGCGGCGACGCGGTCGGCGACCGGGGCCGGGACCTCGCCGGCCGAGGCGAGGTGGCGGGCGGCCGTGCGGGCGACCTCGCGGTCGGGGTGCTCCAGGTGGCGGCTCAGCAGGTCGGCGGCGGCAGACTCGTGCGTGCGCCAGGTGCGGGCCACCTCGTGCGCCGCGTGCAGGGCCGACGCCGCCACCGCCGGGTCGGGCGACGCCGCCAGGCGCTCCGCCAGGCGCAGCCGGGTGTCGGGGGCGTCGCCGAGGAACGCCACCAGCCACGCCGCGAGGCCGCCGCGGCGCGTGATGTCGTCCGGCCACGGGACGCGGCTGAGCCACTGCTCGGCCTCCGGCGGGACCGCGGCCAGAACGTCGAGCAGCGCGGACGGTGCCGGGGACGGCGACGCGCACAGCCAGGCCAGGGCCCCGGCCAGCCGCACGTCTGGCGGGCGGGACGCGTCGGACCAGAGCCGCTCGGCACGGGCCGCGGTGTCGGGCTCGTCGTGCTCGACACCGAGCTGGGTCAGGGCCAGGATCAGGCTGATCCGCACCGGTGGCTCGGTCTCTGCGGCCAGCCGGGTGCGCAGCGCGGGCCGCACCTGCGCGGCCGGGGAGCAGGCGGCGGCCAGCGCATAGGCGGCCGTGGCGCGCACCTCCGGGTCGCGGTCCGCGAGCAGCGCCACGAGCGTGCCCGCGTCGGCGGACACCGCCTCGCGGGCCGCCTGCAACGTCCACGCCCGCGGACAATCAGCGCCGTCAGCGCCGCCGGTGGGCGGCCCCGCGGCGCGGAGCAGGTCGGTCCGCCGGTCGCCGCCGTCGTGCTTGCGGCGACCGGCCTCGGCCGCGAGGAGCAGCACCCGGTCGCGCCCGTGCGTCGTGGGATCGGCCGCGGCCGCGACGAGGAACGGCACCGCGAGCGCCGCCGCCGGCTCGCTCAGGCCCTGGTGCCGCACCTTGTTCCACAGCTCGTCGAGGTGCCGCGCCGCCCGCCACGGGTCGGGATGCGCGAGCCCGCGCAGCAAAGCGGGCACGTCGTCCGCCGGACCGTAGGCATGGTGGAACCGCCGCCACGGCACATCGTCAAGCGTGAGCCGCTCGTCCGCCCGCAACGCCGCGAGCACCCGCCGGACGTCGCCGTCCTCCACCACCGCCTGCAACCGCACGCTCGACTCGACCATGCCACAGATCTTGCCTGGAGGGTACGACAAAAATCGGTCAGGCGCCGCTGGGCGGCATCCCACCAGGCCCGCCACCAGGGCCACCTCCGGGCCCACCACTCGGTGGCGCACCACCCGGGCCGCCACCGCCGCCCGGCGCCCCACCGCCCGTGGGTGTCGTCCGGGTGTCGACCCGCGCCGTCAGCGCCACCGTGTACCCGCTGGACACCGACCCGGTCACCGCCCCGAGCTGCAACGCGCCGCCGTCTTCGCCGAACACGTTGTCGCTCTGCAGCGAGACCTGCGCCAGGTTGCGCACGGACTGCGCGTACCCCGACTGCCCGTACACCGTGTCGCACACGTCCTTCGGCAGCGCCACCTGCGAAGTGGCGATCGCGTTCGTGGAGTCGGTGATCGCGGACTGCTCGCGGTACACCTCGAAATGCACATGCGGCCACCGACCGGAGTAGCAGGCCGGGAAGATGCTGGTGAACCGCACCTTGCCCGCGTCGTCGGCGATCTGGACGCCGCGCAGGTAGTTCTGGTCGGTGACGCCGTCCGAGTAGAGCGAGTAGCGGCCCTCCCGGTCGCAGTGCCACACGTAGACCGCCGTGCCCGCGAACGGCTTCCCACCGTTGGCCAGGTCGATGATGGTCAGTTCCAGCGTCATCGGCACGCCCTCGGCCGTCCCCGTGGCCCCGCCGAAGCTGGAGCGGATGTCGGCGCGGACGATCCCGCTGTCGTCCAGGACGTCGGGGCCGTTGGAGCCGTCGCCCGGATACGGTCCGGCCGTCTCGTCGGGGATCTCTCCCTCAGCGGTACCGCTGGAAGCAGCGGACACCGACGGCGTCGACGGCGTCGACGCCGAGCACGCCGACAGCCCCACGGCCGCCGCGCCCAGCCCGAACGCCGCCAGCAACCGCCGCCGGTCCAGCACCGTCCCGAGGTCGAACCCCAGGCCCTGGTCCACCAGTTCCTCGTCCGGCCGGGCGAGCGGCCGTCCCTCATACCGTTGCATCGAAACCTCCCTCACGCCCCCAAGGCTCGGCCGGGGCGCTGTGCGCCCGCTCCAGCGAAGCTGCGAGCAGCCTGTGAGGAGGCGCGTCAGGGGGCGCAGGGCCCGTGCGGCGGTCCGGCGGGGCATCGCGGCCGAAGGTCAGGAAACGGGCGCCGTGCTGTGGCGGACGACCAGCTCGGTGGCGAGCTCGACCTTCGGGGTCTCGATCTCCTCGCCGGCCGCCATCCGCAGGACGGTGCGGGCGGCCAGCAGGCCCATCTCGGTGAGGGGCTGGCGGACGGTGGTCAGCGGCGGGGACGCCCAGCGGCTCTCCGGCAGGTCGTCGAAGCCCACCACCGAGATGTCGTCGGGGACCCGCAGGCCGCGGCGGCGGACGGCCTCGTAGGCGCCGAAGGCCATCTGGTCGCTGGCCGCGAAGATGGCGGTCGGCGGGTCGGCGAGGTCCAGCAGGGCCTCGCCGCCGGCGCAGCCCGACTCGTGGTGGAAGTCGCCGGGCCGGACCAGGGCCGGGTCGGCTTGCCGGCCGGCGGCGGCGAGCGCTGCGCCGTAGCCGTCCAGGCGGGCGCGGCTGCACAGCAGCCGGGTCGGGCCGGCGATGAAGCCGATCCGGCGGTGGCCCAGGGACAGCAGGTGCTCCGTCGCGGTCAGGCCGCCGGCCCAGTTCGTCGCGCCGATCGTCGGCACGTCGATGGCCGGCACGCCGGCCGGGTCGATCACGGCCAGCGGGATGGCCAGGCGGCGGAGCTCGGCGTGCAGCGGCGGGGTCACGTCCGACGTCACGAAGATGACGCCGTCGGTGGCGCGGGCGCGGAGGTTCTGCAGCCACTGGCGGGCCGACGCCGGCTGGCCGTGGATCGCCGAGACGACCGTGCCCATGCCGGTCGAGTGGGCGACCTCCTCGACGCCGCGGATGATCTCGACCGCCCACGGGCTGTCGAGGTCGTCGAAGACCAGGTCGATGAGGCCCGCCGACGGGCGCTTGCGGCTGGCCCGGCGGCGGTAGCCGTGCTCGCGCAGCAGCTCCTCGACCCGCTCGCGGGTCCGCGGCGAGACGTCGGAGCGCCCGTTGAGCACCCGCGAAACGGTCGGCACGGACACGCCGGCCTGCCGCGCGATCGCGGTGATGGTGACCCGGCCCGGGTCGTCGACTGTCACGAGCATCCCTTCCGCGACCGCGTGGTCTTCTCCGCATCATGCCGCAGACGGGGCGGCGGTGAAAGTTCCGGAACGGCGCGGAAACCGGTACCTGCAGGTCACCGGCCCGGAAGTGTCGCATCGACGAGATCAATTCCCGGAACTTTTCCGAAAATTGTTGACACCGTAGTACCGCTCGATCAGTGTCGATGTCGGGTCGCCGCTACGACCCGACCGCACACCCCCGTCGCCTGAGCCCGCCGGCGTCCGACACCCCGCCGGCTCGGCTCACGCTGCCGGCTGCACGCCGGCCGTCAGGAGGAGGAACCACGCCCATGAACGACGCCCCCGCCCGCCCGCGGCGCCGCCGCGCCGGGCTGCTCTTCGGCGGGCTCGCCGCCGTGGTGGTGGCGCTGGTCGCGACGCTGCCCGGCGTCGCCAGCGCGGCCGTCACGACCAACCAGACCGGCACCAACAACGGCTACTTCTACTCGTTCTGGACCGACAGCCAGGGCACCGTCTCGATGGACCTCGGTGCCGGCGGCAACTACAGCACCAGGTGGAGCAACACCGGCAACTTCGTCGCCGGCAAGGGCTGGAGCACCGGCGGGCGCCGCAGCGTCAGCTACTCCGGCAGCTTCAACCCGTCCGGCAACGCCTACCTCGCGCTGTACGGCTGGACCCGCAATCCGCTGGTGGAGTACTACATCGTCGACAACTGGGGCACCTACCGCCCGACGGGCACCTTCAAGGGCACCGTGACCAGCGACGGCGGCACGTACGACATCTACCAGACCACGCGGTACAACGCCCCCTCCATCGAGGGCAACAAGACGTTCAACCAGTACTGGAGCGTGCGGCAGTCGAAGAAGACCGGCGGCACCATCACCACCGGCAACCACTTCGACGCGTGGTCGCGCGCGGGCATGAGCCTGGGCAGCCACGACTACCAGATCCTGGCGACCGAGGGCTACCAGAGCAGCGGCAGCTCGAACATCACCATCGGCGGCAGCGGCGGCGGGTCGACCGGTGGCCCGACGGGTGGCCCGACCGGCAACCCCGGCGGCGGGTGCACGGCGTCGCTGTCGGCCGGGCAGTCGTGGAGCGACCGCTACAACCTCAACGTCTCGGTCTCCGGCTCCAGCAACTGGACGGTGACGATGAACGTGCCGTCGCCGGCGAAGATCATCGCCACCTGGAACATCACCGCCAGCTACCCCAACGCGCAGACGCTGGTGGCCAAGCCGAACGGCAGTGGCAACAACTGGGGCGTGACGATCCAGCACAACGGCAACTACACCTGGCCCTCCGTCTCCTGCAGTGCGGGCTGAGCCGATGCGTACACCGAGACGCCTGCTGGCCACCGCCCTCGCCATCGCCGGGATGGCGCTGTCGACCGCCGTCGCCCTGACCGTCGCGGCCACGCCGTCGCAGGCGGCCACCTGCAACGGGTACGTCGGGCTCACCTTCGACGACGGGCCGTCCGCCAGCAACACCCAGCGCCTGCTCACCGCGCTGCGGCAGAACGGGCTGCGGGCGACGATGTTCAACCAGGGCCAGTACGCCGCGGCGAATCCGTCGCTGGTGCGGGCCCAGGTCGACGCGGGCATGTGGGTCGCCAACCACAGCTACACCCACCCGCACATGACCCAGCTGAGCCAGGCCCAGATGGACTCCGAGGTCTCCCGGACCCAGCAGGCCATCGCGGCCGGGGGCGGCGGGACGCCGAAGCTGTTCCGCCCGCCGTACGGCGAGACCAACTCGACCCTGCAGTCGGTCCTGTCGCGGTACGGGCTGACCCAGATCATCTGGGACGTCGACTCGCAGGACTGGAACAACGCCAGCGTCGACGCGATCGTGCAGGCCAACGCCCGGCTCACCAACGGCCAGATCATCCTGATGCACGACTGGCCGGCCAACACGGTGGCCGCGATCCCGCGCATCGCGCAGGGGCTGGCCAGCCGCAACCTGTGCGCGGGCATGATCTCGCCGCAGACGGGGCGGGCGGTCGCGCCGACCGGAGGCGGCGGCCCGACGAGCGGTCCCACCACGCCCGGCCCGGGCGGCGGCGGAAGCTGCACGGCCACGCTGTCGGCGGGGTCGTCGTGGAGTGACCGGTACAACCTGAACGTCTCGGTGTCGGGGTCGAGCAACTGGATGGTGACGATGAACGTGCCGTCGCCGGCGAAGGTCATCGCCACCTGGAACATCACGGCCAGCTACCCCAACGGGCAGACGCTGGTCGCCAGACCCAACGGCAGCGGCAACAACTGGGGCGTGACGATCCAGCACAACGGCAACTGGACCTGGCCGACCGTCTCCTGCAGCGGCGGCTGACCCGGACAGATCGGCAGGAATGGCGCGGTGACCGATGGTCGCCGCGCCATTCCTGTGCGTCAAATCACTCAATACCGGTAGGAGTACCCGGCGAACTTGACTGCGGGCGCTCGGCAAGTATTCTTTTCCTACCAACTAGATGGACTAGATGGATTAAGTCGACTTACCCGGGAGGTGACCGTGGTTGGCGGTTGTCGCTGGACACGGTCGAGCTGATCGGGGCACGACGCTGTGCACGTCTCGGTCCGCGCCGACTACGCCATGCGGGCGATGCTCGTCATCGCCGCGGCGGCGCCGGGCCGGATCACCGCACCACAGCTCGCCGAGAAGGAACAGATGTCGATCGGCTCCCTGCAGGCGATCCTGCTCGACCTGCGCCGCGCGGGCCTGGTGCACAGCCACCGGAGCGCGGAGCGCGGGTACGGGCTGGCCCGCCCGGCCGCGGCCATCACCGTGGGCGACGTCCTGCGCGCGATGGACGGCGCGCTGACCACGGTGCGCGGGCTGCCGACCGACCAGACCAGCTACGCCGGCGTCACCCGTGGGCTGAGCCGCATCTGGCTCTCCGTGGACACCGCCGTGAACGACATCGTCGACCGCGTCACCCTTGCCGACCTGCTCGAAGCCCCCCGATAGTGCACCGCCTACCCCAGAAGGACGGGTTCCCCATGAAGCACCGGATCAGAGCGACCGCAGCGCTCGCCATCGCCGCCGGCTTACTGCTGTCGGCGTGCGCGGGGACGTCCGCTTCGTCCGATTCCACCGGTAGCGACGTGACGCTCAACATCGTCGGCTACGCGGTGCCGGAAGCGGCCAACAAGGCGATCGCCGCCGAGTGGAACAAGACCCCGGCGGGCAAGGGCGTCAAGTTCCAGACCTCGTACGGCGCCTCCGGCGACCAGAGCCGCGCGGTGGTGGCCGGCCTCAAGGCCGACTACGTGCACTTCTCCGTCTCCAGCGACGTGACCCGCCTGGTCGACGCCGGCCTCGTCGAGAAGGACTGGAACGCCGGCCCCAACAAGGGCATCGTCTCCTCGTCGGTGGTCGTGCTCGCGGTACGCAAGGGGAATCCGAAGAACATCAAGGGCTGGGACGACCTGATCAAGCCCGGCATCGGCATCGTCACCCCGAACCCGGCGTCGTCGGGTGCGGCGCGCTGGAACGCGCTCGCCGCGTGGGGCCACATCGCCAGCAACGGCGGCACCGACGCGCAGGCGACCGAGTACCTGACCAAGCTGTTCGCCAACGTCGTGTCGCTGCCGAACAGCGGCCGGGACGCCACGACCGCTTTCCTCGGCGGTACCGGTGACGTCCTCCTCGCCTACGAGAACGAGGCCATCCTGGCCCGCCAGAGCGGTGAGCAGCTCGACTGGGTCCTGCCGGACACCACGATCCTCATCGAGAACCCGGGCGCGGTGCTGAAGAACGCCAACCCGAAGGCGAAGGAGTGGCTCGACTTCGTCCTGAGCAAGGACGGCCAGCGCCAGTTCGCCCTGAAGGGCTTCCGCCCGATCATCGACGGCGTCGACACCAAGGGCGTCGAGGGCGCCGTCGACCCCAACGACCCCTTCCCGACGCCGAAGAAGCTGCTGACCGTGGAGAAGGACTTCACCAGCTGGTCGGCGCTGTCCAAGAAGTTCTTCGACGAGAAGGAAGGCATCGTCGTCAAGATCATCGCCGCGTCGGGCAAAGCCAAGTGACGTCAGCGACCGTCTCCACGGGCCGGTCGGCGGGCAACCGCCGGCCGGCCCGGTCGGCGCGTTCGGGCCAGCCGCTCACCCGCGTCTCCGGCCTCGGGCTCGGGGTCGCGATGCTGTGGTTCAGCCTGCTGGTGCTGATCCCGCTCGCGGCGGTGGTCGCCACCGCGTCCGCGGACGGCTTCGGCGCGTTCTGGGACGCGATCAGCAACGAGCAGACGTTCGCCTCGATCCGGCTCACCGTGGGCACCGCCTTCCTGGTCACGGTGGTCAACGTCGTGATGGGCACGCTCATCGCCTGGGTGCTGGTCCGCGACAACTTCTTCGGCAAGCGGGTGCTCGAGATCCTCATCGACATCCCGTTCGCGCTGCCGACGATCGTCGCCGGCCTGGTGCTGCTGTCGCTCTACGGGCCGACCAGCCCGCTGGGCGTCAACATCGCCAACACCCGGGTCGCGGTCTTCCTGGCCTTCCTCTTCGTGACGCTGCCGTTCGTGGTCCGCACGGTGCAGCCCGTGCTCGCCGAGCTCGACCGCGAGGCCGAGGAGGCCGCCGCCTCGCTCGGCGCGAGCCGCTTCACGATCTTCTGGAAGATCATCCTGCCCAGCCTGACCCCGGCGATCACCGCCGGGGCCGCGCTGTCGTTCGCGCGCGGCGTCAGCGAGTACGGCTCGCTGGTGCTGCTGTCCGGCAACCTGCCGATGCGCACCGAGGTCACGTCCGTGCGGATCCTCAGCAGCATCGAGAACGACCACCTGGAGAGCGCGGCCGCGGTGGCGACGGTCCTGCTGATCATCTCCTTCGCCGTCATCGTGGTGCTCGACCTGATCCAGCGAAGGGCGGTGCGCCGTGGCTGAGACCAAAGCCTGGACCCGACGCAAGGGGCCGACGACCTACGTGCTGCGGCTGGTCGTGGTCGCGTACCTCTTCTTCCTGGTGGCCTGGCCGGTGTACCTCGTGGGCCAGAACGCCTTCAAGGACGGCTTCGACAACCTCCAGGGCATCCTCACCGACCCGGACATCGTGCACGCCCTGCACCTGTCGGTCGAGATCGCGATCCTCTCGGTCATCATCAACACGCTGTTCGGGGTGGGCATCTCGATCCTGCTCGTGCGATACCGCTTCCCGGGCAAACGCCTCCTGAACGCGCTCCTCGACGTGCCGCTGTCGGTGTCGCCGATCGTCGTCGGCCTGGCCCTCGTCCTCGTCTACGGCGGCCGCACCGGCTGGTTCGGCCCCACGCTGGAGAGCGCCGGCCTGCAGATCATCTTCGCCGAGCCGGGCATGGTGATGGCCACCGTGTTCGTCGCCCTGCCGCTGGTGATCCGCGAGGTCGTGCCGGTGCTCGAGGAGATCGGCGACGAGCAGGAGCAGGCCGCCCGCAGCCTCGGCGCCAACGCCCTGCAGACGTTCCGCCGCATCACCCTGCCCGCGATCAAGTGGGGCATCACCTACGGCGTCGTGCTGAGCCTGGCCCGCTCGCTCGGCGAGTTCGGCGCCGTCAAGGTCGTGTCCGGCAACGTGCTCGGGGCCACCCGCACCGCCACGCTGGTGGTCGAGGAGAAGTACCTCAACTTCGACAAGGGCGGCGCCTACGCCACCGCCTTCCTCCTCGCCCTGGTCGCCGTCGCCGCCATCATCGTCGTGTCCGTCCTCCGCCCGAAAGAAGAAGACCGGTGAGCATCGAGATCGCAGGCGTGAGCAAGCGCTTCGGGGACTTCGTCGCGCTCGACAACGTGTCGGTCAGCATCCCCTCGGGCCGGCTCACCGCGCTGCTCGGCCCGTCCGGCGGCGGCAAGTCGACCCTGCTGCGCATCATCGCGGGCCTGGAGCGCGCCGACAGCGGCCGGGTCGAGATCGAGGGCGTCGACGCCACCGACCTGCCGCCGCAGAAGCGCAACGTCGGCTTCGTGTTCCAGCACTACGCCGCGTTCAAGCACATGTCGGTGCGCCGCAACGTCGGCTTCGGCCTGCAGATCCGCAAGCGGCCCAAGGACGAGATCCGCGCGCGGGTCGACGAGCTGCTCAAGCTGGTGCACCTGGAGCAGTTCGGCGAGCGGCTGCCGGCCCAGCTCTCCGGCGGCCAGCGCCAGCGCATGGCCCTGGCCCGCGCGCTCGCCGTGAAGCCGACGGTCCTGCTGCTCGACGAGCCGTTCGGCGCCCTCGACGCGAAGGTGCGCAAGGAGCTGCGCGACTGGCTGCGCCGGCTGCACGACGAGGTGCACGTGACCACGGTCTTCGTCACGCACGACCAGGAGGAGGCCCTGGAGGTCGCCGACGAGATCGTGGTGATCAACGACGGCCGCATCGAGCAGGTCGGCTCGCCCGACGACCTGTACGACCGCCCGGCCAACGACTTCGTCATGAAGTTCCTCGGCCCGGTCACCCAGCTCGGCGACCAGCTGGTCCGCCCGCACGACCTGCAGCTCGGCCTGACGCCGGGCGGCCCGGACGACGTCACCGGCACGGTCAGCCGGGTGACCCGGATCGGCTTCGAGATCCGCATCGACGTCACCACGGCGGGCGGCCAGGAGGTCATCGTGACCCTGACCCGCAACGAGTTCCTCGGGCTCGGCCTGGAGGCGGGCACGACCGTGCACCTGCGGATCGCGCCGGGCAGCCCGACGACGCCTGCCCGCGCCGCCGCGCCCGAGCCGGACCTGGCCGCGACGGCGTAGCCGGGCGGCCCCTCCCGTGGTTGCCGCCGGCAGGGCGGTGCGGAGCGCGGCGCGGCCGATGTCGGCCTGCGCCCATGATCGTGGGGAGCTTCTGGCTGTCCGGGCAGCCAGAAGCTTCCCTTGATCATGAGGTCCCGTCGAGGCTCCTGATCGCCGGCGCGGTCATGCTTCTGCGTCGGCGCTGTCGTTGGCCCTGGACGCCGGGCGGGAGGCCCGGGCCGGCCGCCGCCGGGGAGCAGCCGGCAGCCGCAGGTCCTTGAGGGTCAGTGCCCGGCGCTCCACCAGGTGCCACGACATCGCCGCCAACGCCACCGTCAGGGCCAGGCTGATGCCGGTGTAGGCCGCGTAGCCCCAGGCGTTGACGCCAAGCGTGGCGAGGACCTGCTGGACGACGAACCCGTAGATGTAGATGCCGTAGGAGTAGTCGTCGGTCGCGCCGATGCGGCGCAGCCGCCGCGGCATCCGCACCGCGGCCCAGACCAGCAGGTAGGCCAGCGCGGGGAAGCCGGTGATGAAGAACCCGCCGAACAGCAGGCTCACGGCCAGCGCCACACCGCAGGCGGCGGCCAGCTGGTCGCTGATCGGGACGCGCTCGCGGTACAACTCGATCGTGGCGCCAATCAGGAACAGCGCGCCCAGATGGATGAGCCACTGCACCGAGACGGTGCCGAGCAGCGGCAGCACGACCGCGCCGTAGTACTCCGACGGCGGCCCGGTCGGGATCCACCCGCGCAGCTGGTCGGCGGCCACGATGCCGAGCAGCACCCCGGCCGCCGCCGGCACCAGCCACCGGGCCCGGCGCAGCACCGCGGTCACGGCCAGCCCGGCGACGGCGGCGTAGCAGGTGGTCTCGTAGATGAGCGACCACAGCGCGCCGTCGAACACGCTGGTGCTGCCGATCTGGCGGCCCCACGGGGTTTCGGCGAGCAGATCGTGGATACCGTACTGGCGGACGCCCGTGAACCAGTTGCCCGTCACGTACTGCACCGGCCCCTTGGGCCCGCCCCAGAAGCCGGCGAGCGTCCCGCGCTCGTAGAGCGCGACGAGCGGCGCGACGGCGAACGCCGTCACCAGCAGGCAGACCCACAGCCCGGGCAGGATCCGCAGGGCCCGGTGCCAGGCGAAGCGGACCAATCCGGTGCGGCGGGCGGACCGGGTGATGAGCAGCCCGGAGATGACGAAGAACCCGTAGACGGCGATCGTGCCGACGTTGGTCTGGCCGCGGAACAGGGTGGTGCCGAGGTCCTCCCAGCCGAAGCCGAGGGATCCGGCGTGGTCGAACACGACGGCGAGGGCGAGCAGCAGGCGCAGCGCGCCGATGCCGTTGTCTCTTCCGTGCCAGGTGTTTTCCAGGGTGTACCGCTGGTGCCGCTCGATGGCGGGCGCTTCGCGGGCATGCGGGATCGCCCGCCCGCCGGCGGTTGTCGACATGTATGTACTCCGATGTGTGTTGGCGTCAGGTCAGCGGGCAGGGCTGCCCGCTATAGACGCCACACCTGCAGCGACGCACGCCCGGGCCGCACGCCGGCCCGCTCCTGCGGCACCGGTTCGGCCGTCGCGTCCAGGGCGACGGCGTGCGCGGTCGTGGAAGGCCCGGCGGCGTTGCCCGCGGCCGAGGGCTGCTGCTGGTGCACCGGCGAGCTCACGGTGTGCATGAGCCGTTGCTTGCGGCCGATGTGCCGGTGCTGGTGGACGCCGGCGGCCCGGGCTTCCGCCGGCACCGCGCGGCCTTCCTCTTCCAGGCCCGCGCTTTCCCGTTGCAGCGCCGCGTCGACCTGGACGATCGCCTCGACGGCGGCCTCCGCCCGTACCTGCGCGAACGCGAGGTGCGCGGCCCGGGCGACGGCGAACGGCGCCCCGATGAGCAGCGCGACGAGCAGCAGCAGGACCAGCCCGCCGCCGAGTCGCGTCTGCCGCGTCGCCCCCCGCACGTAGTCGATGTTGAAGGCTGCACCGCCAGCCATGTGTCGCAAACCCGTCAGCACATGAAGGGTTCATCCCGCGGTAACACAGCGCCCCGGCCGCCCTCACCGCGCCGGCCTCACCCGCCGGCCGGCAGCTCACCCGGGCCGTCGCCCGGCGATCCGGTGCGTCCGCCCGCTGTTGGAGCCGCGGACGGTACCCGCTCAGACCGTGACCGGGTCGGCGACGAGCCGCTCCAGGTCGGCCGCCGGCAGCGGGCGGGAGAACAGGTAGCCCTGCGCGTAGCGGTACCCGAGGGCGTGGAGGCGCTCCGCCTGGTCGGGCGTCTCCACGCCCTCGGCCACCGCGTCGAGACGCAGGCCGCGGGCGATCTGCAGCAGCGCCGTGGTGATGACCGCGGGCGGGCCGTCGGCGCAGATCTCGTCGACGAAGCTCTTGTCGACCTTGAGCACGTCGACCGGGCAGATCCGCAGCAGCCCGAGGGAGGAGTGGCCGGTGCCGAAGTCGTCGAGCGCGATGCGCAGGCCCATCGCGCGCAATGCCCGTACCGACGCGAGCGCCAACTCGTCGTCGAACACGGCCGTCTCGGTCACCTCGACGGACAGCCGCGCCACGTCCACGCCGGTCTCGTCGAGGATCCGCCGCACCGACGCGATGAAGTCGGGCTCGCGCAGCTGGCGCGCGGACACGTTCACCGACACCGTGAGCGGCGCGGGCAGCCGGACGGCCTGCTCACAGGCGGTGCGCAGGATCCATGCGCCGAGCGGGACGATGAGGCCGGTGCGCTCGGCGACCGGGATGAACACCGACGGCGGCACCGCGCCGCGCAGCGGGTGCCGCCAGCGCACCAGCGCCTCGACGGCGACCGTGCGCCCGGCCGGCAGCTCGACGATCGGCTGGTACACCATGTGCAGCTCGCCGGCATCGACCGCGCGGCGCAGGTCGGCCCCGAGGCCCGCGTCCTCGGCGGCGACCTGGTCCAGCTCGGGGGAGAAGCGGGCGGTGCGGTGCTTGCCGCGGTCCTTGGCCGCGTACATCGCCACGTCGGCTCGGCGCAGCAGCTCACGCGCGCCCACCGGCTCGCGCTCGGGTTTTGCGTGCGCGACCGCGTCCGTGAGGCCGATGCTCGCGCGGACCATCAGCTCGACGTCGCCGGCCGCGAGCGGCACCTGCAGCGCCTCGGCGATCGCCGCGACGAGCGCGTCCGCCTCGGCGGCCGGCGCGTCGACGAGCACGGCGAACTCGTCGCCGCCGAGCCGGACCACGGTGCTGCCGGCGACCGTCGTCGCCCGCTGCGCCACGGCCGTCAGCCGCTGCGCCACCGCGCGCAGCAGCTCGTCGCCGACGTTGTGCCCGAGCCGGTCGTTCACCAGCTTGAAGTCGTCGAGGTCGATGAGCGCCAGATGCAGCCGCTCCGGCGGCGTGCCGGCCATCTCGTCCATGCGCTGGCGCAGCAGCCGGCGGTTGCCGAGGCCGGTGAGCGCGTCCTGCTCGGCCTGCGCGGCCAGCTGGTCGCGCGCGTCGCGCAGCTCCTCCACGGTCCGGTCGACGGTCGCCAGCAGCCGGGCGTTGTCGCGGAACGCGTGCGCCTGCCGGGCCACGACGATCGCCATGAGCAGGACCGAGCCGCCGATGAGCACCGGGCCGTCCGGCCCCTGCCCGGCGACGGCCGAGCGTGAGCGCGCTGAGCCGCTGCGACGGCGCATCGGGCCCGCTGAGCGCGTCGAACGCGTTGCTCACCGAGCCGGCGGCCAGCAGCGCCGACGAGACGGCCACGCACCGCCAGAAGTTGCGCGCCTCGGGGCTGATCCGGTCGGCGCCGGCGGCCCGCCAGCACTGCCAGGCGCTGACCAGGCCGAGCACGGGCAGCGGGACCCAGCCGGCGAGCGGCGCCTCCCACCAGCGCAGGAAGGCACCCGCCAGCCAACCGGCCAGCACCAGTACCGCACCCGCGCCCACCAGCAGGGACACGGTGAGCCGGAAGGGCCGTACCGTCAGCTCGCCACCCACGTTTCCCTCGCCAGCTCGTCGCAGCATCCGCCGGGTCATCGGCAGGCGCCCGGGTGACCTGAGGCGGTAGCTCGTCCCGATGCGGCCCGGGTTCGCCGCGGCGGGCCCCCGATCGAGTACCCTGCTCGGGTGCCGTTCGCGCTGCCGCCGTGTGAGCCCGGAGGCCTCGACCGGGCGGCGGTCGCGGCGTCGATCGCGGCCTGGGTGACCTCGCCCGAGCTGTCCGCGCTGGCCGCGCACTTCGACGGCGAGCTGCCGGCCGGCTCGCCCGCCGGGGTGCTGGAGTGGGCGGCGGACTTCTCCACCGTCTGGGACTTCCGCGGCGGCGTCAGGGAGCGCTTCGACACCGCCCGCGTCGACTTCGGCCCCGAGCTCGACGGCCGGCTGCGGGCCCTCGTCCACGAGCTCGGCCTCGGCGGGCGCGACCGCCCTTCGCTCGACGCCTACGACCACGTCGTCGTGCTCGGCGGCGGCATCCGGATCACGCTCGGCCGGGTCGACTACACCGCCCGCCTGCTGGCCGAGGGCCTCCGCACGCGGACCGTCGCCGGGCTGGGCAGCCTCCGCTGGCGCGACGACCGCGAACACCGCGAGGCCGTCCGGCTCGGCCTCGGGCCCGTCGACACCGAGGCCGACATGGTGATGATGGCGCTCCGGCAGTACCTCCAACTGCCCGACCCGACCGCCCAGCGCCAAGGCGACGGGTGGTGGCACCGCACCTGGGCCGGCCAGCCGGTCGGCGACGTGCACGTGCTGGCGGCCGCCTCGACCCGGCCGGGCATGCGCGCGAACACCGCCGACACGCTGATCGGCTGGGCCGAGCACGTGGTGACCCCGACGCCGTCCGAACGCGTGCTGCTGGTCACCAACGACCCATATGTCCGGCATCAGCACTGCGACGCCGTCCGGCTGCTCGGCGCGCGGTACGGCTGCGGCGTCGAGACGGTCGGCATCGACGGGCGGGCCACGGAGGGCTGGCATCGGCCGCTGAGCACGACCGAGCTCCTCCAGGACCTCCGCTCGGCGATCCTGGCCTCCCGGAACCTGTACGCGGCCTGCACCGAGCCGGCCGCTGCCTGACCGCTTCTCGCGGCTTCCTGTTACCCGCGCCGCGCGCCCTACCAGGGCCGGTGCTGACGGCTGCCGCCGGGCGCTCAGACGGGCGCGACCAGCCAGACCGCGAGCAGCGCCGCCGTGACGGAGGCGGCCGTCGCCGTCCAGCGGCGCCAGCCGCCGCGGTGCGGCGCGTCCCGCCAGCGGCGCGCGGCGACGACCAGGCCGCCGGCGGTCAGCGCGACGCCGGCCGCCCACACCCAGCCCGGGACGGTGGTCCAGGTGCCCAGCCGGTATCCGAGCGCGAGCGACGCGACGGCCCACACCGCGGCCGTGGCGAGCTCGGTCCGGCTGCCCTTCGCGGTGCCGATGAGCGTCAAGCCAGCCAGGAAACTGAACGCGACACCGAGTGCGGCGCCGACCAGCGACGGCAGGCTCGGCCCGCGGTCCGGCGGGGTCACTCCGAGCAGCCGGAGGCCGACGTCGTCCACCGCGCGGTCGGTGTTGGCCAGCACGACCACGCCGCGGCCCTGCGCGCGGTCGAGCCCGGCATACGCGCGGAACCCGCCCGCCCCGCCGTTGTGCCACAGCACCTCGCGGCCGCCGTAGCTCGTCGTGAACCAGCCATACCCGATCCGCGTGCCGTCGTCCCCCGCGAACCGTGGCACGGTGGCGTCCACTCCGGGCGCCCGATCCCATTGTACGGCAACCAGAAGCCGCGCGAGATCGTCCACTGTGGACCAGAGTCCGACGCCGGCCGGCGCCCAGCCCGGGCCGGTCCACGGCTCGACCGTCCGGCCGCCGGCGGTGGAGCCGGCGGCGTGGCCCGCCGGGACGTCGTAGGTCGTGGCGTCCATGCCGAGCGGCGCGAGGATGCGCCGGTGGACGAGCTCCGGGTAGGGGACGCCGGTCCTGCCGGCGAGCGCCTGGCCGAGCAGGGCCGCGCCGAAGTTGGAGTACCGTATCGTGCCCCGGCCCTCACCCGGCTGCTGGTCGGCCCGGGTGATCCAGCGGGCGTCCTGGCCGGCGTACGGGTCGCGGCCGTGGAGGTTCGCCGTCACCAGCCGCACCGTCTGCAGCGGGTCCCGGTAGACGAGGCGCGGCAGGCCGCTGCGGTGGCTGGCCAGCTCGGCGAGGGTGATGTCACTCGTCGAGCCCGGCAGCGTGGCACGCAGGGTGTCGTCGGGGCGCACGACGCCGTCTCCGGCGAGGTCGGCGAGGAGCATGCCGGTGAGCACCTTGCCGATCGAGCCGACCTGGAACGGGGTGGCCGCGGTGACGGGCTCGCCGTCGCCGCGGTCGCCGACGCCCGCGGTGCTGACCCGGCCGTGCTCGACGACGGCGACCGCGATGCCCCGGTGGCCCTTCGTGCCGTCCAGGGCGCTGCGGAGCGCGGCCGCGGTGCCGGCGTCGCCGGTGGTCCGCGGGCCGAGCGCGACGCCGGGCGCGACGAACAGCGCGCCGAGCCCGGCGGCGAGCGCGGCGACGGTGATCCAGCTGCGCATCGGTCTCCTCCGTCCGTCGGTCAGTGCCGGGCGGCGGCCAGCACGGTGAGCAGGGGCACGACCCGTTCCGGTGGCACCGCGTAGTGGCCGCGGCCGGCGGCGCGCAGCCAGCCGGCGGCGGTGAGCTGCCGCAGGTGGTGGTACAGCTGGCCGGTCGTGCCGAGCCCCTCGCCGAGGTCCGCGACCGAACGGCGGCCGCCGAGGATCTCCCGCAGCAGCCGCAGGCGGACCGGGTGGGCGAGCGCGGCCAGGGCGGGGGCGAGCTCGGACCAGTCGAGGTCGAGCAGCTCGCCGGTGGGGGTCCCGTGCTGCCACTCGTACCGCTCGCCCGCCGCGTCCTGCGCCGGCGGCAGCGGCACGACGCCGGTGTAGAGGATCGCGCCCGCTGGCGCGAGCTCCCTCAGCCGCTCCAGCGCCCAGAAGGCGCCTTGTGAGGGCGGCGGACCGGTGGCGAGCCTCGCCTCGATCGCCGCGACCCGTTCCTCCAGGCTGGCCATATCTCCAGTATTACGTAATTACGTAATCATGCAAGGTTGGAGGACCCGCGCCTGGCGCCGAGTGACGGAGTGTCCGCTCGCGGCGCCTCCCCGTAGGCGCAGGGTCCCGGGGACTGTACGAATCGGCTCGATAAAAAACCGATACGTTTGGTAGAAGGGTCGGGTGGAGATCGACATCCGTGTGCTCGGCGCCCTTGAGCTGCGCCGCGGTGACGTCGTGCTCGACCTCGGCACCCCGAAGCAGCGCACCGTCCTGGCGCTGCTCGTGGTGCACGCCAACCGCCCGGTGACCCCCGCCCGCCTGGTGGAGGAGCTCTGGCCGGTGACGGTCCCGAACTCGGCGGCCGCCAACGTCACCACCTACCTGAGCCGCCTCCGCCGCGCGGTGGCCGGCCCCGGCTGCTCCCTGGACCGCCGCGACGGCGGCTACGTCCTGCGCGTGCGCCCCGACGCCGTGGACGCGCACCGCTTCACCGACGAGGCCGAGCGCGGCGACGCGGCCTGGCGCGCGGGCGTCCCGGAGACGGCCGCCCACCACTGGCGGTCCGCGCTGGCCGGTTGGCGGGGGCGGGCCCTGGACGGCCTGCCGACCGGCCCCGAGCTCGACGCCGCCCGGGCCGAGTGGACCGAGCGGCGGCTGGCGGTGGTCGAGCACCACGCGCGCGCCCGGCTGCGGCTCGGCCGATCCGCCGAGGTGGTCGCGGAGCTGCGCCGGCACACCCTGGCCGAGCCGCTGCGGGAGACCGGCTGGCTGCTCCTCATGGCGGCGCTGTGGCAGTCCGGCCATCCCGCCGCCGCGCTGGACGCCTACGAACAGGCCCGCGCGGTACTGGGGGATCAGCTCGGCGTCGACCCCGGCCCCCGGCTGCGGTCGATGCACCAGGCGATCCTCGCCGCCGACGACGGGTCCGTCCGCGGGCTGCTCGCCGACCCGGCCGAAGACCCGGCCGCGGCCGGTCCGACCCGGTCCGCTCCCGCCCAGCGGGTCGTTCCCGCCCAGCTCCCGCTGGGCGTCCCCGGCTTCACCGGCCGGTCCGCCGAGCTGGCCCGCCTGGACGCGGCCCTGGCCCGGGCGGCCGCCCAGCCCGCCGCGGTCGTCATCTCCGCCGTCTCCGGCATGGCCGGCGTCGGCAAGACCGCCCTGGCGCTGCACTGGGCGCACCGCCGGTCGGCGCGGTTCCCGGACGGCCAGCTGTACGTCAACCTGCGCGGCTTCGACCCGACCGGCGCCCCGGCGAGCCCGGCGGAGGCGATCCGCGGCTTCCTCGACGCCCTGGGCGTGACCGCTGCGCGCGTCCCGGACGGGCTGGAGGCGCGGGCGGCGCTGTACCGCACCCTCCTGGCCGGCCGCCGGATGCTGGTCCTGCTCGACAACGCGCGCGACGCCGACCAGGTCCGGACCCTCCTCCCCGGCAGCCCCGGCTGCCTGGTCGTGGTGACGAGCCGAAGCCGCCTGCCCGACCTGGTGGCCCTGGAAGGCGCGGAACCGCTGCTGCTCGACGTCCTCGACCGCGACGACGCCCGCCGGCTGCTGGCCGGCCGCATCGGCCACGACCGCGTGTCGGCCGAGCCCACCGCCATCGACGAGATCGTCGCCGACTGCGCCGGCCTGCCCCTGGCCCTGGCCGTGGTGGCCGCGCGGGCGGCCACGAACCCGCAGTTCACCCTGTCGAGGTTCGCCGCCGACCTGCGCGCGGCCGGCCTGGACGCGCTGACCGCGCAGGGCCGGGGCACCGACGTGCGGGCCCTCTTCTCCTGGTCGTACCGCCAGCTCCCGCCGCCCGCGGCCCGCCTCTTCCGGCTGCTCGGCCACCACCCGGGCCCGGACGTGTCCCCGCCGGCCGCCGCGAGCCTGGCCGGGGTCGGCCTCTCCGACGCCGTGGCGTCGCTGACCGACCTGACCCGAGCCAACCTCCTGACCGAGCACGCCCCCGGCCGGTACGCCCTGCACGACCTCCTCCGCGCCTACGCCGCGGAACTGGCCGCCGCTCCGGCCGACGACGAGGTCGGCGCTGATGGCATGGTCGGCGGCCCGGCGGCCGCTGGTGGCTCGAGGCGTGACGTCGATGGTGCCGCGGCGCTGGAGCGGCTGCTGGACCACTACGTGCACACGGCCTGCGCCGCGGCGATGCTGCTCACGCCGCACCGCACGCCGGTCGCCCTCGACCCTCCCGCGCCCGGCGTGTACCTGCGGCCCCCAACCTCGGCGGACGAGGCTTTGGCCTGGTTCGCCGCCGAGCGGGCGACGCTCGTCGCCGCGGTCGAGCCGGCCGCCGCCCGGGGTCTCCACCGGTACACCTGGCCACTCGCATGGGCATCGACCGCCTTCTTCGCCCGTCAGGGCCACCACCACGAGTGGGCCGCGATCCAGCGCGCGGCACTGCGCGCGGCCGAGGCGGCCGGCGACCGGGTCCGCCAGGCGGAGGCCCACCGGGCACTCCTGCGCGCGTACGGCCGCCTCGCCCGCGACACCGAGGCCGACCAGCACGCCGAGCGCGCCCTCGCGCTGTTCGCCGAGCTCGGCGACCCGAGATCCCAGGCGCACACCCACGTGAACCTCGCCCACGCCCTGAGCCACCGCGGCCGGCACCGCGACGCCCTGCATCACAACCAGCGGGCCCTGCAGCTGTACCGCGCCACCGGCGACGAACTCGGCCAGGCCGAAGCCCTGAACTCGGTCGGCTGGCAGTACGGCCTGCTGGGCGACCACCGGCAGAACCTCGCGTACACCCGCGAGGCCCTGGCCCTCCTGCACCGCATCGGCGCCTCGGCGCGGGCGGCCAACACGCTGGACAGCATGGGCCACGCCCACCACCACCTGGGCGACCTCGACGCGGCCGTATCCTGCTACGAAGAGGCGCTCGCGCTGGTCCGCGCCGCCGGCGACCGCTACAACGAGGCCGAGATCCGGACCCACCTGGCCGACGCCCTGGACGCCGCGGGCCGCCCCGACACCGCCCGCGAGCAACGCGACCAGGCCGAATCCATTCTCGCCGCCCTCTCCCGCTAGTGAGGTGCGCCTGGCGCCCCGAGCCACCCATGATCAGGGCGTGGGCATGGCGAGCTCTCCGCGCCGGCGGCGTGGGTTGATGCCGATCGGTGGGGGCGGCAGCTGCGGGTGCCGGCCACGGCACGGACGATCCGCCCGTGGGAACGGGGACGCTCGGCGCGTGGCAACGGGGACGGTCCGCCCGCGTTGCGCGGACGGACCGTCTTCCTGGTTGTGATCAGCTTTCCTGGCGGTGATCAGCTTTCCTGGCGGTGATCAGCTTTCCTAGCGGTGATCAGCGGAGGGCGTCCTCGCGGCGATAGCTGTCGGTGTAGTAAGCACCGACCCGCTCGCGGTAGTCCTCGGTGCCGAAGGTGCGCTCGTCGTACTCCGGCGACTCCTTGATCTGCTCCTTCGTCCGGTCGACGTAGACCTTCCGCTCACCGTGGTCGACCTGCCGGACCGTGCCGGCCGGCAGCAGGACCTTGCGCCCGAAGATCCACGGACCGGTGTCCACGACCAGGCAGGCACTGCCGGTCTCGTGCGTGGCCTCGTCGATCGACCCGATGTGGCCGTCGGTTGCCTCGACCTTGTACCCGGTCAGATCCAGGTTCGCCCGCCGGTCGCTCGTCGCGCTGTCCGCCCCGCGCGGGTCGGTCACCGCGACGTCGGCGGCAGGGTACCCGGCGGCGTAGCCCTCCGGGTCACGCCAGGCCCACGGCATGAACGGTGCCATCGGTTGCATCAGGAAGCTCCTTCCACATGACGACGTTGCTCCCTGTCTCGTACCCGTTCGCCGCCGACCCAACCACCATCCGGCGTCGGTGCCGGTCGATGACGATGACGCCTCCGCCGTGGGCTGTGGTGCGCTGATCGCACCGGCGCTGCTGGACGCCGGGCACGGGGTGGTCATGGCCGAGGCGGTCGGCGGTGTGGCTCCCAGCCGCGATCTCTGGGAGCGCCTGACCGGCACTCCAGCCGCATGGACGCCGCGCTGCGCCGCCAGACGGCCGGGAGCGGTCGCGGGCCGGTGGTGCACTGCATCGACCTCGACGGTTTCAAGCCGATCAACGACGCGCACGGGCACGCGGCCGGCGACCGGCTGCTGGTCGAGATCGCGCGGCGGCTGCGGGCCACGGCCGGCCCCGGCGACACGGTGGCCCGGCTGGGTGGCGACGAATTCGTGGTCCTGTGCGAGGAGACGGCCGAGGACGCCGGGGCCCTCGCCGAACGGCTGCGGCGCGTCATCGCCGAGCCGGTCGCGGTCGGCCCGGCCGTCTGCGCCGTGACCGCCAGCGTGGGCACCGCCTCCGCCGACCGGATCGGGCAGCCCACCGCGGACGCGCTCGTCGCGGCCGCCGACACCGCGATGTATCAACGGAAAGCGGCCCGCCGCGCGGCCCTGGTCTGACCACAGGGCGACGCGCCGGAGGACGGCGAGCACGAGTCGAATCACGGCTCGATTCAACGCCTCGGCGGCCGCCGGCACAGTAGAGCGGAGTACCGGCTTTGGGGTGGAGTTAGCTATACCCCGAAGTCGGTACCTGGCTCCACTGTGCCGAGGGCCGCGGATTCCTACTGTCGTCGGCATGGCAGTCATCGAGGTCACCAACCTCCAGAAGCGCTACGCCGACCACGTGGCCGTCGCCGACGTCTCGTTCAGCGTCGAGGCGGGGGAGATCTTCGGCATCGTCGGGCCGAACGGCGCCGGCAAGACGACCACGGTCGAGTGCGTCGAAGGGCTTCGCGCCCCCGACGGCGGGTCGGTGCGGGTGCTCGGCCTCGACCCGATCAGCGATCGCGCCGCCGTGCGCCGGCAGCTCGGCATCCAGCTGCAGGAGAGCCAGCTGCCGGACCGGATCCGGGTCTGGGAGGCGCTCGATCTGTACAGCTCTTTCTATCCCGACCCGGCCGACTGGCGCGCCCTGATGGACGACCTCGGCCTCGCCGCCAAGCGCAACACCCCGTTCGCCAAGCTCTCCGGCGGCCAGAAGCAACGGCTGTCGATCGCGCTCGCGCTGGTCGGCAACCCGTCGGTCGCGATCCTCGACGAGCTGACCACCGGCCTCGACCCGCAGGCCCGCCGCGACACGTGGGAGCTGATCCGGCAGGTCCGCGCCCGCGGCGTGACGGTCGTGCTGGTCACCCACTTCATGGACGAGGCTGAGCGGCTGTGCGACCGCCTCGCCGTCATCGCGGCCGGCCGGGTCGTCACCGTCGACACGCCCGCCAACCTCATCGCCGGCGCCGACGTCCCTGGCGTCGATCGGCCCACGCTCGAGGACGCCGTCCTCGCCCTCACCGCCGCCGGGAGCACCCGATGACCGCACTCACCCGCATGATCCGAGTCGAGAGCAAGCTGTTCCTCCGCGAGCCGGTCGGCGCCTTCTTCGGCATCGCCTTCCCGGCCCTGCTCATCCTGGTGCTCGGCCTCGCCCTGCCCGGGTTCCGCGACCCGGCCGACGAGCTCGGCGGCAAGCGCCCCGTCGACATCTACCTCCCGATCACGATGACCCTGGCCATCGCGACGGTGACCATGGTGACCCTGCTCGGCGTCGTATCCGGCTACCGGGAGCGCGGCGTGCTGCGCCGCCTGTCCACGACCCCGATCTCGCCGGTCACGCTGCTCGGCGCCCAGCTGGTGGTCAACGTCGCCGCGCTGCTCGCCGGCTGCGCCCTGGCCTGGGCGGTGGCGGCGGCGGTCTTCGACGTCCCGCCGCCCGGCAACGTCGTCGGCTTCCTCCTGGCGTTCACGCTCGGTGCGAGTGCGATGTGTGCCGTTGCGCTGCTCGTCGCGGCGGTCACGCCGAGCGCCAGGGCCTCGTCGGGCGTGGGATCGCTCGTGTACTTCCCGATGATGTTCTTCGCGGGAGTGTGGACGCCGGGCCCGACGATGCCCGACACGGTCCGCCGGATCGCCGACTTCACCCCGCTGGGCGCAGCGTCCCAGGCCGTGCAGTCCGCCTGGTCGGGCTCCTGGCCGACGCCGCTGCATCTGGGAGTGATGGTGGCATTCACGGTACTGCTGGGAGCCCTGGCATCGCGCTACCTCCGCTGGGACTGATCCCGGTGGAAGGCGGCCGGCGCGCCCGCGCGGCAAGCTCGACCCCGGCGGGACGGGGCCGCGTGGCGGGACGAGGCCGCGCGGCGGGACGGAAACGGCGAACGGTGGGCATGCGGGGACGGGGAGCGACGGATGGTGGCGGAGCGCACACGGGGACGGAAGCGGCGAATCGTCGCGGAGCGGCCTCGGCGGGGACGGCCGGACGGGTACGGGGCAACGGAAACGGCGTGCGTCTGGCAGCATGCGCGGGTGCGAATCCCACTCGCGGTCCTGGCGGCCGGGCTGGTGCTCACGGTCGGTGCCTGCTCCGCGCCGAGCAATGCCGCGCATCCGGGACGGACCGTCGCCGTCGACCCCGTGACCGCGGCCGCGCCCACGAACGGGCCGACCGGCGGTCCGGCGGCGTCGGGCGGCTCGGAGGCGTCAGGGGGTGCGGGGCCATCGGGCAGCGCCGGGGCGACGGACGGGTGGGTGCCCGGCGCGACCACGCCCGGCAGCCTGCCGCCCGTCGTCGAGCACGGGCCGCGGGTCGGCAACCGGGTCGCGCTGACGTTCGACGCCGACATGACGGACTCGATGCTGCGGCGGCTGGCGAGCGACCCGAGCGTCAGCTTCGCCAACCGCAAGGTCGTCGACATCCTGGAGCGGACCCGCACGCCGGCCACGTTCTTCCTGACGGGGGAGTGGGTCGAGACCTACCCCGACCTCACCCGGCAGCTGGCGGCGAACCCGTCGTTCGAGCTGGCCAACCACACGTACCGGCATCAGGCCTTCAAGTCGCCCTGCTACAACCTGCCGACGATCGCGCCGGACGCGATGGCGGGCGACGTGGCTCACACGTTCGACGTCATCGCGCCCTACGGGGGCAGGCAGACGCGGTACTTCCGCTTTCCGGGGCTCTGCTACGACAACGCCGCGCTGCAGGCGCTCGCGCCGCTCGGGGTGACGGTCGTGCAGGGCGACGTCGTGAGCGGCGACCCGGGGGCCACCGCCGCGCCGCCGATCGTGCACGCGGTGCTGAGCAAGGTGCGGCCCGGCTCGATCGTCATCCTCCACATCACCGAGGCGAACGCGCAGTTCACCGACGAGGCCCTGCAGCCGATCCTCGACGGCCTGAAGGCGCAGGGCCTCCGCCCGGTCACGCTGTCGGAGCTGTTCCGCTGAGGGTCACCGCATGAACCAGAGCGCGCCCACCGCAGGCCGTTGACCACGAGGATGGCGGCGTCGGCGAGGTGCAGGCTGTCCAGCGTGACCTTGTCGTCGCGCGGCGTCGCGCCGAGGCCCGGGGTGTCCAGGACGACCAGGTTCCGCAGGATGTCGGCCGGCACGCGGAGGATCACCCGCCCGCCGGTGCCGCTCAGGCCCCTGCCTTCGGCGGTGTTCTGGTCGGCGTGACCCCCTCGGGCACGAGGGGCTCACGCCAACCGATCAGGGCGTTGATCCGGAACCCGGGGTGCCTTCACGCCGGGCGGAACACGCCGAGCCGCTGCGTGGGCCGGGTCAGGGCCACGTACAGGTCGCTCGCGCCCCGCGGCGACTCGCCGACGATGCCGTCCGGGTCGACCACGACCACGCCGTCGAACTCCAGGCCCTTCGCCTGGGCGACCGTGAGCAGCACCACCTGGCGCTCCAGGTCGGGCTGCTCGCCGACGGCCGCGCCGGGCAGCGCCGACGACAACGCCGGGACGAGGCCGGCCGGGGCGAGCACCGCGAACGTCCCGCCGTCGAGCTCGGAGACGAGCTCGGCGACGAGTCCGGGAAGGCGGTCCAGCCGGCCGGTCGTGTCCCACGGCTCGACGCCGCTGTGCCGCACCGGTCGCGGCGGCACGATCGACGGGTCGATGCCGGCCAGGACCCGCGCCGCCACGTCCATGATCTCGGCCGGCGTGCGGTAGCTGACGGTGAGCTCGGCCGCGCGCCACCGGTCGGCGACGAACGGCGCGAAGATGTCGCCCCAGGACGCCGGCCCCGACAGCGCGGCGGTCTGCGCGAGGTCGCCGACGACCGTCATCGACCGGCTCGGGCAGCGGCGCATCAGCAGCCGCCACGCCATCGGTGACAGCTCCTGCGCCTCGTCGACGATGACGTGGCCGAACGCCCAGCGCCGGTCGGCCGCCGCCCGCGCCGCCGCGCCGAGCCGCTCGCCGGTGTCGTGCCGGGCCGCCAGGGCATCGGCGTCCATCACGTTGGCCACATTCGGTACCGCTGCCTCCGGATCATCCTCGAGGTCAAAGGACATCGATCCCGCCGTGATGTCCAGCACGCCCTGCGCGTACTCCAGGCTCGCCTGGTGCAGCGCCGCCGCCCGCGCCCGGGCCGCGCTGTCGTCCTCGCCGAGCAGCTCGGCGGCCTCGTCGAGCAGCGGCACGTCGGCCGGCGCCCAGCCGCCCGCCGGATCCCGCAGCAGCAGCTCGCGATCCACGGCGCTCAATTGCGGCGCCGCCGAGGCGAGGGCGTCGGCCGACGCGAACAGGTCGGCGAGCAGCGCCTCCGGCGTCAGCGCCGGCCACAGCTCGTCGAACACCGCGCGCACGGCCGGCTCGGCCGCCAGGTCGGCGCGGATGTCGGCCAGGTCGGCCGCGTCAAGCAGGTTCGGGCTGGCGAGCGCGTCGTCCCCGCCGAGCGGGTCGTCCCAGAACGGGTCCTGCCCCACGCGCTCGGCCACCTGCTCCGCCAGCGAGTCGAGCACTCCGTCGACGAAGACCGCCCGTGCGAGATTGTGCAGCCGCCCCGAGCGCCGCGCCCGGTTCCGCGCCGCTTCCACGGCATCTGGACGCAGCAGGAGTACCTCCGGATCCACGTCGATGCGGATCGCGTCCTCGGGCACCCGCTGCCGGTCCCGCACGGCGGCGGCGATCACGTCAGTCATCAATGTCCGCCCCTTGACCTCGGCCGCCGCGGCCGGCTCGGCGCGCCGCGCGGTGATCCCCGGGTACAGGTCGCCCAGCGTCGCCAGCAGCACGCCGGTCTCCGCGAGCGACGGCAGCACCTGCGAGATGTACCGCAGGAATGCCGCGTTCGGCCCGACGATCAGCACGCCGCGGGCGCTGAGCTGCTCGCGGTACGTGTAGAGCAGGTAGGCCGCCCGGTGCAGTGCCACGGCGGTCTTGCCGGTGCCCGGCCCGCCCTGCACGACCAGCACCCCGCCGAGCTCGGCCCGGATGACCCGGTCCTGTTCGGCCTGGATCGTCTCGACGATGTCCTGCATCCGGCCGGTCCGCTTGGCGGTGAGCGCCGCGAGCAGCGCCGCCTCACCGGTCAACGACGTCGCGTCTGCCGCCGCCAGGTCCAGCACCTCGTCGTCGAGGCCGATGACGGTGCGCCCGCGGGTGCGGATGTGGCGGCGCTGCGCCACGCCGTCGGGGTGCGCCGCCGTCGCCACGTAGAACGGCCGGGCCGCCGGCGCCCGCCAGTCCACGAGCAGCGGCTCGAAGTCGCCCTCGTCGTCGAAGATGCCGATCCGCCCGATGTGCCGGTGGCCGCCGTCGCGCAGGTCCAGCCGGCCGAAGCACAGCCCCGGCTCGACGGCGTCGTAGCGGGCCACCCGTTCGGCGTACAGGGCCGTCGCCGCGTCCCGGTGGGACCGCGCCTGCGGCGTGCCGCCGGACTCGCGTAGCAGCCCCGCCAGCCGCTGCGCCGCCTGCTCCCGCAGCCGGTCGAGCCGGCCGTACAGCATCGTCACCGTGCCCTGCTCCGCGGCGAGTTCCGCGGCGGCGAGCCTTGACAGACTTGACAAAATGCCTCCCGTTGGTATCCTGTCAACTGGAGGGGCTGACTTCAGCATGCGCTGATTCGGGCCTCCGAATCCGTCATGGTAGCGCAGCCGTCACCGGTTTGCGCTGTTTGTGTTCTTCGTTACCGGCGGCCGCCGAACGTCCACGCGTGCACCTCGACGGTGGCGTAGCGCTCCGCCGTCAGCACCGCCCGGGCCGCGGCCGCGTCCTCCGCCCGCACCAGAGCGGCCGTGCCCAGCCAGGCCGAGCCGTCGTCGGAGAGCAGCGGGCCGTAGGCGATCAGGTCGTCCCGCGCTGGGACCTCCGGGTCGACGGCCGGGCCGGCGCCGAGGCCGAGCACCAGGAACCCGCCACCGGGACCGCCCGGGAACTCCCACATCGTGCGGCCCAGCGCGTTGCGCCACCGGCGGAGCAGCACGTCGCGGTATACGCCGGCCTGGTAGCCCGGCTCGTCGAAGGCGAACGCCCGGGCCGCGGCGGCGTCGGGCAGGTCGACGACGTGGACGCTGCCCGTCGGCGTCTCGCCGTCGTCGCCGAGCGTGGGGCCGCGGGCGATCATCCCGTCGGCGAACCGGTCCATGTACGACCAGTGCGCCTCCAGCAGCTCGCCGCGCAGCTCCAGCGAGCCGGGCCGGTCCCGGTGGTAACAGAAGAACTCCATGCAGGAATTCTGACGTCGTGTGCGGAACGATGCCTTACGCGCCTTCCGCGTCGACCGGATCAGCTCCGTGGCCGTCACCGCCGAGGTGCCGGCACCGCGCGCGCTGCGCAGCGCCGACCTCGACATCCCGCAGGGCCTGGTGCACCGGCTCAGCCTCGACTGACCGGCGCGTGAGCCGCACGGGGCGGTCGCGCCTCGATCGGCGGCGCCGGTCAAGGCGCCGGGCTCAGGATCGGTTGACCGCGAAGACGCCGAAGAGGTTGCCCGCCGGGTCGAGCACGTGGGCGAACGTGACGCCGCCCGCGTTCGTCCGGGCCGGGCGCTCGACCTTGCCCCCGGCTGCCTCGATCCGGCGGCAGGTGTCCTCGACGTCGGCGACGCGGACGGCGAAGATCGCGTAGTTGGGCCCGCGGCCCGCGGTCGCGAACAGGCCGCCCCGCAGGCCCTCCGGATCTCCTGTCGCGAAGAACCGGTAGGCCGGGTCCGTGCTCCGGCTCGGGTCGCCGGCGACGGTCCAGCCGAACACGTCGCCGTAGAACCGCTCCGCGGCTGCCGAGTCGTCGGTGCCGACCTCGAACCAGCCGATGCCGTTGAATGCCGTCATGTGCCACCTCTCGTGACGAAGGGAGAACCGTGTACGTCCCCACCGTCGTCGTCACCCGCGACAGCCCCCTGTCGGAGTTTTCAGCCGATCCGGTCCAGGCCGGTGAGCCGGGCGGACAGCGCCCACAGGCGGGCCGCGTCGGCGTCGTCGGTGGCGGGGCTCTCGACGAGGCGGCAGTCGGCGTAGTACCCGCCGCCGTCGGCGTCCAGCTCGCGCGCCGTGGCCGCCCAGACCTGGGTCGCCGCGCCCTGCCCCGGGGTGCGGAACAGGCCGGGCAGCGACTCGCCGTCGGCGTCGACCCAGCCCGCCGAGACCATCTCCGCCAGCGTCAGGTGGCGTTGCAGCGGGGTGCGGATCCAGCCCGGGTTCACCGAGCACGCGCGGACGCCGTGGCTCCGGCCGAGGCGGTCCAGGCGGCGGGCGAAGAGGATGTTGGCGGTCTTCGACTGCGCGTAGGCCGCCCACTTGTCGTAGCCCTCCGCGAAGTGCACGTCGTCCCAGCGGATCGACCAGTCCGGGTTGCGGCCCGAGGCGACGGCGACGACCCGGGCCCCGCCGGCGGCGGTGAGGGCCGGCCACAGCAGGTGCGTCAGCGCGTAGTGGCCGAGGTGGTTGGTGGCGAACTGCGCCTCCCAGCCCCGGCCGACCCGCGTCTCCGGGCAGGCCATGACGCCGGCGTTGGCGATCAGGAGGTGCACCGCCGGGTGCCGGCGCAGGAACGCCTCCGCGAAGGTCCAGATCGAGTCGAGGTCGGCCAGGTCGAGCGCCTGGACCTCGACGCCGGCCGTGCCACCGGGGTCGCTCTCCAGGGCCGCTCTCGCGGCGTCCGGGCGGCGGGCCGGGACGATGACGCGGGCGCCGGCTCTCGCGAGCGCGCGGGTGGTGGCGAGGCCGATGCCGGAGGAGCCGCCGGTGACGACGGCCGTCTTGCCGCTGAGGTCGATGCCGGCGAGGACGTCGTCGGCCGTGCGCAGGGTGGTGTCGCTGCTCATGTGCCGGGACGCTAGGACCTAGACCTCGGTCTAGGTCAAGGCTACGGTGACGCCATGGGGGACGAGCGGCTGAGCATCGGGCAGGTGGCCGAGCGGACCGGGCTGAGCGTGCACACGCTGCGGATGTACGAGCGCGACGGGCTGCTGGCCGGTGAGGTGCGGCGCGACGGCTCGGGGCGGCGGGTGTACACCGCTTGGGACGTCGAGTGGCTGGCCAACTGCGTCAAGTTCCGGGCCTCCGGCATGCCCCTGGCCACGATCGCCCATCTGGCCCGGCTCGTCCGCGCCGGCAGCGGCAACGAGGCCGAGCGCCTGGAGCTGCTGCGCGCCCACCGCCACGAGGTCGTCGCCCGGCTCGACCAGCTGCGGGACTGCCTCGCCCTCGTCGACGCCAAGGTGAAGACCTACGAGGCCCACCTCGCCGCGGGCGGCGGCGACCCGTGGGTCAGTGTCGACCGGCTTGCCTCGTCCAGGCGGGCCGTGGTCGACGGGGGCAGCTCGTAGGTCAGGGCCGCCAGGTTCGCCGTCAGCTGGTCGGCCGTGCGCGGGCCGAGGACCACCGACGTGACGTCGGGGCGGGCGCCCAGCCAGGCGAGGGCGACGGTCGCCGGCTCCGTGCCCAGTTCGGCGGCCACGGCTTCGACCTCGTCGGCGATGTCGAAGTGCGGGGCGGCGAGGATACCCTCCACATAGGACCGCGCCAGCGGGCTCGGCATCGCCCACCACTCGGCCAGCCGGGTGCCGGGCGGTGGGGCGGCGCCCCGGCGGTACCGGCCGGCGAGCAGGCCGCCGCCCAGCGGGCTGTAGGCGAGGACGCCCAGGCCCAGGCGCCGGCAGGTGGGCATGATCTCGGGCTCGATCGCCCGCGCGATGAGCGAGTAGCCGGCCTGGAGGCTCACGAACGGGGTGCCGCCGAGCCGCGACGCGGCCCACTGGGCCTCGACGATGGCGGCGGCGGTGAAGTTGGAGCACCCGAGGTACAACACCTTTCCCGAGCGGACGAAGCCGTCGAGCGTCGCCATGGTCTCGTCCGGCGGGGTGTCGGCGTCGGGCAGGTGGCACTGGTACAGGTCGATGTAGTCGGTGCCCAGCCTGCGGAGGCTCGCGTGCAGGGCGCGGGTCAGGTGGGCCCGGGACAGGCCGCGGTCGTTCGGGCCGGGGCCCTGCGGTGCCGCCCCCTTCGTCGCCAGGACGACCTCCGAGCGGCGGTGCGCGATCGCCCGGCCGACGATCTCCTCGCTGGTGCCGCCGCGATACGTGTCGGCGGTGTCGACGAGGTTGTGGCCCGCGTCCAGGAACGCGTCGACGATCCGGCGCGCCTCCGGCTCCGGCGTGGGGGCCTGCGGGTCGGTGCCGAAGTTCATGGTGCCGAGGCACGCGCGGGAGACGCGCAGGCCCGACCGGCCCAGTGTCAGGTATCGCATGCCACCCTCGGTACAATCGGAATTGTGATTCCGCTTGAAGATACGGAACCTGGATTCCGGTTGTCAACGGTGGCCTCGGCGTGATCCGCTCCGACGCCGCCCGGAACCGGGCGAAGGTGCTGCAGGCGGCCGAGGCCGTGCTCGACGAGCAGGGGCTGTCCGCGCGGATGGACGAGATCGCGCGGCGGGCCGGGGTGGGCGTCGGCACGCTGTACCGCCACTTCGCCACGAAGGAGGCGCTGTACCAGGCCATCGTCACCGCCCGCGTCGACCAGCTGCTGGATGAGGCGGCCCGGCTGCGCGCGACGGCCACCCCGGCGACGGCGTTCTTCACGTTCTTCACCCGGATCGTCGCCGACGCGGCCCGCCAGCGGACCCTGACCGACGCCCTGCGCGGCGCCGGCATCGACGTCAAGGCGAACCACACCGGCCAGCAGGCCGCCATGCGCGCCGCCATCGACGAACTGCTGCGCGCGGCCCAGGCCGCCGGCGCCGTCCGCGCGGACGTGGAGCTGCCCGACGTCCTCGCGCTGCTGCGCGGCGCCAGCCTGGCCGCCGAGACGGGCGACTACCCGGCCCGCGCCCTCGCGGTGCTGATCGACGGCCTGCGCGGCCCGGGCTAGCGGGGGCCTACGTCGAATGGCGTAGGTGCGGGGCCGCCTCGCGACGGACGTCCCCGCGGGGGCGGGCGGGCAGGATCGGGGCATGACTGCTTCGATCGCACGTGATGAGCTCCAGACCGCGATGGCCGCCGGTGGCGTGACGGTGGTCGATGCCCTGCCGGCCGTGCCGTACGGGCAGCGGCACCTGCCCGGCGCGCTCAACCTGATCGCCGAGGACGCCGGCGAGCGGGCCGGCGACGTGCTGCCCGACAAGGCGGCGGCCATCGTCACCTACTCCAGCAACGCCATGTGCGGGCGGGGCGAGGCGCTCGCCGCGCGGCTGGCGGAGCTGGGGTACGTCGACGTGCGCGTCTACCGCGACGGCATCGAGGACTGGGTCGGCGCCGGACTGCCGGTAGAGTGACCCGTTCGTGGGGCGGATCGCGGGTCCCGATCAGCCACCGTTCGGTTCAGTCCCAGAAGCACTCCAGGTGGCCGTCGAACGTTTTCCCCTCCGCATCGGCGCAGAAGCGTTCGGCGTCCGGGCGCAGCGTCGCGTCGATCGATGACGCGGAGATGTCCTCGATCGAGGTGCGGTAGTCGACGCGGTCGGGGGTGACGACGTACCCGGCGGCGCGCACCGTCGGGTGCCCGCACAGGAACTGGAAGATCTCCCAGACCGTGGGCGCCTCGTTCTGCCGCTCGTACGGGTCGATGTACCGCTGGTCGAGCAGCCACGCCAGCCTGGCCGCGTCGACGCCCTCGAACGAGGCGATGCCGCCGGTGTACCCGCGGCCGACGCCGAGCGCCTTGTCCCGGCGGGTCGCGTCGCGGTTGTACTCGAACGGCGAGACCTCCACCGGCTGCGTCGCGTCACACAGCGCCGGCCGCGCTCCGGCCTGCCCGTCGTCCGGCCGGTCCGGTGACGGTGCGGTGCATGCGGTCAGGGCCAGCGCGATCGCCGCGCCGCCCACGAATCGCCGGGCCCGCCCGGCGTGTCGCTTCGCAGCCATGGCGAGGGATCATAGCCGCCCGTCCCGGCCCGTCAGAGCGGCCTCTGGTACACCACGACGTGCTGGTCGACCGCGAATCCCACCCTCGTGTAGACACCCGCGGCGCCCGTCGGGTTGTCGGCGTCGGTGTCCAGGGCCGCGCGCGAGTACCCGGCCTTGCCCGCGGCGTCCAGCACCTCGGCCAGCAGGCCGCTCGCGATGCCGCGACCGCGGGAGGCCGGGGCGGTGCCGACCTGGCCCACGTATAGGCGGCCGGGGGTGTCGGTCTCGTAGACGAGCACGTAGCCGACGAGCGCGCCGCCCGCCAGCGCGAGCCTCGACAGGTCGGGGCGGAACGTCGCCGAGGCCACCGTCAGGGCCGCCCATCCGGCGAAGTCGCGCTCCTGGAAGCCCCACAGGTCGCGAAACGCCGTCGTGTGCAGCGCGTGCACGTCGTGTTCGTGACTCCCGTGGTACCGCTGGATCGTCAACCCGTCGATCGGCGCAATCGGCGGCGGTGGCGCGGTCGGGGCCGTCATCTCGAGGAAGTAGCGCACGGGCGTGAAGCCGAACCGCTCGTACAGCCGGATCGCGGGTGCGTCGCCCACGCCGGTGACCACCTGCGCCGACCACGGCTCGGCCGGCGCGACGTCGGCGTGGCGGGCGGCGGCCCGGTCGAGCTGCCAGGCCAGCACCCGCTGCCCGAGGCCCGCGCCGCGCCGGTCGGGGTGCACGCCGCCGTACAGCTCGACCCGGGTCCCGCCCGGCGGCGGGGACGGCACCAGACCCGCGGCGACCAGGCGACCGTCGGGGGAGTGGACCAGCAGCGTGTCGACGTCCGGGTCGGCGATCTCGTGCCGCACCACGTCGTCGACGTCGGAGGCCGCGTGCCCGCCGGGGCCGCCCCCGGCCGCGGCCGCGGCATTGATGAGCTCCGCCACCGCGACCGCGTCGCCGTCCCGGTATGCGCGGGAGATGTAGTCCGCCACGCCCGCCACCGTATGCCGGCCCGATCGGGCCGTCGAGGCAGTTCTGGACCGCGTCGGCTGGTGCTGCCCGGGAGGCGGTCGGTCGGCGGTTGCCCGGCGGGGATCGGGCAGTGAAGACTGCCGTGATGATCTCGGGACAGCATGACTCGGCGGCGGACAAGCCGGCCGGGCGTACGGCCCCAGGGTTCGGTTCGCGGCCCGGCACCCTACCGGTGACGGCGGCCGGCCAGCCCGCGCTGCACGCCTTGGTCGCGGGGGTGACGCGGACGCTCGGCCTGCCGCCGAGCACGCGGGTGTGGTTGACGGCGGACGCCGCCGTCACCCGCGAGGCAAACCTGTACGGCCGGCATCTGATCATCGGACTCCCCCTGCTCAGCGTCCTGACCACGACGGAGCTGCGGGCCCTGGTCGGTCAGGAACTGGCGCTGCTGCACCGCCCGGACGCCCGCCGGGCCGACCGTGCCCTCGCCAAATGGTCCGACGCGGTCTGGGACGAGGCGACGCAGGAGCCTCCGGTCACTCCGCGCCGCGAGCCCGACCCGTACGTGGCCGAGCTCCAGGACGCGGGGGACCGCGCGGCGATCACTGCCGCCGGCGGCGCGGAGCCGGCGGCGCGGGCAGTCGCACTGGCCAACGTGGCGGAGGCCGGTTATCTGCTGTTCCGGGTCGAGTCCGGTCCGCCACTGCTCGGGCAGTGGTGGTGGCAGTTCAGCGACCTGGTCGACGGCTGGGATCGTGCGGTTCGGCACGGGCTCGGCGACGCGCAGTGGGACACGGAGACGGCGACGGCGCTGGCCCGCCTGCACCCGCGGCTGTCCGGCGCGCTGGCCGCGCTCGGCCGGGAGTCGCTGCCCCTGGTCGCGTCGGCGGATGCCGTACCGGTGGCGCCGCTGTCGGTCCGCGAGCAGCGGCGGCTCGTCCGCGGATTGATCGCGCAGTCCGTCCCGACGGTGCTGTGGTGGCGGACGTACGAGACGGCGCCGGCCCGCCGGTGGAGACGGCGGGCAGCGAAGGACGCCCGTCTGGTCCGTGCCCACGTGGCCGCCGCACTCGGCCGCGACGTGGCCGACGACGTCGAGGCGATCCGGGCGATCCGGACAGGAGCGGCCACCGGCGAGTGCGGGCACGCCGGAGGCCACCACGAGTTCGCGGCGGGTGACCCGGCGGTGTCGTTGATCGAGGATCACCTACTGCGGCGTGGTTGGCGGCTGGAGCATCCCGCCGTCCGCGGTGTGCTGATCGGTCCCGACGGCCGGCGGGTCGACGCGGTCGAGCTCCTGCGGGCCGGCGCGGACTCGGCGGCCGTGCGCGAGCTGTTCGGCGCCCGGTAGCCACGCTAGTCCCAGTCGCGGATGACGGCCTGGCCGGCCAGGAAGCGGTCGGCGTGCGGCTCGGCCACGGCCCGGGTGGCCAGTGTGCGGCCCGCCGCGTCGAGGGCCTCGATCGTGAGCGTGGCCGGGGCCGGCACCGTGAGCACGCCGACCCCGTCGGTCAGCGGCACCGTCTGGCCATTGACGCGGAGCCGTGCGGCGTCGGGCGGGGCGATCACGAGCAGGCGGTCGGAGTACCCGAGCGTCGCGTCGTCCGGCAGCCGGACCGTCACGATCGCGTCCGAGGCGGCGACGGCCGTGGTCATCCGAGCTTCCGGGAAGTCCTTCGGCGGCTGCTGGAGGGCCTGCCCGTGCACGTCGGTGACCAGCATGGCGTTGCCGGTGCCGGCGACCGCGCAGACCTGTACCGAGCCGTCGCCGAGCTCGCCCAGGGCGACGACGACCGGCCGGCGCTCGCCGGGCGGTGTGCCGCCCCAGAGGATCCGGTGCTGCCGCACGTCGAGGCCGGGCAGGTCGGGCCACTGCCGCAGAAGCTTGGCGCTGATGTCGGGAAGATCCTGCCCGCGCTCGGCGGGCGGCGCGTCGGTCACGGGTGACCGGCCGGGTACGACGGTCCGGTACGTGACCTCGCGGACCGTGCCGCCGCAGGTCACCCGCCACCACACGGCCACGGCGGGCAGCGTGACGAACTCGCCGCCGGCGCCCCACGTGTGCTCCAGCGTGCCGTCCGCGCCCACGGCCGTCCGCGCCGAGGGCTCCGCGACGCAGCCCGGCGGCACGACGGCGATCGTGTAGTCGCGCGCGTTGCCGGAGAGGACCAACGGGGACAGCCCGCCGTACTCCGCGCCGTACCGGCCGTCCGCCAGGTCCGTGAGGGTGGCGTCGGCCGGCCCGGCCGAGGCGACGTACTGGGCTCGCACGCCGTCGTGGAACACGGCGCCGAACGTGCGGTGGCCGGCCACCTCGGCGACGAAGAGCACCTTCACGCGGTCGAGCCCGGGCTTGACGTGCCAGCCGTTCCGGGCGGCGAGCAGCTCCTGGGTGAGCCCGTCGACGACCCCCGCCGCCACGGCGCCGCGCGCCGGCGCGTCGAGGAGGCGGCGGGTCCAGTCGGTCAGCGGCTCGTCGAGGTACGGCTGCTCGTCCAAGGCGATCGTCGGCGCGGGCTGCGGCGAGGGGTCGCCGGTGCCGGCGAGCGGCTGGGCGCCCAGCACCGCGGCGACGAGGACGGCGCCCAGCGCCGAGAGGCCCCACCGGCGGGCGCGGCTCCGGCGTCGGCGCAGCAGCCGGCCCAGCGGGTCGGGCGCCGGCCGCACCCCGGCGACCGAGCGGGCCATCTCGTCGCGCAGCCGCTCCTCCAGCCCGTTCATCGCGCCCTCCTCTGCGGCTCGCCGGCCTCCAACAGGCCGCGCAGCCGCTCCAGGCCGCGCGACGCCTGGCTCTTCACGGTGCCGACCGAGCAGCCGAGCACCTCGGCGGTCTCGGCCTCGGACAGGTCCTGTAAACGAGAGTTACTCCTGATGGCGCCACAGGGGCGCCGGAGGGAGACAGAGCGACATGGACCCGAACGCCACCCTTGCGGACATCATCGCCGACCACGGCGTGTGGGCTAACCCGTCCACCCCGGAGTGGACCGCGACCATCAGCGCGAAAATCGTCATTGAGCACGCCGAAGCGTTGCGGGGATGGGTTGCCCGCGGTGGCTTTCCTCCGGCTGACGCCAATTGGCGGCTGACCGTTGACGACATCTTGACGGAGATCAGCGAGTACTACGCCGACCCGAACGCCTGCTACGCGGCCTAGCTGATCCGACCCTGCCCGTGCGGCATCGCCAACCCCGGTGCCGTCGCGGAGTGGGCCGGATCAGCCGGGCTGCGTAAATGAAGGGGATCGACATGACCGACAAGGCCACCACCACGCCGACCGGCACCGTTGCCGCGATTCTGACCGCCGGTCAGACGCTCACTCGTGAGCAGGCGGAAGCGCTGACCGGAAAGCTCAAGGGCGTATTCACCGATGCCACGTTGGACATGATCGCGACCGCGTACGTCGGGAAGGTGTGGAAGCCGCTCGACTTCCCGACGTGGGAAGCCTGGTGCGACGCTCACCTCGGGGTGCGCCTCCGGCTTATGAAGTCGCAACAGGATGCCGTGGTCAAGCGGCTGACCGAAGCCGGAGCATCCTCCCGCGCGCTTGCTGCCGTGCTCGGTATCTCGCAGTCGTCCGCGAGCCGTGAGCAGCGCAAGGCGAAGGGCGAGACGGTCACGCCGAACAAGCCGAAGGGTGAGTCATCTGACTCAGCGAAGGTGGAGCCGACCAACGCGGGCAGCCCCGGATCGGGCGAGCCGGTCAAGGCGGAAATCGTGAAGCCGCAGGCGCCGGGCGTGCTGGACATGCTGGCGATGCTCGGCACGTTGGACGTCGCAAACTACCCGATGCCGGAGCGGCACAGCGACGTGGAAGCACTGCGCAAGTCGCTTGACCTGGTCATCGGCAAGTTGACGGTTCTCCGGGACCGTGCGGAGGCGGACGCCGGGAGCCCGCTGGACGCGGTGGTCAAGGCGCTGCGCCCGGCCGTGAAGGCGACCACCCGTACCCGCAAGGCTCCGGCGAAGGCGGGCCGAAAGGTCGAGGTCTCCGCTGTCTGATCGGTGCGGCTTCCATGGTGCCCTGTCCATCGCCGCTGGTGGGCAGGGTGCCACGGATGCCGCACCGCGGTGCCCGAACACAGGAGCGGGGGGATGGCACTCCCCCCGAACCCGTTTACCCGCCGAGTCGTAGGAGGACTCAACGTGAACGCCACAGTACCCCCCAAGCAAGCACAGCAACCCAGCCCGTACCGGGGCCGGGCTAGCGTTCAGGATGCCTCGGCCATCGGTGCCCAGTCTGCGCGCCCTGTCGGCAGGGTCCGCATGCCCAATGGGGCCAGGGGCTCCGCATCTCCGGCCGCGATGGTCGCTGAGCGGCGAGCGGATGAGGGTCGGTACGTCGGTAAGCGCAGGTTTGCCGGGTCGGCAGGGCAGGAGCGCGGTGGCGTGTTGCTCGACATCCTGGTTGCGCTCATTCTCGCCGCCGGAATCTTCCTCGGGGGCTTTCTCGCCGGGGTCCTGTGGGTCGGCAACATCAATAGCGCGTCGGCCGCACAGGCTGGCCCAGCCGCGAGCACGGGGCCAGGCGCGGCAGAGGTTGTGGTTACGTGCGCCAGCGAGGACACCGGAGAGCATGACTATGGCGATGGCGCCTGGCACCTCTGTGGTGCCGTCGTCCCAGCGCTGGCAGAGGACAACTACAGCATCGACTACCGGGACGGCGCCTGGCACCTGTCGCCAGCCAACTGACCCAGTTGCAAACGCAACACCGACCAGAGAGGGAATAGCAGCATGGAGAACACCACGGCAGGCGCGACAACCCCCCGCGTCGAGGTGGACATGAACCGCGAGACCGGCGAGGGCTCGATGTTCGTCGCCGATGACGCGACCCCCGCCGAGATCCGAGCAGCGCACGCCGAGATCGACGCAGCCGGTTGGGAAGCGTTGGACAGCTTTGAAACCGGCGACGACTACGACACCGACGACCACGGCCGGAGCGTGGTTCCGCTGGTTCGCAATCCTGGCAACTGAACCGCACGACTGAGACACACAGGGCCGGGGCTGCATGCCCCGGCCCTTCCCTTCCCTTCCCTTGCGGACCGGCACAGCCCGGCCGCAGCTACCCCTATGGAGGGTGACCTACCATGCCCGACGTGGCGAGCAGGAAGAGACCGCGGCGCGTGTTGGCCGTTGAGCGGTTGAGCCGGGAGACGGACGAGTCGACCTCGATCCGTAGGCAGCGTGAGCACATGACGCGATGGTCGGAGCTTAACGAGCACACCATCGTCGGTCACGCCGAAGACGCGGACGTGTCCGGCACGGTGAGCGTCTTCGATCGTGCCGGATTCGGACCCTGGTTGACCGAGGAGCGAGCCGGGGAGTACGACACCATCGCGGCCGTAAAGATCGACCGACTGTCGCGCTCGCTGATCGACTTCGTAAAGCTGATCGAGTGGGCTGACGCGCACGGCAAGAATGTCGTCGCCGTCGAGGATGGTGTCGACACCGGCACGCCCACGGGAAAGCTCATGGCGCACCTGCTGGGCGTGTTCGCTGAGTTCGAGCGTCAGCGCATCCGAGAGCGCTCGATGGATTCGCAGCGTGACGCGCTGCGCAACGGGACGTGGCACGGTGGTACGCCCCCATGGGGATACATGCCCGTCAGGGGTGCTGACGCAAAATGGCGCCTGGTCATCGACGCCGAGTACCTGCCCGTGGTTCAGGAGGTCGTGGCGCGGGTGATTGAGGGGGAGTCGTCCAACTCGGTCGCTGCGGACTTGAACCAGCGCGGCGTCCTGACGTCCGAAGACAGGCACGCGGAACGCACCGGGAGGCCGTTGGGCTCCGTCCGGCACGCCAATGGTTGCTCCGATGCGAGGGAACAAAGCGACGCGGTGAGACAGTGCGACTGCTCGCGTGAGCCTTCTCAGTGGTCGTCGGCAAACCTTAACGCGATGCTGCGTAGTCGCGCGATGCTCGGCGAAACGGTGGACGGCGCTGGCAACGTCAAGGTTCGGGATGACGCGGGGATGCCGGTTCGACGCGCCGAACCGCTAATCTCCGAGGCGGAATGGAAGCGGGTACAGGACGCGCTTGACGCCAGACGGATCACCCCGAGGCGGAGCCGTATGGTGTCGCCGCTGTCTGGCCTGCTGACCTGTGGGGTGTGCGGCCTGCCGTACTACCGCGTGAACGATGGCCGGGGGGTTGACCGGTACCGGTGCAAGTCGGCGACGGGGAAAGCCGGCACTGTGGCGCGGTGCGGCAACCCGTCGATCCTCGGTGACCAGTTGGCCGAGGCGATCGAGGACATCATCGTGAGCCATATCGGCAACGAGACGGTGACGCGACGGGTGTTCCGAAAAGGCGCCGACCACAGCCGCGAGCTCGAACAGGTAAACCGCGCGATCAACGACCTTCGCGACGACTCGGAAGCCGGCTTGTTTCCGGACCGCCAGGAGTACCAGCGGCGCATGGCTGCACTGCTGGAGCGGCAGGGAGCGCTGTCCGCACTGCCCAACGAACCGGACCGGTGGATAGACGAACCCACCGGCGAGACGTTCGCGGACCGGTGGAACGCGGCCGAGACCGACATGGAGCGCCGAGACTTCCTGCTCTCCACTGGAGCGGTATTTACGCTGACCGCCCGCGACGGGACGAGGCCGGGCGAAGGCGCCTGGATCGTCCGCATGGACCGAGGAGAGATCAGCCGCGATTACCAGATCCGCATAACGAGGCTGGACGGTGAGCCCGTGTTGGCGAGCGTATTGCGCCCACTACCGAAGGGGAAGAGAACGGCGCCAGGAGCGGCGTAGAGAACAGCAAAGAGAGCCGGGTACCCGAGGCAGGGTAACCCGGCTCTCTTGCGTTTTACGGCCGTTCTGGGGGACCGCTGGAGCGTTCGCCGCAGGCGTACGGCCGTGAATGGCCGAGACGGTCTAGCGAGTCATCTGACTCAGGCGCGCCGGGGAACTGGTGGACCTTCGCGGCCCTCAAAGACGCCCGTCCGCCCGGTCCTGCGCCTGGCGCATCACCCGGTACCGGCGCATGCCCGTTGGATCGTTGTCGGTGCCGCTGGACCGGCCCCGCGTTGGCGCGTGACCGAGAAGCATGAGCACCGCTTCCCGCGCCTCCGCGCGATCGGCGGCTGACGCCGGCCCGGTGTCGGTCCGGGCCGGCGCGATGTGCTCCTGCGGCGTAAAAGTCTCCCCGAGTCGACCCAAACGGGCCTGCGTCGCAATCCTCGCGATCTCGCCGCGATCGTCGTCGCCGGCTCCGTCTTCGGTCATGATCCGGCGAGCGATCTTCTCTACGTCGATCACCACACCTGCCCTCGGTCCGCGATGTACTGAGCCCGCGAAAGCGAGTCCGCGCTCTCCTGGGCGTGGTCCCTCTCCGCGTTCGCGACCACTTCCGGGTCGGTCGTGGCGATGCGTACCTTGTAAGCGAACGCTTCGCCGGACGTGATGGCTGCGCGCGACCCGGGAGTCACATCACCCGCGGGGTCGGCGAGGCCCAGTCCCTCGAAGAGGCCAACGAGGATGGCGCGGATGGTGGACTCGGGAAGGGCCGGGTTCTCGATAGTCACCAGTACCGAGCCGATCCGGTGGCCGGCATGGTCCGGCTCCGGAGCGTCCAGCGCGGACACGTAGACGTTACCCAGGTTCAAGCCGCGGTGCTCGTGGCTGATCGCTGCGCCGATGATCTGAGCGGCAAGCTCGGCGTGTCGCGCTGCGTTCCCCAAGGTACGGCCTTGAACTGCCGAGAGGCTGCGATTGAGCCCGGCTTTGCGCCGTTCGAAGCTGCCGTCAATCTGCGTGCTCCAGCTCCCGACCTTGTCCAGGATCAGCGGGCCGAGCGCCTCCCTGACGAACCGCCGCAACACGGGGTTGTTCAGGTCGAGGACGTCAGAGTCGTTGACCGCTCCGTCAATCTCGATGAGCTTGTCCTGGTGTTCCATTTGCTCGTGCTCCAGGGCGGCCAGGGCCGCCCGAAGCTCGTAGAGCGATTCGCCGTCGTCGGCGCGGTACTGGACGGCGGTCGTGGACGTGTTGCTCTTGCTTGCGGCCATTGCTGGCGTGTCCTTTCGGAGAAGGGAGCCGCTGTTGCGTATCGCAACGGCGGTGGTGTGTGTTTCTGCTTGGATTGCGAATCCAGAACGGCCCATTTGACGGCCCTCAGTGCCACGCTGAGGGCCTGGTGGCGCGAGTCGGTGCCCCTATGGGGCGGAGGCTTTTAGGGCTTCTCAGACCGTCTCAGACCGTCCACGATGGACGGTGGGCTAGCGCTTTGCCAACTCGGCAAGATGCATCTGATTGCAGCCGGGATCGGTGCACGTAACGCGGTCGTCCTCGACCGGGCATACCCGGGCAACGAACGTGCTTCCGCAGATCTCGCACTGGAACCACCCGAGTACGGTCTTCCAGCCGCGCCGATGGATCGACCCGACGCGCCGGACGTAGTACACGAGCCGCAACCCGTGTAGCACTGTGCCCGGCGGGTGCCGGTGAAACTCGGGGCGATACGTTGCCCGCGGTGGCAGCTTGACCGGCTCGCGGTCGGCGGCGAGACGTCCATAGGTTGGCGCCGTCCGGCGCCGTGGTCGACGCAGCCCGACGCTGACGCCTCATCGCTTGCAGGGCCAGACGGACCGCGCGACGTGTCTTCCCCAGTGCGTCCGCGATTTGGCGCGCAGTCAGCGGCTCCGTAGCGTCGGCGAGAACGCGCTCGATGGCCCCGGAGATGGCCAAGTACGCGGCGGAGGAGAGTCTTGACGGTCCGGCTTCCTCGTGTAGTTCGGGCTGACCCTCGTCCTGGTCGACGTGGACAGCGCCCGGCGACTCGGTGACGTTCTCCGGCTGATCCCATGGCCAGCCTTCAGGCGGTTCGGTCGGACGATCGACAGCCCCGGGACGGTTGGCGGCATCTCGACGCGCCGTCGCTGCTGCCCATCTGGCCTCGCGCTCCGCCAGCTCGTCCGCCATCGCCGCCTCGACCTCTGCCCACACGGCATCCAGGCTTGACGTCACGGCTGAGACGCCTCCAGCAAACCGACCAGGAACCACTGATTGATCCCGGCGGCGTTCTTCGTGCTGGTGGCCGCGCCCACTTCCCGGGCGGCACGCAGGACGTCCCTGGTGCACTTGTTCGTCAGCCCGGCGCGCTCGGCCACGGCCGCAACGTCAAGGCCGGGAGTCTCGGCCAGGACGGCGAACACGCGGCGGGACAAGAACAGGTACGTCTGGAACTTCACGGCCAATCCCTCCGGCTGACTTCGCGCTCCGCCGCCGCCCACGGCTCGATGTCGGCAACGACCTTTTCGATGGCCCGCGCTATCGGCGAGTCCTTGAGTGCGGCGGCGAGGTCCAGGAGCCTGACCCAGTCGTGAATGCTCGGCTCTGGAGCGTCGGCCGGCACTGCCTTGAAGATGCGGCTCCCGGTCTCCGAGGTGACGCCTCCGACCTCGACCGGTCCGGACTCATCGGGGCGCACGATCGGCTTGCCCTGGACCTTGCGGTCCTTGCGGATACGCTTCGGTTTGTCGGCGTGCTCCCCGAGGCGGTGGGTGCGGCAAGACCTGGAGCCCTTCCCGCGGTCAACGAGACGGGGAGCGAACACCAGGCAGCGCGCCGAAGACTCCTCCATGAGGATCTTCATCTCCTTGAGCGTCCTGATCGCTTTACGGAACGACCCCGCCGTGCTGCTGGTGCCCACGACTTCGGCTAGCTCTCCGTCCCCGAACTCGGCGTGCCCGATTGCGTTCATGCGGTGCATCCCGGCGAACATGATCCGCAGGTGAACCGGTACGTTGGTGACGTCGGTAGCGAGGTAGCTCAGAAACAGGCGATCTGCCGCTATCCAGTCATGAAGCGTGATCCCGCCGGCCTGGCCGGGGACCCTGGCGCTCACGGGCTGACTGCCCAGGAGTGGACAACCGGCCTCCACGGGGCCGGTTTTGCATCTGAACCGGCCTCCACAAGGCCGGTGACCGGCCTCCACAGGGCCGCGATTGAGCGTGTAAGTCCTCGCTCTTTAGCTCTATCTCCATACGGCGGAGAAGGAAGGAGGGGGAAGCGCATCGTTTCCTCCAATCGAGGCGTCGACGACAACGAGCCGGCCTGCCGGGTTGGCTGGTCAGCTCGTGATTGCAGTGATTGGCCGGTAATCGGCTACCAGCGGCCCGCATGGGCCGCGACCGTTCCCTAGTTACTGGATTGCTCGGTAGACGCTCGCGAACCGCAGGTAGGCGACCTCGTCCAGGTCTCGCAGCAGAGCCCCTCTACCTGGGTTATGCACCGCCGATGGGCAAGGGGGCAGGCGGAGCTGGAGCTACCGCATTATCGTGTTGACGACGGAGATGAAAGCGCCATGCGTGAATACCTTTATCCAGCTAGTGTTGCGTGATGCTGGTTGCGTTATGTCGGGTCGGTCGTCGATCCTGGTGTGATGCTGACCGAAGGCCAGCTC
>NZ_BMPI01000037.1:78348-111727 GCF_014647515.1 Dactylosporangium sucinum | reverse complement strand
CAGCCACCCTCCGCCGCCCCAGCCACCCTCCGCCACCGCACCCAGCCACCCTCCGCCACCGCACCCAGCCACCCTCCGCCACCGCACCCAACGGCCGCACCCAGCCGCCCTCCACCACCGCACCCCCGCCACCCTCAGCCACCGCACCCCGCCGCCCTCGGCCACCGCGCACTTCGAAGACGTTGGTCGATCTACCCTCACCAGTCGCGGCGGGTGAGGGTAGATCGACCAACGTCTTCGCGCGGGAACCCGGCGAGCCACCCCTCAAGATCGATGGAGAGTTCCGGCTGCCATGGCGACCAGAACTCTCCATCGATCTTGGGAGGTGCCGCGCCGATCACGGCCCGCACGGAGCCACACCGCGGCCGATGGGCGCCCGCACTCGCCCGACTCCATGATCGAGGGAGATGTTTTGGCTGTCCCGACGACCAGATGCAACCCACGATCATGAGGCGGTCAGCGACGAGGCTCGCGAGACCCCGCCATTCGCCTGAATTGTCCGAAATGACCGGCCGGGAGCCCCGGGACCCGGCGCGCCCCCGGAGCCGCCCGGCCGCAGCCGGCCCGGGCACGCCGCGTCAAGGAGCGTCGTACATCCGGGACACCCAGCGGTGGGCGAACTCGCGCAGCGCCGCCCGCTCCTCCCCCGGCACCTCGCCGTGCAACGCGCGCACCGCGTGGGCGTGCACGGCCCAGATTAAGCTCCGCACCGCCACGCGCGGATGCGGCTCGCCCGCCGCGGCCAGGAGGCGCTCGACCCGCTCGTACAGCGGCATCGAGTATCGCTCGTCGATCCCCCGGTGGCGGGTCGGGTCCAGCCAGCGGCGCAGCCACAGGCCGGTGTTCTCCGGCCACTCCTCCAGGAAGTCGAGGAACGCGTCCAGCACCCGGTGCAGGTCGGTCGGCGACGACAGTACCGGCTCCAGGGCGCGCTGTTCGAGCGCGTAGACGCGGGCGAAGCAGGCCTCGTACAGCACCGCCTTGCCGCCCGTGTGGTGGTGCACCGTCGCCACGTCGACGCCGGCCGCGTCCGCGACCTGCCGCACGCTCACCGCGTCGAAGCCGTGGCGGGCGAACAGGCCGGTGGCCGCCGCGACGATCCGCTCGCGGGTCGCCTGCGGGTCGGCCTGCGGCGGGCGGCCGGGCCGCCGGCGTGGGGTGTTCATGCCGTCCATCGTCGCCTATTATCCATCGCACGTTGGATTAGGGAGCGGTCGATGACGGACGTCCGCCTGCCGCTGCGCGGCCTCCTGCCCTTCGCGACCGGGTCGGTCGGCATGGGCGTGTGGGTCACGGTGCCGGGGCTTCTCCTGCTGTACTTCATGACGGACGTCCTCGCCGTCGCGCCCCTCCTCGCCGGGTTCGCGCTGCTGGTGCCGAAGATCGCCGACGTCGTGCTGCACCCGTGGGTCGGCCGCCGCTCCGACGCCGACCTGGCCCGCCACGGCCACCGCCGCCGGCTGCTGCTGCTCGGCTGCGGTCTGGCCGTCGCGTTCGCGGTGTTGTTCGCGGTCCCGCCCGGACTGCGCGGCCCCGGCGCCGCCCTCTGGGTCGCGGTGGCGTTCATCGCCGGCAACCTCCTCTTCGCCGCGTACCAGGTCCCCTATCTCAGCACGCCGGCCGACCTCGCCATCGGCTACCACGAGCGGACCCGCCTCATGGGGTTCCGCATGGTCGTCCTGACGGTCGGCATCCTGCTCAGCGGCGTGGCCGCCCCGCTGCTCGCCGGCGCGGGCTACGGCACGATGGGCGTGGTCCTGGGCGCGGTCACCCTGGCCGCCATGCTCGTGGGCGTGGCCGGCGTGACCCGCCTGACCCGCGCTGCACCGCTGACGCCCGCCCAGCCCTCCCACGGCGGACTGCTGACCGCCCTGCGCGACCGCCAGTTCCGCGCCCTGGTCACGGCGTACCTGGCGATGTCCACCACCACCCACCTGGTGCTCGCCGCCGTGCCGTACTACACCGAGTACGAGCTGCACCGCCCCGCCCTCACGACGGTCCTGGTGGCGGCGTTCGTCGCCCCGGCGATCGTCACCACGCCGCTGTGGGTGGCCTTCGCCCGCCGCTTCGGCAAGCAGCGCGGCCTGCTGGCGGCCCAGCTGACGTTCGTCGGAGGTTCGCTGGTACTGGCGTTGGGCGCGACGGCCGGCCTCGTCGTCCTCGTCGCGGCGGTGGCGATGCTGGGCGTCGCCTTCGCCGCGATGCAGCTCCTGCCGTTCTCCATGGTCCCGGACGTGATCGCCGCCGCCGGCCCGGACGGCCCGGCCAAGGCGGGCGGCTACACCGGCGTGTGGACGGCGGCCGACGCGCTCGGCGGCGCCCTGGGCCCGTACGTCTACGCCGTCTGCCTCGCCGCCGGCGGCTTCGTGGCCAGCTCCTCGGACGACCCGGCCCCGCAGTCCTCGTCCGCGCTGCTGGCCGTCCGGCTGGGCTTCGGACTGGTCCCGGCCGCGTTCATGCTGGCGGCGATCCTGATCCAGCGCCGCTACACCCTGGACACGGCCGCCCGACCGGCCGGTGCCGGTGGCGGCCCGGGCGGTCTCGTTCGAGCGGGGGAGGCGGGCGAACCGACCGGCTGAGGGCGGCCCCCGTACGGCAGGATGGCGGTGATGGCCGCACCGATCCCGCCGGCCCCGCCGCTGTCGCGGGCCGGGCTCGCCACGCTGTTCGCGGTGCGGCCGGTGCCGCGCCGGTGGCCGGTCGCGCTGCGGGCGGCCGTGTGCATGGGACTGCCCACCCTTGCCGGGTGGCTCGCGGGCGACGTCGCCGCCGGGCTCACCGCCACGATCGGCGGGTTCACTGCGCTGTACGGCAGCGGGCGGCCGTACCGGTACCGGGCCGGGCTCCTCGCCGCCGTCGCCGTGGCCATCACGCTCGCCGTGCTCGCCGGGCTGTGGACGGCCGGGACGCCGTGGCTGGCGGTCACCGCGCTCGCCCTCCTCGCGACGGGGGCGACCCTGCTCTGCAACGCGGTGCCGGTGGGGCAGCCGGGCGCGTACTTCGTCGTGCTCGCCGCCGCCACCGGGGTCGCCCTGCACGCCGGGCATCCCGATCCGTGGCGGGTCGGGGCGCTGGTGCTCGCCGGCGGGGCGTTCGCCTGGCTCGTCCACCTGGCCGGGGCGGTGGTCCGGCCGCGCGGCCCCGAACGGGCGGCCTTCCTCGCGGCGGCCGGGGCCGTCGCCGACCTCGCCGTGGCCGAGCCCGGCGAGGCGGACGACGCCCGGCACCGGGCCGCCGCGGCGCTGCACGAGTCCTGGAACGTCCTCATCGCCGAGCAGCCGGCCCGCGGCAGCGCGACCCTCGACCGGATGCGGGCCGAGACCCGGGCGCTGCACCTGGCGTTCGCGGACATCCTCAACGCGCCGCGCCGGGACCCACCGCACCACACGCCGGAGGAACCCGGGGCCGTCGAGCTGCCGTACGGGCGGCCCGGGGCGGCGGCGCTGCTCCGCGAGGCGCTGCGGCCCGGGTCCGCGGCCGTCACCACCGCCGCGCGGGCCGGGCTCGCGGCCCTGTTCGCCGGGTCGGCCGCCGTCGGGCTCGGCCTGGAGCACGCGTACTGGGCCATGACCGCGGCGGTGCTCGTGCTGCACCAGGGGTTCGACTGGCCGCGCACCGCCCAGCGCGGCCTCGAACGCCTCACCGGCACGTGGGCCGGGCTGCTGCTGGCCGGCGGCCTCCTCCTGGCCCACCCCGGCGGGCTCTGGCTGGTGCTGGCGATCGTGGCGCTGCAGTACGCGATCGAATGGCTCGTGCCGCGCAACTATGCGCTCGCCGTCGTCGTCATCACCCCGATCGCGCTGCTCATCGGCTCCGGCGGGCGGCCGGTCGCCGACGTCGGCGGGCTGCTGGTCGCCCGGGGCGTCGACACCGCGATCGGCTGCGCGGTGGCCCTCGGCGTGTTCCTGGTCACCCCCCGGTGGGGCGCGACCGCGCGGCTGCCGGAGGCGCTGGCCGGCACGCTCGACGCCGCCGGCATCGTGCTCAGCCACCTCGCGGACGGCGCGGTGACCACCGCGGCGGCCCGGGCGGCGCGGCGGGACCTGCAGCACCGCGCGCTCACCCTGCCCGGCGTCTACGCGACCGCGGCCGGGGCGCCGGGCCCGCACCGCGGCGCGGCGGAGTCGCTGTGGCCGGCAGTGGTGGCGGTGCAGCGGCTCGTGTACCGGATGCTGGCCGCCTGCTGGGAACAGGAGCGCACCGGCGGCCGCCCGGACCTCACCGCCCACGACGCCGGCCGCATCGGCGTCGCCCTCCGCGACACCGCGACCGCTCTGCGCGAACGCCGCCCGCCGGTCGCCGTGGCCGGCCTGCCGCCGCTGCTCGGTCCGGACGTGCTCGCGGTCCAGCACTCCCTCGGCGCGTAACCCTCCCTACCGGGCAGCGGGTAGTCGCACTTCGGGGAACCCCGCGCCGCTGACGGCCGATGACCCCGATGTTCGGCGCAGCATCCCCGGCAAGTCTTGGTGGCGGTTCCGAGCACCCGAGGAGAAGGTCACCGCCATCGTGGAGAACTCGAACACCCCGTGGGCCCCGCTGCGCAGCGGCGCGTTCCGAGCGCTCTGGCTGGCCATGTCGGCGGCCAGTGCCGGCGCCGCCATGCAGCTCGTCGGCGCACAGTGGCTCATCTCGGGCGGCTCCACCGGCCGGTCGGACACCGGTCTGCTGGTCGCGCTGGTGCAGGCGGCGAGCATGCTGCCGGTACTGCTGCTGGGCCTGCCGGCCGGGGTGCTCGCCGACCTGGTCGACCGGCGCCGGCTGCTCATCGGCGTCCAGCTGGCGATCGCGGTCGTCGGCCTGGTGCTGGCCGGCCTGGCGCTCAACGGCCGGGTGGCGTCGACGACGCTGATCGTGCTGCAGTGCGCCATCGGCGCCGGTGCGGCGCTGACGATGCCGGCGTTCGGCTCCATCACCCCCGACCTGGTGCCGCGCCGCCACCTGCCGCACGCCTCCGCGCTCGGCGCGATCAGCACCAACGTCGTGCGGGCGGTCGGCCCGGCCGTCGCCGGGCTGGTCATCGCGTGGGCCGGCACGGCGGCGGTGTTCGCCCTGCACGCCGTGACGGTGCTGGTGTTCGTCGGGGTCCTGTTCGCCTGGCGGCCGTGCCCCGTCCTGGCCCGCAAGCGGGCCATGGAGCGCCGCCCGGAGCCGTTCGGCGCCGCGCTGCGCGTCGGCTGCGGCTACGTTCGGCGGACCCCGGTGGTCCGGCGGATCCTCGGCCAGGCGCTGCTGTTCCTGCTGCCCGGCTCGGCCCTGCTCGCCCTGCTGCCGCTGCTGGCCGGGCAGCGCCTCGGCCTCGGCGTCAACGGCTACGGGCTGCTGCTCGGCGCTCTCGGCGCGGGCGCCGTCGTGGGCGCCCTGATCCAGCCGCGGCTGCGCGCGGTCCGGCCGCGCGACCGCATCGCCGGCTCGGCCGGCGTGTTCCTGCTGGCCCTGGTCGTCGTGGCGGCCAGCCGCGACGCCCGCCTGGTGGCGCTCGTCCTGGTCGCCGCCGGCGCCGCCTGGGTGATCACCCTGGCCTGCACGAACTCGGCGATCGAGAGCCACCTGCCGGCCTGGGTGCGGGCCCGCGGCCTGTCCGTGTACCAGGTCGTGCTGTTCGGCACCCAGGGCCTGGGCGCGATCGCCTGGGGCTGCTGCGCCCAGCGCCTCGGCGCGCAGGCCGCCCTGATGCTCGCCGCGGCCGGCGTCGGTGCCGCCGCGCTGATCGGCCGCGCGTGGCCGATGCACGACCCGGCCCCGGCCACTGCCACCGCCCCGGCTCCGGCTCCGGCCACCGCCGCCGCTCCGGTCCCGGTCCCGGTCCCGGCGTAATGCCGCAGGCACGGCGTACGGCCGCGGACACGGCGTAAGGTCCCGGGCGCCTAGGTGAGCTGCTGGCCGCCGTCGACGTCGTAGGTGGCGCCCGTCAGGGCCGTGTCGGCCATCAGGAGGACGGCCAGCGCGGCGACGTCCGCCGGGCCCACCACACGGCCGATCGGCAGCGTCGCGCGCAGCTGCTCGCGGCGGCGGTCGAGATCCTCGCCGAGCAGGCGGGCCGACAGCTCCGTGTCGACGAAGCCCGCCGCGATGAGGTTGACCCGGATCGGGGCCAGCTCGAGCGCCAGGTTCGCCACCAGCGCGGGCATCGCCGCGGTCAGCGCGCCCGCCAGGAGCATGCCCGGGCCGGGCCGGCGACCGCCGGTACCCCCCATGAACAGCAAGGTTCCCGCGGGCCGGACCCGGCCGGTCACGGCCCGGGCCAGGTGCAGCGGCAGCCACAGGTGCTCGTCGACCAGCCGGCGGGCGCGGGCGAACTCCAGGTCGGCCAGGCGGGTGTAGTAGTTGCCGCCGGCGGTGACCATCACGTGGTCGACCGGCTCGCGCAGGTCGGCGAAGAACCGGGCCAGCGCCGCGGGGTCGGTGGCGTCGAAGGCGGCGGTGGCCGTCGCGCCGACGTCGGCGGCCGCGCGGGCCAGCCGGGCCGGGTCGCGGCCCACGAGGACGGCCTCCGCACCCTCGGCGCGGGCCTGCCGGGCCGTCTCGAGGCCGATCCCGCCGCTGCCGCCGAGCACCACGACGGTCTGGCCGGCGAGCCGGCCCGAGGAGCCTGCCATACGCACCAGCGTGGCATCGCCCGCGCTCCGGCACGGGCGACGCCACGGGTGATCACCGCGGGCACCCCGCCGTCATCGCCTGGTCGTGGCCGTCAGGCCGATGTGTTCCGCCACGCGGGCGCCGAGGCCGGGGTCGACCCGGTTCCAGTACTCCTTGACCGCCCGCTCCTGGATGAAGCGCTCGACCCCGGCGCTGAGGTGCGCGGCGATGTTGCCCGCCAGGTGCTCGCGGTCGGCCGGGCCGAGGACGTCGCGGTACAGCGTGCCGGGCTGGACAAAGTCGTCGTCGTCGCGGTGCGCCTGGTACGCGGTGCGCAGGATCTCGCCGCTCTCGACCATCCAGCTCGGGTCGCGGTACCGCCGCGGGTCGCCGGCCGGCCCGCCGTAGCTGTTCGGGGCGTAGACCGGCTGGTTGCCGCTGTGGTGGTACCGCATCGGGGCGTCCTTGTTGTAGTTGTGCACCTCGTTCAGCGGCCGGTTGACGGGCAGCTGGCCGTAGTTCGGGCCGGTGCGGTACCGGTTCGAGTCGCCGTAGGCGAACATCCGCCCGAGCACCATCCGGTCCGGGCTGGGCCCGATGCCGGGGACCATGTTCGCGACGTCGAACGCCGCCTGCACGATCTGGGCGAAGAAGTTCTCCGGGTTGCGGTTGAGCACCATCCGCCCGATCGGGATCGTCGGGTAGTCCTTGTGCGGCCAGGTCTTGGTGATGTCGAACGGGTTGAACCGGTACCCGGCCGCGTCCTCGTACGGCATGATCTGCATCTCGACCCGCCACGCCGGATGGTCCTGGCGCAGGATCGCCTCGAACAGGTCGCGGCGGTGGAAGTCGAGGTCCTCGGCGCGCATCGCCTTCGCCTCGGCGTCGGTCAGGTTCTGGATGCCCTGCTCGGTCTTGAAGTGGTACTTCACCCAGAACCGCGCACCGGCGGCGTTCTGCCACATGTAGGTGTCGCTGCTGTAGCCGTTCATGTGGCGCCAGGTCCGCGGGGTGCCGCGGTCGGTCATCAGGATCGTCACCTGGTGCGCCGACTCGGGCGAGAGCGTCCAGAAGTCCCACTGGGCGTTGTTGCTGCGCAGGCCGCTGTCGGGCATCCGCTCCTGCGAGTGGATGAAGTCGGGGAACTTCATCGGGTCCCGCACGAAGAAGACCGGCGTGTTGTTGCCGACCATGTCGTAGTTGCCTTCTTCGGTGTAGAACTTGACGGCGAAGCCCCGCACGTCCCGGTCGGTGTCGGCGTACCCCTCCTCCCCGGCGACGCTCGAGAGCCGCGCGAGCACGGGCGTACGCTTGCCGACCTTGCTGAGGAAGGCCGCCTTGGTCCACTGGGTGACGTCCTCGGTCACCTCGAAGTAGCCGAAGGCCCCGCCACCCTTGACGTGGTAGACCCGGTCGGGCACCCGCTCCCGCACGAAGTGCGCCAGCTTCTCCAGCAGGTAGGAATCCTGCAGCAGGTTGGGCCCCGCGGCCCCGACGGTGAGCGAGTGCTCGTCACTGGCCACCGGCACCCCGGCGTTCGTCGTCGTGGTCGGTCTCATGGCGCTTTCCCTACCCGGCCGTGCCCCGATACACCTGCGTTCGCGCCTACGCTGCGACCCGTGAGCTACTGGGCCGTCAGTGGAGGTCGAGCACGACGTCGTTGTCGTTGATGATCTCGACCAGCTCGTCGAACAGGGTCGGGCCGGCGCTCAGGCGGGCCCGCTCGATCCTCGCCCGGATCGCGGCCCGGTTGGACGGATGGGCCGTGCGCAGGAGTCCTTCCAGGCGGTCGATCGTCGCCGCGTAGCCGAGCGCTGCGCGGGAGCGCTCGGAGTGGCGCCACCGCAGTACCCACCGGCCCTCAGGCGTCCCGAAGCCGCCTCGGAGGATGTCGTTGAAGGCATCCAGGTTGCCGCTCCAGGTGTGGCCGGCGAGCAGCTTCGAGAACTCACGCGCGAAGCCGTCGAAGTCCGAGAATTCGGCGCCGTCGATGACGAGAACGGGAAGGTCCACGACCCAAGTATGTGGGACCGCTGTGGTGGAGGATGGCTCCGTGGAGGCGTTGTTCCTGGTCATCGTGCTCGGCGTGACCGTTCTGGTCGGCACGACGGTGGGGCGGCGGTACAGCGTGGCACCACCCGTGCTGCTCATCCTCTTCGGCGGGCTGCTGGCGCTCCTGCCGCCGCTGGCCGAGGTCGAGCTGCCGCCGGACGCGGTGCTCGGGCTGTTCCTGCCCGCCGTCCTGTACTGGGAGAGTCTCAACACCAGCCTGCGGGAGATCCGCGCCAACCTGCGCGTCATCGTGCTCTCGGCGGTGGTGCTGGTGATCGCCACGATGGCCGCCGTCTCGTACGCGCTGCAGGCCGTCGGGGTCACCGCGGCGGCCGCCTGGATCCTCGGTGCCGTGCTCGCCCCCACCGACGCCTCGGCCGTGTCCGGGCTGGCCAAGCGGATGCCGCGCCGCACGCTGACCACGCTGCGGGCGGAGAGCCTCGTCAACGACGGCACGGCGCTCGTGCTGTTCGCCGTCGCCGTCGGCACGCTGGGCGGCGCGGCGATGCCCGGGCCGCTCGAGCTGACCTGGCGGCTGGCCTGGTCCTCCGTGGGCGGGGTGCTCGCCGGGCTGGTCACCGCCGGCGCGGTCATCCTCGTCCGGCGCCGCCTCGACGACCCGCGGCGGGAGGGCGGGCTGAGCATCCTCACCCCGTTCGCCGCGTTCCTGCTCGCCGAGCTGCTGCACGCGAGCGGCGTCGTCGCCGTGGTCGTGGGCGGGCTGGTCCTGACCCAGGCGAGCCCGCGGGTCGTGCGGGCCCGCTCCCGGGTCCAGGCGTTCGCGTTCTGGGACCTCGGCACGTTCATGCTCAACGGCAGCCTGTTCGTGCTGGTCGGGATGCAGATCCCGCGCGCGGTGCGGGCCATCGAGCACTCGGCGGCGCGTGCGCTGGGCATCGCGGCGCTGGCCGCGGTCACGGTCATCGTCGTCAGGCTGCTGTGGGTCCACGTCATGACGGGCGTGATCCGTGCCGTTGATCGCCGCGCGGTACAGCGGGCCCGGCGCGTCGGCTGGAAGGCCCGCACGGCGAACGGCTGGGCGGGCTTCCGCGGCGCGGTGTCGCTGGCCGCCGCGCTGGCGGTCCCGACGGCGTTGCCCGACGGCACCCCGTACGCCGATCGCAGCCTCATCGTCTTCACGACGGTCGTGGTGATCGTGGTGACCATGCTGGTCCAGGGCCTGACCCTGCCCATGGTGATCCGGTGGGCCGGCCTGACGGCGGACGACGGCCGCGCCGGCGAGGCGCTGCAGGCCCAGATCGAGGCGGCCCGGGCCGGCCTGTCCGCCCTGGACGACGTCGCCCGCGAACTGGGCGCCCCGCGGGACATGGTGGACCGCCTGCGGGCCGAGTACGAGGACCACCTGCAGGACGTGCGGGCCAGGACCCACAAGGACGGCGAGGCGTACCGCATGCAGCACCTCGAACGCCGCCTGCGCCTCAGGGTCCTGACCCGCAAACGCCAGGCGGTGACCGCGATGCGCGACGCCAACACGATCGACGACATCGTCCTGCGCGATCTGCAGGCCGCGATGGACATCGAGGAGATGCGGCTCCTCGGCCCGGCCCCGTCGGAGTAGGACGCCGCGCCCCCGCGTGGTTGACAGCGCCATTGGATAGCCGTTATCTATAGGCGATCAACGCGAAGGGTGGGCGGGGTGCAGGACGTGGTGCTGGCCATGCTGGCCAAGGAGCCCGCGCACGGCTACGAGCTGCGCAGCCGGATGCGGGAGGCGCTCGGGCCGCTCGGGAACGAGATGAACGCCGGGCAGATCTACGTCACGCTCGCGCGGCTGGCCAAGGCCGGGCTCGTCACCTCGCAGCACGACGACGGGCTGCCCGACCGGCCCGACCGGCGGGTCTACGTGCTCACCCCCGCCGGGCAGGAGCGCGTCGCCGCCTGGCTGGCCGAGGTCAGCTGGCCGAAGCCCGACCTCGCCGAGTTCCACCTCAAGCTGGTCGCCGCCGCTCGGGCGCGGCTCGCCGACCCGGTCGCGCTCGTCGACGCGCAGCGGCGGGAGATCCTGCGCCGGCTGCGTGACGCCCAGCGGGCCGCGCTGACCGAGGCCGACCCGGTCGCGGGGCTACTGCTGGAAGGCGTGGTCCTGCGGCTGCGCGCCGACCTCGAATGGCTGGACGCATGCGAGCGAACCTGGACGGGACGGAAATGAGCCACATCCAGGCACGACAACTCACCAAACGGTTCGGCGAGGGCGACAGCCTGGTGCGCGCCGTCGACGACGTGGACCTGGACGTGCCCGCGGGACAGGCGCTGGCGATCATGGGCCCCAGCGGCTGCGGCAAGTCCACCCTCCTGCAGCTGCTCGGCGGCCTTCAGCGGCCCACGAGCGGCCGGATCGCGCTCGCCGGGCGGCGCATCGACGGGATGAGCGAGCGCCGGCTGGCCCGCCTGCGGCGCGACGGAGTCGGGTTCGTGTTCCAGTCCTTCCACCTCATGGACGAGCTCACCGCGGTCGAGAACGTCGAGCTGGCCGCGCTGCTGGCCGGGCAGGCGCCCCGCCGCGCCCGGCGGCGGGCCCTGCACCTGCTCGACCGGGTCGGGCTCGCCGACCGGGCCGCCCACCTGCCGTCGGAGCTCTCCGGCGGCCAGCGCCAGCGGGTCGCGATCGCCCGGGCGCTGAGCAACGAGCCGGCCGTCGTGCTCGCCGACGAGCCCACCGGCAACCTCGACAGCGCCGCGACGCTGGACGTGCTGCGGCTGTTCGAGGGGCTGCGCACCGCCGGGCAGACGCTCGTCGTGGTCACCCACGACGCCCGCATCGCCGCCGTCGCCGACCGGATCATCTCGATGCGGGACGGGGCATTCACCGACGACCAGCACGTCGCGGTGCACACATGAGCGAAGCGGAGGACGTATGACCGGTAGGGTGCTGCTCGTCGGGCGGCTGCTCGCCCGTGACCTGCGCCGGCGGCCGGTCGACGCGGTCCTGCTGCTGATCGCCGTCACCGCGGCGACGGCGGCGCTGACCCTCGGGCTCGCCCTCAAGGCGATGATCGCCGACCCGTACCGGCAGACCCGCGCCGCCACCGCCGGCCCGGACGTGGTGGCGGAGCCCGGCGTCACCGGCGAGGAGGCCCTCGCCGCGCTCGCGGCGGTGCCGGCCGCGCCCGGCGTCACGGCGTACAGCGGACCGTTCCCGCTCGCGTACACCGACCTGACCGCCGGCGGCGCGACCGTGCGGGTCGTCGCCGAGGGGCGTGACGGCGCGCCGGCCGCGGTCGACCAGCCGGCGGTGACGGACGGCACCTGGATACGGCCGGGCGGCGTGGTCGTCGAGCGGACCCTGGCCACCGCCTTCGGCATCCGTGTCGGCGACACGGTCACCGTCAACACCACGCGGCTGCGGGTGACCGGGATCGCGGTCAGCGCCGCCCGCGGGGTGTTCCCCGCCGTCGACTGGCACAACCCGGACGGCTTCCTCGTCGAGTACGGCGGGCTGGTCTGGATCGACCGTGGCGACATGCCGGCGCTCGCCGGCACGATGCCGCTGTCGTACGCGCTCAAGCTGAAGGTCGGGGACCCGGAGGCGTTCATCCGCGCCGAGCTGTACGACGAGAGCTTCCGCGGCGGGCAGGTGCGCACCTGGCAGGAGATCGGCGAGACCAACAACCGGCTGACCCGCAACGCGCAGACAGCCATGTACGTCGGCAGCTCCCTGCTGGCCGCCCTCGCGGTGACCGGCGTCGCCGGCCTCGTCGCGGGCCGGGTCATCGCGCGGCGCCGCCGGGTCGCCGTGCTCAAGGCGGTCGGCGCCGGGCCGGCCATGATCGCCGCCGTGCAGCTCGCCGAGTACCTCGTCCTCGGGCTCGTCGCCGCCGGTGCGGGCCTCGCGATCGGCTGGCTCGGCGCGCCGCTGCTGTTCCGCCCGAGCGTCGGGTTCATCGCCGAGCTGGCGCCCTACCCGCCCCTGCGCGTGGTGGCCGCCGCGACCGGGCTCGCCCTCGCGATCGCGGCCGCGGCCACCGTCGCCCCGCTCGTCCGGGCCGCCGCACCGGCACGGCGGCGCGGCGGGCGCGTCCGGCTCTCCCGGCGGCTGCCGACCGCACTGCTCATCGGCGTCCGGCTCAACGCCCGCCGCCCGGGCCGGGCCCGGCTGGGCACGCTCAACGCCCTCGTGACCACGACCACGCTCGCGGCCGCGTTCGCGAACCTGGCCCAGACCAGCCGCCCGCTGAACCTCGGCGGCACGACCCTCGCCAACGCCCGCGACGAGCGAACCGTCCACGCGATCCTGCTCGTCCTCGGCGCCGCCTGCGTCCTCGCGCTGTTGAACACGCTCGTCAGCACGTGGACCGCCGTGCTCGACAGCCGGCTGCCGCTCGCCGTCGCCCGCACCCTCGGCGCGACACCCGGCCAGGCCGCCGCCGGCCTGGTCCTGGCGCAGCTGCTGCCGGCCGTCCCGGGGGCCGCCGCCGGCGCGTTCCTCGGCCGTGAGCTGTACCTGTTCTTCGCCCCCGGCAACGCCGGCCCGGCCCCGGTCGCCTGGCTGCTCGCCACCGCGGCCGCGGTCCTGGTCGCCGTCGCCGCCCTCACCGCCGTCCCCGCGCTGGCCGCGGCGCGCCACCCCGTCGCGACGACCCTGGAGGGCCTGCCGGCGTGAACGGGCGGGCCACGGCCTGCGTAGCTGCCGGGGTCACGGGCCCGGGGCGTCGGGGGACACGGCCGGCGCGCCGCCGAGCGAGGCGAGCGGGACCGTGCGCAGTGCGCTGCGGGGGTCGGGCCTTGGCGGTACCGGCGAAGCCAGCAGCACCTCGTGCACCCGCCGGCGCACGAGGAACAGCGCCACGGCCAGCACCGCCGTGAGCGCCAGCCGCGCCACCAGGATCGGGACCATCCAGCGCAGCCGGGTGGCGAACGCGCCGGGCTCGAACACGGTCGCCCGGGGCAGGACCATGGCGCCCGCGAGGGTCGCGGCGACGCCGAACCGCCACAGCACGACCGGCCAGGTGCGCAGGACCGGGCCGGGGTCCGTGCCCAGGCGGCGCAGGAGCCGGGCGGCCAGCACGAACCAGGCGCCGACGACGAGCAGGTGGCCGAACCAGAGGGCGGTCTCGACCGTCCCGGCGGTCTGCCCGGCGTCGAGCCGGTCGATCGGCGGCGCCGGCAGCCGGGCCAGCACCCCGAGCACCGCGACCAGGTCGGCGACCGCGCTCGCGGCGAACAGCGCCAGCACCGCGAGCAGCCCCCACAGTGCCCAGTCCAGGTGGGCGCCGGCACCCCCGGCGGCGCGGCGCAGCGGCGGCCGGGGCGCGGTGGCCGTCACACCCGCCACCCATGCAGCGCGGCGGCGAACCGGTCGGCGGCCGCGAGGTCGGCGGTCCGGACCGCCCAGCGGTCGCCGTACACGAGCGCCTCCGGCGCGCCGAACAGGCCGAGCGTGACCACCTCGGCGCGGGCGTCGCCGAGCCAGTCGTCACGGCCGGTGTTGTCGCCGAACGTGACGACCGTGACGTCGCGGTCCCCGATCCGGCACATGACGAGCTCCCGCTCGCCGCCGGTGGGGTTGCCCGCGTGGGCACCGGTGCAGCCGACCCGGCCGGCCAGGTCCACGGCCGCGGGCGGCCCGGCGGGTGCGGCGCCACGGCCGAGCGCCGCCCCGGAGAGACCGGCGGCTAGCAGCAGCCCGATGACCAGCATCTCGGTCCGCAGCGAGATCACGGGGCGCACGCCCTGAGGGCGGCGTCGACGCCGGCGACGGTGAGCTGACGCATGCCTCTCCTCGAAGCCCTGAGATCATGGTGGCGGAGGCAGCGTACCTACAGCAGCTCCGGCGCCCGGTGGCGCACCTCGGCGCCGGACCCCTGGGAGAGCGCGGTCCGGCGCCGCCGCGCCGGGCTACTCGGTGGCCTCGACCGTGAAGGTCGTGGTGATGACCCGGCCGCCGGCCGTGCGGAACTGGCCCCACATGCGGTACAGGCCGGGGCGGGGGAAGTCGGCGTGCAGCTGCAGGTCCGGGCCGAACGCCTGGCCGGGCAGGGCGAACACCGGCCGGCCCCGCTCGTCCACGGCCTCGGCGTGCTCGTGGGCGAAGCCGTGGCCGTCGAGCGGCATGACCACCACGTGGCCGGCCGCGGCCAGGTACGGCCGCAGGTCCGTGAGCGGCTCGCCGGTGGCCTCGTCGGCGAACCAGTACGTGAAGCGGCTCGGGGCGCCGACCTTCGCGGTACCGGCGAGGATCACCCGGACGCCGTCCACCACCTGGTCGCGCGGTGAGGCCTGCCCGGTGAGCCGGGGCGCGTCGGCCAGGTCGCCGACGACGACCGCGTGGCGCTCGACCACGTCCGCCATCGCGCCCTTGCGGCGGAACTCGGTGTGCACGAGGTACCGGCCGGCGGTCGGGAACGTCACGCCGACCGTGAACTCGCCGGGGCGGCCGGTCGGCTCCGGGTGCAGGTGCGCGAACGTGCCGAGGTCGTCGCGGGTGACGATGCAGTGCATCCACGCCTCGTGGCTGCGGCCGACGTCGGTGACGGGGCGGCCGGTCGCGGCGTCGGTGACCCGGATCCGGGCCGTCGCCGCGCGGCCTGGGACGACGCCGGCCGGGACGTCGACGGTGACGGCGAGGCCGGCGTCGTGGGCGGGCACCGGCTCGACGTCGGCGGTCATCATGACGCTCATCGCCGGGCGCATCGGCATGCCGGTGTCCTGGGTCCAGGCCAGCACCCCGTTCATGCCGCGCCGGGCGGCGTCGGTGCGGCTGAGGCCGGTGAGGCCGGCGCCGACGGCGATCGCGAGCAGCGCGATGCCCGTGAGGTACCCCAGGTCGGCGATCCGCGCGCGCAGGCGCGGCCGCAGGTCGGCGGCGGTCGCCGGGCGCTGGAAGCGGCGCAGGCGCAGCGCGTTGGTGACGACGCTGACCGAGCTCATCGCCATCGCGGCGGCGGCCAGCGACGGGTCGAGGAGGGTGCCGTTGATCGGCCAGAGCACGCCAGCGGCGACCGGGATGAGCAGCACGTTGTAGGCGAACGCCCAGCCCAGCCCCTGTTTGATCATGGCCACGGTGCGGCGGGACAGGGCGATCGCGGACACGATCCCGCGCAGGTCCCCGCCGACGAGCGTGATGTCGGAGGCGGCGATGGCCACGTCGGTGCCGGTGCCGACGGCGATGCCGAGGTCGGCCTGGGCCAGGGCGGGGGCGTCGTTGATGCCGTCGCCGACCATGGCGACGACCGCGCCCTGCTCCTGCAGGGCGGCGACGTGGGCGGCCTTGCCGTCCGGGCGCACGTCGGCGATGACCCGGTCGATGCCGACCTGCCGGGCGACGACCTCGGCGGTGCGCCGGTTGTCACCGGTGAGCATCCACACCTCGAGGCCCAGGGCACGCAGCTGCGCGACGGCCTCGGCCGACTCGGGCCGCACGGTGTCGGCCACGCCGATCAGGCCGCACAGGCGCCCGTCGAGGGCCACGTACACGGCCGTGCCACCGGCGTCGGCGACCGCACCGGCCGCGGCCGCCAGCGGCGCGACCGCCAGGTCGTGCTGCGCCATGAGCGCGGCGTTGCCGATGAGGACGGCACGGTCGCCGGCCCGGGCCCGGATGCCGTACCCGGGCAGCGCCTCGAACCCGGTCGCCACCGGCACCGGGCGGCGCTGGTCGCGGGCGTGGGCGACGATCGCCGCGCCGATCGGGTGCTCGGAGCCGGTCTCCGCGGCGGCGGCGAGGGCGAGCAGCGCGGCGGCGGTCGTGCCGGGCAGCGCGGTCACGGTGGTGACGGCGGGCCGGCCGCGGGTGACGGTGCCGGTCTTGTCGAGCACGACGGTGGTGATCCGGCGGGCCTGTTCGAGGGCGTCGCCGCCGGAGATGAGGATGCCGAGCTCGGCCGCCCGCCCGGTGCCGACCATGATCGCGGTCGGGGTGGCCAGGCCGAGCGCGCAGGGGCAGGCGATGATCAGGACGGCGATCGCGGTGCCGATGCCGAGGGTGAGCCGGCCCGGGTCCGGCCCGGCGAGGGCCCACACGCCGAAGGTGAGCGCGGCGAGCGCGATGACCGCGGGCACGAACCAGCCCGACACGGTGTCGACGAGCCGCTGCATCGGCGCCTTCGCGCCCTGGGCGTCCTCGACGAGGCGGACGATCTGCGCGAGGGTGGTGTCCTTCCCGACGGCGGTGGCGCGCATGACGAGGGCGCCGGTGCGGTTGACGGTGGCGCCGATGAGCACGTCGCCGGCCGCCTTGGTGACCGGCAGGCTCTCCCCGGTGATCATGCTCTCGTCGACGGTCGAGCCGCCGTCGGTGAGCACGCCGTCGACCGGGATCTTCTCGCCGGGGCGGACCCGCACGAGGTCACCGACGGCGAGGTCCTCGACCCGGATCTCGACCTCGGTGTCGCCGCGCAGGACGCGGGCGGTGCGCGGCTGGAGGCCGACGAGGGCCCGGATCGCGGCCGCGGTCTGCCGCTTGGCCCGCGCCTCCAGCCAGCGTCCGGCCAGGACGAGGGCGGTGACGACGACGGAGATCTCGAAGTACACGTGCAGCGGCAGGCCCCACCGCTCGGCCTGGGCGGGCCAGAGCGTGACGAACGCGCTGTAGGCGAACGCCACGGTGGTGCCGAGCGCCACGAGGGTGTTCATGTTGACGGCGCCGTGGCGGGCGGCGGCCCACGCGGCCCGGTAGAAGGGGCGCCCGGCCTGCAGCTGCACGACGGTGGCGACGACGAGCAGCAGCGGCATGAGCCAGTCCATCGCGTCGATCGGCAGCGGGACGTACATCAGGACCATCATCACGAGCCCGACGGCGAGCGTGCTGATCCACGCCCACTTGGACCGGCGCAGCTCGCGGTCCTTGTCGTCGGCCGGGGCCGGTGGCGGCGGCTCGGACAGCGCCTGGTAGCCGGCCTTGCCGACCGCGGCCGTCAACAGGTCGACCGTGACGCGGGCCGGGTCGAAGGTGACCGTGGCGCTCTCCGTGGCCAGGTTGACCTCGGCCCCGGCGACGCCGTCGACCTTCCGCAGCGCCCTGGCCACCCGCCCCACGCAGGACGCGCAGGTCATGCCGCCGATCCGCAGTGTGCATGTCGTCATCTGGTGCTCCTCGCGAGCGGGCCCGCCTCCCGGGCCGGTGCCGCCACGGTGCCCGCCGGCGCTGTCCGCCCGCTGGCGGCGGCGGACAGCGGACGGACAGCGGCCTCGCCCAGGCTCGGCCGCATCGACCAACCGACCTCGAAGGAGCGTCCAGTGAACGAGATCCTGCTCGCCGTGCCCGGCATCACCTGTGACCACTGCGTCGCCGCGATCACCGACTCGGTCGGCCGGGTGCCCGGCGTGACCGCCGTCCACGTCGACGTCGCCGCGAAGACCGTGCGGACCACCGGCGTCGCCGACCCGGCCGCGGTCCGTGCCGCGATCGACGACGCCGGCTACGAGACGGCCTGAGCCCGCCGTGGAGACGCTGGACACCGCGATCGTCGGCGGCGGCCAGGCCGGCCTCGCCGTCGCGTACCACCTGCACCGCGCCGGGCAGGCCGTGGCGGTCCTCGACGCCCACGCGAGGGTCGGCGACGCCTGGCGGGGGCGCTGGGACTCGCTGACGCTGTTCACGCCGAACCGGTACAACGGCCTGCCCGGCCTGCCGTTCCCCGGCGACCCCGACGCGCACCCCACGAAGGACGACGTCGCCGGCTACCTGGAGGGCTACGCGGCCCGGTTCGGCCTGCCGGTGCACCTCGGCAGCCCGGTCACCGCGGTCCGGCCGGACCCCGGCGGCGGGTTCGACGTCGAGACGCCGGGGCAGCGGTACCGCGCCCGCCAGGTCGTCGTGGCCGCCGGCGCGTTCCACACGCCCCGCGTGCCGGAGTTCGCCGGGCGGCTGTCGCCCTGCGTGGTCCAGCTGCACAGCAGCCGGTACCGCAACCCGGCCCAGCTGCCCGCCGGCGACGTCGTGGTCGTCGGCGCCGGCAACACCGGCGTGCAGATCGCCGAGGAGCTCGCCGCGAGCGGCCGCCGGGTCGCGCTGTCCGTCGCGGAGCTCGGGCCGGTGCTGCCACAGCGGTGGCTCGGCCGGGACGTCTTCTGGTGGTTCTCCCGGCTCGGCACGATGGGCGCCGGGCCGGACAGCCTCGTCGGCCGGCGGCTGCGCGCCCAGAACCCGATCATCGGCACCGACGTGGCGGCGCTGCTGCGCCGGGTGGACCGGCTGGACCGGGCCGCCGGCGCCGACGGGCGGGACCTGCTCCTGGCCGGCGGCGGGCGGCGGACGGTCGACGCGGTGGTCTGGGCGACCGGGTTCCGGCCGCACTACCCGTGGCTGCACGTGCCGGTGCTGGACGCCGGGGGCGCACCGGTCCACCGGGAGGGCGTGACCGGCTGGCCGGGCCTGTACTTCCTCGGCCTGCCCTGGCAGCGCGCCCGCGGGTCGGCGGTGCTCGGCTGGGTCGGCCGCGACGCGGCGGTGCTGGCCCGCCGGCTGCGCTCCGCCGCCCCGGCCCCGGCCCGGGTGGCCTGACCTGCGAAACCGGGTAGCATCGCCTGTCTCGGACAGCGGGAGCAGCGACAGGCGGGAGGCGGGGCGGTGGCACAGGACGGCACGGGCGTCGTCTTCCGGCTGCTCGGGCCGGTCGAGGTCGATCCGCCGGCGGCGCTCGCCCCGTCCGTCCGGCCGTTGCTGGCCCGGCTGGTCCTCGCCGCGGGCCGCGTGGTGTCCGTCGACACGCTGACCGACGCGCTGTGGGGCGAGGACCTGCCCGCCGACGCGGCGAACGCGCTGCAGATCCGGGTGTCGAAGCTGCGCCGGGCCCTCGGCCCCGCCGGCGACCTGCTCGTCACCCGCGCCCCCGGCTACCGGCTGGCGGTGCCGCCGGAGGCCGTCGACGTCCACCGCTTCGAGGCGGCGGTCGCCGGGGCCCGGGCGGCCCGCGACGCCGGCGACGCCGCCGGGGCCCTGCGCGGGATCGAGGCGGCGCTGGCCTGGTGGCGCGGCCCCGCGCTGGCCGACGCCGGCGACGCCGAGTGGGTCGGGCGGGAGCGGCACCGCCTGGAGGAGCTGCGGCTGGCCGCCGTCGAGGACCGCCTTGAGCTGCTGCTGGAGACCGGGCGCCCGGCCGACGCGGTGGCCGACCTGGAGCGGCTCGGCGCGGAGCATCCGCTGCGGGAGCGGCCGGTCCGCCTGCTCATGCTCGCGCTGTACCGCAGCGGCCGCCAGGCCGACGCGCTCGACGTCCACCAGGCGCTGCGCCGGCGGCTGGCCGACGAGCTCGGCCTCGACCCCTCCCCCGAGCTGCGGGCCCTCGCCGAGGCGATCCTGCGCCGGCAGGTGCCCGGCGGCCCTTCCGAGCCCGCACTCGCGCCGGTCACCGCCCCGGCCCTGCCCGCGCGGGTGACCTCGCTGGTCGGGCGGGACGACGACCTCACCACCGTCCTCGACCAGCTGCGCACCGCGCGGGTGGTGACGCTGACCGGGCCGGGCGGCGTCGGCAAGACCACCCTCGCGCTGGAGGCCGCCCGCCGCGCCGGCGGCGACGTCCGGCTCGTCCGGCTCGCCCCGCTGCCGGCCGGCGCCGACGCCGCCGGGGCCGTCGCGCAGCAGCTCGGCGTGCCGAGCGACGGCGCCGCGGCCGACGCCGCCGCCGCGCACCTGGCGGCCGCCCCGGCGCTGCTCGTGCTCGACAACTGCGAACACGTCGTGGACAGCGCCGCCGCGCTCGTGGACCACCTCGTGCACGCCTGCCCGCGGGTGCGGGTGCTGGCGACCAGCCGGGAGGCGCTCGCCGTCGCCGGTGAGGTGCAGGTGGCGGTGGCGCCGCTCGCGGTGCCGGATGCGACCCGGCTCTTCGTGGACCGGGCCCGGGCGGTGCGGCCCGCGTTCGCCCTCGACGACGACACCGCGCCGGCCGTCGAGGCCGTCTGCCGGCAGCTCGACGGCATCCCGCTGGCGATCGAGCTGGCCGCGGCCCGGGTGAAGGCGCTGCCACCGGCCGAGATCGCCGCCCGGCTGCACGACCGGTTCGCGCTGCTGACCGGCGGCCCCCGCACCGCCGAGGCCCGGCACCGCACGCTGCGGGCCGTGCTCGACTGGAGCCACGACCTGCTGCCCGAGCCGGAGCGGACGCTGCTGCGCCGCCTGGCGGTGTTCCGCGGCGGCTGGACCCTGCCGGCCGCCGAGGACGTCTGCGGCTTCGGCGCGCTGGCCCCCGGCGACGTGCTCGACCCGCTGTTCCGGCTCGTCGACCGGTCCCTCGTGGTCCCGGACCCGGCCGGCGGGCGGTTCCGGCTGCTGGTGACCGTCCAGGAGTACGCGGCGGAGCGGCTCGCCGAGGCCGGCGAGGCCGGGGAGTGCCGCGACCGGCACCTCGACCACTACACCCGGCTCGGCGAGCGCCTCGGGCCGCAGGTCCGCGCGGCCGGGGCGGCCTGGGCCGCGCTGCGCGACGACGCCGACAACCTGCGCGCCGCCGTCGACCACGCCCTCGCGCCGGCGGCCGGCGACCCGGACCGCGGCCTGCGCCTCGGCGTCGCGCTGCTGCCCTACTGGAACTACGCCCAGCGGGACGAGGGCAACCAGGCCCTGACCGCGCTGCTCGGCGCGGGCGGCGGCGCCCCGGCGCTGCGGGCCAAGGCGCTGCAGGGCCTCGGGATGCTCGGCGTGTACTACCCGACGCCCGCCTCCCGCGCCGCGGCCCGGGAGAGCCTCGCGCTCTTCGAGGAGCTCGGCGACCGGGTCGACGCCGCCGTCTCGCGCCTCGTCGTGGCCTGGGAGGGCCAGTACACCGGGGACGCCGAGGAGTACCGCGCGCTCATCCACCGCAGCCGCGCCGAGCTCGCCGACGTCGACGGCGGCGCCTGGCTCGCCACGGCGGAGTACCTCGAAGGCCTCCTCGACCTGCGCATCGGCGCGTTCGACGAGGCCGTCCCGCGGTGGCGGCAGGCCGAGACGCTGTTCCTGGGCGCCGACGACCCGATGATGGCGGCCGCCTCCGCCGCGCACCTCGGCGTGGCGCTGCACGGCGCCGGCCGGTCCGGCGAGGCGGCCGGCGTCCTGCGCCGCGCCGCCGACGAGTCGCGCCGGCTGCACTCCCCGCACGGCCTGGCGTTCGCGCTGGTCCACCTGGCCCACCTGCGGCTCGACAGCGGCGACGACGCCGTGGCGCCGCTGCTCGACGAGGCCGACGCGGTGGCCCGCCAGGCCCGCAACCCGCGCTGTCAGGCCTGGGCGGCCTGGGGCCGGGCCCGGATCGCCCGCGCCCGCGGCGACGCGCCGACGGCCGCCGCGGAGGCGCACCGGGCGCAGGCGCTGCTGGGCGAGCACGAGTTCGCGTGGGCCCTGCAACGGCTGCGCGCCTTTCAGCCCGTCACCGGATAACCGCCGCACCGCAGCGCGGCGGCCAGGACGACCGGGCCGACCGGTCCCCGCACCCGCAGCAGGCCGAGATCCGCGTGTACCTCGAGCGCCACCACCCCCGGCACGTCCCGGACGACCCGGCTGACCCGGCGCACGCACCGGCGGCAGACCGGCCCGCCGATGGACAGGGTGGTCACGTCGTTCGTCATGCGCCGAGCGTGCCCGATGCCGCTGTCCGAACGCTGTCCGCCGCGGCCAGTGCGCGGGCAGGCCCCGGACAGGGCCGGGCCGGACGCTTCCGGCCATGACCTCACTGCTCAGCGTCGAACTCGCCGACGCGCACCGGGCCGAGCTGCTGCGGGCCGCCGCCCGCCGCCGCCGCTTCCCCCTGCCCCGCCCGCGCCGCCACCAGTGGTCGGGCGGTGCCCGATGACGATCGCCGCCGAGGCGCACGACCTCGTCAAGATCTACGGCCGGGGCGACACCGCCGTGCGCGCCCTCGACGGCGCGAGCGTGGCGATCCCCGCCGGCACCTTCACCGCCGTCATGGGCCCGTCGGGCTCGGGCAAGTCGACCCTCATGCACGCCCTCGCCGGCCTCGACACCGTCGACGGCGGGCGGGTCCTGCTCGGCGGCACCGACCTCACCGCCCTCGACGAGCGGCGCCGCACCCTGCTGCGCCGCGAGCGGCTCGGTTTCGTGTTCCAGAGCTTCAACCTCGTCCCCGCACTCACCGCGGCCGAGAACATCAGCCTGCCGCTCACCCTCGCCGGCCGGGCCGCCGACCGGGACTGGGTGGACCGGCTCGTCGGCACGCTCGGGCTGGCCGGGCGGCTGCACCACCGCCCGGCCGAGCTCTCCGGCGGGCAGCAGCAGCGGGTCGCCGTGGCCCGGGCCCTGGTCGCCCGGCCGGAGATCGTCTTCGCCGACGAGCCGACCGGCAACCTCGACTCGCGCAGCGGCGACGCGCTGCTGGCGTTCCTGCGCCACGCCGCGCACGACCTCGGGCAGACGATCGTGATGGTCACCCACGACCCGCGGGCCGCGGCCTTCGCCGACCGGGTGGTGTTCCTCGCCGACGGTCGGGTCGTCGACGAGCTCGACGACCCGTCCGCCGACGCGGTGCTGGCCCGCATGGCCCGTCTCGACGCGCCGGCCGGATCGGGCCGGTGATCGCGATGTGGCGGCTCACCCTTCGCAACGCCGTCGCCCGGCCGGCCCGGCTCGCGCTGACCCTGCTCGCGGTGGCGCTCGGGATCACGTTCGTCACCGGTACCCTCATCCTCACCGACACGTCCGGACGGCTGCTCGACGAGCAGTTCCGCACCGCCGCCGCGGATGCCGACCTGACGGTGCGGCGGGCGACCGCGTTCGACGACGCGATGGGCGTCGAGGTCGAGCGCGACCCGCTGCCCGCCGGCACCGCCGAGCGCGTCCGGGCGGTGCCCGGCGTCGCCGACGCCCAGCCGTCCGCCCGCGGCCAGGGCCTGCTCACCGCCGGCGGGCGGGCGATCGTGCCGACCGGCCCGTCGCTGCTGCTGTCCTGGACGTCCGCCCCGTTCAACGCGTTCACCCTGCGCGCCGGCCGGGCACCCGCCGTCGACGACGAGGTGGTCGTCGACGCCGCCACCGCCCGGGCCCACGGCATCCGGCTCGGCGACACCGTCACCGTGCAGGCCCGCACCACCGGCACGCTGCGGGTCGTCGGCCTGGCCGGGTTCGGCACCGGCGACGGGGTCCCCGGCGGCACCGCGGCGCTGGTCACGCTGCCGGCCGCGCAGCGGATGCTGGCGCTGGGCACCGGCGTCTCGGAGATCGCCGTCGCCGTCGCGGACGGCGCCGACGTCCGGTCGGTCCGGCAGCGCCTCGCCGGCGAGCTCGGCTCGCAGTACGAGATCGCCGGGAGCCGCGACGTCGCGGCCGCGAGCGCCGCGGCGGCCCGCGGCCAGATCGGCTACCTGCGGGTCATGCTGCTCGCCCTGGCCGGCGCGGCGCTGCTCGTCGGCGGCTTCCTCATCGCCAACACGTTCTCCGTCGTGATCAGCCAGCGCACCCGCGAACTGGCCGTGCTGCGGGCGGCCGGCGCCACCGGCCGGCAGGTCCTCGGCTCGGTGCTCGGCGAGGCGGTCCTCGTCGGCGTCGCCGCCTCGGCCGCGGGCGTCGGGCTCGGCGTCGCCGCCGCGGCGGGCCTGCGCGGCCTCGCCGGCCGGGCCGGGATCCCGATGCCCGGCGGCGGGCTCGCCGTCCTGCCCCGCACGATCGCGGTCGCGGCCGTCATCGGCGTGCTCGTCACGGTCGTCGCCGCCCTGGCCCCGGCCCGCCGCGCGGCCCGCGTCGCACCCGTCGAGGCGATGCGCGACACCCCGGCCGCCGGGTTGTCCGGCCGGACCCGCGCCGTGACGGGCCTGCTCGTCGCCGCCGCCCTGGCCGTGGTCGTGACCGGTGCGGGCTCGCTCGCGCTGCTCGCCGCCGCCGCGCTGGTCACGGTGGCCGGCCTGACGGTGCTCGGCCCGGCGCTCGCGCCGGTCCTGGCCCGGCTGATCGGCCGCCCGCTCGACCTGGCCGGCGTCGCGGGCCGGCTGGCCCGCCAGGCCACCGCCCGGGCGCCGCGGCGCACCGCCGCGACCGCGCTGGCGCTCGCGCTCGGCATCGCGCTGATCAGCTTCATGGCGGTCGTCGGCACGTCGGCGAAGGACACGATCCGGCAGTCGTACGGCGAGACGATCACCGCCGACTACGTCGTCGAGAGCAGCCGCAACGAGATGCTCGGCGGGCTGCCGCCGGCCGTGCACCACCACGTCGCCGGGCTGCCGGAGGTGGCGGTGGCGTCGCGGCTGCGGTACGGGCACTGGAAGGACGGCACGATGACGGCCGCGCTGACCGCCGTCGACCCGGCGACGCTGCCCCGGGTCACCGCCCTGCACCTGGTGACCGGCTCGCTGGCCGCGCTGGACACCGGCGGGATCGTCCTGGCCGAGCACGTCGCCCGCGAGCGCGCCCTGCGCGTCGGCGACGCGCTGCCGATGACGTTCGCCCGCACCGGCGCGCAGCGCCTGCCGATCGTCGGCCTGCTCCGCGACGCCGACGCCCAGGCGCTGTCGACCGACTACGTCATCGGCCTGACCACGTACGCCGAGCACTACACGGAGGACGTCGACGCGAGCGTCTTCGTCCGCGTCGCCGACGGCGTCGACAAGGCCGCGGCGCGGCGCGCGATCGCGGCCGCCCTGGCCGGCACCCCGACCGCCCAGATCCGCGACCAGGCCGAGGCCGTCGCCGGCCGCACCCGCGGCATCGACCAGATCCTCGGCCTGACGACGGCGCTGCTGCTGTTCACGGTGGTCGTCGCCCTGCTCGGCATCACGAACACCCTGGCCCTGTCGATCGTCGAGCGCACCCGCGAGATCGGCCTGCTCCGCGCGGTCGGCATGACCCGCACCCAGCTGCGGTGGATGATCGGGGCCGAGGCGGTGCTCGTGGCCGCCCTCGCGGTGGTGATCGGCGTGGTCCTGGGCATCGCCTTCGGCACGGGCACGGTGACGGCGTTGAGCCGCACCACACCGCTCACGGTGGTGGTCCCGGCCGGCCGGCTCGCGCTGATCGTCGCGGTCGCGACGCTGGCGGGCCTGGCCGCGGGCCTGCTCCCGGCCCGCCGCGCGGCCCGGCTCGACGTCCTGGACGCGATCGGCCGCACGTGACCCCCTGGCCGGCGCCGCGCGGCTCGCTCGCACCGCATGGCGCCGGCCCCGCAGGCCCTCCACCGCACTGTCCGGAATCGTCTGACGTACCGTTGCCGTATGACGCAGGACGTTCGTCAGGGTGACCTGGTCGAGGACTTCGAGCTGGCCGACGAGACCGGCACGCCGCGCCGGCTCTCGGAGTTGCTCGCCGGCGGGCCGGTCGTGCTGTTCTTCTACCCGGCCGCCCTCACCCGCGGGTGCACCGCGGAGAGCTGCCACTTCCGCGACCTCGGCGCCGAGTTCGTGGCGCTCGGCGCGCAGCGCGTCGGGATCAGCCGGGACAGCGTGGACAAGCAGCGGGAGTTCGCCGAGCTGCACAAGTTCGACTACCCGCTGCTGTCCGACCCGGACGGCGCGATCGCCGACCGGTTCGGGGTGCGGCGGCGGCTGCCGCTGGGCCCGCTGAGCATGAAGCGGATGACGTTCGTCATCGGCACCGACCGGCGCGTCATCGCGGTCATCCACAGCGAGCTCAGCATGAACGAGCACGCCGACCAGGCCCTGCGGGTGCTGCGGGAGCGCGCCCGGCAGTCCTGACCTTCACTCCACCAGCAGCAGCGCCGGCCAGGTCGCGGGCTGGTCCGGGTGTGCGTGGTCGTACAGCGCCAGGGCCACGCCGGCGTCTCCGTACAGCAGGGAGGCCGGGCCGCTCTCCGGGCGCCGGCCGGCGACGATCGCGGCCGCCGCGGCGTCGGCGACCTCGGGCAGGCCGGCGCTGAGCGCGGTCCGCAGCACCCCGGCGTGGCCGCAGCACAGCATCGCGTCCCGGACACCCCACCGGTCGGCCGGCTGCCCGGCGATCGCGGCGAGGGCGTCGGTGCCGACGCGGGTCAGGACCGGGTCGGCCAGCGCCCGGCCGGCCAGCTGCACGGCCCGGGCGATGCCGGCGGTGCCGACGCACCACTGGTGCCGGCCCTCGGCGGGCCACGCGGCCAACCGGTGCGCCGCCGCGTGGAGGGCGTCACGCTGGCCGGGCACGGCGACCCCGGCGCCGAGCGCGACGGCGAGCAGCGCGACGGGCCCGGCGAGGCCGTGCGCCATCCCGGGACGAACCTGGCCGGCATCGACAGGCACCACGCCGGTCAGCGCCCGCAGGGCCGCGTCGAGTCCCGGCCCGGCGCGGTCGTATCCGAACTCGCGGGCCAGGAGCAGCAGCCGCCCCAGGCCGGCGAGGCCCGCCACGGCGTCGAACACCTCGGGAACCGGACGGCAGCGCCGGGCCAGGTCCCGGGCCTGCCGGGCGAGCCAGCCGACGCCCGGCGCCACGACCCGCTCCAGCCGCGGGTCCTCCACCGTGCCGCGGACCACCAGCGCGGCGCCGACGGTCCCGGCCGTGCCCTCGAAGAGGTTGCTGCGCCGCCCCGGCAGCGCGGCCTGCGCGGCGAGGAGGTGCGCCACCGCCGCGTCGCCGTCCGACAGCCGCGCGGCCAGGATCGCCAGCCCCGGCGACGCGACCCGAGCGTCGGCGCCACGCGCGGGCGGCCCCAGCGCGAGATCGACGACCGCCGTCACGGGGTGCGCTCCGCGTACTGGCGCTGCTGAGCCGCGTACATCCGGGCGAACCGCCCGCCCCGGGCCATCAGCTCGTCGTGGGTGCCGGACTCGACCACGGCGCCGGCGTCGAGGACGTAGATGCGGTCGGCGTACCGGACCGAGCCGAGCCGGTGCGTGATGAGCACGACCGTCTGCCCGTCGCGGGCCAGGTCCATGAGCCGGGTGAAGCTCTCGACCTCGGCTTCCGGGTCGAGCGCCGCGGTCGGCTCGTCGCAGATGAGCAGCTGGGCGGCGCGGAAGTGGGCGCGGGCCAGCGCGAGGCGTTGCCACTGCCCGCCGGACAGGTCGGTGCCGCCCTGGAAGTCGCGGGCGAGCAGCGTGTCCCAGCCCTCGGGCAGCCCAGCGACCACGGTGTCGGCCCCGGCGAAGGCGGCGGCACGCTCCAGGCGGTCCCCGGGACCGGCCTCCGACGGCCGGCCGAGGGTGACGTTGTGGCGGGCGGTGAACGGCCACCGCGGGAAGTCCTGGGCGATCCAGGCGACCTGCGAGAAGTCCCGGGGAAGATCGACACCGTTCCAGGTGACCGTGCCCCGCGAGGGCCGGTGCAGGCCGGCGATGAGCCGGGCCAGGGTGCTCTTGCCGCTGCCGTTGACGCCGACGAGGGCGATCACCTCGCCGGGCCGCAGGGTCAGGTCGACGCCGGACAGGGCGGGGTGGTCGCTGCCCGGATACGTGAAGTGGACGTCGCGCAGCTCGATCCGCGCCGGCGCCGGACCGGCCGTCGTCGTGCCGGGAACGATGGCGTGTTCGGTCACCCGCTGTACCGTGCGCTGATAGTCGGCGACGAAGAGCCCGTGCGTGTAGAGGCCGTTGCCCTGCAGCAGCACCGACGTCAGCAGGCCGGTCACCCGCGTGACCGCGAGGATGGACGTGCCGGCCGTGGACAGGTCCATCCGGCCGGTGACCAGCAGCCAGCCCAGGGCGGCGAAGGCCAGGGCGGTGGCGAGCCCGCCGGCGGCGTCGGCGAGCAGGCCGGCGCCGGCCTCGACCCGGGCCAGCCGGGCCCGCTCGGCCTCCAGGGCGCGGGCCAGCCGGCGGTAGTGGCCGAGCAGGACGCCGGCCAGGCCGTGGACGCGGATCTCCTCGGCGGCCGCGCCCCGCTCGACCAGCACGTCGGCGAGGACCTGCTTCTGCCGGTTGCCGTTCAGCGACCGGACCGCCGACGCGTGCCCCAGCCGCGCGACCGTCATCGCCCGCCAGGCCTGCGGCACGACGGCGAGCAGCAGCAACGGCAGCAGCAGCGGGTGCAGCGCGCCGAGCACGCCGGCGACGGCGACGACCCCGGCGAGCGACCCGGCGGCGGACAGCACGGTCGCGGTGAGCTGCTCGGTGGCGCGGACGCCGAGCTGGGCACCGGCAAGGGAGCGGTGGAACGCCCCGTCCTCGACGACGGCGAGCTCGGCCCGGGCCACGCCGTCGAGCAGCCGCTCCTCGGCGAGCCGCTGGACCCGCGGCGCGAGCCGGCCCTCGGCGGCGACCGCGAGCGCCTGCGCGCACGAGCCGCCGGCGGCGAGCGCGGCGACGACGAGCAGCGCCGGCACCGCGGCCGCGACCCGGCCGGAGGCGAGCAGCGCGGCGAGCGCGTGGTTGACGGCGACCAGCCCGGCCGCGGCGGCGACCGCCCGGACCAGGTGGGCGACCCCGGCGGCGACGAGCGCGGCGCGGTCGGCGGCCCAGGCGATGCCGAGGGTGAACCGGGTCAGGGCGGGCACGGTCCGCAGCGTGGCCAGGAACCCGGTCTCGGCGGCGGCCGACACGTGGGTCGCCCACGCCCCGTTCATCCGGATGCCGGAGCCGAACAGTGGGTCACTCATCGAAAGACTCCTGCCTGGGAAAGGGGGCCCGGAGCGAGGACCGCTCCGGGCCGCCCCGGTCAGCACCAGTAGCTGTACGGGTTGGTGCTCTCGCACGGCGCGCTCGGGTCCGTCAGGGCGCTGTGGCACGTGGTCTTCGTGCGGGTGTTGACGGACTCGTTGCAGATGGCGTCGAGGCCGAGGCGCTCGCGCGGCTGGGTCTCGGGCAGCATCTGCAGCACGGCGATGTCGGACATGTGCGGTTCCCTTCGTGGGTCCTTCGGCTGCCACCGCCCACGGCGGGCGGGGCATGTCGGTGAGGCGGTCTACGACCACCAGGGGTTGGCGCCGCCGTGGCGGAGGCGCAGCAGGAAGTCCAGGACGCCGGCCGGGCCGTAGCCGTAGTCGAAGCCCAGCTCCGGCTCGCAGGTCAGGACGAGTCCGTCGCGGACCTGGCGGCGGGCGTGCAGCACCGCGGCGACCTCGCCGGCCCGGTCGCGGTGCCCGGCGTCGCCGGTGTGGTCGGCCAGGTCGAGCAGGAACTGGCCGACACCGGCCAGCCCGCAGCACGCGCCGGCGGTGGAGCTCCACAGCTCGCGCAGGCAGGCGTCCGCGCACCGCAGCGCGAGGTCGCGCAGGTGCTCGGCGCCGGTGGCGTCCCAGAGCCGGATGAGGAACGTGCCGATGCCGGCCGGGCCGCTGCACCAGTGGCCGGCGGCCCCGAGGTCGCCGCCGAGCCGGAGCGGCCAGGCGACCCGGCCGCGGTCGTCCTGGGCGGCCCGCGCGAGGGTCTCACCGGCGGCGACGGCGGCGTCGAGGTACCGGCCGCCGCCGGGCAGGTGCTTTCCGGCGAGCAGCAGGAACGTCCCGGCACCGGCGACGCCGTGCGCGAAGCCGTGCGAGGCGTGGCCGGCCAGCTTCGAGTCGGCGGCGGCGGCGGTCGGCCAGTGCCAGTCGTCGCCGTCGCGCTCGGCGGCGGCGATGACGGCGTCGGCGTACGCGGCCGCCCGCTCGCCCAGCGCCGGGTCGCCGCCGTCGCGCCACATCCGCAGGTGGGCCAGGCCGGCGCCGGACAGGCCGTGGGTGACGTCGGCGCTGTGCCAGGCCAGCGGCAGCCGCCCGGCGAGGTCGGCGGCGCGGGCGGTGAGCCGGTCGTCGCCGAGGTACCGGCCCGCGTCGTGCAGCGCCCAGGCGGTGCCGGCGCGGCCGTAGCACAGGCCGGGCAGGAGCCGCGGCGCCGCGAACAGCCGCTCGTCGAGCCAGGCCGCGGCCTTGGCGACGGCGTCGCCCAGCTGCGGGTCCGCCGTGTGCCGGGCCGCGCGGGTGAGCACGGCGAGGCTTCCGGCGGCGCCGGTCCACAGGTTGGCGGCGTCGTGGTCGCGGGAGTCGGCCCGCTGCGGCCACAGCGCCGGCGCGCTCGGCGTCATGCCCCGGCGCAGGTGCGTGAGGCCGTCGGCGATCAGCCGGTCGACGCCGTCGGGCTCCGGTGGCGGCGCGGGCTCTGCCGGTACCGCCGAGAGATCCATCGACATGAGATGCTCTTCGGCGCGTTTCAGCGTCCAGCGCGCCTGCGGGTCGGGGTCGGTGAGGCCGAGGAGCACCGGCGCGAACGCGGTGACGCCGGGGAACGTGCGGGCGATCCGGTCCAGCAGCGCCGCCCGCTCGGCCGCCGGCCGGGGCACGCCGGGGGTGGCGGACACCCACGACGGCCCGAGCCCGGTGACCGCGCAGAACAGCGTCGCGCCGAGGCTGAAGCAGTCGGAGATCGGGCCGGCGAGCGCCTCGCCGTGCGGTTCCCGCAGTTCGGGAGCGAGGAATCCGGCGGTACCGACGGGCAGCCCGTCCCGCCCCGCCGGCGTCACGAACTCGACGTCGATGAGGTGCACCTCGTCGAACGGCGAGACGAGCACGTTCTGCGGCTTGAGGTCGCGGATGACCAGGCCGGCGTCGTGCACCTCGCGCACCAGGTCGATGAGCCGCAGCCCCAGCTCGGCGACGTGCTCGGCACCATTGCCCCGGCGGGCCCAGGCGTCGAGCGTCTCGCCGGGCAGGAACTCCTGGGCGAGGAACAGGTCGCCCTGCTCCGCGAACAGCGCGACCTTCGCCGGTGCGACGGCGAGCGGCGCGAGCTCGTCGAGCAGCCGCGCCTCGTCACGCAGCCGGTCGCGGGCGTCGGTGCCGTCGAGCAGCGCCCCGGCGTGCGCGCGGGCCTGCTTGATCACGACGTCGGCGCCGTCACGGTCGTCGACGGCCCGGTAGACGCCGCCCTTGTTGGCGTGGCGGATCGCCTCGCGGATCCGGAACCGGCCGCCGAGCAGCACCTCGTCGGGCGCGGTGTCGGGCTCGGCCGGCCGGTCCGGGAACGGCGCGGCGGCCCACGGCGGCGGGCTGAACCAGGCGGCCCGCACGTCCTTGACCACGGTGCCGTCGGGGCCGGCCATGCGCGACTCCATGACACCGTCGTCGGTGAAGACCCGCTCGCTGTGGAACTCGCCGTACCGGTAGTGGACCAGGCTGCCCGGGCGGAACGGCCGGTCGGAGAGGATCCGCGGCCCAGGCAGCCCGCGGGTGGCGTCGTGCAGCCGCTGCGCGAGGACGCGGAACTCGTCGTCGTCGGCCGGGTAGGCGGTGATGAACTTCCCGGCCCCGCCCCGGTCGTACCAGGCGTCGACGAGCTGCGCGACCCGCGCGAGGTCGGTGCCGAACTTGAACGAGCACTCCGCCCGGACGAGCACCTCGGCCGCCCGCGCGAGCACGACCGGCGCCGCCAGCGGCGTGGCCGACACGTGCAGCTTCCACCCGTGCCGCCGCGCGTTGGCCGTGGGCGCCGTGAGGTGACACCATGCGGGCGTGGGCTGCACGGTCCACCGCTGCCCGCCGTTACGATCGAGCACGCCGCGCACCACGTCGGTCAGCAGCACCGCGTCGGCCGTCAACGCCTGTCCCATCCCCACTCCCCTGCCTCGTCCCGCCGTCAGCGGACCCGAGGTTGACAGCCGCCGCTGAAACGGGGCTGAAACGCCGCTGAAGCGGTGGATAGGCTGGCCCGGTGGAGCTTCTGCCGCCGACGCTGCCCGTCGTCGTGACCCTCGGGCGGAACCGGGACGCGCGGGCGTGGCTCGCCGCGCTGCCGCGGCTCATCGAGGAGGTTCGCGACGCCTTCGGGATCGAGCTGTCGGCGCCGCTGCACGGCGGGAGCTGCAGCTGGGTCGCGCCGTGTGCGCTGCCCGACGGCACCGCCGCCGTGGTGAAGATCGGCTGGCCGCACCGGGAGATGACCGGCGAGGCCGCCGCGCTGCTGGCCTGGGGCGGGCGGGGCGCCGTGCGGCTGCTCGCCCGCGACCCGGACCGGCACGCGCTGCTGCTGGAGCGGTGCGTTCCCGGGCAGCCGGTCGCCGGGGGCGACGCGGTGCGCATCGCCTGCGGCGTGCTGCGGGAGCTGTGGGCGGCGGCGCCGCCCGACGGGCTCGAGGAGCTGGGCACCGTCGCCGGCGAGTGGGCGGACCTGGTCGAGGAGCGGATGGCCCGGCTCCGCCCGCCCTACGACCCCGGTCTCGTCGCCGAGGGTGCCGGGCTGCTGCGCGAGCTTCCCGCGACGGCGCAGCGGCGGGTGCTGCTGCACGGGGACTTCAACCCGGGCAACGTGCTGTCGCACGGCGCCGGGTGGGTCTCCATCGACCCGAAGCCGATGACGGGCGACCCGGGGTACGACCCGTGGCCGCTGCTGCAGATCGAGGGCGCCGACCCGGTCACCCTCGCGGGCGAGCTGGGCCTGGACCGGGACCGGGTGGTGGCCTGGTGCGTGGCCCGGTACGTGGAGACGGCCCTGTGGCACGCCCACCACGGCGACGTGCCGGCCGGCGCGGCGGCGATGGAGGCCGCGGCGCGCGTCGGCTGAGGTGGCGATCGAGGCGCTACGGTGCACACACTGGACGTATGAGCGAGTTCGCGACCACGTTCCGCGGCTACAACCGCACGGAGGTCGACGCCTTCGTCAGGACCGCCTCCGACGCCCTGGCCTCCGCCGACCCTGCCCGCCACGCCCAGGCCCGAGCCGACGCGCAGGCGGTCACCTTTCACACCGCCTGGCGCGGCTACGACCGCGTGGACGTCGACCACTACCTGCGCCGCATCGCCAAGGGCCGCCCGGACGACCGCTGACGCACCGCCGCGGCCCGCCCACGCACGCCACGCGCCGCGAACGACACGCGCCGCCCATGACACGCGCCGCGCATGACGTGCGCCGCCCACGCCGCGCGCTGCCCATGACGTGCGCCGCCCAGCCGCCCGTGACACCCGCCGTCTATGACGTGCGCCGCGCATAACACGCGCGATCTTGGACTTGTGGTCCTGAATTTGTCCCTTTATCG
>NZ_BMPI01000037.1:16386-78267 GCF_014647515.1 Dactylosporangium sucinum | reverse complement strand
GCGGCACGCGGCGTGAGCGGCACGCGGCGTGAGCGGCGTGAGCAGCGCGGCACGGCGCGGCGTGGGCGGGGCGGGAGGCGCGGGCTGCGCGGCGGCCGGCCGCTGGCGGCTCAGCGGACGCCGGCCTCCACCGGGACGGCGTCCGCGCCGGCGACCTCGCGCTCCAGGTCGTCCAGCGCGGCGCGCAGGACCGCGATCCGCTCCTCGATGTTCGAGCGCGGCGCCGGCGCCGGAGGTGCCGCCGCCGCCTCCTTCTCCACCTCCTGGGCCTCCTGCAGCGCGTTGAGGACGACGCCGACCAGGAGGTTGGTCAGCAGGTACGAGGCGGCGATCATGTACGACAGGTAGTACAGGATGCCCCACTCCGTCACCGCCCGGCCGGCCTGCAGCGTGTCGGTGATGCCGTCCAGCGACAGCAGCAGGAACAGGGTCAGCATCGCCTGGCCCACCGTGCCGTACTGCTCCGGGTACGCGTGGCCGAAGACCATCCAGCCCAGCATCGCGTAGCCGTAGAGGACCAGCAGCGTGATGAGCAGGAAGCTGGCCAGGCCCGGCAGGCTGCGCCGGATGCCGACCAGGATCACGCGCAGGCTCGGGAACAGGCGGAAGGCTCGCACGATGCGGGCCAGGCGCAGCAGGCGGAGCAGCGTCACGTTCTCGCGCACGCCCGGGATCAGCGGGGCCAGGACGATGGCGAGGTCGAAGAGGTTCCAGCGGTCGCGGAAGAAGCGGCCGGGGCGCGGCAGGTGCGCGCAGAAGCGGACGAGCAGCTCGACCGAGAAGCAGGCGAGGAAGACGTACTCCAGCACGTGGAACACCGCGCCGGCGGAGCGCACGAACCCGTGATACGTCTCCAGGCCGAGGGTCAGCGCGTTGAGCAGGATGACGACGAACGAGGCGGCGTTGAACCAGGGGGCGGCGACCAGCGCACGGCACGCGGCCGCCAGCCGGGACACCGGAGTCGGCGTGCTGTCCACGGGTCGGCAGCCTACACAGCAACGCCGCCGTACCATCGGCGGGTGGAGCTGTGGGAGCGGTCGGAAGCATTGGCGCTGCTCGACGAGCTGCTGCGCCGAAGCGGCGGCGGCGGGCGCATCGCGGTCGTGTCCGGCGAGGCCGGCCTCGGCAAGTCGGCGCTCGTCGGCGAGTTCGCGCGCCGGTGCGGCGCCCGGGCCCGCGTGCTGTGGGGCGGCTGCGACCGGCTCGTCACCCCGCGGGCGCTCGGCCCGCTGCAGGACATCGGCCGGCACACCGGCGGCGTCCTCGCCGCCCGGCTCGACGCGGGCGCCCCGCAGGCCGACGTGTTCGCCGCGTTCCTCGACGAACTGTCGGGTCCCCGACAGCGGCCGCTGCCCGTCGTCGTGGTCGAGGACGCGCACTGGGCCGACGAGGCGACGCTGGACTGGCTGACGTTCCTGGGCCGGCGCATCGACCGCATCCCGGCCCTGCTCGTGCTCACCCATCGCGACGACGAGCTCGGCCCGGGCCACCCGCTGCGGGCCGCGCTCGCCGCGCTGCCCAGCGCGATCGTCGAGCGGATCGCGCTCACGCCGCTGTCCGAGGCGACGGTCGCCGAGCAGGCGGCGGGCGCCGGGCGCGACGCCGCCGCCGTGTACCGGCTCACCGGCGGCAACCCGCTGCTCGTCACCGAGCTGCTCAAGGGTGACACGGTCCCGGCCGCCGTGCAGGACCTCATCCTCGGCCGGCTGCGCGACCTGCCGCCGCCCGCGCGGGAGCTCGCCCAGCTCGTCGCGGTCGTGCCGACCCGGGCCGACGCGGCGCTCGTCGCCGATGCGCTCGACGAGGTCGACGAGGCGATCGCCGCCGGGGTGCTGGTCCCGTCCGGGGAGGGCGTTGCCTACCGGCACGAGCTGCTGCGCTCGGCCGTCGAGGACACGCTGTCGCCGGCCCGCCGCGCCGCCCTGCACCGGCGGGTGCTGTCGGTGCTGGCCCGGGTGGCCGGCGTCGACCCGGGCCGGCTGGTCCACCACGCGCGGCTGGCCGGCGACGCCGAGGCGGTGCTGCGGTACGGGCAGGTCGCCGGGGCCGGCGCCGCGCGGCAGGGCGCCCACCGGGAGGCCGTCGCCCACTACCGCGCCGCCGCCGAGCACGCCGGCCGGCTCGCCCCGGGCGGGCGCGCCGCGCTGCTGGAGGAGTACGCCGGCCAGGCCTACCTCGCCGGCGCGCACGACGAGGGGCTGCGCGCCCGGCAGGCGGCCCTGGCCCTGCGCGAGGAGCTGGGCGAGCCCGAGCCGGCCGGCGAGAACCTGCGCTGGATCTCGCGGCTGGCCTGGTGGACCGGCGACGGGGAGCTGGCCGAGCGGGCCGCGCTGCGGGCGGTGGCGGTGCTGGAGCCGCTGGGCGCGGACCGGCTGCTCGCCGTCGCGTACGCGAACCTGTCCCACCTGTACACGCTGTCGTACCGGCTGCGCGACGCGGTCGACTGGGGCTCGCGGGCCCACGCCCTCGCCGAGCGCCTCGGCGACCTCGACACGGCGCTGCAGGCGGTGACGAACGTCAACGTCGCCCGGCTCACCGCCGGCCTGCCCGACGCCCGGCGGACCCTCGAGGAGACGTTCGCCACGGCCGACGCCAACGGCCTGCCCGTCCACGCGTCCCGCGCGCTCGGCAACATCGCGGGCATCCTCGCCGACGAGGTCGCCGAGTACGACGCGGCGGCCGCGATCGCCGACCGGGCCTACGCCTACATCGCCGCGCACGACCTCGACGCGTACGAGCTGTTCACCCTGGGCATCCGCAGCCGCATCCGGCTGGAGCGCGGCGACTGGGACGGCGCCCTCGCCGACGCCGACGAGGCCATCGCGCGGTGCGGCCGGCACGGCGTCAACGCGGTCCTGCCCCTCGCGATGAAGGGCCGCATCCTGGCCGCCCGCGGGCACCCCGACGCGCTGCCCACCCTCGACGACGCCGACCGGGAGGCCGGCCGGGTCGGCTACGTGCAGTTCGTCGCGCCGGTCGCGGACGGGCGCTCGGAGTACTTCCTCTGGAACGGCGACCCGGAACGCGCCCGCGCCGAGGCGATGCGCGGCCTGGAGCTGGCGGCCGCGGTCGAGGGCCAGCCGTTCGTGACGGGCCGGTTGGCGCTGCGGTACCGCAGGGCCGGCGGGACCGGTGACCTGCCGGAGGCGGTCGCCCCGCCGTACCGCTGGATGATCGACGGCGACTGGCGCAACGCCGCCGCGGAGTGGGACCGGCGCGGCGGCTGGCTGCTGGAGACCGAGGCCCTCGCGGGCGGCGACGAGGAGGCCGCGCTCGTCGCCCTGCGCCGCTACGACGAGCTCGGCGCCGTGCGGGTCGCCGAGCACCTGCGGGCCGAGCTGCGCCGCCGCGGCGTGACCCGGGTGCCGCGCGGCCCGCGCCGGGCGACCGCCGAGCACGCGGCCGGCCTGACCCCGCGCCAGGCCGACGTGCTCGGCCTGCTCGTCGAGGGCCTGTCCAACGCGGAGATCGCCGCCCGGCTGACGCTGTCCCTGAAGACCGTCGACCACCACATCTCGGCCGTGCTCGCGAAGCTCGGCGTGTCCAGCCGGGCCCAGGCCGTCGCCGCCGCGCAGCGGCGCGGCTTAAGTTAGGGACTTCTCCCCATCGTTCTGTCGTACGGCTGGACTACCGTTCGGTTCATGTCGTACCTCGAGACGCCCGACGACTCGCCCCTCTACCAGGCCGAGATCGACCGGACCGGCTCCGTGCCGAACTACACCCGCGTCTTCGCCCTGCGCCCGGAGGTGTATGAGGCCTGGGCCGGCCTGAACCGGTCGGTGAAGCGCGGCATGGACCTGCGCCGCTACGAGCTGGCCACCCTCGCCGCGGCCCGGCGGCTGCGCTCCAGCTACTGCGCCCTGGCGCACGGCAGCGTGCTGCTGCAGCAGTATTTCGACGCCGACACCCTGCGCCGCGTCTTCCTCGACCACCACGACGCCGGCCTGGACCCGGTCGACGTGGCGATCATGGATTTCGCGGAGAAGGTGGCCGGCGAGCCGACGGCGATCACGGCCTACGACGTCGACGCGCTGCGCCGCCACGGCCTGACCGACCCCGAGATCCTGGACGTGGCGCTGGCCGCCGCCGCGAGATGCTTCTTCAGCACCGTCATCGACGCGGTGGGCGCCGAGCCCGACGCCTCGTATCGCGTGACCCTGGACGCTCCCCTGCTCGCCGCCCTCACCGTGGGCCGGGCGGTCGCCACCTGAGGTAGATCCGCCGCCCGGCCTCCCTGGCGGTCATTCGAGCAGGGTCGCCACGAACCGCTCGTGGTCGTAGCCGGTGATGATCCAGGTGCCGGAGCCGGGCCGCGGCCGGGAGCCCCACTCGCCGTGCTCACGGTAGAGCTCGACCTCGGCCCAGGTGCCGATGCCGGGATCGATCGCGCAGCAGGCCGCGAGCGGATCGTGGAACATCTTCCCCTCGGGGCGCCCCCGGAGGTACAGCTCCATGAGCTTGTGGATCGTCCGGGTGGAGTCGCGGCGGGCGTGCTCGGCGAACCGCGCGTGCATGGCCGCGTCGTACACGACCCCGTGACAGACGTTCTTCGACACGAACCGGCGGTGCTTGACGCCGTCGTGCGCGAGCATCGCGAACACCGCCGTCGGGTCGCCGTTGAGGTTGAAGCTGGGGCAGGTCGTCCGCCCGCGGAACTTGTCGAGCTGCCGGCCGGCGGGCACGACGCCCTCCCCGGCGAACCCGCCCTGGACGACGAGCCTGCCGATCGTGAGGTTGGTGCTCGCGATGGCGCGTTTGACGTTCGTGAGTGGCCCGCCGGAGACGAGCGTCGTGTCCTCGTCGCAGAGTTCGCCGAGCAGCGCGGCGGCATCCTCGGCGTCGCGCGAGGGCGCGACGTCCCCGAGCGCCCGGTAGTGCCACAGCGACACGACATCCTTGGCGTGGTCGAGGTTCCCGGCCCCGACCCGCACGTCGTCCCGCCCCAGCGCCCGCAGCCCGTGCCGCACGACCCCGACCTGCGCGGCACTCCCGGGCACGACGGTGACACCCTTCAGGCGCACGCGGGGATGCCCGGCGAGCAGCAGCAGGGTCAGGAAGTCGTCGGGGTCCCCGGTCTCCATGTCGAACACGACGTCAAGCACGCCCGATGACACCACCCCGCCGCGTTCTCCCGCCACCGCTTTGCGCCGCCCGGCAGCGTCGCGGGGACGGCGGCACGCCCCCGCTCAGCTGACCGTGCCCAGGAAGACGGCGTGCTCCGGCGGCGCCGTGCCGAACACGGCGGCGCCGTGGAACGTCGCGTGGCCGAGTGGGCCGTCCAGCGAGAACGAGGCCCGCTTGAAGGCCGCTCCCGCGAAGCGGGTCGTGCCGTGGAACTGGGCGCCGCAGAACTCGGCGTACTCGGCCTCGCAGCCGCTGAAGTCCGCGTCGACGAGCACCGCGCCGCTCAGGGACACGGACGTGCCCGGCCAGTGGCGGAGGCGGTCGGCGAGGACGCGCTGCGTCTCCCGCCGGGGTGCGTCGTCCCGCACGTCGGACACGACCGGGACGCGCAGGAGGGCGCACAGGGTCGTCACGATCCGCTGGCGCAGGTCGGGGCGGTCGTCGCCGAGCTGCGACAGCGCCGCCAGACCCGACGGGCCGGCGAACGACGGTACACCCGCATCCGGAACCACATCGCCGCCGGACGGCGGGACCGTCCAGCCCAGCGGCCAGCCGGACTCGCCGTCCTCGACGTTGCCGGTCCAGTGCGCGCCCGTGAGGTCGGCGGTGGGGTGGTCGAGGTGGAACCGGCCGGCGAAGCGGGCGCCGGCGAAGGTGGCGGCGGCGCCGAAGCGCGCGTTGTAGAACCAGGCCGGGCCGGCGAACGCCGCGTCGCGGAACGTCACGTCGCCGGTGAAGCGGGCGCCGTCGCCGCCCTCCTCCCAGTCCTGGTAGTCCTCCACGAGCACGGCCACCGGCCAGTCCGGGTCGGCCTCGTTCGGCTCGTCCCACGGCGCCGGGTCGAGCTCCTCGACCGTGTCCCACGCCTCGTCGTCGTCCCACCACGTCTCGGCGCCCCGGCCGAACCACGCCATGCCGCCGAACCGCGCTCCGGTGAAGTCGGCGCGGCCGCGGAAGCGGGTCCGGCCGAATGCCGCGTCTGCGGCGAACCGCGCGCCGGCGAACGTGGCGTCGCCGGTGAACAGGGCCCGCTGGAACGTGACCGTCTCGTCGAACGTCGCGCCGTCGAAGCGGGTCGTGCCGTGCAACCGCGTGTCGGCGAACGTCGCGCCCGCGAGGCGGCAGCCGCTGAAGTCGGCGTCGACGAGCGTCTTGCCCGCGAGATCGACGCTGATGCCGTCCCAGCCGGCCCGCAGGCGGTCGGTCAGCAGCCGCAGCGCCTCGGGCCCGACCGCGCAGACGGCATCCGCGACCGGCTGGCGCCGCGCCGGGTCGGCATCGGCCTGTTCGATCAGGGTCACGAGATCCACCGCGACAGCCTACTTCGAGGCACCGTTGCCCGATCCCGCCGCCGACCAGGACCACCACCGGGCCCGAGCCCGCCCGCGAGAGCGAGAGTGCCGTCCCGTCCCGCGACGTCACCGTCTCCATCGATGCAGTTCAGGGGTGAGAACGGGGCGGATGTGGGCAGGATCCGGGGCATGCGTGCCGCCTACGTCGAACGGCTCGGCCCGCCGGAGGAGATCCGGTGCGGCCCGCTGCCGGACCCCGTCCCCGGCCCCACCGACGTGCTGGTCGAGGTGACGGCGACGACCGTGAACCCGGTCGACACGTTCGTGCGCTCGGGGCTCTTCCGCACGCCGCTGCCGATGCCGTTCGTCGTGGGCCGCGACCTGGTCGGCACGGTGCTGGCGGCCGGGCCGGGGGCGGCCGGGTTCGCGCCCGGCGACGTCGTGTGGTGCAACAGCCTCGGCCACGCGGGCCGGCAGGGCGCCGCCGCGGAGCGGGCCGTGGTGCCGATGGAGCGGCTGTACCGCGTACCGCCCGGCGTCCCGCCCCGCACGCTGGTCGCGGCGGTGCACCCGGCCGGCGCCGCCCACCTGGCGCTGTTCACGCACGGGAGGCTGCGCGCCGGCGACACCGTGATCGTCGAGGGGGCCGCCGGGCACGTCGGCGCGGCGCTCGTCGCCTTCGCCGCCGACGCCGGCGCGCGGGTCGTGGCGACGGCGTCGGCCGCCGACGCGGCGTACTGCACGGCCCTCGGCGCGGCCGAGGTGGTCGACTACCGCGCCCCGGACCGCGCCGAACGCCTGGCGGCGGCATCCCCGGACGGCGCGGCCCTGTACCCTGTACCTCGACACGTCCGGCCACAACGACCTGGCGGCGGCACTGGACCTGCTCGCGCTCCGCGGCCGCGTGGTGGTCCTGGCGGGCGCGGCGTCCCGCCCGGTGCTGCCGGCGGCCGCCCTGTACATGCACGACCGCACGGTCACCGGCTTCGTCATCTCGCACGCCACCACGACGGAGCTGGCCGAGGCCGCGGCGGCGACCAACCGCCTGCTCGCCGCCGGCAAGCTGCGCCCCCGGGCCACCGTCGTCCTGCCGCTGTCCGCGACCGCCGAGGCCCACGCCATGCTCGAACGCGGCGACCTGCACGGCCGCCGCGTCGTGATCACCCCGGGTGACTGAGCCGCGGCGCCCGATGCGGCCGGCGCCGACCGGCCGCATCTGCACGCCGCAGGACGTGGCCTCGGCGGTGACGTACCTCGGCTCGGCCGCGAACGGCCACATCAATGCCGAGACGCTGTCGGTGGCGGGTGGCCGGCACCTGACGAGGTGAGCGCCGCGCCAAATTGGGTACCCCTCCGTGGAGGACCGAGGAGGTTGACGATGCGCAGAGCATTCGGGCGGTGGGCGATCGCCGCCATTGCGGTGCCCCTCGCGGTGGCCGGAGCGAAGAAGGTCAGCGACCGGATCGAGGCCCGGCGCGGTTCGACGCGGGCGTCGCGGTTGCTGCGGCGGGGCACGACGCTCGCCGAGAAGCTGACGGGGCGCAAGAAGCGCCGCTTCGCCTGGTAGGACGGGGCCCGGTAGCCGGCGGCTGCCGGGCCCCGCACGTGCGTTCAGACCTCCAGCAGCCACCAGGCCACGGGCACCCCGCCGGCCGGGGCGGCCGCGTTGAGGTACACGCGCAGCTGGCCGCTCGCCTGGACCGGGACCGCCGCCTTCACCCAGACCGCCGTGCTGCGCTGGGCGACGGCGAGGGCGTGCGTCGAGGCGTACACCTGCAGGCCGGTCACCGTCGCGCTCGTCGCCCCGGCGGGCACGGTGACGACGCCGCTGCGGGCGAAGCGGACCTGGCCGCGCACGTCGAGCGCGGTCTTGCTGAACTCGTCCGGCGCCGACGCGACCACGCCGATGCCGCCGAGGTCCGACGCCGCGCCCACCACGCCGTAGCCGAGGTCGCTGCGGCCGACGAGGCCGTTGCCGTTCGAGCTGAAGCCGACCACACCGGCGTCGAAGCCGGACGCGTCGACGCCCACGTCGGCCGACGCCTTGACGCCGACCGCGCCGCCCACGCCGACCGCGTTGCGCACCTCGAAGGTCGCGCCGGCCGCGGTCGAGCGCAGGATCGTGCCGGCGGCGCCGGCGTCGTTGTCGGCGCCCTGGACGACCGGGTCACCCGGTGCGGCCCCGGCCGGGCCGGCCGCGAGCACGCTCGCGCCGACCGCCGCCGCGCCGAGGCCGGTGAGCATCCCCCGCCGGCCGATCCGCTTCGCTGACTCCTGCTGTGTCATGCAGACCATCCCTCCCCCTGGTTGCTGATAGGAGGGCCGGTCTCGCAGGAAAATACCCGCGGACCGGCACGACGGCTACTGACCGATGTTCGACTGCGGCCCGGAGTACGTGCGCAGCAGCGACGGCACGTCCGCCGCCGCGTCGAGCGTGTAGGAGTAGAAGCTCGACGGGTTGAACGCCGAGCCGTTGGTCTGCTGCTTGCCCGTGCAGTTCACGACGATGCTGCCGCTCTGGCGCAGCTGCGCCGCGGACGTGTCGTTGTAGTACGGGTTCGCGACCTTCTCGAAGTAGCTGTTCTCCAGCACCATCTTCGTGGCGCCCCGCGACAGGTTGCCGTACGAGGCGATGTTCTGCAGGTAGTTGTTGTACAGGTGCGCGTAGGCGACGTTGTCCGTGCTCGGGTTGCGCTGGTTCGTGTCGTGGATCCAGTTGTGGTGGATCGTCATGCGCGCCGTCACGTTGTCGGTCCAGCCGATGCCGAACGCCTTGTTCGTGGAGCCGAGGTTGTTCCACGACACCGTCAGGTTCGTGGTGTCCTTGCGGCTGTCGATGAGCCCGTCGTTGGTGCGGCTGATCGTGTTGTGGTCGATCCAGACGTGCTCGGCGGTGTCCAGCTGGATGCCGTCGTAGTCGAAGTCCTTGTCGTCCGGGTCGTCGGAGGCGACGAGCGTGTCGCCGATGGTGAGGTTGCGGATGATGACGTTGCGGGTACCGGCGGCGAGGTTGAACCCGCCGTTGAAGATCCGGCCGGTCTTGCCGACGCCGATGATGGTCTTGTCGGACGTCACCGGGATCTCGTAGCCGTAGGGGGTGACGGTCACGGTGGCATTGACCCGGATGACGTACTTGCCGCTCATCGCCGCGTATCGCTTGAGATCGGCGAAGGTCGACACGGTGACGGTCGTGCCGCCGGCGCCGCCGGTGGTCCCGGCGGCGAAGCCGTCGGCGGTGTCCGACCAGGTCCGCCCGGAGCCGGTCGTCGTGCCGGTCGTCGGCGCCGTGCCGGCCAGGTTGAACGCGAACTGCATCCGCGCCACGTCGGCGCAGGGCTCCTGCACGATCGGGTTGCCGCCCGCGGTCGAGCCGTCCTTGTCGCTCACGCACAGCCCGGTGGCGGCGTTCTTGATGAGGTACTTCCCGGCGGCCGCGGACGACGCCGTGAAGGTCCACAGCTGGTTGGTCTTCGTCCCGTCACCGCACCCCCACTGCTGCAGCTGCAGCCCGGAGGTCGTGGCGCTGTTGGGGACGTCGACGCACCTCGTGCTGCCGACATTCACCAAGTTGTACTGCGAGGAGCCGGCGACCTTCCATTGCTGCTTCGTCGAGCCGGCAGCACACGCCGCCTGCTGCAGCAGGGCGCCGTTGTCGGCCGACCCGCCGGCCACCTCGACGCACTTGCCGCTGGCACCCGGCACGACCGTGTACACGCCGCCGGCGACCGGCGTGGTGGCCGCCTCGGCGGAGGGCAGCATCACCAGCGCGACCGCGCCGGCGGGCACCGCCACCGCGGCGGCGAGGAGCACTCTCTGCACACGCATGGAAACTCCCATAGGGTTAGAACGGGTTCCAGCCGTCGGAGCCGGCCAGGTACTTCTGCGGGGTGTAGCTGGCGGCCTGCGCGTCGCTGAGCTGCGGCCGGTTGCTGTTGGTCCCGGCGCCGGCGCCGGTGTTGCGGTACTCCAGGAAGCGCGCGTTCTTCCACGAGTTCGACGACATGTCGGTCCACGGCTGCGAGGTGCGGATCGTCGCCGAGAGGCTCGACTCGCGGTACAGCACCTGGGCGGCGGGACCCCACGGCCGGCCGAGCGTGGTGACATTGTTCGCGGCACCGGTGATCGTGCACTGGTAGAAGAGGATCCCGTAGGTCTTGCTCGCGTCGGTGTTGGCCGCGGTGATCGGGCCGCCGGTCGATCGCTTCTCATAGATCGTGCTCGACCGGAACACGACGGTCGCGCCGCCGAAGATGAAGTCGACGGTGCCCTCGACGTAGGAGTTCACGACGTACGCGCGGTAGTTGTTCACCAGCAGGGTGTCCTGGTTGCCGAGGAACCGCACGCCGTCGAAGACCGACCGGTCGGCGTTGAGGTTCGCGGCCACGGCCTGGCTGCCCTCGCCGTAGTCGTTGGACATCGTGAGGTTCATCGCGACGAAGTCGTGGCCGTTGACGAACACCGTCGCGCTGCCCGACGTGCCGTAGCCGCCGGCCGAGCTGTGGTTGTTGACGATGACGACGTTCGACGGCCCGGAGCCGAGGCCCTGCAGCGTGATGAACGGCTTGTTCGACGGGATCGTGACGATCTCGCGGTACGTGCCCGCCTTGATGGTGATGACCCGGCGGGCCGGGTTATTCGCCGGTACCGCGTCGATCGCCGCCTGCACCGTGCGGTACGTGCCCGAGCCGTCGGCGGCGACGGTCGGCGTGGCGCCGTTCGTGGTCGTCGGCGTCGTCGGAGTGGTGCCGCCGACCTGGTTGAACGCGAACTGCATGCGGGCGACGTCGGCGCAGGTCTCCTGGACGATCGGGTTGTTGCCGGCCGTGGAGCCGTCCTTGTCGCTCACGCACAGCCCGGTGGCGACGTTCTTGATCAGGTACTTCCCGGCCGCGGCGGACGACGCCGTGAAGGTCCACAGCTGGTTGGTCTTCGTCCCGTCGCCGCAGCCCCACTGCTGCAGCTGGAGGCCGGAGGTCGCGGCGCCGTTGGGGACATCGACACAGCGCGAACTCCCCGCATTCACCAAGTTGTACGGCGAGGAGCCGGCGACCTTCCATTGTTGCTTCGTCGAGCCGGCAGCACACGCCGCCTGCTGCAGCAGGGCGCCGTTGTCGGCGGATCCGCCGGCGACCTCGACGCACTTGCCGCTGGCGCCCGGCACGATCGTGTAGACGCCGCCGGCGACCGGCGCGGTGGCGGCCTCGGCGGCCGGCATCACCACCGCGACCACGGCGACGGTGGCGGGCACCGCGACGCCGAGGGCGGCGAGCAGCACATGTCGGCGGAGCCGACGCTGTCTGGGCATGGGGCGTTCCTCTCTGGAGCTGGTCACGCAGAGCTACGGTGCCGCCGGGGCGGACCGGCGGCACCCTGGTAGATGCGCCGACCGTGGGAGCGATAACACAAATTCGCGGACATCCCGGAAGATCTTGGAAGGCAACGGCGACCATCGCTGCTTTACAGCCCGGACGTGCCGTGCAACCATGCGGGACGCGATTTTCCGCCCCGGCGGCCACCGGACGGCCGAGCGACGGCCGCCGCAGCGGCGCCGGGGTCGCCGAGCACGTCCGGAGGGACCAGACCGTGACGGAGAGTAGGACCGCGCCGATCGGCGGCGCGGCTGGGCGCACGGTCGGCAGCACGCTCGGGAGCACCGCCGAGGACACGGCCGAGCTGGTGCGGGCCGCCCAGGCCGGCGACGACCGGGCTCTCGAACGGCTCGCCGCCGCGTTCCTGCCGCTGGTCTACAACGTCGTCGGCCGGGCCCTCGACGGGCACGCCGACGCCGACGACCTGGTCCAGGAGACGATGATCCAGTTCGTGCGGGGCCTGCCGGACCTGCGCGAGCCCGAGCGGTTCCGGTCCTGGCTGATCGCGATCGCCTACCGGCAGGTCCAGCTGCACCTGCGCAACCGGCAGCGCAACCAGCGCCGGCGGCAGGAGGGGCCGGCGGAGGTCGCCGACCCGCGCGGCGACTTCGTCGACCGGACCGTCACCGAGCTCGTCCTCACCGGCCAGCGGCGCGAGCTGGCCGACGCCACCCGCTGGCTCGACGAGCGCGACCGGCACCTGCTCGCCCTGTGGTGGCAAGAGGCGTCGGGCGCGCTGACAAGGGCCGAGCTCGCCGCCGCGCTCGGGGTCGGGCCGGCCCACGCCGCGGTCCGCGTCCAGCGGATGCGGGCCCAGCTGGAGGTGGCGCGGTCGGTGGTGCGCGCCCTGCGGGCCGAGCCGCGCTGCGCCGAGCTCGACGCAGTAGTCCGGCCCTGGCACGGCACCGCCGACGGGCTGTGGCGCAAGCGGCTGGCCCGGCACGTGCGCGGCTGCCCGGACTGCGGCGCGCAGCGGGCCGGCCTGGTCGCGCCGGAGCGGCTGCTGCGGGGGCTGGCCGCGGTACCGCTGCCGCTCGCGCTGGAGACGCTGCGCGTGACGAGCCTCGGGTCCGGCGCGGCGACCGCCCCGGTGGCGAGCACCGGGCTGCTCGCGCACCTGCAGCACGCCGCGGGCACCAAGCTCGCCGCCGCCGGGGCGGCCGTCGTGGTGGCCGGCGGCGGGATCGCGTTCGCGGTGTACGAGACGCCGCTCACCGACGGTGGCGGCCCGGTCGCCGCACCGCCGCCCGCGGCCACGGCGACGGTCGGGGCGCCACCCTCCGCGACCGGACCGTCCGGAGCCGTGAGCGCCGCACCGTCGGCGCCCGCCGCCGTCCCGCCGCCCGGCGGCACCGGTGTAACTTTCGCGGACCTCTACGTGGCGCCCGGCGGGTCCGACTCCGGCGACGGCACCGCCGGGCGGCCGTTCGCCACGCTCGGCAGGGCCGTCGCCGTGGTGCGGCCCGGCCAGACGATCGCGCTGCGCGGCGGCACCTACCGGCCGACCGCCCCGGTGACGATCGGCACCAGCGGCGACGCGCAGCACCGCATCACGCTGAGCGCCTACGGCGACGAGCAGCCCGTCATCGACGCCGCCGGCATCCCGGCGGACAAGTACCTGGTTACGCAGCGCGCTTCCTACTGGACCGTCCAGGGGATCGAGGTCCGCAACGCGCCCAGCCACGCCTGGGTCTGCTTCTCGTGCCGGTACAACACCTTCCAACGCCTCACGATGCGCGACAACGCGTCGTCCGGCCTCACCCTGCGTGACCCGGGCACGGTCGGCAACCAGATCCTCAACAGCGACTTCGCCGGCCGCAGCGGGATCGGCCTGGGCATCAAGTTCGGCGACGGCGAGGGCAACGTCGTGCGCGGCTGCCGGATGACCGGCGCGTCCGGCGACGGCGTCGACCTCGGCGAGTTCACCAGCCCGGTGACACTGGAGTACAACTGGGCCTACGGCAACGGCAAGAGCGGCTTCAACCTCGGCGGCGGCAGCCCGCCCGCCGCCGCCGAGCACAAGCTGCGCCACAACGCGGCATGGGACAACGCCCGGCACGGCTTCGCCGACGACGGCAACCCGGCCGCGATGGAGCTGCAGAACAACACCGCGTTCCGCAACCGCGGCGCCGGCTTCAACATGACGTCGGCGGCGGCCGTGCTGCGCAGCAACGTCGCGGTCGGCAACGACACGCCCAGCAACACCAACGCCGGGGTGCGCAGCAGCCGCAACACGTGGGACGAGGGCGGCTGGGACGCGTCGATGTTCTCGTCGACCGACCCGGCCGTCGCCCAGGGCCCCCGCCGGGCCGACGGGACGGTGACACCGACCGATTTCCTGCGCACCGGCAACGGCATGGGGTCGTCGATGTCCGGCGGATGATCATGTACCGTGCGCGCATGCCACGTGCGCCGCGCGCCCCATTGATCGCGGGCCTCACCGCCGCCGCCGTCGCGGTCGCCGGCCTGACCGCGCTCGTCTGGTCCACGTGCACAGCGGTGGGTCCCGCCCGCGCCGAGCCCTCCCTGCGGGCCATCACGGAGGCGAACGCGCTGATCCTGGCGATCCCGGCGGCGCTGCTGGGTCTGGCCCTGCTGGTGCTGGCGGTCCTGGTCCCGACCGGCCGCCCGGCCGCGCGCAGCGCGCTGGTGTGGGTGGCGAGCACCGGCACCGCCCTGGTGCTGTGCTTGTGCCTGCTCCACTACTCCGTGGCGTACCCGAGCGGCTACGACGCCTGGCTCGTCCGCCCGTGGATCGGCGCCGTGGTCACGGTGGTGACGCTGTTCGCGCTGGTGGTCACGGCGGTCGGTGTCGGCCTCCCGGTCACGCGGCAGGTCCTGGCCCGCCCGCCCGCGCCGCTGAGCCCTGCCACGACGCTGAGCCCGCCGGCCCCGTTTGCCCAGCCCGCGCCGCTGAGCCCTGCCGCGACGCCGAGCCCGCCGCCCCCGTTTGCCCAGCCCGCGACGCCGAGCCCGCCCGCGCCTGCGCTGCCCGACTCGGCCGCGGGCCTCACCTCGGCGGCGGGCCTCACCTCGGCCGCGCCGGCCGCGTCCGACGCCGCGTCCGACGCCGCGTCCGACGCCGCGTCCGACCCGCCGGCCGCGGCCGGCGTGGCCGCGCTCCACGGCTTCGCGGTCACCGCCGGCCCCGGCGACGCGCCGGCGCCACTGCGGCGGGCGCTGGCCTGGATCGTCGCCGGCAGCGCGGTCGGCATCCTGGCGTTCGCGGCGGCCGTGGGCCTCGACAGCACGGTGACGGCCGACCCGTTCAACGTGATCATGTACGCGTTCTTCGGCGGCCCCCCACTGCTCGCCGGCGCGCTGCTGGCGTCGATCACCACCGGCCTCGCCCGCCGCGGCCGGCTCATGTTCGCCCACTTCGCCCGGGCGGGCGGCGCTCTCCTCCTCGCGGGTCTGTGGTTCGCCCTCGTCCAGGACGCCGAGATCGGGGTCATCAGCCTGGGCCGCTACCCGGAGGCCGACCCGGTCCCGCCCGCCGTCGCCGTGGCCCTGCTGGTGCTCGGCGCAGCCGCGATCGCCGCGACCGTCACCGGCCTGACCGGGCTCGCCGACCCGCGGACCGACCGGTACATCCGCGACACCGAGACCCGCATCGACACCCCCTGGATGACGTGGCAGCGATGGCCGGCCCCGCCGCTCACCGTGGTGGCCGCCGAGGAGTCGACGCGGGCCGACAGCTGGCCGGCTCCCTGAGCCTTGGTTCGTCGCGGCTGGTCTCCTCGGGAGTGGTGGCCCAGCCGCGTCATGTGGTCGCCGCTGCCGGGGCTCACCGTCGTGGCCTGGGTCGGCACGTTCGTGGTCATGCTCGCCACGCCCCGCCACCGGTACGGTAACCGTTGGGCCTGGTTCTGGCTGTTCACCGTAGGCCAGGTCGGCGCGCCGCTCTACCTGCTGCTGGAGACCCGTCCCCTGTGGCGCGACCGCGCGTGGTCCGACCGCACTCCGGCGAACCCGGTTGGCGGCGGGGTCGGCTGCCTGTGGTCGATTCTGCTGCCGATCGCCGCATCCCTCGTGCTGTTCGCGGGCACCGCGCTCGGGTGACCCGGCGAGGACCGGCGGGCCGGCACGCCCGGCGGACCGAGCGGCTGGTCGGCCGGGCGCTTCCCGGGCCGGGAACCGGGCGCGAAAGACGGCCCGGCCGCGCGGCGCGGCCGGGCCCGAGCGAACGTCAGGCGGTGGTCGCGGCCACCTCCTCCGGGGTCAGGCGCGGCTTCACGACCGCCGAGCGGGCGGACGCCGCCGGAGCCGCCGGGTCGGCCGGGCGGCGGGTATGCCAGTCCGTCACCGCCTGGTAGGCGGCGCCGACCTCGAGGAGGCGGTCTTCCTCGTACGGGCCGGCGCCCAGGATCGTGCCCACCGGCACCGCCGGGTTGGCGCCGACCGGGGCGAAGCCGATCGGCAGGCCGAGCTCGGGCAGGCCCAGGATGTCGAACGGCACCGGGCCAGTCTGCAGGAGGACGTCGCACTTGCTCATGACGCCGTCGAGGAGCTCGCGCAGGAGGTGGTGCTTGGCCCGCTGGCCGGTGATCCACTCGTCGCCCGACAGGAACAGGCCCTGCAGCCAGCTCAGCAACGATACGCCGAACAGCTTGGGGTCCTGCTTGAGGTACGGCAGGAACGGCTCGGTCCGCTCGCTCAGCCGGATCGCGTTGAAGGTCCCCGTGAGCAGGCCCCAGTCGGCCGGGTACGTGACGTCGACGAGCTTCGCGCCCGGGATCGCGGCGAGCGTGTCGAGGAACGTGCGGCGCAGGGCGACCACGGCCGCGTTGCCGGTGAGGAAATCGGGCGGGACGCCGATGGTGGTCGACCGCCGCAGTACCACCCGGCCCTTCTTCCGCACGGGCAGCGCGGCGGTGACGAGGTCGGGCACGGCGGGCAGGCCGAGCGTGCGCGGGTCGTTGGGGTCGGGCCCGGCCAGCACGGCGGTCATGACGGCCGCGTCGAGCACGTCGCGGGCGAGCGGGCCGGAGTGGTCCCTGGTGTACGACAGGGGAATGATCCCGTAGATCGACGTGCGGCCCATCGTCGGCTTGAGCCCGGTGAGGTTCTGCTGGTTCGACGGGCCGACGATGCTGCCGCCGGTCTGGGTGCCGATCGACGAGCAGGCCAGGCGGCCGGCGACCGCCGTCGCGGGGCCGGTCGACGAGCCGCCCGGGTCGACCGACGGGTCCTGCGGCGTCCACGCGTTCACGGTGGTGACGGTGCCGTTGGGCTGGGTGGCCCGGGTGGTCGCGAGCGGGCCCATCTGGCCCTTGCCGACGACGATGCCGCCGGCGGCCTTGAGCCGGGCGACGGCCGTCGCGTCGTACGGCGGCACGAACCCTTCGAACACGAACGAGTTCGCGGTGGTCTCGACCCCGGCCGTGAAGTAGTTGTCCTTGATGCACAGCGGGATCCCGGCGAGCGGCCCGCTGCGGCGCCGGTCCGCGGCCTTCGCGGCGGCCCGGGCGGCGTCGGCGGTGACCGCGTTGAACGCCTGGTAGGTGGGCTCGAACCGGGCGATCCGGGCGAGGTGCGCCTCGACCAGCTCGGACGGGCTGGTCGCCCGGCGGCGCAGCAGGGTGGCGGCCTCGGCGAGGGTGGCCTCGGTGAGGTCGGCGCGGGCCGCGGGGCGCACGTCGACGTCGGGCACCTCGACCGGGCGGCCCTGCTGGAGGGCGGGCGCGGCGTGGGCCGAGGTCCACGGGATCGCGGTGGCGCCGATGGTACCGGCGGCAGCCGCCGCCGAGCCGGCCAGGAAGACCCGGCGGTTCAGTCCCCGGCTCATCGCCCGCCCGCCTTTCCGGTCCACGCCTCGGTGATGGAGGGGTACTCCAGCGGCGGGGCGAGCTGCTGACTCTCGGCGGCGCTGCCCGGGGGCCGCCAGCCGTTGACCGCGGCGGGGCTGGCGAGCAGGAACGACCGCAGCGACGCGAGGACCTGGGTCTGCGTGGGGGCCCCGGTGGCGGGGTCGGGCTCGGTCGGCAGCAGGTTGATGTCGACGCCGGAGATGGCGAGCCGGGCGAGGATGAAGGCGTTGAGCTGTTCGGTGGACAACGAGGACGGGCCTACGGCCATGTGGTACCTCCGCGTGGTGGTGAAGGCGGCGTTGAAGATCGCAACGCGCGGCCGTTTCCCGGCCACCACGCGGCCGTTACGATCCCGTTTCCGTCAGCCGGCTTCCGTCAGCCGGCTTCCGTCAGCCGGCTTCCGTCAGCCGGCCTCCGTCAGGCGGCGCCCTTGCAGGTGATGACGAGGTCGCTGTGCCACTGCGCGCCGGTCGACGGCAGCGCGAGGGTCACCTTCCGCCAGCGGCTGTCCCAGGTGCCCACCGACACGTCGAGCGGCATCACGCTCGCGAACGCGTCCTCGCACGGCACGAGGGTGCTCACCCCGAACGCGGCGGTCGCGCCCGGGTCGATGCGGTCGCGGGAGCGGACCGTGAGGCCCGCGTCCGGCAGGCCGGCGACCTCGACCGGGCGCTGTCCGCCGTTGGCGATCATGATCTGGCCGTCGACGGCCACGCGCCCGCTGGTGTACTTCCCCGCGCGCAGCGCCACGACCCCGGCGAACAGCGCGACCTCCCCCGCCTCGCGGGCCGCCTCCCGGGCGACCTCCAGCCGCCACCCGGCGAGCACGCCCGCGGCGGCGCCGGCCAGGGCGATCACCACGACGCCGGCGAGCGGCAGGCGCACGGCCGCCAGGCGCGGCAGCCGGCTTCGCCTGGGTGGGCTCGCGGGCGGCAGGTCGAGGTCGATCACGCTCTCTGTCTACACGACGGCGGTCCATGGATCGACCCCATTGCCCTTAGATCGAGATTTGTCCATACTTCGACGCGTGCAGATCACCATCGGCCGCCTCCTGGCCGCCGCCATGCTCACTCTCGGATGCACCGGCATGACTGTCGTCGCGTCGGCGTCGCCCGCACTCGCGGACGGCTGTTACACCTGGAGCGGCACGCTCTCGCAGGGCTCGTCCGGCGAGGCCGTCCGCCAGCTGCAGATCCGCGTCGCCGGCTACCCCGGCTCCGGCGCGGTGCTCACCATCGACGGCGCGTTCGGCCCGGCGACCAAGGCCGCCGTGCAACGCTTCCAGTCCGCCTACGGCCTGACCGCCGACGGCATCGCCGGCCCCGCGACGTTCAGCAAACTCTATGCGCTGCAGGACGACGACTGCACGCCGGTGAACTTCTCGTACGCCGAGCTGAACGACTGCAACACCACCTGGGCGGGCGGCAACGTCAGCGCCGCGACGGCCAAGGCCAACGCCCTGGTGACGATGTGGAAGCTGCAGGCGCTGCGGCACGCCCTGGGCGACCAGCCGATCCGCGTCACGAGCGGCTTCCGCAGTGTGGCCTGCAACAACGCCGTGGGCGGCGCGTCGACCAGCCGCCACCTGTACGGCGACGCGGCCGACCTCGGCGCCGGCCCGCATTCGCTGTGCACGCTGGCCCAGGCGGCCCGCAACCACGGCTTCGCGGGCATCCTCGGCCCGGGCTACCCCGACCACAACGACCACACGCACGTGGACGGCCGCCCGTCCCGCTTCTGGTCCGCCCCCAACTGCGGCGTGGCCAGCCTGACCGGCAGCCTCGACCCCCTGCAGGACAACTGAGCCAAGGCCCGACCGAGACGCGCACCACCCTCCGCGCCCGCGGCGACACCTCCAAGCGTCGATCTTGCAGTTGTGGTGCCTGACAAACCCGGACATCGCGGGAGTGTCGCGGCACCACAACTGCAAGATCGACGGGAGTTCAACCGCGCCGCACGTCGTCCACGGTCGCGGGGCGGCTGACGTCCTCGGCCGCGCGGTCCCACGACAGGTCGACCCGGCCGTCCGCGATCTCCCTCACCGCAAGGCCGTCCGGGGTCAGCACCAACGTCCGCTGCCAGGTGCGCAGCGCCAGGAGCGTGACCGCCGCGGCGACCGCTCCGAAGAACGCGACGGACGGCCACGGGCTGCCGTCCCCGAACAGGCGCGCGTACGACCGCATCCACACCGGGATCAGGCCCCGGGCCGCCAGCGCGAGCATCGGGACGAGGATCGCAACTGCGGCGCCGCCGGCACGACGAACCGGCCGGGGCGCACGCGCAGCGCCTGCGGGACTGCGCGCCTTGGACGAGGTCGACGGGCCCCACGCAGTGGAGCCCGGGACCGAGGTCTTCCACCTACTCGGCGCGTAGCGCCGTCGACGGCCGCGTGCGGCCGGCCCACGTGGCCGGGACCAGGGCGCCCAGCACGGCCAGGGCCACGCCCAGCAGGGCGCACACCGCCAGGACCGGCCAGCTGTAGACGTCGACGACGTCCGTCGGGATGCCGGTGCCGGCCGCGCCCGCGATCATCGGCAGCAGCCGGTGGTGCAGCAGGAGGCCGAGCGGCACCGCGAGCAGGCCGCCCACCAGGCCGACCACCGTCATCGACGCGATGACCATCAGCCGGACCTGGCCGGGGGTCATGCCGATCGACTTCAGCACGCCGATCTCGTGGACCCGGTCGCGGGTGTTGAGCACGACCGTGTTGAACACGCCGAGCGCGGCGACGGCGCTGAGCAGGGTCGCCAGCGTCACCACCAGGCCGACCATCAGGGTCAGCGTCTCGCTGCCGGCCCGCTCGGCGGCCGCGACCGGCAGCACCGCGTTCGAGCCGACGGCCTGGTCGAGCGCCTTGGCGTAGGCGTACGGGTCGGTGCCGGGGGCCAGGCCGATCTCGAAGCGGTTCGGGCCGGCGGACCCGAGCAGGGCGCCGAGCGAGGAGCGGTCCATGAACAGCGTCGGGTCGGCGGACCGGCTGAACACCTCGCCGACGATCGTGACCCGCAGCGGGCCCTTGCCGGTGCTGACGGTGATCGTGTCGCCGACGCGGGTGCCGGTGAGCCGCAGCATCCGCGAGCCGGCGACCGCCTCGCCCGCACTCGCGTACCACCGGCCGCCGATCAGCGGATAGCCGGTCCAGGTCGCGCCGCCGTCGTAGGCCTCGACCTCGATCGGCTCCGCGATGCCGGCCATCGTGACCTCGGTGCGGGTCACGCCGACCACCCGGGCCGTGCCGGGCTGGGCCTCGATCGTGCCGCGCACCTTCGCCGGGTCGACCGGGTCGAGCGCCTCCCCGGGGTTCGGCCCGCCGGCCGGGCGCACGACCCGGCCCTCGCCGTCCGGCTGGTCGCTGACCACGTCGACGAGCACCTGCACCGCGGCGGTCCGGGCGAAGTGCTGCTTGACCACGCCGAACGAGGAGGACAGCCCGATGGCGAGCACGACCGTGGTCGCGCCGAGGAGCACGGCGACGACCGTCATCGCCGAGCGGCCGGGCCGGGCGAACGGGGTGCCGAGGCCGAAGCTGACCGGCCGGGGCAGCGCGGTCGCGGCGAGGAGGCGGCGGATGCGGTACCCCCGGCCCGCGCGTGGCGCCCGCCCGACCGCGACGGCCTGCGTGGCCGGCAGCCGCCCGGCCCGGGTCGCGGGGACGACCGCGGCCAGCCCGACGACGACCGGCACGGCGACCAGCGCGGCGAGGCTGACCCACAGCGGCACGATCCGGGCGCCCGGCAGGCCGTACGCCTCCTCGGTCTGGGCCAGCAGCGGCAGGGCGAGCAGGTTGCCGAGCACCACCCCGAGCGCGGCGGCGGGCAGCCCGACGAGCATCGCCTGCCCGGCGTAGACGGCGACGACCTGGCGGGGCGTGTACCCGAGCGACTTGAGCACGCCGATCGTGCGGTACCCGGAGACGACCGCGCCGCCGACGACGTTGGCGACGATGAGCACCGACATGATCAGGCCGAGGACGGCGAACGCGACGACGAACGGGACCATCGTCGCGAGGTTGCCGTTCACCTCCAGGCGGACGGCGTGGTAGCGGGTGGTGCCGCCGATGGCGTCCGCCGGCAGTCCGGCGGTGGCCGTGGCGAGGGCGGCGCGGACCGCGTCGTCGGTGCCGGCCGAGCTGAAGCGGTACAACATCTGCGTTCCGGTCTCGGCCTCCTTCGCCCGCAGCACGTCGGTCTGGCTGGGCCACACCCACGCCTGTGCGGTCCCGGTCACCGAGGCGGCGAACCCGACGATCTTGAGCTTGGGCTGCCCGGGAACGCCGATCGCGATCTCGTCGCCGACCTTCAGGCGGGGGCCCTTGATCTGGGCGGACAGCACGATCTGCCCGGGGCCGGCGAGCCAGGTGCCGTCGGTGACCTCGAGCCGGTCGACGGCCGGGGCGGCCTCGGAGCGGCCCACGATGTCGACCATCGGGCCGCGCCCGCCGTCGATGAGCAGCGACGCCTTGACCGTGTCGTAGGGGCCGGCGGCCGCGGTGACCCCGCTCGCGGTGGCCGTGGCCTTGAGCGCGTCCGCGGTGACCTTCGACGGGTCGTAGGCGACCGCCGCGTGGGCGCCCTGCTGGCGGGCGAAGGCCCGGTCGAACGGCGCGGTGGAGGTGGCGATGAGCCCGGCGGCGAGCACGGCGGTCGCGCCGGCCAGCAGCACGACGGTACCGATGACGACGCTCTGCAGCCGGCGGCGGCGCACGGCGGCGGTCGCGGCCCGGACGACCGCCCTCACGACAGCTTCCCGTCGTGCAGCGTGACCGTGCGGGTCGCGCAGCGGTCGGCGAGCGCGGCGTCGTGGGTGACCAGCAGCAGCGTCTGGCCGTCGCGGTTGAGCTCGTGCAGCAGCTCGGCGACGCGCGCGCCGGATTCGGTGTCGACGGCGCCGGTCGGCTCGTCGGCGAGCAGCAGCGGCGGCCGGTTCACCAGCGCGCGGGCGATCGCCACCCGCTGCCGCTCGCCGCCGGAGAGCCGGGCCGGGTACGCGTCGGCGCGGTGGGCGATGCCGAGCGCGTCGAGCAGCTCGCCGGCCCGGGCCAGGGCGGCCCGCCGGGGCACGCCGGCCAGCTGGGCCGGCAGCAGCACGTTGTCCCGCGCGGTGAGGTCGTCGAGCAGGTGGAAGAACTGGAACACGATCCCGATGTGCCGGCGGCGGAATCGGGCCAGGCCGGTCTCGGACAGCCCGCCCAGGTCGGTGCCGGCGACCCGCACCGTGCCGTCGGTCGGCCGGTCCAGGCCGGCGACCAGGTTCAGCAGGGTCGACTTGCCGCTGCCGGACGGCCCCATCACGGCGACCGCCTCGCCCGGCGCGACGCCGAGGTCGACCCCGTCGAGGGCCGGCGGCCCGGCCTGCTCGTAGCGCTTCCCGGCGGCCCGCAGCCGCACCACGTCGTCAGTCATGGCGGGGACCGTACGGAGACCGGCAGCAACCGGACATCCGGCGCGGGATCGGTCTGCGGTACCTCGTCGCGCCGATGCGGCCGCGCGGGTCATCCCAGCGATGTAGGTGGCGCGGCCGACGCCGCCGGCGGTGCTCTGCCAGCACAATGTGGTGATGATGGACCGGCTGTCGCGCATCCGGTGGCCGGACGTCGCCGTGGCCGTCGTCCTCGCCGCCCTGTCCGTCTGGTGGACGGTCCACGGCGGCAGCGGCGACGCGCCGGCCATGCCGTTCCAGGACTTCCCCGGGGTGCCCGCCCGGCCGGTCGGCCCCGGGCAGGTCATCATCCACGAGGACGACGACGGCATCGGCCGCGAGATCGCGCTCAACCTGGTCATCACGCTCGCCGTGGCCCTGCGCCGGGCCTGGCCGCTGACCGTGGTGCTCGTGCAGTTCGCCGCGATCCTGGCCTTCGAGAACGGCGCCGACCTGGTGACCCTGGTCGCCACGCTCATCGGGGTGTACTCCGCGTGCCTCTACGGGCGCTCCACCGCGCTCTCGCTCGGGGTCCTGGCGGCGCTCGCGACGATCACGACGCTCGCCTTCGACCACACCACCCCGCAGCTGCCCGACTGGGCCGGGGTGTTCGCCCTCGTCGCCCCGATCGGGCTGCTCGGCGTCACCGTGCGGTCCGCCCGGATCCGGGCCGAGGCCGCCCACCAGCGGGCCCAGGCCCTCGAACGCGGCCAGGAGGCGGCGACCCGGCTGGCCGTGGCCCAGGAGCGGGCCCGCATCGCCCGGGAGCTGCACGACGTGGTCAGCCACCACGTCAGCGTGATGACGATCCAGGCCGGGGCGGCCGGGAAGGTCCTCGACGCGCGGCCCGAGCTGGCCCGCGAGGCCCTGACGGCGATCGAGGCGAGCGGCCGGGAGACGATGACCGAGCTGCGCCACCTGCTCGGCGTGCTGACCCCCGGCCCCGGCGACGACCTGCTGCACCCGCAGCCGGGCCTCGACCAGCTCGACGCCCTGGTCGACAACGTGCGGCGGGCCGGCCAGCCGGTGGAGGTGCGCCGCGACCCGGTGACGCTGCCGCGCGGGACCGACCTGACCGCGTACCGGGTCGTGCAGGAGGCCCTCACCAACGCGCTGCGGCACGCGCCGGGCGCCCGGACGGAGATCACGATCGACGTGGTGGACACGACGGTGCACATCGAGGTCCGCAACGATCCCGCGCCGGCCGGCACCGCGCCCGCCTCGACGGGCAGCGGCACGGGCCTGGTCGGCCTGGCCGAGCGGCTGCGGCTGTACGGCGGGACGCTGGCGGCCGGCCCCCGCCCGACCGGCGGCTTCCGGGTGCTCGCCAGCATCCCGGTCGACGCGAACCTCCCGGCGGGTTCGGCATGACCGGTCCGGAGCGCAGCGGATTGCGCGGGACCAGGGTGGTGATCGCCGACGACCAGGCGCTGGTCCGGACCGGGTTCACGATGATCCTGGTCGCGGCGGGGTTCGAGGTCGTCGGCGAGGCGGCGGACGGCGAGGAGGCGATCGCCGCGGTACGGCGGGAACGCCCGGACGTCGTCCTGATGGACATCCGCATGCCCCGCCTCGACGGCCTGGAGGCGACCCGGCGCATCCTGGCCGACCGTCCCACGACGACGGCCGGCGAGCCCACCCGGGTGCTCATCCTGACGACGTTCGACCTCGACCAGTACGTCTACGCCGCCCTCACCGCCGGGGCCAGCGGCTTCCTGCTCAAGGACGTCACTCCCGACCACCTGGTGCACGCGGTCGGCCTGGTGCGCGACGGCGACGCCCTGCTCGCCCCGGCGATCACCCGCCGCCTGGTCGAGCGCTTCGCCGGCGCCGGCACCGAGGCGTCGGCCCTGCACCGCGACCTGGCGTCGCTGACCCCGCGGGAGGTCGAGGTGCTGACCCTGCTGGGCCGCGGCCTGAGCAACCCGGAGCTGGCGGCGGCGCTGCAGCTCAGCGAGGCCACGGTGAAGACCCACCTGACGCACATCCTGACCAAGCTGCACCTGCGCGACCGCGTCCAGGCGGTGGTCGTCGCGTACGAGACGGGCCTCATCACGCCGAACAGTCGCTAGGACTTCCGGCCCGCCGCGCCCGGTCGCCGACCTGCTTCGGGGTGAGCGGCCGACGGGGCAGCGCCCTGGTCCTGACGGCGGCGGCGCTCGCCTGACGCCGCCGTTCCACAGACGTTGGTCGATCTACCCTCACCCCTGGATCAATCTGAGGGTAGATCGACCAACGTCTGTGGAACGGCCGCGGTCGCCGAGCCGGCAAGCGGCGGCCGATAGGGTGGGCCGATGCGAGTCGTCGTGGCAGAAGACCTGGCCCTGCTGCGCGACGGGCTCATCCGGCTGCTGGAGGCGCACGGGTTCGAGGTCGTCGCCGCCGTCGGCAGCGGGCCGGAGCTGTCGCAGGCGCTCGCCGAGCAGCGGCCCGACGTCGCCGTGGTCGACGTGCGGCTGCCGCCCACGCACACCGACGAGGGGCTGCGCGCGGCGCTCGCGGCCCGCGCCGAGATGCCGGGGCTGCCGGTGCTCGTGCTCTCGCAGTACGTCGAGCGGCTCTACGCCCGGGAGCTGCTCGCCGACGGGCGGGGCGGGATCGGCTACCTGCTGAAGGACCGGGTCTCCGACGTCGGTGAGTTCGTCGAGGCCGTCCGGCGGGTGGCCGGCGGCGGCACCGCGCTCGACCCCACCGTGGTCGCGAAGCTGCTCGACAACCGCGAGCGGGTGCTGCCGCTGGACCGGCTCACCGCCCGCGAGCGCGAGGTGCTCGGCCACATGGCCCAGGGCCGCTCCAACGCCGCCATCGGCACCGCCCTGTTCATCACCGAGAAGGCGGTCGCCAAGCACACCAACAACATCTTCGCCAAGCTCGACCTGCAGTCGTCGGAGGACGACAACCGCCGCGTCCTCGCGGTGCTCGCCTACCTCGACGCATAGGGGTAGTAGTACCACCGCGAGACGGGTTCCACGCTCCTCGAAGCGGGCCGCCCGAAACGGGACGCTGAGCGCATGACAACGACGCTCACCACCGAGGCAACACCGAACCCGGGGCCGGTGCGCCGCACGGAGCGGGCCCTCGCGCCCGACCTCGCCCGCGGCGCCATGCTGCTGTTCATCGCCCTCGCCAACGCCGCGAACTTCGCGTTCGCCGGGCAGCCCGGGCTCGACCCCACCCCGCACGGCCTCGAGCGGGTCGTCAACTTCCTCATGGCGACGTTCGTCGACAGCCGCGCGTACCCGGTCTTCGCCGTCATGTTCGGCTACGGCCTGGTCCAGATCGCCCGCCGGCAGGGCGACGCGGCCCGCCGGGTGCTCCTGCGCCGCAACACCGCGCTGATCTGCTTCGGCCTGGTGCACGCGACCCTGCTGTACTTCGGCGACTTCCTCGGCGCGTACGGCATCGTCGGCATCCTGGCCACCCTGCTGCTGCTCGGGCGGAGCGACCGCTTCCACCGCGTCGTGCTGTGGCTCTGGGGGATCCAGACGGTGTCGGCGACCGTCATCGGCGTGCTCGCCCTCGCCGGCCTGCGCGGCGGGGACAGCGGGCTGACGAACACGCCCAACGCGTCGCTGGAGGCCACGTCGTACTGGCAGTCGCTGCAGCACCGCCTCGCCGAGTGGCCCGTCCACACCGCCACCGTCGTGCCGTTCATCGTCATCGTCTGGCTCGGCATCTGGGCCGCGCGGCGCCGCATCCTGGAGGACCCCGCCGCGCACCGCACCCTGCTGCGCTGGACGGCCGGGGTCGGGCTCGGCATCGCGGTCCTCGGCGGCCTGCCGTACGCGCTGGTGGCGGCCGGTGCCGTCACGTTCGATGCCGGTACCGTCGAGGCCATGGCACGCCTCCACGCGATCACCGGCGAGTACGGCGGCCCCGGCTACGTGGCCCTGTTCGGGCTCCTCGCGCTGCGGCTGCGCGGCAAGCGGTTCGTCGCGCCCGTGGTGGCCCTGGGGCAGCGCTCGATGAGCGGGTACCTGCTGCAGTCGGCGGCCTGGCTGGCCCTGTTCTCGCCGTGGGCCCTCGGCCTCGACGGCACGCTCGTGGCGGCCGGCGCCGCGATCGGCGTCTGGCTGCTGTCGATCGGCGCGGCGCAGGCGCTGGGCGAGCGGCGGGGACCGGCCGAGGCGCTGCTGCGGCGGATCACGTACCGGCCGGGCCGATGACGGGCGTCACCCGAAGGCTGGCCGGGGCCGTGGCGCTGAGCGCCGCGGCCACGGCCGCTTGGCTCGTCACCGGCCGCGGCGAGTTCTGGCCCCGGTGGGTCGCGTTCGCGGCCGGCGTGGTCCTGCTCGGCGAGGCGGTGCTGCGCCGGGCCCTGCGCCTGCCGCCCGGCCCGCGCCGCTGGCTCGCGGTCGACGCCGCCGTCTGCGGCCTCGTCGCGACCGCCGACCTGGCCGTCTACGTGCTCACCGGCGGCGGCTACTTCTGGCCGGCCTGGACCATCCTCGGCATGAGCGCGATCGTCGCCGTGCACGCGTGGGCGGCCACGCGGGAGAACGCCCTCGCCACCCGGATCGCGGCCCTGACCCGCTCCCGCCGCACCGCCGTCGACCGGCAGGCGGCCGAGCTCAAGCGGGTCGAGCGCGACCTGCACGACGGTGCGCAGGCCCGCCTGGTGTCGCTCGCGCTGAGCCTGGGGCTGGCCAAGGACCTGGTCGGGCGCGACGCGGACGGGGCTGCGAAGCTGGTCGAGGAGGCCAGGCAGGCCGCGGTCGCCGCGCTCGACGACCTGCGCGCGGTGATGCACAGCATCCACCCGGCGGTGCTCGCCGACCGCGGCCTCGGCGACGCCGTCCGGGCCCTGGCCCTCGACCTGGCGGTGCCGGCCACGGTGAGCGGCGACCCGCCGGCGGGCCTGTCCCCGGCGACGGAGACGGCGGTGTACTTCGCCGTCGCCGAGGCCCTCGCCAACGTTGTGAAACACAGCGGCGCGACGCAGGCCGAGGTCGCCTTCGCCACGACCCGGGGCGCGCTGCGGGTCGAGATCCGCGACGACGGCACCGGCGGCGCCGACCCGGCGACCGGCTCGGGCCTGCGCGGCATCGCCGACCGCCTCGACGCGGTGGACGCCCGCCTCGCGGTCACCAGCCCGCCCGGCGGCCCGACGCTGGTCACGGTGACGGTGCCACTGCGCTGACGCCATCGGACAACCACGTCGCGCAGTTCGCTCACCCCCAGTAGATCACGGTTTGCGGACCTCCGAGCCCGGCGAAGTGGTCGCTGCCGTTCTATGGTGGTTTGCATGGCTCGCGACGCCCGATCGACCGGCATCGTCGTCCTGACCCTGCTTGCCCTGGTGGCGGCGGGCTGCACCGACCGCCGGCCGGCCGCCACGGCACCGGCCGCCACGGCACCGGCCGCCGCGCCGTCGTCGTCCGCGCCGGCGGCGCCGTCGGCCGCCCCGAGCCTGGCGAGCGTCATCCCCGCCGCGGCGCTGCTGCAGCCGGGCGACCTCAACGGCGCCAAGTTCACGCCCATGGCCGCCGGCGACGGCGCGCACCTGCGGCCGCTGCGGCCGTGCGCGGCCAAGTACCCGAGCGACGCCACCCGCACCGCCGCCGTCGCCGTGCAGGCGCACGTCGTGGAGGCGCCGGGCGAGACACCCCGGGTGCTCATGCAGTACGTCGGGCTGCATCCCGGTACCGCGGCCCAGGCCTTCGAGGAGATCGCCGCGGCGGTGCGCGCGTGCCCCGGCAGCCTCGACCCGGGGCAGTTGCGGTGGGAGGTCGCCGGGTCGGCCGACGCGGGCGACGAGTCGCTGTTCGTGCGGGTCAGCGAGCGGTTCAGCTACGGCGACCCGGCCAACGTCGTCACCCCGGTCACGCCCGCCGTGCTGATGCGCGTCGGCGACCGGGTCACGGTCGTCGCCGACCTCGGCTGGGAGTCCTCCGGCGGCGACGAGGCCTGGGTCCTGCGCCTCGCCGCGATCGCCGCCGAGCGCCTGCGCACCGCCGCCTGACCGAACTCACCGCGCGACCCCAAGCAGCGCCGCCGGACCGAACTCACCGCGCGACCCCAAGCACCGCCGACTCCGCGTGAGCAGGGCCCCGCGTCAGGCGGACGCGCGACCCTCGGCCCGGGCCCGGTCGAGCAGCGCCTCCAGGCGGCGCCGGCGGGACCGGCGGTGGGCGCGCAGCGCGAACACCAGGCCCACCAGCGCGGCGAGCAGCAGCAGCTGCGACCACGGCAGCACCCACGCGGTCGCCGTCGTCGTCACGGTGTTCGCCGCGACCGGGCCGGCGCCGGTGTCGCCGAGCACGATCGGGGTGAGCGTCACCGTCGTGCGCACGCGGCCCAACGGCCAGACGCCACCGACCCGCACGTCGGCCCGGTGCGTGCCCTTCGGCAGCAGCTCCCCCACGTCGGCCGTGGCCGACCCGCCGCCGGCCGAGACGGTGCCCTTCCCGGAGAGCCACACGTTGCCGGTGTTGGTGACGGTGTAGCTGACGCGGGCGCGGCCCGGCCGCAACGGGTTCCAGGAGCGCTCGTAGCTGGTCGTCAGGCCGGTCACCGACAGCGTCGCCGTCGGGGTGCCGCTGGCCCGCAGCATCAGCCGGAAGCCGACCCGGCTCTCGACGTTGACCTGCCCGCCGGCCGACGTGACGGTCGCCGCGATCCCGGCCGGGTGGTCGCCGGGCGCGGCGCCGGCCGGGGCGGTGATGGTGAACGGGACGACCACCGTCTCCTTCGCGCCGACCCGCACGGTCGGCTGGACGGCGACCCAGGTGCCGCCGTCGACCGACGCGCGGTCGGACGGGAGCATGTTGAACCGGCCCTTGTCGGTGAGGTACCCGTCGGCGGCCTTCAGCGCGAAGACCGCGGGGGTGTCGCCGAAGTTGCGCACCGCCAGGTGCTCGGTCACCGCCTGGCCCGGGTCGAGGGTGCGCTCGATCCAGCGGCGGCCGTCGGGTCCGCCCGCCGTCGCCGGCTGGACGGTCCAGGTGACGGTGTCCTCGGGGCCGGCGTACGCGGGAGCGGCCGGGACCAGCAGCAGGACGGCGACGAGAGCGAGCAGGCGGCGCATGGTGACGAAACCCTTCCGCGGAAGGGGGCCGGTCGCCCGGCCCCCTGACGCGACTACTCGAAGAGGGACAGGGTGAGGGTGGCGGTGTACTGGCCCGCGGCCACGTCGGCCGGGGTGCGCAGGTACAGGTCGGCGTTGACGGCGTACGAGTCGCCGGCGACCGCCGCCGAGTCGAACGTCGACACCAGCAGTTCCTGGTCGGTGAGGCCGACGTTGTTGCCGGGCTGGGTCGGGTCGTCGAGAACCGTCACGACCTCCTCGCCCTCGGTGACCAGGCCGCCGCTCTCGCCGCCGTCGACGAGGTGCGGCTTCCAGCCGAGGTGGTCAGCGGTGATCGGGGCCTGGCCGGCCGAGCCGGTGAAGTTCGTCGAGCTGCCGAGCACCGCCCAGCTGGCGCCCGGCGGCACCTCCTCGGCGGTGCGGGTGTCGGTGACGGTCACGGTGGGCAGGGTACCGGTGAACTGGCGGACCAGCAGGGTGGAGCCGTTCTCGGTCAGCGCGACGGCGCTGCCGGCGACGCTGAGGGCGAGCACGCCTGGTTCACGGATCTCGGCGATGTCGACGGTGACCTGCACGCCGGCAGAGTCGCCGTCCTCGGCGTAGGCGGCCGCCGGGAAGACGGCCACACCCGCCAGGACGGCACCGGCGGTCACCAGGTGCAGACGGACACGAGCGTTCATTTCGGGGGGATCTCCTAACTAGGCGCAGGTGAGCGCGCTGTACGAGGCGGTGCTGGTGGTGGTCACGGTGGTACCTCCGACGACGCCGGTCGCCCGGACCGTCACCGACCCGGCCGGCGCCGTGGCCGCCCGCACCGCGAACGACTGGTAGGCGTTGGCACCGGGCGCGACGGCCGTGAAGGACCGGTCGCCGTACGGGGTCTGCAGGTCGACGGCGATCGCCGAGCCGTGGTCGTTGCGGGCCTGCACGGCCAGGAACGCCTTGCCGGCGATGCAGCGGGGCTGGACCGTCACGGTGACCGGCACGACCGCCGGGGTGGTGCCGGGGTCGTCGGCGAAGACCCGCCACTCGGTGATCGCGACCGCCGAGTAGGTGGTGCCGTTGCCGTTGGCCCGGATGGTGGCCCGCAGCCGCGAGGTCGTCACCGGCGTGAAGGTGACGGTGTTGAAGGCGGTGGTGCTGGTGCCGTACGCCGACGCCCCGGCCACGTCGAGCCAGGCGGTGCCGTCCCAGTACTGCAGCGACCAGCCGTCGGGCTCGGCGACGCCGTCGCCGGTCCCCCGGTTCGAGTCGCGCCAGAACTTGAGCTCGGCGCCGGTGAGCCGGACCGGCCGCGACCACTCGTACTGCACCCACTGGGTGGCCGGCCGGGTGCCCGACCAGGTGCCCCAGAGCTGGGCCTGGCTGGGGTTCGCCGGGTCGGCGCCGTCGTTGAGCGCGCCGACGCTGTTCCAGCCGGCGGTGTACGACGCGGTCGGCGTCGCGATCGGCCCGACGTTGCCGGACAGCGGCCCGGACAGGTCGGCCGGGATCGTGACCGTCTTCGCGGTCTCCAGGTTGCCGGCGTTGTCGAGGGCCCGGAACGACACCGTGTGCTTGTTGCTGTCGGGCGCCGCGACCGGCCCGGCGTAGGTGGCCCACGCCCCGGTGTCGACGGCGTACTCGATGCGCGCCACGCCGGAGGTGGCGTCGGCCGCCGCGATGACGACGGAGCGCCCGTCCACCGTGGCCGAGCTCACCGGTACCGTGGCATCGATGCGCACCGGAAGGCTCGCCGGCGCCGAGGTGTTCCCGGCCCGGTCGGTCGCGGTGGCCGACACCGTGTGCTGGCCGTCCCCGGACACGGTGACGTCGGTGAACCGCACCGGCGACGCGCTCACCGGCGTCCCGCCGTCCACAGTGGACGTCAGGGTCATCCGGCCGCCGCGGTCGTCGACGCCGGCGACCCGCACCTTGACCGCGGAGCGGTACCAGCCGCCCGTGCCGGCGCTGCCGCTCGGCGTGAGCGTCAGGGTCGGCGCGGTCACGTCCCCGGCGGTGTCGCCGGGCGAGATGACGGTGACCGTGGCCGGCACGCGGCCGGCGGCGTAGCCGAGCACGCTGCCCTGGACGGTGAACGACCCGGGCGCGGCGACCTGCTCGGCGGTGACGGCGTCCCAGTACACCGGCAGCTGCAAGGTGTCCGACCCGAACGTCACCGGCAGGGTGCCCGGCAGCTCGGTCTCGCCGACCTCGACCGTGATCCCGGGCGCGGTGACCGGCTGCGACGGCTGGGCGGCGAGCACCTTCCACTCCTCGACCGCGACCGCCGAGTGGGTGCTGCCGTTCGTCGAGGCGTTGAACACCGCGCGGACCTGCGTGGTGGTCACCGCGTCGAAGCTGGTGTTCTGGAAGCCCGACGTGGACGTCGGGTAGCCGCTCGGGTTCGGCACGTCGGCCCACTGACCGGTCGCGAGGTTCCAGTACTGCAGCTTCCAGCTGGCGGGGGCCGCGACGCCGACACCGGTGCCCTGCGCCTGGTCGTTCCAGAAGTCGATCTGCGAGCCGCTGACCCGCACCGGCTGGTCCCAGGTGTACTGCGCCCACTGCTGCGGCGGGTTGCTCCCGGTCCAGGTGCCCCACATGTCCGGCGGGAGCGGGTTGGCGCGCACGATCTCGTCGTTGAGGGCCTTCACCCAGTACTGCGTGGGCACCGGCTCGTTCGAGACGGTCACCTTCGCCTCCTGGGCGATGTTCGCCCGCGGCGTGCGGTCGCGCTCCTGCTTCGGCGTCTGGGTGACCAGCTGCATCCGCGGCGGGGTGAGCGTGTCGTCCCACTCGACCTTGTCGATCGCGACCGAGCGCCGGAAGTGCCCGCCCCCGGCGGCGTCGGCGGTGTGGTACACGATCCACCACTGGCCCTTGTACTCCAGGATGCCGGGGTGGCTGGTGGTCGACGAGACCGGGGCGAGGACGGTCCCGCGGTAGGTCCACGGCCCCTCCGGCGCGGCGGCCGTCGCGTAGGCGATGCAGGCGTGGTAGTTCGCCGGCGTGCACGACGACGTCGGGCCGGCGTTGTTGCCGGCGTAGGCCAGGTAGTACGTGGCACCGCGCTTGAAGATCCAGGGCGCCTCGAAGTAGCCGGTCAGGCCGGTGACGGTCCGCTGGGTGCCGACCGGGGTCCTCATGTCGGCCTGGAACTCCTGCATGCGCAGGTTGCTGAAGGAGCCCCACCAGACGAACACCCGCTGGCCCTCGACGAGGATCGTCGGGTCGATGTTGTGGATCGTGTTCGCGACCGGCACCCGCTGCGAGATGATCGGCCCGCCGGCGTGGTCGGTCCACGGCCCGGTCGGGCTGTCGGACACGGCGACGCCGATGGCGAACTTGTCCGACGCCGGGCTGTCGCGCTCGTTGATCGGGACGTACCAGTAGTAGCGCCCGTCGACGCCCTTGACGACCTGGCCGGCGTAGGCGCGGCCGGCCGTGGCCCAGGCGAAGACGGTCTCCGGGCGCATGAGCGACGGGTAGTGCGTCCACTGGCCCGACGCGACGTCGGACGTGCGGAACGCGCCCCACTCGTTCATGACGAAGTCGTTGGTGGTGGGCCCGGCCTGGTCGTGGCCGGTGTAGATGTACAGGTCGTCGCCGGCCACCAGTGGCGCCGGGTCGGCCGAGTAGTAGCTGCCGTCGGCCAGGATCGGGTTACCGGCGTGGGTGAACGTGTACGAGTCGGCGGCGCTCGCCGGCCCCGCGGGTGCGACCAGCAGCGCGGCCGCGACCAGGCCGGCGGCCGCCGCCCTCAGGAAGAGCTTCAAGGTTCTCCTCGGAAGAAGGGGTGGCGGCACCCTGCCGGATGCCGCCACCTCGAATCGGCTAGCCGCAGCTGAGCGCCGCGTAGGGAGCGGTGATCTCGGCCGTCCCGGACGGGCCGGTGACCTTCACCGTCACCGTCCCGGCCGCCACCGTCGCGCCGCGGGTGTTAAACGCCTGGTAGGCGGTCTTGCCCGGGGCGACCCCGGCCACCGTCCGCGACCCGTACGGCGTGACCAGCTCGATGGTGAGCGGCACGTCGTCGGCGTTGCGGGCGTTGACCGACACGTAGGCGTTGGTCCCGATGCACTGCGTGCGGGCCTGGACCTCGACGTCGAACTGCGGTGCCGGCTGGCCGGGGACGTCGTAGACCTCCCACTCCTGCACGCCGGGAGCGCCCTTGCCCTCCTCGGTCCCGCTCGAGGTGAGCAGCGCCCGCAGCTTCGTCGTCGTGACCTTCGTGAACGTGACGGTGTTCCACTGCGTCGCGGAGGTGCCGTACGCCGAGGCGCCGGTCGCGTCCTTCCAGGCGCTGCCGTCCCAGTACTGCAGCTTCCAGCTCGCCGGGGCGGCGACGCCGGTGCCGGACTCGTCGATGTCCTGCGTGAACCAGATGCGGGTCCGGTCGACGGTGACGGGCGCGGCCCAGTCGAGCTGGATCCACTGCTCGCCCACCTGCGGCCAGGTGTTCCACACGTCGGTGTTCGGCCCGACCGGCCCGGTCGGCTGCACGCCGTCGGCGATGTTGTCGGCGGTGAGCCAGCCCGGCGTGTACGACGCGGACGCCGTGGCCGTGCGGGCGACGTTGACCGGCGCCTGACCGGCCGGCACCTGGACGGAGCCGGCGGCCGAGGTGTTGCCGGCCTTGTCCACCGAGCGGTAGTCGACGGTCGTGGCCGCCGACCCGATCGGCACCGGGCCGGCCGCGGCGGTCCAGTCCTGCGTCACCACCCCGCCGACGGTCAGCCGATACTGCAGCGCCGCGATCCCCGACAGGGCGTCCGTGCCGGTGATCGTCACCGAGCGGCTGGCCGAGTCGAACGTGGCCGCCGCCGTCGGCGCGGTGCGGTCGATGCCGACGGTCAGCTCGGAGACCGGCGAGACGTTGCCGGCCGCGTCCCTGGCCCGCGCCTTGATCGCGGTGGCGCCCTCGGCGGACACCGTGACCGGCCCGGTGTAGGCCTGCCATGCCCCGGCGCCGACGGCGAGCTCGATCGCCGGCGACGCGTCGCGGTTGTCGGTCGCGGTGACCGTCACCGTGACGTTCGACGACGTCCAGCCGTTCGGCAGGGCCGGGTCGGTGGCGACGACCACGACCGGCGGCGCGGTGTCCTGCGGGCCGCCGGCGCCGACCACGACGGTCGCCGTGGCGGTCTTGTCGGTGCCGGCGACCTGGCCGGTCACGTCGAAGGTGTTCGCCGCGGCGTACTTCGCGGGGTCGATCGCCGCCCAGGTGACGGCGATGCCGCTCTGCCGCGAGCCGTCGTTGTAGCCGACCGTGACGCCTGCCGGCAGTACCGGAGCGACACCCACCTTCGTCGTGACGCTGACGGGATCGATGGTGTTGATCTGCACCGGGTCGCCGCCGCGGACCCACACGTGGGCGGTCGCGGTGAGCGTGGTGCCGGCGACGAAGCCGGAGACCGTGAAGTCGCCGACCGCCGCCACCTTCGCCGGGTCGATCGCGCCCCAGGCCACGGCCACCGGCAGGCGGGTCCCGTCGGCGTACGTGACGTCCACGGTGGACGGCAGCGTCGGTACCACACCGACCTGGGTCCGGGCGTCGACGCCCTGGATGGCGCTCGCGGCCGCCGCGAAGACGCGCCACTCGGAGACGCCGACCGCCGAGTAGGCGGTGCCGGCCGCGTTCGGCAGGGCGTTGAACGTCGCCCGCAGCCGCGTCGTGGTGACCGGGTCGAACGAGACCTGATTGGTCCGCCCGCGCACGGCCGGGTCGAACCCGGTCGCGCCGGTCACGTCCACGAACGCCGTGCCGTTCCAGTACTGCAGTTTCCACGACTTCGGCACGGCCACGCCGCTGCCGCCGGTGGTGCTGTCCGACCAGAAGTCGATCGACGCCTTGTCGACGCGCACGGCCTGCGGGAAGTCGTACTGCAGCCACCGGGTCGCCGGCTCGTTGCCGGTCCAGGTGCCCCACAGGTCGGTCTGCGCGCCGCCGGTGAACAGCGACGGCTTGCCGTCGTTGACCGCGTTGACGTTGTTCCAGCCGGCCGTGAAGCTGGCCGAGGCGGTGGCCGTGGAGGCCACGTTGATCTCGCCCTCGGTGAGCGCGGTGGCGTTGACGACGACGTCCTTCGTGGACGTGCCGACGGTCAGCCGCAGCGTGTACCGCCCGGACTTGGTGAACCGGGCGACCGTGGTCGGCGCGTCGGCCGGGTCGAAGGCGACCGAACCGCCGTCCGGCGCGTCGACGACCGTCCAGGCCGACGTGAGCGGGTTGCCGGGGTTGCCGTCGTCCTGGGCCAGGCCGATCAGCCGGGCCGAGCCGGCCTGGCTGTAGGACGAGTCGACCCAGGCGTCGGCGAGCGGCTCGGCGTTCGTGGCGGCCGGCGCGGCGACGCCGGTGCCGAACGCCTGGACCTCCTTGATGCCGGTCTTCGCGCCGGGGGCGTGCTGCACGGTGATGCGCAGCTTCTTCGCCGTGACCTGCGGGAAGCGGACCTGGTTGAGGTTGCCGCGCGGGTAGGCCGGGAACCGGCTCTGGTTCGCGACCGCCTTCCAGCCGCTGCCGTCGTCGTACTGCACCGTGAACTGCGCCGGCGGGGCGTAGCCCTGGACCGTCGCGGTGCTCGAGGTGTTGTAGAAGTACACGCGCACGTCGTCGATCTGCTTGTCGCCCTGCAGGTCGATCTCGATCGAGTCCTGGGCGTTGGGCGAACCCGCGGTACCCCAGAACGGCTCGTTGATCGTGGTGCCGTTCAGCGCGCCGGACGGGCCGCGGCCGCTCGCCGAGAACGTCGCGGTGGCCGGGCGGCCCTGGGCGATGTTCGCGGTGCCGGTGCTGGCCGGAGCGATGTCGGCGCCGGCCTTGGCCATGACGTCGACGATCCGGGCGTTCGCCGGGAAGGTGACGTCCTGCGGCGCCTTGACCGACTGGGTGGTCTTCGTCAGCACGGTGATGCCGGCGGCCGCCTCGACGGTGCCGGTGGCCGGGTCGTAGACGACCTTGCCCAGCTTGTCGGTGGTGAACGCGAGCTGCCCGTCGAGGTAGACCGAGTAGCCCTCCGGGAGGCCGTAGTAGTTGGTGCCGCCCGGCGCGTCCCAGACGACCGTCAGGTCACGGTCGCGGTAGCGGATGTTGTTGGCGGTGAAGTGGTCCCAGCCGATGTTGATCGGGTCGAGCTCCACCTTGGCGTCGGAGCGGGGGCGCAGGCCCATCGCGTCCTCGATGACGGTGAAGTTCGTCGCGCCCAGGATCGTGTGGTGGATCCAGGAGCGGTAGCCGATGCTCTGGCCGGTCGCCGAGCCGTCGGCCCAGAACTCGTTCTGGTCCGGATACCGGTTGTCGCCGTTGTTCTGGTAGTGCGCCCAGGCGTTCCAGTACAGCAGCTTCTTGTACCACTCGGCGTCGATGTAGGGCGTCTGGTAGTTGCGCAGCACCTGCGACAGCATCCGGAACGTCACGGTCGAGTTGATGATCGAGAAGTTGTTGCTGCCGGGGTCGCCCTGCGCGGCGGCGGCCGCCTTGTCGGCCTGGTTGGCCGTGGTGAAGGGGAAGATGGGGTACTGCGCGGCGTCGGCGAACAGCCGCAGCGCCTCCACGTAGGGCTGCGTGTAGTCGGCGTCGCCGGGCTTCGGCATCAGGCCGACCGCGAACGGGTAGTAGTTGTTGATCTCCTTCCACGGCACCAGCGTGTTGGACGACACGTGCCGGTGCTTGAGGAGGTTGCCGTTCAGGCCCATCTCGTCGGGCGTGGCGCGGGCCGGTTCCCAGAGGTACTGCAGGACCGCCGCCTTGATCTGCGCGGCGAACGCCTCCATCTCGTCCGCCTTCGACGTGTTGCCCGCGGCGCGGTAGGCCGCGGCGGCCGCCTTGGCGTTGGAGTAGAGGTACGCGTTCTCGGTGCGGTCCAGGTACCCGGAGCGCCAGTCGAACGACACCGCGTCGGCGTCGTTGCCGGTCATCGCGCCCCAGTTGTACTCGATGAGGCCGTTGCCGTCGAAGTCGTAGGCGTCCTGCAGGCCCTTGACGTCGTACTCGGCGTACTCGGCGAGGTTCTCGGCGATCGCCTTCGGCCCGCCGTGCAGCTGGTAGGAGCGCCAGGCCGCCTCGGAGATGTACTCGGTGTAGCTGTTCGACCAGTTCGCCGGGTCGCCGGGGTTGTCGACGTACTTCGAGCTCTTCGACACCTCACCGGCCGACACCCACGGGCCGTAGGAGTAGACCGGGTCGCGGAAGTACTTCAGGTCGTCGACGAACATGCCGACGGTGAGCACGATCGCGTTGTTGTACCCGAGCACACCCTCCATCGAGGTGGGGAACTGGTAGTCGTTGCCCGGGATGTCGGCGTCGAGGAAGTTGTACCGCATGAGCCACCAGCGGTAGAACAGTGTCTTGTCGATGTTGTTCTCGGGCGTGTCGAGGTACGGCACGTTGTCCGCCCACCACCGGTTGTACGTGGTGACGTGCTCGGTGTAGGCGTTGGCCGGACTCGCCGAACGGTACTGCTGGTACTCCGTCAGCGAGGCCGGGTTCTCCTTGGTGACGAAGCCCAGCTGCACCTTCGTCCTCGCCGAGCCGCTCGCCGGGACGCTGACGGTCTGCTTCAGCGTGCCGTCGACCGGCGTGAACCCGTCGCCGGAGAAGCGCGGGAACAGGTTGGTGAGCCGGTTGAACGCCCGCACGGCGCCGGTCAGCTCGCCGCTCGCCTCCGCCGTCTTCGCGAACGAGGAGTTGGCGGTGAGCGTGACGCTCTTGGCCGCGCCGTTGGTGCTCGACAGCTCCAGGTTCGTCACGACCACGTTGGCGTCGGTGATGAACTTGGTCTCGACGATCCGCAGCCCGTTGGCGGTGTTGTTGAACACGCCGCGCCAGTAGCTCGGGGTCTGCTTGCGCTGGGCGGCGTCCTCGGCGAGCGTGACGTCCGCGCCGTTGAGGGAGACGGTGATGGTGTACGCGCCCTGGCCGCCGGCGATCGACTCGACGTAGGCGACCTCGCCGCCGAAGCCGAGGGTGGCGGGCTGGTGGGTCTTCATGAAGACGGCGCGGCCGCGGCTGAAGAGGTACTGGTTGGCGTCGCCGTTCGACCCGCCCGGCTGGTTGCCGGTGCGGGCGAGCATGCGGTCGATCCAGAAATCGTTGTCGGTGGAGGTGCCGGCGCCCGCGGCCACGTCGGCGTCGAAGACGGCCTGCAGCTGGTTACGGACGTGGTACCCGGTGCGCTCGTCCGGCATCGGGTTGGCGGAGCCGCTGAAGACGGGGTACGGGGTGTTGGCGTTGGGGGGTGCCGCATGGGCCGGCAGGGCGACGAGGAACGTCACCGCCAGCCCGGCGAGGGCGGCTGGAGCCGCGGTTCGTGGTCTCATTTCTCCGTTCCCAGTGGGCGAAATCGATCACAAAGGTTTTCGGCTTTTGTGGCGGTTCAGAGGTCGTCGCGGGCCATCGCGTCGCCGTTGCGGGCCAGGACGTGCACCTGGGCCTCGTCGGACAGCAGCCAGAACAGGAAGTTCCAGGCCTGGTCGGCCTTCTTGGAGTCGCGGGAGATGCCGACCGCGTCGCCGCCCTGCGGCAGGACCACGAACGGCAGGACGTGCCTGGCGCCGTGGTCGGTGCCGGCCTGCAGGTGGGAGGGGTTGATGCGGGCGGCGAAGGGCAGCCGGTCGATGCGGCCGGTGACGTCCTGGTAGAGCCCGCGGCGGGTCCAGTCCGGCACGTCGGCGACGGCACCGGCGAAGAGGTCGGGCAGGGCGTTGCGGCCGGCGGCCGCGTCGACCCGCCCCGGGTAGTCGGCCTCGGGGACGAGCGTCAGCTCGACCTGGTTGGTGTGGGTGGCGTTGTAGGCGTCGACGAGCAGCGTGGCCTGCACCTCACGCGAGCTGGGCGCCCACAGCAGCAGCCGCCCGCCGCTGTCGGCCCCGTCGACGGGCGGTGGTGGCGGCGGTGGCGGTGCACTGCAGGCGGCCAGCGCGAGCGCGGCGAGGCCGGCCGCGAGCGCGCGGACGATGCGGGATGTCATCGGTCGTTCTCCCAGCGGCCACGCGCAGGACCGGGCCCGCCCGCCGAGGGTTTCGGAATGGTTTTCGGCGGCGCGCTCGGTGATGCGTATCCGGGGCCAGGATCGAAGGGGGTGTCGAGGGTCGGACCATGCGGCGGAGCAGGCATTCCTGTTTCGACCCCGACCGGCTAGCGGACCCGGAACGCGACCGAAAAGGTTTTCAGGAATCTACTGCGACGGGCAGACCCCGTCAAGGTCGCGAGCGCTGCGCCTCAGGCCGGATCGACGCTGCACACCGGCCCGCCGACCCGGCCACGGACGGCCCATTCATGATCGCGGACGTGTGTGCGCCGCCGGCGACCCGGCAACGTCCGCGATCACGAACCGCCACATCGGACGGTCGGCGGCTTCGTCCCGGCCGCGGTGCCGTCGGGGGTGAAGGCCCAGGTGGACAGCTCCCCCGGTGCGTAGTCCCACCACATCAGGCCCCGTCTCATGCCCTGCGGAGCAACCCGGCCGGCGGGTGATACAGGGGCTTGCGCGGGGTACAGGCAACCCGTGGAGTACCGCTTCGTCGTGGTGGCGAACCGCCTGCCCGTCGACCGCGCCGACGACGGCGGCTGGACCCGCAGCCCGGGCGGGCTGGTCAGCGCCCTCGAGCCGATCGCGCGCAATTCCGGCGGCGCCTGGGTCGGCTGGACGGGGGCGGTCGGCGACGAGACCGCGCCGTTCGATCACGACGGCGTGTACCTGCGGCCGGTCCCGCTGAGCCCCGAGGACGTCGACCGCTACTACGAGGGCGCGTCGAACTCGACGATCTGGCCGCTGTTCCACGACGCCGTCGAGCAGCCGGTGCACAAGCGGGACTGGCGCCGCTCGTACGACGCGGTCAACCGGCGCTTCGCCGAGGCCACGGCGGAGGTGGCCGCCGAGGGCGCCACCGTGTGGATCCACGACTACCAGCTCATGCTCGTGCCGGCGCTGCTCCGCGCGGCCCGGCCCGACCTGCGGATCGGGTTCTTCCTGCACATCCCGTTCCCGCCGGTGGAGCTGTTCATGCAGCTGCCCGGCCGCGGCGACCTCCTGCGCGGGCTGCTCGGCGCCGACCTGGTGGGCTTCCAGCGGCCCCTCGCCGCGGAGAACTTCCTGCAGCTGGCCGCCCGGCTGACCGGCCTGCACCCCGACGGGGAGACCGTGGCCTACGAGGGACGCACGGTCACCGCCCGCGCGTTCCCGATCTCGATCGACGTCGCCGGCAGTGAGCGGATGACGTCGGATCCGGCGGTACTGCGGGAGCGTGAACGCCTGCAGGAGGACCTCGGCGGCGACCGGAGGATCCTGCTCGGGGTGGACCGGCTCGACTACACCAAGGGCATCGAGCAACGGATCGAGGCCTACGGTGAGCTGCTGGCCGAGGGTGCCCTGGCCGCGGACGAGGTGGTCCTGATCCAGCTGGCGACCCCCAGCCGGATGCGCGTCGCGCAGTACCAGCAGCTACGGGAGCGGGTCGAGCGCGAGGTCGGCCGGATCAACGGCGAGTTCGGCGACGTGGGGCGGGTGCCGGTGCACTACCTCTTCCAGTCGCGCTCGCCGGAGGAGCTGCAGGCGTTGTACCTCTCCGCGGACGTCATGGTGGTCACCCCGCTGCGCGACGGCATGAACCTGGTCGCGAAGGAGTACGTGGCCGCCCGCCAGGACGAGGGCGGCGCGCTGGTGCTCAGCGAGTTCACCGGCGCCGCGGCCGAGCTGCCGGACGCCTTCCTGGTCAACCCGTACGACGTCGACGACCTGAAGCGCGGCATCACGGCCGCGCTGCGCGCCACCCCGTCCGACCTGCGCGACCGCATGCGCCGCATGCGCACCCACCTGCGCGAGCACGACGTGGACCGCTGGGCCCGCTCGTTCCTCGACGCCCTGGGCGGCATCAAGCTCGACCCTCCATGCCCTCAATGAGGTCACCGAACCGCCGCAGCGCAACCCGCACACGGCCGGACCAGTCCGGGTCGCCGAGCAGGATGAGCGCCTCACCACCGAGGAAGGCGGCGCCGACGAGCGTGGCGACGTCCTCGGCGGTGAACGGCCCGAGGGACCCGAACCGCTCCTCGGCCTCCCGCGCCACGGCCGTCAGCACGTCCGTCCAGCCGCGCAGCATGCCGAGCACCTGATCCGCGACGGCCCGCTCGGTCCAGCCGGCGGCGATGGCTTCCTGCAGAATCCGGACGTACCCGGAGCTGACGTCGACGTCGAGGAAGTCGCAGGCCTGCCAGTAGCGCTTCGAGAGCGGGACCTGGGTGGCGTACATCTGGCGCTGGCGGGCGACGAGCCGCTGGTTCTCGTGCGCGAGCATGGCGAGGACCATGTTCTGCTTGCTGCCGAAGTGGTAGTGAATTTGGCTGACGGGCACGCCGGCGGTGCGGGCGACGGTGCGCGTGGACAGGTTCGCGTAGCCCTCGGCAAGCAGACACGCTCGGGTCGCTTCCATGATCCGGGTCGGAACCTCTGTCGGCACGGCGACACTCCTCGATTCGGTCGGTCGACCGAACGATATCGTACGGGCATTCGGTCGGTCGACCGACCGAATGCGCGGAGGCGCGGAGGCGACTTCGGTCGGTCGACCGACCGAAGCTCCGTACAGCACGACGGCAGGCACGCCAGACATCGCCTCGGTCGGTCGACCGACCGAAGCTCCATACAGCACGACGGCAGCCACGCCGGACCTCACTTCGGTCGGTCGACCGACCGAAGTGCCTCGACACAGCCGACCGAACGCCACCCACCGCCGGCCGACCCCGAACGGAACATCGCAACAGCAGCCGCACACCAGAGGAGGAGCAGCATGCGGGCCAGAACAGCGGACACCGAAGGGTACGTCGAACGCGACGGCGTCAAGATCCACTACGAGACGTACGGCGACGGCTGGCCGACGCTGCTGCTCATGCCCGCCTGGACGATCGTCAACAAGCGGTTCTGGAAGGCGCAGATCCCCTACCTCGCCCGCCATCACCGCGTCGTCACCTACGACGGCCCCGGCAACGGGCGGTCCGACCGGCCCGTCGAGCCGGCCGCGTACAGCCAGGAAGCCCAGGTCGCCTACGCACGAGCCGTGCTCGACGCCACCGGCACCGACCAGGCCGTCCTCGTCGCGCTGTCCAAGGGCGCGAACTGGACCCTCGACCTGGCGGCGAACCACAGCGACCGCGTGCTCGGCTCGGTGCTCATCGGCCCGTCCGTCGACTACGCCGACCCCGGCTCCCCCCGCTTGCGGTACACCGACCGCACCGGTCTCGGCCCCTCACGCGTGCCGTTCGTCGAGGCCGACCCGCTCGAACACTGGGCGAAGTACCACCGCGACCAGTGGACCACCGACCTCGACGACTTCCTGTGGTTCTTCTTCGGCCAGTGCTTCCCGGAGCCGCACTCGACGAAGCAGATCGAGGACGCGGTGGGCTGGGGCCGGGAGACGTCAGGCGCGGTGCTCGTAGCCGACAGCCTCGCCGACCGGCCGGACAGAAAGACCCTCGACGAGTGGTGCGCCCGCATCACCAGCCCCGTGCTCCTGCTGCACGGCGATGAGGACCGGGTCAGTCCCGTCAAGCGCAGCGAGACGATCGCCGAGCGGACCGGTGGCGAGCTGGTCACGCTGCGCGGGGCCGGGCACATCCCGCTCGCGCGCGACCCGGTGGCGGTGAACCTGCGCATCCACGAGTTTGCCGCACGGCTGGCGCCGAGGCAGCAGCGAAACCGGCAGTGGTCACGCTGGGCAGGACGGCCGAGGAAGGTGTTGTACCTCTCGTCGCCGATCGGCCTGGGGCACGCCCGCCGTGACGTGGCGATCGCCGCCGCGCTGCGGGAGCGGCACCCGGGCGTCGAGGTCGACTGGCTCGCGCAGCACCCGGTGACCCGGGTCCTGGAGGCGGCCGGCGAGCGGGTGCACCCGGCGAGCCGCTGGCTGGTCAGCGAGTCGGCGCACATCGAGGACGAGGCGGGCGAGCACGACCTGCACTGTTTCGAGGCGCTGCGCCGGATGGACGAGATCCTCGTCGCCAACTTCATGGTCTTCCACGACGTCGTGCGCGACGGTGAGTACGACCTCGTGGTGGGCGACGAGGCGTGGGACGTCGACCACTTCCTGCACGAGAACCCGGAGCTGAAGCGGTACGCGTACGCCTGGCTCACCGACTTCGTCGGTAACCTGCCGATGCCGGACGCCGACGCCCGCGAGGCGCTGGTGACCGCCGACTACAACGCCGAGATGATCGAGCACATCGCCCGCTTCCCGCGGGTGCGCGACCGGGCCGTGTTCGTCGGCAACCCGGGCGACGTGGTGGACGCGTCGTTCGGGCCGGGCCTGCCCGGCATCCGGGAGTGGACGGCCGAGCACTACTCGTTCGCCGGGTACGTCACCGGGTTCGATCCGGCCGCGCTGCCCGACCGGGAAGCGCTGCGGGCTGAGCTCGGGTTCGGGCCGGACGAGCGGGTGTGCGTGGTGACGGTCGGCGGCTCGGGCGTCGGCGGGCACCTGCTGGGCCGCGTGGTGACGGCCTTCGAGCCCGCCGCTCGGCTGGTGCCGGGCCTGCGGATGGTCGTCGTCACCGGGCCACGCATCGACCCGGCCGCGTTCGGCCGGCGCCCAGGCCTCGATGTGCGCGCGTTCGTGCCGGACCTGTACCGGCTGCTCGCCGCGAGCGACCTCGCGATCGTGCAGGGCGGCCTGAGTACCTGCATGGAGCTGACCGCGCTGGGCCGCCCGTTCCTGTACGTCCCGCTGCGCCACCACTTCGAGCAGCAGTTCCACGTGACGCACCGGCTGCGGCAGTACGGCGCCGGCCGTCGCCTGGCGTACGCCGACCTGAATCCGGACGCCCTGGCCGCGGCGATCGCCGCCGAGATCGGCCGGGAGACCGCATACCGACCTGTCGAGACCGACGGGGCCGCCGAGGCGGCGGCCCTGCTGGCCGACCTGCTGTGAGAGGAGGCCGTCGTGGGTAACTGCCTGATCTGACGAACCCGCACCGCGGTGCCCCGGCCTCAGCGCGGGTCGGGGTGCTGCGTGCGCTCGCCCAGCACCGTGCGGTACAGGGCCTCGCGCAGGGCCAGCTCGCGCGGGTCGTCCCACAGGTGGAAGCCGGCGCGGTTCATCGCGTAGGCGAAGCCGATGCCCGTCTCCGGGTCGGCGAAGCCGAACGAGCCGCCGGCGCCCGGGGTGCCGAAGGCCTGGTTGCCCGCGGCGCCGAAGCGGAAGCGTGGAAACGGTTTCACGTAGCCGAGGGAGAAGATCGAGTCGACCCGCAGGACCACGTCGTGCAGGCCGCCGCTCGGCGGCTCGGCCGGGCGGACCAGGGCGTCCAGCGTCGCCGGGGTGAGGCCGAGCACCGCGCCGCCGGTGGCCGCGTCGGCGTACGCGCGGGCGATCGCCCGCACCTCGCCCGTGCCGTTGGCCGCCGGCAGCTCCAGGCGCCGCACCTCCGGCAGGTTGTAGTTGCCCGTCTCGGACAGCACCTTCGGGTTGGCGAACGAGCGGGCGGTCACGCTGCGCGGGTTGAGGAAGCCGAGGACGAACCCGCGGGGCATGGTGCCCATGTGCAGCAGCATCTCCGCCGGGCGGAACCCGTGGACGTGCGCGATGCGGTCCGGGTCGACGGAGTCGGGCACGCCGATGTGGAACTCGGCGCCGAGCGGGGCGGCGATCTCCTCGGCGAAGAACCGCCCGAGCGAGCGGCCCGCGGGGTCGACGCGCCGGATCAGCTCGCCCTCATACCAGCCGAGGGAGATCGCATGGTACCCGTGGCGCGTCCCCGGCTCCCAGGCCGGACGCTGCGCGGCCAGGGCGGCGGCGACCACGTCGAGGTCGGCGAGGTCGGTTACGCTCAGCGGCCGGTCGATGGCGGCGAGCCCGCCCTGGTGCGACAGCAGCTGCCGGACCGTCATCGACGCCTTGCCCTCGGCGGCGAACTCCGGCCAGTACGTCGACACGGTCGCGTCGTAGTCGAGCAGCCCGCGCGCGTTGGCGACGGCGACCGCCAGCCCGGAGACGCCCTTGGTGGTGGAGAAGACGGTGACGAGGGTGTCCTCCCGCCAGGGTGCCCGGGATCGGCCGTCGCGGTAGCCGCCCCACAGGTCGACGACCTTGCGGCCGTCGCGGAAGACGCAGCAGGCGGCCCCGACCTCGCCGCGCTCGGCGAAGTTGCGGCGGAACGCGTCGGCGACCGGGCCGTAGCCCTCGTCCACGTCCCCCTGGACGAGTTCCGGCGGCACGTCGACCTTGAACACCATGGTGGCCTCCCACGCGCGGGTGCGGCCGACCATACACCCGCGCGGATCAATGTGCTCGCGCCCGGACCGGCGGGCCGGATGTGCTCAGGTCCCGGCCCGTACGGCCGAACCAACCTGGGTGTGGCAGAGGGTGGCCCGGTGGCGGCGCGCCGCGTCGCGCGGGCCGGTGCTACCCGCCCGCGACCGGCGGGCGGCCACGCGTTCGGTGTCGTGGTTCTTCGCCGTCGGCGGGAGCGTCGTCGGCGCCTGCGCGCTGCTCGTCCCCGGGTTCGCCGGGGGCACCACGACCGGCGTCGTCATCACCGTCCTGACCGCGGTCGCCATGGTCGCGGCCGCCGTCGTGCTGCGGGTGGTGCCGCAGCGGGTCCCGGACGCGTTCTGGGTCGGGGTGCCGTTCATCGCGCTGGGCATCATCGGCAGCCTCAACCTCGTCACCCACGACGTCAGCGTGAGCGCCCACCTGTACTTCCTCTGGCCGCTGCTGTACGCGGCGACGTTCCTGCGGTACGACGTGGCCTACCTGCTGCTCGGGTCGGCCTGCGCGGCCGACGCGGCGGTCACGTTCTCGCTGCAGCCGTTCGACGTCGGCCTGACCGACGTGGCGGCGCTGCTCACGGCGTACGTCGTGTCGACCGTCGTGGTCACCAGCCTGCGCCGGCGGGCCGACACGCTCGTGGCCCGGCTGGAGGAGCAGGCGCTCACCGACCCGCTGACCGGACTGCCGAACCGGCGCGCGTTCGACCACGACCTGGCCCGCGCGTTGCGCGCGACCCGGCGGGACGGCACGGAGCACTGCCTGCTCATCGTCGACGTCGACCACTTCAAGACGATCAACGACACCTGGGGGCACGCCACCGGCGACGAGGTGCTCGTGGCGGTGGCCGCGGCGCTGCGGCGCACCGCGCACGCCGCGGACGCGGGCGCCCGGCTCGGCGGCGACGAGTTCGCGATGATCGTCGCCGGTGACGTCGCCCGGGCCCGCCGGCACGCCGCCGCGCTGCGGCTCGCCGTCGCCCGCGGGTCGCAGCTGCCCGGCGGGCTGCCGACGCTGAGCGTCGGCGTCGCCTCGACCGCGGCCGGCGCCACGACGGCGGAGGCGCTGCTCGCCGCCGCCGATCGGGCGCTGTACCGCGCGAAGCTCGACGGCCGCGACCGTGTCGCGCTGGAGACACCGGCGGCCGGGCCGGCCCGGCAGAATCGGGCCCATGAGACGGTGGGCGGCGCTGGCCGTGGTGCTGGCCGTGGGCCTGTCGGCGGGCTGCACCACCGACCCGAGGAAGGCCACGCGTAAGGTCGACGACGCCGTCGCCACCGCCCTGGGCATCCCGGTCGCCGAGCTGGCCGCCGCCGGCGTGCGCTCCGATCCCGGTTCGATGCCGATCCCGTGCCTCGACGCCTGCCCGACCGCCCAGGTGGAGCTCCCGGCCCGCGGCGGCGACCGGGCCGACTGGCTGCCGCTGCCGGTGCTGGAGCGGCTGGTCGCCGCCGGGTACGCGGTCGAGGCCACGCAGGAGCCGTTCGGCGCGCCGTCGCCCGGCCCGGCCGGCACCGACGACGTCGCGGCCTGCCGGCGGGTGCTGCCCGCCGGCGGGTCGTGCACCCTGCGCAAGCAGGTGCTGATCCGGCTGCAGGTCTACGGCGACACGTTCGGCATCCGCGCCGACGGCGGCTGAGCGGTGAGGAACGCCAGCACGTCGTCGGTCTGACCGGTCACCGCGTGGCCCGCCCCGGGCAGGAACCGGACCGTGGCGTGCGGCACGAGCGCCTCCAGCCGCCGGCGGGTGCCGGCCGCGTCGAGCAGCGCGTCGCGGCCGCCGAGCACGGCCAGCAGCGGCGCCCGGATGCCGCGCAGCGCCGCGTCGCCGAACACCGGCAGCACCTCCCGCCGGGGCCGGAACGCGGCCTGCAGGCGCAGGAAGTAGTCCATGAACGGGCCGGGCAGCGCCGCGCCGAGCGCCCGCCCGACCGCGACCCGCCGGCCCCAGCGGCCGAACGGCAGCAGCACCACCGACAGCAGGACCGCGCCCCACCGCTGCCGGCCGACGCCGCCGGGGTTCAGCACCACCAGCCGGTCGACCCGGTCCGGCCGCCGGATCGCGTAGTCGAGGGCCAGCCAGCCGCCGAGCGAGATGCCGGCGAACGCGGCGCGGTCCACGCCGAGGCCGTCGAGCACGTCGTCGAGCCAGGCCGCGTACGCGTCGGACGCCAGCGGCGGGCGGGCCGGCGCGCTCAGCCCGGCCTCGCCGATGACGTCGACCGCGTAGACGCGGAACCGCTCGGACAACCCGGCGGCGTCGCCCATCCAGGACGCCGAGTTGGCGATCGCGCCGTGCAGCAGCACGAGCGGCGGCGCGCCGGCCGGGCCGCAGGCGACCACGAACGTCTCGCCCTGCCCCGTCGGGACCCGCAGCTGCTCGCTCGGCACCGGCCAGCGATCGAGCAGCCGGCGGTACTCCCGCTGCAGCTCCTCCGCGATCAAAGAGTCTTTATACGTCTCCATAGTGCGCAGTATAGGGAGCAATAGGGAGTGTTTGTCATCTAACACATGTTGCGTCGAAATTTGCGTCGTTCTCGTTGCAGATGTTTCGATCGTGGAAACTTCGGAGAAGGGCAACTCGTGGGAACTCGCGTGGCGGCCGTGGTCACCAGCCGGGCCGGAGCCATCGTCGTGCTGCTCGTCGCGGTCGCGCTGACCGCGCTGGTGTTCCTCACCTCACCCGCACAACCGGCGCCCGGCCCCGCCGACGGGCTGCCGGCGGGCGCGCAGTCGACGCGGGTGACCGAGCTGGCCGACCGGTTCCCGAGCGGCCGCTCCGCGGCGGTGATCGTCGTGTTCGAGCGGGCCGGCGCGCCGCTCACCGAGGCCGACAAGACGGCGATCGGCGCGGCCCTCGACGGTCGCGCGGTCTTCTCCGACGACGGCCGGGCGGCGCTCGTGCCGGTGCCCCTCGCCGGCTCACCGGACGAGGACGTCGTCCGCGGCCAGGTCGACCAGGTGCGGGCCGCGGTGCGGGCCGCGGGCCTGCCGGCGGGCCTCACCGCCCAGGTGACCGGCGGTCCCGCCTTCGGCCGCGACTTCGGCGCCGCGTTCGAGGGCGCCGACGTGCGGCTGCTCGTCTCGACCGCGAGCGTCGTCGCCGTGCTCCTGCTCCTGACGTACCGCAGCCCCTTCCTCTGGATCGTCCCGCTGGCCGTCATCGGCACGGGCGACCAGGTCGTGGCGAAGCTGCTGCCGTGGGTGGCGCGGCTGGTCGGCGAACGCACCGACGCCTCGATCGCGGGCATCGTGTCCGTGCTCGTCTTCGGCGCCGGCACGGACTACGCCCTGCTGCTCGTCTCCCGGTACCGCGAGGAGCTGCGCCACACCGACGACCGCCGCCAGGCGATGGCCGCCGCCGTGCGCGGCGCCGCCCCGGCCGTCGTCGCCAGCGCCGGCACGGTCGTCCTGGCGCTGCTCACGCTGCTGGCCGCGGTCCTCACCAGCAACCGCACCCTCGGCGTCGCCGCCGCGATCGGCGTCACCGTCGCCCTGCTGTTCGGCCTGGTGGTGCTGCCGGCCGCGCTGGTCAGCCTGCCGCGCGGCGTCTTCTGGCCGTTCGTGCCGCGGGTGGGCGGCGACGACCCGACCGAGCGCGGCCTCTGGGCGCGGGTCGCCCACACGGTCGGCCGCCGCCCGGCGCTGGTGCTCGTCGCGGCGACGGTCGCCCTCGGCGGTCTCGCCCTCGGCCTGACCGGCACGTCGATCGGCCTGGCCCAGACCGAGCAGTTCCGGACGCGGGTCGAGTCGGTCGCCGGGCAGGAGGCCCTGGCGCGGCACTTCCCGGCCGGCTCCGCCCAGCCGGTGACGGTGGTGGTGCCGGCCGCGGACGCGGACCGGGTGACCGCCGCGCTCGGCGGGGTGGCCGGCGTCGCCGCCGTGGGCCGCCCGGAGCGCTCCGCCGACGGCGACCTGGTCAAGGTCGGCGTAGACCTGACCGCCGGCTCCGGCACCCCGGAGGCCGACGCGGCCGTGCGCGCCCTGCGGGCCGTGCCGGGCACCCTGGTCGGCGGCCCGCCGGCTTCCGACCTGGACAAGCGCGAGGCGCACCTGCACGACGCCCGCGTCGTCGGGCCCCTGGTGCTGGCCGTGGTGCTGTTCGTGCTGGTGGTGCTGCTGCGGTCGCTGCTCGCCCCGCTGCTGCTCCTGCTCACGGTCGTGGTGAGCTACGCGGCCAGCCTGGGCGCCGCCGGCCTGGTCCTGACCCAGCTGCTGGGCATCCCGGCCCTGGACGCCAACGTCCCGCTGCTGAGCTTCCTGTTCCTGGTCGCGCTGGGCGTCGACTACAACATCTTCCTCGTCACCCGGGCGCGGGAGGAGGCGTCCCGCCGCGGCGACACCCGCGCCGGGACGATCCGGGCACTGGCCGCCACCGGCGGCGTGATCACGTCGGCGGGCATCCTGCTGGCCGCCGTGTTCGCGGTCCTGGGCGTGCTGCCGGTGATCGTGCTGACCCAGATCGGCGTGATCGTCGGCATCGGCGTCGTCCTGGACACGCTGGTGGTGCGCACGGTGGTGGTACCGGCGCTGGCCCTGCTGCTGGGTGAGCGCTTCTGGTGGCCGGCCCGCCCGGCGGCCCACCCGGCCCACGCCCGCCCGGCCGTGGGCGCCCACGCCGCCGAGGCCCTACGCTGACGTGATGGACGAGGTGGGCGAGGTGATGGCCGAGTTGGCCACGATGGAGGACCCGAAGGCGCGCGCGGTGAACGAGCGGCACGGTGACGACCACGGTGTGAACCTCGGCAAGCTGCGCGCGCTCGCGAAACGGCTGAAGACGCAGCAGGAGCTCGCGCGGCAGCTCTGGCAGACGGACGACACCGCGGCGAGACTGCTGGCGATCCTGATCTGCCGCCCGAAGGCGTTCGAGCGTGACGAGCTGGACGCCATGCTGCGCGCGGCCCGCGCCCCCAAGGTGCACGACTGGCTCGTGAACTATGTCGTGAAGAAGCACCCGCGCGCCGAGGAGCTGCGCCTGGCCTGGTCCGCCGACCCGGATCCGGTGGTCGCGAGCGCCGGCTGGGCGCTGACCACCGAACGCGTGGCGAAGCAGCCGGCGGGCCTCGACCTCGCGGGGCTGCTCGACGTCATCGAGGCGGAGATGCAGGACGCCCCGGACCGCCTCCAGTGGGCGATGAACCACTGCCTGGCGCAGATCGGGATCGAGCACCCCGGCCACCGCGCCCGTGCGATCGACATCGGTGAGCGCCTGGAGGTGCTCAAGGACTACCCGACTCCCCCCAACTGCACGTCGCCGTTCGCCCCGATCTGGATCACGGAGATGGTGCGCCGCCAGCCGGCGTGATCCTTTGCTCGCCGCCCGCGGGGTTGGTCCGGCCGGGCGGGGGAAGTGCTGGGCCGTCCGCCGGCCCTGCACCGATCCGGTCCGAGGTGCGTCATGAGAATGCGCATCACCATCGCGGGTGTGTCGCTCGTCGCCGTCGTCGCCGCCGTCTCGATCCTCCTCGTGGGAGAACGCCCGCACTCGGTGGCCGCACCGCTGCGGCCCGGCTTCCACGTGTCCGGCGGGCGCCTCTACGACGCCGACAACCGCGAGTTCGTCATGCGCGGCGTGGGCCACAACCACGTCTTCTACCCCGAACGAACGGCCCGGGTGTTCAGCGACGTCAAGGCGATGGGCGCGAACGCGGTCCGCGTCGAGCTGTCGACCGGCGTGATCGCGAAACGCAACGACGCGGCCGACGTCGCCCACGTGATCGCGCTATGCCGGCAGAACCGCCTCGTCTGCGTCCTGGTGGTGTCCGACACCACCGGCTGGGGCTACCGCCCGGCCGCGATCGCGCAGGCCCGGGCGGTTGACTACTGGATCAGCATCCGCCAGGCGCTCATCGGCCAGGAGAAGTACGCCATCCTCAACGTGGCGAACGAGCCATACGTCCTGGACAACTACCAGAAGTGGCCGGCCGACACGGCGGACTCGATCCGCCGCCTGCGCGCGGCCGGCATCCGCCACACCCTGCTGGTCGACGCGCCGGACTGGGGCCAGGACGTGTCCTTCACCATGCGGGACCATGCGGCGGAGGTCTTCGCCGCGGACAAGTACCGGAACACCGTCTTCTCGATCCACATGTACGGCGCCTTCTTCCGCACGACGACCGTCCACGACTACGTGGGCCACTACCTCGCGGCGAAGCTCCCGATCGCGGTGACCGAGTTCGCGTACACCCACCACGACGGCGACGTGGACGAGGACGCGATCATGGCCGAGGCCCAGTCCCAGCGCATCGGCTACCTCGCCTGGTCCTGGAGCGGCAACAGCGGGGACGTGGGCAACCTCGACATGGTGACCGCCTTCAACCCCCGCGCGCTCACGTGGTGGGGCCGCCGGGTGTTCAACGGCCCCAACGGCATCCGGCAGACCTCCCACGAGGCAACCGTCTACACCCCGTAGCCGTCACGGCTCCAGCGCCGGCGCCTCAGTCGGCGAGGTGTTGCTCGATGGCCTGGGCGACTCCGGCGACGCCGTCCCGGACGGTGCGTGCGTAGCCGATGAACAGGCGGTTCGCCAGCGGGACGGCCCAGGCCGCACGCTGAGCGATGTTGTAGACGCGGTAGGTCACCACCGTCCCGTCGGTCGACTCGGCGGCGCTGAGCTCCCCGCGGTACCACCAATGGCCTTGGAACCCGACGGCGCCGTCACGGTGGTCGATGTCGACATAGGCGCGACCGGACTCCCCGAGCATCGGACCGAGCACCCACTCGTCGTCGATCAGGCGCTGGACCTGCGCAAGCGGCGCGCGCACGGGCGCGGACGCCTCGAAGAGAAGCCGCATCACGACGCCCGGAGCGTGGTAGGACGAAGCATGCGTACACGGTGCCACAGCTCCGGCCCGAACTTCTCGACCGGCCGCCGGCGTTGTAGGTTGCCCGCCATGGCTGCGACCGGTTTTCTCGCCGCGGTGACAGGTGTCGTCCTCCTGGCCTCCCCCACCCCGGCCGTGAGCGCGCCCGCGGACGAGGCATTGCCGTGCCCGTATGCGTCCATTCCCACGATCCCGCCCACGCCGCCGTCGCCGCCGCGCGACACGTCGAAGGCCCCCGTCGGCGGTGAGCGCCTCGGCACCACCGGACTCGCCGTCCCGGCGGGCACCGCGGCCCCGCCGACGCTCTCGGCCATGTCGTGGGTCGTCGCCGACCTCGACACCGGCGAGGTGCTCGGTGCGTGCGCGCCGCACCTGCGGCGGCGGCCGGCCAGCGTGCAGAAGCTGCTGCTGGCCGCGACCGCCATGCCCAAGCTCGACCCCAACCTGGTCGTCGAGGCGACCCCCGAGGACCTGGCGCTGCCGGCGGACAGCTCGGCGGTCGGGATGATCGTCGGCGGGAAGTACCCGGTGTCGACGCTGTGGTACGGGTTGCTGCTGCAGTCGGGGAACGACACCGCGAACGCGCTCGCGCGGGTCAACGGCGGGGACGGCGGCGTGGCGGCGACGATCGCGGCCATGAACGCGGAGGCCCGGCGGCTCGGGGCCGACGACACGCACGCGGTCACGCCGTCCGGGCTCGACGCCCCCGACCAGCTCACGAGCGCCTACGACCTGGCCCTCATCGCGCGGGTCGACCTCGACCGGCCCGACTTCCGGCAGTATGACACCCAGCCGACGTTCCAGTGGCCCGCCCAGCCGCCGAAGGACCCGAAGGGTTTCCAGATCCAGAACGAGAACAAGCTGCTCACCAACTACCCGGGGGCGCTCGGCGGGAAGACGGGCTTCACGGACGAGGCGCGGCACACGTATGTCGGCGCCGCCCAGCGCGACGGCCGGCGGCTCGTCGTGACGCTCATGGGCGCCGAGATCGTGCCCGGCCGCACCTGGAAGCAGGCCTCGATGCTGCTCGACTGGGGGTTCGCGCTGCCGAAGGGCTCGTCGGTCGGTCACCTGGTCACCCCGGCCGAGGCGGAGGAGCTGCACCGCACTCCCCCGGACGAGTCGGCGAAGGCCGAGGCCGCAACGGGCCGGCCGGCGTCGCGGCACGAGCACCGGTGGGGCCTGATCGGGATGCTCGCGGGTCTCGCCCTGCTCATCGCCGTGGCCGGCGTGGTGGCGGTGCGGCGGCTGCGATAGAAACGACGGCATGGCGCTCGACCGGCTCGACCTCAGCGTGCCCGTGCGGCGGATCGGGCTCGGCCTGGCCGCCGTCGGCCGCCCCGGCTACATCAACCTCGGCCGCGACCGCGACCTGCCGCCCGACCGCACCGTCGAGGCGCTGCGCCGCCGCAGCCACGACCTGCTCGACGCCGCCTACGCGGCCGGGCTGCGCTACGTCGACGTGGCCCGCTCCTACGGGCGGGCGGAGGAGTTCGTCGCCGGCTGGCTCGACGGCCACGAGGACGTCGTCGTGGGCTCCAAGTGGGGGTATACGTACGTCGCCGGCTGGCGGGTCGACGCCACCGTCCACGAGACCAAGGACCACTCGCCGGCGACGTTCGAGCGGCAGCTCGCCGAGACGCGGGGGCTGCTCGGCGCGCGGCTGGACGTGTACCACATCCACTCCGTGACCCCGGAGAGCCCGGCCCTGACCGACCGGGCCCTGCACCACCGCCTCGCCGAGCTGGCGGCCGAGGGCGTGACGATCGGCCTGTCGACCAGCGGCCCGCACCAGGCCGACGCGATCCACCGCGCGCTGCCGATCGAGGTGGACGGCACCCCGCTGTTCCGCAGCATCCAGGCGACGTGGAACCCGCTGGAGCCGTCGGCCGGCCCGGCCCTGGCCGCCGCCCACGCCGAGGGCTGCCACGTCATCGTCAAGGAGGTCCTGGCCAACGGCCGCCTGGCGGACCGGGACGCCGAGACGATCGCGGCGGCGCTGCGCCAGCCCTGGGCCTCGACGGTGCTGTCGGGCGCCGCCACGGCCGCCCAGCTCGCCGCCAACCTGGCCGCCCTGGACGTCACCGCCGACCCGGCGCCGGTCACCCCGGAGCCCCCCGAGGTGTACTGGCAGCGCCGCGCCGCCCTGGCCTGGTCATGAGGGTTCGGGTGACGGTCCACGACCTCGGCGGGAGCGCGCGGCTGCAGCGGGTGCTCGTGCCCGGCGATCCGCTGCGGCGGACGCATCAGAGCCGGATGCTGTGGCGGCACACCGGGGCGCTCATCGGGTCGCGGGCCGACCTGTTGCGGCTCGGGGCATTGGTCCGGCTCGCCGCCGTCAGTCCGCACAGTGCGCTGTACGTGCCGCTGCGGGGCAATCCGCGCAGCGCCTACGCCGAGGAGTGGCGGCTCGCCGACCTCGTCGTCGTGCGCACGGACGTGCCGCTGCGGCGGTCGGCCTGGCCGGACGTGCGGGCGCGGCTGCGGCGCGGGCGGTCGCGGACCATGGACACGCCCGCGCCCCGCGAGGAGCGCCGGCCCGACGACTGGCGCCGCGACGGGCGCGCCCTCGGGGTCACCGAGCATGCCGAGACGGTGTTCCTCGCCGGCACCGCCGAGGCCCTCCTCGAGGCCGGCGACGAGCTCACCTGGTGCGGCAACCAGGTGGCGGTCAACCGCGACATCCACCGCTGGGGCGGCCCGGCGCTGCTGTCGCAGTTCGTCGGCCCGGACCGGCACACCGGCCCGCGCCGCGACACGTCGTGGCAGTGCATGGTGCTCGCCGAGGACGAGCTCTTCAAGCTGGGACGTCAGCGCCGGCGGGGCGGGGCCGAGTCGGCGACCTTGTAGGTGACGAGCGGCGCCGTCGTGGCGACCGGGGTGGCCAGCTCGTGGTCGACGAGGTCGGCGATCACCTGCTCGATGCGCTTGTACGCGGTCGGCGCCTCCTCGAACAGCAACTGCCGGTCGCCGCAGACCACGACCGAGCCGAGCGGGGTGCGGCGCAGCTCCTCGACGGTGTGCTTGGCCTTGCCGCGGCGCAGGGCGTCGGCCCGCGACATCTTGCGCCCGGCGCCGTGGGCGACCGAGAAGTTCGCGTCGGGGCCGGCGTGGGCGGCGACGAGGTACGAGTGGGTGCCGCGCGTGCCGGCGATCAGCACGTCCCGGCCGTCGCCCGGCGCCGCGCCCTTGCGGTGCAGGAACTCGCCGTCGCGGATCTCCACCAGGTTGTGGCACTGGTCGACGATCGGCTCGCCGACCGGTGCGCCGAGGGCGTCGGCGACCCGCGCGGCGAGCAGCCGGCGGTTCACCGAGCCCCAGCGGACGGCGTCGTCGTGCCGGGCGAGATATGCGGCCGCGTCAGGAGCCGGGCCGGCGCCGTGGACCTCGGTGTGGCCGCGCAGGATCCGCTCGCCGAAGCCGCGCGAGCCGCTGTGCACGACGAGCACCAGGTCGCCGGCGGCGAGCCCGAGCCGCTCGGCGTGGCTCTCGTCGAGCACGGCGTCGACGCGGGCCAGCTCGACGAAGTGGTTGCCGCGGCCGACCGTGCCGAGGCTCTCGACGTAGCCGCCGGGGATGTCCTCGCCGACGAGGTCGGATGCCGGCGCCGGGTCGAGCGGCGCGTCGAGGTCGGGGAACCGGGCGGCGAGCCGCTGCGGGTCGGGCCGCTTGACCCGGATCGGGAACACGGCGATGCCGCAGCCGATGTCGGAGCCGACCAGGAACGGGTAGAGCACGGACGAGGCCATGGCCGCGCCGATCGGGGCGCCCTTGCCCGGGTGCAGGTCGGGCATGGCGGCGACGTGGCGCATGCCGTCGAGCGCGGCCACCTGGTGGCACTGCGCGACGGCGTCGGACTCGATCCAGCTGGAGGCGCCGGCGAACACGGTGACGGTGGCCGGCGGATGAGGCAGGGACACAGACGCTCTCTCTGGTCAGGGATCCGGGAACGATCATCGGGGCGGGCGTCACTGCGTCATGAACCCGACTTTCCCGGAAACGCGGCAGCACGGCAAGCCAATAACCCGCACATCATTGATGCGTGATCGACGAACTTGGCACCGTGCTCGGGATCTGGGCGCACCCGGACGACGAGGCCTACCTCTCCGGCGGCCTCATGGCGCTCGCCCGCGCCGCCGGCTCGCGGGTGGTGTGCGTGACCGCCACCCGCGGCGAGCTGGGCACCCCGGACCCGGTCGCCTGGCCGCCCGAGCGGCTCGCCGGGGAGCGGACCGCCGAGCTGGCCCGCTGCCTGGCGGTGCTCGGCGTCACCGAGCACCGGTGGCTCGACCACCGCGACGGCGCCTGTGCCGCGGTGCCGGTCGAGACGGCGGCCGCCGCGCTGTGCGAGATCGTCGACGAGGTGCGCCCGGACACCGTGGTGACGTTCGGACCGGACGGCATCACCGGCCACGCCGACCACCGGGCGGTGGCGGCCTGGGCGGCCGTCGCGTTCGAGCGGTCCGCGCCGCGCGGCGCCCGCCTGCTGCGGGCCGCGATCCCGCCCGCCCGCGCGGCGCGCTGGAAGCCGCTGACCGACCGGTTCGGCGTCTTCGAGGCCGGCTACCCGCAGGCGGCCGACGGGCTCGCGCTCGACCTGCGGCTCTCCCCCGAGATCACCGCGCTGAAGGTCCGGGCCCTCGCCGCCCAGGCCACCCAGACGTCCGGCCTCATCGCGGCGATGGGCCCGGACGTGTACACGGCCTGGGTCAGCGAGGAGTCGTTCGCCTAGAGCGCGATGACGTGCCCGACCCGGGGATCGGTGCGCCCGGCGAGGACCTCCAGCCACGCGTCCCGCAGCCCCTCCGGGCCGTGGCTGACGACCACGTCCAGGTGGTCCGCGACCACCGGGGCGAACCGGTCCCAGGCCGCGGCGAACCGGGCGTCGAGCCCCTCGCGGCCCCAGTCGGCGGTCCGCTTGCGGATCTGGGTCGGCGCGAAGAACACGCTGCCGGCGCTCAACGCGTTGGGGACCTGGCTGGTCAGGCCGACGGCGACGTCGCCGACCAGCCCCGGGTGCTGCCGCAGCGCCGCGCGGACGTCCGGCCGGCCGGACACGTCGACGTAGAGCGCCGGCCGGGCCGGATCGAGCGCCTCGACGCCGTCGTACGGCAGCACCTCGTCGTAGCAGCCGAGCCCCTCGGTGAACCGGACGTTGCCGGGCGAGGTGAGCCCGACCAGCCGCACGCCGGCGTCGCGCAGCTCGAACGCGGCAGCGTACGCGGTCTTGCTCGACGCCGAGGACAGCACGACCACCTCGGCGCCCTGGAAGGCGTTGTCGACGAGGAAGTCGGCGAGCATGAACGAGGTGAAGAACAGCGGGCGGAGCAGGATCTGCAGGTCGTCGACGGGGATCGCGAGGTAGCTGTTGTACGCCGAGGGCAGGCCGGCGCGGTGCGGGCCGGCGTCGCGGAAGCGGTGCTCCTCGACGCGGTCCGGCCGGACGACGAGGTGGCTCGCCGGGGGGAGGTACCCGTAGTACCGCCGGCCCTCCGGCACACCGTCCACGGTGGACGCCGCCACCTCGGCGAAGCCCCAGACCGGCACCAGCCCGCGGCCGGGGTCCCCGGCCGGGAAGAACTCCCAGTAGCGGAAGGCGTCGCCGAGCACGCCGTAGGTGACGTTGTTGGCGGTCATCCCCACCCGCTCGACGCGCAGCAGCACCTCCCCGTCGGCGAGGGCAGGCACCGGCGCCTCGGCGACGGCGGCATCGGCGAGGTCGTTGCGGGCCACGGACAGGGTCCACGATGCGGTCATGGCGGCGACGGTACCGCCGGTGCCGCGTCCGGCACAGACCGGTGATTTCGCCGATGCCCGCCCGGCGGCCCCGTCCGGAGACTGGCTGCACGCTTCACCCCCGTCCCCTGTGGAGGCAGCCAAGATGCGCATGCGCACCCGTCTCTCCGTCCTCGGGGCCGCCCTGGTCGCCGCGGTCGGCCTGGCGGTGAGCCCGGCGAACCCCGCCGCCGCGGCCACCAGCACGCCCGTGATCTTCGTGCACGGGTTCATCGGCAACGGGTCGAACTGGACCACCGCCCTGTCGGTGTTCCGGGCCGGCGGCTTCACCCGGCTCTACACGTACGACTACAACTGGTCCGGCTCGAACACGATCAGCGCGGCCGGCCTGCGCGACCGGGTCAACCAGGTCAAGGCCCAGACCGGCGCGTCCAGGGTCGCCATCGTGAACCACTCGATGGGCGGCCTCGTCACGCGGTACTACCTGGAGGAGCTCGGCGGCTCGTCCTCGGTCAGCCACGTGGCCTCGATCGCGGGCGCCAACCACGGCACGACCTACGCCGGCGCGTGCCTGATCTACGCGAGCTGCATCGAGATGTACCCCGGGTCGCTGTTCCTGCTGAACCTGTCGGCCGGCGACGAGACCCCGGGCTCGGCGAGGTACGCCACCTGGTACTCGGCGTGCGACGGCATCATCATCCCCTACACCAGCACCCGCCTCGACGGCGCGACGAACACCAACGTGGCCTGCGAGACCCACATCGGCTTCCTCACGAACACGAGCGTCCTGACCCAGATCAGGCAGTTCATCGCGAGCTGACCCGACCGGTTCCTCGGCGGCGCTCTCGGCCAGAATGGCGGGGGCGCCGCCGGCGCGTGCTCGCAATGCGTCGTCCACCTGGCGTTCATGTGGAGTTTGAACGCTGTTCACAGGTTGCTCTGAGGTTCGGCTGGTTGTGTCCTGCTTCGTCCCCTGCTATCCCCGCAGATTGGCGAAGACCCATGCGATGGCCGTTCCGACGACGCACCGTGCCGCCGGACCGCTCCCCCGGCACCGTCCCCGCTCCGCCGGGCGCCGCCCGCAGCGACGACCACGCCGGTCACGCGCTGCGCGCGCCGAGCAAGCTGCACGCGTTCAACCGGTACGAAATCAAGTATCTGATGCCCGGCACCGCCATCCCGGCGCTGCGCGCCGAGCTCGACCGGCGCCTCGATCGCGACAGCCACGGCGCCGACGGCGGCTACGGCGTGTGGAGCGTCTACTACGACACCCGCGACCTGCGCTTCTACTGGGAGAAGATCGAGGGCCTGCGGTTCCGGCGCAAGCTGCGCGTGCGCCACTACGGCGACCGGTTCACGGTCGACGACGACACGAACGTGTTCGTCGAGATCAAGCAGCGGGTCAACCGGGTCACCCAGAAGCGCCGGGTCGCGCTGCCGTACCGGCTGGCCCGCGAGCTGTGCGACGGCCGGGCCATGGTCGAGCACGAGCCGGGCCAGGGCGCGTTCCTCGAGGAGGTGCTGGAGCTGGTCAGCGGGCTCGACCTGCGGCCGGTGGCGATGACCGGCTACCAGCGCGAGGCGTTCGTCGGCCGCGGCGCCGAGTCCGGCCTGCGGGTCACCGTCGACCAGCGGCTGCGCGGGCGGGACCGCGACTTCCACCTCGGCGCCGACGCGGAGAACCGGCTCATCGTGCCGGCCCGGCTCGCGGTGGTGGAGTTCAAGGCCAACGAGCGGGTGCCGTACTGGCTCACCGACCTCGCCGCCGAGCTGAACCTGTCCGTGGTGCGCATCTCCAAGTACTGCCAGAGCGTCGAGGCCTTCGGCCGGGCGCCACGCTCGATCTTCCACGTCCCCGACACCGAGCCCGCCGGCGCGCCGGCTTCCGCCCGAAACGAGGCCTGACCCATGCCGTTCGACGTCCAGGACCTGTCCGGCACCTTCAGCGTCGGCGACATCGCCATCGCGCTGTCCCTGTCGTTCGTGCTCAGCGCGATGATCGGCTGGGTCTACCGGTTCACGCACCGCAACGTCTCCTACAGCCAGTCCTACGTGCAGACCCTCGTCGTGCTCGGCATGCTCATCGCCCTCATCATGCTGGTGGTCGGGTCCAACATCGCCCGCGCGTTCGCGCTCGTCGGCGCCCTGTCGGTGGTGCGGTTCCGCAACGCCATCAAGGAGACCCGCGACGTCGGCTTCATCTTCCTGGTCATGGGCGTCGGCATGGCCGCCGGCACCCGGTTCTACACCCTCGCGATCGTCGCCGCCGTCGCGATCAGCCTCGTCATCCTGCTGATGTACCGGTTCAACTGGTTCGCCTCCAGCGTCCAGCGGCAGGTCGTCAAGGTCCAGGTCCCGCCGGACGGCAACTACACCGAGCACGTCCAGGACGTGCTCATCGCGCACACCAGCGAGTTCGAGCTGGTCAGCATCGAGTCGATCCGCGGCGGCGCCCTGAACGAGCTGATGTACACCGTCCGGCTCAAGAAGGGACACGAGCCCGGGCAGCTCATCGCCGCGCTCGGCGAGCGCACCGGCGGCCAGCGCGTGACGGTCCTGACCGGCTACGACCAGACGGACCTGTGATGCCGCCCCGCAGGCTCCTGCACCGGATCCCGGTGCGGGTGCGGCACTACTGGAAGCTGCTCGCCGTCTGCGTCGCCTTCGTCGTCACCTGTGCCGTGGTCTTCAGCACCGTGCGGGTCGCGCCGCTGGTCACCAGCGCCAGCGACGCCGACGGCGACCAGGTCACCGAGGACGTCGCCGGCACCACGGACCTGTTCGACGCGACGGTGCCGCACCGGATCACGCTGACCTTCCGCGACGGCGACTACCAGCGGCTGCTCGACGAGTTCTGGGACGAGGGCGAGAAGAGCTTCCTCGAGGCCGACCTCACCGTCGACGGTACCCGCATCCCGAGCGTCGGCATCCGGCTCAAGGGCAACTCCACGCTGTCCGGGCTGACCCGCAACGGGCAGGCCCGCCAGGGCGGGTTCGGCCCGGGCCGGGGCCAGGGCGGACCGGCGCCGGGCGGCGGCAACGGCG
>NZ_BMPI01000037.1:0-16359 GCF_014647515.1 Dactylosporangium sucinum | reverse complement strand
CCCCCGCCGGTGGCTTCCCCGGCGGCGGATTCCCCGGCGCACCCGGCGACGCCGGACCGGGCGGCGCGCAAGGTGGCGGACCGGGCGGCGGTCCCGGTGGCGGGTTCGGCCGGGCCTCGCTCAAGACCGAGGAGCCCGAGACCCTGCCCTGGCTGATCCGCTTCGACGAGTTCGTCGACGGCCGCCGCTACCAGGGCCACCGCGAGATCGCCGTGCGCGTGGCCGGCATGGGCGGCGGCAGCACCGTGCTCAACGAGGCCGTCTCGCTCGACGTGCTGGCCGCGGCCGGGCAGACCGCCCAGCGGTACGCCTACACCAGCTTCACCGTCAACGACCGGCCGACCACCGCCCGGCTCGTCGTCGAGCACCCCGACGAGCAGTTCGCCGGCACGCTCGGCGGCTCCGGCGTGCTCTACAAGAGCCTGGCCACCAGCCAGTTCACCGACCAGGGCGACGACCCGACCGAGTACGCCGACGACTTCAAGCAGATCACCAAGAAGGGCAGCCAGGACCTCCAGCCCGTCATCGACCTGGTCCGATGGGTCAACACCAGCAGCGACAGCGACTTCGACAAGCATCTCGCCGACCACGTCGACATCCAGGCGTTCGCGCGCTACCTCGCGGTCCAGAACCTGCTGCTGAACTTCGACGACATGGCCGGGCCCGGCCGCAACTACTACCTCTGGTACGACCTGACGACCAGGCGGTTCACCGTCGTCGGCTGGGACTACAACCTCGCGTTCTCCGGCAGCGCCACCCAGGGCCCGCACGACAGCACCTCCATGGGCGGCGGCCGCCTCCCGGGCAACGGTGGCGCACCGCAGGACCTCCAGCCACCGGCCGGCATGCAACTGCCCGACGCCATGCGGGCGCGCGGCGGCTTCGGCGGGATGGGCGGGCACAAGCTCAAGGAACGCTTCCTGGCCAGCGCCGCGTTCAAGCCGGCCTACGAGGACGCCTACCGGGAGCTGTACCGCAAGATCTACGCCGGCGCCGACGCCCTGAACACCCTCGACGCCATCACCAAGGTCCTCTCGACCGTCGACGGCTACGACGCGCAGCAGACCGCCGGCGACGCCGAGCAGCTGCGCAACCTCATCCTGCAACGCACCGACCACCTCGCCACCGACAGCGTCGTCATGAGCGGATAGCGCCTCGTCGCACGGTCGCGGACCGGACAGCACCCGCCGAACCTGGCAGACTCGTCGGCATGGCCGAGGACGTCAGCCGGCCCGCGACCGTGGACGACGTGCACGAGGTGGCGCTCGGGATGCCGCACGTGACGGTGACCCACGGCAGCGGCGGAAACCCGGTGTACCAGGTGGGCGGGAAGTCCTTCGTCTTCTTCCGCAACCCGCGGCCCGACGCGGCCGACCCGGTGACCGGCGAGCGGTATCCGGACGTGATCGTCTTCTGGGTCGAGTCCGAGGCCGACAAGCTCGCCCTGGTGCAGGACGAGGGTTCGCCGTTCTTCACCACCGCGCACTTCGACGGCCACCCGTCGGTGCTGGTGCGGGCCTGCCGGCTCGGCGAGCTGACCCGGGCCGAGGTGGCCGAGGTCGTCCAGGACGCCTGGCTGTCGCGCGCGTCGGAGCGCCGGGCGCGGGCGTGGCTCGCTCAGGCCCGGTTGACCAGCGGCGGGGCGTAGCCGGCCGGCTTGTCGCCGACGGAGAGCCCGGGGCTCACGATCCGGCTCTGGTACCGGGGGGTGAACATCGAGTACGGCGGGTTCACGGCCGGGTCGCTCGCCTCGTCCAGGCGCTGCCGGGCCTCGGGCGGCAGGTCGAAGCCGAGCGCCCCGAGGTTGGTGTCCAGCTGCGCCGGGCTGCTGGCGCCGACGATCACCGCGCCGATGCCGGGCCGGTTCGCCGCCCAGTTCACCGCCACCTGCGCCATCGGGCGGCCCAGGTCGGCGGCCACGGCCGCGAGGGCGTCGATGACCCGCCACTGCTGGTCACCGGGCGCCCGCTCCCGGGCGGTCGTCAGCGGCGCAGGCCCGCGGCGATCGAGGCCGCGTGGCGGGACTCCTCCAGGCGCCCCAGCTGCTCCAGGGCGAGCGCGCGGTTCTTGTAGTTGTCGTAGTCGTCCGGGCCGTCGTCGATGGCCACGTCCACCGCGTCCAGGGACTCCTGCCAGCGGCCCAGGGTGAGCAGGGCCGCGGCCTTCGCGCCGTACGCGTAGGCGCGCGCGTTCGGCACGTCGTCCGGCGTCTCGCCGGACTCCACCACCCGGATCGCCTCGTCGGCGGCCCGGACCGCCTCCTCCGGGCGGCCGCCGTCGCTCAGCGAGATCGCCTTGTTCACCAGGGCGCTCACGTACCGCGGGTTGACCGCGAGCGCGCGGTCGTACGCCACCACCGCCGCGGCCAGGTCGTTCGCGGAGCGGTGGATGCCGCCGATGTCGAACAGCGCCTGGGCGTAGCCCGGGTCGAGCTGGACGACGCGCTCCAGGGCGCCGATCGCGTCGGCCGGGCGGCCGAGGTTGCGCAGGGCCAGAGCGCGGTGGAAGTGGGCGGCGGCGAACTCCGGGCGCTGCCGCACGACCTCCTCGAACGTGGCCAGGGCTCCGCTCATGTCGCCGTCGACGGCCTGGTCGTAGCCCTTGGCGTCGAGCTGGACGACCGCCGCCTTCGGCTGGGCGAGCACCTTCGTGCGCTGGGCGCCGTCGACGAGCTTGCCGCCGCAGTCGCGGCAGCGCGCGGCCGAGAACAGGCGGCCCTTCGGCACGCACCGGTCGCAGAAGTTCTTGTGGCAGTCCGGGCAGATCTGGAACTGCATCGCGTAGTGCTCCGGGTCGGCCCGGGCGACCGGGTTGCCGCCGGGCACGCTGGACACGGAGATGAGCCGGTTGCAGCCCCATCCGGAACAGGCGAGGATCATGCTTTCCCTTTCCGCTGCAGTCGGACGGCGAGCCAGGAGCGGCCGCCGTGCTCGGGAGCCTCCACCAGCGGTACGGCGGAGGAGAAGTCGCGGTCCCAGTCGAGCTCCCACACGCGGGAGTCGTCGTCGCGGGACGTGGCCAGGGCCGTGCGGGCGTCGGCGCTGAGCCAGACGTCGACGAACGTGCCGGGCGGACCCTGCAGGACCTGCAGGCATCGGCCCGACCGCAGGTCCCAGGCGCGGACGGTACCGTCCACCGAGCCCGACAGCGCGAACCACCCGTCCGCCGTCGGCGCGACCGACGTGACCTTCGCCGTGTGCCCGGTGAGCACCTGCCGGCACTCGCCCGAGCCGGCGTCCCAGACCCGCACGGTGCCGTCGTCGGCGGCGGACAGCACGACGTCCCCGGCGGCGGCGACCGCGACGATCCCGCCGCTGTGGCCGGTCATCAGCCCCAGCTCGCCGCTGGACAGGTCGATGCGCCACAGCGAGCTGCCCTGCAGGCTCGGCGCGAAGCCGGCCCGGCCGTCGGGGGTGACCGCCACCGACCGCGGTCCGGTCGACCGGCCGGGCATCGCCAGCCGGCACTGGCCGGTCGCGGTGTCGAGGACGCACACGTCGCCGCCGGTGCGCTTGGCCAGGGCGATCCGGCCGGGGCCGGGCAGCGCCACCGCGTACACGTATCCGGGATGGGGCTGCAGCACCTTCACCTGCCGGCCGCGGACGATGTCCCACAGCCGCAGCGTGCCGTCGGCGCCGGCGGTGACCGCGTGCCGCCCGTCGGCGCCGACCGCGACCGACGACACCTTCGCGCGGTGGCCCTTGAGGACGTGCCGGCACTCGCCCGTGGCGGCGTCGAGCACCCGCACGAGCTGGTCGTCGCAGGAGGTGACCATGGTCCGGGCATCGGGCGTGAACTCCAGCCCGGTGACCGCGTCGCCGTGGCCGCCGATCGTGTACCGCGGTTCGCCGGTCGCCAGCTCGACGACCGTCGGCGGCAGGCTGTGCCCGGTGCGCAGCACGGCGAGCCGGCCGTCGGGGCTGAGCACCGTCTCGCCGGTCTTCGGCAGCGTCCGGACCGGCCAGGCGCCGAGCAGCCCGGTGCGGGGCGCGGCCTCCGAGGTGGCCGCGAGGGCGGCCCACCGGTCGACGACGCGCCGGTCGCGCTCGTGGCCGGGCACCGCGCGGGCGGCCCGCAGCGCGTCGGCGGCGCCGGCGAGGTCGCGGGCGGCGACGGCGGCGTCGGCCCGGTCCAGCAGCGCGCCGGCCCGGTCGGCGGCGTGGTGCAGCTCTGCGGCGTCGCGGGGTCGCGCGTAGCTCCAGGGCGCCGGCGGTCCGGGGCTGGTGAGGCGCCACAGCCGCGCGGTGCCGTCCCACCCTCCGGAGATCGCGAGGCGGCCCGCGGCGTCGAGCGCGGCGCCCTGCACGGGCTTGTCGTGGCCGCTGAGCGTGCGCAGGCAGCGGCCGGCGGCCAGGTCCCAGACCTCGACGGTGTCCCCGACCGGGTGCAGCAGCCAGCGGCCGGCGGCGTCGAGGGCGGCGAGCTCGGCGACGGCCGGCCACCCCGCCGGGCGGGGCCAGGTGCGCCGGATCGCGCCGGAGACCGGGTCGACGTCCGTCATCTCCCCGGCGGCCACGACGATCGCCGCGCCGGGCGTGAGCAGTGCGGTCGACCGGCTGGGCAGCGGGCCGGAGCGCACCAGCATCCCGCTGGCGGCCTCCCACACGCGCAGCCGGGCCTGGCTCGGCGACCAGGCCACGACGTGCCGGTCGTCGGCGCTGAAGGTGGCCGTGCCGCGCTCGTACTGCCGCGACCCCTCCTGCTGCAGGCGGTGCACGAGCCGGCCGTCGGCGGTCGACCAGAGGTACACGCCGCCGCCCATGGTGGTCGACACGAGCAGCCCGCCGTCGGCGGTGAGCGCGACCGAACGCGGCTCGCTCGGGTGCTCCAGCCGGTGCCGGGGCGTGCCGGCGGCGAGGCCCCAGACCAGGACCAGGCGGTCGTCGCCGGCCGAGGCGAGCAGGCGCGCGTCGCCGCTGAACGCGAGCGCGTTGGACCGCCGCGGGTGCCCGGGCAGGAACACCGAGCGCTCGCCGTCGATGTCCCACACGCGGACCGCGCCGCCCTCGCTGCCCGGCGGCGGCGGGGAGCTGTGCTCGGCGCCGCCGGTGGCCGCGAACCGGCCGTCGCGGCTGATCGCCACGGCCGACACCGTCTGGTGGCCGCGCAGGGTCGCGCTCGCGCCGGACTCGCCGCGCTCGCGCTCGACCAGCGCGACCGACTCCGCGGCGCCGGCCTCCGCCAGCTCGGCGAGCAGCTTCGTGTCGGCGATCCGGCCGGCACGCCAGCGGTACAGGCCGCGGTTGTGCACGGTGTGGACGTGGTGCGGGTCGGCCCGCAGCGCCTGCTCCCACAGCTCCTCGGCCGCCGCCGCGTGGCCGAGGTCGAGCATGGACAGGGCCCGGTTCGACAGCCCGTCGGCGCGCAGGGCGGCCTCGGCGGGCGGCGTGCGCGGGTACCGTTCGCCGGTCGTGTCCGCGTAGACGGCCGCGAGGCGGTCGGCCAGCTCGGCCATCCGCGGGCGGGCCGCCGGGTCGGGCCGGAAGCACTCCCGCAGCAGCGGCACGAGCCCGTCGGGCAGCGGCAGTGCGAGGTCGCGGCCCCCGTCGGCGAGGATCTCCTCGAACGCCTCGCCGGCGACGGCGCCGACCCGCGTGACGAGCCGGCCGGCGAACAGCTCCAGCACGCTGAGGCCCCACGACCAGACGTCGGTCGCGCGGGACAGCCGCACCCGCCCGCCGGACGCCTGCTCGGGTGAGCAGTAGGCCGGGGTCATCCCGCCGTACGTCACCAGGACACTCGCCTCCGGTGGCGCGTCGGCCGGCCGCTCCCCGGCCGCGGCCCGGGCCTTGGCCAGCCCGAAGTCGGTGACCTTGGCGGTGCCGTCGGCGGTGAGCATGACGTTGGCCGGCTTGACGTCCTGGTGGACGAGGTCGTGCGCGTGGGCGTGGGCGAGCCCCCAGGCGCCCTGCACGGCGACGTCGAGGGCGCGGCGCTGCCCGTCGGCCCGGGTCCCGGAGTAGAGGCTGCCGTCGCGCACGAGCCCGGACAGGCTGCCGCCGTCGACCCACTCGGCGAAGACGGCCGGGACGTCGCCGACGCGGCGCACGTAGGCGCAGTTGACGATGTGCGGGTGGACGCCGAGCGCGACCCACGACTCGGCCTCGGCCTGGAACAGCTCCCGGCCGTCGGCGGTGTCGACCAAGCCGGGGCGGGGGGTCTTCACGGCGAGGTCGACGCCCCAGCCGTGGTGGCGCACCCGGTACACCAGGCCCATGCCACCGCTGCGGATGACGTCGAGCACCTCGTAGAGATCGAGGATGGTCTCACCGGTCCGCCACATGCGGCCCGATGCTACCAATGATCATCACCCGGGAGGGACCGGGCCGTTCGCCGGGTGGCGGCCGCGCCGTGCGGGAGCCGCCACATCGGGTAGGGTTCGGGGCGGTGTGCCGGGAAGGCTGGTCGGCGGTCATGTTGCCGTGCCCAGCCGGAGGTCGCCGTTGTCCCGTCCGTTCGAGCGTGGCACGTGGGCCGAGGTCCGGCGGATCGCGGACGTGCTGCGCACCGAGACCATCGGCGGCCTGCTCCTGCTGGTGGCCGCGGCGGCCGCGCTGGGGTGGGCCAACTCGCCGTGGGCCGGCGCCTACCACGCGTTGTCCGAGGTGCGCCTCGGGCCGTCCGCGTTGCATCTGGACCTGACGCTCTCCGAGTGGGCCGCCGACGGCCTGCTCGCCGTGTTCTTCTTCGTCGCCGGGCTGGAGCTCAAGCGCGAGTTCGTCGCCGGTGACCTGCGCGACCCGCGGCGGGCGCTGCTGCCGGTGGCCGCCGCGGTCGGCGGCATGGTGGTGCCCGCCCTGGTGTACACCGCGATCAACGTCACCGTCCCGGACGGCGCGCCCGCCGGCTGGGCGGTGCCGATCGCCACCGACATCGCGTTCGCCCTCGCCGTCCTCGGTGTGATCAACACGCACCTGCCGGCCTCCCTGCGCACGTTCCTGCTCACCCTCGCGGTCGTCGACGACCTGCTGGCCATCGTCGTCATCGCGGTCGTCTTCTCCGCCTCGCTGGCCTGGCTGCCGCTGGTGCTCGCGCTGCTGCCGCTGGCCGGGTTCGCCTGGCTGGCCCAGCGCGGGCGGACGTCACCCTGGCTGCTGGTGCCGCTCGCCGTCGCGACCTGGGCGCTCGTCCACGCCTCCGGCATCCACGCCACGGTGGCCGGCGTCCTGCTGGCGTTCACGGTGCCCACCGCCACCTCCGGGCGGTTCGAGCACCGGCTCCGCCCGCTGTCGGCCGGGGTGGCCGTGCCGGTGTTCGCGTTCTTCGCCGCGGGCGTCACCGTCACCGGCTCGTCCCTCGGCCTCGCCGGCCCGATCACGGTCGGCGTGGCGGCCGGCCTGGTGCTGGGCAAGACAGTCGGCGTGGCCGGCACGACCTGGCTCGTGGTCCGGCTGACCCGGGCCCGGCTGGCCGAGGGCCTGGCCTGGCTGGACGTGATCGGCCTCGCCCTGCTCGGGGGCGTCGGCTTCACGGTCTCGCTGCTGGTCTCCGAGCTGGCCTTCGGCGCCGGCTCGCCCGGCGACTCCGCGGCGAAGGTCGGCATCCTGGGCGGCTCGCTGGTCGCCGCGCTGCTGGCCGCGGTGGTGCTGCGGGCCCGCAACCGCCACTATCGCCGCCTCACCGAGGAGGAAGAGACGGACGCGGACGGCGACGGCGTGCCCGACGCCTACCAGTGACGCCTCACCGCGCCGGCCCGGCGGGCCGCCAAGCGGTCGGGTAGGCCTCGTCGCGCCACAGGTCGATGCCGCGGGCGGCCAGCGCCGCCCAGGCCCGCGACGGCGGCAGCCAGGCGTCGAGCGGCGCCGCACCCGGTGCCGACAGCCGGCCGGCCAGGATCTCCTCGACCGCGATGCCGGCCGGCAGCGACGGCATCCGGCCGCCGTCGCGGGCCGCGGTCATCCCGAGCGCGCGGCGCACCGGGTGGCCGGCGCGGCGGCCGGCCACCTCGACCAGGAAGCCGCCCGCCTCGTCGCCGAACCGCCCGGCGAGCCACGACATGGCGCGGACCGCCGGCGTGCCGAGCTCCGCGCGCCGCGGCCGGCCGGTGCGCGCCCGGACGGTGGCGGCGGCGGCGAGCAGGCGGTTGAGCCAGGCGTGCTCGGTGCCGGCCTTGAAGCTGATCGTGCCGGCCCCGAACCGCTCGGCGAGCACGGTCAGGTCGGCCATCGCGTACACCTGGTGGACCAGCCGGCGGCCGACCGGCGGCGGGAAGCGTACCCACTCCCCCTCCGACCAGCCGTGCACCCGCACCGGCCGCCCGCCGCGCGGCGCCTCGAACGGCACGCCGACGCCGCGCAGCATCGCCTCGAACATCGCCGGGCCCCGGTGCCGCCGGGTGTCCGGCGCGGCGGCGCACCGGATCTCGTCGACCCGGTCGAGCCCCTCGGCGAGGTCCTGCACGGCGATCACCTGCAGGGCCGGCACGACCGACGCCCCGGTGAGCACCGGAGCGGTCGCGGTCGCCGCCCGCTGCAGCACCGCCGCCCGGAACGGCCCGTCCTCGGCGAGGTCCACGTAGGGCACGCCGGCGTCGATCGCGGCGATCGCCGGGCCGAGGGGCAGCGTCTGATACGGCCCGGCGCAGTGCACGAGCGCCGCCGCGTCCGTCACGATGCGCCGCAGCGCGGCCGCGTCCGCGTGGTCGGCCCGCACCACGCGGACCCGCGGGTCGGCGAACGCCGGCCGGGCCGGCCGCCGCGCGACGACGACCACGTCCGCGCCGGTGTACCGCAGCACGTCGGCGACCAGGTACCGGCCGTAGAAGCCGGTGCCGCCCACCACGACGACGGTCTTCGGCTGGCTCATCCGGCGCTCCGCGGGGTGAGCAGCGCGCCGACCAGGGCACGCAGCGGGCCGACGAGGTCCGCCGGGCCGGCCGCGGCGAGCGGTTCCAGGCCCGAGGAACGGAACAGCACCACACCCATCGAGGCGGCCAGGAGCAGCTCGGCACGCAGCACGGCGTCGTCGTCGCCCTGGTCGCCGCCGGCCGCGGCGACCAGGCGCTCGGCGTAGGAGCGCAGCACCCGGCGGCGGATGGCGTCGGCGCGCTCGTCGCCGGAGGAGCGCAGCAGCAGCATGAGCACCTCGCTCGGGCGCCCGTCGGGGCCGGCGTCGGCGACCCGGGCCGCGATCGCCTCCGGGAGCTCCGCGAAGGTGATCTCGCCGGTCGTGCGGCGCAGCTCCGCGACCGCGTCGGCCAGGCAGGCCGCGAACAGGCCCTCCTTCGACTCGAAGTACCGGCTGATGAGGGCCACGTTGACCCCGGCGTCGTCGGCGACCTCACGCACCGTCGTGGCGGCGTAGCCCGTGCCCGCGAACCGGCGGCGGGCCGCGCGCAGCAGCAACAGCCGGGTGGCGGCCGCGTCCCGGCGGCGGGGCTCGGCGGTGGGGGTCACGACTGCCAGGGTAGGACCGCTCAGCCCGTCATCTCGTCCAGGGCCTCGTCCACGTTCTCGGCGAGCAGGTCGGGCAGCATGCCGACGAGGTCCAGGGTGAACCGCACCATGCCGTCCGGCGGGGCGGCGATGCGCACCGGCGCGCCGCGGTTGGTGAAGGCGGTGACGAGCCGGTCGAGGCAGCGCAGGCCGGCGCTGTCGAGGAACGTCGTCGGGGTCAGGTCGACGACGACGCCGGTGGCCGCGCGGACGCTCAGGAGCACGTCGCGCTCGACGAGCCCGGCGCTCGCGTTATCGATCTCGCCGAGCAGCTGGACGACCTCGCAGCCGCGGTCGCTGTACACCCGAACCTGCCGTTGCGGAACGCCCGTCACGACATCCCCCCGATCCGCCTGCGCATGAGGACCGTCGTGCCGCTCGTGCCGCGGTCGATCACCAGCTCGTCCATCATGCGGCCGATGAGCACCATTCCGTGGCCCCGCTCGGCGGTGGTGCGCGGCGGGCGCCACCGGCCGGTGTCGGCGACCCGGACGGTCACCGCGCCGGCGTACACGGAGGCCGTGACGGCCACGTGCCGGCCGGCGTCGTGGTCGTAGGCGTGGGCGATGGCGTTGGCGACGGCCTCGGACGCGGCGAGGACGATGCGGAACCGCTCGTACTCCTCGACGCCCTGCCCGGCGAGCCACCGGTCGAGCTCGCCGCGCATGCCGGACAGCTCGGGCATCCTCGCGGGCACGTCGGCGCGGAAGCGCGCGGCGTCGTGGAACTCCACGGCGAGCAGGCACATGTCGTCGTGGCCGCCCTCCGACGGTACCAACGCGTCGCCCACCTGCTGGGTGAGCGTGTCCAGCGGCGCGTCGCGGTGCTCGCCGGCCAGCGCGGCCAGCCGGTCCAGCCCGTCCTGGATGCGCTCGCCGCGCCGCTCGACCAGCCCGTCGGTGTAGAGCAACAGGCGCGACCCGCGCGCCACGGTGAGCGCGGCCTCGCTGCGCAGGCGCCGGCCGGCGGTGGTGCCGATCGGCCCGGAGCGCGCGTCCCACAGGAAGCCGGGCTCCGCACCCGGCTGCAGCAGCAGCGGCGGCGGATGTCCCGCGCAGGAGTACCGCAGCTGCCCGCTGTCCAGCGCCAGCTCGGCGTAGGCGAGCGTGGTCATCTGGCCGCCCTCGAAGGTGGTGACGAACTCGTCCATGTGCCGCAGCACCTCGGCCGGGCCGCCCTGCGTGGACGCGAGCGCCCGCACGGCGCTGCGCAGCTGGCCCATCGCGCTCGCGGCCTGCAGGCCGCGGCCCACGACATCGCCGACGACGATGCCGACACGCTCCGGGGAGATGGCGAAGATGTCGTACCAGTCCCCGCCGACCTCGATGGACCGCACCGCCGGGCGGTAGACGGTCGCCACCCGGAACCGCGCGTCGACCGGCCAGTGGTGGATGAGCAGGCTCTGTTGCATGGTGTGGGCGACCTCCCGGTCGCGCTCGGCGAGCCGGGCGTTGTCGAGCGTCATCCCGGCGCGGTCGGCGAGGTCGACGAGGAAGTCCGGCCCGGCCGCGTCGGTGACCGGCGAGGCGGCGAGCAGCAGCGTGCCGAGGACGGCGTTGCGGGCGCGCAGCGGGAGGACGAGGGCGCGGCGGCCGTCCGGCGGCAGCAGCGGCACCGGCGCCACCGGGCCGCCGGTGCGGCCCATCGCCTGGACCGCCATGAGCACGTCCTGCGGGATCGCCCAGGCCGGCGCGCCGCCCCCCGGACCGGCGACCTGCAGGCCGGGCTCGCCCGCCAGGTCGAGGTCCACCTGGGCGTACCGCGCGACGTCCGGCACCAGCAGGTCGACCAGCCGCCGGGCCCGCTCGGCCAGGCCGGCGGTCTCGTCGAGGCGGCGGCTCAGGCCGGCCAGGAACCCGGCCTGCCACGCCCGGCGGACCGCTTCCTCGTGCAGGTAGGCCCGGTCGAGGGCCTGCCCGGCCTGCCGGCCGACGGTGCGCATCAGCTCGATCTCGTCGTCGGCGACCGGCCGGTGCGCGCCGAACGCGAACGAGACCACGCCGAGCACCTGCTGGTCGGTGAGCAGCGGGGCGACGACGCGCAGCGGGAACCGGCGGGACTGCTCCTCGTGCCGCACGACGTCGCCGAGCGCGGCGGCGCGGGCCTCCGGCGCGGCGTCGTCGAGCGGCAGCCGGACCGGTTCGCCGTCGCCGGCCCGGCGCAGCACGGCCTCGCCCGGAATGAGCAGCCACACCCTGGTCTCGGTGGCGCCGAACGCGGCGCTGCCGGCGTGGACGATCGGCGCGACGATCTGGTCGGCCCGTTCGATCGCGGCGCACTCGGCGACCATGTCCTGCAGCACCGCGATCCGGGACTGGTTGCGCTCGGCACGGCGGCGCGCCTCGAGCAGCTCCCGCTCATACGTGCGGCGGTCGGTCGCGTCGAGCACCGTCATGCGCACCACGTGCGCGCCGGTCGCCGGGTCGGTGCGCAGCACCGCGTTGACCAACGCGGGCAGCCGGCTGCCGTCGGCGCGGCGGAACTCGGCGGCGATCTCCCGCACCTCGCCCTGCATGTGCAGCAGCGGGGACAGGTGCGTCTCGTGGTAGATGCGCGTGCCCACGCTGTACAACTCGTGAATCCGCCGGCCGATCAGCTCCTCCCGCCGGTGGCCGGTCCACTCCAGGAACGTGCGGTTGACCCGCACGACGGTGCCGTCCGGCAGCAGCGACAGGTAACCGCAGGGAGCGTTCTCGTACAGCTCCTCGGCGCTCTCCTCCGGCAGGGGCCCGCCCACGGTCAGCCGCGCTCCAGGTAGGCGGTGATGGCCGCGAACGTCTCGTCCGGGGCGCTGAGGTTGGGGCAGTGGCCGGTCGCGGCGAGCACCACGAGCTCGCTGCCGGGCACCTGCTCGTGGACATACGCGCCCACCTCGAACGGCGCGATGACGTCGTCGGTGCACTGCAGCACGAGCGTCGGCACGGTGACCTTCGCCAGGTCGGCGCGGTTGTCGGAGCGGAACGTCACCTCGGCGAACTGCCGGGCGATCGCCGGGTCGGTGCGGCAGAAGCTGTTGGTCAGCTCGGCGCCGAGCTCGGGCCGGTCGGCGTTGCCCATGACGACCGGGGCCATCGCGCTGGACCAGCCGAGGTAGTTGCTGTCGAGCGACTCCAGCAGCTCGTCGATGTCGGTCGCGGTGAACCCGCCGCGGTAGCCGTCGTCGTCGATGTACCGCGGGGACGGCCCGACCAGCACCAGGTGCGAGAAGCGGTCCGGCTCGGCGTTCGCGGCCAGCAGCCCGATCATCGCGCTGACCGAGTGCCCCACGAAGACGACCCCGTGCAGGTTGAGCTCGGCGAGCAGCTGCAGCAGATCGTCGGCATACCCCTGCAGCGACGCGTATCGCTGCGGCGACCAGGCGGACAGGTCGGAGCTGCCGGCCCCGACGTGGTCGAAGAGCACCACGCGGCGCCTGTCCGCGAAGCGCGGCGCGACGAACCGCCACATGCTCTGGTCGCAGCCGAACCCGTGGGAGAACACCATCGTCGGCTCGGCGGAGCTACCGATGATCTTGACGTTGTTACGTGTGACAACGCTCACGAACGGTGACGCTACCCGCGCCCGGGGAACGAAGGAAGGTCCCCGTTCGGCGCGGCGGTACTGTGGCGGGATGCGCATCGCGGTGATCGGCGGGCACGGCAAGGTGGCGCTGCTGCTCGCGCCGCTGCTCGTCGCGGCCGGCGACACGGTGACGGCGATCCACCGCAACCCGGACCACGCCGCCGACGTCGCCGCGACGGGCGCCCGGAGCCTCGTCGCCGACGTGGAGCGGCTGGACGTTTCGCAGCTCGCCGCGCTGCTGGCGGAGCACGACGCGATCGTCTGGTCGGCCGGCGCGGGCGGCGGCAACCCGCCGCGCACCTACGCGGTGGACCGCGACGCGGCGATCCGCTCGATGGACGCGGCGTCGCGGGCGGGCGTCCAGCGGTACGTGATGGTGTCGTACTTCGGCGCCCGCACCGACCACGGCGTGCCGCAGGACAGCGCCTTCTTTCCGTACGCGGAGGCGAAGGCGGCGGCGGACGAGCACCTGCGCCGCTCACCCTTGGCGTGGACGATCCTCGGCCCGAGCCGCCTGACCGACGGCCCGCCGGCGGGCGGCCTGGAGACGGCCGACGCGGGGGCGGTCAACGGCACGGTGACCCGCGCGGACGTGGCGGCGGCGATCGCCGCGACGCTGCGCGACCCGGGCACGGTGGGCCGCACGATCCGCTTCAACAACGGCCCGACCCAGATCCCCGACGCCCTCCGCGCCTGACCGCCACGGCGAGGCACTGCGCGACCTGGACCGCTTCGACACGGCGGAGGCCCGCCGCGCGCTGGACTTGTTCGTGGACGTAGGCGCGTCTGTCGCCTACGGTCTGCGCATGCCTCGGAGCCGGGAGTGGATCGTCGCGCTGGCCGCGCTGGCCGCGGTCCCGGTGGACAAGTTCCTGGTCCAGCCGCTGCTGTTCCGGGTCGAGCCGGTGGCGCTCGGGCTCGCGGCCGGCATGGCGGGGCTCGTCCTCGCCTTCGCCGGCCCGGCCGCCGCCTACTGGTGGTGGACGCGGCCGCTGCGCCGCGCCCGGGTGCCGTTCGCGCTGTCCCCGTCCGGCCGGGCGTTCGTGGCGCCCGAGTCCCCGGTGTTTCGCGGGCTGCTCACCATCATGATCATGACCCATGCGGGCAACCTCATCCCGGTGGAACGGGTGCCGGACACCGACCGCATGCGCCTGTCGACCCTGCCCGGCGCGGTGCCCGTGCTCATCGGCCTGGCCGCCGTGCTGGTCGTGATCGCGCTGCTGGTGCTCGTGCTGCCGGGCCCGTCGGTGACGCTGAGCCCGGACGGCGTCACGCTGCGCACGGGCCTACACCGCCGGCACCTGCCGTGGACCGGCCTGCCGCCCGGCGGCCCGGTCCGGCTGACCCGCTGGGCGCTGACACTGACGCCGACCCGCCGCACGCCCGGCGGACTCCCGCGGCGGGCGACCGTGAACCTGCTCGCCTACGCCATCGACCCGCTCCTGCTCGCCACGGCCGTCCACCACTACACCGTCAACCCCGAGCACCGCGCCGCGATCGGCACCCGCTCCGAGCTGGACCGCCTGGAGTCGGCGTACGCCACCTACCGGACCGCCCAGACCGCGACCGCCTGACGTGGCGGGATGCGCCACCCGGTTGGCGTCGTTCGCTACTGCCGTGGCGAAGGCGCGTTCGTAGCGTTCTACCGCGCGTTCCGCGGCTGGACCGGCACGACGCCGGCCGCCGTCAGGCCGCGGTCGAGCTGAGGTAGTCGCGCAGCAGGCGGTGCCGGGAGCCGTCGTCGCGCAGCGGGCAGGTGCTGCAGCAGCTCTCGTCGCGGACACCGCTCTCCAGGGCGCTGCGGTAGTAGAGGCAGCAGGTGCCGCGGACCTGGAAGAGGTGCCGGCCGCCCGGCCAGGCCACGGGGAACGGGGCACCGCGCGTCAGCGGTACCGGAGCATGCACCGCCAGCGCGTCGACCAGGCGCTGCGCGTGCTCCCAGGCCAGGTCGGCGTCGCGGCCGGCGAGCTGGGCGACGCGGATGGCGGTGCCGGCCGCCTCGTCCGCGGCGGCGCCCCACAGCAGCCGCAGCCCGAACGGGGCGCGGGCGCGGACCGCCTCGAACAGCGGCGTCAGGGTCGCGACGACGCGGGCCGCCCACCAGTCCTCCAGGTCGTCGACGGCGGCCCGCACCGCGACGGCGGCGCCGCGGAAGGCGCGCCGGTCGAGGTGCCCCTCCTCGTGGATGCGCAGCACGATGTTGTCGGCGGCGGGGTCGGGGCAACGGTCGTCGAGCACCAGCGCGGCAACGGTGGACCCGGCGACGGCCTCGGCAAGGATCCCACCGAGGAGGCTGCCGGCGACGTTGCGCCGCCCGTGCCGCCGTTCGAGCAGGTCGAGGAGCGCGTCCGCGTGCCCGCCGTCGACGAACCGATCGAGCGGCACCCACGCCGGCCCGGGCTCGGACAGGACGTCGAAGCCCGCGTAGGGGTCGAGCGCGTTGAGCCGATCGGCGGTCTCGGCCAGCGGGTGAGCCATGGAGTTAGGGTAGCCTAACCTGTCGGGAATGCGACCGGTCGCGCCCCGGATTCCGGCAACCTGCCCCGTGACCTGCGGAAACACTGCTCATGGCCGGGTTGACGACCGCGGCTAGGGTGAGCGCTCCGTGATCATCGAAGGAGCACACGCCCATGAAGCGCCTGGCGCTGTCGATAGCCTTGCTCGGCCTGACCCTGACCGCTTGCAGCGAACCCGCGTCGGACACGCCCACCCCGGCGGCCTCCGCGACCTCGAAGGCCGCCGCGTTCCCGAAGGGCGAGACGGGCGCAAAGGCCCTGATGGAGGCCCTGCGCGCGGCCGACGGCGCCGAGACCGTGAAGACCCTCCAGCCGACCGCCGCCGACTACGCCGCGGTGTTCACGAAGGACCTGGCGTCGAAGGCGGAGTCGTTCTACAAGACGAAGCTGTGGAACGGCGAGAAGGTCGAGCTGGCGGGCTCGGCCGCGCAGACCGACCTCAAGATCTACCAGGCCACGACCGAGGACATCCGCAAGTGGACCCCGGCCGTTGAGCGTGACTTCCCCGGCGGCTACGAGAAGCTCGGCGCGCACCTGCAGCCCGGCCTCACGGTGTACCGCTGGAAGTACACCGAGCCGGGCGAGGACTCGGGCCGCGCCTACGAGGGCCTGGTGTACGTGAACGACCACTGGATCTGGGTCCCGAAGGCCTGGGAGATCCTGGAGCAGTGACGGCTTCCGCCGGGCGCCGGCCCACCCGGGTCCGGCGCCCGGCGGAACCGGGCGACCGGCCCTCGTCACATCGAGCAGCGTCGCACGGGGCGGCTGGACGCGGCGAGGACCGCGTGGGTCAGCTCCATCCAGCGGGTGCCGCAGGCGCAGCGGCGGTACCGCACGGTGCCCTCGGA
>NZ_BMPI01000036.1:55947-113250 GCF_014647515.1 Dactylosporangium sucinum | reverse complement strand
GGGCGATGGCCCGGTGGTCACCAGTGGTGCATCGGCACTCTCTCAAACGCCGACACAAGGATGGTGGCCCAGTGAGCCTGCTCATCGGCGACATCGTGACCGTCGCGGCGCTCAGCGGGCCGTCCGAGCTCGCCGCGACCCTCGGCGGCGAGCAGCTGACGTTCCGGGAGCTCGACGAACGGGCCGACCGGACCGCGAACGCGCTCGCCGGGCTGGGCCTCAACGCCGGGGACACGCTGCTGTGGTGCACGCCGCCGACGCTGCGGGTGCTCGACGCGTTCGTGGCGTGCGCGCGGCTCGGCGTCGTGTTCGCGCCCGTGAACCCGGCCCTGCCGGCGGCCGACGTGGACCGGGTGCGCGACCTCGTCAAGCCCCGCCTCGAGGTCGCCGAGGGCGGGCTGCGGCCGTCCGACCTGGACGGTGGCGCGGCCGGGCTGGCACCGCGGCCGCTCGACGACCGGGATCCGCACATCGTGTACCTCACCAGCGGCAGCACCGGCACCCCGAAGGGCGCGCTGGTGAGCCACCGGGCCAGCTGGCTGCGCGCGGCGCCCGGCGGCGGCACGTTCAGCGCCGGCCTGCGCGGCAACGGCGGCGTGGTCTGCACGTTCCCGCTGTACCACTACGGCGGCTGGCACTACGTGATGGAGGCGTGGCAGCACCGCACCGCGGTACACCTGATCCGCAAGGCGTCCGCGGAGGAGATCGTGGACGTCGTGCAGCGGCGCCGCCCGTCGGCGCTGTACTGCATCCCCGCCGTGTGGGAGCGGCTCCTCGACCCCGAGCACCGCCGGGCCGACCTGCGCTCGCTGCTGCACGCCGACACCGGCACGTCGAGCGTCGCCCCCGAGCTGGTCGAGCGGATCAAGGCCCGGCTGCCCGGCACCACGACCACGATCCTCTACGGCTCCACGGAGGCCGGCCGCATGGCCGCCCTGCACGACCACGACCTGGCCCGCAAGCCCGGCAGCGTGGGCCGGGGCGCCCCGCCCAACGCGCTGTGGGTCGACGACGCCGGCGAGGTGTGCGTGCGCGGCCCGGCCGTCATGAACGGCTACCTCGGCAGTGCCGCGCTCGACGGTACCTACCGGTCCGGTGACCTCGGGACGCTGGACGAGGAGGGGTACCTCTTCCTCACCGGCCGCAGCCGCGAGGTGATCCGCACGGGCGGCGAGTCGGTCGGCCCGGCCGAGGTCGAGCACGCCCTGCGCGACCTGCCCGGCATCCTGGACGTGGCGGTCGTCGGCGTCCCCGACCCGCGGTGGGGCGAGCTGGTCTGCGCGGTCGTCGTGGTCCCGCCGGGCGGCGCGCCGCCGACGGTGGCCGCGGTGCGGTCCCATGTGGACGGACGCCTGGCGTCGTTCCAGCACCCGCGGCTGGTGGCGACGGTGGCGGAGATCCCGCGGACCCCGGCGACGGGCCAGATCCAGCGGTCCCGCCTGCGCGAGCTCGTCACCCGCCCGGAACGGCCGTGAGGAGGTCCTCGGGCGGGGTGCCGGCGGGCCGGTCGCCGACCTGACCGTCGCCCGGTCAGTGCGGGCAGGCGGCCCCCAGGACCGACACCCACGGGCTGTCCGCGACGGCCACGAGGGGCTCCGCCGCCGACCGCTTCCCGGCCGCGGTGCGCACGGTGAGCCGGAACCGGACCGGGTCCGGCCGCGCCTGGTCGCACGACAGCTCCACCCGCACCCCGACCGCCACCGACCGGCCCGGGCCCACCGGCTGCGGGAGGCGCATCGCGTGGACGGTCAGGCCCGGGGCCTCGGCCGAGAGGTCCTCCAGCGACACCGGCTCCGGGCCCGAGTTGACCACCGTCAGCTGGCTCTCGATGCGGACGGTCCCCGCGTCGTACGTGGCCGCGAACGCACCCACCTGGCCCGCAACGAGCACCACCGCCACGGCGGGCGGGCGGTCGTCGGGGCGGGCCAGGTACAGCGCGCCGAGCAGCAGCGCCGCGGCCAGCCACGGCAGCCAGCGTGGCACGCGGCGGCGCCGGCGGACCACTTCGGGGGCGTCGAGGTCGACGAGCGGCTGGCCCATCAGCGCGGCAGCGCCGGGGTCAGGGCGACCGTCGTGAGCCAGTCACCGGCGGCGGCCTGCAGGACGGCGTTGCGCGCCGAGGGGAGGAACCGCTCGAACATGTTCCGGCACTCTACCCGTGCGCATGCGCGGCCGTCCCGGCCCGGACCGCGCCGCCCCGCTACGCCGCGCCCGGACCGTCGTCGGCGTGGGCGTGGGCGTCCAGGTGGCGCGGATGTCGGCGCCGGCAACCGGCCGGGCTATCGCCTGCGCCGCAGCCAGCCCGGAGCGCGGGAGCGGCCCGGCGAGCGGCCGCGAAGGACGAGGTGCGCCTGAGCGCCGCGGTGGCGTCGGCCACGGCATCCGCACCGGACGTGCGCGCGCCAGCCCTCCGCCTGGTCCGATCGGGGCGTCCAGCGACCCGGGACCCCGCTGACGATGACCGGGGACGCGCTCATCTGCCAGCGAAGGTCGGGGCCGGGCCGCGGAACCAGCCGGACCGGGCCTTCGCGCAGCTCATCTGCCCACACGACAGTCATGCTGCGCCGCGCGGTGGCGGCCGATCAACCGCATTTTCCCGCCCGGGTCACACCGCCGGGCGCAGGGACTTGCGGAGTTCCGCCTTCGCGATCTTGCCGCCCGAGCCCCTCGGCAGGTCCTCCACCAGCTCCAGCCGCTCCGGCCAGTTCTCCCGGGAAACCCCGCGGTCGGACAGGTGGGTGCGCAGGTCGTCCAAGGTCAGCGGCCCGCGCGGGACCACGAACACGCAGACGCGCTCGCCGAACGTCGGGTCGGGCATCGCCACCGCGGCCACCATGGCCACCGCCGGGTGGGAGCCCACGTGGTCCTCCACCGCCGCGGCGCTGATGTTCTTGCCGCCGCGGATGATGAAGTCCGACTTGCGGTCGACCACCCGCAGGTAGCCGTCGGCGTCGATGGTGCAGATGTCCCCGGTGAGCATCCAGCCGTCCGGGGTGAACAGGCCCTCGTTCGCCGTGTCGTCGTTGAAGTAGCCCAGGCACGTGGCCGGGCCGGCGCAGGCCGCCTGCCCGGGGCCGCCGACGGCCGTGACGTCCGTGCCGTCGTCGGCGAACAGGCGGACCCGCATCGCGTCGATCACCCGGCCGGCGGTGCGCAGGCGCTGGTCCTCCGTGTCCGTCACCGACGTGCGGGACAGGGCGCCGGTCTCGTTGGAGCCGAAGAACTGCAGGACCTTCGCGCCCGTGCGGCGCTCGAACTCCGACGCGCGCTCGAACGGGACCGCCTCGCCGCCGGTGAACATGCAGCGCAGGGACGACAGGTCGACCTCGTGGATCAGCGGTGAGTTGAGCATCATGATGAACTGGGTCGAGACGCAGCAGACGACCGTGACGCGCTCGCGCTCGATGAGCCGCAGGGCCTCGTCGGCGTTGAAGCGGGGCATGACGACGGTCGGCGCGCCGAGCAGGGTCGGGGTGAAGTTGGCCGTCCACTGCGCGAAGCCGTAGGGCGCCGGGATCAGGGTCAGGAACACGTCGTCCGTGCGCAGGTCGCCGCACTCGACGGCCAGCTCGTGGTAGTAGAACCAGCGGTACTGGTCGTGGACGACGCACTTCGGCATGCCGGTCGTGCCGGACGTCGAGTTGAGCAGGTGGATCTCGTCGGGGGCGAGCTCGCGGCCCGGCAGCGGCGCGCCGGGCACGACGTCCCAGGAGGCGTGCGGCGGCAGCACCAGGTGGGTGTCGATGCCCAGGCCGGCCACGAGGTCGGCGACCGGCTCGTCGCGGTGGGTGGCGAAGCTGACGAGGGCCGTCGCCCCGCCGACCTGGAGGAGGTGGCGTACCTCCAGCCGGGCCGCCCGCGGCCCGATGGCCACGACCACGACCCCCGCCTTGATCGCCGCGAGGTACACCACGTGCACCTCCACGCCGTCGGGCAGCAGCACCCCGACGCGGGCGCCGCGCGGCAGCCCGGCGTCGACCAGCCGGCGGGCGAACCACGTGGAGTACTCGTCGAACTGCCGCCACGACAGCCGGTCGCCGCCCGCGACGAACGCGTCCCCGTCCGGGTTCGCCGCGGCGTGCCGCCGGACGACGTCGGCCAGGTTCTCGCCCGCGCCGGCCGCCTCGGCGAGCCGGTCGGCGACGTACCGCTCATGGACGCTACCGGCCGCGGGAGCGGTACCCGGAGGAAAGGTCACGACGCACACCTACCAATCAAGCGCTTGGTTGTGTCATTCTGTGATCGCCCGCCGGAGCCTGTCAAGGCGCGCGGGCGGGAAAGGAGCATGGGTGTGGAGCAGCAACCCGGTGGCGGCGAGACGCACGTGGAGCAGGTCATCTGGCACGGCGACCCGGACGGCGAGCTGACCGTCGGGATCGCCCGGCGGGACGGGGACGTCGTCACGATCCGGCTCCGGGACGGGGACCGGATCGTCGCCGACGTGCGGCTGCGCAGCGGTCCGAAGCGCCGGCCGGCGCCCCACGACCTGCTGCGCACCGAGCTCGGGCCCGGCGCGACCTGCACCCGCACGTTCGTCGTCACCGAGGACGCGACCACCGACCACGTGCCGGGTGCCGTGCCGGTGCTGAGCACGCCGTCGCTCATCGCGTTCCTCGAGGACACCGCCGCCGACGTGCTGCGCCCCGGTTTCGGGCCGGCGACCGCGTCGCTCGGGACGTGGATCGGGGTGCGCCACACCGGCCCGGCCCAGGCCGGCGACCACGTGCTCGTCACGGCGGTGCTCGCCGAGGTGCGCGGGCGGCGGTACCTCTTCGACGTCGAGGCCACCGTCGGCGGGCGGCCGATCGGCGACGGGCAGGTCGCCCAGACGCTGATCAGCCTGGCCTGACTCACCCGAAGCGGCGGGCCGCGTCCGTGCGCAGCGCGGCCTTGTCGACCTTGCCACCGGTACCGATGGGCAGCCCGTCCAGCGGCACCAGGTGCTCCGGCCAGTTCTGCTTCGACACCCCGCCGGCGTCCAGGTGCTCCCGCAGGTCGTCGAGGGTCAGCTCGCCCCGCACCGCCACGTAGGCGCACACCCGCTCGCCCAGCACCGGGTCCGGGGCCGCGACCACGGCCACCTGGGCGACGAGCGGGTGGGTGGCCACCGCCTCCTCGACCACGAGGGCGCTCACGTTGTGCCCGCCGCGGATGATGAAGTCGGCCGCCCGGCCGGTGATCGTGAGGTACCCCTCGTCGTCGACCGCGCCCAGGTCGCCCGTGAGCAGCCAGCCGTCGTCGCGGAAGAGGGCGGCGTTCGCGGCGGGGTCGTCGAGGTACCCCGGCGTGCACCCGGGACCGTTGGCCGCGACCTGCCCGCGCTCCCCGACCAGCCGCACGTGCATGGCCGGGATCGGCCGGCCGGCCGTCGACAGGCGCCGCTCCCGCGGGTCGTCGACCGTCGTCACCGAGATCGGGCCGGCCTCGTTCGAGCCGTAGAACTGCAGCACCGCGCAGCCGGTGCGCTCCTCGAACTCGGCGGCCCGCGACGCCGGGACCCGCTCGCCGCCGGTGAACAGCACCCGCAGCGACGACAGGTCCGTGGCCGCGAACGACGGGTCGTTGAGCAGCATGATGAACTGGGCCGTCACCGCGCACAGCACGGTGACCCGGTGCTCCTCGATGAGCCGCAGCGTCGCGGCGGCGTCGAACTCGGCGCTGAGCACGGTCGGGTAGCCGTACCTGGCCGGCACGACGTGGGCGCTCCACAGGCCGAACCCGTACGGCGCCGGCAGCACGCTGGCGAACACCTCGTCCGGGCCCATCCGGCCGGCCGCGTGGGCCAGGGGGCCGAAGTACTTGCGGTTGTTCATCGTCTGCCGCACGCACTTCGGCACGCCGGTGGTGCCGGACGTGGAGTTGAGGAAGAACAGGTCGTCGGGGCCGAGCCCGGGCCCGGTCCACCGGGCGTCGCCCACGTCCGCCAGGTCCAGCAGCACGTGCCGCCGCGCACCGCAGCGCGCGGCGATGTCCGCCCCGGACCGTCCACGGTGGAACTCGGCCGTCGCGAGGCCGGCCGCGCCGGTGACCTTCAGCAGGTGCGTGACCTCGGCGTCGCCGGCCCGCGGGCCGATGCCGACGGTGACCAGGCCGGCCTTCTGCGCGGCCAGGTACGCGACGTGGGTGAGCGCGCCGCCGGTGAGCAGCACCGCGAGCCGGTCGCCGGGCACGAAGCCGCCGTCCAGGTAGGACCGGGCCAGGCGGGACGACAGGTCGTCGTACTGCCCCCAGGTGATGGTGCCCTCGGGGGCGTGGAACGCGACCCGGTCCGGGTCGTTGCGCGCGACCAGGTCGGCGATCGTTTCGGCGCTCCAGGCGCCGTCGGCGTGGTGGCGGGCGACGACGTCCGCCGGGAACGGGAGCTCAGGCACCGGCACCTCCGTCGAGCCGCAGGACGGCGCCGGTGGCGAACCGGGCCTCGGCCGCGCCGAGGTACGCGATCGCCGCCGCCACCTCGTCCGGGTCGGCGACGGGCGGGTCGACGAGCGCTCCCCCGCGCCCTTCGAGCCTCGGATGCGGGTTCGGTACCGGCTGCAGGCCGGCCTTCAGCGGCGTGTCCACGGACCCGGGGCAGACGCAGGCGACCCGAACGCCGACCGGCGCGTACTCGACGGCGAGCGACCGGGTCAGCGCGACGACCCCGCCCTTGGCGGCCGAGTACGCGGCGCTGTACCGCCAGCCGCGCACCCCGGCGAGGGACGAGACGTTGACGATGGCGCCGCGGGCGGCGACCAGGTGCGGCAGCGCGGCCCGGCTGACGAGAAATGTGCCGGTGAGGTTCACGCCGAGGATCCGGTCCCACTCGGCGAGCGTCACGTCGGTGGTGTGGGCGTAGGCGGCGACCCCGGCGACGTTGGCGACCAGGTCGAGCCGCCCGCCCCAGGCCGCGACCCGCTCGACGGCCGCGGCGACCGCCGCCTCGTCGCTGACGTCGGCGGTGACGGGGAGGACGCCGTCGACGTCGACGGCCGTCAGGTCGAGGCCGGCGACGCGGGCGCCCTCGTCCCGCAGGCGCGCGGCGGTGGCCCGCCCGATGCCGGAGGCGGCGCCCGTCACCAGGGCGACGCTCCCGGAGTACCGCTGGGACATCAGCGACCGCCGTCGCGCATCGAGCGGGCGTCGTGCCCGGCCAGGGCGTCGGTGCCGGTCTCCGCGTTGTGGGCGTGGGCCACGTGGTGCAGCCCGAACACCGAGTCCATCCCGGCCCGCAGGCCCATGAGGTCCTCGGCCTGGTTGACCGCCTTCTTCGTCAGTGCCAGCCCGAGCCGCGGCATCTTCGCGATCCGCTGGGCGATGTCCATCGTGTCCTGCTCGAGGTCGGCGCGCGGCACGACCCGGTTCACCATGCCCAGCGCGAGGGCCCGCTCGGCCCCGACGCGCTCACCGAGGAACAGGAACTCCTTGGCGAAGCGTGGCCCCATGACCCACGGGTGCGCGAAGTACTCGACGCCGGGGATGCCCATCCGCACGACGGGGTCGGCGAAGAACGCGTCGTCGGCGGCGACGACGAGGTCGCAGCACCAGGCGAGCATCAGGCCGCCGGCGATGCAGGCGCCCTGGACCATGGCGATCGTCGGCTTCGGCAGCTCGCGCCAGCGGCGGCACATGCCGAGGTACACCTCGGACTCGCGGGCGAAGCGGCTCTCCGCGCCGGGCTTGCCGACGTGGTCCCACCACAGGCCGGCCCGCCGGTCGAAGCTGGTGTCGATGTCGCGGCCGGGCGTGCCGATGTCGTGGCCGGCCGAGAAGTGGTCCCCGGCGCCGCCCAGGATGATCACCTTGACGTCGTCGTCGGCCGCGGCCCGGTAGAGCGCGTCGTCGAGGGCGTAGGTCATGGCGGAGTTCTGGGCGTTGCGGTACTGCGGGCGGTGCATCGTCACGACCGCGACCGGCCCGTCGGTGCGGTACAGGACGACGTTCTCGTCGGTCATGAGTTCTCCTGCAGGTGGAGGGCGGCGGCGAGCCGGTCGAGGCGGGTGCCGGGGTCGGCCAGGGCCGCGAGGGCCCAGGCGCGCTTGGCGTAGCGGTGCAACTCGTACTCGACGGTGTAGCCGATGGCGCCGTGGCACTGGATCGCGGCCCGGCTGGCGGCGTGGGCGGCCTCGGCGGCCTGCACGACGGCGGCGTCGACGGCGCGCTCGGCGTCGGCGCCGTGTTCCGTGGCCCACGCCGCGGCGAGGACGACGGGGGCGGCGAACTCGAGGCCGAGCGTGGCGTCGGCGAGGTGGTGCTTGACGGCCTGGAAGCTGCCGACCGGGACGCCGAACTGGTGGCGCTGCCGCACGTAGCCGACGGTGAGGTCGAGCATCCGCCGGCCGAGGCCGACGAGCTCGGCCGCGTAGGCGATGCCGGCGCGGCGGCGGGCCTGGGCGACGAGGTCCGGGTCGGTGGTCAGGACGTCGGCGCCGGTGGACACGGCCGCGTGCAGGGCGGGGTCCACGGTGGGCACGGGCGCCCCGGCGGCGGTGCCGAGCCGGGCCGTGTCACCGTCGAGGTGCAGCACCAGGTCGGCGCCGTCCCCGAACGGGGTCAGCCCGCCGCCGGCGGCCAGGGCGATGCGCGTCCGCCCGGCGACGACGTCGTCAAGCACCGCGGCGACCCAGTCGCGGTCGCCGCCGCGGCCGTTCGGTCGGTCGACCGACCGAACGGCGGGGCCCTGGTTCGGTCGGTCGACCGACTGACCGGCAGGGCTCTGGTTCGGTCGGTCGACCGACTGACCGGCAGGGCTCTGGTTCGGTCGGTCGACCGACTGGCCCGCAGGGCCTTGGTTCGGTCGGTCGACCGACTGACCGGCAGGGCCGACGGCCGTTCGGTCGGTCGACCGAACGGGGTCCAGCAGGGCCGTCAGCAGCGGGGCGGCGACGAAGGCCGTGGCCGAGACCGGGTCCGGCAGCGCCGCGGCGCCGATCTCCTCCAGGACCGCGACCAGGTCGGTCTCGGCCAGGCCCAGGCCGCCCCGGCCGGCCGGCACCAGGGCGCCGAACAGGCCGAGGTCGGCCAGGGCCGGCCAGCCCTTCGCCAGCGGCTCCCGGACCGCGTCGCGCAATGCCAGCTGGTCCTCCGTCGGGGCGAACCGCACAGTAGACCCCCTCAGGCCCTCGGCAGGCCGAGCACGCGCTCGGCGACGATGTTGCGCTGGATCTCGTTGGTGCCGGCGTAGATCGGCCCGGCCAGCGAGAACTGGAAGCCGCGCGTCCACGGCGAGTCGAGGACCGCCTCGGCGCCGAGCAGCTCCAGGGCGATCTCGTGCAGGTCGATGTCCAGCCGGGACCAGTACAGCTTGTTGAGGCTCGACCGGGCGCCCGGCGGGCGGCCCTCGACGAGGTCGGTGACCTGGTTGAGGGTGAACAGCTGGTACGCCCGGGCTGCGAGCCAGGCCCGCGTGAGGCGTTCGCGGGTCGCCGGGCGCAGCCGGTCGCGCCGGGCGACGGCCAGCGCGACGAGCCGTTCGGCGGTGTCCAGGAAGCGGCCCGGGGAGCGCAGGGTCAGACCGCGCTCGGAGCCGGTGGTCGCCATCGCCACCCGCCAGCCCTCGCCCACGCCGCCGAGGGCGGCCGACGACGGGACGAACACGTCGTCGAAGAAGACCTCGGCGAAGCCCTCGTCGCCGTCGAGCCGGCCGAAGCCGCGCACGGTCACGCCGGGGCTGTCGAGGGGGACGAGGAAGTACGTGAGGCCGCGGTGGCGGGGCGCGTCGGGGTCGGTGCGGAACAGCCCGAACAGGTGGGTGCAGAACGCGCCGCGGGTGGTCCAGGTCTTCTGGCCGGACAGCCGCCAGCCGCCCTCGGCCGGCACGGCGCGGCTGGCGATGCCGGCCAGGTCGCTGCCGGCGCCCGGCTCCGACCAGCCCTGGCACCACAGGTCCTGCGCGGCGGCCATCCGCGGCAGCAGGGTGTCGCGCTGCTCGTCGGTGCCGAACTCGAACAGCGTCGGGGCGAGCAGGAAGATGCCGTTCTGGGTCACGCGCTGGGGCGCGCCGGCGGCGTAGTACTCCTCCTCGAAGATCAGCCATTCCCAGAGGGAGGCGTCTCTCCCGCCGTACCGCGACGGCCACGACACGACCGACCAGCGCGCGTCGAACAGCCGCCGCTCCCAGTCGAGGTGGGCGGCGAAGCCCTCGCGCGTGTCGCCCGACGGCAGCGGCTGCGCGGGGACGTTCGCGCGCAGCCAGGAGCGGGCCTCGTCGCGGAAGGCGGCCTCCGCCGGGGTGTCAGTGAGGTCGACCGACGTCATTTGCCGAACTCGTCCCGCACCTTGTCCGCCACGCCGGTCAGGTTCAGCTCGAAGGTGAAGCCCTGCTCGAAGCGGTAGCTGCGCTTCGGGTCCCAGGGGTCGATGCCGTTGAGCGACTCCTTGGCGGCGCGGATGACGGCCGGGTCCTTGCCGGCGATGTCGTGGGCGACCTCGAACGCCGCCGACCGCAGCTCGTCGCGCGGCACGACGCGCAGCACCGAGCCGAACGCGTGCAGCTCGGCGGCGGTGGCGGTCGCCGACGTGTACATCATCGCGCGCATCCTGTGCTGCGGTACCAGCCGGGACAGGTGCGTCGCGGCGCCCAGCGCGCCCCGGTCCACCTCGGGCAGCCCGAACGTGGCGTCCTCACTGGCGATGATGATGTCGGCGTTGCCGACCAGGCCGATGCCGCCGCCGAGGCAGAAGCCGTGCACGGCGGCGATCACCGGCACCGGGCAGTCGTAGACGGCGGCGAACGCGGCGGCGCAGCCCCGGTTCACCCCGACCAGCGCCGAGTGGTCGGCGGCGGCCTGCAGCTCCTTGATGTCGACGCCGGCGTTGTAGCCGCGGCCCTCGGCGCGCAGCACGACCGCCCGCACGGCCGGGTCGGCCCCGGCCTGCTGCAGCGCGGCGGCGAGGTCGAACCAGCCCTTGACGGGCAGGGCGTTGACCGGCGGGTTGTTCATGACGATCTCCGCCACGCCGCGGTCGTCCACGTTGGTCTCGATCATGCGGGCTCTCCAGCGGGGGTCACGAAGGTGGCCCAGCCGTACACGGCGACCGTGCCGTCCTGGGTGGTGCAGGTCAGTTCGAGGTCCACGCGCGGCTCGCCGTCCTCGGTCACGTACCGGCGGGTCTCGGTGCCGTCGCAGGTGACGGTGTCGCCCGGGAACACCTGGGCGGCGAAGCGGACCCGGAAGGACCGGACGTGCTCGGCGCCGTACCGGTCGGTGGCCCAGGTGGCGAGGAAGCCGGCCTGGAGCATGCCGAGGGACAGCGGGGCCTGCATGCCGGCCGCGCGGGCGAACCCCTCGTCGTGGTGGATCGGGTTGAAATCCCCGGACGCGCCCTGGTAGCGGACCAGGTCGGTGCGGGTCAGCGGCCCGACCGTGAAGGTCGTCATGCGGTCTCCACCCCCGTGAGTTTCGCGGTCGCGACGAGGTTGCCGTCCTCGTCGTGGAAGTCGGTGACCATCACGGCGAACGTCAGCGTCCCCCGCCGGCCCTCCTTCCGGGTGACCGACTCGATGCGGGACCGGCCGACGAGCCGGGTGCCGGCCCGCGGGGGCGGGCCGTGGAAGACGAACTCCTGCTCGGCGTGCAGGCCCTTGCGCTGGTCCATGGCCACGGCCTCCCACGGGTCGCTCTCCCCGGACTGCCAGAAGAACGCGGTGGTGAGGAAGGTCGGCGGTACCACGGGATCCTCCGCCGCCAGATAGGCGGGGTTCGCCGAGTGGGTGGCCCGGGCGAACTCGCGGATCTTCCCGCGCTCGACGTCGAGCGTGAAGGGCTCCCCGACCCGGCCGACGGCGCCGGCGTCCACCATGTGCTGCTCCTACGGGTGCTGGCTGCTGACGGAGACGACCTCGCCGGTCATGTACGAGCTGTACTCGCTGGCGAGGAACACGATCACGTTGGCCACCTCCCAGGGCTCGGCGGGCCGGCCGAACGCCTCGCGCGCGGCCAGCTCGGTGAGCAGCTCCTCGGTGGTGACCTTGGCGAGGTGCGGGTGCATCGCCAGGCTGGGCGCCACGGCGTTGACCCGCACCCCGGCCGCGGCCGCCTCGATGGCGGCGCAGCGGGTGAGCGCCATGACCCCGGCCTTGGCCGCGGCGTAGTGCGCCTGCCCCTCCTGCGCCCGCCAGCCGATGACCGAGGCGTTGTTGACCACCACACCCCGCCCGCGGGGCATCATGTGCCGCAGCGCGGCGCGGGTGCAGCGGAAGGTGCCGGTGAGCGTCACGTCGAGCACGGTGCTCCACTGCTCGTCGGTCATGTCGACGACGTGGGCGGTGCCGCCCAGACCGGCGTTGTTGACCAGGACGTCGAGCCCGCCGAGGTGGTCGGCGGCCGTCTGGAAGAGCTGCTCGACCTGGGACTGGTCGGTCACGTCGCACGGCACCCCGAGGACGCCGAGCTTCCCGGCCGACTCGGCGAGGCGCCGCTCGTGCCGGTCGCTGATGACGACGGTCGCGCCCTCCTCGAGGCAGCGCTCGGCCGTCGCGTACCCGATCCCGGTGCCGGCGGCGGCGGTCACGAGCACCGTCCGCCCCTCGAGCAGCCCGTGTCCTTTGGTCCTGGTCACCATGGAGTTAGCCTACCAAGCGCTTGTTAGGTTCGGAAGAGGCGGCGCGGGCCTGGTCCAGCGGGACGGCCACCGACGCGGACGTGGACAGGGCCGGGCGGTCCGGCTCGGGCTCCGGCAGCGGTGCCACCTCGGCGAGGGAGGCCAGGCTGCGGGCGGTGAGCTCCTGGTACACCCGCGTCCCGTTGGCCTTCCAGGCCAGTTCCTCGGGCGTCAGGTCGCGCACCACCCTGGCCGGCGAGCCGGCGACCACCATCCGCGACGGGACGACGAAGCCGGCCTTGACGAACGAGTGCGCGGCGACGAAGGCGTACGCGCCGACGAGCACGTCGTCCATCACCACCGCGTTCATGCCGATGAGCACGCCCGGCTCGGTGACGCAGCCGTGCAGGACCGCGCCGTGGCCGACGTGGCCGTCGCGGCCCAGGACGGCCTCGGTGCCGGGGAACGTGTGGAACACGCAGGAGTCCTGGAGGTTCGAGCCCTCCTCCATAACGAGCCGGCCGAAGTCGCCGCGCAGGCTGGCGAGCGGGCCGACGTAGCAGCGGGGGCCGACGTGGACGTCGCCGATGAGCACCGCGGTCGGGTGGACGTACGCGGTCGGGTGGACAACCGGGACCACGCCCTCGATCGAGTACGCCGGCATCAGGCCAGCCGCTTCAGGGTGCCGGCGGCCTCGGCCATGATCCGCTCGACGAGCTCGGCGCAGCTCGGGAGATCGTCGATGACCCCGGCGACCTGGCCGGTGGCCATCACCCCGGCGTCCGGGCGGCCGTCGACCATCGCGGCCCTGATGAGCATCGGGGTGTTGGCGGCGAGCAGCACCTGGGAGTACTTGAGGCCGTGCTCGCGGTGCATCGCCCGGCCCTCCCGCAGGAGGCTGACCCAGCTGCGGCCGGTGAGCTTGCGGAAGGTCCGGGCGCTGCCGACCGCGCTGGCGAGCCGCCGGCCGCCGGTCAGCGTGTCGAGGAAGGGCGTGCGCAGGACCCGCTGCGGGACGCCGTCGAGGGCGTCGGTGACCACCGTGTCGGTCAGCGAGGCCTTGAGGTAGCGCTGCTTGACCTCGACCGGCACCGGGCTGTCGCTGGTGAGCAGGAACCGGGTGCCCATCGCGATGCCGGCGGCGCCGTAGGCGAGGGCGGCGACCAGGCCGCGGCCGTCGAAGTACCCGCCCGCGGCGATGACCGGGATGTCGACGGCGTCGACGACCTGCGGCAGCAGCAGCGAGGTCGGCACCGGGCCGGTGTGGCCGCCGCCCTCGCCGCCCTGCACGACCACGGCGTCGGCGCCCCAGGCGGCGACCTTCTCGGCGTGCCGGCGCGCCCCGACGGAGGGGACGACGACGGTACCGGCGGCCTTGAGCCGCTCGATGAGGTCGGGCTTCGGGGCCAGGGCGAACGAGGCGACCTTCACCCCCTCGCCGATGAGCAGGTCGACCCGCTTGCGGGCGTCGGGGGCGTCGGCCCGCAGGTTCACCCCGAAGGGCTGGTCGGTGCGCTTGTGCACCTGCGTGATCGCCGTCGCCAGCTCCTCGAACGACAGCGTGGCGCTGGCCAGGATGCCCAGGCCGCCGGCGTTGGAGGTGGCGGCGGTGAGGCCGGCGTCGGAGACCCAGCCCATCCCGGTCTGCACGATCGGGTACCGGACGCCGAACAGCTCGCAGATCGGCGTCCGCAGTGCGGTCACCCCCGCACCTCCCGGTCGCGCGCCGACTTCGGGTCGATCACCTCGCGGATCAGGGCCAGCTCGGCGTCGGTGGGCAGGCGGGTCTGCGCGACGTCCGGCGGTACCACCAGATCGAACGCCGTCGCGTCCAGCACCTCCTGCACCGTCACGCCCGGGTGCACCGAGGCGAGGCGCATCCGGTGGTCGTCGGTGTCGAAGTCGAACACGCCGAGGTTGCTGACCACCCGGCGCAGCTCGTGGTACCGCCCGGCGGCGGGGTTGGCGGCGGCCCGGTCGTAGCCGATGCCGCTGACCATGTCGACCGCCTCGACGAACGAGCGCCGGCCGTGCTTGGGCACCCAGTAGCTGGTCGGATGGCTGACCGTGTTGCCGGGCGCGCCGCGCACGCCGAGCAGGGCCCGGTCCGGGCGGGTGAAGTCGGCGCCGATGGCGGAGATGTTCGCGTTGCCGTAGCGGTCGATCTGGCTCGGGCCCATCATGACGTGCCGGCGGCCGCGGTACAGCAGGTCGAACACGACGCGGAACGGGATCCAGCCCTCGATCACGGGCGGGGTGCCGCCGATCGCCCAGGTGCCCTGGGTGAGCAGCGCCTCGCCGTCGGACACCAGCAGGTCGGGGGCGAAGGTGGCGCGGGCCAGCCGGGCGGCGATCATCGGCACCAGCCCTATCCCGCTGGCCAGGATCTCGCCGTCGCCGCGCCACGCCTCGGCGCAGGCGACCACACAGACCTCGGCGCGCGTCGCGTCGCTCATGCTGCCACCCCCAGGTACTCCTCGTAGAAGCCCGCCCACGCCTGCGGGTCGGCGGCCGCCTGCGCGTAGCGGCGCTGGAACTCCTCGTCGCGGCCGTAGTCGGGGTCGCAGCTGGTGAAGTGCGCACCGCCGGGCGCCTCGACGACGCCGTGCACCATCCAGCGTTGCAGCAGCAACGACTGCACGGGGGCGTCCCGGGTGAGTTCCTCCGTCGGCACGATCCGCTCGACCGACACGTACGCCTGCTCGGCGGCGGTGCAGAAGAGGTCGTCGAAGTACGGGTCGGCGCCGAGGTACTGCGCGTTACCCTGCTCGTCGGCCCGGTTGAGGTGGACGAGCGCAACGTCCAGCGGCAACGCCGGCACCGCCACCAGCTCCTCGTCGCCGTAGGGCGAGGCGATCATGCGCAGCTCGGGGTTGACCCGCAGCACGTCGGAGCCGAGACCCGCCCGGCTGGGCAGGAACGGCAGCCGGCAGCTGGCCGCGTACAGCCCCCAGCGCAGCATGCCCTCGTCGTACTCGGTCACCTCGACCGCGCCCGCCTGCCGGGCGGCGCGGAAGTGCGGCTCGAGCGGGATCGTGTCGAGCGACACGAATCCGTACACGAGGCGCCGGACCTTCTTCGCGGCCAGCAGGAGGCCCACGTCGGGGCCGCCGTAGCTCACGATGGTCAGGTCCGTGAGGTCGGAGCGCAGGATCGCGCGCACGAGGGACATCGGCTTGCGCCGCGAGCCCCAGCCGCCGATCCCGATCGTCATGCCGGAGCGCAGCCGGCTCACGACCTCGTCTTCGGTCATCCGCTTGTTCGCCATGGTCCGCCTTCTTCAGGTGACCGTCCGGTTCGCCCGGAGCACCCTTTGTTCTCAGGACCAGCTGACCGTACCAAGCGCTTGCTTGATTACGCTACACTCGCGACAGAGCCGTATCTCACGGCCACGGCACACGTACACTCCTGGTGCCGGGGACACATCGACAAGAAGGCACGGGATGGCGCGAGAGCCTGGGGATCGACGCGAACGGATTCTCGCGAGCGCGGCGGGACTGTTCGCCCGCAAGGGCGTGGCCGCCACGACCGTCCGCGAGATCGCGGACGAGGCGGGAATCCTGTCCGGGAGCCTCTATCATCACTTCGAGTCGAAAGAGGCGATGGTCGACGAGATCGTCACCTCCTACCTCGAGGACCTGCGGACACGGTACAAGCGGGTCCTGTCGGGCGACACCGACCCGAGGACGCGGCTGCACGACCTCATCGTGGCGTCGCTGGAGGTCGTCGAGGCCCACCCGCACGCCACCGAGATCTACCAGAACGACGTCAACTACCTGACCCAGATCGAGCGTTTCGGCTACCTGCGCAACGCCGGCAAGGAGGTCCAGGCGGCGTGGCTCCAGGTCATCGAGGCGGGCATCGCCCAGGGCGTGATCCGCAGCGACCTGGACCCCAAGATCCTGTACCGGCTGATGCGTGACGCGGTCTGGCTGTCGGTGCGCTGGTTCAAGCCGACGGCGGCGTACCCGATCACCAAGCTGGCCGAGGACTGCACGTCGCTGTTCCTGGATGGCCTCTCCCGCCGCTGACCGCCCCGCACACCCCACCGCGCCGCCGCCGGCCCGGTCCCGCTCGGCCCGGAATGCCTTAGACGTTGGTCGATCTACCCTCAGCCGAAGCGCGATTGCCGAGGGTAGATCGACCAACGTCTAAGCTGCGTCGGACCACGACACGGCCAGCCGCACGCCGCCCTTCACCACGCCGCGCACCCCCAGCCGCGCCGCCCGACACGGCCAGCCGCACGCCGCCCTTCGCCGCGCCGCCCGCAAGCAGCCTTCGCCGCGCCGCCCGCCCGCGGCCACGCCGACGGGCTCATGATCGATGGCGAGTTTTGGCTGCCATGGCGACCAGGACTCTCCATCGATCATCGGGCGAACAGTGAACGGCGGGCGGCGGGCGGTCCCTACAGCGGGTGGGACGGGGTCGCGCGCAGGACCGTGCTCAGGTGGTCGGCGGCGTCGCGCAGCGCGGCCGCCGCGTCCGGGAGCATCGGGTGGGTGCCGGCGTTGTCCAGCAGCGCCGCCACCGCGGCCAGCGTCGTCAGCGCGGCGTCGCGCACCGGGTCCGGCTGCTTGCCGCGCTCGCGCCACACCGTGTGCTGCACGCGGGCCAGGCGAGCCCGGCGCAGCGCGGACGCCGCCGCCCGGTCCGCGTCCCAGTGCAGGTCGGCCAGGTCCTCCACGCCCAGATCGGAGCGGTCCTCGGCGGACGCCAGGTGGGCCTCCAGCGCCGCCGTCAGGTGGGCGAGCAGGGCGAGCCGGCGGTGCTCGTCGTCCAGGTCGCGCATGATGTACAGCGGGTCGCCCGGCACCCCGAGCACCGTCATCGCCCGGAGCAGGTCGTCAGTGGTCGGCTCCACGTCGCGATCGTAGGCCCGCCACGCAGCGTCACCGCCCCGGCTGTTCACCTTGTCACAGCACCGGTGAGTTTCGGGGGCGCGGATGGTCAACCCCGGCATGGGACACATCGAGGTGGACATCTCCGTATCCGTCGACGGCTTCGTCACCGGGCCCGGCGTCGACGAGGCGCACGGGCTCGGCATCGGGGGCGAGGCGCTGCACCACTGGGTCTGGCGGCATCCGCAGGGGCAGGCGCTGCTCGACGAGCTGCTGTTCGCCGGGTCGGGGGCCGTGGTCACCAGCCGGCGGGTGTACGACGACACCGGCGGCTGGGGCGAGGACGGCTTCTACCGGATGCCGGTCTTCGTCGTCACGCACCGGCCGCATGAGGTCATGCGCAGGGGCGACACGACGTTCACCTTCGTCACGGGCGGGATCACGGCGGCCCTGGACGCCGCACAGCGGGCCGCCGGGGAGCGCAACGTGCACGTCATGGGCGGCGCCTCCGTGGCCCGCCAGGCGCTCGCGTCCGGGCGGGCCGACCGGCTGCGGCTGCACGTCGCCCCGGTGCTGCTCGGCGGCGGCACGCCGTTGTTCGACGGGCCGCTGCCGGTCGGCCTCGAGCACCTGGCGAGCGTCGACACGCCCGAGGCCACGCACCTCACCTACCGGGTCGTGAACTAGCGGCGCTCCAGCAGGCCGCGCAGGTACGCCGCCTGGCCGACGTGCTCGAGGCCCTCCACGAGGACGCCGACCAGGCGGTCGCGGACCGGCATCGTGTCACCGAGGGTGGGGCTGGTGGCCAGCCGGGCCGGGTCGGCGGCCGGGGCGGCGTCGAGGTACGTCCGGAAGCGGGCGCCGACCGCCCAGTGGTAGGCGCCGAGGACGCCCGGCTCCGGGCTCACGAACGCCGCCACCTGTTCGGGCGTGTGCCGGTAGCCGGTCTCGTCCGGGTCGGCGAGCCGGCCGAACCGCGCGTGCCAGCCGTCGGTGATCCACAGCTGGGGCTGGCCGGCCAGCTCGCTCACGTTGCGGTCGTGGCTGCGGGTGAGGTGCCACAGCAGCCAGCCGATCGGGTTGGTGCCGGGCACGGCCGGTGTGTCGAGCAGCGCCGGGTCGAGCCCGTCGAGGACGGCGCGGACGTCGCGCTCGATGCGGTCGGCCAGGGCGGCCACGAACGCCTTCCAGGTGCGGTCGGTCACGCGCCCAAGTCTGCCTCATGGCGGGAACGGTGGAGCCCGACCGGCATCAGCGGGCCCACCTCGCCGGCGGCGAACGCCGCCGCCACGGCGCCGACGGACCAGGACGGATCGTGGGTGCCCTCCCCCAGTACCGTGGGATGGGCGACCATCGACAACTCGTCCCCGTCGATCCGCACGACCTGGCCGTGCACCCCGGCCGCGGCGTCGGACAGCAGGTAGATCACGGCCGGCGCGTTCTGCTCCGGGGACTTGTGCAGGTTCTGGCCCTGCGCGGCGGCGCCCAGGTAGGCCTCGAACGCGTCGGCCATGCGGGTGTGCGCGTTCGGCGAGACGGCGTTGACCCGCACGCCGGTGCCGGCCAGGTCGGCCGCCCAGCAGTAGGTGAGCGAGGCGACGCCGCCCTTGCTCGCGCCGTAGGCGCCCATGGCCGCCGACCCGGCGTGCGCGCCGGAGGTGACGTTGACGATCGAGCCGCGGCCCCGGGGCAGCATGGCCCGGATCGCGTGCAGGCCGCAGTACGCGCTGCCGAGCAGGTTGACCTCGACCACCCGCGCGAACTCGGCCGGGTCCTGCTCGGCGGGGTGCGCGAGGCGGAAGATGCCGGCGTTGTTGACCAGGCCGTCGATCGCCCCGAACGCCTCGACGCACCGGTCGACGATCGCGCCGGCGCCCTCCCAGGTGGCGACCGTGCCCACGGCCGCCTCGGCCCGCCCGCCGGCGGAGCGGATCCGCTCGACCACCGCCGCGGCGAGGCCGGCGTCGACGTCGTTGACCACGACCGCCGCCCCCTCGGCGGCGGCCAGCAGCGCGTAGGCGGCGCCGAGGCCCTGCCCGGCCCCGGTCACCACCACCGCCTTGCCCTCAAGAACGCTCATGAGAGCCGCTCCACCACCATCGCCATGCCCTGGCCGCCGGCCGTGCACATGGTCTCCAGGCCGAACTGGCCGTCCCTGTGCACGAGGCCGTTGATCAGCGTCGTGGCGATCCGGGCGCCGGTCATCCCGAACGGGTGGCCCACCGCGATCGCGCCGCCGTGGACGTTGACGCGGTCCAGGTCGGCGCCCAGCTGCCGGTACGACGGGATCACCTGGGCGGCGAAGGCCTCGTTGATCTCGACGAGGTCGATGTCCGAGATCGACATGCCGGCGTTGGCCAGGGCCCGGCGGCTCGCCTCGACCGGGCCGAGGCCCATGATCTCGGGGCTGAGCGCGGACACGCCGGTGCTCACGATCCGGGCGAGCGGGGTCAGGCCCAGCTCCCGGGCGCGCTGGGCGCTCACGACGACGAGGGCGGCGGCGCCGTCGTTGAGCGGGCAGCAGTTGCCGGCGGTGACGGTACCGTCGGGGCGGAACACCGGCTGGAGCGCGGCGACCTTGTCGAGGGTCACGCCCGCCCGCGGGCCGTCGTCGCGGCGCACGACCGTGCCGTCCGGCAGCGTCACCGGCGTGACGTCGATGTCCCAGAACCCGTCGGCCTGCGCCTTCTCGGCGTTGTTCTGCGAGCGCACGGCGAACTCGTCCTGCTCGTGGCGGGAGACGTCGCACAGCTGGGCGACGTTCTCGGCGGTCTCCCCCATCGCGACGTACACGTCGGGCAGCTCACCGCGGTCGCGCGGGTCCGACCACCGCGCGGACGGGGTGAACTCGGGCCAGCGCGGGTTGCGGGTGTCGGGCATGCCGTCGGACTTGCCGGCCGGGTAGTGCGAGACGACCTCGGCCCCGGCGGCGACGAACGCGTGGCCCTCCCCCGCCCGGATCGCGTGGAACGCCATCCGGATCGCCTGCAGCGACGACGCGCAGTAGCGGTTGACGGTGGTGCCGGGGACCATGTCGAACCCGAGGTGCATGGCGACCTGGCGGCCCAGGTTGTACCCCTGCTCGCCGGCCGGCTGGGCACAGCCGAGCATCAGGTCGTCGAGCGTGGCCGGGTCCAGGGCCGGCACCCTGTCGAGCGCGGTGCGGACCACCTGCGCGGCGAGGTCGTCGGCGCGCACGCCGGCCAGCGAGCCCTTGTAGGCGCGGCCGATCGGGGAGCGCACCGCGGCGACGATCACGGCGTCCACGGATCACCTTCCTTTCCATTCAAGCGACCGTTCGACACGGCGGCCGCGCCCGGTCACCCGGCGCATTGGCGGTTACTGCGAGACCGTCCAGCCGCCGTCGACGGGCAGCAGGACGCCGTTGACGTAGGCGGCGGCCGGGGAGAGCAGGAACAGCACGGCGGCGGCGACGTCCTCGGGACGGCCGGCGCGGCGCATGGGGTTGCGCTCGATGAGCGACCGGCCGAGCGGGCTGTCGGCGAAGCCGGCCATCCGTGGCGTCTCGATGAAGCCGGGCGCGACGGCGTTGGCCCGCACCCGCGGGGCGATGCGCGTGGCGAGGTGGCGGGTGTAGCCGGCGATGGCCGCCTTCCCGGCGCTGTACCACGCGGAGTCGGTGCCGACGAGGTTCCCGGCGACGCTCGCCACGTTGACGACCGCGGCCCCGTCGGGCGGGTTCGTGGCGAGCCAGGCCGACGTGACGAGTTCGACGGATCCGGCGGTACCGATGAGGCCGTCGCCGAAACCGAGCGCGCTCGAGCTCGCCGGCCCGGCGTTGTTGACCAGGTAGCGGGCCGGGCCGACCTCGGCCAGGGCGGCCTGCACGGCGGCCCGGTCGCGGGTGTCGACGACCATCCCGCCGGGGCTCAGGTCCCACACGACCGGGTTGAGGCCCTGCTCCCCGGCGAGGCGGACGATCGCGGCGCCGATGCCGCTCGCGCCGCCGGTGACGATGACGGTGTCCATTCAGCGGCTCCGCAGGCTGGTCTTGAGCACCTTCCCGCTGGCGTTGCGGGGCAGCTCGGGGATGATGACGAACTCGCGCGGGACCTTGTAGTTGGCGAGTCGCTGCTTGCAGTACTCGGACAGCTCGGCGACGTCCGGCGTGACCCCGGCGCGCGGCACGACGAACGCCCGGGCCACCTCGCCCAGCCGGTCGTCGGGCGCGCCGATCACCGCCACCTCGGCGAGCGCCGGGTGCCGGGCCAGGACCTGTTCGATCTCGGCCGGGTAGGCGTTGAAGCCGCCGACGATGAACATGTCCTTGAGCCGGTCGGTGATGCGCAGGTAGCCCCGCTCGTCCAGCACGCCCACGTCGCCCGTGTGCAGCCAGCCGTCCGCGTCGACGGCGTCGGCGGTCGCGGCGGGGTCCTCGAAGTACCCCCGCATCACGTTGTAACCGCGGACCAGCACCTCGCCGGTGGTCTCGTCCACCCGCACCTCGACGCCGGGGACCGCCGCCCCGCAGGTGGTCGCCACCGTCTGCGGGTCGTCGTCGGGCCGGCACATGGTCGCCGTCCCGCACGACTCGGTGAGCCCGTACGCGGTGAGCACGGTCGCGAGCCTGAGCTCCTCCCGCAGCCGCTCGATCATGACGACCGGCACGGTGGTGGCGCCGGTGATGGCGACGCGGAGGCTGGACAGGTCGAACTCGGTGCGGCGCGGGTGGTCGAGGATCGAGGTGTACAGCGTCGGCGGCCCGGGCAGCACCGTGATCCGCTCGGCGGCGACGATCCGCAGCGTCTCCTCGACGTCGAACACGGGCTGCGGCACGATCGTGGCGCCGCGCAGCAGGCAGGCGATCACGCCGGCCTTGTAGCCGAAGGTGTGGGAGCAGGGGTTGACCAGCAGGTAGCGGTCGCCGGCGGTGAGGCCGGCCAGCTCGCTCCAGGCGACGTACAGCTCGGTGCTCTGCCGGTGGGTGAGCATCGCACCCTTCGGCCGGCCGGTGGTGCCGGAGGTGAAGAAGAGGTCGGCCAGGTCGTCGGGGTCCACGGCGGTCGCGACGTCCGTGCGGGTCTGCGCAAATGCGTCCCAGTCGGCGACCAGGTCGACGATCGCCTCGACGCCGTGGTCCGGCTCCTCCTCCCACGCCTTGCGCAGCGCGGCGACGTAGGAGTTGCCGAGGAAGCCGTCCTGCACGAACAGCAGCCGGGTGCCGCTGCGGCGGAGGATGTACGCCGCCTCCGCGCCCTTGAGCCGCGTGTTCAGCGGCACCATGACCCCGCCGGCGGTGACGATGCCCAGGGCGGCCACGATCCAGCGCCACGAGTTGGGCGCCCAGATCGCGACGCGGTCGCCCTTGCCGACCCCCCGAGCGGCAAGGGCTCCCGCGAACCGGGCGACCTCGCCGGCCAGCTGCGCGTAGGTGAGCCGCACGGGGCCGTCGACGATCGCCTCGCGTTCGCCGTGGCGTGCGGCGCCCGCCAGTACCAGATCGGGAATGGTCCGGGCGGCCAACGGTTCCATGCCGGCCACCTTACCAACCAAGCGCTCGCTTGGTAAGGTGCTGGGCATGAGCGCCTTCATTGTTGATGCGGTCCGCACCCCCGTCGGGCGGCGCGGCGGCGGCCTTGCCCGCATGCACCCGGCCGACCTGGGCGCGCACGTGCTCACCGCCCTCGTCGAGCGCAGCGGCGTCGACCCGGCCGCCGTCGACGACGTCATCTTCGGCTGCGTCGACGCGCTCGGCCCGCAGGCCGGCAACATCGCCCGCACGTCCTGGCTGGCCGCGGGCCTGCCCGAGCACGTTCCGGGCGTCACCGTCGACCGGCAGTGCGGCTCCTCCCAGCAGGCCGTGCACTTCGCCGCCCAGGCCGTCATGTCGGGCACCGCCGACCTCGTCGTGGCCGGCGGCGTGCAGAACATGAGCGCCATCCCGATCTCGGCCGCCATGCTGGCCGGCCGCGAGTACGGCTTCGACGACCCGTTCCGCGGCTCGACCGGCTGGCAGGCCCGCTACGGTGACCAGGAGATCAGCCAGTTCCGGGCGGCCGAGCTGATCGCCGCCAAGTGGTCGCTGACGCGTTCCGAGATGGAGTCGTACGCCCTGGAGAGCCACCGGCGGGCCGCGGCGGCCGTCGACGGGGGGCGCTTCGCGCGCGAGATCGTCCCCGTCGGCGACGTGACGGCCGACGAGGGCCCCCGCCGCGACACCAGCGCCGAGAAGATGGCGTCCCTGCCGACCCTCACCCCCGGCGGCGTGGTGACCGCGGCCCTGGCCAGCCAGATCTCCGACGGCGCGGCCGCCCTGCTCATCGCCTCCGGTCGTGCCGTCTCCGAGTTCGGCCTGCGGCCCCGCGCGCGCATCCACCACCTGAGCGTCCGCGCGGACGACCCGGTGTACATGCTCACCGGCCCGATCCCCGCCACGGCGGTGGCGCTCGAGAAGGCCGGCCTGACGATCGACGACATCGACCTGTTCGAGGTGAACGAGGCATTCGTACCGGTGGTCCTCGCCTGGCAGCGCGAGACCGGCGCCGACCTGGCCCGCGTGAACGTCAACGGCGGCGCGGTGGCCCTCGGCCACCCGCTCGGCGCGACCGGTGCGCGGCTGATGACGACACTTTTGCATGAGTTGGAGGCAACCGGCGGGCGGTACGGTCTGCAGACGATGTGCGAGGGTGGGGGGACCGCGAATGTCACCGTCATCGAACGACTCTGAGCCGGCCGTGCCCCGCTCGGCACTGGTCACCGGCGGCACCCGGGGCATCGGCCGCGGGATCGCCGGACGCCTGCTGAAGGCCGGCTACCAGGTCCTGGTCTGCGGCCGCCGCACCCCGGACGACCTGCCGCCGGGCATGGTCTTCATGGCGGCCGACGTGCGCGAGCCGGCGGAGGCCCAGGCCCTGGTGTCGGCGGCGGTGTCCCACTTCGGCGGCCTGGACCTGGTGGTCAACAACGCGGGCGGCTCCCCGTCGGTGCCCGCGGCCACCGTGTCCCCCAATCTGGTGACAGCGGTCGTCCGCCTGAACCTGCTGGCCCCGTTCTTCGTGGCCCAGGCCGCGAACGCGGTGATGCAGGACCAGCCGGACGGCGGCCTGATCATCAACATCGGCTCGGTCTCGGCCATGCGCCCGGCCCCCGGCACGGCGGCCTACGCCGCGGCGAAGGGCGGCCTGGAGGTCCTGACCCGGGCCCTGGCCCTGGAGTGGGCCCCGAAGGTCCGGGTGAACCAGGTGACGGCCGGTGTGGTCCGCACGGACGACAACGAGGCCCACTACGGCGACGAGGAGGCCTTGGCCGCGGTGGCCGCGACGGTGCCGCTGGGCCGGATGGCCACCCCGGACGACGTGGCCGACGCGGTGCTCCTGCTGGCGTCGCCGATGGCGGGCTACATGACGGGCGCCGGCCTGCTGCTGGACGGCGGCGGCGAGCTCCCCCGCTACGCCAGCGCCTCGAAGCCTACTCAGGAACCGGGGGCCACGCCTCGGCGATCGTCCTGATCATGCTGAAGGTGTTGAGGACCCGTTCCACGTCCTTGGTGACGAACATGATGTGGTCGGCGATGTAGGTGCCGTCCTCGGTGAAGTCCATCTCCAGGGCCGACGCGCCGTCCCAGACCACCACGCCGAGCTTCAGGCGGGGCGACAGGAGGCGGCGCTCGACGCGGAAGGTGCGGATGCCCAGGTCGTGGTGTTGTTGCACCACCCGCTCCAGCTCGGGGGACCACACGCGGTAGATGAAGACCCGTTCGATCACCACGCCCCTGCGGATGGCCGCCGCCTGGGCCTGGAGGTAGCGCTGGCCCGTGCCGGCGACCCACCAGTCGAGTTCCTGGCTGTCCACCGTGGTCGCGAAGACGTGGTGCTGGACCTGCTCGGTCACGCGGAGCACCAGCCAGTCGTCCGCGGTCGGGAGGACCACCAGGCGGCCTCGCTGAAGGTCGCGCAGCACCTCCAGGCAGTCCTCGAAGGCCTTCCGGGCGAACTCCTCGCCGTACGGCGGCGGGATCGACGGGTGGACGCCCTCCAACGCCGTCAGGGAGTCGTCCAGGACGGCCGGAAGCCAGCGGTGCAGCAACAGGCGGTCGGCCACCGCGCGGCGGTGCTCGGCCTGGCGGGCCCGGCGGGCGCTCTGCAGCATCAGCTCCACCTGCAGGGCGATGGTCACGCCGAGCAGGCCGGCGAACGTCGCCAGCGCCGCCTTCACGTCGGTCTTCAGGTAGAAGAACGCGCCCAGTCCCACGGAGACCAGGGTGCCGAACACCATCGGCAGCCAGTCCGGCAACCGTGCCGAGGCCGGCTTCGCCATGGTGCCTCCGCTCCGCGTAGGGGCAGGACCACCTCAGCGTAGTACCCCCATCCACGAACTGTGATCCTTCGATCGCCCCCGCGACTCCGGGAACCGGAGGTGAGATGCTGCGCGGCATGATCGAGATCACGGGGTTGCGGGCGGACGACCGGGCCGCCTGGGCGGAGCTGTTCGCCGGGTACCACGAGTTCTACGGCCGGACCTGGCCGGCGGCGCGCTTCGACGAGGCGTGGCAGGCGTTCCAGGACGGCGCGCGGGTGCACGCGCTGGGGGCGCGGCTCGACGGGCGGCTCGCCGGGATCGCGCACTTCCTGGTGCACGCGAGCACCACCTCGGCCGACGTCTGCTACCTGCAGGACCTGTTCACCGACCCGGCCGTCCGCGGCCGCGGCGTCGGCCGGGCCCTCATCGGCGCGGTCGAGTCGTGGGCCCGCGACCGCGGCCTGGACCGGGTCTACTGGCACACCAAGGCCGACAACACCACCGCCCGCCGCCTGTACGACCAGGTGGCCGAGCACCGCGGCTTCATCAGCTACGTGATCCCGCTGTGATCGGCCGGGCTCGACGGACCGGCGCGACCGTCGCCCGGCGCGGGACGCCTCAGCGGCGCAGGCGGGCGGCCCGGACCAGGACGCGGATCGGGCCCAGCTCCGTGCCGTCGGCCCGCAGGCGGGTGCCGTGGACGGTCACCCACGCCTCCCCGTCGAGGTGGAACTCCTCGGTGCGGTCGATGCGCTCGACGCGCAGCCGGAGCGGGCCGGCGCCGTAGCGGTAGTCGTTCTCGGCGAGGACCACCACGGGCTGTGCGTTCATCATCCGACGGTAGGCACCCACCGTAGCGAACCACACCGGTTGATCGGGCGCGGATCGCTCCCTGATTCGCGCCCATCCCGGCCGTCCGGCCGCGGCCGCCCGCCGTTCAACCCGGCCGACCGGTGACCGAGCGTCACCGGAACAGCCAGAAAATGACTCACACAGGCCAGGACCGGCGGCGCCCCGGTATCAGGGGTACGCGCCAGCCAGCAGGCGACGGCGCAGGGCGACCGGGTCGAGGGCGAGCAGGCGGTTGGCGGTGGCGCGCTTGAGGTACCGGTGGGCCGGGTGCTCCCACGTGAAGCCGATCCCGCCGAGCAGCTGGATCGCCTGCGTCGTCACCGTCCACGCGGCCTCGCCCGCGGTCAGCTTCGCCAGCGGCGCCGCCACGGCGAACTCGTCGGTGCCGGCGGCGCGCAGGGCGTACCAGACCGTCGACGTCGCCTGCTCGACGAGCACGTGCAGGTCGGCGACGCGGTGGCGCAGGGCCTGGAAGGTGGCCAGCGGCACCCCGAACTGGCGGCGCGTCCGGACGTGCTCGACGGCGACGGCGAGGGCGGCCCGCGCGACCCCGAGCGACTCGGCGGCCAGGGTGGCGTGCAGCACGTCCAGGGCATGCCCCGCGCCGCCCGGCGCGACGAGCGAGGCCTGCGCGGCGTCGAACGCCACCGTCGCCTGCCCGCGGGTCTGGTCGAGCGTCGGGTGGACGCGCACGTCGGCGACGGCGGCGGCGACCGCGTACAGGTCGTTGCCGGCGGCGACCACGAACACGTCGGCGGCGTCGCCGTCCAGGACGTGCGGCACGGTGCCGGTCAGGCGGCCGCCGGCGACGGTGCAGTCCCCGCCGAGGGCGAGGGTGGCGATCGTCGTGCCCTCGGCCAGGGCGGGCAGCAGGGCGGCCGCTGCCGGTACCGCCGGATCCAGTGCGGCCGCAGCGGCCACCGTCGAGAGCAGGGGTGCCGACAGCAGCGCCGCGCCCGCCTCCTCGATGGCGATGCCGGCCTCGACCAGGGTGGCCCCGAAGCCGCCGCACTCCTCGGGCACGGCCAGGGCGGTGAGGCCCAGCTCGCCGGTGAGCCGGGCCCAGCTGTAGCCGGGGTCGCCCAGGAAGGCCCGGACGGATTCGCGCAGCTCGTCGTGTTCGGACATCAGCGACCCCCCAGCACCGACGTCGCCACGATGTTGCGCTGGATCTCGTCGGCGCCGCCGTAGATGGTGTCGGCCCGGGTGAACAGGAAGAGCCGCTGCGCGTCGGTCAGCTCGTACGGCGCGGCGTCGACCAGCGTCGCCCCGGCCCCCTCGACGGCGATCGCCAGCTCGCCGAGCCGCTGGTGCCAGCCGGCCCACAGCAGCTTGGCGACCGACGCGGCGACCGGGTCGGGCTCCGCGGAGCTCAACGTCCGCAGCGCGTGGTGGCGCAGGCCCTGCAGGCCCACCCACGCGTCGGCGATCCGGTCGGCGATCACCGGGTCGTCGAACGCGCCGGTGGCCCGGGCCCGGCCGACGACCGCGGCCAGTTCGCGGGCGAACTGCATCTGCTGGCCGAGGGTGGCGACCCCGCGCTCGTGCGCGAGGGTGCTCGTCGCGATCCGCCAGCCGTCGCCGGGCGCGCCGACGACCAGGTCGGCGTCGGTGACGGCGTCGTCGAAGAAGACCTCGTTGAACTCGGAGGTGCCGGTGAGCTGGACGATCGGGCGGACCGTGACGCCCGGCTGGTCCATCGGGACGAGCAGGTACGACAGGCCCTCCTTGCGGGTCGAGCCGCGTTCGGTGCGGGCCAGCACGAAGCACCAGTCGGCCACGTGGGCCAGCGACGTCCACACCTTCTGGCCGGTGACGTGCCAGCGGCCGCCGGACAGCTCGGCCCGGGTCTGCACGTTCGCGAGGTCGGAGCCGGCCTCTGGCTCGCTGTACCCCTGGCACCACAGCTCGGTCGCGGCGGCGATCGGCGGCAGGAAGCGGCGCCGCTGCGCGTCGGTGCCGTGGGCCACGAGCGTCGGGGCGAGCAGGTGCTCGCCGATGTGGCTGAGCCGGCCGGGCCCGCCGGCCCGCGCGTACTCCTCGTGGAACGCGACCTGCTCGGCGATGCTCGCGCCGCCGCCGTGCGGGGCCGGCCAGCCGAGGCCGATCCAGCCGGCGGCGCCGAGGACGCGTTCCCAGCGGGCCCGCAGGTCGAGGTGCTCGTGCTCGCGGCCGGGCCCGCCGGTGCCCGCGAGGGCCGCGAACTCGCCGGTGAGGTGGGCCGCCATCCAGTCGCGGACCTCCTGGCGGAAGTCACGCTCCATAGACGGCCTCCGGGGCAGGGGCGTCGGCGATCAACGAGCGCACGACCGGGCCGAGCTCGGCGGGCTCCCAGCGGCGGCCGGCGTCGGCGGCCGGGCCGTGCCGCCAGCCGTCGGCGACGCTGACCTGCCCGCCGGCGACCTCGAAGACCCGGCCGGTCACGTCGCCGGCCTCCTCGCTCGCGAGCCAGACGACCAGGGGCGAGACGTTCTCGGGCGCCATCGCGTCGAAGCCCGACGAAGGGGCGCGCATGGCGTCGGCGAAGGCGACCTCGGTCATCTGCGTGCGGGCGCTGGGCGCGATCGCGTTGACGCACACGTGGTACCGCTGGAGCTCCGCCGCGGCCACGAGCGTGAGGGCGGCGACCCCGGCCTTGGCGGCGCTGTAGTTGGCCTGCCCGACGCTGCCGAGCAGCCCGGCGCCCGAGGTGGTGTTGACGACCCGGGCGGCGACCGGGGTGCCGGCCTTGGCCTGCGCCTTCCAGTACGCGGCGGCGTGGCGCAGCGGCGCGGCGTGGCCCTTGAGGTTGACCCGCACGGCGGCGTCCCACTCGTCCTCGGTGACGTTGGTGAACATCCGGTCGCGGACCAGCCCGGCGTTGTTGACGAGCGCGTCGAGCCGGCCGAACGCCTCGACGGCCCGCCCGACCAGCGCCGCGGCGAAGTCCCAGTCGGCGATGTCGCCGGGGACGGTGACGACGTCGCCGCCGATCTCCTTCGCGAGCGCGTCGAGCGCCTCGGCCGACAGGTCGTTGAGCACCAGGTGGTGCCCGGCCGCGGCGAACGCGAGCGCGTGGGCGCGGCCGAGGCCCTGCCCCGCGCCGGTGACGATGACCGTTCTCATGCCTTGAGGACCTCCCGCTGGTACCACCGGATCTTGTCCCGGACGCCGACCGGATCCCGCGGGTCGGCCCGGAGCACCACCCGCGCGACGCCGAGGGAGCGCAGCGTCTCCAGCTCGGCCCGGTTGCCGGGGGCGCGCATGGTGACCTCGACGTCCGCCGGGTCGCGGCCCAGGGTCTCGCACTCGGCGCGCAGCTTGGCGAGCAGGTCGGTGAACTCGTCGCCGCCCACGCCGAGCGGGTACCACCCGGCACCGTACCGCGCGGCGCGGCGCACCGACGCGAGGCTGTGCCCGCCGACGACGATCGGGACGGTGCCGCGGACGGGCCGGGGCCGGCTGTGGACGCCGTCGAAGGTGACGAACCGCCCGTGGTAGCTCGCCGGCTCGCCGGTCCACAGCGCGCGCATGGCCTCGAGGTACTCGTCGGCGCGCGCGCCGCGGTGCTCGAACGGCACCCCGACGGCGTCGTACTCCTCGCGCAGCCAGCCCACGCCGATGCCGGCGAGGAGCCGGCCGCCGCTGAGCACGTCGACGGTGGCGAGGCGCTTGGCCAGGCTCACCGGGTGGTGCTCGGGCAGGATGAGCATGGCGGTGCCGAGGCGCAGGGTCGTGGTGTGCGCGGCGGCGAAGGTGAGCCAGTGCAGCGGGTCGGGGACGTCGTCGGTGGCGGCGAGGCTCATCCGGCCGGCGGGGTCGTAGGGGTAGCGGGACGTGTAGTCGTCGGGCATGACCACGTGCTCGACCGCCCAGACCGACTCGCAGCCGAGCTCCTCCAGCAGGCGCACGAACCGCGCGGTGGCGGCCGGGTCCGCCGCGCCGGGGCCGGCGATGGCCGGCATGACGCCGAGTTTCAGCTCCACGGACTGGACTCTACCAAACGCTTGCTTGGTAGAGTACCCGCCATGACCGCCCCCGACTTCGCCTACCGCCGCGGCGTCGCCCTCGTCACCGGCGCCACCGGCGGCATCGGCGCCGCCGTCGCCCGGCTGCTCGCCGCCCGCGGCAGCTCGCTCGTCCTCGCCTACCGCTCCTCGAAGGCCACCGCCGAGGCGCTCGCCGCCTCGCTCGGCCGCGACGCCCGGGCCGTCAGGGCCGACCTCGCCGACCCGGCCGCCTGCGCCGCGCTCGTCGACGCGGCCGGGCCGCTGCACACGCTCGTCCACGCCGCCGGACCCCACGTCCCGATGGTGCACCTGAGCAAGGTCACCCCGGAGCGGTTCCGCGAGCAGCTCCTGCAGGACGTCACCGGCTTCTTCAACGTCGTCTCGGCCGCGCTGCCGGCGCTGCGGGCCGCCCAGGGCAGCATCGTCGCGGTGACGACGGCCGCGACCCGCCGCCACCCGGTCCGCGACGGGCTGTCGTCCGGCCCGAAGGGCGCGGTCGAGGCCCTCGTGCGCGGCATCGCCGCCGAGGAGGGCCGCTTCGGCGTGCGGGCCAACTGCGTCGGGCCGGGCATGCTCACCGACGGCATGGCCGAGCGGCTGATCACCTCGGGCGACCTGGACGAGCGCGCCCTCGACGTGGCCCGCGCCAACATTCCCCTGCGCACGTTCGGTACCGCGGACGACATCGCCGAGGCCGTGTGCTTCCTGGCCAGCGACCGGGCCCGGTTCATCACCGGCCAGAAGCTCGACGTGGACGGCGGATACACCGCCTGAGACCATGCTCGGATGATATTGACGCGGCGCGCTGCCCTCATCGCGACCGGCGCCGCGGTCGGCGTGCTGCTGCTGTGGGTCGCGGCGGGCGAGCTGCGCCACCGCCCCGACCTCGCCCGGCTGTTCTCCGCCGTCGTCGCTCCCTCGGCCTTCGCCCTGGCCGCGCTGGCGCTGCTGGTGTGGCTCACGTTCGGCTGGCGGCGCCCGGCCCGCCTGGAGGTCGAGGGCGGCGCGTTCGTCGCCCCGGCGGCCCACGTCGTCGCGCTCACCGGCGTGGTCGTCGCGGCGAGTGTGGTCCTGCTCGGCGTCCCGCCGGCGATGGCGGGCGGCATCAACCCGATCGCGCTCATCTACCTGCCGCTGTACAGCGCCTGCTGCGCGGGCGTGGTGGTCTGGGTCGCCGCGATCGTCCGCGACGCGGGCCGCGTCGAGCTGCACCCGGACGGCGTGCGCGGCGTCGACGCCTTCGGCGAGACGTTCGTGCCGTGGGAGGCGGTCGCCGCCGGTCCCCTGCCCGGGTCGAGCTCGGCGGGCGACTTCACCCTGGGCGTGAACGGCCCCGACCTGGTCCGCCGCCGCGGCCTGGCTCCCCGCGACCGCCACCGCGTGCGCCTGGCGACCCACCTGTCGGCGGTGCACCGCGGCTTCCTGGCCAACGCCGTGAACTTCTACCTGGCGAACCCGCCGGAGCGCGCCGGGATCGGCACCACCGGGGGCTACGAGCGCCTGCTGGCCGCGATCGGCGGCCCGCGTTCTTGACCCGCCTGAGACCATGACGGCGTGCGCGTGGCTCAGCCTCGGCTGGCGGCGACCGACCCGGCTGGCGATATGCTCGGCCTCGACCGGCCGGACCTGGTCCGCCGGCGCGGCCTGATGCTGCGCCAGCGGGCCGTGGCGTTGCTGGCGACCAACCTGTCGGCGGTGGACGGCCGGTTCCTCGCCGACACCGTCGCCTATTACCGGGCGAACCCGGCGGAGCGCGCCGGGATCGGCACGCCCGCCGGGTGCCGGCGGCTGGTCGCCGCGGTCAGTGGGCCGCGGTCTTGAGCACGCCCATCTTGCCCTGGTAGAGGTCGTCCAGGGCGCGGCCGCCGTCCTCGGTCTGGGCGACCACCTCGCCGCGGACCAGGACGTAGCCGCGGCTGATCCCGCCGCGGACCGCGCCGAGGGCCGGCTCGGCCATGAGGACCGCGACGCCCTCCTTGGCCAGGCCGGTCACGGTGCGCAGCAGCTCCTGGACCACGAGCGGGGCCAGGCCGGTCATCATCTCGTCCAGCAGCAGCACCCGTGGGGAGCCCATGAGGGCGCGGGAGACGACGAGCATCTGCTGCTCGCCGCCGGAGAGGACGCCGACGAGGCTCTTGAGCCTGGTGCGCAGGATCGGGAAGCGGTCGATCGCGGTGTCGACGGCGGACCGCGGCAGCCGGAGCAGCTCCGCCATGACCTGCAGGTTGTCGGCCACGTTGAGCTTCGGGAAGAGCTGCCTTCCCTGTGGCACCACAGCGATCCCGGCCCTGGCCCGCGCGGCCGGCTTGAGCCGGCTGACGTCCTCGCCGTCGAGCAGGACGCGGCCGGTCGACGGCACCGAGCCGTAGGCGGCCAGCAGGGCGCTGCTCTTGCCGGCGCCGTTCGGGCCGACCAGGGCGGTCACCACGCCGCCGGGGGCGACGAGGTCGAGGCCGGTGACGGCGCTGGCGTGGCCGTAGCGCACGCGCAGCCCCTCGAGGCGCAGCTCATGAGACATGCTCGACGTCCTCCGCATCTTCGTCGGTGGCCGTGACCCCGAAGTACACCTGCTGCATCTGCGGGCTGTCGAGGCACTCCCGGGGGTTGCCGTCGAACACGGCCCGGCCGCGGTCGAGCAGCAGGATCCGGTCGACCAGCCCCGCCACCAGGTCGACGTTGTGGTCGACCAGGATGACCGCGTGGCCGCGCCGCTGGACGGTGCGGACCACCTCGGAGATGCCGGCCACGCCCGCGGCGTCGGAGCCGGCGAACGGCTCGTCGAGCAGCAGCACCAGCGGGTCCTGCCCGAGCGCGCGGCCCACCTCGACGAGGCGCTGCTCGCCGAGGGACAGGTCGCCGGCCGGCCGGTCGAGCCGGTCGATGCCGAGCTCGCCGGCGAGCTGCCGGACCGCTTCGGCGTCGGCGGCGGTGGCCGGGCGCAGCGCGCCGCGGAACGCGCCGGAGACCATCTGCCAGATCGTGCCGTGGCGCTTGGCGATCCGGCCGAGCAGCAGGTTCTCGGCGACGGTGAGCTCCAGGGCCAGCTGCGGGTACTGGAACGTGCGGGCCAGGCCCGCCTTCGCCCGCTTGGCGGCCGGTCCGGCGAGGCGCTGCCCGCGCAGGGTCAGGCTGCCCTCGGTGGCCGGCTGCGCCCCGGAGATGAGGTCGACCAGGGTCGTCTTGCCGGCGCCGTTCGGCCCGACGAGGCCGAGGATCTCGCCGGCCTCCAGCGTGAACGAGACGTCCTGCAGGGCGGTGACCCCGCCGTACCGCTTGGTGAGCCCGGATCCGAGCAGCAGTGTCTCAGCCACGTCGTCCCCCTACGAGTCGCACGAGCCTGCTCGCGTAACCGATCACGCCCTGCGGCGCGACCAGCAGGATGACCAGCACGCCGAGCGCGAGGATCAGCGTGCCACTGGTTTCGACCGCCGGGAAGTTCAGGGTGAGCTGCACGGCGATGACCGCGCCGAGCACCGCGCCCCAGGGCGTGGCCGAGCCGCCGATGAGCGGCATGAAGATGGCCAGGAAGACCAGGTTGAGCGTGAAGGTGTCGGGGGTGACGCTGCCCGCCGAGTAGGTGAACAGCCCGCCGCCGACGGCCGCGATGGCCGCGCCGACGGCGAGGGCGACGAGGTTCATCACCGGCACCCGGACCCCGGCCGCCTCGACGGCGCGGGGCGCGTCGCGCATGGTCCGCACGATGATGCCCCACGGCGACATGCGCAGCCGGTCGAGCAGGAACGCGATGACGCAGACGACGACGACCGAGCCGACGACGACCTGGTAGTGCGACGGCTGCCAGCCGAAGATGTTGAGCTTGCGCAGCGAGCCGAGGCCGCCGGAGCCGCCGGACAGCGACTCGGCGTCGACGAGCAGCGCCGTGAACGCCATGCCGAACAGCAGCGTCACCGCGGCCAGGAAGAACCCGGACAGCCGCCGGGTCGCCAGGCCGAGCAGCACCGCGACCACGGCCGCGACGATCGGCCCGACGATCCAGGCGGCGACGAGCGGCAGCCCGGTCTTGGCCGAGATGAGCCCGACGGCGTAGCCGCCGATGCCCGCGTAGGCGCCGTAGGCCATCGACAGCGAGCCCGCCATGAGGTACGGCACGTACATGCCCAGCGCGACGAGCGCGTAGGTCGCCGTCGTGGTGACCAGGGTCTGCTTGTACCCGTCCGCGCCGACCCAGGTCAGCAGCAGCGCACCGCCCACGACGCCGAGCAGGAGGCCCAGGGAGCCTCGTATCCGGTTCATGCCCTGACCCTCCTGACGAAGAGACCGCTCGGCTTGAAGGCGAAGAAGATCAGGGCCACGAAGAGCAGCCCGTACACGTGGGACTGGCCGCCGAAGTAGTACGGCACGAACACCTCGACCGCCCCGAGCAGGAGCCCGCCGACGAGCGGGGCCCAGACCGATCCGGTACCGCCGACGACCATCGCCAGGAAGCCCGACAGCGCCCAGCTGAGCCCCGACAGGGAGCTCACCCCGGCCTTCGGCGCGAACAGCAGGCCGGTGATCCCGGCCAGCAGCCCGGACACGATGAAGGCGATGAGCCGCACCCGGTTGACCGGCAGGCCGAGCAGCCCGGCGGCGTGGGTGCTGTCGCCGACGGCCCGCAGGAGGCGGCCGGTCCGGGTGAACCGGATCCAGGCCGCCAGCCCGGCGAACGCGACGACGGTGAAGCCGAGCAGCAGGACCGTGGCCGGCTGGACGACGATGTCGCCGACCGGCACCGGGTCGAACGTGAGCAGGTTCTGGCCCGGCAGGGTGGTGTAGCCGAAGAGGTACCCGCCGAGCTGCTGGATGGTGAACAGGACGGCCGCGACCGCCACCAGCGCCGGCAGTTCACCGCCGCCGGAGCGGCGCTGCACCGGCCGGACGACCGCCAACTCCGTGACGACCGCCAGGCCGGCCGCCGCGACGATCGCCACCGCGGCGGCGGCCCAGACGTTCATGTCCTCGTAGAGCACAAGGTATGACGTGCACAGGCCGCCGACCATGGCGTACGGGCCGATCGCGAAGTTGAAGAAGCCGGCGCCGACGAGGACCAGGTAATAGGCCAGCGCGAGCAGGCCGAAGAAACACCCCATCTCGAGTGCGGACAACCACAGCTGCAACTGGCCCATTCTGAGGTACTCCTACTTCTTGCAGGGCGGCTGGAAGGTGGCCCAGGGGCCCTTCGGCTTGTTGTCCTTGCCGAACTCGACGAGCGACAGGCCGCAGGGGCCGTCCGCGCCGAGGTGCTTGTCGGCGCTGAAGCTGAGCGTGAAGTTCGCCTGGCCAAACGTGGCCGGGTAGCTCTTGATGCTCTGGATGGCCTCGTTGAGCTTCTTCGGGTCGTCGGGGCCGCCGGCCTTCTCGATGGCCTGCTTGAGCAGGTGCACCGCGTCCCACGCCTGCGCGTCGTAGGCGGTGATGTCGTAGTCCTTGCCGTTCTTGGCCTGCAGCAGCTTGACCAGCTCCTGCGTGCGCGGGTTCTCGGTGTTGATCGAGCCCATGAAGATCAGGCCTTCGAGCGCGCCGGGGGCGGCGAGCTTCCAGCTGGAGGGCTGGTTGCCGATGGAGGCGAGCGAGAACCGCTTGGTGCCGGCCATCTGCGCCCCGAGCGTGTTCTGCGCCAGCACCTCGAACGCGCCGCCGACGCTCGTCACCAGGACCGCGTCGGGCTTGGCATTCTTGAGGCGGGCGACCTGCGCGGACAGGTCGCTGGCGTTGCCCGCGCCCTTCTCGGTGGCGACGATCTCCACGCAGTTCATGGCGGCGAACAGCGCCTTGTCCAGCGCGGCGATCGTGGTCGTGTCGTCGGTGAGGACGCCGAGCTTGGTGATGTTGGCGGCCTTGAAGGCGCCGCAGTACACCTCGGCCCAGTCGGTCGTCGTGTTGGCGAGCATGTAGATGAGTTCGTGGTCGGGCGGCGCCACGAGGGTGGCGGTCACGCCGGTGGGGGCGATCGCCGGCAGCCCGAGCTGGGTCAGCGTGGCCTTGGCCTGCAGAATGGCGGCGCTGCCACTCTGCAGCAGCAGGACCTTGGCGCCCTGGCCGGCGAGCTTCTGGAGCACGGCCGGGACCTTGGTCGGGTCGGACTCGTCGTTCTCGACGACGAGCTTGAGCGGCCGGCCCATGACGCCGCCCTTGTCGTTGATGTCCTGCACGGCGAGGCGGATGGTCTTGCCGGCGATGGTGGAGTACGAAGCTCCGGAGCCGGTGCTGTCCTCGTCCAGTCCGATAATGATCGGCGCGCCGGTTGCGGTGCCGTTGGTCGGCTTCTGGTCGTCCGCCTTATTGCCACATGCGCTGATCGCGAGCGCGGCCAGTGCGAGGCAGCCGACGATGCGACTCGTCGATAAAACGCCCATGTGTACCCCTGTCACGGAATGTTACGAAACGTCAACCTTCAGGCAGATCGCGGCCGAGCCGCCGGGATGTTCAAAACCTAACAAGCGCTTGGTTTTTACATCTTGGCCACGGCTGCCGGGCGTGTCAAGGACACTCGAGGCCCCTGCACGTAACAGAACCGTCAAACTCGCTCCCGCCGCCGAAGCCGACTCCCGAGGTCCCGGGCTCCCTCCATGATCCGGAGGAAAACCCCTGGCCGGGGTCACCGGAACGTCCATGATCGCCCTCGACCGCCCGGCACCTCCGCGGCTGCGGGCCGCCTGGCGGCAGTTGGCCACCCACCGTTACGACCGGTGGCGGCCGGGTGGAGGCGACGGGTTGTGGTGGCCGTGCGACGGAGGGTGTCGGTGTGACGGGTGGCGCTGCACGGCTGGCGGGCGCGGCGACCCGCCGGGCGCGACGGACACGTCGGCCGCGCCCGCTGTCGGGCACGCCCACTGCCGGGCGCGCGTCCACTCCCGGCCGCATCCGCGCTCGGGCACGCCCACCGCCGGGCACGCCCACCGCCGGACACGCCCACCGCCGGACACGCCCACCGCCGGCCGCCCCCACTGCCGGCCGCGTCCACGCCCGGCCGCATCCGCGCTCGGGCACGCCCACCGCCGGACACGCCCACTGCCGGGCGCGTCCACTCCCGGCCGCGCCCACTCTCGGGCACGCCCACTGCCGGACAACTCCACTCTCGGCCGCGGCGGATGGCAGGGCGGCAGATCGCGGCGCGGCCCTGGCGGCCGACCCGTGCCGGGAGTTGACCGTGGAACCTTTGGCAGCCCTGGCGACCACAAAAGTTCCACGGTCAACTCCGGAGTCCGGCCACTACGCGGCGGGCGGGGTCGCCGGGAACGGCCGGAACGGGAACGGAAACGGCCGGAACGGGCAACCGTCGGAACGGGCAACCGTCGGAACGGGAACCGGAACGGGAACCGGAACGGGAACCGGAACGGGAACGGGAACGGGAACGGGAACGGGAACGGCCGGAGTGGGCAACCGTCGGAACGGGGAACGGGAACCGTCGGAACGGGAATCGCCGGAGTCGCGGCAGGCGAAGTCGCAGCCGGGTGGGGCAGGGCAGGGCGGGGGTGGCAGGCGGGGTGGATCGAACAGACGTTGGTCGATCTACCCTCACAATCGGAGATCAACTTGAGGGTAGATCGACCAACGTCTGTGGCTTAAGGGGCCGGGCTCCGACAGGCGCGGGAGCGATCGAGGCGTGACCGGAGCAGGGTGCGACCGGAGCGGGCGGTGCGGGCGGCGGCGCCGTGCCCCGCGGTGACAGAATCGGCCGTCTATGGAACCGAGCAAGGTGCTAGCCGCCCTCGCCGACCTCGCACCGGCCGGTCGGGAGCGGACGCTCGACGTCGCCAAAGGGGATCAGCCCATCCTCTTTCTCCGCGACCCCGAGCGGGCCCCGCGCAACCGCAGCGCCGACCGGCTCGCGGCGCTCGACGCCCTGCACCGCGACGAGCGCATCCTGCGGCGCGGCTGGGCCTGGCTGCTCGGGGTCGCCGACGTCGACGGCACCGTGAAGAAGCTGCGCGTGCCGCTCGTGGCCGAGCCCGTGCGGCTGGAGCGGACCGGCCGCGGGTACAAGATCGTCGCCGCCGGTGACCTCGAGCTCTCGCCGCTCGTCACCGACCGCGACCTGGCCCGCACGCTCGAGGGAGCGCCGGGGCTCGGGAGCGCGGCCTGGCTCGGCGGCGTCGGCACCGCCGCGTGGGTCGCCACCGCGGCCGGGGCGGCCGGATTCACGCCCGACCGGATCGCGGGCGACGACACGCCGCTGGCGACGCTGCCGACGGACGAGCTGGTCGGGCAGGCGATCGCGGCGCTCTTCGTGGCGCGGGACGTGTCCGCCGCCGGGCTGCGGGACACCCTGCGCGCCTGGTCCACCCGCGCCGGGCTGGAGCATACGGCCCTCGCGGCCGTGTACGGGGCGCACACCGCGGCCGGCGAGCACGACGAGCCGGTCGTGTCGCCACTGCCGCTCAACGCCGCCCAGCGGGAGGTCGTGCGCCGGGTCCGCCACGAGCCGGTCGTGGTCGTGTCCGGGCCGCCGGGCAACGGCAAGAGCCACGCCGTCGTGGCGGCCGCGCTCGACACCGTGCACCGGGGTGGGTCGGTGCTGGTGGCGACCCAGTCGGCGCACGCGGCGGAGGTGCTCGGCGAGCTGCTCGCGCGGTACCCGGGGCCCGAACCCGTCCTCTTCGGCAACACCGAGCGGCGCGGCCGGATCCTCGCCGCGCTCACCGCCGGCCTGCCGCAGGGCGCCACCGGCCAGCAGCTGCGCGCCGACGAGGCCGCGGTCGAGGCGGCGCAGCGGGCCGTCGACGCGATCGCCAACGGCATCGCGGCCGCCCTCGACCTGGAGCGGGCCGCCGCCACCATGCGGACCTGGGAGCCGCTGCTGGCCGGCCTCCGCGCCGAGGCCCCGAAGGTCTTCGCCAACGACTTCGATCCGGACAAGACTCGAAAAATCCGATTCTTCCGCAAGTACCGCATCAAGCGACGAACCGGCGTCAGCGAGGACCGCCTCGCCCAGCTCCTCGAAGCACGGGCAGCCGACCGCGCCGCCGCCACCCTCGCCGTCAACGGCGGCACCGACCTCGGACCGGCCTGGGACGCCCTCCAGGACGCCGACCGCAGGCTCGCCGAGGCCATCGGCACCGCCATGCGCCACGCCGCCACCAGTGGCAAGCGCTGGAGCGGCGACGCCCGCCGCAGTACCGCCGCTCTCGCCACCGCCCTCCGCACGGGCCGCAACGGGCGCCGCGAAGCCCTCGCGGCCCTCGACGGCCCGGCGCTCGTCGCGGCGCTGCCGCTGTGGATCGGGACCGTCACCGACGTCGAGGATCTGCTGCCGCCGACGCCCGGCCTGTTCGACCTGGTCATCCTGGACGAGGCCGCCCACATCGACCAGCTGCGGGCCGCCCCGGTGCTGGCCCGCGCCCGCCGCGCCCTGGTCGCCGGGGACCCCAACCAGCTGCGGTTCGTCAGCTTCGTCGCCGACATCGACGTGGCCGCGACCCTGGCCCGGCACGGCCTGGAGGACCGGGTGGACGTGCGGCGCTCCAGCGCGTACGACGTCGCGGTCGGGGCCTCCCCCGTCACCTGGCTCGACGAGCACTACCGCTGCGCCCCGCACCTCATCGACTTCTCCGCCCGCCGCTTCTACCAGGGCCGGCTGCACCTGATGACCCGCCATCCGCGCACCGAGCGCATCGACGCCATCGACGTCGTGCACGTCCCGGACGCGACGGTCGCCGACGGCGTGAACAGGGACGAGGTCGACGCGGTCCTGGCCGCGATCGGCCGGTTCGCGAAGGCGGACGTCACGGGCATCGGGGTCGTCACGCCGTTTCGCGCGCAGGCCGACGCGATCGAGGCGGCGCTGCTCAAGACCCTGTCGGTCGAGGAGATCGAGCGGCTCGGGCTGCGCACCGGCACCGTCCACGCGTTCCAGGGCAGCGAGGCCGCCACGGTCGTCGTGTCGCTCGGCCTCGTCGACGGCGACTCCCCCGCCCGGCACCGCTTCGCCGCCGAGCCCAACCTGTTCAACGTCATGGTGACCCGGGCCCGGGAGCGGCTCGTCGTGGTCACCTCGCTGACCGGGGGCACCGGCCTGGTCGGGGACTACCTGGCCCACGCGGAGGGGCCCCGCAGCTCCCACGACGATCCGGATGCGGCAACGGTACCGTTCGTGCGCCGCCTGGCCACCGAGCTGAGGGCGGCCGGTCACGACGTGCGGACCGGGTACGCGGTCGGCGGCTGGCAGGTCGACGTCGTCGCCGACGGGGTCGGGCTGATCTGCGGCCCCCACCCCGACGGCAACGAGGCCCACCTCGACCGCCAACGCGCCCTGCGCCGGGCCGGCTGGGCACTGCACGACGCGTTCCCCAGCCGCTGGGCCGGCGACCCGGTCCGCGCGGCCCTCGACCTGTCGCCGCGGCTGCGGTCTCAGCCGATGGTGTCGCGGTAGCCGCGCTCCAGGACCCGCATCTCCCAGGGGACGCCGGTGCCGGAGCCGCCGCCGGCGAGCAGCTCGCCGGTGCCGGTGTCGAACAGCAGCGCCTCGCCGCCCTGGTCGCCCGGGGACGGGTGCGGACCCTCGCCGCGCGGCGCGGTGACCCGGATCCCGGTGCGGCCCTCCGGCGTGGTCTCCTCGCCGGCGCAGGCCACCCCGTCGACGCCCGCGAGGAACCGCAGGACCGCGGCCCGCTGCGCGGCGCCGAGGAGCCATTGCCGGCTGAGGTCGGCGACGTTGACCAGCGCCTGGGACGGGCCGTTCTCCCGCGGTTCGGACAGCTGCTCCGCCATCGCCGCCGGATCGGCCGGGACCGGTCGGCGCGAGTACTCGCCCGGTCCGAACGTCGTCCTCGGTTCCCGCACCAGCATCTCCGGGCGGGCCGCGAAGTACTCCTCGGACGCCCGGTCGGCGTAGCTGACCGGGCCGCGCGTGGTGTCGAGCTGGCCCGAGCCGTCGTCCGCGAGCCACTGCCGCACGTCGGCCCGCCAGTTCGCCCGCGCGAGGCTGCCCTTGCCCTCGTCCACCGCCAGGCCGCTGCCCATGTCGAGCCGGAGGTACTCGTACCGGCCGCTCCCCCCGTCGTACGGCGCGGGCTGCAGGCGCCCGGCCAGGTCCGTGAGGCAGTGCCCGCCCGGGGACGGCGACGGGGCCTGCGGGACCACCGGCGCGCCGCCGGAGCCGCTCAGCGTGGACGCGCCGACGCCCCCGGCGACCAGCAGCGCGGTCACCCCGGCGGCGGCCAGCAGCACGCCCCGCCGGCGGGCCGGCCGCGGCGGTTCGGCCTCGTACGTCGTGACGTCGTGCGCGGCCCGCCGCAGTACCTCGTCCGCGTCGCCCGGCCCGACCGGCACCCCGGCCGCCGGGTCGGCCCGTCGCAGCAGCTCCATCGCGTCGCTCATCGCGTCCCTCCTGTCACCCGCAGCGACACCGGCGCCGGCCGGTCGTCCAGGAGCGCGGCGAGCCGCCGCCGGGCCCGGTGCAGCCGGACCTTCGCGGCGGTCGCCCCGCAGCCGAGGACGACCGCGGCCTCCCCGGTGGTGAGCTGCTCCCAGGCGACGAGCCGGAGAATCTCCTGGTCGTCGTCGGAGAGCCGGCCGAGCGCGGCCCGCACGTCGAGCAGCGCGGCCACCGGCTCGTGCGGGTCGACGCCCGCGGTGTCCGGCAGCGGTACCGTGGGCGGCCCCATCCCCCGGCGGCGGTTCGCCAGCAGCCGGCGAGCCACCCCGTACAGCCAGGGCAGGGTCCGCTCGGGCACCTCCCACCGCCGCCGCCAGGCGACCAGGAACACCTCCTGGGCCAGCTCCTCGGCGGCGGCGAGGGCATCGGTGCGCCGCACCCCGTAGCGCACGACGTCCGGGTAGTGCCGGGCGTAGACGCCCCGGAACCACTCGGCGCCGCGTTCGTCGACGTCGCTCATACCCACCCTTGTGTCGCGCGCGGCGGGATGGTTACACGGAGCGGCTCACGGATGTGTTCGTCATCCGGCGCGGCACGGCGGCGTCGAGCACGCGCCCGAGGTCCGGCTTGCCCGCCATGCCGGGCAGCGTAGAGGATGCCCGGGGTGCGGTACGTCCTCGGCGCCCAGGTCGCCGTCCTGACCTACGGCGGCGTGGTCCACGTGGTGCAGCTCGCGACCGGCGGCTGGCCCCCGTACGGCTGGGCCCCGCCGTGGCTGGCCGCCTACTTCGTGTCCCTGACCCTGTTCGACCCGCTGGCCGCGGTCCTGCTGCTGGCCGCCCGCCGGGCGGGGGTCGTCCTCGCCGCGACGGTCCTGGTCACCGACGCGGCGGCGAACGGCTGGGCCACCTACGTGCTGCACACCGGCGGGACGACCGCCCGGGTGGCCCAGGCGGTGATCACGCTGCTCGCGGTGGGGGCGCTGGTCACCGCTCCGTGGCTGTGGCGTTCAGGTGGGCGATGATCGCGTCCCGGGTCGGGCGGCGGTCGATCTCCATGAACCGCTGCGGGCCCGCGACCGGCTCGAAGCCGGACCGGCGGTAGACCTCGTGCGCGTCGCGGGTGGCGAGCAGGAACCGGGTCAGCCCCTTCGCCCCGAGGTCGGCGACCATCGCGTCGACCAGCCAGACGCCCAGGCCCCGGCCGCGGTGGGCCGGGTCGACGAACACGTCGCAGATCCAGGCGAACGTGGCGTGGTCGGTGACCGCGCGGGCGAAGCCGACCTGGGCACCGTCGCGGTGCACGCTGTAGGGCAGCGATCCGGCGATCGACCGGGCGACGAGGTCCCGGTCCCGCCCGGCCGCCCAGTACGAGTCCTCGGACAGCCACCGGTGCACGGTGTCGAGGTCGACGGCGGCCGGGTCCGTGCTCAGGACGTAGCCGTCCCGCTCCCGCTCATTCACCCGGCCATCCTTGCAGAACGACTTCCGTCGATCTTCCTGTTCTGCCTACAGTGCCCCCCATCCCGTCCAACCACAGAGGGGAGCACGTCTTGTACCGCTTGCACCGCCGACTCCTCGGCGCGGCCACCGCCGCCGTCCTGGTGGCCTCGGCCGGCCTGGCGGCCCCGGCGAACGCCGCGCCCGGCAAGATCACACCGCAGCAGCTGACCAAGGCCGTGACCCTGCCCGGGGTCCTGCGCCACCTCGTCGCGTTCCAGCTCATCGGCGACCTCAACCACGGCAACCGGGCCTCCGGCAGCCCCGGCCACCAGCGCAGCGCCGACTACGTGGCCACGCTCCTGCGCCACGCCGGCTACCAGGTCACCCGCCAGCCGTTCGAGTTCAACTTCTGCGACGAGACCTCCTCGTCGTTCGCGCAGACCGCGCCCGGCCCGGCGACCTACGCCGAGGGCACCGACTACGATCTCATGACCTGCTCCGGCTCCGGCGACGCCACCGCCGCGGTCGTTCCGGTCGATCTCAACCTCGTCGCGCCGCGGACCACCGTCACGTCGGGCTGCGAGGCCACCGACTTCACCGCCGCCGTCGCCGGCAAGATCGCGCTCATGCAGCGGGGCACCTGCCCGTTCGTCACCAAGGTGGCCAACGCCGAGGCGGCCGGCGCGGTCGGCGCGATCGTGATGAACCAGGGCAACGGCGACCCGGCCGCCAACCCGGACCGCTACGACCTGCTCCTCGGCACGCTCGGCACGCCGGTCGGCATCCCGGCGGTGGGCGTCTCCTACGCCACCGGCGCGGCGTTCGCCGCCACCCCGGGCCTCACCGTGCGCCTGGCGGCCGAGACGACCGCCGAGATCCGCAGCACCGAGAACGTCATCGCCGAGTCGCCGGGCGGGCGGGCCGACCGCGTGGTCATGGCCGGGGCGCACCTGGACTCGGTGCCGGAGGGCAACGGGATCAACGACAACGGCAGCGGCAGCGCGGCGCTGCTCGAGGTCGCCCTGCAGATGGCCAAGTCCAGGCCGGTGAACAAGCTCCGGTTCGCCTGGTGGGGCGCCGAGGAGGCGAACCTGGTCGGCTCCACCTTCTACGTCGGCAGCCTCACGGCCGAGCAGCAGGCGGCGATCACGCTGTACCTCAACTTCGACATGGTCGCCTCGCCCAACTACATGTTCGGCGTCTACGACGGCGACGACTCGGCGGCGTCCGGCGCCGGCCCCGGCCCGGCCGGATCGGCGCAGATCGAAGCGCTGTTCGAGCGGTTCTTCGCCGGTCGCCGCCAGGCGACCAGCCCGGCCGACTTCACCGGCCGGTCCGACTACGGCCCGTTCATCGGCGTCGGCATCCCGGCCGGCGGCCTGTTCACCGGCGCCGAGGGGATCAAGTCGGCCGACGACGTCGCCAAGTACGGCGGGGTCGCCGGCGTCGCCTACGACCCCTGCTACCACAAGGCGTGCGACGACCTGTTCCGCGTCGAGGGCAAGGGCGGCGACGCGGCGCTCTACCGGCAGCTGCGCGCGCAGTACCCGCTGATCGGCAACGTCAACACCTTCGCCCTGGACACGAACGCGGACGCGATCGCCACGGCGGTGGCCACGTACGCGTTCGACACGTCCAGCATCCCGCCCCGCACCGCCGCGACGGCCAGGAAGGCCGGCGGACCGGGAGGGCCCGTCACCGGCTGACCGGGAGGGCCCGCTTCACCGCTCCTCGAACGACGTCCCCGCGAACGCGGCCCCGACGTCGGCCGGGGTCTCGGTGAAGTGGGCCCAACCCCGCGGGCCTGCAGCTGCACCGACGGCGTCGCGCTGCGCCCACACTTCCGCGGGGTGGTCGGCGTGCCCCCGCAGGCGGATCGGGCGCCTTTCGCGGATCTGTCGTACCCGGAGGATAAGGTGGGGCGTCCGGTACCTGGGGGAGGGTTGACCGATGGAAGACGACGTGGTGAAGCCACTGTCCGAGACGGTCCAAATCGGCATGCACGTGCCGGTCGTCCTGTTCGGCCTGGCCGGCGCGGTGCTCGCGCTCGTCATGCTCCGCCGCCTGGGCGCGCCGGCCGCGCTGCTGGCCGCCGCCGGCTTCGTGCTCGTGGCCGCCGACCAGATCCTGATCGTGGTCCAGATCCTGCACATCCAGTCGATGATCGACCGCATCAACGAGGTCCAGCCGGACGACTTCACCACGGTCTCCAACACCTACGGCATCATCGACGCCGTCCTGATCAGCCTGGGCGTCCTGCTCCTGGCCCTGTCCTTCCTCTTCCGCCGCCGCCCGGCCGACGCTGCCCTGCCGGCGGCCGCGTCTCCCGGCGCCTTCGGCCAGCCCGGCCCTTCGGCCTTCGGCCAGCCCCCGGCGCCCGCCGGCGGCTACGGTCAACCGGCGGCACCGCATCCCGGCGCGGCGGCCCAGCAGTTCGGCGGGCAGCCGGCCGTGGGGCACGGCGGCCAGCCCCCGGCGTACGGGGCACAGCAGCCGTCGACCGCTCCCACCACACCCGTATACGGCGCACCGCAGCCGTCGAGCGCCCCTCCCTATGGTGGCGCGGCCCAGCCGTCGAGCGCTCCCCCGGCCGCGTCCTACGGCGCTGCCCAGCCGTCCAGCGCTCCGCCCGCGGCCTCGTACGGCGCTCCCCAGCCGACGACCGCTCCCCCGGCCTCGCCGTACGGCGGCCAGCCGTCGAGCGCCCCTCCCACCGCCTCCTACGGCAGCGCCCAGCCGTCGAGCGCCCCTCCGGCCTCGCCGTATGGCGGCGGCCAACCGTCGAGTGCCCCTCCCGCGGCTTCGCACGGTGGCCCGTCCTACGGCGGCCCGCAGCCCGGCATCGCGCAACCCACGTCGTGGCCGGGTGCCCAGTCGCCGAGCGCCCAGCACACGGCGCCGTGGGCCCCGCCCTCGGCACCGACGAGCGGCCCGGCCGCCGGCCATCCGCACGCGTCCCACGGCCAGCAGCCCGCGCCGCCCGGGGACCAGCCGACCACGGTCTTCGGCGGTCAGCCCGGCCCGGCCACGAACTCCGGGGAGGAAGCGACCACGGTCTTCGGCGGACAGCCGGGCCAGGCCGCGAACGCCGACCTGCCGACCGCCCGGTTCGAGGGCGCCCCCGGGGCGTACGGCCAGCCCGCCGCTCCCCACAGCGCCCCCGGCCATCCCTCGCAGCAGCCGGGCGCCGCGGGCCAGCCTCCCACGTCCTACGGCACGTCGGGCCAGCAGCCGGCCACGCCCTACGGAACCTCCGGCCAGTCGGCGGCGCAGCAGCCGGCCCCCGGCCAGCAGCCGTCCCACCAACCGCCGGCCGGCTCCTACGGCGGCCCGGGCCAGCAGCCGCACGCCCAGCAGCCGCCGACCCAGCAGCCGCCGGCTTCCTGGCCGCCCGTCTCCTGGCCGCCGCAGGCCGGGCAGCCGCAACCCTCGCAGCCCCAGCCCGGGCAGGCACAGGGCGGGCAGGCGCCGCAGGCCGGACAGGCGCCGCCGGCCGGGCAGGGGCAGCCGTCGCACCAGCCGCGGCATGCGCAGGCGCCGGACGATCCGGACGCGGCGCCGGCCAGCGGACCGCCGCGGCAGTAGGGGCGCAGTTCCGGGATGGAAGCGGCGCTTCGCGCGGCGAACGACCTCGCGCTCTCGGTCGCCCGGCTGGTCGAGGCGCCGACGCTGGCGGTGATCCTGCACGGGTCGCTCGCCACCGGGGACTTTCTCGGTGGGCGCAGCGACCTTGACCTCCTGGCGGTCGTCGACGGGCGCCTCGCCGACGCCGAGGCGGCCGCGCTCGAACGGCTCGTGCGCGACGCCGGCACCGGTGGGGCCGGCGGCGTCGACCTGCACGTCGTGACGGCGGAGGTCGCCGCCCTGCCGGCGCCGGCGCCGGCGTTGGAGCTGCACGTCGGGCGGTATCCGGCCGGCATCGAGGTCACCCGCGACTCCCCCGCCGACGCCGACCTGCTGCCCGAGCTGTCCGTCGCCCGGGCCACCGGGCGGAGCCTGCTCGGGGGCGAGCCCGCGGCGGTCATCGGGGCGGTGCCGGCGGCGTGGGTGCGCGACCGGGGGCGGTTCTGGCTCGAGCGGTGGAGCGGGCTCACGGACGACGACGAGTATGCCGCGCACATGGTCCTCACCGCCTGCCGCATCTGGCGGTTCGGCGTCGAGGGTGTGCACTGCGGCAAGCTCCCGGCGGCCGAGTGGGCGCTCGCCCGGCGGCCCGGGCTGGCCGCGATCCCGCAGGCCGTCCGCCGGTACCGTGACGATCCCGCCGCGCCGGTCGACCCGGCCGGCATCGCCGCCGTCCTGGCCGCCGCCGCGCGCGAAGCCTGACGGGCACCGCCGGCCCCGGCTGGGGGCGGGCGGACGGTACCGTCGCCGCATGATCAGCGTCGGGGCATGCGTCGATCTGCTCGTGGTCGTGTCGGTCGGGGTCGGGGTGGCGCTCGCCGTCCGCGGTCGTCCCACGGCGCGGGGTGGCCATCCGCCCGGGCGCTGGCTCGCGGGTGTCGTCGCGGCGATCTACCTCAACCAGGTGCTGTTCACCGTGTACGTGCTGCGCGTGCACGGGGGCGATCCGGGGTTCGTGGCGCGGTATCTGCCGGCGGGCTGGTTCGACCTCGCCAACGGGGCGGCCATGCGCGCGCTCGCCGGGGTGTTCCCGGCGCCGCGGCTGCTGAGCTGGACGGTCCTGCGGGCGCAGGCGGTGCTCGAGCTGCCGTTCGTCATCCTCGCGTACCTCTGCGCGGCCCGCCGCCTCGATCCCGCCCGCGCCCGCACGCTGACCGCGCCGCCCGTCCTGTGGGCCGCGTGCATCGCCTGGACCGTGGTGTTCAGCCTGGTCGAGTGGGGGCTGCCCAACCCCTGGACGCACGCGGACCTGGCGCTGCGGGCCGTGTCCGGGATCCTCACGCCGCTCGCCGTCGGCCGCTGGGTCCGCCCGGCCCCGGACGGCGACCGCGGGCCGGCCACGGCCGGGGAGGTGCTGCTGGCGGTGCTGTCGGTGGCCGCGATCGGCGCGCTGGTCCTGGTCGTGTACGACACCGCTCTCCTGTACAACCTCGGCCACCTCCCCGCCCTGCTCCCCGCCGCACTGGCCGCGGCCCTGGTCATGGCCGGCGCCGACCGGTGGTCCGCGCGGCTGCGCAAGGTCCCGGCGGGCGGGCCGGAGCGCGGTCCCGCGATCGGGACCGTGGCGGCGGGGCTGGGCTCGTTCGTCACGGTGTTCTTCGTGCCGGCGCTGCCGATCCGCTACGCCCTCGATCTCGGCACCCCCTGGCTCACCGCCGCCGCGGCCGTCCTCGTCGCGGGAGTCGCCCTGGTGCTCGCCCTGCGTCAGGTGGCCCGGCGGGCCTGCGGCGACCGGCGGGCCTGGGGCGTCTCCCTGGCCGCGGCGGCCGTCGGCGGGACGGCGTCGACCGGGCTCGCCTGGGTGCCGCCGCCGACCTACCCGGAGGTGCGGCTGCTGCTCGCCGCCGGGCTCTTCCTCGGCACCACGACCGTGGTGGCGCAGGCCGCCGACCGATTGGTAACATCGCGTATCCAGAAACGGCGTGTTACCGAATGACGCGGCTCTCGCGCGCGCAAACCCAGGAGCGCACCCACGCCCGGCTGCTGGCGGCCGGGCGCGCGGTCTTCCTGCGCCGGGGGTTCCTGGTCGCGACCGTCGACGAGATCGCGGCCGAGGCCGGGTACACCCGCGGGGCCGTCTACAAGCACTTCGGCGGCAAGGAAGGGCTCTGGCAGGCGATCCTCGAGGCCACCGCCGACGCGCACCTCGCGGCGCTGACGGCCGCGTTCGAGGCGGCGACCACCCGGGCCGACCTCCTCGACGCCCTGGACCCCGCCCGCTTCGCGCGCCGCGACAACACGCCGGCCGCCCCGGGGCCGGTCGACGGGGCCGAGGCCGGGCGGTGGGCGCTGCTCGGCGCCGAGTATCTCGCCGCCGTCGCCGGCCAGCCCGAGCACGCCGCCCGCCTCGTCGCGCTGCAGCACCGCCTCGACGCCGGCCTCGCGGCGCTGCTCGCCCGCCACTGCCCGCGGCTCGGCGTGCGGCCGGCCGTGCCGATCCCCGCCCTGGTCGTCGCGCTCGGCGCGGTCGGCGGCGGGCTCGCCCTGCTGGCCGCGGCCGACCCGTCCCTCGACGCGGGGGCGGTGGCCGATGCCCTGCTTCCGGTACTGCTGCTGGAGGCATGACGATGCTGATGGACTGGTTCCGCCGCCGGTTGCGCTGCATGAGTCCCGCCGCAACATCGTCTGACGAGCCGGGTCTGACGGCGGGTCAGGTGGCCAGCGCCGCCCGCAGGATCCCGGCCGCCGACGGGGTCCACAGGACGTGCGCCGCCAGTGGGACCGCACCGCGGCGGTCGGCCAGGACCATCAGCTCGTCGGCGCGGTCGGCCGCCTCGGGGTCGGCGCTCAGCGCGATCCGGGCCCCGTCCAGGCCGTGCTCGGCGCCGTGCGCGGCCACCCACGCGAGCGCCGTGTAGTCCTCCTCCAGCGCCACCGGCACCCGCGCCGTCGGGGCGAGCGAGTAGTCCACGACGACCACCGCCGCGTGGACGTCGGCGGCCAGGCCCAGCGCCCGCCGCTGGGTCGCCCGGTTGCGGCGTCCACTGTGGACGTACCCGATCACGGGCAGCGGCAGCGCCAGGCCCGGCGGGCGGAAGAGACGGAACCACGTCTCCCCGGCCGGGCCGCCCGGCACGACGAAGTCGCGGGCGCACGACGTGGTCCGGCGCGGGTCGGTCACCCGCGGACGGCCGGTGGGAACAACGACACGAGGATCGGCGAGAGTGGTCATCCGGCTGCTCCTTCGGTACAACGTGATGCCTCAACACTGAGCCGCTCGGACCCGCCGGACATGGGTCATATGACGGCATTGCCGGAATAGCCCGGCGCGTGCCTACGCTGCACCGGGGGACAGCCCCGAGTCCCCGGACGGAGAACGACATGACCGCGCACCTCATCGGGCGCGAGGCCGAGCTGCGCCGGATCCGCACGCTCCTCGATGCCGGGCACGGCGCGCTGCTCCTGCGCGGCGGGCCCGGCGCTGGCAAGACCGCCCTGCTCGACGCGGCCGCCCGGGCCACCCGGCGCACCGTGCTGCGGGCCGACGCCGTCGGGTTCGAGCAGGACATCCCCTTCGCGGCGGTGCATCAGCTCGTGTACCCGCTGAGCCGCGACCCGATCGGCACCGCGCGCGACCCGCTCGCCGTCGCGACCCGCGTGCTCGCCCTGCTCGACGAGGCCGCCGCCCGCGGCCCGCTGCTGCTGATCGTCGACGACGTCCCGCGCGTCGACGCCGGCAGCGCGGCCGTGCTCGGGTTCGCCGTCCGCCGCCTCCGGCACGACGTCGTGGTGCTCGCCTCCGCCCGGACCGGGGCCGCGAGCTGCTTCGACGAGCTGCGCATCCCCGTCCTCGACGTGCCGCCGCTGCCCGCCGCCGAGGCCGGGGCGCTGCTCGACGCGCGGCGGCCGGGGCTGGCACCCGCGGTACACGAGCGAATCATGCGGGAAGCGGACGGAAACCCGCTCGCGCTGCTCGAACTGGCGACGGCGCTCACCGACCGGCAGGTCGTGGGCGCCGACCCGATGCCGGACCCGCCGCACCTGAGTCCGCGGTTGTTCCAGGTGTACAGCGAGGGCCTGCATGATCTCGCGCCCGACGCCCGCGACCGGCTGCTCGACGCCGCCCTGGACACGTGGCCGTCCGGCAGTCCCCTGGAGCGGGCGGCGGTCGTCCAGCTGGCGACGCCGGCCGAGCGCCGCGCCGCGCACCGGCGGATCGCCGAGACCCTCACCGGCGACCCGTCGCGGCGGGTGTGGCACCTCGCCGAGGCGGCCGACGCGCCCGACGAGTCGCTGGCCGTCGACCTGCAGCGGGCCGCCCGGGCCGCGCAGCGCAACGGCAGCGCGGCGGCCGCGGTCACCGCGCTCGTGCGGGCCAGCGAGCTGAGCCCGGAGCCGGCCGACCGGTTCCGCCGGCTCATGGAGGCCGCGTCGCTGGCCAGCGTGACCGGGCCGCTCGAACGGGCGACCCAACTGCTCGAGGAGGCACGGCGGGGCGGCGCCGACCCGGACGGGTCCGCGTTCACCGCCGCGGCCGTCGCGATCGGGCTCATCCACGGCGACGGCGACATCGACACCGGCCAGCGGATGCTCGCCGACGCGCTCGACCGGGCCGACCCCGACGGCCCCGACGGCGCCGGCGACTGGGTCGGCGACGCGCTGCACGGGCTGCTGATCGCCTGCGAGTACGGCGCCCGGCCCGAGCTGTGGCAGCTCCTCGACCGGGCCGTGCACCGGTTCCAGCCCGAGGGGATCACGCCGCTGCGGCTGTGCTTCGACGCGCTGACCGACCCGGCGAGCCCGCCGTACCCGGTCCGCGAGGCCGTCATCCGCATCATCGACGAGCTGTCGCGCGACGTCGGGTCGTGGTACTTCGCGCCGCTCGCCTACGCCGCCCTGCGCGTCGACGCCCTGTCCGGCTTCCGCCACGCGGTCGAGCGGATGGTCGAGCGCGAGCGCGGCGGGGGCGGCTACACGTTCGTCATCTCGGGCCTGCTCCTGCTCGGCGTCGACGCGTCGTACCACGGGCGCTGGGCCGAGGCGGAGCGCTCGCTGAGCGAGGGCCTGGACCTGGCGGTGGCGCACGGGTACCGCCTCTTCGAGGTCCAGCTGCGCAGCCACCTCGCGTTCCTGGCCGCCGCCCGCGGCGACGTCGAGCGGTGCCGGGTGCTGACCGACGGGATCAGCGCGTGGGCCGCGCCGCGCGGGGTGGGCCTGACGCAGGCGTTCGTGCGGCGGGCCCGGGCGGTCGCCGCGCTCGGGCAGGGCGACTTCGAGGAGGCGTACGTCCAGGCGTCGCTCGCCGCCCCGGACGGCCCGTCGGCCGGCATCCCCGCCCGCTGGATGGTCATGGACCTGGTCGAGGCGGCGGTGCGCACCGGGCGCCCCGCCGAGCAGTACGTGGCGGCCGCCCGCCGGTCCGGCATCCCGCGCATCTCCCCGCGCACCGCCCTGCTCACGGCCGGCGCGGCCGCCCTGGCCGCCCCCGACGAGGAGGCGGACACCCTGTTCCGGGCCGCGCTGGCGCTGCCGGAGGCCGACCGCTGGCCGTTCGATCAGGCGCGGATCCAGCTCGCCTACGGCGAGTGGCTGCGCCGCACCCGCTCCACCGGCCGGGCCCGGCTCCAGCTGCGCGCGGCCCTGGACACCCTGGACCGCCTGGGCGCGACCCCCTGGGCCCAGCGGGCCCGCAACGAGCTGCGCGCGACGGGTGTCGGGGGCGCGGCCCGCGTCCCCCGGCAGTCGACGGCGGGGGCGGCGCTGACGTTCCAGGAGCGCCAGATCGCCTCGCTGGCGGCGACCGGGCTGACGAACAAGCAGATCGGCGAGAAGCTGTTCCTCTCGCACCGGACGGTCGGCGCGCACCTGCACCGGGTCTTCCCGAAGCTGGGAATCACGTCCCGGGCGGCGCTGCACGACGCCCTGCAGGCGGTGGACGCCGCGACGGCTTCCTGACCTACCCGATGGGGATGCGGCGACTCAGCGTGAAGTCGAGCGTGCTGTCGAGCAGCGGGTCGGCGTCGCTACGGGTGGTGACGTCCTCGGCCGTGACCGTGTCCACGCCGGTCCCACGGCCCTCGGTCGGGCGGTAGCGGACCGTCGCGGCGTCCGGGGACGAGCAGACGACGATCCCGGCACGCCGGACGCCGGACTTGGGGATCCAGACGCGGTCGCCCGGGCTGAATGTCTGCGACTCGGCCGGGCGGGTGGGCGCGGACATGTTCACCTCCGTCGTGACCGGTCGGCTGCTTCGCGGCGCCGCCCGGTGGGTTCAGATGCCACGCAGCTGGACCGCGTGGCAAGCGCAGATGTGCGAGCGGTGGTCGGGGCTGGCCCGCGTGCAACGGTGCTCGGGGCCGGCCTGGCAGGTCCGGGTGTCGGTCCAGCGCTGCCCGCACGTGGCCGTTTCCGGCGGCGCGGCGGGCTGTGCGGACATGACGCTCCCTTTCCAGTGCACATCGGGGGGTTCGACCGACGACTGTTGACGAAGAGCATCGCAGCGCTTCGCGCCCTGTGCAAGATTTCACGGCGATAAAACGTCATCCAGAGAACATGCATCCCACCAAATTTCCACTACGCTATGTCAGCCACGGTTTCATCGTGAAAGACGAAGCCGTTGCACTGGCAGTACACAGACAGTGGACCACCAGGCACAAGACGCGTCGGAGATCATGGCGGATGGTTGACGAATGATCACTCACCGTAACTGTGTGACGTAGTTCGCACCCCCGGCCGAGAGGCACCGCCGACGCCCCGGCATCGCGCCACCACGAGGAGTTACGGAATGCAACACAGTGAATGGATCATGTCGAGCCGTTCGACGGGGAACGGCGGCAGCTGCGTCGAGGCGCGCCGTCACAACGACATGATTGAGGTCCGCAACAGCAAGAACCCGTCCGCGGGCTCCGTACTGTTCACCACCGAGGAGTGGGACTCGTTCCTCTTCGGCGCGAAGCGGGGCGAGTTCGACCGGCTGTTGCACGGCTGATCGATCCGGGGCGGCCCGGCAACGCGGCCGGCCGCCCCTCGCCGAATACCGCTCCCGCTCGGCGCCGGCGTTGCCGGACGGCATCGACCGGCGCCAACGGGACTACACGGGGTACGCACGAACGACGGTCAATCTACCCTCGCCGCCCAGCTCCGGAGCGAGGGTAGATTGACCGATCTCTGTTTTGGGCCACTTTTCGACGCCCGGCCGCCTCCGCCCGGCCGGGCACCCTTGCCGCTGCGCGCGCCCGAGCCACGACCGAGCCACGGCCACCGCCGGCGCGCTTCCTCCCCGCGCCGACCTCGCTCCACACGCCCCGCCACGACCGCGACCGTAGGCGCGCTTCCCCACCGCGTCGATCTTGGAGTTGTGGTGCCCGGACACTCCGAGATTGCCCCGGTTTGGCAGGCACCACAACTCCAAGATCGGCGCGGTGGTGGGAGCACGCGGCTCGGAGCGGTCCGGGCAGCGCGGAGGGGCCCCGCGCCACGGAGGCGGGCGGCCGGCGCTGCGGACCGTGACGGGCGCGGGCACGGCCCGCCTGGGCCGCGGCCGGGGCTTGAGCGCGGCCGGGCCCTAAGGCGGGGCGGGTCAGGGTCAGGGGACGCGGTCCGTCTGGGCCGCGGCCGGGCCCTAGGTGGCGGCGGGTGGGGTCAGCGGACGCGGCCCACGCCGGCCAGGCCGGCGCTCAGGGCCGGCCGGTCCGTGAAGTCGGTGGGGTCGTCCGGCGCGGGACGCCACTCGGGCAACCAGACCACGCCCGGGTCGAGCAGCTCCTGGCCGGCGAAGAACCGCTCGACCTGGGGCCGCGAGCGCAGGTGGAACGGGGTCGTGGTGCTGCGCTGATACAGGTCCTTGGCCACGGCCAGGTCGTCCGACCTGGGCTCGGCGAGGCCGTCGGCCGAGGCGTGGGAGATCGCCAGGAAGCTGCCGGGGACGAGCGGCGCGCACAGCCGGGAGACGGCGTCGACCGCGGCCTCGTCGTCGGGGACGAAGTGCAGGACCGCGATGAGCAGGACGGCCACCGGCTCGCGGAAGTTGATGAGGCGACGCACCTGGGAGTGGGTCAGGATGCTGTCGGGATCGCGCAGGTCGGCCCGCACGGCGGCGGAGCGCTCGTCGCCGTCGAGGATCTCCAGGCTCTCCGAGACGGCCACCGGGTCCAGGTCGACGTAGACCACCTTGGCGTCGGGGACGATCGTGCGGGCCACCTCGTGGACGTTGCCGGCGGTCGGGATGCCCGAGCCGATGTCGAGGAACTGCCGCACGCCGGACTCGGCGAGGTGCCGCACCGCGCGGCGCAGGAACGCCCGGTTGTTGCGGGCCAGTGCCGGGACCAGCGGGAAGAGCTTGGCAACCGCGTCAGCGGCCTCACGATCGGCGGGGAAGTTGTGGATCCCCCCGAGGTGGTAGTCGTAGATCCGGGCCGCGGTGGCCGGTTTGGGCTCACCGCTCTGTGCCGCTCCTGCCACCGGAGACCGCCTTGCTTGGGGAAGGGGTATGTCGGCGCATTCGCATGGATCACGCCTTGCCGTGGATCATACCCGGCCCAACCAAATGAAAGTCATCGAAAGTCCGCGAGCGGCACCGAAGCGTCACGGACCAGGCGGAAGATCCGCCGATACTCGGCGATCTCGTGGTCCTCCTCGAGATACAGCGCGCCGACGTGCGACTCCAGGTACACCATGTCGGGGTCGTCCGCGTCGTCGAAGTCCAGGATACGGAACGCGCCCGCCATCGCGGCGTGCGCACCGGCCGCGAACGGCAGGACCCGGACCTCGACGAGGCCCTTGGCGTCGATCTCCCGCAGGTGGTCGATCTGCCCGTCGAGCACGGCCTTGCCGCCGACCTGCCGGGTGAGCACGTTCTCGCCGATGACGGTGATCAGCTGCGGCACCGGAGAACGGCTGAACAACGCCTGCTGGCGCTGCATGCGCAGCTTGACGTGGCGCTGCGCGGCGTCGTCGTCGGACGGCTGCTCGGCCGCGAAGACGGCGACCGCGTACTGCTCGGTCTGCAGCTCGCCGGGAACGATCTCCCCGTCGTAGGTGCTGATCCGGTTGGCGCTCGCCTCCAGGCCGACGTAGAGCTTGAACCAGTCGGGGATCACCGGGTTGGCGTCCCACCACTCCTCCTGGGACGTGCCCAGGGCGAGCTCGGCGAGCGCGTCGGTGATGCTCTGGTCGGCGCCGTAGAGCCAGCACAGCGCCCGGACGTTGGCCGGCGTGACCGGCACCTTGCCCGTCTCGATGCGGTGCAGGGTCGGCTCCGAAATGCCCAACTTCGCCTCGGCGACCTCGCGGCGACTCTTGCCGCTGGCGACGCGTAACCTGGTCATCCGTCGGCCGAGCGTCCGGCGCACCACTCGCTGTCCGGTGATCGGCATAGCTCGCTCCCGCTCGATTTTTCTTTCACGATGAAGGACGACCCGAACACCCTACAGCGTGTGCACCCGCGGTTACACCACCTCCCGTACAGACTTGTCGATCAGCTTCGTCCCGGACCTGCGCAGAGGGCCTTCGAACCGGACCCGGAATACCGCAGACGGCATCGATCATCGTTACTAGAATGCCCGCATGGGGCGCGACGTCAACCGCCGGAGCACCGCCGTCGCCGTCCTCGCCGTCGCGGTCGTCGCGCTGTCGGTGACCGGCGGCGCCCTGCTGGCCTGGAGCACCGCGACCGGCAACCTGTGGACGGGCGCGGCCGGCGGCGTGGTGCTCTGCCTGGGCGGCGGTGGCGGCATCGCCGCGATCCTGGCCGTCACGGGCGACGACCGCGCCTGGTGGGCCCTGCTCACGCTGGCCGGGGCCGGCATCGCGCTGGCCCTGACGGCCGTGCCGGCGTACTCGGGCTCGTTCGCGGATCCGGTGCGGGCCACGGTCACCGCGGCGGCCCCGTGCGTCGACTACGGCCCGTTGCGCGCCGAGCTGCACAAGCCCGACGCCGGCTGCGTCGGGCGCGCCCGCCTGACCGCCACGGCCACCGGCGAGGACCTGGGCTGGACCGGCTGCGCCGACGACCTGCGCCCGGGCGACGCGGTGGAGGCCCTGGTCGACCCGCTCGGCTGGCTGCCGCCGCAGCGCCCCTCGTGCGCATTGTCCGGCCGGTCGGCGGCGGTCCCGGTGGCGGCGCTGGCCGCCTTCGCCGCGGCCGCGGTGACCCTCGCGCTCCGCCAGCACGCCGGCGTCACCGGGCGACTCACTCCCGGTGACGCCGGCCCACGGTCTAGCGGTACGTGATGTCCGACGCGCTGTAGAAGCAGTTCTTGCCGTCGGCGCCCGACCCGACGTGCTCGGGCTCCTGGCCCTTGGGCGCGCCGTTGTACTTGTCGCAGATCGTCGCCGAGCCGTACACGGTGATCCTCGTGAACCGGGCCGTGTCACCCCAGTTGATGTTGATGCCGGCGATCACCTTCGTCGACCGCGCGATGATGTTGTCCACCACCACGTGGCGCTGGTACGAGTTGGTGCAGTTGCCGCAGGCGCGGTACAACTTGCCGGCGCTCTCCACGGAGAAGCCGGAGATGTTCACC
>NZ_BMPI01000036.1:0-55909 GCF_014647515.1 Dactylosporangium sucinum | reverse complement strand
CCGTTGTGCTGGAACACCTTGTCGCTCGCCGACCTGGCGCCGCCGCCGATGACGTAGCTGGTGCCGCCGCCGGTGCCGAGGAACGTCGCCGCGTCCTCGCCCACGTCCTCCCACCAGACGTTCTGGATGGTGCAGGTGCCGAGGCAGTGGATGCCGTCACCGGCGGGCGCGCCGATGATGACATTCTTGATCGTGCCGCCGTTGGCGACCTCGAACATCGGGTCCTGGCTCTCGCTCTGGCCGCCGTCGCCGATACAGCAGTACCGCTTCATGCCGCCGTCGAGCGTCCCCGACACCTTGATCGTCCCGCCGACCGAGACGTCGCCCGTCTTCGTCGGCCAGGTCGTCGTCGGGTTCCCGCCACCGCCGCCGGTCGTCGGCGTGGTGGTGCCGACCTGGACCAGCCGCCACTGCTGGTTGGCCCCGTTGAGGTCGGTGTACTGCGAGACCCGGGCGCCGTTCGCGGTGGACCATTCCCAGACCTCGAGCGCCTTGCCGCTGTGCCGGTTGATGAGCTGGATGTTGTCGCCGATGTTCTGCACCGAGAACTGCTGGTTGTAGCCGCTGGTGACCGGCCACTGGCGGTACTCGGCGCCGTCGTTGACGTTCCACTCCCACAGGTCGACGGCCTTGCCGCTGTGGCGGGCGACGAGCCGCCACCAGCCGGTGCCGGCGGACTCGAAGCGGAACTGCTGGCACTGGCAGCCGTTGCTGGAGTACTGCGTGATCGTCGCGCCGTCGGCGCTCGACGCTCCGGTCACCTCCATGACCTTGCCGCTGTTCACGTTGACCAGGTTGTACCAGGCGCCCTGCACGATCGTCGCCGCGTCGGCGGCCCGGACCACGAACGTCGTGGCCGCGGCCGCCAGCACGAGCGCGAGCGCGCCGAACAGCGCCCCGCGCCGCCGCCCGGCCCGCCGACGCGCAGGGGGTGCCTCATACTGACGCACCATTGGCGTGTACCTCCTCCCGGCGTTAGGAAAGCGCTTTCCTAACGAGGTTTCGAAAGGTATCGACCCTCGGCGAGGGTTGTCAACGACGCATGTCGATGTGCTCGTGTGCGCGCTCACATGGCGTGAAACTTACAGGTGGCGAGCCGCCGCCCACAGACGTTGGTCGATCTACCCTCGGAAACGGAGATCGACGTGAGGGTAGATCGACCAACGTCTGTGGGCAGTGGCGGGCGGCGTGGCGCTCGTCCGGACCGCCGGGACCGGCCGGGGCCAGCACGCGGGAGCAGGGTGTGCCGGCCGGCGCGCGGAGCAAGGGTGCGAGGCCGGCGGACGGGAGCTGACTCGGGGCGGAACCGACCCGGACCGGAACCGACCCGGACCGGAACCGACCCGGACCGGAACCGACGCGGGGCGGAACCGACGCGGGGCGAAGCGGCGGGGTTGCGTGGGCGGCGCACACTGCGTCCATGAAGCGCGACGGGGAGGCGCTGCCGCGGCCGGCCGTGATCGGGCTGCTGGCGGGTGGGCGGTGGCGGGCCTGCGTGACCGGGTACGCCGTGTTGTGGAGCCGCGGGCGGCTCGAGCACGACGGGCGGGGACGGGTCGACCGGCGGGGGTCGGCGCCGCGGGACGGCGAGCCGATCGAGCGGAGTCTGTTCAACGCGCTGCTCGGGTCGCAGGGGGCCCGGGAGGCGGCCAACCGGGGCGGGGTCCAGCGGGCCCTGCGTGAGGGTCGGCGGGAGCTCGGCCGGCTTCGGCTGCGCCGGTCGCTCCCCCGCCGGATCCTGGTGCCGCTCGCGTGCCTGGTCGTGCCGGCCTGGGTCGCGGCGCGCACCGGGTTGCCGCCCGTCGCCGGGATCGTCCTCGTCCTCGTCGGGACCTGCGCGGCCGTCTGGTTCGCCTGGCCGCGGACCGCCCGCGGTGAGCGGCTGCTGAGCGAGCTCCGCCGCCGGCACCCCCTGCCGGCCACCGCGCCCGAGGCCGCCGGCGCACAACAAGCCGCGCAAGAACAAGCCGCGCAAGAACAAGCGGCACAGGAACAGGCGGCACAGGAACAGGCGGCACAGGAACGGGCCGGACAAGAACAGGCCGGACAGGAACAGGCCGCGCAAGAACCCGAGGCAGTCGGGATGCTGGTCGCCCTCCACGGTAACGCCGCCCTGCACGCGCTCCTGCCCGGGCTCGCCCGCGGTGCGCGCCTCTACGAGGGCGGGCGGTGGAGCCGCGAGTACCGCCACCACGGCGACCACAGCATCGAGCCGTGGGCGGACGCCGCCGCGAGCGACCTCGACGCCGGCCGCCCCTAAGCGCTCACCGCCACCGGAAGGCGGGTCGGGCTCGCCATCACCCACGGGTTGCGGTAGCGGATCGGCTCGGCGCTGTCGACGGCGATCTCGCGGTACCGCCGCAAGAGCATGCGCAACGCCACGCGCGCCTCCAGGCGGGCCAGTGGCGCGCCCAGGCAGAAGTGGATGCCGTGCCCGAACGCCAGGTGCGGGTTCGGGTTGCGGTGCGGATCGAAGCGCGACGGGTCGGTGAACACGCGCGGGTCGCGGTTCGCCGCCGCGAGCCACACGGCCACGAGCGCCCCGGCGGGCAGCTCGACGCCGCCGAGCGTCACCGGTGCGGTGGTGCGGCGGGCCAGCCGCGGGAACGGCGTGCGCAGCCGCAGCGCCTCCTCGATCGCCGCCGGCAGCAGGTCCGGCGACGCGCGCACCTCGTCGGCGGCGCCCGGATGCTCGTCGAAGCACAGCACGGTGTTGCCGAGCGTGGCCGTGGTCGTGACGTGCCCGGCGATGAGCAGCACCCCGACGAACGCGGCCGCCTCCTCGTCGTCGAGGCCCTCCCGCACGAGCGCCGTCGTCAGGTCGTCCGCAGGGGCGGCCCGGCGCCGCCGGACGTGCTCGACCAGATATTCCCGCATCTCGTGTACCGCGGGCGCCACGGCCGCGAGCGCGTCCTCGTCGAGCAGCCGCTCCCCCGCCCGGTCGAACAGCCGGTCGGCCCAGCGCCGGAACGTCGGCCGGTCGGCGGCCGGCACCCCGAGCAGCTCGGCGATGACGATGACCGGCAGCGGGTACGCGAGGTCGTCGATCAGGTCGAACCGCGACCCGTGCCCGTCCAGCAGCGACCCGGTGATCGCCTCGATGCGCGGCTCCAGCCCGGCGACGACCCGCGGCGTGAACGCCCGGCTCACCATCCGCCGCAGCTCATCGTGGCGCGGCGGGTCCATCTGCACCACGTTCCCGCGCCGGAACAGGTCGAAGTCGTCCTGCCGCGGCACGAGGTCGCTGAGGTCGGACGAGAACATCGCCGGGTCGCCGAGCAGCGCCAGCGCCTCGGGATGCCCGGTCACGGACCAGCATCGTTGCTCGTCGTCGAAGTACACCGGACCGCGCCGCAGCGCTCCCTCGATCCACGCCGCTGTGCTCACCGTGCGGCGCTACCCGCGCCGTTCCCGGGCAAACGCCCCTCGACAGCCGGGGGCGGCCGGCGACATGCCGCACTGGCAGTGCAACATCATGCCGACCGATGGAAGGGATGCCTGGTCGTCGTCCGGTGACCGCAGCACCGTGAACTTCTAAGATCGGCCGGGTGCAGCAGCAGCAACGTCGTGTCACCGCCGTCGCGGTCGTCGTCGGCGCCGGGTACGGGTACTTCGGCGCCGCGATGGCCGGGGCCCAGCTCACCCTCGCCCCGGCGCTCGGGCTCACCGTCGCCGAGCAGGGCACCCTGTTCGCCGTCCCGGTCCTCGGCATGCTCCTCGGGGTGCTCGTCGCCGCCCGGGTGGTCGCCCGGGCCGGCCGGCGCGGGACCCTGCTCGCCGCGTCGGCCGTGGTCGGCGTGGTCGGCGGCGCGTCGCCGCTCGTCGCCGACCTGGTGTGGCTCGACGCGACCCGGTTCGTCGTCGGGGTCGCCTTCGGCGTGAGCACCGTCGTCGTGCCGATCTGGGTGGCCGAGGCCGCGCCGCCCGGGGTGCGGGGGCGCATCGCGGTGCTGTACCAGGTGTCGACGGTGGCCGGGATCGTCGCCGCGTTCCTGCTCGCGTACGCGCTCGGCGGCTGGCGGGTCGTCCTCGGGGTGACCGCGCTGCTCGCCGCGCTCGCCGTGGTGCTGCTGCGGGGCGCGCCGGAGACCGTGCCCGGCAGCGGCCCGTCGGTCGCGCCGAAGGCCGCCAGAGGGGTGGTCGCGGAGCTGTTCGGGCCGCGGTACCGCACCCTCACCGGTTTCGTCGTGGCGCTCGGCACGCTCGTCCAGCTCACCGGGATCAGCGCGGTCAGCAACTTCAGCCCGCTGATCTTCGCCGGCATGGGGTACCGCGGAACCCTCGCCCTCCTCGTCCTGCCGGCCGTCGTCCAGGTCAGCGGCCTGCTCGCGGCCCTGGCGTCGGCGGCCACGATCGAGCGGTTCGGCCGGCGCGCCACCCTGCTCACCGGCACCGCGGTCATGGCGGCCGGGCACGCGCTGCTCGTGCTCGCCTTCGCCCGCGACAGCGGCGGGACGGCGCTCGGCCTGGCCGGGCTGCTGGTGTTCACGATCGGCTTCAACGCGGGCCTCGGCTCGCTGCTGTGGATCTACGCGGCGGAGGGGTACACCGACCGGCTCCGCAGCGCCGGGGCCACCGCCCTGCTGCTGCCCAACCTCACCGCGAACGTGCTGCTCGCGCAGTTCTTCCTCGGCGCGCTGACCGCGTTCGGCGGCGCCGCGACGTTCGGGGTGCTGCTCGGCGTCACCGCGCTGTCCTGGCTGTACCTGTTCCGGGTGGCGCCGGAGACCCGGGGGCGCAGCCTGGAGGAGATCCACGCCTACTGGCAGGCCGGCCGGCGCTGGCCGGCCTACTGAGCGATCGCCCGGACGCGCAGCTTCGGGCCCGCCTCGGATGTTCCGGCGGACTTCACGGTGCTTCATCCCGCCGGGGTGGCGGCCACCGCCCGGCCCGGTGGCCACGATGGTCGCGTGGCACTCGGCGCGGCGATCGGCGGCATCCTCGTGCCGGCTGTGGGCGTGGCGCTCAGCCCCGTCCCGATCCTGGCCGCCTTCCAGGCCGCCGGCCCGGCCCGTGCCCCGGACAGCCCCGACGCCACCGCCACCGCTGTGTCCGAGGGGTCTCGGCGCACCGGGACCGCGCTGCTCGACCGCACCCGGACCGCGTTCGGTGACCTGGCCGCGGCGACCGCGGTGCCCCGCCCGACGGGCCTGGCCTACCTGTGCGCGTTCCTGGTCGCCCTCGCCGTCCCCGCCGTCCTGGTGGTCGCGGTGGCCGGCCCGGCGGCGCGCAACGCGATCGACATCCTGCTCATCCTCCTGGGCATCGTCCTGCTCCTCCTCGCGGCGACCGAGTGGCGCCGCCGCCCGCTGCCCGGGCACCAGCGCCGCCCGCCGCCGTGGCTGGCCGGCCTGGCCACGATGCCGCTGCGCGACGCGGCCCTGCGCGGCGCCCGGGCGGCGGTCGACCCGAAGAACCTGACCCTGACGGTGGCCGCGGCACTGCTCACGGCCCGCGCGGGCGGCGGGGAGGGCCCGGCCGTCCTCTACGCCGTCCTGGGGAGCCTCACGGTGGCCGCCCCGATGCTGTGGGGCGCCCGGCTCGCCCCGCTGGGCGACTGGTTCGCCCGCGACCACGCGCCGATCCTGGTCACCACGCTGCTCCTGACCGGCGCCGCCGTCCTCGGCGCGGGCCTCGCCTGACCCACCCGGCCGCGCCGGGGCCCCGTGGCATCGCCACGGCCTCGGGTGCGCCTGACCCGGTGCCGGAATGGCGGCCCCGTTCGGGCGGCGGGAACCGGCCGCGCGGGGCTGCGGGTCCGGGTGGCCGCGTTCCTACGATCTCTGTCATGCGGTGGCGCTCCGCATCGTCCTGACGACGGCGGTCGCCGCGTGCGGCGGCGAGGACAAGGCCCCGTCCTCGTCCGCCGGGACCCCCGGCGGGGTCCCGTGCTCGGCGACCGCTCAAGCAGGCGCGGGCGCCACCGCGCCGTGCCGCCGCCTGCGGCGCGGCCCTCGGCGTCCGGGCCGGCGAGCGTCGTGGCGGCCCGGCACCCGGACCGGCCGGCCGAGCGGCCGCGATCAGCGCAGCGTCTGGCGGTAGAAGCCCTCGATGTGGGCCACCACCCGTCGCGCGGCCAGCTCGGCGTCGCCGGTCGTGACGGCCTCCAGGACCGCCCGGTGCTCGGTGCGCAGCCGGCCGACGAGGCGGGTCCACTGCCGCTGCTCACGCTGCACGTACCCCGCGATCGCCCCCCGCAGCGCGGCCATCATCGCCGTCACCACCGCGTTGCCGGCGGCCCGGGTCAGCGCGAGGTGGAACTCGGTGTCGAGCGCGTAGAACTCGCCCGGCGCGATGCCGCGGCGCTCGCTGCGGGCGAGCAGCTCCGCCGCCTCGTCGAGGGCCGGCGACGGGCCGGCGGCCGCGGCGCCGCGCACCGACCACGACTCCAGCACCACCCGCGTGCGGACCACGTCGCGGACCGGCAGCGCGGTCGAGGCGAGGTGCAGCCGCAGGGCCGCGCTCAGCCCGGCGGCGGTGTCGGCGGTGACGACGGCGCCCGACGCTGGGCCGGAGCCGACGCCGATGCGCACCAGGCCCATCGCCTCCAGCACGCGCAGCCCCTCGCGGACCGTCGCGCGGCTCACCCCGAGCTCGGCGGCGAGCACCCGCTCGGCCGGCAGCCGCGAGCCGACCCGCAGGTCGCCGGCGGCGAGGGCCGCCTCGACGTGCGCGATGACCCGCTCGTGACTGCGCTGCACGAACCCACCCCCTGTGGTCAGACCATAGCTTGGACGCCGCGGTACGGCGGGCCTATGTTCGGCGGTATGCGCGTCGCACTGTTCGCCACGTGCCTGGTCGACGGCCTGCGGCCGGAGGTCGGGCGGGCCACGGCCCGGCTGCTGCGCCGGCTCGGCCACGACGTGGTGGTGCCGCCGGCGCAGACCTGCTGCGGCCAGATGCACGTCAACACCGGCTATCCGAAGCAGGCCGCCGGCCTCGTCGCCAACCACGTGCGGGCGTTCGCCGGCGCCGACGTGGTCGTGACGCCGAGCGGCTCCTGCGCGGGCGCGATCCGCCACCAGCACGAGGACGTCGCCCGGCGGCACGGGCCGCCCGGGCTGGCCGGTGACGCGGCGGCCGTCGCCGGGCGGACGTACGAGCTGTCCGAGTTCATCGTCGACGTGCTCGGGCTGACCGACGTGGGCGCGTACTATCCGCACCGGGTGACGTACCACCCGACCTGCCACTCGCTGCGCGTGCTGCGGGTCGGGGACCGGCCGCTGCGGCTGCTGCGTGCGGTGCGCGGGATCGATCTGGTGGAACTGCCGGAGGCCGAGCAGTGCTGCGGGTTCGGCGGCACGTTCGCGCTGAAGAACCCGGGCGTGTCCGCCGCGATGCTCGCCGACAAGCTGGCCGCGATCCACGCCACCGGCGCCGAGTACTGCACCGCGGGCGACGCGTCCTGCCTGCTGCACATCTGGGGCGGCCTGAGCCGGGCCGGCAGCCCGGCGGGCACCGTCCACCTCGCCGAGATCCTGGCGTCCACGAAGGACACGGAGGAGGAAGCATGACGTCCCCGCCGACCGCGCGCCCGGTCACCGAGCTGCGGGCCGAAGCGCCGTTCCCGGTCAACGCGGCCGTCCAGCTGCGCAACGAGCAGCTGCGCCGCAACCTGGCCGGCGCCACCCGCACGATCCGCACCAAGCGCGCCAACGTCGTCGGCGAGCTGCCCGACTGGGCCGAGCTGCGCGCGGCCGGCGCCGCCGTCAAGGACGACGTGCTGGCCCACCTCGACACGTACCTGCTCCAGTTGGAGGAGCGGGTCACCGCCAACGGCGGCGTGGTCCACTGGGCCCGCGACGGCGCCGAGGCCAACCGGATCGTCACCGACCTGGTCCGGGCGACCGGCGCGACCGAGGTCGTGAAGGTCAAGTCGATGGCCACCCAGGAGATCGGGCTCAACGAGGCCCTCGCCGAGGCCGGCGTCACCGCGATCGAGACCGACCTGGCCGAGCTCATCGTGCAGCTCGGCCACGAGAAGCCGAGCCACATCCTGGTCCCGGCCATCCACAAGAACCGCGACGAGATCCGCGACCTGTTCCAGCGCGAGATCCCGACGGCCGGCGACATCCCGACGAGCGAGCCGCGCGTGCTGGCCGAGGTCGCCCGCCGCCACCTGCGGGCCAAGTTCCTGTCGACCCCGGTCGCCATCAGCGGCGCCAACTTCGCCGTGGCCGAGACCGGCACGCTGGGGGTGGTGGAGAGCGAGGGCAACGGCCGCATGTGCCTGACCCTCCCGCGCACGCTCATCACGGTGATGGGCATCGAGAAGCTGGTGCCGACCTTCGCCGACCTCGGCGTCTTCCTGCAGCTGCTGCCCCGCTCGTCGACGGGCGAGCGCATGAACCCCTACACGTCGATGTGGACCGGTGCCGTCGAGGGCCAGGCCTTCCACCTGGTCCTGCTGGACAACGGCCGCACCGCGACGCTGGCCGACCCGGACGGCCGCGACGCGCTGCGCTGCATCCGCTGCTCGGCCTGCCTGAACGTCTGCCCGGTCTACGAGCGCACGGGCGGCCACGCCTACGGCTCGGTGTATCCGGGCCCGATCGGCGCGGTATTGTCCCCCCAGCTGACCGGTGTCCGGGAGAACCTGTCGCTGCCCTTCGCGTCGACGCTGTGCGGCGCCTGCCTGGACGCCTGCCCGGTCGCCATCGACATCCCCCGCATGCTGGTCCACCTGCGCGCGAAGGCGGTCGAGGCGAAGGGCCCGACGGCGGAGTCGGCGGCGATGCGCCTGGCCGCGTCGACGATGCGCTCCCCGCGCCGCTGGCGGATGGCGCTGCGCGCGGCGCGCGCCGGCCGCGTCCTGGGCCGCCGCGACGGTGTCATCCACCGCCTGCCGTTCCCGCTGACCGGCCTGCTGAAGGGCTGGACCGCGGCCCGCGACCTGCCCCGCCCTCCGCGCCGGCCGTATCGGGACGGTGCCGCATGAGTTCCCGCGACGAGGTCCTGTCCCGCATCCGTACCGCCCTTTCGGACCGCCCCGCCCCGGCACCGGCGGAACGCACCTACCGCACGTCGGTCCCGGCGGACGTGGAGCGCTTCGAGGACCGGCTCCGCGACTACAAGGCCACGGTCCACCGGTGCGCCCCGGACGCGATCGCCGCCACGGTGGCCGCCGTCCTGCCCACGCAGGGCCGGATCGTGGTCCCCGCGGGCTGGCTGGACCTCCCCGGCCGCGACGTGGTCACCGACGACCCCGAGCTGTCCCCGGCCGACCTGGACGCCGCGGCCGCGGTGGTGACCCGCTGCGCGGTGGGGATCGCCGAGACGGGCACGATCGTCCTGGACGCGGGCGAGGCCCAGGGCCGCCGCGCCCTGACCCTGGTCCCGGACGTGCACGTGGTGGTCATCGACACGGACCAGGTGGTGGGGCTGGTCCCGGAGGCGCTGACCCGCCTGACCGCGACCCGCCCGCTGACCTGGATCAGCGGCCCGAGCGCCACGAGCGACATCGAGCTGCAGCGCGTGGAGGGCGTCCACGGCCCCCGCACGCTCCACGTGGTGATCGTTACTTGAGCTGGCCGGCGGTGAGGCCCGACTGGACCTGGCGCTGGAACGCGAGGTACAGGATGAGCACCGGCAGCATCGCGATCGCCATGCCGGCGAAGAGGGCGCTGTAGTCGCCGGCGTATCCCTGGTTGATGGTCAGCGCGGTCAGGCCCTGGGTCAGCACCCAGCGTTTCTCCGCGCCCTCGCCCTGCATGAGGACGATCGGCAGCACGTACTGGTTCCAGTGGCCCAGCAGGTTGAAGATGCCGACGCTGATCAGGCCCGGCTTGGCCATCGGGAGCATGACGCGGAAGAACAGGCCCCAGTGCGAGCAGCCGTCGACCATCGCCGCCTCGCCCACCTCGGTCGGCAGCGTGCGGAAGAACGCGGTCAGGAAGAACACCGTGAACGGCAGCGAGTAGGCGGTGTACACCAGGATCAGGCCGAGGTGCGTCGAGAGCAGCCCCAGGTTCTTCACCACGAAGAACAGCGGGACCAGCGAGAGGAAGACGGGGAACATCATGCCCCCGACGAACGTGAAGTAGATGAGGCGGCCGAACCTCAGGTCGTACCGCGCGAGCACGTACGCCGCCATCGCGCCGAGCATCATGGTGAGCACCAGCGCGCCGCTCACGACGATGGCCGAGTTCAGGAAGTACCGCCCGATGTTCGCCTCGGTCCAGGCGCGCGACCAGTTCTCCCACCGCAGGTGCGACGGCAGGCTCCAGGCGTCGGTGAGGATCTCGTTGTCGTCCTTGAACGCGCTGACGAACGCCCACACGAGCGGGAACGTGGTGAGCACCGCCCAGCCGGCGAGGACGGTGTGGGAGAACATGTTCAGCGGGCTGGGCAGCCGCCGGCGGGGACGCTGCCGCGCCGCCGGTTCGTCCCGCACCGATGGGGTCGTCATGGAGTCGATCACGACAGCTCGATTCGCTCGCGGCGGGTGGCCCGCAGCGCGACGACGGCGACGGACAGGGTCAGGAAGAACATGGCGACGCCGATCGCGGAGGCGTAGCCGAACTTGAAGTCGCCCATGGCGTTGGTGTAGAGGCGCAGGCCGATGACGTCGGAGCTGTTGCCCGGGCCGCCCTCGGTGATGATCTGCACGAGCGCGAACCCGTCGATCGCCAGGATCGCGAGGTACACCCACGCCACCTGGATCGTGTCCCACACCAGCGGGACGGTGATGCGCGCCAGGGTGGCCGCGCGGCCGGCCCCGTCCAGCAGGGCCGCCTCGTAGATCTCCCGCGGGATCGACTGCATCGCGGCGTTGAACAGCACCACGTAGAAGCCGACGTTGCTCCACACCATGACCGCGAGGACGCACCAGAACGCGAGGGCGGGGTCGCCGAGCCAGGGCTTCGCGAGGGCGTCGAGGCCGACGGCGCGCAGGAAGCCGTTGAGGATGCCGCTGTTGGGCGCGTACACCTGCTTCCAGAGCACGCCGATGATCGCCACCGACAACACCTGCGGGAAGAAGTACACGATGCGATAGAGCGCGGCGCCGCGCACCCCCGTGACACCCGCCTTGCCCGCGCGGCCGCCGACGCTCAGCATCGAGGCGAAGAACAACGCCAGCAGGATCGTGACCACCGGCAGGGCCACGAGGATGATGGCGTTGTTCTTCAGGGCGTTCCAGACGTACTGGTCGTGCAGGAGCAGGCGGAAGTTCTCCGGCCCCACGTACTCGTACTCCGGCGACAGGCCCCGCCAGTCGGTCAGCGAGATCTGGAACGCCTGCAGGTACGGCGAGATGACGAACACGGCGTACAGCGCCAGCGGCGGCAGCAGGAACGTGAACGCGAACAGGCGCCTACCGTGCCGCATCCGTCAGCTCCGCTTGTACTTCGTGATCGAGGTGTCCTTGGCGATCTCGTCGGCGCCCTTCTGGCACGCCTCGACGAACTGCTGCGCGTTGATCCGCTTGGTGAACAGGTCGCCGCAGGCGGCGTCGACGAGGTTGCGCTCCAGGCGCCGATAGAAGGAGTTGTACACCCAGTTGAACCCGTTGGACCCGGACGCCTTGAGCACCTTGGTGACGCTGGTGAGGCCGGGCGGCAGGTCGACGCCCTCCTCGGCGCCGGCCACGCAGGTGAGGCTGGACGTCTTGCGGGTGAAGTCGGCCGCGCCCTTCTGCGACAGCATGATGCGCATGAGCTCCATGCCGCCGTTGGCGTTCTTCGCCTTCGCCGGCACGATGTAGGGCTCGCCCGCGGTACCGCGGATGGCCTCGAACGGCAGCTTGTCACCCTTGCCGAGGCTCGGGGTCGGCGCGACCGCCATCCTGAAGTCGGGCGGGGTGACCTTCTTCTGCTCGCTCTCCAGCCACGAGCCGCACGAGATGAACACGGCCTTGCCCTGGGACCACTCGGTCTGCGACTGGATGTGGTCGAGCCCCTCGGAGCCGGGCAGGATGAAGCCGTCGACGGCGAGCTGCGAGTACGCCTCGGCGGCCGCCTTGATGGCCTCGTGCTTCCAGGCGTTGGGCTCGAGGTTGTCGATCGCGACCAGGACCTCCGGCCCGGCCATCTTGGCCGCCGCCGACAGGATGGGCCAGCTCATGTACCGCGGGTGCTTCCCCTGGTAGGTCCAGGGCGCCAGGCCGGCCGCCTTGATCGTGCGGCACAGGGCGATCATCTCGTCCCAGGTCTTCGGGTACTGCCAGCCGCGGTCGGCGAGCAGCTTCTCGTTGTACCAGATGCCGTAGGCGGTGTAGGCGTAGTTGAGCGAGAAGACCTTGCCGTTGTACGTTCCGGGCAGCAGGGAGCCGGGCAGCAGCGTGTCGCGGACCTTCTTGCCGGGGATGTCGAGGCTGGGCGCGTCGAGCAGCGGCTGCAGGTCGGTGAGCGCGTTCTGCGACACGAGCCCGTTGAAGTCGATCTGGGCCGACCCGGAGTTGTTCACCATGTCGGGCGGGCTGCCGTCGACGAACCGCGGCTGCAGGGTCTTGGCGATCTCCTGCGTGGCGGAGTGCTTGATCTCGGCCTTGGGGTATTGCTCCTTGTACATGGCCTCGTGGGCCTTCGCGTAGTCCTCGCCGAAGCCACCGTTGAAGATCACGACCTCCAACGGGGCATCGTCCTTGACGCCGAGCGGGTTGGCGTCACTCTTGTCGCCCTGGGCACTCTTGCTGTCGCTGTCGCCACCACCGGTGGCGCAGGCACTCAGGACGGCCGGACCGGCGGCGAGCAGACCGGCGGTGGCGGCGGTCTGCAGGACGCCCCTGCGAGTCAGCGTGTTCATCCGTCGTGCTCCTTCGTGGGGGTTCGAGGGGGCGCTCGTCGATGACGACGATGAAGGTTTCTTACATGTTTTTCAAGAGTAGGAAGATTCCTGCCACCCGGCAGGTCACGGTGTGGCAGCGAGCCAGTTCGATGGTTCGATGCGCCGGCAGGATGCGGTGCGACCTGCGGATATCGCCGGCGCTCGACACCCGGCCGGGGTCGTCGGAAGCGCCCGGAAGCGGTCAAGGCGCTGGCAAAAATTGACGAAATCGTTGCCACTCGGCGACGGGACGATGGCGGCCGCAGGGGCGCTCAGCATCCGTCGCCGCGCTCGCGCCGGCTCGCGGTCGGCCCGGGCGGCCTCGCGCGGTCCGCGCCATGATCGTGGGAAAGTTACGGCTGTCAGAGCGACCAGCTGCGTCCCACGATCAGGGCAACGGGCCGGCGCGGCGAGTGGATACCCGCCCTCCGAGCGGCAACCCGGCCGACGTCGGTGGGCACCGGGCCAGCCGGGGCTAGCCGGGCCGGGCCGTCAGGCGGGCGTGGATCTCAGCGGAGACCGGCGTGCCCGTGCGGCCGGCAATCGCGAGCGCCGCGGCGCCGGCCGCGCCGTCCCGGGCCTCCGCGGGGTCGGCGGCGAACCGGTCCCGGACCCCGTCGCGCACCCGGTCGGCGACCGGGCCGCCGGCGAGCAGGACCGAACCGGCGAGGACCACGGCGCCCAGCTCCCCGGCCGGTACGTGCCGGGAGGCCGCGTCGAGGGACTCCAGCAGCCGGTCCGCGGCCTCCTGCACGATCGCCGACGCCACCGGATCCCTGTCCGTCGCCGCCGCCCCTACGAGGGGTGCGAGCCGGCCGAGGGCGGCGGGCGGCTCCCGGTACGCGGCCCGCAGCACGGCCGCGATCACCGCAGACGCGTCGCCGGGTGCGGCGCGCAGCGCGGCCAGGACCGGGGCCGTCAGCGTCGTCGGGGCGCCCCGGCCGTCCACCGCGCGCAGGACCACGCGCACCGCCTCGCGGCCCAGCCAGACCGCGGAGCCGTCGTCGCCCAGCAGCCAGCCGTAGCCGTCGCAGCGGGCCAGCAGCCGGCCGTCGCGGAACGCCACCGCGGCCGCGCCCGTGCCGGACAGCAGCAGGAGGCCGGACGGGGACGGGGTGCCGGCCGCGTACGCGACCTCCAGGTCCGTCACCACCCGCACCGCCGACGGGTCCAGGCCCAGGTCGCGCCACATCTCGGCGCCCCGCGAACCGGCCGTGCCGTCGGCCACCGCGCCCGAGCGGCCGACCACGCCGGCCACGACCGACGTCGGGTCCAGGCCGGTCAGCGCCGCGCCCACCGCGGCCGTCAGCGCGGCCGTTGCCGCGGCGCCGCTGGACTGGGCGTTCGCGCCGCCCGCGCGGCCGCGGCCGACCACCTCGCCGTCCAGCCCGGCCACCACGCAGCGGGTCGTGGTGCCGCCGGCGTCGACGCCGATGACCAGCGGTACAGGCATCGCCACACCGTACTCCATTGACGAAAAGGTCTGGGAAACGGAAACTTTCCCACATGAACGTCGACGAGAGCGGCGGCGCCCCGTCCACGGCGGTGCGCATCCGCGGGTTGCTGCCCTCCCTGTCGCCGGCCGAGCAGCGCGTGGGGCGGCTCATCGCCGACGAGGCTGCGACCGCGGCGCAGCTCACCATCACCGAGCTGGCCAAGCGGGCCGAGACGTCCGAGACGACGGTCGTGCGGTTCTGCCGGGCGATCGGCTTCTCCGGCTATCCCGAGCTGCGGCTCACGCTCGCCGCCGAGGCCGGCCGGGCCCAGGACGACGGCGAGCGGGCCGAGGCGCCGGGCAGCGACATCAGCCCGACGGATCCCCTCGGTACCGTCGTGAAGACCATCGCCTTCGCGGACGCGAGAGCCGTCGAGGACACCGCCGCCCAGCTCGACCTCGACACGCTGCAGCAGGTGATCGACGCGGTGGCCGCGGCCCGGCGCATCGACATCTACGGCGTCGGGGCCAGCGCGTTCGTGGCCCGCGACTTCCAGATGAAGCTGCACCGGGTCGGCCTGGTCGCCTACGCCTGGTCCGACCTGCATCTCGCCCTCACCAGCGCGGCGCTGCTCGACGAGCGGGACGTGGCGATCGGCATCTCGCACACCGGCACGACGATCGACACGATCGAGGCGTTCGCGGAGGCGGGCCGGCGCGGCGCCCGTACCGTCGCGCTCACCAACTTCCCCAAGTCGCCCATCACGCGCATCGCCGACCTGACCCTCACCACCGCCGCGCGGGAGACGACCTTCCGGTCGGGCGCGATGGCGAGCCGGCTGGCGCAGCTCACCGTCGTCGACTGCGTGTTCGTCGGCGTCGCCCAGAAGACCTACGGACAGACCAAGTCGGCTGTGGAGAAGACCCGCGAGGCGGTCCGCAGCCGGCGCGTACGACCGGAACGAGGCCACTGGTGACGACTGCCCCCACGGAAGCCCCGACGGAGGCCCGCAACCCGCGCACCCTGGAGATCGACCGGCTGCCGACGCTGGAGATCCTGCGCCTGGTCAACGCCGAGGACGCCACGGTCGCGCCGGCCGTCGCGGCGGTCCTGCCCGACCTCGCGCGGGCCGTCGACGTCGCCGTCGACGCCCTCCAGAACGGGCGGCGGCTGCACTACTTCGGCGCGGGCAGCTCCGGGCGGATGGCGGTGCTCGACGCGACCGAGCTGCGCCCGACGTACGGCATCGCGCCCGGCTTCGTCGTCGCGCACCTCGCCGGCGGCGAGCGGGCGATGGTCGACGCGGTCGAGGCGGCCGAGGACAACGAGGACGCGGGTGCCGCCGCGGCCGGCGACCTCGCGGCGGGCGATGTGGCGTTCGGGGTGACGGCCAGCGGCGGCACGCCGTTCGTCGGCGCCGCGCTGCGGGCGGCCCGGCTGCGCGGCGCGCACACCGTGCTGCTGTCGGCGAACCCGGCCGCGCCGGTGGCCGCGCACGCCGACATCCACCTGGCGGTCGACACCGGCCCGGAGGTGGTGACCGGCTCGACCCGGATGAAGGCCGGCACGGCGCAGAAGCTGGTGCTCAACGCGCTGTCGACGGCGGTCATGGTGCGGCTCGGCCGCACGTACTCCAACCTGATGACCGACATGCTGGCCACGAACGCGAAGCTGCGGGTGCGGCAGGTGCGCATGCTGGTGCAGGCGACCGGCGCGCCGGCGGAGGCCTGCCAGGCGGCACTGTCGGCGGCGGACGGCGAGGCGAAGGTGGCGCTGCTGACGCTGCTCTCCCCCGCCGACGCGCAGCAGGCCCGCAAGGCCCTGCGCGCGGCCGGCGGCGTCGTCCACCGCGCGCTGCGGGAAGTGGGCTGAAACGGCGCTCGCCCGAACGGCGAATCGCCTAAGGCTTAGCTTAGAGCGGCGGCAACAGCGCGAGCAGCCGCTCGACCGGCGGCGCGACCGCCACGAGCACCACGTCCACACCGGCGCGCCGGGCGCCGAGGACGACCTCCATGCCGGCCGACGAGAAATACGTCACGCCGGACAGGTCGAGCTCGACGCGGCCGGTCACCCGGTCGGTCCGCAGGAACGCGGCCAGCCGGGGCGCGGTGGCGGCGTCGACGTCGCCCGTGACCGACACCCGGAGGGTGCCGCCACGCTGCGTGGTCGTCAGGCCGAAGTCCACACCGGTCAGGAGCGCATTCACACCACCCACCGTAGCGGCGGGGCCTGCCGCCGAGCACCGGACGATCAGCCGATCCCATCGGCTGCCCGGTCAGGACGGCCGGTCGACCCGGCGTACCCCACAATACGGAGGTGACCGGCCGGTGAGATGACGGCGACGGCGGCTGCCCCCGGACGCGGCGGCGTGGGTGACCGGGTGAGGCGGCGGGTGATTCGGCGAATCACCCGAAGAAGCTGAATCGGTGAGCGCCGATCCTCAATACGGTCGCCCACATGACCGCCTACGACACGATGGACGCCCGCCCGATCCCCCTCGACCCCCGGCGCGAGCCCGTCCTGGTCCGCCCCTACGTCTCGGCGCTCGACGACCCGCCCCCCATGGACCGCACGGACTGGCCGGTCGGCGGCAAGGTGCAGCGCAAGCCGGGGGCGACGATCCCGGCCGAGCTGCGGGGCCGGTCGGCGAAGGGCGGTCAGCCGGCCCGGGAAGGGCGGCCCAGGACCCGCCACGACTGGTTCGGCGCCACCGCGGCGCCGGCCCGGACGGCCGGGGACGACGAGCCGGCGCGGGTGGTGCCGCTCGCCCGGGGCGCGGACGTGCCCCAGGCGCGGGTGGCGGAGGACGCGGTGCAGCCACGCGGCGGGCACAGGGACGCCGAGTGGGCGCAGGACGCGGCGCAGGCGCGTGGCGGGCAGCCGCGCGTTGCGGCGGGTGGCGGTGCGCGGGCGGTTCGGCCCTCGACGCCGTTCGGTACGCCCGCCGAGCCGGACTCGGTCGCGCGAGTGGCCGAGGACATGCCGGAGCCCCGATCGGCGCGGCCCGCCCGGCCCTCGCGGGCCGCGGCGACCGGCGGCGACCGGCGCACGGGGCAGGCCCGGGCGGCGCAGCGCGGCGCCGCCCGGGCCGTGCCTCCGGACCACCACACCGGATCGCCCGAGCCGGTGACCCATCGGCAGACGATCACGCGGGCCGAGCGGCGGGCGGCCGAGCGGGCCGCGGCGCGCGGCGAGAAGCGGGTCCTGTCCCGCAGCGAGGCGCAGGCCGCCGCGCGCGGCGAGAAGCGGGTCGTGACCCGCAGCGACCCGCAGGCCGTGACGCGGGGCGAGAAGCGGGTCCTGACCCGCAGCGAGGCGCGGGCCATGGCGCGCAGCGAGCAGCGGCGGCGCAGGGCACGCCGGGGGACGCACGGGGACTATCGGCGGCGGCACTCCGGCGGGGCAGCGTCGGGGCGGGCCGGCGGCCGGCGGCGCGGGCCGGCGCTCGGTTGGGGGGTGCTCGCGCTCACCGTGGGCACGACCGGGCTGGTGCTGGGGGTGCACGAGCAAGCGGCCATGCCGATGCCGACCGCGGTGGCGTTGACGTCACCGCAGCCCGTGCGGGCGCACACGGCCACCGCGCCGGCGCCCGCCGACGGGGAGCAGGGTGCGAGGGCCGCCGCCGCGGGCCGGACCCGGGCGCCGCACACGCCCGGGTCCACCACGGGCGCGCCCGCCGGCTCGACGGCACCGGGGCGGGCACCGCTGCCGCCCTCGACCGGGCCGATCGTGAGCCACGACGGGAAGTGCCTCGACGGGGCAGCCCTCCTGCTGGCGAACTGCGACGACTCGGACACGCAGGTCTGGACCGCGGCTGGCGACGGCACCCTGCGGCTCGCCGGGCAGTGCCTGCAGGCCGGCGGCGCCGCGCTCGTCATCCAGCCGTGCGACGGTAGCGCCGGGCAGTCCTGGGGCCGCATCGCCCAGCCCGGCGACGCGGCCGAGGTGGCCAGCGTGGCCTCCGGGCTGTGCCTCGACCCCGGCCTGGGCACCGTCCCCGGCCTGGCCAACTGCGACGGCACCGCCGACCAGCGCTGGCAGCTCCCCTGACCCGCCCGCGTCGATCTTGCAGTTGTGGTGCCCGACAAACCCGGACATCGTGGGAGTGTCATGGCACCACAAGTGCAAGATCGACGCGGGTGGGGGTCAGGGGAGGGACTCGGCCAGCAGGTCGTCCTCGGTGGCGCCGCGGCGCCAGTAGCCGGTGAAGACCACGCGGCTGCGGTCGACCTCCCGCTCCCGGACCAGGTGGCGGCGCACCGAGCGGACGACGCCCGCCTCGCCGGCGACCCAGGCGTACGGGACGCCGGAGGGCAGCGCCGCCGCCCGGACCGCGTCCAGGGTGCCGCCGCCGAACAGCCAGGTCACCTCGCGGCCCGGGGCCGGGGGCAGCGGCCGCACGCCGGCCGGGTCGTGGACCTCGATCCAGGCCCGCACCGGCACCGCGGGGTCCAGCCAGGTGAGGATGGCCTCGATCGCCGGGATCGCCGTGTCGTCGCCGGTGAGCAGCACCCAGTCGGTGTCCGGCGGCGGCTGGAAGTCCACGCCGCCGTTGTCGGGCACGGTCGGGCACAGCGCCAGGAGGCGGTCGCCCGGGACCGCTGTGCGCGCCCACGAGGCGGCCGGGCCCGCCGGGCCGTGCAGGGCGAAGTCCACGTCGAACTCGCCGACGCGCTGCTCCCGCACGGTGTAGGTGCGCATGATGCCGCGGGTGGCCGGGTCGGCGGCCCGCCAGGCCGCGTACCAGTCCGCGCCGACCGACGGCACGACCGGCAGCTCCTGGCCGGCCTGCGGCAGGAACAGCTTGAACCGCTGGTCGCGCCCGCCGCTGACGAACCCCGACAGATCCGGGCCGCCGAAGACGATCCGGACGGCCGACGGCGTCAGCCGCGCAGTGCGCAGGACGTGCAGCTCGAAGAAGCCGTACGTCACGCGCTGACCTTTCTGGCCGCGGCGAGGGCCTTGCCCAGCGCCTCGAGCGGGCCGGCGCACCCGGCGTGGCTGAAGCGCGGCTCGCTCTGCCACGGGACGACCTGGCCGGCCTTGACCGCGGGCAGCGCGGCCCAGGTCGGCTTGGCGGTGAGGTCCTTGGGCTGCAGCGCGGACGTGCGGCTGTCGAGCAGGATGACGTCGGCCTTGTACTTGTCGACGGTCTCCCAGCTGAGGTTCTCGAAGAACCCGCCGGTGACGTTGTCCGGGACGATGACCTCGACGCCGAGCTCCTGGTAGTAGCTCAGGTCGGCGTAGATCTTCGGGGTGGAGACGTAGAACAGGTCGGCGCTGGCCGAGCCGGCGAGGACCTTGAGGCCGCCGTTGGCCTTCACGGCGTCCCGCACGGCGGCGGCGGCGGCCTCGAAGCGGGCCTTGGCGTCGGTGACGAGCTTCGCGTTCTGGTCGGCGCCGAGCGAGGCGGCCAGCTCGCCGTACCTGGCCAGCACCTGGGCCAGCGAGACGCCCGCGACCTTGATCGCGACGCTCGGCGCGAGCGCGGCGATCTTGTCCTTGCTGTCGTCGGGGACGTACCACAGCGCCGGCGGCTCGTAGGTGTTGGTGACCAGCAGCTCGGGCTGGAGCGTGGCGTACTTCTCGATGTTGAACTCGCCCCAGGCGTTGCCCAGCGACGTGACCTTGGCGACGTCGAGGTCACCGGCCAGCGGATCCTTGCTACCGTCGGACGCCTTCGACGGCCCGAAGACGCCGACGAGCTGGCTGTCGACGCCGAAGTCCTTGAGCGCCGCGGCCGACCCGACGTAGGCGACGATCCTCTTCGGCGTGCCCGGCGCGGTGACCTTGGTGCCGCGGTCGTCCGTGAACGCCCACGGTCCGGCCGCGGCCGGTGCCGCCCCACCCTCGTCGTCGGTCCCGCCGCACGCGGCGAGCAGGGCGCCGAGGCCGAGCGCGCCGGCGCCCGTCAGCAGCCGGCGGCGGGACAGGGATGGGGACATGGCATTGCCTCGTTTCTGACGACTTGTACGCGAACCGCGATAAGGTTAGCCTTCCCTAACCAACGGATGTCAAGGGAGCGCGGGTTGCAGGTCGTCCACAAAGGACGCTGGCTGGTCGCCGCGGCGGGCCTGCTGCTCGGGGCCCTCGCCGCCAGCCTCGCGATCGGCGCCCGGCCGCTCGGCCCGGCCGAGGTCTGGCACGGCCTCACCGACGCGTCCGGCGCGGCCGCGACCGTCGTACGCGAGCTGCGCCTGCCCCGCACCGCGCTCGGCCTCGCCGTCGGCGCCGCGCTCGGCCTGGCCGGCGCGCTCATGCAGGCGCTGACCCGCAACCCGCTCGCCGACCCCGGCCTGCTCGGCGTCAACGCCGGAGCGGCGGCCGCCGTCGTGTCGGCGATCGCGTTCCTCGGCGTGACGGACCTCATCGGGTACGTCTGGTTCGCCTTCGCCGGCGCCGCCGTCGTGTCGGTCGGGGTGTGGGCCGTCGCCGGCGGGCGGCGGGCCGGCCCGGCCGGGCTCGCGCTGTCCGGCACCGCCGTCACCGCGGCGCTGTTCGCCTACGTCTACGCGGTACAACTGCTGAACACGAACTCCCTGGACCGCATGCGGTTCTGGACGGCCGGCTCGCTCGCCGCGGCCCGGCCGGGCACCACCACCGTCGTCGTGCCGTTCATCGCGGCCGGCATCCTGCTCACCGCGCTGCTCGCCCGCTCGCTCAACGTCCTCGCCCTCGGCGACGACGCCGCCCGCGGGCTCGGCGCCCATCCGGACCGCATCCGCGTCCTCGCCGCGCTCGCGATCGTGCTGCTGTGCGGGGCGGCGACCGCGGCCTGCGGCCCGATCGTGTTCCTCGGCCTCATGGTGCCGCACCTGGTCCGCCCGATCACCGGGCCGGACCTGCGCTGGCTGCTGCCCTTCTCGGCGGTACTGGCCCCGGCCCTGCTGCTGGTCGCGGACGTGCTCGGCCGGGTGGTGGCCCGCCCCGGCGAGCTGCAGGTCGGCGTGGTCACCGCGGTCGTCGGCGGCGCCTTCTTCCTCGGCGTGGTCCAGCGGAGGCGGGCATGAACGGTTCCGGGAGCGAAGCGGAGGAGGCCGCTCATCATGGGCTCAGCTGCAGACTCATTCGGCCGTAGCGAAGTGGAGGCCGCATGAGGGCGAAGGTGGCGACGGCGGCGTTCCTGGTCGTCGCGGTGGTCGTCGGGCTGGTCGCGATCGGCAGCGGCGACTACCCGATCACCGTCCCCGACGTGGTGCGCACGCTGCTGGGCAACGGCTCCCCCGCCGACACGTTCATCGTCGAGGAGCTGCGGCTGCCACGCGTGCTCACCGGCCTGTTCGCCGGGGCCGCGCTCGCCCTGGCCGGCGCCGTGTTCCAGTCGCTGGTGCGCAACCCGCTCGGCAGCCCCGACGTGCTCGGCTTCACGCAGGGCTCGGCGACCGGCGCGCTCGTCGCGGTCGTGCTCGTCGGCGGCGGCGCCGTCGCGGTCGCCGCCGGCGCCGTCGCCGGAGCCCTGGCCACCGGCGCCGTCATCTACCTGCTCGCCTGGCGCCGCGGCGGCCACGGCCACCGGCTCATCCTGGTCGGCATCGGCGTGGCCGGCATCCTCACCGGCGTCATCAGCTGGCTGCTGACCCGGGCGCAGATCGTCGACGCGGCCCGCGCGATCCTCTGGCTGACCGGCAGCCTCGACGGCCGCGGCTGGGGCAACGTCGCCGTCGCCGGCGGCGGCCTCGCGATCGTCGCGCCCGTGCTGCTCGGGTACACCCGCGCGCTCACCGTCCTGGAGCTCGGCGACGACCCGGCCCTCGCGCTCGGCGTGCCCGTCCGCGCGGTACGCCTGGTGGCCCTCACCGGCGCCGTCCTGCTGTGCGCCGCCGCGGCGGCCGCCGCCGGCCCGGTCGCGTTCGTGGCCCTCGCGTCGCCGCAGCTCGCGAAGCGGCTCACCCGCGCGTCCGGCCCCAACCTGGCGCCCGCGCTGTGCCTCGGCGCCGCGCTCATGGTCGCCGCCGACGTCGTCGGCCAGCGCGCCCTCCCCGGCCACCAGGTGCCGGTCGGCGTGGTCACCGGGCTGCTCGGCGGCGGGTACCTCATCTGGCTGCTGGCACGGAGGAGCAAGCATGTCTGACCGGCTCAGTGGCCAGGGGCTCACGCTCGGCTACGACCGCCGCACCGTCGCCACCGACCTGACGGTGACCGTCCCCGACCACTCGTTCACCGTCATCGTCGGCCCGAACGCGTGCGGCAAGTCGACCCTGCTGCGCGCCCTGGCCCGCACGCTGAAGCCGCGCGCCGGCAGCGTCCTGCTCGACGGCCGCGAGATCGGCACGCGCCCGGCCCGCGAGGTGGCCCGCATCCTCGGCCTGCTGGCCCAGACGTCGATCGCCCCCGACGGGATCACCGTCGCCGACCTGGTCTCCCGGGGCCGGTACCCGCACCGCGGCCCGCTCAGCCAGTGGACCCCGGACGACGAGCGGGCGGTCCGCACCGCGATGGCGGAGACGGGCGTGGCCGACCTGGGCACCGCGTTCGTCGACGAGCTGTCCGGCGGCCAGCGCCAGCGGGTGTGGATCGCGATGGTCCTCGCGCAGGAGACGCCCCTGCTGCTGCTCGACGAGCCCACGACGTACCTCGACATCGCCCACCAGATCGACGTGCTCGAGCTGTGCGCGCGGCTGCACCGCGAGCGCGACCGCACGCTCGTCGCCGTCCTGCACGACCTCAACCTGGCCGCGCGCTACGCCACCCACATGATCGCCATGCGGGACGGCCGCGTGGTGGCCGAGGGCCCGCCGGCCGAGGTGATGACGGAGCCGGTGATCGAGCACGTGTTCGGCCTGCCCTGCCGGGTCGTCCCCGATCCGGAGACCGGCACCGCGCTCGTCATCCCGCGCCGCCCGGCCGCCGCTACCGTCCAGTGACATCGCGCCCGTGGCCGCCACACCGACGGCGTGGTGCTCACCGTGCAGGGCCTGTCATGAGCGCGTCCTGACGGGGTAGAGCCGCTCCCGCTGCGTTCATCGGCGGAGGGGGTGCACGGTGGCTGTCCGAACCGACGCGGTCGGCCGCCTGCTCACGCAGGCGGTCCTGACGGCCCTGGAGGCGCCGTCGGTGCTCAACACCCAGCCCTGGCACTGGCGCATCGACGGCGACGCGGCGCAGCTGAGCGCCGACCGGACCCGGCAGCTGCGGGTCATCGACCCGGACGGGCGGCTGCTGACGCTCTGCTGCGGCTCGTCGCTGCACCACGCCCGCGTCGCGCTGGCCGCCGACGGGGTCGCCGTCGCGGTGAGTTACCTGCCGGACGAGGCCGACCCCGATCTGCTGGCCGTCCTGCAGTACCACGGGAGCGCCGAACCCTCGACGGCGGCGCAGCGGCTGCGGGCGGCGATCGGGCGGCGGCGCTCCGACCGGCGCCCGTTCACCGACGAGCCGGTCCCGGACGCGGTCGTCGCCCGGCTGGCCCGCGCGGCCGCCGACGCCGGCGCGAACCTCCACGTGGCCCGGCCGCAGGACCGCTCGACGCTCGCGGTGGCGGCCGGCCACGCGGCGAACGTCGAGCGGTCGGATCCCGCGTACCGCGCCGAGATCGCCACCTGGGTCCGCGGCGGCCTGCCGGCCGAGGTGGCGGCGCAGTCGTCCGGGGTCCGGCCGGTGTCGCTGCGCGCCCTCGACGACGAGCCGGACGCGTCGATCTACAGTGGACAGCGGGTGACCGACCGCAACGCGCGGTACGTGATCGTCGTCACCGACGGCGACTCGCCCCGCGACTGGCTCACGGCCGGCGAGGCGTACTCGGCGGTGGTGCTCGGCGCGATCGCCGACGGGCTGGCGTTCTCGCCGATGAGCGACCTGGTGGAGGTCGTCGCGGCCCGCACCACCCTGCGGCGCATGCTCGGCGACGTGGGCTGGCCGGCGATGGTGGTGCGGCTCGGCGTGGCGGCCGCCTCCCGCGGGGCGCCGCGCTCGCCCCTGCGGCCGACCGCCGACGTCATGGACGTGGCTTGATGCGCACACCGCCCGAGCTGCGGCTCGATTGCGGGTCGCGGTGGCCGGGCACACTGGTGTGATGCGCTCGTTCCCGGCGGCTCAGCGGCGTGTCGCGACGGCCTGGCGGCTTGCCCGCCGGTTCGTCGCCGACCTGACCCCTGGCCAGCGCAAGGCCGCCCTGATCGCGACGATCGTCGTCAGCAGCCCGATCTGGGCGGTCGCGGCCGCGCCGGCCCGCCAGGCGCCGCTGCTGCGGCTGGGCCCGCCGGTGCTGGAGGCGGTCAGCGCGATCGAGGCGGCCCGCCCGGCCGGGTTCCCGGTCGGCGGCATCGATTTGTCCAGCCACGACCACCGCACGTTCGGCGTGCACTGGCCGACCGAGGTCGCGGCCGGCAGCCGGTTCGTCTACATCAAGGCGACCGAGGGCCGCTCGTACGTCAACCCGCACTTCGCCGCCGACTACGCCACGGCCCGGGCCACCGGCCGGTACGTCGGCGCCTACGTGTACGCCCGCCCCGACCTCGGCGACCCGGTCGGCCAGGCCGAGCACTTCCTGCGCCACGCCCGGTTCACCCGCGACCAGCGCACCCTGGTCCCGTTCGTCGACCTCGAGTGGCCCTACGCGGGCGTGCGGGCGGACGACTGCTACAACCTCTCCCCGGAGCGGCTGCGCGCGTGGATCGCCGCGTTCATCGGCCGGATCGAGGCGGGCATCGGCCGCAAGCCGATGATCTACACGAACACGAACTGGTGGAACCCGTGCACGGACAACGACGCGTCCTACGCGACGTACCCGCTGAACATCGCCGGCTACACGAAACGCCCCCCGAAGCTGCCGGCGGGCTGGACGACCTTCGCGATCTGGCAGTACCAGCCGGGCGACCCGAACCGCCGCCACAGCCACGACCGCGACGTGGTCCAGGGCGGCGAGGCCGGCCTGCGCGCTCTCGCCTGGCCACCCCCGTCCGGCGGCTGACGCCCGCGGTCCACCGGGCTTCCGGGCGGCGGCCGCGCTAAAGGTCGAGGCGCATCCGGACGACGGTGCCCTCGGCGGCGGTGAAGACGCTGACGTCGTCGCAGATCCGCTCGACGATCGCGAGGCCACGGCCGCCGATCGCCTCGGCCGGCGGCATGGCGCGCCCGAAGGCGCGCGGCGCCCCCTGGTCGACGACGTCGCACCACAGCCCGGACGCGTCGGCCCACACCCGCACGGTGCCGCCGCCGGTCGTGTGCTGCAGCGTGTTCGTGGCCAGCTCGTTGACGGCGAGCATGAGCAGGTCGGCCCGCGGCGCCGCCAGCCCGAGCGCGAGGGCCCGCGCGGCGACGAACTCACGCAGCGGCCGCAGGTCGCTGATCGCCGAATACCCCGCCGTGTCAGCCACGGCCGTTTCCCCCGGTCTCACCGGGCGGGCGCAACAGGTCCGCGACGCCGGTGACCTCCAGGACGTGGGCCACCACCCCGGTCGCGTTCACCAGGTGCAGCCGCCGCCCCTCCGCCTGCGCCGCCCGGTGCGCCATGACCAGCGTGTGCACGCCGCTGGAGTCGAGGAACCGCAGCTCGGCGGCGTCGACGAGCACCTCCGGCGCGGCCCGCACCGCCGCCGTCAGGGCCGCCTCGAACTGGTCGCGCACGGCGAGGTCACACTCGCCGGCCAGGGACACGACGGCCCGGCCGGTGCCCGTCGCCGTCCGCGCCTCGAACTGCGTCACGCGGCCATCATGCCATTCGCGTCGCCCTCCCCGTTGCGCCGGTCGATACAGTGAACTGATGGCCGCGGACCAGCCGGACGGCGTGCTCCACGTCGTCAGCGACGGCACGGGCGTCCACCTCGTCAGCCTTGACCAACCCTCGTTGCTGCGCGCCGAGCTGACCGACCGCATCGCCCGGGTCGAGGCGGCCCTGCGGCCGCTGTGGACGGACGCCCGCCGCCGGGTGGCCTCCCTGGAGCACCTCGCGCGGCAGTGCTCCGACCTGGCCCGCGACGAGCAGGCGACGGCGACCGCCCACGAGGCCCTGCGCCGCGCCGACCGGTCGCTGGGCCTGCGGCCGGCCCAGCCCCAGCCCGGGCTCCCGGCCGACGAGTTCGCCGACCGGGTCCGCTGGGTCATCAGCGCGTACCGCGACCTGTCCGGCCTCGGCTGACCCGGCGCAAGGCGTTGCGCGAAGCGGGTGCGATGCCTGAGGCGGCAGGGTGAGCAGCATGATCACGGACGTTTCTGTGTCGTGGAGGTACACAAAGTTCCGTGATCATGCAGTCGAGCCGCGAGCATCGACGCCCCGCCGCGCCGGGATCCCGCTCCGACCCGGCACGTCGTGCGAGCGTGGCTTGGGATCACACTCGTCGGCATGACCGATTCCGTAGCCCCGCGTGCTGGCATGGTCATCAGTGTTCGCACCCGCCGGGACGTGGTGGTGACCGACCCGGAGCGGTTCCTGGCCGCGGCCCGTCAGGCACTGTGTGACACCGGCCCGGCCATGACCGCGACCGGGCCGCCGCGATGGTGACCGACGTGTACGACGCCGTTCACGCGCTGCTCGACCGCGACGGCACGCTGGTCGCGGACACCATCGCCACCGAACTGGTGGGCCGGGGCGGCCCGCCGCCCCGTTCGCCCTCCCGGAGCCGCACGCCCGCGACTCCCGCTGACCGCTCAGCGGGTCGGGGTGGGCGACGGCTCGCAGCGCTGGCAGATCACGTCGACGATGCGCGTGGACTCCAGCAACCGGGACTTGACCGGCGGGAAGTCCGTCGTGCAGCGCAGCGTGAAGCGCCACGAGGCCGGGATTTGGTCCTCCGTCGTCGCGTTCACCAGCTCCGGCGTGTCGGCGAACTCGACCCTGAAGCGTTCCCACGCCTCCCTGCGCGACTCGAAGACCACCGACGTCACCTCCGGGGAGGCGTACAGGACCGACCCGACCGCGGCCTTCGCCTCCTCCTCGCCGTAGATCGGCAGGAAGGCCGTGACCTCCGCCGGGGTGCAGGCGGCCACCTCGGCCGGGCGGTCGGACAGGGTCCAGGCGCCGGTCGCGGTGGCCCCCGCGAGCAGGGCCAGGGCGGCGCCCGCCCCGGCGAGGCGGCGGCGGTGGCCCGCGGTGGCCGCGGCCGCGGCGCCGGGCGCGTGCAGCTGTCGCTCGGCCTGCTCGGCCAGGGCGCCGAGCGCGGTGCGGATGCGGTCGTCGAGCTCAGGCATCGTCGGACACCTCCAGGTGGCGGGCGAGGGTCTGGCGGGCGCGGTACAACCAGGTGCGCACGGCGCCCTCGCGCGCCCGGCACAGGTCGGCGATCTCGGCGACCGGCAGGCCGGCCAGGTAGTGCAGGACGACGGCGCGGCGCTGGTTCGGCGGCAGCTCGGCGAGGGCGGCCTCCAGGGCCACCCGGTCCGGGCCGGGGCCGGCGACGAGCTCGAGGCGCTGGCCGCGCCAGTGCCGCAGGGCCGTGCGGGCCCGGCGGAGCCGGCTCGTCGCCAGGTTCCACGCGACCCGGCGCACCCAAGCGCCCGGGTCGTCGTAGTGGGCGATGCGGCTCCAGCGCGACCAGGCCCGCGTGAACGCCTCCTGGGTGACCTCCTGGGCCTCCTCGACGCTGCCGAGGTACACGGCGAGCTGGGCCGCGATGACCCGGAACTGCGCCGCGTAGCAGTCGGCGAACTCCGGTGGCCGGTCGGAGGTCGCGGGCGGCGCGGGCACGCCGTCCAGCGTATGGATCGTCGTCATACCAGCAACACGCGCGGCCCCGGCGGAACGTCACACGCCGAAATGTTTTCGGGTGCCGATGTTCCATGTCACAGCATTGACACGAGGAAATGGCGCTGCAACTATTCCGAAAAGGTTTTCAGGGAGGTATCCGCCATGCCATCCGGGAAAGTCCGCAGGTCGTCCGGCGTGCTCATCGCCGTCACGGCCGTCGTCGCGGGCCTGCTGCCCGCCATCCCCGCGTCCGCCGCTCCGGTGACGTTCACGAGCACCGCCGTCAACCAGGCCAACGGCCGCTGCGCCACGGTCCCCGGCGGCGCGTCGACCCAGGCCCTGCAGCTGCAGCAGCAGAGCTGCACGTCGGCGACGAGCCAGAACTTCACCTTCAACCCCGTCGCCGGCACCACCGACACGTACACGGTCGCGACCGTCGCGGCCGGCCGCTGCCTCGACGTCAGCGGCGTGTCGACGGCCGACAACGCGCAGATCATCCAGTACTCCTGCAACAGCCAGACCAACCAGCAGTTCCGGCTGCAGCCGGTGACCGTCTCGGGCGCCACGAACACGTTCAACCTGGTGGCCGTCCACTCGGGCAAGTGCGTCGCCCCAGCCGGCGACTCGACCGCCCAGAACGCGCTGCTGGTGCAGCTGCCGTGCACGACGGCCACGAGCCGCGTGTGGCGCCTGGCGGGGTACAACCCCGGGACCGGCGGCGGTGGCGGTGGAACGTTCACCAACCCGCTCGACCCGCAGGGCCCCGACCCGTGGCTCACGTACTACAACGGCTACTACTACCTGGCCGCCACGACGTGGAACCGCACCATCACGATGCGCAAGGCCACCACGCTCACCGGGCTGAAGAGCGCCCCGGAGACCGTGATCTTCAACCTCACCCGCCCGAACGGCGCCGGCACCATGTGGGCGCCCGAGTTCCACCTGCTCAACGGTCCCAACGGGCAGCGGTGGTACTTCTACTACACCGCCGGGCAGGAGCCGTACAACCTCGGCACGCAACGCATCCACGTCCTCGAGAGCGCCGGGCTGGACCCGATGGGCCCGTACTCGTGGAAGGCCGACATGCTGGACCCGACGGCCGACAACACGTGGGAGCTGGACGCCAGCATCCTGCAGCTCAACGGCCAGCTGTACCTGCTCGGCACCTTCTACAACGGCGCGCAGCCGATGTTCATCCGCCCGCTGTCGAACCCCTGGACGGCGAGCGGCACCCGGCGGACCCTCTCGACGGCGACGTACTCCTGGGAGACCATCGGCGGTTCCGTGAACGAGGGCCCGGAGGTGCTGCAGCGGGGCGGCAAGACGTTCATCGTCTACTCGGCGAGCCACTGCTCCACGCCGGACTACAAGCTGGGCATGCTGACGTACAACGGCGGTGACCCGCTGCTGTCGTCGTCGTGGGTGAAGTCGCCGAACCCGGTGTTCCAGCGCTCCAACGCCAACGGGGTGTACGCGCCGGGCCACAACGGCTTCTTCAAGTCACCGGACGGCACCGAGGACTGGATCGTGTACCACGCGAACAGCTCCGCGAGCGGCGGCTGCGACATGAACCGCAGCACGCGCGCGCAGAAGTTCACCTGGAACGCCGACGGCACCCCGAACTTCGGCGTGCCGGCGGCCCTGAGCACCGCGCTCCCCGTCCCGTCCGGCGAGCCCGCGGCGTGACGGACCCCGGTGGCGGGCGGCCGTTCCCTTCCCTTCGGGCCGCCCGCCACCGGCTCAGCCCCGCAGCAGAGGACGCGCACGGTCAGCAGCGCACGCCCTGCTTGCCCAGCTCGGCGATCAGCGCGGACGCGGTCAGGTTGGTGAAGCTGACGTCCTTGCCGTTGACCGTCTCGATGACGTAGTCGTGGTCGCCCGAGTCCTGCTCGACCTCCACCGTGCAGCTGCCGGCCTTGGCGGTGGCCTCGTAGTCGTCGAGCTTCTTCTTCTTTTTGCCGTTCTTCGTGGTGGTGTCGTAGTCGGCCTCGGCCGACACGTTCGTGTAGCCGGCCTTGCTCAGCTGCTGCTCGAGCTCGTCGGCCTGCGACGAGCACGCGGCCAGACCGGCGCCGATCAGCAACGTCAGGGTGGCGGTGACAACCGTCCGGGGGGCACGCATATCGTTTCGCACTCTTTCGGGTCGCGATCGGGGGGTCGGAGCCATCCATTCTGACCGACGCCCGCCACGGCACTGTCACCTTGCCGATGCACCCGCTGTAGGGTGGCGGATCGTGGACGGTTGGCTGGACGACACCCGCACCTCGTACGACACGGTCGCCGGCAACTACGCCGAGCTCGTCCGCGACTCGCTGGAGCGCGAGCCGTATCTCACCGCCGCCCTCGCCCTCTTCGCCGCGCTCGCCGGCCCCGGCCCGGTCGCCGACGTCGGCTGCGGCCCCGGCCACGTCACCGCGCACCTGCGCGGCCTCGGCGCCGACGCGTTCGGCATCGACCTGTCCCCGGCGATGGTCGAGCTGGCCCGCCGGGCGCACCCGGGCACCCGCTTCGAGACGGGCGACATGACCGGCCTCGCGCTGGAGGACGGGTCGCTGGCCGGCCTCCTGACGTACTGGTCGACCATCCACGTCCCCGACGAGCTGATGCCGGCCGTGTGCGAGGGCTTCCACCGCGCCCTGCGCCCCGGCGGCGTCCTGCTGGCCGGCTTCCATGCCGGCGACAGCACCCGCCTGAAGACCGAGGGCTACGGCGGCCTGCCGATGCGGGTGTACGTCCACCGCCGCTCACCGGCGAAGGTGTCCGCCTGGCTGCGCGAAGCGGGCTTCGCCGTCGAGGCCGAGTGGCTCCTCGACCCGGCCGAGCCGGCGACGGGCGCGCTGGTGTTCGCCCGCCGCCCCGCATGATCGTGGGAAGCATCTGGTCGTCGGGACGGCCAGCACGTTCCCACGATCATGGCCCACCGCGGAGCCGATAGGATCGCGTCGATGCAAACGGTCCGGGGGCTGCTGCGGCACCGCGAGTACGTCGTGGTGCTCGGTGGGTTCGCCGGCACCGCGCTGGCGAGCACCCTGACCGTGGTGGCGCTCGCCGTGCTGGTGTTCGAGCGGACCGGTTCACCGCTGCTGAGCGGGCTCGCGCTGGCCTCGGGTTCGCTGCCGTACCTCGTCGGCGCGGTCTTCCTCCTCGCGCACGCCGACCGGTTGCCGCCGCGGCGCGCCCTGGCCGCGGTCGGCGCGCTGCAGGCCGCCACGCTCGCGGTCCTGGCCACGGGACTGCTCTCGCCGGCCGTGATGCTGCTGGTGATGCTCGCCCTCGGCACGGTGCTGCCGGTCGGCACCGCCGCCCGCACGGGGCTGCTGCCCGACCTGCTGCCCGAGGACGCCTACGTGCTCGGGCGCGCCGTCTACAACGCGACCGGCTACGTCACCCAGCTCGCCGGGTACGCGGCCGGCGGGGTCCTGCTGAGCGTCACCGGCCCGGCCACCGCGCTGTGGGTCGCCGCGGCGCTCGCCGCCGGCGCGACCCTCGCGAGCGCCGCCCTGCGCGCCCGCCCGCCCCGGGGCCGGGCCGACGGGGCCGCCTGGCGGCAGACGTGGCGGACGAACCGGCGGCTGCTCGCCGACCCGGCGGTCCGCGGCCTGCTGCTCGCCCACTGGCTGCCGATGGCCGCCGCCTCGGGCGCGGAGGGCGCCTTCGTGCCGTACGCCGCCGCCCACGGCCCGGCCGCCCTCGCGAGCGCGCTGTTCTGGGCCGGCGCGGCCGGCATGCTGGTCGGGGACCTGACGTTCGGCCGGTTCCTGACCCCCGAGCGGCAGGACCGGCTGACCCTGCCGGCGGCGTTGCTCCTGGGGGCGCCGCTGCTGCTCTTCGCGGCCGGCCCGCCCGTGCTGCCGGCGGCCGTGGCCTGCTTCTTGGCGTTCGCCGGCATGTCCTACCACCTCGGGCTGCAGCGGCGGTTCCTGGCGGCCGTGCCGGCGCAGACCCGCGGGCAGGGGTTCGGGCTGCTGCTCACCGGGATCGCGACCACGCAGGGCGTGACGCTGGTGGCCGGCGGCGCTCTGGCCGAGGTGTGGCCGCCCGGGACCGTGGTCGCGGTCTTCGGCGCCGCCGTGCTGGTCACCGCGGTCGTCCTGCAGCGGCAGCTGCGGCCCTGAGCGGCCGGTCGCGGCCCGCGGCCGTAGGGTGGGGGCGTGCCGAGACGTGCGCCCCGCCATGACCACGACGCCGGCGGGCCGGCCGAGCTGCTCGCCGCCAAGGCCGCGCTGCGCGAGGAGGTGTGGGCCGCGCTGACCGCGGCGCGGGTCGCGCGGTTCCCCGGCGCCAAGGGACGCATCACGAACTTCACCGGCGCCGAGGCGGCCGCCGAGCGGTTGCGCGGGACGGCCGAGTGGGCGGCCGCCGGCACCGTCAAGGCCAATCCCGACTCGGCCCAGCTCCCCGTGCGCCAGCGCGCCCTCGAGGACGGCAAGGTCGTCTACATGGCGGTGCCGCGGCTCGCCGAGGCCGACCCGTTCTTCCTGCTCGACCCCGCGCACCTCGCCGACAAGCCGCGGACCGCGGCGTCGATCAGCGGGGCGACCCGCTCGGCCCGCCGGGTCGCGGTGGCCGGCCTCGCCCCGGTCGACCTGGTCGTCACCGGCTGCGTCGCCGCCGGGGAGGACGGTGCGCGGCTCGGCAAGGGCGGCGGGTTCGCCGACCTCGAGTTCGCCCTGGCCGCCGCGGCCGGCCTGGTCGGGCCGCACACCCTCGTCGTGACGACGGTGCACGAGCTGCAGGTCCGGCCGGCCGGCGCGATCCCGACCACCGAGCACGACGCGCCGGTCGACCTCGTCGTCACCCCGGAGCGGATCATCGACTGCCGGCCCGTGCGCGGGCCGCGCCCGGCCGGCGGGATCCGCTGGGACGAGCTGACCGAGGAGAAGATCGCCGCCATCCCGCTGCTGCGGGCGATGCGCGGCCGCTAGCCAACTGCGTCGATCTTGCAGTTGTGGTGCCTGACAAACCGGGGCGATGCGGGAGTATCCAGGCACCACAACTGCAAGATCGACGCGGGAGGGTACCGGCGCGTCAGTGCGTCTCCGCACGGACGGTGAGGACGCCGGCGAGGTCGATGTCGTCGGAGTGGCCGCCGTAGCCGGACTCCGAGACCAGGCGGGCGCCGAGCACGGCGCTCCAGAAGGTGCGGGCCTCCACCGCCGGCGGGCGGTCGATCGTCCAGCCGCGCCGGGTGAGCACCGCGTCGAGGTAGCGCTCCGCCTGGCGGAACAGCACCGCCAGCTGCTGCTGGGCCAGGGCGTGCAGCTCGGGGCGCATCCGGGCGACGGCGAGGGCCTGCACCACGGCCGGCACCGACGGCAGGCTCAACGCCGCCCGCGCCAGGGCCGCGCGGAACGCGGCCGGGGTGCGCCGGCGCAGGCCGATCGGCTCCAGCCGGCGGGCGTCGCGCAGCAGCACCAGGAACGCGGCCTGCACGAACAGCGCGTCCTTCGACCCGAAGTAGTAGGTGATCTGGTGCGGGTGGGCGCCGGCCGCGGCGGCGATGCCGGCGACGCTCACGGCCGCATACCCGTCGGCCGCGAACAGCTCGGCCGCCCGCTCCAGGATGCGCGCCCGGGTGCGCCGGCCCCGGTCGCGCGCCGGCTCCGCGATGGACACCCCTTATTTGTATGCGATACAAATAAGCTATGGCAAACCCCCGGAAGGAAGACGTGGTCGTCACCGGGCTCGGGGCGATCACCCCGCTCGGCGCCGACGTCCCCGCACTGTGGGACGGCATGCTCGCCGGCCGCTCCGGCGTCCGCCGCATCGACGACCTGGTCAAGGACTACGAGTTCCACGACGACCTCCCGGCGCGCATCGGCGCGCCGATGGCGACCCCGCCGGACACGCTGCTGCCGCGCGTCCAGGCCCGCCGCATGGACCGCTGTCAGCAGGCCGCGCTCGTCGCCGCCCAGCAGGCGTGGGCGCAGGCCGGCGCGCCCGGCGTCGACCCGGAGCGCCTCGCGGTGGCGGTCGGCACCGGCATCGGCGGCGTCTCGACGCTGCTGGCCCAGGACGACGTCATCGAGCGGTCGGGGCCGGGCAAGGTGTCGCCGCTGACCGTGCCGATGCTCATGCCCAACGGGCCGGCAGCCTGGGTCAGCCTGGAGTTCGGCGCCAAGGCGGGTGTGTATACGCCGGTGTCCGCGTGCGCGTCGGGCGCCGAGGCGCTGAGCCTCGCCGTGCGGCTCATCCGCGCCGGGGAGGCCGACGTCGTCATCGCCGGCGGCGCCGAGGCGGCGATCGCGCCGCTCACCCTGGCCGGGTTCGCGCAGGCCCGCACGCTGTCGAAGCGCAACGACGACCCGGAGCGGGCGTCGCGGCCGTTCGACGCCGACCGCGACGGGTTCGTGCTCGGCGAGGGCGCCGGCATCATGGTGCTGGAGCGGGCCGGGTTCGCCGAGGAGCGGGGCGCCCGGGTGCTCGGCCGGCTGGCCGGCGTCGGCGTGACCGCCGACGCCCACCACATCACCGGGCCCGACCCGAGCGGCGCGGGCCAGATCCGGGCGATGCTGCGGGCCGTGGCCGACGCGGGCCTCTCCCCCGCCGACGTCACCCACGTCAACTGCCACGCCACGTCGACCGTGGTCGGCGACGTCGGCGAGGCGGCCGCGATCCGCGGCGCGCTCGGCGGCGACGTCGTGCTCACCGCGCCGAAGTCGGCGCTGGGCCACCTGGTCGGCGCGGCCGGCGCGGTGGAGGGCATCCTGACCCTGCTCTCGGTCACCGAGGGCGTGATCCCGCCGACCCTCAACCTGGAGCGCCTGGCCCCGGAGGTCGACCTGGACGTGGTGCGCGGCGAGCCGCGCCGCGGCCCGGTCCCGGCGGCGCTGTGCAACTCGTTCGGCTTCGGCGGCCAGAACGTCTCGCTGCTGTTCACGGCCTGACGGCCCGGTCCCGGCTCGGTGACCGGGCGCCCGGTCACCGAGCCGCCCGCGCCGGCTACGACACGGCCTGCCAGGCTTCGGCGGTGTCGCGGACGTAGTCGCCGTAGGGGCGCGGCGCCCGGCCCAGCAGCCGGGTCATCACCGCGACCTCGCGGGCCGTCGTGGGCATGCCGCGGCGGGCCAGGAAGCCGTAGGTGTGGCGGAAGTCGTCGAGCTTCTGGCCGCTGAGCTGCCGGCCGAGGGCGGCCCGCCAGTCCTCGGGCGCGTAGCGGACCGGCCGGCCGAGCACCTGGGTCCATGTCCGCGCCGACTCGGGGCCGCCGATCGAGGCCGGGCCGCACAGCGCGTGGATGCCGCCGGGGAACTCCGGCTCGGTGAGCGCCCGGGCGATGAGCTCGCCGACGTCGCGCAGGTCGACGCGGTTCACCCCGGAGCCGTGGACCGGCAGGGGGTACGTGCCGGTCAGGATGTCCTCCCGCACGATCTCGTCGTTCTGGTAGTAGTTGCTCACCCCGAACAGCACCGGGCGCGCCGACGAGCGGGCCATCCGCCGGGAGATGCGCAGCTTCCCGCGGTAGTGCGGCAGGAACAGCCCGACGAGCGTCCGCACGAACAGGCTGTCGGTCACCACGCCCGCGAAGACCAGCCGCACGCCGAGCCGCTCGCACGCCGCGGCGAACGTCTCGGCGAGGCGTTCCTCGTCCGGGTCGTGCGGCGAGACGTAGAGGGCGGCCGTGACGCCGGCGAGGGCGGCCTCGACCGCCGCCGGGTCGCGCAGGTCGCCGACCGCCGCCGCCACGCCCGCGGGCAGCAGCGCCGCCCGGTGGGTACCGCGGACGAGGGCGCGCACCGGCGCACCCCGCTGGACCAGGGCGGCCGTGGCCGCGCCGCCGATGCTGCCGGTCGCGCCGGTCACCAGTACCGTCATCGTGATCGCTCCTTCAAAGGTCAGGTGCGCACACTGTGCGGGCGGGCGCTTGGCGCGCGCTTGAGGTGCGCCGCCCAGCCGGCCTCAAGCCCGCCTCAAGCGGCGCGCCGAGGCTCGGGGCATGACACAGACCAAGGAGCAGCTTCGGCTGCCCGGCCAGGCGGCGGCCCCCGGCGGCCCGCTCGACCTGACCGGGATGTACGGCATGCACTGGGCCTTCCGCCGCGACCTCGACCGGTTCGTCGCCGCGGTGGCCGCCACGCCGGTCGCCGACCGGGCGACCTGGCAGGCCCTCCAGCGCCGGTGGGACCTGTTCCGCCGGGTGCTGCACGACCACCACACCGGCGAGGACGCCGGGCTGTGGCCCGCCCTGGCCGCGAAGGCCGACGCGGCCGGCCGGGCGACCCTGGCCGCGATGGAGGAGGAGCACCACGGCATCGACCCGCTGCTCGATGCGGTCGCCGAGGGCATGGCCCGGATGGCGGCCGCCGCCGACGCGGACGCGTGGGCGGCGCTGCAGGTGCGGGTGGTCGCGGCCCGCGAGCGGCTCCACGCCCACCTCGCGCACGAGGAGCGCGACGCGCTGGAGCTGATGCAGGCCCTGCTGAGCCCGGCCGAGTGGCATCACATCGAGCGGACGTACTTCCAGCAGTCGAAGTCGCCGCGCCAGATCGCCGAGGTGGTCGGCTGGGCGCTGCACGACGTGCCGCCGGGCTATCTCGACCGGATGCTGCCGGCGGCGCACCCGCTGCGCATCGGGTGGCAGCTGTTCCTGCGCCGCCCGTTCGCCCGCCGCGAGCGCGCCGCCTTCCGCCACGCCCCCTGATGCGTCGATCTTGCAGTTGTGGTGCCTGACAAACCCGGGCATTCAGGGAGTGTCCGGGCACCACAAGTGCAAGATCGACGCGGAGGGGGCGGACGGGGCGGGTCAGGTGCCGTAGATCTGGAACTCCCATAGTGAGTAGCCGTACGCCGTGGCCCGCTGGGTGCCGTTCACCCGCACGTACCGGCCGGAGCCCGAGACCGTCAGGTTCTGCGTGCCGCCGGCGCCGGTGGTCGTGGCATAGACCGTCGTCCAGGTGGTGCCGTCGTCCGAGGTCTGCACCTGGAACGCCCGGGCGTAGGCGGCCTCCCAGTGCAGCGCCACCCGGCTGATGCTGTGCGCGGCGCCGAGGTCGACCTGCAGCCACTGCGGGTCGCTGAACGCGCTCGACCAGCGCGTGCCGGTGTTGCCGTCGGTGGCGAGGGCCGCCGCGGTGCCGGCGTTCTCCTGCGAGCTGGCCGTCGTCGCGCGGCCCTGGGACAGCAGGGTGGCGCCGCCGGTGCCGGGCGTGCCGGCGACCGACAGCTCCCACAGCGAGTACCCGTAGGCGGTGCCGCGCTGGGTGCCGTAGATCCGCACGTACCGCCCGGCGCCCGACACGGTGTAGGAGTCGATGCCGCCGTCACCCGTGGTGGTCGACGCGACCGTGGTCCAGGTGGCGCCGTCCGGCGAGGTCTGCACCTGGTACGCGCGGCCGTAGGCGGCCTCCCAGTTCAGCGTCACGTTGGTGAGGTTGTACGACTGGCCGAGGTCGACCTGCAGCCACTGCGGGTCGCTGAACGCGCTCGACCAGCGGGTGCCGGTGTTGCCGTCGGTGGCGAGGGCGGCGGCGGTGCCGGCGTTCTCCTGCGAGCTGGCCGTCGTCGGCTTGCCCTGGGCGATGTTGGTGCCCGGCGGGGTGGTGCTGCCGGGGCCCTTGTTGTACACGGCGACCCAGTCGATGTTCAGCTGCCCGCCGGAGATCGTGCTGGCGTTGGGGCCGCCGCCGAACGCGTCGGGGAAGCCGCCGCCCATCGCCAGGTCGTAGATGATGAAGAACGGGTGGTGCACGGCGTTGTTCCAGGTGGTGGCGTCCACGCGGGTCGCCGGCAGGGTGAAGTAGTTGGCGCCGTCGAGGTACCACCGGATCTCCTCCGGCGACTTGGACCGGTCGATCTCGACCGCGTAGGTGTGGTACCCGGTCTGGCACCCGGCACAGGCGCGCTCGCCGCTGCCGAGGCCGGTCGACTCGTTGCACGGGCCGCCGGGGTTGGTGCCGCAGTGCAGCGTCCCGAAGACCGAGCTGCGCCCGTTGATGTCCTCCAGGATGTCGACCTCGCCGCTGGTCGGCCACGGGGTGCCGGTGCGCAGGGTCGAGCCGAGCATCCAGAACGCCGGCCAGTAGCCCGCGCCGTTGGCGGTGGTCACGTTGGGCTGCTGGATCGAGGACTCCATGCGGACCACGCCGCCGGCCTCGGCGCCGAACGTGGCGGCCTGGGTCTCGATGCGGCCCGAGGTCCAGCCGGCCCGCGGGTCGGTGCCGCTGTGCAGGGCGCGCAGCACCAGGTGCCCGTTGCCGTCGTGGAAGACGTTGGCGGTGCTGTTGGTCATGGTCTCGATCTCGCCGGTGCCGAAGCTGCTGCCCGGTCCGGTGTCGTACTTCCAGGTGCCGGTGTTGACGCCGGTGCCGGCGGCGGCGTTGAACTCGTCGCTCCAGGTCAGCTGGAATCCCGGGGGCGGCGCCGGCACCGCGGCGGCCGCGAGCGCGCCGGCCCGGGCGTCGGACCCGCTGGTGCCGGCGTAGGCGACGGCGGTGACGGCGACCAGGGCGAGCGTGGCCGCGGCGGTGAGGCCCGCGGTCCAGCCGCGGACCCGGCCGGTGCGCCCGGACGGGGTCCGGTGCGGTGGGGTGTCGTGCATGATGCTCCTCTGGGCGGATGCCCACCCGGGTCATCGTCGTGTGCGCGTGTGCGGCGCGCTCAGGCGGGCATGTGGGGCCGGCCGCCAATTTATGGCGGTCGAACTGGCGGATTCAGAGAGCGCTCTCTCACGGCACCGTACCAGCGGCCGTCCGGAGGAAGTCAAGGCCTGATTGTGGTCGATGTTTCGATGGAGAGCGATTTCCGGAAAGCGATTCATGGCGACCGGCGAGTGCCGCGGAATGGTCGAAGGGAACCATTTCCCGGGCACCGTACCGGCCGGGCGGCGAAACTCGTCCGGTCCGCGTGTCGATTCCGGGTGCGGTTGAGTCGTCGTGTAGGCAGACGGGCCCGCCGGGCCCCGGCACGACGGGACGCACCATGGCGAAGTACCTCATCCTCATCTACGGCGACGAGCGCGAGTGGTCGGCGATGACGGCCCACGACCGGCAGCGGCTGGAGGAGGGCCACCTCGGGTTCCGGGCGGCGGCCGGCCCGGCCGTGCTCGGCGGGGAGGAGCTGGAGCCGGCGTCGACGGCCACGTCGCTGCGCGGCGCCACGGTCACCGACGGGCCGTTCCTGGAGACGAAGGAGGCCCTCGGCGGCTTCTACCTCATCGAGGCGCCCGACCTCGACGAGGCGATCGCGCTCGCGTCCCGCCTGCCGGAGGTCACGGCCGGCCACAGCGGCGTCGAGATCCGCCCCGTGGTCGACCATGGCTGACGCCGTCGCGGCGGCGGTGGCCGAGGCGCATCGGCGGGAGTGGGGGCGGGTCCTGGCCGCGACCGCGCGGCTGACGCGGGACCTGGACCTGGCCGAGGAGTGCACGCAGGACGCGTACGCCAAGGCCCTGGAGAACTGGCCGCACAGCGGCGTGCCGGCGCGACCGGCGGCGTGGCTCACGACGGTTGCGAAGCACCGGGCCCTCGACGTACTCCGGCGGGAGTCGACGCTGCGCCGAGCCCTGCCGCTCCTCGTCACCGAGGCCGGCCCGGCCGGCGCCGAGGACCCGCTGCGGCTCGTCTTCACGTGCTGCCACCCGGCCCTGTCCCGCGACGCGCAGGTGGCGCTCACGCTGCGGCTGGTGTGCGGCCTGTCGACGGCGGAGGTGGCGCGGGCGTTCCTGGTGCCCGAGCCGACGATGGCCGCCCGGGTCACCCGGGCCAAGAAGAAGATCGCCACGGCCCGCATCCCGTTCCGCGTGCCGCCGCCGGACCGCCTGGCCGAGCGCCTGGACGCGGTGCTGGAGGTGGTACACCTGGTGTACACGACCGGTCACGCGGCACCGACCGGCCCCGAGCTGGTCCGCCGCGACCTCACCGACGCCGCGCTCGCCCTGGCCCGCACCCTGCACCGCCTGATGCCCCGCGAGCCCGCGGCCACGGCACTGCTCGCCCTGCTGCTGTTCATCGACGCCCGCCGCGACACGCGGGTCTCCCCCGACGGCCGGCTCCTGCTGCTCGCCGAGCAGGACCGCTCCCGCTGGGACGCGGCCCGCATCGCGGAGGGCACCCGCCTGCTGACGGCGGCCCTGCGCAACCACCCGCCGACCCGCTTCGCGGTGGAGGCCGCGATCGCCGCGGTACACGCCGAGGCCCCGTCCTGGGCGGCGACGGACTGGACCGAGATCGCGGGCCTCTACGACGTCCTGCTGGGCCTGTGGCCGTCCCCGGTGGTGGCGCTGAACCGCGCCGTGGCGCTGGGGATGCGCGACGGCCCGCGGGCCGGCCTGGCGGCGCTGGACCGGCTGCTGGCGGAGCCGTCCCTGGCCACGTACGGCTACCTGAGCGCGGCCCGCGCCGACTTCCTCCGCCGCCTCGGCGACTACCCGGCGGCGGCCGAGGCCTACCGCGAGGCGATCGCCCTGACGGCCAACGACGTCGAACGCGCGTTCCTGGCCACCCGCCTGGCGGAGGTGACAGCGTTACGCTGATGGTGACGGCAGTACTCACCGGATGGGGGCAGATCATGTCGTATCCGCCGGAGCCGTGGTCGTTGCGCGGCGACATGTACGTGTCCGTGTGGCTGGTGCCCGCGGCGGTGGTGCCCCAATTGCCGGCCGGGCTCGACGGGCCGGTCCGGGTGGTGCGGCTCGGCTCGCGGGCCGTCGTCGGCGCCGCCTGGGTGGACTACCAGCCCGGGGGCGACCTGTCATACCGGGAGCTGCTCGCCGCGACCCTCACCCGGTCCGGCGCCCGGCCGCGGGTGACGATCAGCCACATCTGGGTCGACAGCGTCGACTCCCGCGACGGCGGCCGCGAGCTGTGGGGCATCCCGAAGGACCTGGCCGACCTCACGGTGACCACGGCGGCCGCGACCGCCGAGACCCGGTCCGGCCCGATCGCGTCGGCCGCCATCCACAACGGCCCGCACCTGCCGTTCCGCCTCCCGGTGGCGTTCCGCGTGGCCCAGGCCCTGGCGGGCGCCCCGAAGGTCACGCCGGTGCGCTCGACGGCCCGCTACGGCACGACCCGCGTCGTCTGGGACGTGGCCGCGGACGGCCCCCTGGGCTTCCTGTCGGGCCGCCGCCCGCTGGTGTCGATGGCCGCGACCGACTTCCGCATGCGCTTCGGCGACCCGGCCCGCCGGCCGGCCGCCGAGACGACCGCCGCCACCTGACCGCGGGCGCTCACGTCGCGGGCGGTCAGGAGTGCGGGTGGCCGGCCGGGGTCGCCGCGTCCGAAGCGGTCAGGCCCAGCAGCGGGGCCGTCGTCGGGCAGTGCGTCGAGAAGCACTCGCGGTCGTGGTCGCGGTAGGCCGGGCGGTCGATCGGGACCACGGTCACCGCCAGCGGGCGGACCGGGCCCGGCGCCCAGTAGTGGCGGGCGCTCGCCGCCCGGCGTTCGGCGCGTAAGCGGCTCGGGGTGAACCGGGTGAAGTCGTGGAACACGCCGCCCGAGCGGGCGTCGGCCCAGTCGAGGCGCACCGCATAGCCGTGCCGTGCATTGCGCGCGGGCATCCACCCGACGATCCCAGGCATCCTTCACCACCACTTCGAGCGCCGTCCGACCCGTACAACGACCAGCCACCGCCGAGGATACTCGAACATATGTTCGACTGCCAGACGCTGGCCCGGGGTCCTGGGGCCGGGATCACGCACCCCTACCCTGCCGCTCCGCGCAGCGAGCCCGGGCGACGCGGCGGGCTAGCCGGCGGGGCGCCGGGCAGGAGCGGTCACGGCAGCGGGCGGCGGCCGGCGAAGCCGAGGTCCGTGCGGTGGTACCAGGCGAGGGCGGGGTCGCCCTCCAGCCAGCACAGCAGTACCGGGACACCATCGAGGTCCGCGGGGAAGTCGACCAGCAGCGGGGCCAGGCCCTTGAGCTCGGCGCCGGTCTGCTGGACGGCGGTCATGAGCTCGTCGAGCCGGGCCGTCGCCGCCTTCCACTCCGGCAGCCCGCCCAGCGGCGTCGGCGGCCCGCCCGGGGCGAGCGCCGCGCCGAGCTCGGCGGCGTCGGCCCGCACGGCGACCAGCTCGTCCAGCACCGGCCGCAGCCGGTCCAGCTCCGCGCGTGCCTCCTCGACGGTGAACAGTCCCATGCCGAGAAGGGTACGGTGAGCGGGTGGCGACCCTCGACGACGTGGCCGCGCTGGCCGGTGAGCTGCCCGAGGTGACCGAGACCGAGCGGCACGGGGCCCGCGCCTGGTCGGTGGCGGGCAAGGTCTTCGCGTGGGAGCGGCGGTTCAGCAAGGCCGACATCAAACGGTTCGGTCAGGAGCCCGTGCCTCCCGACCCCATCCTCGCGGTCCGGGTCGACGACCTCGGCGAGAAGGAGGCGGTGCTCGCCGCCGGGCACGCCGGCTTCTTCGCCATCCCCCACTTCGACGGCTACGCCGCGATCCTGGTCGAGCTGGCCGCGGCCGCCCCGCAGCCGCTGCGCGACGCGCTGGTCGACGGCTGGCTGGCCTGCGCCCCGCCGGCCCTGGCCGCGACCCTCACCCGCGGCGACGCAGCCACCTGAGCAGGTTCCCGGCCGCGACCAGCGTCACGAGGACGGTCGCCAGCCAGAACCCGGCGCCGGTCCCGACGAAGTCACCGGCCGTCTTGCCGGCGGGCACCGCGCTCTGCGCGCGGACGGCCGCGGCGAGCCGCGCGGTGAGCGCGGCCTGCCCGGCGACGAGCGCCACCGCCGCCGCCCCGGCGAGCGCGGCGACGACCGCATGCCGCCGCCGGTCCCGCGCCAGCCCGACCCCGGCGGCCAGCCCGGCGAGCGTCGCGAGCAGCGCGAGGGCCTGCGCGGGCTGCGGTTCGAGCCGGTCGGGCCGCCACTCGACGCGGGGCCGGACGTGCTCGGCCGCCACCGCGGGCGTGCCGCCGACGGCGAGGTCCAGCCCGGAGTACTCGGTGGTGCCGCCGGCGCCGGCCCGCCCGTAACCGCCCGGCAGTCCACACGAGACGGTCGCGAACGGCAGCAGGAAGCACGCGATCGCCAGCGCGAGCATGACGGGGCTGAGCCACCGACGCCGCGGCCGTCGCTCCGGCTTCGGATTCGCCGGTACCGGTGGGAGCCCGGCCGCCAGGAGGGCGCCCTCGACGACCACGGTCTCGGGCCGCTCGACGGTGGTGGGCGCGATCCCGAGCCGCTGGTGCAACAGCCGCGCCAGCAACGGCAGCCGACCGCCACCCCCGACGAGCAGCACGCCCGCCGGGGCCGATCCGGGGGCGGCGATCTCCGCGGCCAGGTCCACCACCGGGGCGAGCAGCGGCGCCGCGACCGCCTCCAGTTCGTCGCGGGTCAGGTGCAGCCCGGCCGGGTGACCCGGCACGTGCACGGGCGCGACGCTCAGCCGGGACAGGCTCTCCTTCGCCGCCCGGACCTCCTGCCACAGTGCGAACCGGTCCCGCCGCTCGGCGTCGTCGCCCGGCGACGAGAGCCGGCGCCAGACCTCCGGCGCCTCGGCGGCCACCACCTTCCCGAGCAGTTCGACGAGTGCCGCGTCGACGTCGAGCCCACCCACGTCGAGACCGCCGTGCGCGATGACCGCCGGGCCGGGACCGGTCCGGACGAGGGCCACGTCGGCGGTGCCCGCGCCGAGGTCGACGACGAGCAGCGACGCCCCGGGCGGCAGGGTGTGGCCGAGGCGCCCGGCGAGATACGCGGCCGCCGCGACCGGCTCGGCCACCAGCTCCACGGCACCGAGCCCCGCCCGGGCCGCCGCGTCGGTGAGGACGGCCCGGCGGGTCGCGCCCCAACCGGCGGGGACGGTGAGCACGACGGGCGGGGCCGGCTCGCCTCGCGCGGCAACCGGACCGGGCGGGGCCGGCTCGCCCTGCCCGGCGACCGCGGCGCGCACCGAGGCCAGGACCGCCGCCAGGCCGTCCGCGACGGCCACCTCGTGCGCCCCGAGCAGCATGGTCCCGTCGTCGATGCGCCGCTTGGGGTGCGGCTCGAACGCCGCCGGCTCGGCCCGCGCCAGCCGCTCCGCGTCGCGCCCCGCGACCAGGCGCCCGCCGGGGCCGGCGTGGATCGCCGAGGGCTGCTGTTCGCGGCCGTCGAAGAGCAGCGCGCGGGGCGGGCCGTCCGCGTCCGCGACGACGGCGACCGTGTTGGAGGTACCGAGGTCGACCGCGAGCCGGTACACGACCAGCAGCCTACGCCCGTCGATGGAGCCGGACCGCGAGGATGTGCTTGCACGGGCCGCGGCCGAGGCCGTGGGTGGCGAACCAGGCGCAGGTGCAGCGCTCCCCCGCCGGCGTGTCGCGGACCGTGTACTCCGCGTCGGTGCCGCGGACCGTGGCGGTGTCCCCCGACACGGTGACCGCACCCGAAGCCAGCAGGGCCTCGGCGGCGCGGTGCCGGGGCTGGTCGGCCGCCAGGACCGCCTCGTCGAGCGGGAGGTGCCGCTCGAACGGGGCGGCGTCGGCCAGGTCCCAGCCCTGGTGACCGGCCTCGTCCGAGGTCAGGATGCCGCCCTCGCCGGAGAAGGCGCGGCTCGGCGACGGGCTCAGCTGCAGGGTGAACCGGGCGCCGGGCAGGTCGAGCAGCCAGGCGCTGCCGGTGTCGAGGCCGTACGTGCGCACCCGGCTGGCGTGGCGCAGCAGCGGTTCGAGGGCGCGGAGGCGCTCCGGGCCGGCCACGCCGACGCCGCCCGGGCCCGGCCGCGAGGCCAGCCGCGGGCCGCCGCCCGGCGCCGGCACGGCGAACAGCGCGCCGCGCCCGCGGGGCTGGGACTGCAGGAACCGGCGCACGGCCGCCGGCGCGTACGAGGCTCCGGGGGCCAGGACGCGGGCGATGAGGTGCAGCTCGGCGAAGCTGCGCACCCAGCGCTCCGGCAGCGGCACCCGCCGCTCGACCGCGGCGCCGTCGAGGGTGGTCACCCGCAGCTCGTCGGCGCCGACGGCGAGGTGCAGCGGGTCGAGGCCGGCGATGCCGGACAGGGCGTCGCGCATCGGCGGGTTGACGTCGACGTTCGTGGTGCCCCGGCCGTGCGGCGGGCGGTCGAGGCCGGCCGGGAGCAGGTCGAGGCGGCAGTACACGCCGCAGCACGCGGACAGGCTCTCGAACCGCAGCCCGGCGCCGTCGCTGGTGACGACCGGGTCGGCGGCGCGCAGCGCGGCGGCGAGCATGCCGGGCGGGGTGTAGAAGCGGGTGCGGGCGACCCGGGCGACGACGAGCAGCGCGGCCGCGGCGACGTCGGCGCGCTCGACGAAGCCCTCGAAGAAGTACGGGTGCGCGGCGGGGCCGCCGCTGGTGGCGAGGTCGACGCCGGCGTCGGTGACCGCCGACTCGCGCAGGTAGGTGTAGATCATGCCTCGTCCAGGAGCGCGCGGGCGGTGCGGGCCGCCTTCGACGGGCCGGTGAAGCCGGCCAGCCAGCCCGCCGCGGCAACGGGCCGGATGCCGGTGCGCACCACCTCCTCGTGCAGGACGGCGAGCAGCGCGTGCAGGCCGTGGTGGTCGCGCGGGAGCCGGGGCAGCAGCCGGGCGAGCACGTCGACGACCGCTGCGGAGGCGCCCGAGTCGCGCAGCGTGGCCGCCCAGCGGTTGGCGGTGGCGTGCCCGGCGAGCACGACCATGGCGCCGGCGAGGACGCCGGGGTCGAGGCGGCCCGGCGGGACCAGGGCCGCGAACGCCTCGGCGGCCCGCGCCCGGTGCCCGGCGTCGGCGGTGGTCATCCCGGCGGCGAGGACCGCCGCCGACAGCGGGCCGAGCCGCCCGGGATGGGTGCGCAGCGCGTCGAGGATCGGCGGGGTGCGCCGCGACGTGCTGAACGAGGCGTGGACGACCTCGTCCACGTCGGCGGCGAAGAACGGCTCGGCGTCGTGCGGCCAGACCTGCGCGGCCCATGGCAGCCAGTCGGCCATGAGGTCGGGGCCGCGGCGCTGCGGCGGGACCACCGTCGGCTGGTCCGCCGCGGCCGGGGCGGGCACGGGGTGCACGGCGAGCGACGGCGCCCAGTAGCCGTGGTCGTGCGGGGTCATCACCAGCTCGTACCGGGCGGCGCGGCCCTGCCCGGCGCCGCCGAGCCCGGCCGCGACCAGGTGCGGGTCGTCGTCGAGCGGCGCGCGTCCGCGGGCGGCGGCGATCCACACGGCCGGGTCGCCGACCGGGCCGGGCGGGCCGCCGAGGGCGTACCGGGCCGCGGCCCCGGCGTCGCCGGGCAGGTCGCGGGCGGCTCGCAGGGCCTCCGCACGGCCGTCGACCGACAGCTTGAGCAGCGCGGCGACGAGGTCGTGGTGGTGCGGCGCGCCTTCCCACGAGGCGAGGCGGTCGACGAACACGCCCGGGTCGAGCCAGCCGGCCGGATCCGTGGGCGTGGCGAGCAGGACGCCCGGCCGGGCCTTGCCCCGCACGATCGCGCGGACCTCGGCGAGGCGGGCGACGAGCAGGTGCGGGACCCGGTCGAGGTCCTCGCCGAGCAGCACGGCGGCGATGTTGCGGCGCAGCTCCCAATCGTGGCGCAGCGCCTTGCGGGCCGGTTTGGCGAGCGCCGCGAGCTCGTCGGTGCCGCGGCCGGCGGCGGCCAGGAACCGCTCGACGAGCCCGGGGTCGTGCTCCCCGGCGAGCAGGGCGGCGGCCATCTCGGCGACGGTCCGATCGTCGTCCACAGTGGATGGTTCGAGGGCGGCGGGCAGGAGGGCCGGCTCGGCGCTCGCCGCGCCGAGCCATGCCGCGGCCGCACGGGCGACCGTGGGCTCCAGCAGCCCGGCCCGTTCGGCGGCGAGGTCCCGGGCGCCGAGGCCGCGCAACATGGCCAGGGCCCGCGACTGGACCTCGCGGTGGCGGTGCTCCAGCCCGGTCGCCACGGCGGCGGCGACCGGCGCGGCGAGCCCCGGCTGCCGGGCCAGGATCCGGTCCAGCAGGTCGAGTGTCCCGAGTGGCGCCTTTTTCGGCGGTACCGTCAGAGCCTCCGCCGCCACGCAGACGAAGGCGGCGTCGTCCAGCGCACCCGCCCGGTCCACGACGGCGAGCCGCTGCAGCGCGAACGACACCGTCGGCGGGACGGTCGAGCGCATGAGCCGCAGCAGGGCCGGCTGCGCGGCGACGAGCTCCTCGGTGGTGGGGTCGAGGGCGGTGTGCAGCTGGGTGAAGAACCCGGCCCGGTAGGCGCTGAAGTCGCGCCCGAGGGCCCGCAGGCACTCCCGCAGCACCCGCTCGCGGGGCAGCGTCCCCTCGGCGACGAGGGTGGTCAGGCAGGCCAGCCAGCCCGCCTCGGGCCGGCTGTACTTGTCCACGTTGGACAGGCTGACCTGGCCCCCGCCCTCGACCTCGAAGACCCGCCAGAACACCTCGTCGCGCAGCTCGGCGTCGTGCCGCAGCGCGTCGAGGCGCGGCTGGGCGTCCCACCGGGAGCCGAGCGCGGACACCATCGCGAGCACGTAGGCGTCGTCGTGGTCGAGCGTGACGACGCCGAGCCGTTCGAGGCGGCGGATGTCGGCGAAGTACGCCGACTGCGGCCACCTCGTGGACAGCCACGCGACGGCCCCGGCGACGAGCGGCCCGACCCACGCGGGCACCGGCCCGGTGAGCGGCACGCCCGGCTCCACCTTCTCCAGGGCGCCGCACACGGTCCACAGGGTCCGCTTGTCGGCCGGCAGCCGGTCGAGGTCCGCGAGCACCGCGTCGATCGAGGCCATACCGGGCAGTCTGCCAGGCGCCCCGGGGGTTGCGGCGGGGTCCTACCATCCTCCGGGTGATCGACTTCGACGGCCTCGTGCCGGCTCACTTCGGCGACGGCGAGGCGGCCCGCTCGCGCAAGCACCTGCGGAAGGTCCTGGCCGCCGCCGGCCTCAGCCTCAGGGGCGGCAAGCCGGCCGCGCCGGACGACCGCCCGCACGTGCTCATCGTGCACACCAGCGACTACGCCTACGCGAGCAGGGTCTACGCCGTGCCGGACGAGGCGGTGACGCCGGCGCTGCGCACGGCGCTGGGGCGGGTGCCGGCCTGCTTCGCCGCGCCCGACGACGCCCGCCTGCGGGTGTGGGGCGACGTGCTGCGGCTGATGGCGGTGCTGGGCCTCGACGGGCTCAGCGCGGCCGACTTCCACAACGTCATGGTCGAGGACTTCGGCGCCCAGCACGGCCACCGCGACCTGCCGGACCTTGCCGAGCTGACCGAGCTCGGCAACGCCTGGTCGCCGTACGCCGTCGCCGAGGTCGATCACCTCGACGACTCGACGACCACCGACGGCACGGCGGCCTGGCTGGGCCACCACTACGTGTCGATGTACGCCTTCCGCCAGAGCATGTGACGCCGGGTCGTGACGCTCACCCGGCCGCGCGGTGCGCCTCGCCGGCCGTTGCCAGAAGGATGGTTCGCGCCGGTCCTCGCGGCCGGGGACGGCGGCGCGATCCTCAACGTGCTGTCGGCGATGTCGTGGTTCTCGTACGACGGCGCCAACGCGTGGAGCGCCCAGGTCAAGGCGTCCCTGGCCGGGGACCCGGCCGCGTTCTACGCCGCGGCCTGAACGATCCCCAGGATCGTGTCCATGGCGCGCAGCCGCTCGGCGCCCTTGCCGAGCATGCCGTCGGGGACGATGAGCTCGTCGAGGCCGATCGCGCGGTACTCCGCGACGGTCTCGGCGAGCGCCTCCGGCGAGCCGCCGATGGCCGGCATCGGCAGCCCGTCGGGCACCGGCCCGTCGACGAACGTCATCGCCTGGGCCGTCCGCGCGATCGCCTTCGGGTCCCGCCCGACGGCGGCGCAGTGCTCGTCGAGCACCCTGGCCTTGTGCGCGATGGTGTCCGGCCGCCCCCAGGTGTTCCACACGTCGGCGTACTCGACCACGATCCGCAGCATCCGCCGCTCCCCGCCCCCGCCGATGAGGATCGGCAGCGGGTCCTGCACCGGCTTGGGCTCGCAGACGGCGTCGGTGAGCTGGTACCACCGTCCCTGCACGGTGGTCCGCGGCTGCCGCAGCAGCCCGTGCAGCACCTGCAGCGCCTCCACGAAGCGGTCGAGGCGTTCCCTGACCGGCGGCAGCTCGATGCCGTACTGCTCGTGCTCGTTGACCTGCCACCCCGCCCCGACGCCGAGGGTGAACCGGCCACCGCTCACGTGGTCGGCGGTGGCGGCCATGTTGGCGAGCACGGCCGGGTGCCGGTAGGTGTTGCCGTAGACGAGGCTGCCGATCCGCACCCGCGGGACGGCGGCCCCGAGCGCGGCGACGAGCGTGCCACACTCGAGCGTCGGGTGGTCGGGGTCACGCCCGACCCCGGCGTTGGGCATGAAATGGTCGGCGACGTAGACACCGTCCCACCCGGTGTCGGCCGCGTGCCGCGCGACGGCGAGGATGTCGCCGAACGCCTGCCCGGCCCCGGGCCAGATCGAGACTCGCATGTTCATACCGTCATCCTGCCGCGCCCCGGGCGGCACTCCCTGCAGTACACCCTTTCGTCACCACCGCTTCGACGGACGTCGTAGCGTCGCCGGCAGCCGGCAGGGATCATGGAGGGATGACGGAACCACGCGAGGTCCTCGACTGGGCCACGTTCGGCGACGCCGCGCGTGAGCTGGCCCGGACGGTCGCCGACGACGGGTTCCGGCCCGATCTCGTGCTGTGCATCGCCCGCGGCGGGCTGCTGGTCGGGGGCGCGCTGAGCTACCCGCTCAAGGTGAAGTCGACGCACCTCATGAACGTCGAGTACTACACCGGGATCGGCGAGCGGCTCCCCGAGCCCGTCGTGCTCCCGCCCGAGCCGGACGGGGTCGACTTCGCCGGGCAGAAGGTCCTCATCGCCGACGACGTCGCCGACACGGGCGCCACGCTGGAGGTCGTGCGGGCGTTCTGCGCCGACCACGCCGCCGAGGTGCGCTGCGCGGTGCTCTACGAGAAGCCGCACGCGACGGTCAGCTGCGAGTACGTCTGGCGGCGCACCGACCGCTGGATCACCTTCCCCTGGTCGGCCGGCCTGGAGGGCTGAGTTCGAGGTTCACACAACCGGCCTACAGCCACCTCACAGGATTCGCGGGCACTCTTGAGGTACGTCAAGCGATCTGGAGGTACCACATGGGTCCGGTTCTGGGCCTCGTGAGCCTGCTGCTGCTCCTGGTGCAGCTGCTGCTCATCGCCCGCGCCATCGTCGACTGGAGCGCGGTGCTGGCCGGCCCGGCGCAGTACGGGTCGGTGCGGCAGCGGGTGTCCTCGGGCATCTTCGCCGTCACCGAGCCGATCCTGGCCCCGGTCCGCAAGGTGATCCCGCCGCTGCGCATGGGTGGCGTCTCCCTCGACCTCGCGTTCATCGTCGTCTTCCTCGCCATCATCGTCCTCCGCGCCCTGATCTGACCCTCGCGCGCCGTCCGCCGGTTCTGACATGATCGGCTCGTGCTGGAGACCGGCGGCGCGGCGGTACCGGCGGCGCTGCGGGCTGCCGGGTTCGACCTGCGCACCGACGTGCCCGGCTGCCTGGCCGCGGTGGCCGTGCCCGGCGGCGGCCGGGTGGCGGTCCGCGCGGCGCCCGTCAGCCCCGACGACAGCACGGGCGGCTGGCGGCGGGCCATCCCGCCGCTCGACACGCTCAGCGCCGTCGAGGGCTTCGAGATCGGCTTCCACTCCGAGCACACGTACGCCGTCTTCGTCGACGACGTCGTCGCCCGGGTCGCCGAGTGGGTCCGCTGGGAGGAGACCTGGTCGGTCCCGCCCGCCGGCGAGCCGGCCGCGCGGCGGCGCCGCCGCCTGGAGCGCCTCGCCGCGTCCCGCCTGGCCAGCGCGGCCGTCCCGGTCGGCGTCGACCTCGACCCGTTCCTGCGCGCCGTGCTCGACGCCGACCAGGCCGTCGCCCTCGACGCGGCCGTCGAGGCCCTGTACCGGCCCGGCGTCGCCTGGCACTTCCCGCGCGACCGCACCGGGGCGAGGCTGGCCGGCCGCACGAGGGTCCTGCTGCGCGAGTTCGCCCCGCCGCCGCACCCCAACGCCAAGGGCATCTGGCTCGTGGTGGACGGCCCGCCGCCCCGCACCGAGGCGCGCCTGACCGTCCGCCTCGCCGAGGCGGTCGGCAAGGCCGCCGTCCACCGGTGGGACCGGGTCCCGGAACGCTGGCGCGCCGACGCCGACGGACGCTCCCTCGACGAGCTGTGGGGATTCGGCGGTACCGTCACCGCCTCCTTCGCCACCGACATCACCGCCGCGCTGGTCGGCGGCCACGCCCTCGACGCCCTCGTGACCTGCGGCGTCGTGGTCGACGAGCCCACCCAGCGCCTGCTGACCGGCCGCCCGACCCGGTTCACCGAGCGCCGCTGGACCGACCTGTGGGTGACCAACGCCCTGACCGCCCTGGCGGACGCCGCCCCGTGGCGCTGGCCCTCAGCGGTGCCGCCGGGCCGGCGCCGCCAACGCCTGGAGGGCCTGCGCGGCCGCGTCGCGAGCAACCGCTCGGGCCTGTTCCTGCAGAACCGGTCGGGCCGCGCCGTCCTGACCTTCGACTGCAACGGCAGCCCGCTGGTCACCCCGCGCGTCCTGTGGGAGCGCGACCCGGACCTGGACCTGCTCGGCCTGGGCCTGCTCACCCGCGCCGACATCCCCCTGCCGTGAGGTCAGGCACGCACCAGCAGCGGCAGCTCGGCGCGCAACAGGCGTTCGTCGAGGACCGCGCGGGCACGGACGGCCAGCCGCGCGGTACCCGGTCGGCGGGCTGCCGGCGGCGACGGCCGCCGTCCGGGACCGCCGTTTCGACGGTCCCGGACGAGGACGGGATGCGGTAGCGGGTGGTCGCCGCGCAGGCACCGGCGCCTGGGAGGCGGCTACCCCGCCCTCGGCCTCAGCCTCAGCCTCAGCCTCAGGTGAGGCTGCCGGTGACGGTGGTGCCGGACTTGGTGACGTAGTACGTGACCTTCGTGCCGCTCCAGAAGTGGAACGTCAGGGTCACCTTCGCGGTGTCGTTGACCTCGGCGAAGAAGGCCGGGCGCAGGGCGATGGTGTTCGCGGCGTAGTCCGGCGCGAAGGTCACGTCGAACTCCTTGAACGACGTCCAGTTCTGCGGGCCGGCGTTGCTGCCGTCGGCGTACCTCGCCTCCATCGTCGCGAGCTGGTCGCCGCGGAACTGGGCTGGCAGCGTGAACGCGGCCGTGGTGCCGGTCGCGGCCGACAGTAGCGGCGGGTCGTAGGTGATGATGTTGATCCGCCACGGCACGCCGGCCGAGAACCTGGCCTGCAGGGTGGCGTTCACGCCGTACGACCGGGAGCCCACGAGCCTCGTCAGGGCGCTCGCCGTCAGGGTCAGCTGGTTGCCGGAGACGGTGTAGTCGGTGCCGCGCACCAGGTCGGTGCTGCCCTGCCGCAGGCTCTGGAACGTGGTGCCGTTGAGGTTCAGCGTCAGGGTCTGCGCCGCGACCGAGCCGGTCCTGGGCACGTAGACGAAGTCGGCCGAGGCGGTGCCGGAGCGGGTCGTCCAGCTCGACTTGATCTGCGCGAACAGCTCGGGGTCGCTCCAGGCGAACGAGGTGCGGCCGAAGTGCTGGCCGTTGTCCCACAGCATGGTCGTGAGCTTCTTGGCGCGGGCGTAGTAGCCGAGGTACTCGAAGAACTTGAGCTTCTCGCCCTGCTCGATCGTGCCGGTGTGGCGGTCGAAGCCGAGCAGGCCGTACTCACCGATGATGACCGGGATGCCGCGCGACACGAACGCGTTCGCGACGCGGTCGAACTGCCCGACCAGGTCCTGCTCGACGGCCGAGTCGAACCGGGTGCCGCCGGCGATGTTGACGCTGAACGGCCAGTAGCCGTAGAAGTGCACGGTCGCGATGAGGTTCGGGTCGTTGAGCTGGTTGAACGTGGCCGTCAGCTCGTCGACGCGGGCCTGGTCGGCCGACGTGTGCAGGGTCGGCAGCACGAGCGGGCGGGTCGCGTTGTTCCCGCCGGAGGCGCGCACGATGCGGCGGAACTCGGTGTTCAGCGCGGCCAGCAGCTCGGCGTTCTGGGCGTCGCCGGAGGAGCCGGTGAACTGCGGCTCGTTGACGCTCTCGAAGACCAGCTTCGGCGAGGCGGTGCGGAACGCGGCGGCGAGCTGGGTCCACAGCGCGTTGTACTTGTTCTGCACGTTCGTGCGGTCCGCCGGCATCGTGTTGATCCACTGCCACGAGTCGTGGTGCACGTTGATCATGACGTAGAAGCCGTCGGCGAGGGCCCAGTCGACGACCTCCTTGACGCGGGCCAGCCAGGCCGCGTCGACGGTGTAGGAGGGCGCGCCGCCCATGTGCTGGCCCCAGGTGACGGGGATGCGGATGCTGTTGAACCCCTGGACGCGGATGTTGTCGAGCAGGGCGGCGGTGACGCGCGGGTTGCCCCACGAGGTCTCGTCGGCGCCGGTCGCGTCGAAGCTGTTGCCGAGGTTCCAGCCGGGCTGCATGGCGGCGACCGCGGCCATGGCGTTGCCGGCGGGCGGCGTGCTGGTGCTCGGCGACGCGCTCGGCGACGTGCTCCGCGACGCGCTCGGTGAGGCGCTCGGTGAGGCGCTCGGCGACGTCACGCCTCCGGTGCAGGCGGTGCCGTTCAGGGTGAACGTCGTGGGCACCGGGTTGCTGCCGGTCCACGATCCGTTGAACCCGAACGAGACGGACCCGTTGGTGGCGATCGAGCCGTTGTACCCCACGTTGACCGCGGTAACCTGGGCGCCGGACGCGGTGACGGTGGCGTTCCAGGCCTGGGTGACGGTCTGCCCGGCCCCGAACGTCCACTGCAGGGCCCACCCGGTGACCGGGTCGCCGAGGTTGGTGACGGCCACGTTGCCGGTGAACCCGCCGGGCCACTGGCTGGTCACCCGGTAGTCGACCCGGCACCCGGCGGCCGCGTAGGCGTTGGTGGTGACGACCGCGACGAGGCCCGCGAGCAGGGCGACGGCCGCACCGATCGCCACCGCCAGCCGGGCCCGGAGTGTGTGCCTGCCGGCCATGACGCTCCTCCAAGTGGTTTCGAAACCCGCCCGTTTCGGACGGCGGGCCCGGACACTAGGGAGCGTCGCTGAAGCCTGTCAATGTGTGACGTCGCAGGCGGCCAGGTGCGGGCCGTTCCCGCGTGAACGTTTCACGCGCCGGCGTCCTGCGTCAGCGCCGCGGCGACGAGGGCGGGGTGGGTCAGGGGTGCGTCGTGGTCGCTGTCGAGCACGGTGTACGGGTGGGCCGCCGCGTCCAGGCGGGACCGCGTGACCCACGACGGGTAGCCCGGGGGCGTGCGGGAGCAGAAGACGTACGAGCGGGGAACGTCCGGCGGGCGGGCCGGGAGCGGGTCCAGGGACGGCGCGAGCGGGGTCGGGCCGAGACGGGCGTTCACCCACGCCGCCAGCGCGGGGTCGTCCAGCGAGACCGGCGACGGCGGGAGCACGAGCGAGCGGGGCAGGTCCGGCGCCGGGCCGGTCAGGTCGACCGCCCGCTCGCCCGGCAGCGGGTCCGGAGCGTCGACGAAGACCAGGCGGGCGAGCCGCGGGGCGCACCGCGCGGCGGCGGCGACGACGGCGATGCCGCCCTGGCTGTGCCCAGCCAGTACCGCCTGATCCAGATCCTCGTCGTCCAGCAGGGTGGCGATGTCCAGGGCCCAGGTCTCCAGCGAGGCGACCGGCAGGTGGCGGCGGTCGCCCATGCCCGTCAGCGACGGGGTGAAGACCTCGTGGCCCGCCGCGGTGAGGAGGCGGCGGACCCGCTGCCAGGACCAGGCGCCGCGGAAGGCGCCGTGGATCAGCACGAACGTCGTCACGGGAGGTCCTCCACGACGACCTCGCCGATGGTGCGCGGGTAGCTGTCGTACGGGCGCAGGTGCTCGTACATCGCCTCGGTGTGCTCGACGTAGCCCGGCGTGCGCGTCGCCGCCTCGTACGACTCGGCCGTGTCGAACATGCGGATGTGCGTGAAGTGGGTCGGGTCCTCGACGTCCCGGACCAGCCAGCGGCCACGGAAGCCGGGCCGGCCGGCGAAGAACTCGGCGAAGCGGACCGACAGGGCCACGTAGGCGTCGGCGTGCTCGCCGGCGTCCTTCGTCCAGGCCTGGCTGACGACGACGTGCATGAGCGGCCTCCCGGGGTCAGGCGTGCGGACAGGCGACGCGGCGGTCCCCGCCGGCTCGTGCCGGGACCGCGGCGGCGCAGGACAGCCGGGCGACGGGAAAGCAGGGGTGGAACGCGCACCCAGGCGGGCGGTGATCCGGGCTCGGGGACCGTTTCACTGTGCGAATCACTGTTTCCAATCGCGTGGAGTCTGTATACCCCGTGTCGCCGCGGGGCGGGAAGCCCCAGCCCACCGTTTGGTAACACTGTTTCCGCCTGGAAACCTAGCCGATACGGCCGCTGGGGGTGCCGAGCTACGACCGCGAAGCGGGCTGCCAGCCGGCCGGCGGGTCCTCGCCGACCCGGCCGTCGACGGCCTCGCGGAGCAGGTCCGCGTGACCGGTGTGCCGGCCGTACTCCTCGATCAGGTCGCACACCAGCCGCCGCAGGCTCAGGTGGCGCCCGCCCGGCCAGGCGAGGTGGACGAGCTGACCGAGCCCGCCGTCGTCGATGGCCGCGGCGAGCCGGGCCCGCGACCGGGCGATCGTGGTGTCCCACAGCGCGTAGAGCTCGGCGGGGCGGTCGGCGGCGGCCGAGGTGAAGTCCCAGTCCGGGTCGGCGGCCCAGTCGGCGCTCGCCCACGGCTCCCCGATCGGCGAGCCGTCGAGCTTCGGCCCGAACATCTCCGACTCGGCCCGCGCGAGGTGCTTGAGCAGCCCGCCCAGCGTCAGCGTCGAGGCGCCGACCCGGGTCGCCAGGCCGGCGGCGTCGAGGCCGTCGGCCTTCCAGCGGAACGTGGTGCGCAGCCGGTCGAGGGCGCCGGTCAGGTGCTCGGCCTCGGTGCCGGCGAGCGGTGGCTCCATGCGCGCCACCATAGCCGCGGTTCCGGACGATCGGCGTCCGGAATCAGCGGTACCGATGGAGGAAGTACTCCCCGGGGGTATCAGGGTCACTGCGGCGCGGCGCACTGCCGCTAGGATCGCCGGGTGATCACGGCTGCGGTGCCCGACGTCGTGCGGCGGCGACTCGCCGCACCGGGGCGGTTCACGCCGAACTTCTGGCTGGTCGCGATCCTGGTCACCGGGATCGGTCTGGTGCTGCGGCTGGTGAATCTTTCCCACCCGAAGGAAACGATCTTCGACGAGGT
>NZ_BMPI01000035.1 GCF_014647515.1 Dactylosporangium sucinum | reverse complement strand
AAGGGCCAGCACTATGCCCCAGGATCGTACATCGACCGTCACCGACGCGCGCTGGCGTGACACCGCCGCCGGCCGCACCAACCACTACGAGACGTGCACCGCCGTGGACCACCGCGACTGCGGCCGAACCCTGGTCCCCCTGCGCTGGCGCGGCGCCGAACTCGTCGGCGACATCCTTCCCGGCGGTGCCGCGTGAGCCTCCTCGACGTCCTCCTCGCCAACGACCCGACCGGCGAACTGCACGCGATCGTCGAGGCGCAGCGCGCCGACGAGGCCGCCGGCATCACGTGGGGCGTGTTCGACGGTGACCGGCTGATCGGCTCGCACCCGGCCTTCTACCTGGCCGAGTTCGACCGGCACGACGCGGCCGACGCCGCCGACCGGCCGGTCAGCGCGTTCACGATCCGCCCGATCGCGGGCGAGCAGCCGGCGGTGGCCGCGTGACGACCACCGCGCGCCGCGAGCCGCTCACCGAACTCGACGAGCTCACCGACCAACTCGACCCGCTGCTGGCCCGCATGGCGGCGACGTTGCGGGCAGTCGACGACGACCTGGCAGGCCGCCGCCGGCCGGTGACGACGCCATGCCCCACGTGCGGCAAGCCGGTCCCGGGGCTGCTGGTCGACTCCTGCTCGAAGCCTCCATGTCTGGCTGCGGCGATCGCCGCCGACGTGGCGCTGGACAGGCGGTGTGACCTGTGACCGCCGTCCGGCACGACGTCCACCACCCGATCGACGTGCAGGTCTGCGGGCCCGGCGCCGGTAGCACCGACCGCACGCTGCCGTTCATCTACGACCGGGACCAGCCGTACGAGGTGACGATCCTCATCGCCGGGCACGGCCGCGTCGAGCGGATCGTCTTGTCCCGCGCCGAGCTCGACTCGGGCCGGTACAAGACGGTCCAGCGGCCCGGCGCGGACACGATGACGTTCCCCGACGGCTACGACCGCAGGTGGATGTACATCGGGATCCGGCCCGGCTGCGGGCATTTCGCGATGTTGAAGCTCGCCGTCGTCGACGTGTCGGCGTTCCTGGACCCCACCTACGACCTGGTTCCGGCCGGCACCGAGGCCGACCACCAGCTGGTCCCCGACGACGCGCAGATGGACGCCGCGCTCGCCGCATGGCTGGGTGCCGCATGAGCACCCCGCGCATCCTGCCGGATCTGACGCCGGGCGGCCTGGCGATGTCGGAGCAGTTCCTCGACGGCTCGTGGCGTGACGACCTGGGCCGGACCTTGTACGAGGCGATCGCCGAGAAGGTCGGCGACGTCGACGCCCGCGCCCTGTGGCTCGCGGCCTGTGACCTGGTGGAGCAGCGGACCGTTTCGGTGCACCGCGCCCGCCGCCTGACAGCAATCGAAGGAGGTATGGCGTGAGCAGTCTTGCCGACGCGACAACCGTTGTGATCGTGCCGCCGAGCGCGCTGGTGCAGCGCCACCGGCGGCGCGACGACTTCGGGTGGGGTGACCGGGCGATCCGCATCGCCGCCCTGCTCCTCAGCGTCGCCGTGACCCTGCTGTGGTTCACGGTCGACGTGCTCCTCGCGCTGGCCGTCTTCGGGGTCACGTTCCTCGTCGGCGCTCTGGTGCTCGGCGCGACCGGGTGGCGGTTCTGATGGCCCGCCGGGTCGTGTCCGCAGCTGCCGGGCTCACCGTCGCAGCGGTCACCGTCATCGGGGCCGTGCACCTCGGCGCCCGGCCGACCGGATGGCTGCTGCTGCCGGCGATCGCCGTCGCGGTGCTGATTGCGGCGTTCGTTTCGAAATGCTGGCGCGAGCTCGCAGCGGCCGGTCGGCGCATCGACGAGGCGAACGCCATGGTGGCCGAGAACCGTGCCATCTACCGGGCGCGGGACGTGCTCACGGTCGACGCCGCCACCCGGTGGAGGGCAGAGCTGTGACCCGCGACCGGACCCTGCTGGAGCAGTCCCGTCACGGGAAGGCGACCGCCGGCGTGGCCTCGGTGGCGGTGTTCGTGCTGTGCGTCATCGTGCAGGACCTGCTGCAGGTCGGCGTCTACATCAACGCCACGCTGAGTGCCGCGGTCGCAGGGCTGGCGTACATCGTGGTCCGGGCGGTCGCCGACCCGCTGTTCTTCGACCACGGCGACGAGGGCGAGGCTGACGAGCACTGGGCTGATGACGGCTCCGGTGAGCGCGAGGGCTGGTCGGCGCACCACATCCGCCAGCTGTCGCCGCACTCGGCGTGGGCGCACGGCGCGATCCTCGACGGTGCCCCGGTGCAGGCCGTCGCCGATCCGGAGCCGGCGGGTGCACCACAGCCAGCGCCGGCCTACGCCCCGGTCGTGTACGACCTGGACTGGCTCGTCGACCGGTTGCGCCCTGGTCGGCACCGCAAGCCCGAGGCAGGTGCCCGATGACCGTCGCCGTCTTCCCTGGCCGGGACTACGCCGCGGCGATGCAGGAGTTCGCCGACCGGATGCGCGCCGACACGCACATCGTCGTGGCCCATCACAAGGCGTCTGGTGAGACCCGCGCTGAGCATGCCCGGTCGCACCGCGAGGCGGCCGAGTTCGCCGCCGTGTGGGCGCGGACCCTCGGCCCGGGCTGGACCGTGAAGCCGGTGCCGGTGCGGAAGGCCGCCCGGTGACCGCCGTCCTCGGACTCGCCCCGGTGCCGCTCGTCGGCTGGGACGCCGGCGACGACGCCTGGCATGCCGCCCGCGCACGTGGCGTCGGCGCATCCTCGGCGGCGACCGTCCTCGGGTTCATCAAATGGCGCACCCCCTGGCAGGTGTGGGCAGAGAAGACCGGCGCCCGCCGTCCACCCGATGAATTGTCCACCGCCGCTGACCTCGGCAACGACCTCGAACCGTGGCTCCTGAACCAGGCCAGCAAACTCCTCCGTCAGCCGGTTGCCCGCACCGGGCATCGCCTCTACGCCCACCCCGTCCACCAATGGCGGCTCTGCTCCCCCGACGGGCACGTCCGCGGCGACGGCCGACTCGTCGAACTCAAGACCGCCGGCCTCGCCTCTGGGTGGGGTATCCCCGACGGCTGGGACGATGACCGGCTCCCGCTCGGCTATGAGATCCAGGCCCGCTGGCAGATGCACGTCATGGACTCGCCGGCGGTCGAGTTCGTCGCGCTCGTCGCCGGACTCGGAGTCATCCACCGCACCGTCACCCGCGACCGGGACGTTGAGGAGGACCTGGTCACACAGGTCGACGACTGGTGGCAGCGGTTCGTGATCGGCGGTGAGGAGCCCCCGTTCGAGGTCGCCGACAAGAAGACCGTCGCCTACCTGTACCCGCTGCCGACCCGCGAGTCCGTCGACCTCGACCGGACCGACGCGCCGTCGCTGCTTGCCCGCCGGAAGGCGGCCACCGAACGGCGGAAGGCCGCCGAAACGGACCTCGACCTCATCGACACCCGCCTGAAGGCGCTGCTCGGCGACCACGACGAGGGCCGTATCGACGGCCGCGTCGCCTACACGTGGGCGGCGAAGAAGGGCGCCGTCGACTGGAAGCGGCTCTACGCCGACGCCGTCGACAAGGGCGCTGACCTGCCCGACCCCGAGACGTACCGCAAACCCTCCACCCGCTCCCTGAACGTGAAGGACTCCTGACGTGACCGTTGCCATGAACACCCGCAACAGCCAGCCCGACGCGAAGTCGGCGCTCGCCGCCCGCCGCGAGAACGGCGGTGTCGCCACCAACACCCTCGCCGACCAGATCCGGTCGATGGAGGCCCAGTACCAGATGGCGATGCCCCGCGGTGCGGAGGCGACCCAGCTGGTCCGGGACGCGCTGACGGCGCTGCGTGCGAACCCGAAGCTCGCCGAGTGCGAGCAGGCGTCGGTCCTCGGCTCCCTGATGACGTGCGCCCAGCTCGGCCTGCGTCCCGGGGTTCTCGGCCACGCGTGGCTGCTGCCGTTCTGGGACAACAAGACCCGCTCGAACAAGGCGCAGCTGGTCGTCGGCTACCAGGGGCTGATCGAGCTGGCCCTGCGCTCGGGGAAGATCTCCTCGCTGATCGCGCGGACGGTGTTCGCGAACGACGAGTTCTCCGTCGACTACGGCCTGGCCGACACGCTGATCCACCGGCCGAACCTGTTCCAGGACCGCGGTGAGCCGATCGCCTACTACGCGATCGCGAAGTTCACGTCGGGCGGGCACGCGTTCATCGTCATGACGCAGAAGGAGATGCTCGCCTACCGGCAGAAGCACGCGAAGGCCCGCACCCGCGAGGGGAAGATCTTCGGCCCGTGGGAGGACAACTTCGAGGGCATGGCCCACAAGACGTGCATCCGGCAGTTGTCGAAGTACATGCCGAAGTCGACGGAACTGGCGATCGCGATCGCCGCCGACGAGGGCGTCCGGGTGGACATCCGGCCGGACGTCGATGCGGCGGAGGCGACGGAGCACCCGGAGGTGTTCGAGGGCGAGGTCGTCGACGGGCCCGAGGTGGCGCCGATGGGCGACGAGCGGCGGAAGCGGATGTTCGCCCTGTTCAATGAGGCCGGGCTGACGGAGCGGGACGACCAGTTGGCGTTCATTGCCGAGGCGACCGGCACCGACTACGCGTCGCGGGGCGAGGTCGGGCGGGTGGCCGGCGAGAAGGTCATCGCCCGCCTGGAGCACCAGCAGCGGGCGGGTGCCGCGTGACCGGCTTCGACGACGTGCAGGTTCTCGGCTTCGACCTTGAGACCACCGGCGTGTCCACCGACGACGACCGGATCGTCACCGCCTGCGCCGTCCTCGTCGAGGGCGGCCGGGTGGTCCACGAACGGAACTGGCTCGTCGCGGTCGACGTCGACATCCCCGAGGGTGCGACCGCCGTACACGGCATCACCACCGACCACGCCCGCGAGCACGGCGTGGCGGCGGACGTGGCGGTGAAGGACATCGCGGGCGCGATTCGGTACGCGGTGCGCTCCGCCCGCCCGGTGGTCGGGTTCAACGTGTCGTTCGATCTGTCGATGCTCGACGCCGAGTGCCGCCGACACGGACTCGGCACCCTGGAGGAGTTCTGTGGCCGGCCGGTCCGCCCGGTCCTGGACGGCTACGTCTTAGACAAGGCGACCGACCGGTACCGGCCCGGGAAGCGGACTCTCGGCACGGTGTGCGAGCACCTCGGGATCGAACTCGCGGACGCGCACAACGCGACCGCCGATGCGGTCGCCGCGGTCGAGGTTGTGCGGCGGCTGCTGGCCCGGGCCCGGCTCGGCACCAACGAGCTGATGGCGTTGTACGCGGGCCGGAAGTTCCCGGACGGGCTGGTTCGTTCGCTCCGGGCGCTGGGGAGCCTCGGCGCGGAGGATCTGCACGACCGGCAGATCCAGTGGTATGCGGAGCAGTCGAAGTCGCTCGGCGAGTACTGGCAGCGGGAGGCGAACGAGAAGCGCGCCCAGGCCGGCCGGGGCCTGCCGCCGGGTGACGCGGACCTCGGCCCGGATGAGCGGCGTCAGGTGCTGCTCGACGAGGCGGCCGAGCTGGAGCAGCGGATCGCGTCGCTGCGGTTCGAGTGGCCGATTGCGGTGTCGGTATGAGGGACCTGCTGGCGGCGTTGCGTCGCGAACTGCACGAGATGGAGCTGACGGCCGCCGAGTGCCGCGCCAACGACGAGTTCCTGCCGGCGGTCATCGCCGAGGAGCGGGCGGCGCGGGTCGGGGCGAGCATCGCGACGCTGGAGTCCGCCGACGGTAACGCGTACGGGCCGCCGGTGAGCGGGGCGATCGCCTGATGGCCACCCAACAGGCCCTCCCAGGGCTGCTCTCCGCCACGCTGACCCGGCCGACCAAGGCGGCGAAGCCGCGGGCGAAGCGCCGGCCGAAACCGGCCGTCGCCGCGACCGCGCCCGTCGAGTACACGACAGGCGTCGACGAGCAGGGCCGCACCACGTGGACGCTGCGGTTCCCGGCGCCCGACCGGATGCTGTCCGTCAACGGCAACGTGTACTGGCGGACCCGGCACAGCCTGACGACGTCGTGGCGGGAGGCGACCTGGGCGCACGCCCGGGCGGCGAAGCTCCCGACCGGCCTGGCCCGGGTTCGGCTCGACTTCGAGCTGCGGTTCCCGTCGGCGCGCAGCGACCGGGACGCGGCGAACTACCACACCCTGGTCGTTAAGCCCGCTACCGACGGCTTCGGCCCCCCGTTCCGGCAGGTCATTACCAGGGGCAAGCGGGCCGGGCAGGTGTCGACCGCGCCCGGTTACGGCCTCATCGCTGACGACACGCCGGAGTTCCTCGACGGGCCGCACGTCACGCTCGGCCCGAAGGTCGAAGACCCGAAGCGGTGCCCGTTCGGGGAGGTCGTCGTCACGATCACCGACCTGAGCGAGGTGCCAGCGTGACCGACGTGCTGACGGTCGATGAGGCCCGGGCTGCGATCGACGCCCGGCTTCGGGAGATCGACGAGCTGTGGGCGGCGGCGCGAGCTGTCGCCCCGGTCGGCGCTCGGCCGCTGTCGCCGGCCGAGCGTGCGGTGGCCCGGCTGGCGGCGTGGTCGCACCTGACCATGTCGGAGATCGCCCGCGAGCGGGGCGTGTCGGTGAACACCGTCAAGACGCAGCTGCGGAAGGCGTACGGGGCGCTGGGTGTGCACCGGCGGTCGCAGCTGGCGCCGGCGCTGCGTGAGGCGGAGCGGATCTCGGGCGGTGCGGCATGACGCGACGCAAGGTCGAGGATCTGCTGATGCCGGCCCAGGTGGCGGCGCTGTTTCGGGTGTCGCCGAAGACGGTGACCCGCTGGGCCCGGGCCGGGAAGCTGTCGGCGATCAAAACCCTGGGTGGGCACCGCAGGTTTAAGGCCGCCGAGGTGCGGGCGCTTCTCGCCGGTGCGGAAGGGCAGCGGGCGTTGGAGCGGGGCGAGTGACGGCGCTACTCGGCGGGCGGCTTGCGCCTGGCCCGCATCGCTTTGGCCGCCGGCCCCTGCTGCCTTCCCTCCGCGGTGTCGAACATCTCACGGGCGGTCTTCCGGGGCCGGCCCTTGGGCTTCGGCTCCGGCTTGTGCCGCTCCACGACGGCCATCAGTTCGGATGGCTGGCGGGTCAGCGCGGTCAGGCAGGCGGCGAGGAATTCGAAGACGGTCCAGCCGCGGGTTTCGAGTTCGGCGCGTGCGGCGTCGCTGACCTCGGGTGGGACCCGGGTCGACTCGGTCTTGTCGGTGTGGCGGCTGATCACGCCAACGAGTCTCTCATAGTGACTTGCCATTTTCCACGGCAAGGCGCTACCGTCGATCCAATAAATGGCAAGTCACTTTCTGGAGGGACGGAATGACGAACGGGCCAACCCCCAAGCCACACCAGGCCGCCGCCCTGTCCGCCCTCGCCGCGACGCTCACCGACCTCGACCGGGTCCAACTGACCATGGCCTGCGGCACCGGAAAAACCCTCGTCGGCCGCTGGCACGCCGAAGCCGCCGACGCCCAGCTCACCATCGTGTTCGCCCCCTCGCTGGCACTGGTCGGGCAACTCCTCGGCGAGTGGCGCCGCGCCGACGGCTGGCTGTTCGAAGCCCTCGTCGTCTGCTCCGACCCGTCGACCGCCGCCGGCGCCGCCGAACGCCGCACCGACAGCGGTGACCGCGCCGACGTACCCCGCCCCTACTGGGCGAGCGCCCGCGCCAAGGTCACCACCTCGCCCGCCGAGGCCGCCCGCACTCTCAAACAGCGCACCGCCGGCCGACCGCTCGTCGTCTTCTCCACGTACCACTCCGCTCCGGTCGTCGCCGAGGCGCAGGCAGCCGCCGGCGCCGTCGCCGACCTCGCCATCTGCGACGAGGCGCACCGCCTCGCGGGCCGGCCCCGCGCCGAGTTCCGCACGGTCCTCGACGGCCGTGCCGTCCGCGCCCGCAAGCGGGTGTTCATGACCGCCACCCCACTTGTCGATCACAGCGACGACGCCGTGTCCATGGACGACGAGGCACTGTTCGGGCCGGTCGTGTTCGGCGTGCCGTTCGGGGAGGCGATCGAGCGGGGCCTGCTGGCCGACTACCAGGTCCTCGTGGTCGCCGACGACTCCCGCACACGCCCGAACCGGGGCACGACGGTCCCAGCCGCGCTCCTCGACGCCGTCGACCAGCACGGCATCCGCCGCATGCTGTCCTTCCACGGCCGGGTCGCCAAGGCCGCCGACTTCGCCGACACCGTCGACGCGATCCACACCCCCGGCGGGAACTTCATCAGGGCCAAGGTCGCCCACGGCCGGCTGTCCGCCGCCGACCGGGCCGAGGTCCTCGGCTGGCTCGCCGAGGGCCAGGGCACGCAGGTGCGGGTGGTCACCTCAGCTCGTTGCCTCACCGAAGGCATCGACGTCCCCGCCGTCGACGGCGTCATGTTCGCCGACCAGCGCTCGTCCATCATCGACATCGTTCAGGCGATCGGCCGGGTCCTGCGCCCGGCCCCGGGCAAAACCCGCGGCTCCATCATCCTGCCCGTGCCGCTCCCCACCGGCGGCGACGACGACACCGACCTCGCCCTGTCCGCGTTCGGCCTCGTCTGGACGGTCCTGCGTGGACTGCGTGAGCACGACAACCGCATCGCCGCCGAGCTCGACGCGGTCGCCGCCCACGCCACCAACCCCCACAGTCGCGGCCCCCGCCCGTCCGGCGACCGCGTGAAATTCCTGCTCCCGGACGGCATGGACGAGACCGCCCTCACGCTGCGGCTGGTAGAAGAGGTCACCTCCGGCTGGGACAAGTTCTACGCCGCCACCCTCGACTGGGCACAGCGCAACAACGGAGCCCGGATCGGCGCCAACGTCAGCCACCACGGCATCGGCGTCGGCCCGTGGGCCGCGAAGCAGCGCACCGCCCGCAGCCGCGGCCTCATCGACCCTGGCCGCGCCGAGCGGCTCGAAGCGATCCCCGGATGGTTCTGGGACCGCGAAGACGCCGACTGGAACGACACGTTCGCCGTCATGGCCGCCGTGGTCGCCCGCGACGGCACCGCCGCTGACCACCCCACGGGCACCTCCCGCTTCGCCGGCCTCTACGCCTGCAACGGCAGTGCCGGCCCGTTCCGGCTCGGCGTGTGGCTCGCCCTGCAACGCCAGGCGTACCGGGACGGATTCCTCGACCCCGGCCGGGCTGAGCGGCTCGCCGCGCTGCCCGGCTGGGACTGGTGCGGCGGCCTCCGCGAGCAGGACACCGCGATGATCCAGGCGCTGAAGGTGTTCGGCGAATTCGAGCGGCACGTCGACGTGCCGGAGGACCACGTCGAGGATGGCCTCCCGCTGGGCCGGTGGACGTGGGCGATCCGCCGGGCGCACATGCTCGGCCACACCCCGCCAGCGCTTGAGGACGAACTCGCCGCGGCCTGCCCCCGCAACGACAAGGGCGAAAGCCTGTGGAAGTGGGAGCAACCCGAGACCCGCTGGCGGCTGGCCTACTCGGCGCTGCGGCAGTACCTGCGCCGTGTCGGCGCCCAGCCCACCGGGCGGGTCAGCGAGGACATCGACGGCACTACCGTGGCGATCGGCCAATGGGTCGCCCGCCAGCGGTACCTGTACCGCCGCGGCCAGCTCGACGCCCGGTTCGCCGGCTGGCTGGAATCCCTGCCCGGGTGGCAGTGGGACGTCGAGCTCGGCAACCACGACTACGGCGACCCGATCGACCTCGGCGGCAGCCCCCACGGCACCGCCAAGGGGTCGCAGGCGAAGTGCCCGTGCAAACCGTGCCGCGACTACTCCCGGATCAAGGGCCGCGAGCATTTGGCCCGGCTCCGCGTACTCACCGACCCCGTGCCCGCCGGCATGGCCGCCCACCACCTGGCCCGCCTGGAGACAGCCGGGGCGAAACGCAGCTCGATCGCCGTCGCCGCCGCCGTGCCGCTCGGCGTTGTCCGGAAGCTTGCCGCCGGCCAAGACCGGATCGAACGCGCCCACCACGACGCGCTGCTCGCTGTCACCCTCGGCGAGTGCGTGGCAGTCGGCGGCGACAAGGTCGGCTCACGCGGCCGGGAGACGTCGACACAGCACGAGACGATCCCGATCGGGCCGACCCGCCAGATCCTGGCTGGCCTCGCGGCCCGCGGCCTCGGCAACTCGTGGGTTGCCCGGGAGCTCGGCTACCAGCGCGGCCTGCAACTACACCCGACCACGATCACGCGTCGGGTCGCTGAGCAGATCGCCGAGCTGGCCTCGCGGGTTCCTGCGGACCTGGCCGTGCCGCAGTCGCGCGCGCGGCGTACCGCTCCTCCGCTGGCCGAACTGCTGGCCAGCCGGACCGAACAGGTGGCAGCCGCGTGACGACGTACCCGCCGGTTCCGCCACGGTCGCCGTTCCAGGTTGGTGCCCGCGTCCAGCTTCACGGCTACGCCGGCTGCCCCCGCGGTCCGCGCCGGGACGGCTGGCGCGGCACCGTCGTCGGCGGGTTCGGCACGTCCGCGCTGTGGGTCGCCACCGACGGCGGGTTCGACGCCGTCGAGGACTGGCCGGCGCTCACCGTCGAGGGCGAGCGGGAGAAGACTGCGGTCCGCTGCACCTGCTGCCCGGCCGGTGCGGCATGACCACCTCGACCTGGACGATCACGTGCACCGGCCGCGCTGTCGACGCCCGGAACGAGCCGACGGGCGACCCGTGCGGGAAGACGTACACCCGGCGGACGGTCACGATTGGCGGCCCAGACCCGCGCTACGACGGCTGGGGCGTCGTGCCACTGCCCGACGACATGTACCTGACTGCGGCCCGGGCCGCCGGCTGGGGCGTCCACGTCGACGGCGACGTGGTCGAGGCGATGTGCCCACGCTGCAAGCGGCCCTCGAAGGAGACGACCGCGCTGCTACGCGAACTCCAGCAGTCCATCACCATCCCCGGCGCCGACACGCCGGCAACCCCCTGAAGGAGCACCGTGTCCCTGACCATTTCAACCGCCGACTTCCTCGGCCTCCTCGGCGACACCATCCCGTTCGCGTTCGACGACGACGACCTACCAGCCATCAACTCGATCAACCTGGTATGGGACGGCGACAAGCTCCACACTCAGGCCACCGACCGGTTCCGGATGGCATGGTCGTCCTGGCACCCCGACGACGACCCCGAGCGGGACGTGCAAGGCGACATCTTCAACCAGCCCGGCTCCGGCGACGACCCGTGGCAGATCCTGATCCCCGTCGACGACGCCGGCCACCTGGTGAAGACGTACAAGTTGCCGGTGAAGGAGTCGTTCGCGCCGCTCACCCTCGACGTGTTCGACGGGAAGCTGACGGTGAAGCGGCACCGCGACACCGGGCATCCGGCGATCACGACGGTGATCGAGGGCCGGATGATGGAGTTCCCGGACCTGCGGCAGGCGCTCGCGAACGCGGACGTGGTGTCGAAGGTCGACGGGATCGCGTTCACGGCGAAGTTGCTGGCGGATTTCGCGAAGGTCCGGCCGCGGGGCCCGTTCGAGCTGCGGTTCACGGGCGAGCATTCGACGACGCTGGTGACGATCGGGGAGCGGTTCGTCGGCGCGATCCAGCCGGTGCAGCTCGGCGACGAGCGGGCGGAGGCCGCCTGATGCGTCAGCAGTGGGTGTTCTTCCAGCCGTGCGGCTGCCCGTTCGGCGTCCTGGAGGCCGTCCGGTTTCCCGAGCGGGGGGCTGGCCGGGCACTGACCAGGTCGGAGGCGTGGCGCGAGTTCTACGAGACCGCCGCCGAGCGGAACACGGCGATGGACCGCGGTGTGACGTCCGAGCTGATGGACCACGACGTGTACGTCCGCGACGTCTACCCGCAGATGCTCTCCAGCGCTGCCTGCCCACACAAGACCGCCGCCTGAGACAAAGCCGGTCCCCGCCGAGCTATCGCGGCACCAGGCGGGGACCTCGAACTGAAGGGATCATCGCATGAGCGACGAGAACAGCACCATGGTCATGTACGTGCTCGGCTCCAACGAGCCGCGCATCGACCACACCACCCCGCCCGTCGAGCGACTCAAGGCCGCCGCCGCCCGCCTCCGCGCCGCCGCGGGCAAGGCCACGCCCGGCGCCGACCCGTACCCGGGCGGCTGGTCCGGCTTCGGGGACCCGGAGCGGCACCGTTCGGCGCTGTACGCCGGCCCGGGCGTCGACGGCTACCGCACCGGCACCGTAGTCGAGGTCAAAGAGGACTGCGACGAGTGCGTGCCGATGTCGCAGGCCGACGCCGACTACATCGGGATGCTGTACCCGGCGGTCGGGTACGCGGTGGCCGACCTGCTCGACGAGATGGTGCAGTACGGGCTCTCGCCGCTGTGCGACCCTGCCTGGCCGCCGTTCGTGAAGGCCATGGCGACAGCCGACGAGATCCTCGGCATCCCCGCCGAGATCGCGCTGGCCGAGCACCTCGCGGCGTACCAGGCGGCGTCATGACCACTGACACCTGGCGAGCCGTCCCCGGCACCCGCTGGCAGGACCGCGCCGCCCCGATGCTCCAGGACGACGCCGTCGGCCTCGACCGCGAGGGCAACCCCGATCCGACGTCCACCGACCGACGGTGGCTGTGGCGGCTGGAGGGCCGCCTCGCCGTTGGCGCCACCAACGACCGGCTCCGCGAGCTTCAGCGCGACCTGGCCGAGTACCTACAGGAGACGTGCGTCCACCAGTGGGACGACCCGGACGGCTACCACTACGTCCCGCCGCTCTCCCCGACAACGCCGAAGATCCGGCAGTGCCGGTGGTGCTCCCACGTCGAGGACGTGACGCCGTGAAGGCCATCACGATCCGGCCGCCGTGGGTGCACGCCATCACCGAACCGCCGCTGCACCGCGCGTCCGGCGCCGGGTTCCCGAAACGCACCGAGAACCGCGGCAGGCCCACCACCTACCGCGGTGAGATCGCCATCCACGCCGGCGCCACCTGGTGCAAGGCGGGCCTCGCCGACGGTCGCGTCCAGCGGTACCTGCACGGCACCTGGGTCGACGCGGCCGCCGCCGGGTTCCTCGCGCTCGGCCTGACCGTCGGTGCGGTCCTCGCCGTCGCCGACCTCGTCGACTGCCACCAGGCGGCGCCGGTCGACGCGGCCGGTGAGACGTGCTGCTTCCCGTGGGGTGAACCGTGGCACGCGCCCGGCCGGCCCGCGTTCCACCTCGTGCTCGACAACGTCCGCCGGTTCGACGAGCCGGTGCGCACGGCCGGTCAGCTCGCCGTGCCTTGGACGCTGCCTGCCGACGTCGAGGATGCCGTCCGCGCCCAACTCCGCAGGGCGGCGTCGTGACCGCACCGCGTTTCTGGGCGGACGACTTCGACGCGGACCTGCTTCGCGTGGTTCCGCGCGCCGCCGGCATCCTCGTCCAGGTCACCGCCCCGTTGTGGACGTACGGGCACACCAGCCACGGCCGGCTCAACCACCCGTCCGTCTGGGCATCCCAGCACGGGTACGTCGCCTACTTCGGCACCGACAACACCGGCACCTGGAAGCCCGGCAGCTTCTCCTCCAACGGACAACTCGTCCAGTGCACCTGGACCGAAGCCGCCCGGGACGCTTGGGTCCACAACTATGTGATCGCCGTCGACTACCAGCCGATCTGGGACGCCGCCCGCCTGGTCGGCACATTCGCGAAGCTCATGGGCGACGTCCGCGGCCGGCCGAAGCTCCCCGACGTCGACGCCGACCGGCTGCGCGGGCATGTCCTCGCGTCCCTCATCGCCGCCACCGGCCAGCTGCAGCAGCACATCGCGGTCCGGGCGGCCGCCGCCGGGCGGGACCGTTGCCCGGAGTGCCGCTGCAACCCGGTGCTGTGCGAGACCGACGACACCGGCGAGCACTGCGCCGACCAAGCGTGCGGCACCTGCCTGCACGGCTGCCCCCTCGACAACTGCCCCGCCTGCCCGGCGGTGACCCGATGACCAACGACCGCACAACCAGCACCGGAGCAACACCATGACCCACCGGCCCCAACGCTGCACCCAGCACCAGGACTACCACGCCGGCTGCCAACCCTGCCGCGCCTACGCCGCCTGGTACTTCCGCACCCGCCAGAGACTTGTCCAAGCTGGCCAGTGGACCGGCATGGTCGACTCGGCCGAGGCCCGCCAACACGCCACCAATCTCATCGACGCCGGCATGCGCCGGCTCCACATCGCCGAACGCGCCGGCATCAACGTCGACACCATCGCCGAACTCCTCGACGGGCGCCGGCCGATCATCTACCCGGACACGGCCGCGGCGATCCTCGGCGTCCGCGTCGAGCTCCGCCCGCACAGCTACCTGCCGGCCGCCGGGTCGAGCCGGCGCGTCCAGGCGCTCGTCTGGCAGGGTCGAACCCGGGCGTGGATCGCAGGCGAGGCCGACGTCGCCTTGGGAACGATCCGTCTCCTCGCCGACGAACGCCTCGACCGGGTCCTCGTCCTCACCCACAACCGGGTCGCCGCCCTGTTCCGCCAGCACGCCGGACAGCCCGCACCCGACACCAGGGAAGCACGGGCCGCTCGGCGGCAGGCCACCCGGAACGGCTGGCACGGGCTGGGGGCGTGGGACGACATCGACGACCCCGACGAGCAGCCGAACGTCGGCGGCCGGGGCGAGGACCTCGTCGACGAGGTCGCGGTGGCGGAGGTCGCGGCGGGCCGCATGCCGTTCAGCGCGCTCCGCGACGCCGAGAAGGTGGTCTTGTTCCGCGACCATCTGGCCGGGTGGACGTTCAACCCGACGATGGCGTTGCTGGGTGTGTCGGCCCGGACCGTGAAGGCGTGGCGGGCGCGTGCCGCCGCCGAGTCCGGGCAGGTGGCTGCGTGAACCAGGAGTGGCGGCTGCACGCCGCATGCCGCGGCACCGACCCGGCCATGTGGGACTCCCCCACCTACCGGTCCGGCGCCGACACCCGCCGGGAGGTCGCGGCCGCCCGGGTCGCGATGGCGTACTGCGCGACCTGCCCGGTCTGGGCGGACTGCGACGACGGCGCCCTACGGCGCCCGCCGGTCGGGGTGATCCGGGCCGGCCGGGCCTACGACGGCGAGGGCCAGCCGTCGAAGGACTGCGAGCGATGCGGCGAGCCGATCCTCACCCGGAACCGTGCATCGGCCCGGTTCTGCTCGGTGAACTGCAAGAACTTGACCCACTACCACGCCGCACAGCGCGAAAGGATCGCCGCGTGACCGGGAAGTTGATCGTCTTCGAAGGCGGCGAGGGAACAGGGAAGACGACCCAGATCCGGCTCCTCGCCGCCGCCCTCGACCACGACGTGCTCGTCACCCGCCAGCCGGGCGGCACCAGCCTCGGCCAGACCCTGCGCGGGTTGCTGCTCGACTCGCCACCCGGCAGTATCAGCGACCGGGCCGAGGCACTCCTGTACGCCGCCGACCGCGCCCAGCACGTCGACGAAGTCATCCGCCCCGCCCTCACCGCCGGGACGACCGTCATCTCCGACCGGTGGGTGGACTCCAGCCTCGCCTACCAGGCCGCCGGGCGCGGCATGGACCCCGCGTGGGTGGCGGAACTGTCCCGGTGGGCAACCGCCGGAGTCCAGCCGGACCTGACCGTGCTGCTCGACATCGACCCCGCCGTCGGGCTCGCCCGGGCCGCACGCCGCGGCGCCGCCGACCGGCTGGAAGCGGAGACGCTCGACTTCCACCACCGGGTCCGGTGGGCATACCTGCGGCTGGCCGCCGCCAACCCGTCCCGGTACCTCGTCGTCGACGCCGCCCTGCCGGTCGACGCGATCGCGCACCTCGTCCACGCCTACGTCTTCCAGATCACCGCCGACAGAAAGGCCGCCGCGTGAAGCCCGACCTGCACCCCGACGACCAGGCCCACGTCGACGCGGTCGCCGCCGAGCTGAGAGGCCACCGCCGCCAGCAGGGCCGCACAATCGTCGAGGTCGCCGAGAAGCTCGGCCGGGGCCGCAACGCCATCCGCTGCGCCGAGGTCGAACCGAACCGGCGGACCGGCACCCTGCAGGCGTACGCGTGGGCACTCGGCCTGCGGATCGTCTTCACGCTGGCCGGGGTCCCAGACCTGTTCGACCCGACCGCCGCCAGCCTGCAGCGCATGGCGCGACAGGCCCGGGACTGGCGGCGCGGGCACTCGTTCGAGCGGGCCGCGCTCGGCGCGCAGCTCGCCGCCGTCCGCAAACACCTCGGCCTGTCCCAGGTCCAGGTGTGCGAGCGGGCCGGGCGCGACCACAGTTTCCTGTCGAACCTGGAGCAGCATGCCGCTGACGACCCGCTGCTCGGCTCCTTCCAGCAGGTCGCCCGGGCGCTGGGCGGGCAGCTGCGGATGCGGCTCGTCCAGGACGGTGTCGCGGACGAGGTGCGGCTGCGGGCGCTCCTCGACGAGCTCGCCGAGCACGCGGCGGTGGCCGCGATCCGGTACCGGGCCGTCACTCCGATCGGCACGATCAAGGGCATCGCGTTGCACGACGCGCTCGGCGCCGTCGCCGAGCACGGCGGGCGGGTCGATCAGGCCGAGGTGTGGGCGCTGCCGACCGGGCATGAGGTGCTCGGGCCGTGGCTGCCGTACCGGGATGCGGTCGCGGACGGTGAGGGCGCCGTCGGGTCGGCGCTGGCCCGGGCCGCGCCCTGAGGGTGACCGTTGTCGTCCGCTGGCGTCCCTGGTTGACCGTCGTCGTCCTTCGCTGACCGTAGTCGGATGGAACGCAGTGAAACGCAGTGGAACGCACGAACCCGAATTTGACTACGCAGAGTGACGAATCATTTTGGGGTCAAGGCTGACCTGACCCCCTCGATTCCACGGAATCATGTCAGTGCGACTTGCTTTATTCGTTACCAGGAAACGAGTACAGCATCCGCAGACGGATGTGAAGAACTTCCAACAATCACTCGCCCGACACGCGCTGCGGACTGGCGTACGACTACGCTCTGCATTATCGTGTCTGATTGTCCGGCGGAAACGCCGGACGGCCGACGGGTCAATTGCGCTTGGGAAAGCCGACCCGTCGACCGCCACTGGAATCAGCGTCGAGTCGAAGACCGCAACGCCAGCCGAAGAAACTGCGCCAACAGGATCAACGGCCACACCAGGATATTGGGGAAGCAGACCCGGGGGCAAACACCCCCGAAAGGTCGCTCCCATCCTGGGGCGCTGCATGTCGTCGGCTCGGCCCGACCCCTCCGGGAGGGACCGACATGGACGACCAGGACACCCCGCCGCACGAGCGGTTCTCGCAGATGGGCAAGCTCGGCGGCCCCGCCCGCTGGAAGGGCATCCCCCGCGAAGAACGCGCCGCGGCGCTCGCCCCCGCCCGACGCGGCCGGCGGACCAACGAGGAGCGCTTCCGGGCACTCACCGAGCAGCTTGAGGAACTGCGCGCCAAGGTCGTCGACCTTGAGCAGCGCGTCGCCGCCTGACCCCTCTTCGCTATCCCGTCTTCGGCATAGCGAAGGCCCGGCCGCTGTCCACGCTCGCCGGGCCCCACCGCGTGCCGACCATCACCGAAGGTCGATGCAATCGTGACAGATCTGCTGGCTTCGCGCACCCCTGCAACCCTCACCGCCGTCCCCACGAACGGCGGCGATCCCTACCTCGACTTCCTCACCGACAAGGTCGACTTCGAACAGTCCTACGGCTTCGACATCGACCCCGCCGACGTCAACCCGCTCCTCAAACCCCACCAGGCAGCCATCGTCCGCTGGGCTGTCCACGGCGGCCGGCGCGCGATCTTCGCCTCGTTCGGCCTCGGCAAGTCGGTGGTGCAACTGGAGACGCTCCGGCTTGTCCTCGACCACACCGGCGACAAGGCCCTCATCGTCTGCCCCCTCGGCGTGCGGCAGGAGTTCATCCGCGACGCCGCCATGCTCGGCATCACCGTCCGATTCATCCGCCGCAACGACGAGGTCGACGGGCCCGGCATCTACCTCACCAACTACGAGTCCGTCCGCGACTGCCGGCTTGACCCGAACCTGTTCGACGCCGCCAGCCTCGACGAGGCGTCCGTCCTCCGCTCGTTCGGGTCCAAGACCTACCAGACGTTCCTGACCCTGTTCGACCAGGTCAAGTACCGATTCGTTGCCACCGCCACCCCCAGCCCCAACCGGTACAAGGAGCTCATCCACTACGCCGGGTTCCTCGGCGTCATGGACACCGGCCAGGCACTCACCAGGTTCTTCCAGCGGGACTCCACCAAGGCGAACAACCTCACGCTGTACCCGCACAAAGAGGCCGAGTTCTACCTGTGGCTCAACACGTGGGCCGTGTTCCTGCAGAAGCCGTCCGACCTCGGCTACCCCGACGACGGGTACGTCCTCCCGCCGATCGAGGTCGTCTACCACGAGATCCCCGTCGACCACTCCACCGCCGGCGCCGACCGGGACGGGCAGATCCGCCTGTTCAAGGGCGGCGACCCGCTCGGCGTCACCGGCGCCGCGAAGGAGAAGCGCGACACCCTGCCTGGCCGTATCGAGCAGATGATGGAGATCGTCAGTGCCCAGCTCAGCCGAGCAGCAACGTGTACGGAACCGCGAGTACTACGAACGGAACCGCGAGCGGGAGAAGGCGCGGAAGCTGACGCGCTACCACGCAAACAAGGACTCGATCGACAAGGAGCAGCGCCGCGAGTACATGACGGAGTACCTCAAGACCTACCAGCGGCGGCCGTTGACGGACGAGGACCGGGAGGAGCGCAACCGGCGACGGCGCGAGCGGTACGCGGCGGACGCAGAGTACCGATCGAGGGAACGGGCGCAGGCGCGCAGCTGGGCGGTGAGGAATCCGCGGGGAAAGAAGGCGCAGCGGCTCCGGGTGTTTGGGCTGACGATCGAGGAATTCGAGTCGATGCTGGCCAGCCAGGGTGGCCGGTGTCTGATCTGCCGGGAGCCGATGACGCTGCCGGCGGTGGACCACGACCACGCGACGGGCGCGGTGCGCGGGATTCTGTGTCGGCCGTGCAACTCGGGACTGGGGTTCTTCAAGGACAACCCGGAGATCTTGAGTCGAGCGATCGAGTACCTGACCAGATCATCATCTGGTGCGACCTCAACGACGAGCAGCGGGCCATTGAGCGGGCCCTCGACGAACGAGGCCTGACCTACTCGTCGATCTACGGCGCCCTCTCGGTCGAGGAAGTCGAGCGGCGGTTGCAGGAGTGGCGCGACCGGCGCACCTACGCGCTCATCGGCAAGCCGGTCATGCTCGGCCAGGGCATGAACCTGCAGCAGTGCAACACCGCGGTCTTCGTCGGCATCACGTTCAAGTTCAACGACCTGATCCAAGCCGTTCACCGGATCCAGAGGTTCGGGCAGACCCGGCCATGCGCGGCGCACCTCATCTACGCCGAGTCCGAACGGGAAGTCGTCCGCACCCTTCAGGCAAAGTGGGCGCAGCACGACGAGCTCACCGCCCGCATGACGCAGGTCATCCGCCGCCACGGCCTCGACACCGCCAGTATCACCGCGGCGCTCACGCGTTCCATCGGCGTCGACCGGGCCGAGGCGTCCGGCGACGGGTGGTTCGTCGCCAACAACGACTGCGTCCTCGAAACGCGCGGCATGGCCGACAACTCGATCGACCTGATCGTCACGTCGATCCCGTTCGCGAACCACTACGAGTACACGCCGGCCGTCGAGGACTTCGGCCACACCGACGACAACGACCACTTCTGGGCGCAGATGGACCACCTGACGCCCGAGCTGCTGCGCATCCTCCGCCCGGGCCGGATCTACGCCTGCCACGTGAAGGACCGCATCCTGTTCGGCAACGTCACCGGCGCCGGCATCCCGACCGTGTCGCCGTTCCACGCCGAGGCGATCTTCCACGCGCGGCGCCACGGCTTCGACTACATGGGCATGATCACCGTCGTCACAGACGTCGTCAGGGAGAACAACCAGACGTACCGGCTCGGCTGGACCGAGCAGTGCAAAGACGGCACCAAGATGGGCGTCGGCTCCCCCGAGTACATCCTGCTGTTCCACAAGCCGCAGACCGACCGGACCAAGGGCTACGCCGACGTGCCCGTCGTCAAGGACAAGGCGTCCTACACCCGGGCCCGGTGGCAGGTCGACGCCCACGCGTTCTGGCGCTCGTCCGGGAACCGCACCCTCACCCCGGAGGAGCTCGCCGCGCTGCCGGCCGACCAGATGTCGCGGCTCTTCACCGACCAGACCCTCCGCGAGGTCTACGACTACGAGCACCACATCGCCACCGGCGAGGCGCTCGAACGGAAAGGTGCTCTGCCGGCGACGTTCATGTCCCTCGCGCCCGGCTCGCACCACCCGGACGTGTGGCACGACGTCAACCGGATGCTGACCCTCAACACGGAGCAGTCCCGCCGGGCGCAAGCGATGCATGTGTGCCTGGCCCGGGACTCGCTGGTGCTCACCCGCGGCGGCTACAAGCCCATCCAGCAGGTGCAGGTCGGCGAGCAAGTGCTGACGCACAAGGGGCGCTGGCGGCCTGTGATCGCGGTGCAGAACACCGGCGTCCGGCCGGTGGTCCAGGTCCGTGCGCAGAGCGTGCCCGGTCTGACCCTGACTCCGGATCACAAGCTGTGGACCCGGGATGTGCGGGGCTTCGCCCGGAAGGCCGACTACGTTCGCCGGGTCGAGCCGGGATGGGTTCCCGCCGAGGATACGGTCGGGTCGTACATCAACCGCAAGCTGCCGCCCGCCGAGGTGCCCTCCGTGGCGGACCCCGAGGTCTGGTGGATCGTCGGCCGCTGGCTGGCCGATGGTCACATCGAGTCCCGTGGCGGGCTGGTCATCTCCTGCGCCGGCGACGAGGTTGAGGCGCTGGCGGCTCGGCTCGGTGCTTTCGGGGGCAACCCGTTCCGGCAGACCGGTCCGAACTGCCACCAGGTGCTGCTTCGCGACCCGGACCGGGTGCTGCGGAACCTGACGAAGGCCTGCGGGTCCGGCGCCGCGGGGAAGCACCTGCCGCCCGACGCCTACACGCTGCCCGCGGAGCAGGCCAAAGCGCTGCTCGACGGCTACCTGTCCGGCGACGGGCACTTCCTCGCTGACCGGAACCGATGGGTGGCCAGCAGCGTCTCTCGGGAGCTGCTACTCGGCATGGCGTTCCTGGCTCAGCGCGCGTACGGCGCGATCGCAAGCGTCTACCCGGGCCGCCCGGCGCGGCGCGGGCAGATCGAGGGTCGGGACGTCGAGATGCGGCAGGACTGGATCTTCGGGTTCAACCTGCCCGACCCGGCCCGGCGAAAGCAGCCGCTGATCCTCGACGACGGCGCGTGGATGAAGGTCCGCGAGGCGGCGCCGACCGGCGAGGTCGAGACCTGGAACCTCCGCGTCGAGGAGGACGAGAGCTACACCGCCGAGAACTGCGTCGTGAAGAACTGCCCGCTGCAGTTCGACATCGTCGACCGGCTCATCAGCCGCTACTCCAACCCGGGCGACCTGGTCTTCGACCCGTTCGGGGGGCTGTTCACCGTGCCGGTCCGGGCGCTCAAGCTGGGCCGGCGCGGCCGTGCGGTCGAGCTGAACGCCGGCTACTTCCGGGACGGGGTCGGCTACCTGCGTGCGACTGAGCGGGAGCTGTCGGCGCCGAGCCTGTTCGACCTGCTGGACCTGGACGCGGCGTAATGGACCTCCACCTCCATGGCGGCATCACCGCCGACCAAGGCGGCCCCGCCCCGGTCGGCGCCGTCGGGTCAACCGGTCCCACGACGCACCATCTTCGTGCCGCTCGTCGCTGCGACCACTGCGGGGTGACCTTCAGCCACAGGATGCCCGCGCTCAATCCATGCGGGACGGAGTGCGCCTCCGTGTGCAGGGTCCCGGACTGCGTACTACCCCTTGCCGTCGGCGACTGGTGCCAACCACATGGGAAACGGTGGCGGAAGTTCGGAAACCCATTGGCGGGCGGCCCGTCCCGATGCCGACTGCCGCTGGCCGACAGGCACGCACGCTTTGTACCCAGCGGCGACGCCGATACCTGCTGGGAATGGACCGGCTCCCGAAACAACCAGAACTACGGGCACATGTCGGTGCGCAGAAGCGGCAAGGTCAAGCTACTGCTCGCACATCGAGTTGCATGGGAGGTTGCCAACGGGCAGCCGATTCCGGACGGACTTCAGGTCCTGCACTCCTGTGACAACCCGCCCTGCTGTAACCCGGCTCACCTGTCGATTGGCACGCAGGCCGAGAACATGCAGCAGATGGTGGCACGCGGCCGAGGGCGGAACTGATGGGCCATTTTTACCTCGGCACCCACCAGCCGCACTGGCTCGCCCTCCCACCCCGCGACCGCCACGGCCAGCCCGTGCCGCTGTTCGTCTCCCACCGCCGCCTCGCCGGCCGCACCACACTCCCCCGCGCCCGCACCAACTGGGCCCTCGACTCCGGCGGCTTCTCCGAGCTCAGCCTGTACGGCCGCTGGCAGACGACGCCCGACGAGTACCTGGCCGCAGTCCGCCGCTACGACACCGAGATCGGCATGCTCTCGTGGGCCGCGCCCCAGGACTGGATGTGCGAGCCGATCATGCTCGCCAAGACCGGGCTCACCGTCGCCGAGCACCAGCGCCGCACCGTCGCGAACTTCAAGCTGCTCCGCGACCTGTGGTGGGACTCCGAAGACGCCGACCTCCAGACCCTGTGGGACCGGCCCGACGCAGCCCACACCCGCGACCCCGAGTTCTGCCCGTTCATGCCGGTCCTGCAGGGCTGGTCCCTCGACGACTACCTGCGCTGCGTCGACCTGTACGAGGCTGCGGGCGTCCACCTGTGGGACCACCCCGTCGTCGGCGTCGGGTCCGTCTGCCGCCGGCAGGCGACCGGCGAGATCGAAGCCATCTTCGATGCCCTGTCCGGCCTCGACCTGCTCCTGCACGGGTTCGGGGTCAAGACGTCCGGGCTCGCCCGCTACGGGCACCACCTCGCCACCGCCGACTCGATGGCCTGGTCGTTCGACGGGCGCCGCACCCCCACCCGATGCGGATCCACCACGCATATCAACGAGGCGAACTGCCTCACCTTCGCCCTGGACTGGTACAAGCGGCTCGGCGACATCGGCACCGACCGCGAAGGTCAACTCACCCTCGACCTGTTCCAGGCGGTGGCCGCATGATCACGCTACTTCGTCCACAGGTTGATCATTACGCCGATCGGGACCGACGTAGCGACGCCCAGCGCGAAGTACAACAGCTGGCTACGCCGATTCGCCCGGTCCATCCGCGCGTGCGTCGAGGAGATCACCGACTCCACCAGCTTCGTAACGGCTTCCGCCTCGTCCGCGCGCACGCCAGCAAGACGCTGCTGCTCGGAGCTCTCGGCAGCGATGCGCTCAAGCGCGGCAGCACGTACCTGCATCTCGCTCTCGAGCTCATCAACCAGGCGCGCCGCCGCCGACAGCGACTTGGCCGCCTCAGCAATCCTCAGCTCCAGCGGAGGCCGATTCAGTCCCCGCAACTGACGGTCGTACCTCACCCACGCCACGAACGTCACTGCGCCTGGGAGACCAAGCAGGAAAACCCCGATCGCGCGCACGTAGCTGTCGGTGGTTTCGTCAAACGACCCCGACGGCCCAGCATTCGAAAGCGCACCGGTGATCCACAGAACGAAGAACGCAACAGCAACCGTGGATACAACCCCTACAATGCCCGCCCGGTTCCATCGCTTCCTCAACTGACGCGCCTGCTGATCATCTGCCGCGCTCACGGTCATAGCGCACGACGCTATCGGTCGGAGGGCCGGCCAGAAATCGACCAATCGCACCGCACGCAGCGTCCGGTCGGGGTAGGCCGATGAGCTTCAATTCGACAGACGCCGGCAACGACACTCAAACCGGCGTCTACATCCGCGGCGGTGTCGCATGACCGCCGTCCTCCCCCCGCGCGCCGCACGGGCCCGCACCCGCCGCGTCGTCGTCCGCCGACACGTCACCGCCGACCCGCCCGACTGGCCGGCCGTGCCCACCGTCGGCGGCCCGTGGCAGGCCCGCACCAGGCGCGAAGCGCAGGCCCTCGCCGTCGGCTACACCGCCGGGCTCGCCTCCGCCCGCCGCGACATCGAAACCGCATACTGGCGCGGCCGCGAATCGCTCGCCGCCGAGATCATGCCCGCCATCCGCTGGGCATGGGCCACCGTGTCCCCCGCCGCGCAGCTCGCCGCGTGGCGCGACGTCCAGCGGCAGCCGTGGGCCGAAATCCGCGACCGGCACCTCCGCGCCATCGCCGCCGTCGAACACCGGCGCCGTTTCGACACCACCACCGACGTGCCGCGGCCTGGCGACCACCCCGGACGGGAGGCCGCCTGATGCCTGTCGCACTCCTCCCCCCGACCACCAGCGGCGGCGCCGACTGGTCCGGCCAGCTTCCCCTGACCGAGGCGCCGCGCTATGTCCGCGGCCGCGGCAACAGCCGCTGGCACCGCGTCCGCAACGCCGTCCTCTGGACCGACGGGCGCACCATCTACGGCTACTGGTGCGGCCCGTCCGGCGTCGACGGCGGAAAGTGGGGGCCGCTCTGGCTCACCGACGATGTCCCCGCCGGCGAACCCGTCTGCGGCACCTGCGTCGGCCGCGCACTCGGCGCCGGCCAGGACGACGCGCCCGCCGGGCTTCCGCCGCTCGTCTTCAGCCCCCGCTGGCAGACACCACCCGCCGTGTGCCCCGGCTCCCGGTCCCGCACCCTGTGGACCGAACTGCCCGGCAACCGGTGCGGGCAGTGCCTCGCCTGCGGCGACATCGTCCCCATCCGCGTCGTCGGCACCGGCTACAACGCGTGGGGCGCCGGGCCCGTCAAACACGCCCCCGGCGCTGACCTCGTCGAGCCGTGCCCGTTCCACGCCTATAGCCGGATCACGGCCGTCGACGGCCGGGCCGTGTGCGGCTGCGGGTGGCCCGGCATCACCGAGGAGGTAGCTGCCTGATGCCCCGTGCCCTGGCAACCGAACACGTCGTCCGCGACTACCCCAACGGCGACCGGGTCCTCTTCATCGTCCCCGTCGTCCCCGACGACGCGCCGCCCGCCATCCGCGAAGGGCTCGCCCGGCGCCGCATCGCCACCATCAGCGGCACCTGCCCCTGCGGCAGCTCCACCGTCCAACTCACCAGGCAGCAGCGCCGAGCCCGCCAACGCCAGGCCGCGAAACGCCACGGCAACGTCATCCGCGGCGTCTTCGAACACGCCGCCGACTGCCCGGCCAACGACCTGACCATCTTCCCCCTCCTGCGCGCCTGGCTCGCCGGCGACCACCACCGGGAGTCCACCGCATGACCAACACCCGCAACCGGCCGGCCCACGCCGACCGCGACCAACACCGCGGCGGACGCGTCGCCGCCATCAACAGCCGCCGGCCCGCCGACGACGAACAGCCCCGCACCGAACGGTGGGTGCAGCGCACCCACGACGACGACATGGAGAAGATCCTCCTCGGGGCGTTCATGGCCGACGCCGCCCGCGGCGACACCATCACCGAGCACCTGACCAGCAGCGACTTCTACCGGGAGGCGCACGCCACCGTCTACCGGGCGCTCGTCGCGGCCTACGCCCTCGGCGACCCCACCGAACCCGTCGCGGTCGCCGACCGGCTCGAAGCCGACCGGGCACTGCGCGACGTCGGTGGCATTGGCTTCCTCCGCCACTGCGCGTCGCTTGTGCCGGCCGATGTCAACGCCGCCTACTACGCGCAGGCAATCGCGAAGAAGGCCCGCCTTCGGGCGAAGGTCACTGCGACGGTCAGCCTGCAGAACGCGCTGCTGCGCGGCGACAAAGACCAGGCCCGCGTCTACCTCGACGAACTCAACCGCATCAGCGTCGAACAGGCCGACAAGACCCTCACCGACATGCTCGTCGGCGGCGGCCAGTTCGTCCTCGACATCCCCGACACCATCCCCGCCGTCTGGGGCCACGGCGACGACGTGCTGTGGGCCGAAGGCGAAGCGCTCATGATCTGCGGGCCGTCCGGGGTCGGGAAAACCACCCTCACCGGGCAGCTGCTGCGGGCACTGCTCGGCCTGGCCGACAAGGTTCTCGACTGGGAGGTCCGCCCGGCCCGGCGGGTGCTGTATCTGGCGATGGACCGGCCGGCGCAGATCCGCCGCGCGCTCTCCCGGGTCTTCACCGCCGGGGAACGACCCGTCCTCGACGAGCGGGTCGTGTTCTGGAAGGGGCCGCCGCCGTACGACGTGGCCGCCCGCCCGGAGACGCTGCTGGACATGGCGCGGGCGGCCGACGCGGACGTGGTCATCGTCGACTCATTGAAGGACGCGGCGATCGGCCTGTCCGAGGACTCGATCGGGGCCGGGTACAACCGGGCGCGGCAGGCGGTCCTCGCCGACGACCGGCAGATCCTCGAGCTGCACCACGTGGTGAAGCGCGGGAACAACGGGGCGTCGCCGAACACGCTGGGGGACGTGTACGGGTCGGCGCACCTGGTGAACGGTGCCGGGTCCGTGATCATGCTGTGGGGTGAGGCCGGGGATCCGGTCGTGGAGTTCAAGCACCTGAAACAGCCGATGAACGACGTGGGGCCGTTCAAGGTGCTGCACAACGGCCCGGCGGGCACATCGCAGATCTTCGAGGGTGCGGACCTGCTGGACCTGGCCCGGAAGTGCCAGACGGGCGGTGTGACTGCGGCCGATGCGGCGGCGCTGGTGTTCGAGAAGGACTCTCCGTCGAAGAACCAGATCGAGAAGGCGCGTCGGCGGCTGCTGGATCTGGAGAAGAAGGGGCTGCTGGTTCAGAAGGCCGGGGCGCGGGGCGGTTCGGCTGGTTCGAACGCTGCCCGGTGGTTCATCGCGGCGCCGTCGTCGTGGGTTCCGGAGGGCGGCTTCGATGCAGCAGCTTGAATTTAACCGGTCGGTTAACAGCAATCACGCGAGCAATCACGCAAGATCATCCGCCGGGCAATCACGCGAGCAATCACGACAATCACGCGATCTTGCATTTTCCCAGGTCAAGCAATCACGCGAGCAATCACAAGCAATCACGCGCCGGGCTGGCCAGAGCAATCACGATTTTCCCCCCTCCTCTTTAGAGGAGGGGGAAATCGGGACTGGTCAGCCCTCCAAGATCACCACGGGCGGCGGCACATGAACCCACCTGAACGCTTCGGCGCCATCGCCGAGCGCATCCTCGCCGACCTCGTCACCGGCCAAGCCGTGCAGGACCCCTGGAGGAAACCCATGACCACCACCAGACCCGACGACGAACTCGACAACCTCATCGCCCAATGGCACGCCGGCCCCGGCGACACCGAACTCCACGACTGGCTCGGCGTCACCTGGGACGACTACCGCGCCTGGGGCGAAGGGCGCATCACCGCCGCCGACCTCCTCGCCCGCCGGAAGGAGGCCAGCCGATGACCACGGACACCACCGACGACCTTCGCCGCCAGTACGCCGGCCCCTCGGTCACCACGGCCCCCGAGCACCGGGCCGCCCGGCAGCGGACCGCGGACGAGCAGGCGGCGGTCGAGGCCCGGACATGCTGCGTTGACGCCGCCGCCGGCCCCGACGACGACGGGACGCTGCTGCACACGCTCGGCTGCCCCAACCGGTGCGCGGTCGACGTGCCGTGCCTGGACAGCGGTGGCCGGCCCGGCACCTACCCGTGCGGCACCACGGCGGGCCACCGCGGCGACCACTGGGTGCCGCCCGCGGCCCGCAGCCTGCGCGAGGCGGTGGCCCGGTGAGCGACATCATCCAAGAGCGCTGGTACGCCCACCCCAACGACCTCATCGGCGGCTGGTCCATCCTCAACCGCGACCACCCGCCGTCCCGGCTCCACCAGGAGCAGGACCCCGACGCCCGCAAACTCGGCTGCTTCCTCACCGAGGAGGTCGCGCGGCACATCGTCGCCTGCCACAACCGGAACCTGCCCGTGCTGCGGAAACCGTCGCTGCCCGACCGGCTGAAGCCCCTCTCTTACCGATTCCCGGACGACCTGGCTGCACTGCCCGCCGACGACCCGCTCGTCAAGACGCTCGCCGCCCGCATCAACACCACGTTCCACCTGGTCAGCACCCCGACGATCGGCGGCGTCATCGCGGCGCTCCGCGAACTGCGGCCCGACGGCGTCTACGACCCGACCGACGAGACGCTGCTCGACGCCGCCGCCTGCCGGATCGGCTGCCCGGGGCCGGGCGCCGCCCGGCTGAGCATCGTCCGGCACGTCGTCAACGCCCTGAACGCCGAGCGTGAGGAGGCGGCCCGATGACCCACAGCCCCGATCTGCGTGCCGCCGGAGCCGCTCTCCTTGCCGATGGCGCGCCGACGCACGCCTTCCAGGACGGCGACGGCACCTGGTACGACGTGCCCTGCGACTGCCCCCGCGCGGCCGGGCGGCACCGGGCTCCCGCCGAGGTGGCGCGGATCGCCGGCGAGCAGGCCGCTGCCCGGCGGGCGGCGAACAGCGAGCGGGTCGCCGAGCTCGGCCTGCTGAAGTCCGAGTCGATCGCGGCGTCGCTGCGTGAGGTCGAGGACCGGCGGCGGGCGCGGCGGGCCGAGCGGGCCGGGCAGCTGGACCTCGGCGGGATGCCGTGACCGACATGGGGGGCGGCGGTGATCGTGGGCGAGGTGGGGAGCGGTATGTCGGTGAGCGGTCGCGGCGCTGGCCGGATGGTCGTCCGTTGTGCGGTGCGAAGAAGAAACGTGAGGAGGGCTTCTGTTCGTGGACGGCTGGTCAAGGCACCGAACACCTGGGGTTCGGGCCTTGTGAGCGCCACGGCGGGAATCTTCGGTCGCATGTCGTTGCCGCCGAGCGGGCCGCGACGGAACGGCAGCTGGTGATGGCGGAGCAGGCGATGAAGACGTTCGGTCTGCCGATCAAGGATGTGCCGGCGTCGGTGGCGATCCTCGACGAGTTCGCGTGGATCATGGGCCATTTGGCGTGGCTGCGCGACCGTGTCCAGGAGGTGCAGCCGGACGCGCTCGTGTGGGGCAAGACGACCGAGGACCACAAGCTCGCAGGCGAGTTCCCGGGCATCGACACGAAGTTCCAGGCGGTGCCGAACGTGTGGCTGGAGCTGTACCACCGCTACCACCGGCTGTTCCTCGACTACGTCAAGGTCATCGAGACGTTGAAAATCGAGCAGGCGCGGCTGCACCTGGCGGACCAGATCTCGACGGTGATCGCGTCGCGGATCCGGGCGTTCGCGGCCCAGCTGCATCTGACGGAGGAGCAGATGGCGCTGCTGCCGAACGCGGTCGCGGCGATGCGCGGCGAGTTGACGGCCGGCGTGATCGACGGGATGGCTGCGTGACCGCCGGGACCCCATTCGAGCGCAGGGCGGGAAACAGTGGCCGCCCGTCCGCGTCGGAGGCGTTTTGGGAGTGGTTTGGTCACTCGTCCAAGGAGCCCGCCCTTTCGGAGCCCTCGGGGACGGATACGCGACCTTCGCCGTCCTTCGGGTACGCCATCACTGGTGCCGCCACGCGCCGCTACCCTCCAACCCGGGTCCGCCGCGAGATCACCGCGAAGCAGCGCAACCGCTGCCTCTACTGCGGGCACCGGATCGGCACTGAGGTCTGGCGGGACAACCAGCGCGTCCAGCTTCGCGCGAACTGGGACCACTTCGTGCCCTACGTGTACGCCCGCGCGAACCGCAACACGAACTGGGTGCTTGCGTGCCACATCTGCAACCTGATCAAGTCCTGCCACCTGTTCAGCACCGTCATCGAGGCACAACGGTTCATCCGGGGCCGGCTCGCCGAAAAGGGCATCCTGGTCGCGCCGGTGATCGAGGGCATCGATGACGCGCCGGTGGTCGAGCCGATCGGGCTTCGCCAGCGGGCCCACGCTGCTCGACCAGCAGAGGTCGAGGAGGCGTGGAAGCACGTTCGCTGTGGACTCGTCCGTGGCGGCGTGGCGGGGGCAACCCATGTTCGGCGCAACCAGTGGACGCCGCTCGGCTTCGACGAGTTCGAGGTCCTCCACCGCACGTCGGCGACAGCAGACGTGATCTGGTACGTGGTTCCCGGCGATCCGGCCGGCCTAGCCGTTGCTGCCGCAATCCTCCGGACCGACCTGGTGCTCAGCTCGTACGCCATCTCCGCGACCTTCCGCGACGACGAAGAAGGGTTCGCGCGGAGCGGCCCCCTCAGTGTTCGACGCCAATCCTCTCGCCAGAACGGAGCAGCCGCATGACCTCAACAGCCCCCAGTCCGATCGCCAACTTCACCGGCACCCGAGCGTTCGAAGACCTGCCCCATTCATGCCGCTGCAGCGTCCGCTGGGCTGGCTCACGCACCTGCCACTGCGCCGTCGCAGGCTGCCACCTGACGTTCACGAGCGTCGGCGCGTTCGACGCGCACCGCAAGGGCGGCCGCTGCAACCCGCCCGCCGAGGTGGGCCTCGTGCTCATCCCCGGGCGGGCCTACGAGGTGTGGGGCACCCGGGCGGCCGAGGGCGAGGCGGCGTGACGACGGACCTTGACGCCGCCGCGTCCGAGGCTTCCATCCGCCCCTGCGGCTGGCCGGACTGCCCCGAGCGGTTCGACGCCTACGGGCACATCTTCACCGGCGCCAACGTCCAGCCGGGCTGGCGGCAGTCCAGCGTCGTCGGCTACCTCGGCCCGGCCCACGGCGACACGGTTCACCTGCCCCGGCTGGAGCGCACCGAGATAGGCGCGGACGTCACCTGCGACTGCGGCTGGCGCCATACGGACCCGCCGACGCTCGGAGCCGCCGGCGAACTGTGGCGTGATCACGTCCGGGAGGCATGCCGTGGCTGAACCGCGCTTGATCCGTTGCCAGTATCGGCAGGAGCCGCACCCGCTCGACGATGAGTGTGTCGACGTCACCGACGTGCCGGCCAACGAGGCGCTCGAAGCCGACCTGCGCCGTGTCGCCGCGGCCGTCGACCCGGCACCACCGGTCCGGCTCGGCCCGTACGAGGAGCAGCCCTTCGGCTGCTCGACGTGCAGGACGATCCTCAACGCCCAGCGCGCCGCATGCTCCGACCCGTGGCACGAAGCGAACCGCCCCGGCCAGACCGCCGTGGCCCTGCCACCGCTCGACCCGGAGACGCCCGAGAACGTGGCGCTGCGGATCGCCGCCGAAGCCGGGGTGCTGCCGTGGATCGGTGAGGACGGCCGCTGGCGGATCGTCGTCGACCAGGCTGAGTTCGGGCAGATCATCGGCGGAGTGTGGCTGTACGGGCACGCCCGCGGGCTCGCCGACGGTCGGGGCAAAGCCGCCGAGGCGGTGGCCGGCGCGCTGCCGGTCCTCGGCTACGTGTCGCGGGGCCGCCGCTTCGTCGACGTCGAGCCGTACCCGGACGCTGCCGCCCGCCGCGCGCTGGCCGCACTCCACGACGCTGGCCTGGCCGCCGGGCAGCGCGAACGGAGCGACGACCGTGGCTGAGCCGTTCATCCCCGGCGCCCGCCTGCCGACCGACGATGAGGGCGTCTGGAACACGCTGACGGTGGAGGTGCCGCGCACCGACGTCGAGAAGGCGATCGCCGACACGCTCCACCAGCAGTACTGCAGCGACGAGGACTACGCCGGCGACCCAGCCGTGGCCAACGCCGACCGCGGTGGCCACTCCTGGGACGCCCGGCTGATCTGCGACGAGCTCGCACGCCGCGGCTGGCAGGTGGTGCGCCGTGCCGCTTGACGCGCCCATGACACCGTCCGGGCGGCACCACCCGGAGCTGTACCGGGCCGGCCGGTTCGGCTGCTGGTCCGCCTGCCACTGCGGGTGGCGTTCCCGCTGGTCGTACACGACGATCACCGGCGCCCATCTGGCGTTCGGTGGCCACCTGCTGGCGGTGGCCCGTGGCTGAAGACGTCGGCGCCGCCCTGGTCGCCTTGGACGGCGAGGTGCGCAAGCTCCTCGACATGCTGCGCCGCGACGGCCGGCTGTGGGAGCACGCCGCCGACCCGCTGCCCCTGTACGCCGCCCGCGTGTACGCCGCCGTCCAGCAGCAGCGGGAGTCCACATGATCCGCCTCCTCGACTGGCTGCACGCCCGCGGCCGAGCCCGAAACCAAGCCGCCGCCGCCGGCGCCCTTGCCGTCGTCGCCGTTGCGGCGTTCGGCGGGTCGGTCGCCGGATACGCCGCCGGCTCCCGCGCATGGTGGCTCGGCTTCTGCGCCGTCGCCGGGTTCGCCGCCGCCGGCGCGCTCATCCTCATCGGCGCCGCCCGCGAGGCCGCCCGCCACGAATCCACCAGAAGGAGTCCGCGATGACCATCGCCAGCCGGGTGCTGCGGCACACGATCCCCGTCGATGACGCCTGGCACGACATGCAACTGCCCGGCCCGATCGTGCACGTCGCTACCCGCCACCCGTACGCCGTCGAGGTGTGGACGCTCCACGCCGACACCCAACCCGACACGGCGGAGACCAGGATGCTGCGGGTCTACGGCACCGGCCAGCCGATCACCGAACCGGTCCGGCACATCGGCACCGCGATCATGCCTGGCGGGGCGTTCGTCTGGCACCTGATGGAGCGCACGTCGTGACCGCGCTCATCACCCGCACCGACCCGGCCACCGCCACCGATTACGTGGACGAGGACGACGGCTGCCCGGCCGGCCACCACTGGCGGGACGCGCTGTGCGCTCGCACCCGGCTCGAGACGCTGCCGCCACTGCCGGAGCTCACCGAGCCGCGCGGCGCCGCACCCGCCGACGAGCGAGGAGGCGCCACGTGATCACGAGTCCGCAGCCGGGGCGTCTGTTCGTCGGTGCGGCCAGCACTCCCGAGGACGAAATGATCGAGGTCGGGTTCGCCGACGGTGGCGTGGTCGGCGACTGGCCGGCGCTGCCGGACGGGTGCACGTTCGACGTCGACGCGCTGCGCCGTGGACTCCAGGGCGCCACCATCACGACCAGCATCTCGGGCCCGCGGCTGACCGACCGGATCGCGTTCCGGTTGCCCGTCGCCGGCCACGACCCGGCCGAACTGGTCGGCCGACGGGTCGGCTCGCTCACCCTCGACGGGCACGAACTCGTCCGGCCCGGTCTGGTCATCGCCTCGGCGACCCCGGCCGAGGACGGCGAGACGCTGTGGGTCGTCGCCGAACGCTACGAGAACACGCGCTGACACGAAGACGGCGCCCGACTTGCACCGTCGGACGCCGCCCATCAAGCCCGCCTTGCCGACGCTCTTGATCCGCGAATCATGCCACAACCAGCGGAAACAGGAGCCCAAACCCATGAGCGACACCCTCCAGGACATCGCCGAAGCCGCCCACGCGCTCACCGACGCCCGCCAGCACCTCGAACCCCGCTGGGAATGGGACGCCAACCGCAACCGCAAGCCCCTCCCCCCGCACCGCACCACCGTCCCCGGCCTCATCCAGCAGCTCCGCGACCACGCCGAACCCGGCGTCGACGGAGACCAGGGCGGCGCTGGCGGCCCCAAGTCCGTGCCGGTCGCGATCGACGCCGTGTCGCTTCTCGCTTCGATCAGCTTCGGCTCCGCGATGCGGGCGAAGGCGTGGGGTGTCAACCTCGACGAACGCACGACCCCCGAAGAGCACATCCGCGGCATCGTCGGCGTCGCGTCCCGCCGCACGTCGGACGAGCAGCTCGAACTTCGCCGCGAACTGCGGAGCTGGACCTGGCAGGCGGAGATCATCACCGGGTGGCGGACCCCACCCCGCGAACTCGTCGCCCCCTGCCCCCAGTGCGGCGCGCGCGGCACCCTCCTCGCCTACGCGACCGCCGACAACCCGCGGGCGCGCTGCGTCGGCTGCGGCGCCGGCTGGGCCGAACTCCCCCGCGACGACGAAGGCTCGATCCGGATCCTCGCCGAACACGTCGTGCGCTACCAGCGGCAGGCCGGCACCACGATGGCCGCCGCCCGGGCCGCGGCCGTCGCCAACCGGCGGCGGATGGAGGGCAAGGCGGCGTAGCGTCGGGTGCGTGCTGCCGCATCCGCTCCGGCCGGGCGTGTTCGTGCTCTACACGCCGAACACGCCCGCGCTCGGTCGCGCGCTCCGGCTCGGTTGGGAGTTCCGGCGGCGACTCTGGCGGGTGGTTCTCGACCTTGACCCTTGACGCCGCGGCGGGCTGAGCTACGATGCGTCGCAGTAGTACCAGTGTCACTACTGGTCGACGGCCTCACCGGAAACCCGGTCGGGGCCGTTTTTGTTGCTCCGGCTTCCGCTGGCTGGCCCGCTTCCCGGAGGGTGCGGGCACCAGGCAGTGACGTGCCGGACGGCGCGGCCCGGCTTTCTGAGGGGTGGGCTGGGCCGCGCCAACGAACGTCGGGCCGGGCATGGCTGGCGCCTCCCCCCACGAAGTCCCGGCCGCCCGGCGCGGCACACACCGCAGACCACCGACCGGCATCGAGCCGGCCGGGCAACCTGCGGAGGAAACCGATGGAACTGCAGTACGCCGAAACCGCCACCGAAGTCCAGCCCGGCGACCACGTGGTCGTCGTCGACGAGCACTACGCCCACCACCACGGCCTAGTGACCGTCGTCCACGGCAACTTCGGCAGCGGCTACACGCCCTGCATCAACGTCATCTACGTCAGCTCCGACCCGACCAAGCGCGACCCGTACGGGCAGCAGGTCGAGCGGATGTCGTCCCTGCAGCACTACTCGCAGGGACCCAACGGCATGCCGAAGCCCGGCCGGTTCTGGGCCAACCCGGCGTAGACGACGCACCCGGAACGCCAGTACCTACCGACGAGGCGGGGACAGCGGACGGGCGCTCGGCCATCCTTCGCACGACTACTGGACCGGCTTGACCCCGACCGTGACCATGGGCGCGTGGAGTTCGCGAAGAGCGCCGTCAACTGGGGCAGCGTCCCCGACTGGATTGCCGGCATCGGCAGTGTCCTTGCCTTCGCGGGACTTGCCTTCGGCCTTTGGTGGGAGGCGCGGCAACGACGCCTCGATCGTCTAGACGCCGACTCGCAGCAAGCTCGACTCGTCTTCGCCGAGGTTGCCGACTACACCCTCGCCAGATGCCTTGTGCGCGTAAGGAACAACAGCGATCACCCGGTGTATGACGTCGAAGTTGAACTTCTCGCCCCCGGCAGCCGTACCCAAGTCGGCCATCGTGGGATCTACATCCAAGAGGTTCCGGCGCACTCAAGCACTGACACGACGCCTTCGCCAGAGCTTCTGCAGGAATGGGTGAGGTACACCAGACGTGACCCGTTCCTCCTAGATCCTGACCGCCTAGGCCGCGTGCTCGCACTCATCACGTTCGTGGACGGCGCCGGCCGCGCATGGAAGCGGTACGACACGGAAGCGCCCACCCGCCAGAGGTCCTATCGGGGATGACGACCTAGCGGGGTGGTCGGCGGTGACCGTCGACGACTGGGTCGTCCGCGACCACCTCCCCGACGGGCTCGGACCCGCCCGGCCCATGCTCGACAACGTCTTCGAATGGGCGTTCGCCGTCGAGGGGTGAGCCGTGACGCTCACCGCCTTCGACCAGCAAGTCTTCGAGAAACTCCTCGAAGCGTTCCAGCCGTCACCGCCCAAACCCCGCCGGTGGGCGTCACCGCTCGACATGGCCTGCGACCTTGACCCGAGAGTGGTTCGCACCCCGGCACTCGAAGCGATCAACGCCGCGCTCGTCCGGCTCGCTGACCCGGGCGGCAAGAACCGGCTCGCGGTGTTCATGAGCCCCCAGGAGGGTAAAAGCTCCCTCTGCTCCTACTGGAACCCGCTCTGGCTCCTCACGCACGACCCCGACCTGCGAATCATCGCCGTCTCGTACAACGCCGAGAAGTCCCGCGAGTGGGGCGCCGAGGTCAAGAACGCGATCAGCAACTTCAACGGCGACGACGGCATGGCCGACCTGGAGATCAGGCTACGCGCCGACTCCCGTGCCGCCGGACGGTGGAAAGTCGACGGGCACATCGGCGGGCTGTACTGCGCCGGCATCGAATCCGGCATCACCGGCCGCGCCGGGGACTACATCGTCGTCGACGACCCGACGAAGAACATGCAGGAAGCGCAGTCCAAACCGAAGCGCGACAAGGTCACCAGCACCTACCGCGGCGCGATCGTCCCCCGTCTCGGACCCGGCGCGAAGCTCGTCTGGATCCAGACGCTCTGGCACGAGTCGGAGACGATCCAGGAGATCCTCGCCAACGAGGGTGATGACTGGGAAGTCATCCGTATCCCCGCCATCGCCGACTCGCCCGACGACCCGCTCGGCCGGCGGATCGGCGAACCGATGATCTCCGCCCGGGGTCAGCGGGACTGGGCGAAGATCCGCCGCGACGTCGGCGAGTACGTGTTCTCCGCCCTCTACCAGCAGCGGCCCGCCCCCGCCGAGGGCGGCCTGTTCAAGCGGCTGTGGTGGCGGTACTGGTCCCCCGCCCCGGCGATCGGGCTCGGTGAGCGGATCGACCTCGGCGGCCGAATCTGGTCGCTCGGGGACTGCTGGAAGTTCGGCACCGTCGACCTCGCCAACTCCACCAAAACCTCGGCAGACTGGACCGTCGCCGCCGTCTGGGCGTTGACCCTCGACGGGGACCTGGTCCTCCTCGACTTCATGCGGGCCCGGGTCGGTGAGGAACACCATTTTGACCTGGTCCGTCCGCTCGCCGAACGGTGGCGGGCCGACACGTTCTTCGTCGAACGGTCCCAGTACGGCACGACCCTCGCCCGGGACGCGGCCCGAACTGGCGTACACCTGACCCCGATCGACCCGGAGTCGGACAAGTTCTCCCGCGCCCTGCCCTACTCGGCGCGGGCGTCCGGTGGCCGGGTGTGGCTGCCGGCCGGCTCCCGCGACAAGACGCAGATCTTCGTCGACGAGCATGCCGCGTTCCCGAACGGCGCCCACGACGACACCGTCGACGTTGGCAGCTTCGCTACCCGCGTCGCGGTGACGAGGTGGCAGCCCCCGCCACCGAAAACCCAGCCAGACCCGGCCGGCCGGGACCACGAGATCGACTTCATGTCGGTGCCGCTGTAGGACGAGGGGGCGACGTTGACCGCCCCCACCACGCTCCGCGGCTACCTCGATGACCAGCTCCCCTACGCGTACGGGACACTCGTCGCCGACCTGTCCGACAACGTGCCCGACTGCCTGTGGCCGACGTCGAACGACACCTACCGGCAGATGCGGAAGCATCCGCAGCTCGCCGCCGTCCTCGCCGCCTACGGGCTGCCGATCCGGCGGGCCGTGTCCGCGCTCGACCCGACTGGCTGCCGCGACGAGGTCGTCCAGCTCGTCGCCGACGACCTCGGCCTGCCCGTCGCCGGTCAGGACCAGCCCGGCGCCGCCCGGGTCCGGGGCGTGTCCTGGCCCGACCACCTGCGCCTCGCCCTCCTGGACCTGGCCTATGGGCACTCCGGGTTCGAGATGCTCGCCGAGATCCGCAACGGCCTCGCCCGGCTCGTCGAACTCTCGGAGCGGCTCCCCACGACGATCGCCGAGATCCACGTCGACAAGGTCGGCCGGTTCACCGGCGTCACCCAGCACATGTACACCGGCAAGCGGGTGCCGCAGATCCGCGCCGAACAGATGGCGTGGTACGTCCGCGAACGTGAGGGCGCCGCCTGGTGGGGCCAGTCCCTGCTGCGGCCGGCCTACCCGGCGTGGCTGCTGTCCCGGGAGATGCTGCGGGTCACCGCCACCGGGCACCGCCGATTCTCCGTCGGGGTTCCGACCGGCGAGTGGGCGCCCGGCATCAACCCGTCCCCTGAGCAGCACGTCCAGTTGCAGCAGGCGATGTCGTCGGCGCGGGTCGGTGAGACCGGCGGTCTGGCGTTGCCGCCCGGCGCGACGATGAAACTCGTCGGCCTGACCGGGTCGGTCCCGGACACGCTCGGGTTCATCCGCTACCTCGACCAGACGATGGCCCGCATGGCCCTCGCCGGGTTCCTCGACCTGGGCACGACCGAGACCGGGTCGCGGGCGCTGGCGGGCGAGTTCATCGACCTGTTCCTCCTCGCCATCCAGGCCGAGGCCGACGCGGTCGCCGACACCTGCACCCGGCAGGTTGTGGCGCGGCTCGTCGAGTGGAACTGGGGCGTTGACGAGCCCGTTCCCTCCGTGAAGATCGGCGACGTCGGTGCCCGGCATGAGGTGACCGCGGAGGCGCTCAACCTGCTGCTCGGCTCGGGTGCGCTCTCGGCGGATCCGGCGCTGGAGGCGCACATCCGCCGCCAGTACAAACTGCCTGAGCGGGCCGGGATGGCGAAACCGGCGCCGTACGTCGCTGGTGACACGGTCGCCGCCGCGAACCGTCGGGCGCGGGCGCCGCGGCGGAAGGAGCCCGCCAGAGGCCAGCTCGCCCTGCCGATCGCGGCCGCCGCCGAGCAGGAATCGGACTTCGAGCAGCTGCAGCAGGACTGGGAGCGGGCCCGCGACCTGCTGCTGGAGGAGTGGCCTGACACGGCCGACGACCTGACCGCCGAGCTCGCGGCTGCCGCTGCGGCGGTGATCGCGGCCGGGACCCTCGCCGGGCTCGGGTCACTCACGGTCAAGACGACCACGATCGCGGTGATCGCCGGCGTGCTGGCGGCGGCGATGGCACCACTCGCCGCCCTCGCTGCGGCAGCGGCGGCCGCCGAGGTTGCCGCTGTGCTGGGTCGGGCCGCGCCGGCACCGACCTCGGTCGACGACCAGCTGGCAGCGCTTGCTGAGGTGTTCGCCGGGCAGGCCGCAGCCGGCTACGCGCAGGCGGCGTCCCGCCGGGCTGTCCTGTTCGCGCCTGGCACCTCGAGCACGGATGTCGACACGGCGATCCGCAGCCACCTGGACGAGATCAGCAACTCCCGGTCTGGGCTCGTCGCCGACGTCACCGGCGGGGCGCTGACCGCGGCCCAGAATGCGGGCCGTGCCAGCGTCTTCTCCCAGCTCGACGACGTCATCTGGGTCGCGGACGAAACCCTCGACACGAACACCTGCGCCGCGTGCGCGGCCGCCGACGGCACCGAATACACCACCTGGGCCGACGCCCACGCCGCATACCCCGTCGGCGGGAACGCGGATTGCCTCGGCGGCATCCGCTGCCGCGGCCAGCTCCGCATCAAACCCGCCACCTGATCCCGGCGCTCGGCCGGCCCGTCCCAACCCTGGGGGTGCTGGCCGTGACCGACGTCGCCGTGCCCCCACCGCCGCCGCTCGTCCGGATCCCCCGCGTCGAACTGATCCACACCGGGACGTGGCCAATCTCCACCGGGGTGTGGACCGCCACCCGCGAGGACCTGCAGGCGGCGGTCGCCGCCCTGGACTGCCCGGCCGTCCACCGGCCCGGCATCAAGATCGGCCACACGGACGGCCGGTTCACCGACCCGGCCGCCGACGGTGAACCACTCCTCGGCTACATCGACAACCTCACCGGCGACGACGACTGGCACACCCTCTACGGCGACTACGCCGGCGTCCCCGCCTGGCTCGGCGCCGTCGACGACCACGGCCAGTCCGTCATCTCGTCCGCCTACCCGCACCGGTCGATCGAGGGCATCCACGACTTCGTCTGCCAGATCGGCCACACCCACCCGTTCGTCCTCACCGCGGTCGCGCTCCTCGGCGTCACCCATCCCGGCGTCGGCACCCTCCAGTCGCTACCGGACCTGATGGCCCTGTACGGCGTGGCCGCAACGGCCGGCCGGACCGGCACCCGCATCACCGCCCGGGTCACCGACGTCGCCGCGCACCTGCCCGGCCAGCACGACCAACGCGACCACGCCGGGAAACACGGACCCCACTTCGATGTCCTCGACGCCGCCGACGCGGTCACCGCGGACAAGGTCAGCCTGTCCGGCGGGAAACTCGAAATCGTCACCGGCGCCGACGGCGTCCGACTCGGCTACGACACCGGCGGTGACCCCAACCGGTCCGGTGCCCTCGACGACAAGGCCACCTCCGAGCTGGCGAACCTCATCGACCAGCACGCCAGCCGCGACCCCAATCCCGAGCTGGGTCCGAAGACCTGGTCGGTCGCGACCTACCCGCCCAGCGAGGACGGCCACACCTACGCCACCGGGTACGCCCAGTTGTCGACGCCAGACGGCGGTGCCACGTTCGAGCTCGAACTCCTCGACAACGAGACGCGACTCAAGTTCACCGGCGCGGAAGCGATCGACTCCAAACTTGCCGACGCCCTGTTCCGGGCCTCGGTCGCCCGACGTTTCCAGGGCGAATACGGCCGCCTCGACATGTACCTCACCGAGGACCGGTTCGCGTTCCGCATGTACGACGAGGACGGGAACCTCACCAGCGTCCAGTTCGACGGCAAGTCCTGGGCCGGGATCAGCCACGCCATCAGCACCGTCATGGACGGCTACGACGCCGACGACCCGAACGTCGGTGACGACGACCCGGACATCACTGTCCAGCACGTCGAAACGAACGCCGGCCGGGTCCGTGTCGAACGGACCGGTGACCCGGGCGGCTTCGACCGGATCACCGTCACCCCGGCCGAGGGCGAGAACGGTACCTGGGCCATCTACTTCTCCGGCGCCGACAGCAACTCCGGCGACGAGAGCCGCGACTCGATCGGTCACCTCGGCTGGCTGGAGCCGCTCGCGGAGCAGCTGGGCTTCTACGACCCCACCGATCAGGCGAAGGTCACCGCCCGCCGCCGTGGCGTTCGCGCCCCGTTCCAAATCCCCGTGACACCGCAGGCCGCTGCAGGGCCCGGCGAGAGGAGCACCATGCCCAATCCGAGCCCGGCGAAGGTCGCCGCGGGCGTCACCACCGAGGATGTGCGCCGCGCCTACTACGACGACGCCCCCTGGTCGTACTGGATCACCGAGTTCCATCTGGAGCCGCTGCAGCTGATCGTCTGCGACGACCAGACCGGCAAGCACTACCGGGTCCCGGTGACCGTGTCGGGTGAGGACACGTTCACGTTCGGCGACCCGGTCGAGGTCCTCGTCCGGTACGTCGACGCCGGCGGCGAGCAGACGGTGGCCGCGTCCCGGCTCGTGTACGCGTCCCGCGCCGAGTCCAGGCCGGGGAAGCCGCCCCGCGCCGCAGGACCCGCCGCCGATACGGCCACCGACCCGGCGGGTCAGCCCGTCGAGGTCCAGCCGACCGAACCTGCCGGCGAAACGGTCATCACCGAACCGCAGCCAGCGCCACCCGCGGAGCCTGCCGAGGCGCCACCCACTGATGTCCCGGCCGCCGAGCCGGACGCCCCAACCAACCAGGAGGACAACATGTCCCTGAGTGCGATCCGCGCTCGGCTCGGCCTGGCTGACGACGCTGACGAGGCGGCCGTGCTCGCGGCGCTCGACGCGAAGCTGCCAACCGAGCCGGGTGGCGGTGCCACCGAACCCGACACCCCGGCCGTCCAGCCGGAGCCCGTCGCGGCGAAGCCGGCCACGCCGGTCCTGCCCGACGGTGTCGTCACCATCGACGCCGCGACCCTCGCCGAGCTGCGCCGCGGCGCCCAGCTCGGCATCCAGGCCGCCGAGCGGCAGCGGATCGCCGAGCGTGACGCGACGATCGCCGCCGCTCGCGAAGACGGCCGGATCTCGCCTGCTCGGGTCGAGCACTGGACCAAGGCGTGGGAGGCCGACCCGGACGGCACCCGCGACACGCTCGCCGGTCTGGAGCCGGGGCTGATCGTGCCGACCGTTCTGGCCGGGTCGACCGGCAACGGCGAGGAGCAGGCCGACCTGCTGGGCGTCTCGGACGGCGAGGCCGCCGACTGGGCGGCGCAGCTCGGCATCGACGCGAAGGAGCTGACCCGTGGGTGACTACCGGCCCAAGTTCAAGCCCGGTGAGGCGATCACCCGGTCGGCGACCGGAACGATCACCGGCGGGCAGTTGGTGACGGTCGCCGGTGCTGTCGCCGTCGCCGACTCCACGACCTGGCTGGGTGTGGCGTCGAAGGACGTCACGTCCGGCAACCAGTTCGGGGTGTACCGGGGCGGGGTCCAGTACCTGACCGCCGCCGGTGCGATCTCCGCTGGGGCGCCGGTGAAGTGCGCCGCGGCCGGCAAGGTGACCACGTTCGTCGACGGTACCGACGCGATGCTCCGGTTCGTCGGCATCGCACTGGACGCTGCGGCCGCGGACGGCGACATCATCGCCGTGGGCATGGCGCGGTAGAGGGGACTGAGGAATGCCTACCGTTGCACCGCCGAACCCGACGGTTGTCGGCGACAACATCACCGTCAGCAGGATCGTCAACAGCCCGGTGCTGATTCAGCGGATGCTGCGCACGCTGGTGCAGCAGCGCCTCGTCGGCGACAAGATCCTGTCGGGGACGGTGGATCTGACCGGCACCGGCGCCGTGAACTACGAGGTGTCCGAGGCCATCATGGCCGCGTCGCTCGCTGAGCGGGTCGACGACCTGATGGAGTACCCGGAGTCCCTCGACGGCACCGCCGTGTCGGCGATGGCGTCCACCGAGAAGTGGGCGCTGGCTACGAGCATCAGCGACAAGCTGGTGGCCCGGAACCGGATCGACATCGTCAACCGCAAGCTGATCAAGCTGGCGAACCGGATCGCGTTCGGCTTCGACGCGCTGACGATCTCCGCGGTCGCGTCGGCCGTGACGCAGACGCAGGCGGCGGCCGCGGCGTGGTCGAACACGAGCACCGCAGACCCGTTCGCCGACATTACGCTCGGCGCGTCCGTTGTCGACGCCCTCAACCAGGGCTACGAGATCGACACGGTGCTGGCGACGCCGAACCGGTGGGCGCGGCTCATCGCCGCGGCGAAGGTCATCGAGCGGGCGCCGCGTGAGGGCGGCGACACGCTGCTGCTGACCGGCCGGCTGGCGCAGATCGCCGGCCTGAACGTGTGGAAGACGACGAACATGCCGCCCGGCGTGGACGTGATGCTGCTCGACTCGCGGCAGCTCGGTTCGATCGGCTGGGAGGACCAGGGCGGCGGCTACCTCGGCGACCCGCGGGGTGTGCAGACGAAGCGGATCCGGCTGGAGGAGAACGACGGCTGGAAGATCCAGGGCCGTCGGATCGGTGTGCCGATCGTTCAGGAGCCGGGCGCCGCGATCAAGATCACCGGCACGTGAGCGGAGACGAGGCGATGGCGAAGAAGATGCTGCGCGGCAAGGCGCCACTCACCATGTACCGCGGCGCCCACGGCGAGCCCGGCGGGCACCTGTACCGGAACTCGGTCATCGACCCGCGACTCGTCGACGACGTCGACCGGGACCGGCTCGTCCGCGAGGGCTTCGTCGAGTACGTCGTCCTGGACGGCGAGACGTGGAGGCTCGCCGCCGACACGGACGACGCCGAGGCCGGCGACCCGGTCACCGTAGGCGACGTCGGCCTCGTCGGCCCGGGCGAACACGACCCGGGCAACACCAACGTCGAGGCCGACACGTCCGGCGCCGACCCCGAGCTGGAGCAGAAGCGGGCCGCGGCCCGGGCGAAGCTCGCCGAGCTCGGCGGCACCCCGGACGGGCGGGCGCCGAACGACGTCCTCGTCGAGTTCCTGGTCGTGAAGGGCTACGACCGGGCCGAGGTGGAGAAGGCGGACCGCAAGGAACTGCAGAAGCTGGTCGCTGACCAGAAGTAGGACCACAACGGGGCCGTCCCGGCCCAACCGTCGGGGCGGCCTCCACACACCCACTGGAGGCGTGATGCCGCAGGCGCTGCTTGCCCTGCTCGGGGTCCTGCTGCTCATCCTCGCCGCGTGCGGTGTGACCGCCCGGCACGTCTCGCTGGCCCTACTCGGTGCCGCCGCGCTCGCGTTGGCGTTCTTCTGGCCAGCCCTCGCCGCCGCTTTCTGACCGACCCGATCCGTCCCCGGCGCGCGGCGCCACAAGCCATGGAGGTGCCGCGATGGCGGACAACCCTGTGCGGCCCTGCTTCGGCTGCCAGCAGTTCGACGACCACCCCCGCCACGAGATCATCGGCCTGGACGGGTCCGACCTGGTCGGCGGGCCCATGCACAAGGACTGCTGCGCCGAGCTCCGGGGCTGCCAGGTCTGCGCCTACGAACGGCAGGGCCTCGACCCGTCGGTGATCGGCGAGGCGTTCCGCGAGCACCTGCTCGCACTCCCACCGGCCCAGGTCGTGCACGTCCCGAACGACAACCCCGGCGACCCGCTGAACCTGACGACCGCCGTCGTCACCCCGCTGGAGGGCTGAGCTGTGGGTGCTCTTGACCAGGCCGAAGCGAACCGGCTCCTCAACGCCTCCCTCGGGCTGGCAACCTACAGCCCACCGGCAACTCCGATCATGAACCGCTGCATGTCGGCGAACGGATCCGCGTCGTCGAACGGCACCCAGGTCACCGGCGGCTCGTACGCCCCGCAGTCGCTGACCGCCGCCCTACCGGCGTCCGGCACCAACGGCGCGATCGCCACCACCGGGGTCGTATCCCACACCGGCATGCCCGCCGGCACCGTCAACGGCGTCGAGGAGTGGGACTCGGCCGGCTCGCCGCGCCGCCAATGGTGGGGTGCGCTGACCACGCCGAAGACGCTCGGTGCCGGTGACACGCTGAGCTTCGCCGCCGGGGCGATCACCGCGAACATCAACGCGTAATCGGGGCGAGCCGTGACCGCCACGGTCGACGCGTCCCCGAACACGAACGCCGCCCTCAAGTCGACGAACAACGACGGCGGCGGTCTCGGGTTCTCGTTCACCACCCCGACCGGCATGTCCGGCAAGCGGGTCCTGTGCGGCGTCGGCGTCTCCAGCAACGCGAACGTCATCACCGCGCCCGGCTCCGGCACATGGGCGCAGGTCACCCTTCCCGACAACGTCATCACGACGTCCGGCGGGCAGCTGCGCATCTGGGAAGGGTCCGGCCTCGCCGACTCCACCACGTACACGTTCTCCTTCACCGGCGGCCGGCAGACGTGCGCCGCGGTCGTCATCGGCGGATTCGACGCGACCGGCGGCTCCATGGTCGACGTCGCGTCGTCGCTGGAGTCGGCGGCCGGGTCGACACACGCACCGCCAAGCGTGACCCCGAACGCCGCCGCCGAGCTTGTCGTCGACTTCCTGATGTTCCGGCAGTTCGCGCCGGACAACGACAGCACCTGCGTGCCGCCCGTGTCCGGCCTCACCTGGACCGAGGACTTCGACGGGCGCGGCGCCGACGGCAACAACAACATCCAGATGTGCATCGCGCACGCGACCGCCGGCTCGTCCGGGGTCGCGGTGTCGACAGCGCCGTGGTCGACGAACGACCCGAACGAGCCGACCCTCGTCGCCCGGATTCTGATCAAGTCGGCGGCGGGCGGATCTACGGAGCAGGGTGCTGCCGCCCTGTCCGCTGCGCCGGCCCTCACGGCCGGTGCGGTCCGGGACCAGCCGGGCACGACGACGCTCGCCGCGGCGCCGACCCTCACCGTAGCCGCCACCGGCATCAGGGTAGGCGCCGCAGCCCTCTCCGCCGCGCCCACGCTGGCAGCGGCCGCGACCCGCGACCAGCCGGCCGCGGTGGCGCTCGCCGCAACTCCCGCGCTGACGGCTGACGCAACCCGGAACCAGCCGGCCGCAGCGGCGCTGACCGTGGCGCCGGCGCTGGCCGTCGCCGCCAACGCCACGACCGGCGGCGCCGCCGACCTGGCCGCGTCACCGACCATGGCCGCCACCGGCGATGCGACGGCCCCCGCAGCCGCCACGCTGACCGCCGCACCGACGCTGGTCGCCGCAGCGCAGGGCGGCAACGACGCAGTGGCCGCGCTGGCCGCCGCGCCGCTGCTGACTGCCGCTGCGACACCGCAACGGCAGGCCGTCGCCGTCCTTGCCGCCGCGCCGGTCCTGGCCGCGTCCGGGCATGTGGAGACCGCGGCCGCCGCGGCACTCACGGCCTCACCGACGCTCACCGCCGCCGGCGACAGCGCCGGCGCAGCAGCCGCCGCACTGACCGCCACACCCGTCCTCGCCGCATCCGCGGCCGCCGCCCGGGCCGCTGGCACATCGCTCACCGCCCACCCGACGCTTGTCGCGGCGGCCTCGAGCGGCGCCGTGAACACCGTCCCCGCCCGGTACGTGCGGATGCGGGCCAGCCGCCCCTACACGCGCCCGGGCGCCACCCGCCCGTACACCCGAACCGGCACAGGACGGGAGACGCTGTGACGATCCCGGACCTGACCGTCGGTGACTGGGAGACCGCCCACATTGACGTCGCCCCATACGATGGCAGCACCGCGGCCACGCTGACGCTGCACTCGCCCGCCGATACGGACCCGGCCGGGACGCTAATCCCGCTCGACGGCGGGGTTGAACTCATAAACGAAGACGGCCAGGCAGTCAAGCGGTTCACGCAGGTCAGCGCTGTGCAGTACCCGGTCAGTGGCTGGTGGGTGCGGTCGTGGGACATCACCGGCGTCGGCGCCAGCCAGCCCGACGAGCGGTTCTTCGTCAGCCCAAACCCGGTGGCGGGCGGGCCGACGTGGACCCCGACCCGCGAACGCGTCGCCGACTTCGTGCCGCACCGCACCATCCCCGAGGCATTCGAGTCGCAAGGCGAACCACTGCTCACCTTCACCGCCAACACCACCCCCCGCGGCGCCACCGTCGACCGGCTCATCACCGGCGCTGTCGGCTGGGTCCTCACCACCACCGGCGACCTCCACACCTCCCTCGGCGACGCCGCCCAAGAGGCCGCAGCTCTCCGCGCGGCAGGGTTCGTCGAGCTCGCCGGCATGCCGACCGTCGACCGGGACCTGGCCGATGCACTGTTCACGCAGGCCGACGCCGCCCTGAAAGCACTCGCGGCCCGCAACGAAAGCCTGACCGGCGTCGACCCAGACGACCCTGACGCCGTGTTCGAGATCGTGCCGCTGTACAGCTTCCCCCCAGCGTCGAGCTGGGGCGACAGCCTCCTCTGAAAGGACGGTGCCGCCATGGCGCTACGCTCGAACCTGCCCACAGCGACCGCGGCCGGCACGGTCCTCACCCCGTACACGCCCGGCGCCAGCGACACGTTCAACGTCAACGACCTGCCTGCAACCGTCGAGTTCACGAACTCATCGGGCAACTCGGTCAACGTCGCGGTCGTCGACGGCGGTCGCACCCGTGTCGGATCCGCCGCGGTGGCACCTACCCCGACCGCTGTTGCGGACGGCACGCGGGCGGTGTTCCGGCTCCTGCCGGAGTACGCCGCCCCGGACGGGCTCGTCACGATGACCTTCTCTGCGCAGCCAGCCGGCTCCTGCGTCGCCTTCCGATGACCATGATGCTCACCCTCAAATGCGGCAAGGTACGCCGCACAAGGCCGAATCGCTGGTTCTCGAAGATGCCGGTGTGGGTGTGGCCGCTCCACGGCGCGTTCGGTGTTTCGCTGCGGGTCGGCGACACGATCCGCTACCTGTTCGTTGCCCAACGGCGCCGCTCGGTCTGATGACCGACGACCTGCACATCAACCAGGCGGAGATGCGGGCGCTCCTCGACGACCCGAGCGGGCCCGTCGTCGGCGACCTTCGCAAGTCGGCGAAACGCGTCGAGCGGGGCGCGAAGCGGCGGGCACCCCAATGGGCTCGCGATGGGGTGAACGCGAAGGAACCCGGCCGGGACGGCGAAGGCTGGTACGCCGACGTCGCGACCGAGGCCGAGTCGAAGGATGGGGCACCGATCGGGCTGTTCGCGGAGGTCGGCACGAAGCCGCACGTCATCGAGTCCCACGGCGACTACCCGCTCCGCAACGCGAAGACCGGGCAGGTGTTCGGGAAGAAGGTTAACCACCCCGGCACCGAAGCCCAGCCGCACCTGCGCCCCGCACTCCACGAAGACCTGTGACAGACGGGCGGTGACCGGTGACGTCACCCGCCTACGCCGATGCAACCGCCGCCGTCTGCGCCTGGATCAACGCCCAGCAGTACCTCGTCGGCCGCGGCCGGCCGCTCGCCGCCGGTGCGCACCGTGACCCGCAGAAGTCCCCGTCATCCGGGGCGGTCGCGTGGGTCACCACCACGTCCACGGCCGGGGACCTGTCCCAAGGTGCGTTCTCGTACCCGCTGCTCACCATCGCCGTCTACGGCATGACCGACGCCAATGCCGCCCGCGGTGCCGCCGCTGTTGCGAACGCGCTCGCCGCCCTCGAAGGCGACGCCCAGCCGGTCGGCGACACCGTCCTGCTCGCCGTCGACTCGATCACCGGCCCCTCCCGCCTGCCCGACGGCGGCGAACACCGCTACCTCATCGACGCCGTCATCGCCATCACGCCAGCCTGAGGAGGCCACGGTGCCCTGGTATGCCAACCAGAAGATCCGGCAGGGCACCGCCCTTGCCTACGACGTCGGCCATCCCGTGCCGGCAACCAACGTCGAACTGCACGGCTACGACCGGGACGGGCTCGTCACCTGGGTTGAGCCGGGCGAGCACTTCAACGCCGAGCCCGAGCCGGCGCCGGTCAACGGACTGTTCCCGAACGCACCCCAGCCGAGTCCTGCCGTGCCCGACGGTGTGGACGGCGAGCCGACCACGCCCGCCGGCAGTGAACCGGCGGCTGGCGTGGTGCCCACCGATGGCACCGAGAACGCGACAGCCCGGAGGGCCCGCACCCAGACCAAGCCGACTGAGCCCGCCGCGGGCGACGGCACCAACGCCACCAGCACGGAGGGCTGACCCATGGCACCCACCCTCGTCAAGCCGGCCACCTCGATCGGACCCGGGTGGATCCTCCGGGCGCCGCTCGCTTCACTCGAACCCACCAACACCGTTGTCGGGTCGAAGTTCACCGACGCGTGGGACGCCGCCTGGGTCGTCGTCGGCGCCACCGACGCCGGGCACGTCTTCAACTTCCAGACGAACGTCGAGCCGGTTCCCGCTGCCGAGTTCTTCGACCCGCTGTCGTACGAGACCGAGTCCCGCGAGGGCACGTTCGACTTCGCGCTGCTGCACATCGCCGCCCGCTCGTTCGTGACCGCGTTCAACGGCGGTGTCACCGCGACGTCCGGCGCCGGCACCACGCTGCGCACCGACTACGAGCCGCCAGACCCTGGCAACGAGGTGCGGTGCATGCTCGGCTGGGAGTCGCAGGACTCCACCCAGCGGATGGTCCTCCGCCAGTGCTTCCAGGGCGGCCAGGCGTCCCTCACCCACAACAAGGGTGCCGCGAACCGGACCGCGATCCCGCTGTCGTTCCGGCTCGAGCTTCCCGACACCGGGCAGCGGCTGTGGAAGCGGTCGTTCGCCGGCACCGCGAGGGGGCTGTGACGTGGCGAACCTCGGATCGTTCAGCGTCGTCAAGAGGACGATCGCCCAGGCAGGCGAGGACCCGGCCGCAGAGCCGAAGTACGACAGCTTCACGTTCGAAGGCGAAGAGATCCGCGTCATCAACGGCATCCCGTCGGGGCTGCCGCTGATGGAGTTCGCCGACGCCATGGCCGCTGCGGACGACGACAGCCTCAACATGGAAGCGCTCGGCGCGATGTACGCCATGCTGCAGTCCTGCATCCTGCCGGCCGATTGGGGCAGGTTCCGCAAGGCTGCGAACCGGGCCGGCGCCGGGTTCGACGACCTGCTGCCGATCACCCAGCAGGTGTGGGCGGCGGTGGTCGGCCGTTTTTCCCAAGGGCCCTCCGACTCGCAGGATGGGCCGTCGACCACTTCGACCTCCTCGAAGGCGTCCTCGCCCGAACCCACGGGCCAGCACTCGCCGTTCAAGGTCGACCTGCCGGGCCAGCAACCCTCCGCGCCCGACCTGCGGCTCCTCACCCCCGCGAACGAGTGGACGCCGCCGCCGGGTCGACCGGATCTGGCGGTGCCGCTGGTGTCGGTGGAGGACTACGCCCGCGGCAGGGCTACCGCCTGACGGGCTGGCTGGTCGAGTGGCCGGCGTCGACATTGCTGAACGTCATCTACGCGCTGCTCACCGAACACGGCAGCGCCGAACAGGTCGAAGAGATCAACAACACGCTCGATGCGCCGATGGCCGGCGCTGACGGTTTCAACCCCGAGCGGGAGCGCGAGCTCCTGGCCGCTGTCGACGCCACGTTCTCGGCATCGCTGAACGATTGACACCGCGCGGGGGTGCGACATGGCGCCCCTCGCGACGCGGTACGTGCGGATCAGGGTCGACAGCAAGGGTTTCGAGTCTGAGTTCCGGAAGGCCGTCACCGGCCCGTCCATGTCGAAGATCGGCGCCGCTGCCGGTACTGACTGGGCGAAGGGGTTCCTGAAGTCTGCCCAGGCACACCTGCAGAAGACGACGCTGACCGTCAAGGTCAAGCCGGACTGGTCGGGGTTCAACAACGTTCCGGGGGCGCCGCGGGTCCGTGTGCCTGGCGACGACGACCAGGGTGCACCGCGAGCACCGCGTGAGCAACGGGCCCCGATCAACGTCGACCCGCTACTGGCCGCGTTTCAGGCCGAGGTCCGCCGCCAGGTCGCCGCCCTGTCGCGGCAGGTGACGGTCAAGGTGCCGGTCACCGCCGACACTGAGCAGCTCCGCACCGACCTCGGCAAGCAACTGCGGGACCTGCAGGACAAGGCGAAGGTCAAGGTCGACGCTGACGCGCCGGACCGGGCCGAGTTCGAGGCCGGGCTGCGGGCGATGCTCACCGACGTCCAGTCGCGGGTCAAAGCCCACGTCGACGTGGAGAAACCGCCACCGGTCAAGGTCGAGCTCGACCCGCTGATCGCGCAGTTCCAGGCGCAGATGCGCCGCGAACTGTCGGCGCTCACGAAGCAGGCCGTGGAAATCCCGGTCACCCCGGAGACGGCGGGCCTGCGCCGCAGTGTGGCGCTGCGGATCGCGGAGATCGAACGCACCTTGAAGATCAAGGTGCCGATCGACGCCGCAGACACCGACCGGTTCCAGGCGACGCTCCGCAACCAGCTGAAGGACCTCCGCAACACGGTCAACGGCGCGCTCGGCGGCAACGGCGGTGGCGGCGGCGGCCTCTTCTCCCAGATCTTCGCCGGGCTCGGCAACGCCGTCGGCACGCTCGGTCTCCAGTCGCTCTCGTCGGGGTTCGACGCGCTGTCGTCGTCGGCGTCGAAGGCTGCAACCACCACGGCGTCGGTCGGGTCGAGCGCATCGAATGCTGCCGGCCCGATCGTGTCGACGACCGTCGGTGTGGCCGGGCTGGTGGCGGTCCTGTCGGCGCTGCCCGCGATCGCCCTGGCCGGCGCCGGGGCGGTCACCGCGCTGGCCGGCGCCCTGGCGTCGATTCCGGCCATCGGGGTCGGCGTCGGCGCGATCGTCGGCACCCTCGGCATCGGCTTCATGGGCCTGGGCGACGCCTTCAAGCAGACCGCAGCCGGTGGTGGCGGTGCCGCGAAGTCGATGTCGGCGGTCCGCAACGCGATTCGGTCCGTCACGCAGGCCGAGCGCGAGCTGGAGAAGGCGACCAAGGCGGTCGACAAGGCCCGGGTCGACGAGATCGAGCGAATCGATGATCTGAACCGGGCACTGCGCGGCGCGGTCATCGACGAGGCCGACGCCGTCGCCGCGGTCGCCGAAGCGCAGGTCGCGTTGGCGGAGGCGAAGGCGTCCGGGGATCCGAACGCGATCGGCGCCGCTGAGCGTGCCCTGAACCGGGCCAACCAGGCGCTGGACGAGTCCCGCGACAAGGTCGACGACCTCAAGAAGGACAAGGCGAAGGCCGACAAGGACGGCGTCGAGGGCTCAGACCAGGTCCAGGCGGCCCTGGAGCGGCAGCGGGACGCGGTTGAGCGGCTGCAGGCGGCGAACGAGGCCCTCGCCGAGGCGCAGAAGTCTGCCGGTGGTGGCGGCGCGGCGAAGGAGCTGATGAAGCTCGCGCCGGCGGCGCAGGAGGTTGTCGACAAGCTCAAGTCGCTGAAGCCGGTCTTCGAGGACCTACGCCTCAGCGTGCAGCAGAAGCTGTTCCGTGGTGTCGCCGCCGAACTGCAACGGCTCAGCGACACGTGGATGCCGCGGCTGAAGGTCGTCCTCGGCGACTACGCCATGTCGATCAACAGCCTGTTCCTGGGGCTCGGCGCCAGCGTCCGGAAGTCGAGCTTCGTCGCGGACATCACCGCCGCATCCGATGACCTGCGCCGAAACATGGTCAAGATCGGCGATGCGATCACGGGACCGTTCGTTGACGCATTCGGCCGGCTGGCCCGGGCGGCGACCCCGTTCGTCGACATGCTCGGCGACAAGATCGCCGGACTGTTCACGCACTTCTCCGACTGGATCAAGTCGGCGGACGAGTCCGGGAAGCTGACGAAGTTCTTCCAGGACGCCGCCTACTACTTCGACCAGCTGTGGCAGATCGGCGGCAACCTGCTCGGGATCGTCGGCGACCTGCTCGGGATCCTCCTCGACACGCCGAGCCAGGGCGGGGCGAAGGACTACCTGGCTGCCGTCAACGAAAACCTGATCAACCTCCGTGAGTGGCTGAAGGACCCCGAGAACCAGAAAAAGATCAAGGAGTGGATCGACCGCTTCGGTGAACTGGTCAAGAATGGCAGCGAACTCGGCGTCTGGATCGTCGAGAAAGCCCTGCCGGCCCTCTCCGACCTCATCACCAAAATCGACGAGGTCAGCGACACCGCCGAACGGTGGAAGAACCGGTTCAAGGAAGCCAAGGACACCGTCGTCAGCGTGTTCAGCACCCTGCCGATCGGGCTGGGTGGGCCGCTGGGCCAGGTCAGCGGCCAGCTTGACGGGATGGTCGGCTGGTTCAACAACCTGCGGAACCGGCTCAACTTCACCGGCATGTTCGACGGCGTCTACAACGCCGCACGCACCGCACTCAACAACGCGATCAACCTGTTCAACAGCCTCCGGCTCGGGATCTCCTTCAGCCTGTCCGGTAGCGGCGCCTCGTTCTCCGGCTACGGGAAGAAGCTCGCCGCTGGCGGTGTCGCCCGCGCCACCCCAGGCGGAATCGCCGCAACGATCGCCGAAGGCGGCAAGGACGAGGCTGTCGCGCCGGTCGACGTACTCCAGGACTACATCCGCACCGCCGTCCAGGAGGCCAACGCGGCCAGTGCGGCTGGCCCGGCCGGCGACTTCATCTTCCCGATCTACCTGTTCCCCGGCTCGCAGGAGCTGGATCGGGTCGTCGTTTCGGCTGCCGAACGCAACAGGACGGCCATCGCGAAGGTGGTGAACGGCGGCAACAAGCGCCTCGGGTACGCCGGCTGACCACCGATCGGCGTGGCCAGCCGCCGCTCTGGGCGAACCTGTCTGAGTGGATCCCCGGTTATGGTCTGGTGAACCGCAGGCCTGTACTGGTTCCCTGCTAGGCCGTAGCCCGTCAGCTAGTGCGTTCGCAGCGAGCCCCGGCCGTCGCTTGACGGGCTCCGGCCGCAAGGGAACGCGCGAACCCCGGGCCGTGCCCAACACAGCGGGGCACGGCCCGGCCCCATTCTGGAGCCGTCCGTGACCTACCCCGACCCCCGCCAGCAGCCGCCGACCGGCCCGATCCGCCCGCAGCCGCCCGGCTTCCACCCGCCGACCAGCGGCTTCCCCGCACCGCCGCCGTTCCCGCCCCCGCCGCCCGGCCCGCCGAAGAAAAAGGGCCTGTCGGCAGGCGCGATTGTCGGAATCGTCCTCGGCTCCGTCGTTGCCCTGTGCTGCGTCGTCGGCGTCATCTTCGCGGCCGTCTCCGACCCGCCGAAGAAGAACACCGCCGACGAGCAGCCCGCCCCGGCCGCCTCGAATGCCGCCGGCAGCGGCGCACCTGCCAGCGGAGCTCCCGCCAGCGCGGCGACGACCCCAGCGAAGCCCGCGAAGACGTCCGACGTGGCCGCCGCCGGCACCGCGGTCCGAGACGGGAAGTTCGAGTTCAAGGTGGTGAAGGGCCCCGAGTGCGGGAAGAAGCAGATCGGGAACGAGAAAGCCCAAGGGCACTACTGCACGATCACCCTCAACATCAAGAACATCGGCAACGACGCCCGCACCTTCGACGACTCGAACGTGATCGCCTATTCGGCGGACGGCGCCCGATTCGAAACTGACGGCGTGGCTGGCATGTACGCCAACCCCGACGGCGAAACGTTCCTGGAGAAGATCAACCCCGGGAATCAGGTCACCGCCATCATCGTGTTCGATGTGGCGACAACCGTGAAGCTGACGACGCTCGAGGTCCACGACTCGATGTTCTCCCGGGGCGCGAAGGTCGCCCTGGCATGACGGTCCAGGACCATCAGCCGGTTAGCAGGTACCAATATGCATATCTCTTCGTTGTAACCGGCCTCGTCGACAGCGCGTCGAAGGCTGGCCCTCCCCAGATCGACGGGCCCCTCATCGCCGTCATCACGACGAGCAGTGAAACAACCGTCGAGGTCACCGAGTCACGGTTGGCGGCCCTCGACAAGGCCGGCTCCGCAGGCTGGTTCGCTGGCGAGGAGACGTACACCGCAAGAGGCTACGCAGGAACGTTCCTCCACAATCAGGTGAAACAGATACCCAGCGTCGTCGCCGCCGGTGAGTCCTTCCGCTACTTCATGCGCCGCGCCGTCTGACCTGCCCGCCTAGCGCCGCACGCAACCGCGCGCCTCACACCATGTGGGAGGCGCGCGGTGACGTTCTGGCTCGGCAAACCCGGCGCCCTGGTCGCGCTCCCCCACCCCGGGCGGGGCATCTCCGCCGACCTGACAATCGCATCCCAGGTCACCGAGACGATCGGCGGTGGCCGCGCGGTCGACCGTGCCCCGACCGGCCGCCGCGCCTACGAGCTCGACTGGACCTCGCTCACACCCGAGCAGCACAGCCTCATCGAGGAGTTCTTCGTTGGCGCCCGGGGCACGGGCCCGTTCGTGCTGCTGGACCCGTGGCGGCGTAACCAGCTGACCGCCCAGCAGTCCAGCGCGACGAGCGTCTCCAACGACACGACCGGGTTCGCAACCATCGGCGCCGGCGCCACCACCGCCTCCTCGACGGCCCTGTTCGAACGCGGGCCGCGCGCCCTCGCCTGGTCCCTGCCCGCCTCCCCCAGCGGCGTCCGCCTCAACGTGCTCGCCCCCAACGCGCTGTGGCCCGGCATCCCCGTCGTCGCCGGCCTCAACTACCGCTGGCAGACCCGGCAACGACTGCAGGGGTTGGACACGTCGGCGCAGATCCAGCCCCGCATCGACTGGATGAACGCGGCCGGCAGTGTCATCTTCACCGACGCTGCGGGCACCATCCCCACGATCGTCGACACCGCGTTCGGGGACTGTGTCCTCGCCGCGAACGCCCCCGCCGGCGCCGTCTACGCACTGCCGCATGTGGCGCCGATCGCCGCGACGGTCACCGCGACCACCACCGTCCACATCGACAGGCTCATGTTCTCGATGTCCGTTGGTTCGTCGGCGGGCACGACGTGGGTCCTCGGCACCGGCGTGCCGATGGTTTCCGTCGTCCAGTCACCGACTGCCTACCGGAAACCGTCCCGGCGGCGGGTCGGCCTGACATTGGTGGAGGTCGGCTGAGGATGCGTGCCGTCACCCCCACCCTCGCCGCCGCGATCGAAGCGCCCGAACGTGCCGTCGCCCTCGACGCCCGCATCGACTGGGACGGCGACGGCTACAACACCGTCGACTTCTCCGACCCGTTCAACCGCGTCACTAGCCCGGGCCTCGGCACCAACCCGGCCGGGATCGTCTACTCCCACACCGGCGCCGGCGGAACCGTCGCCCTCAGCGACTTCGCCTGCACCGGGTCCGTGGCGACGATCTCGGTGCCGGTCGCGTCCGCCTACCGCGCGCCCTACATCCCCAAATCCCAGCTCGACGTCGCCGACACCGACGTCTACCTCGAATGGCAGTCACCGGCCGCCACCGGCGCCGACCTGGAACCGCCGACACCGGTTCTGCGGGTCCAGGACAACTCCAACTACGACATGTGCCGGGTCCTCATCACCCCCGCCGGCCAGGTCAAGGTCGCGATCATCCGCCTGCTGGCGAACAACGAGCTCGTCCTGTACGCGCCACGGATCATCCCCGGGTTGACGTTCGTGGCCGGGGTGTCGTGGACGACCCACGCCCAGATCGACGTCCGCGGCCGCATCCGCATGAACGTGTTCCGCACGAGCGTCGGCGAGCCGGCCGGCTGGCAGGCCACGGTGTGGGACCCGACCTGGCAGTCGGGTGGGTTCGCGATCCGGGCCGGCCGCGCTGCCGGGAACACGAACGCCTCCCCGACGGTGTTCACGGTGTTCGGCTACACGATCGCCACGTCGCCGAAGGACGACCTGTCGTCGAAGCTGGCCAGGCTGTCGATCGACCGGGACATGCGCGGCATGCTCCCCGACGAGGTGCTGGTCGTCGAAGGCGGCACAGCGGCGACCGGCGACGGGGACCTGGCCGCCGGTGACACCGGCGACGAAAAGCTGGACACGGTCCGCTACTTCTCACGCACGAACCCCGCCTCGCCGATCTACGGCAAGCCACGCGACAGCAGGGACGCGAAGGTCGCCGTCCAGTTCCTGACCTCCGCCGGCTTCGAGCAGGTGCCGCGCTTGACCGGCGGGGTGCTGCGTGGCCTGCCTGTCGACGTCGCCTCCCGGTCGGCGCAGCTGGATCTGATCGACGGACGGGACCGGTTCCGGGTCCCGATCACGCTGCCTGCGGTCATCGCCGACGGACCGTTCAACACGACCGACATGCCGACCAAACCCGGCCTTGAGGCGTCATGGGTCGTCTCGTACGTCCTCGCCCAATGCGGTTACCCGCTCAGCCCCCGGCCGCGCGCCGAGTGCCGCTTGTTCGCGCCGATGCACGGCAGCCTCACACCGTTCCTGCAAACCCCGTTCTCGGGGGCGCCGCAGGCGAAGTGGGAGCCGGACCCGGACGGTGTCGACCCCAGGCGGGTCAAGTTCACCGCCGACGCCCCGTTCTTCCTCGCCGTCGACCCGGCCGGCGGCTATGTGCAGACGAAACTGCCGGTCAACGCCGGCCCGGCGGAGTTGTGGGCGTCGAACGGCCGGGCGCAGAACATGCGCATCGAGATGTGGGTGAAGCGGACCGGGTCGGAGGCGGTCGTCGACATCGCGATCGCCGAGGTCTACAACGACGCCCTGCCCACCCAGTCCCGCGTGAAGTTCTTCGCCCGCCGGGACGGGTTCCTCGCAGTGCAGGTCCTCAACGGCGGCAGCTCCTACTTCCAGTTCTCCTCCGGCACGTACAGCGCGGGCGCCTGGCATCTGGTCGGCGTCCACGTCGACGACGCGACGAGCACGATCGAGTTCCGCATCGACGGGACGTCGTCCGTGCACACGGTCACGCCGACCACCGCCGGGACCCTCTCCACCGCCGCCGTCTACTGCGACCTGAAGACGTACACGCCAGCCTCGGAGCTGCACGTGTCGGTGTGCGACCGCACATCAACGGCGTGGCTGCCGCTGCTGCACGACTCGGGCGCCCGCGTCGACCGGCTCCAGAACCGGGAGCTGTCCGGCATCTACCCAGACAAGCCCGTCGAGGCGTGGGATCTGCTGCAGCAGGTCACCGCCGCCGAACTCGGCACCTGCCGGATCGACTACGACGGCAGGCCCACGATCTGGTCCGCGGCCCGCCGCAACAGCCCGGACTCCCTGAACGTGCAGCGGACGGTCACCGCGGCGCAGCACCTGTCGGACCTCGGCTACGACGACACCCGCGACATGATCCGAAACCTGGTGCGGGTGCCGTGGATCAAATACGCGACGTCCGGCACCACCCCGATCTGGTCGTTGACCGAGGTCGTGTCGATCCTGCCGGGCGAAACCATCACCTACAACGTCAAGTGGGAGAAGCCGCTCGCCGCGTCGAACGTGCTGCTGGCCGGGAAGGCCGCCGACGCGGCGGTCACGGCGAACATGACGATCGTCTACGGGTTCACGTCGATCGGCACCAACGGGATCAACGCCAACGTGGCCCTCACCTCCCCGACCACAGCCACGGTCTCGTTGACGAACGTCATCGGCAAAACCCTGTGGATTGTCGACGGCAACGGCGTCCCCGACCTGGTCCTGACCGGCATCCCGATCACGAAGGTCGACACCGACCCGGTGCAGGTCCAGGACGACGCCGCCATCTTGCGCCGCGGTGGGCCCGGTGTCGGTGAGGCGCCGCTCGACGTCGACGACAGCCTGTGGCGCCAGTCGGAGGCGTTCGCTCGTGGCCTCGCCTACCAGCTCCTCGCGACGCTGAGGGACGAGCAGATCGTGTTCACGGACATCACGATCCCCGGCGATCCGCGCCTGGAACCGCTGGACCGCATCCGCGTGCAGGACCCCACCGGCCTCGTCCTCGACATGCCGCTGCTCGTCGAGTCCGTCCACGACGAGTTCGCCCCCGGCTCCTACCAGATGAGCCTCGTCGGCCGGCCCGCCCGCGACCAGCACCTGTGGGGCGGTCCCGGCGTCGGCACCCCCATCGGAACCACGATCATCGGGGGGACGCCGTGACGTACCAGCAGGTCACGCTCATCAACGGGTTCCCGTACGACGTAACCGTCATCAACGACATGTCCGCCGAACTCGCATCCCGATCGCGGGCCGGTTTGGGCATCATCAAACGCCACAACCGGACCACCGCCTCGTCGACGACCACCACCGAGGTCGGTGTGGTCCGCATCGACAACGTGCCCGTCTCCGTCGGGCGGCTGTACCGCATCTGGACCAGTGCCGTGATCTTCAACAGCACCGTGGCGAACGACCTGATCGACGCGAGGATCCGCGTCAACCTGGCCGGCACAGCAACCACCTCGTCGACACAGTTGGGCGGGCTCGTCGAGAACGCCCACAGCGCCGGATCGTCCCAGAAAACGAAGGCCTTCACCGTGCCCTGGGTTCCCGGCTCATCCGGGAACGCGTCGGTGCTGCTGTCCGTCGCCCGCAGCCTCGGCACCGGCAACGTGAACTTGATCGGCCAGGCCGGCTACCCCATCGACCTGGTGATCGAGGACTGCGGTCTCGACCCAGGCGCATCCGGCGTCAACATCTGACCCCCGCAACCCCCGAAGGAGCATCATGGCGATCCCGCACGAGCCGATGTCGTGGAACGGTGACCGGCCCCGCCGCTGGTATGCGTCGATCATCGGCGCCGGCCAGAACGTCGTCGTCCGCCACTCCGCGATCCTCCAGCCTGGCGAGGACCTGACCGAGTACCCGCCGACGCTCGAACTGACGTGGGACGAGTGGGTCGACACCCACAGCAACTACGGGCTGAACCTCGACGGCACCCCGGTCGAGGAGGCCTGACATGGCGTGGCGGCCGGCCCGATCCCTGCCGCTGCTGCACCAGCAGCTGCAGCGCGGCTCCCGCGCTGCCCCGCCAGCGACGAAGGTCGTCGAATGGGGGTTGAAAGGCGACGCCGCACACGACCCGACGTCCGACCACTCGCCGCACGACTTCCCCGGCTGGGGCAACGACATCGTGACGGCGGCCGACTTCCCCAACCGCCCCGACCTGGGACTCGACGCCCACCAGGTGCTCGACGACCTGCGCCGCGCACGCGACCCGCGCGTGAAGTACGCGATCAGCAACGGCGAGATCTTCAGCAACCACCCGGTCATCGTGAACGGGAAGCGTTACGCCGCGTGGTTCTGGCGTCCATACAGCGGCAAGGACCGACACTTCACCCACGGCCACCTGTCGGTGGTCGGCGACGCCCGCGCAGACGACACCCGGCCATGGCCGACGATCGGCGCCAGCCCGGCCCCAACCCTCATCATCCCGGAGGACACCATGGCGATCATCGCGAAGCACCCGACCAACGGTCAGCTGTACCTCTGCACTGGCGGGTTCTCCCACCCAATCAGCGCGGCCAACCTCGCGGACATCAAGTACGTCGCGTCGCAGGGCGCCTACACCCTCGCACAGGGCAAGGACGGCGCCGAATGGGAAGGCGGTGGACTCATCCGCAAGGGCTGGTCGCCGGCCGTGTTCGGGCCCGTGTGGCAGCCGGCGGCCCCGGTGCAGCTGACCGCGGACCAGCTCGCGGCGCTCACCGCGGCTGTCGGCGGGCAGGTGGCTGCCCAAGTCACCGATGTCCTCGCCGAACTCCGCGGCGCGGTCGACGCGACCCGGGAGGCCGCGGTCGCAAACCTGTCGCCAGCGGAGCGGGCCGGTCTCGACGGCAACCCGAACAACTGAGCGCGGTGGCCGGCCAGCAGCCGCCAGCGCTGTGGCGCCGCACCGGCTACTACGCGTGGCGGGCCCTCACACTGGCGTTGATCGTCCTCGTGGCCGGCTGGGATGCCGTGTCGCTGACATTCTTCCCGGACACTGGGTTCACGAGTTCGGCGTACACGCTGCTGCGCTCGGTGAACCCGTGGGGCATGTTCGGCTACGGCCCGCCCCTGCTCGGCCTCACAGTCCTCGCCGTCTACGCGTACGGCCGGCACCGCGGCGGCCGCGGCCGCTCCTACATCCTGCTGCGGGTCACGCTGGGCGCGATCGCGGTCTGGTACGCCGCCTGGACCGCGGGGATCGTCGGGTCCTGGATCCTCGTCGGGCAGATCTCGTCGCTCGGGATCGGGAAGCTGCTGTTCATCGCCGTCGTCTGTGTCGTCCTCGCGAGGCTCACCCCGACCTCGATGCCGCCCACATCGTCTGGGAAGGGGTGAGCTGGTGTGGCCGGTCGCCCGCCTGATCGCCGAAGCGGCCGCGCCGGCGTGGCAGCAGTACATTCTGCCGGCGCTGCTTGCCCTGGTTGGTGTGGTCGCCGCCGCCTGGATTGCGCTGCGGGGCACGTTCAGGACCGCGTCGGTTAATCATGAGACCGAGTTCGACAAGCTCGTCCACGCCCGCATCCAAACCCTGGAGAAGCAGGTCGCGGAGAAGGACGCCCGGATCGAGGTGTTGACCGCCGACCGGGACCGGTACCGGGAGCTGCATGCCCAGTTGCGCCTCGACGTGCTCGCGGCCGGCTTGAACCCGGACCGGCTTGGGAAGGGCGGCGGGGATGCGGTACGCAACACCACGTGACGACGAGACGGGCCGGCTGCACCCGCTCGCGACCGACCAGCCTGGCCTGATCCTGCACGAGCCGATCAAGAAGTGGCGCAGGGTCGCGATCGTCTACGCGCTGTTGCCGCTGTTGTGTGCCGGGGTGGGCGCCTTCATCGCAACGCAGGTGGCCTACCACCGGGCGGAGCAGCACACCGACGAGCGGCTGGCCACGCTGGAGGATGACCTGGCCGAGCGGCGCAGGGTACGGGCGGAGCAGGACGCCGAGCGGGACGCGCAGTCGCAGCGGCTGCTGGTTCTCGCCTGCGTGCTGCTGGATCATGCGCAGCCTCGGGACGGCCAGATCGAGGCGTGGCGCACGGAGCTCGGCTGCAGCGGCGGGCCGTATACGGTGCCGTCGTTGGCGCCTGGTCCGCGGCTGCCGGCGCCGTCGGCGTCCCGGTCGCAGGTCATGCCGCCGCCGGCGGTGCGCTCGTCGGCGGCTGGGCCGCTGCCGTCGCCGGCCCCGCGGCCGCCGTCCCCGGCGCCGTCGTCGGGCCCGCTGCTGTGTGTGGATCTACCGCTGCTGCCCGAGCTGTGCCTGTGACCGGCAGGCGTCGGGGTGCCCGTCGGCGATGGTGACGTCGCCGCAGGTTCGGCAGGTCCAGGTGATGTGCCGCTGGTAGCGGCCGGTGCCGGGGTCGCAGAGTTCGGTGCCGAGCATGACCTTGTACGGGCCGAGCGGGTGCCCGTTGTGGCAGTGCTCGGGTGCGACGACGGCGACGCGCGGGCCGTCCCCGACTGGCCGGAGTTCACCGGGCCGGTAGCCGCTCATGACCAGCAGTTTCGCACACCTGTTCGCATCCGGGTCAAGCTTCGCCACGGTCAGGGAAGCCTGAATCACCCGCCGCCTCATTCAAGATCCCGGCCCGAAACCTGAACCAGCACCACCCGAAAGACGGCACATGGCACATCGCGCAACCCCCAACCCATTCCTGAACAGGAGCACGCCCATGTGGCGCAAGTACGGCAAGACCATCGCCGCCGCCCTCGTCCTGATCGTCACCGCGGTCCAGGCTGCTCTCTCCGACGGGCACGTCACACAGGTCGAGGGCGTCCAGATCGCGATCGCCGCCACGAACGCCGGCCTCATCTACCTGGTGCCGAACACCACCCGCTACCCGTGGGTCAAGCTGGCCCTGTCCGCGCTGCTCGCGGTCCTGCAGCTCCTCACCACGCTGATCATCGACGGGGTGTCGTCCGCCGACGTGTCCGCACTGCTCCTCGCCGCGATGCTGGTGGCGTCGGGTGCGGCGCCGTCGCAGTCGGGGCCGTCCGGGGCGAGCGGCGACACGCGGCGAGACGCCCTGGCGGAGCTGTGAAGACGCTCGTCGCCTGCCCGGAACCGCCCCGCCGCCCGAACGGGCACGCCTGGACCGACGGCGGCTCCGGCGGCAACACGTCCGTGCTGCTTGCGGCTGGCACCACCGGCAACACGCATGCGGTGACGTGGCTGCGGCTGGACGTCACCCGGTAACCTGGCACAGCGCCCCCGGCCACGGCTCGGGGCGACCAACGTCAGAGCGGCGCTCTCCTTCGGGAGGGCGCCGCTCTTTTCGTCGTGTCAGCGCGTCGGGACGACGTAGATCTCCGACGCTGTGCGGAAGCGTAGCTTCACCCCGGGCAGTTGCCGGCCGTCGACCGGACCCTCAACCTCGGTCGCCCCGTCTGGCAGGTCGGCGGCGAGCACGTCCCGGATCAGGTCCTCGGCCTTCCGCACCTGCTCCGACGTGGCCTGCAGGCGGGGCATGGACGCTTTCGGGTCGAGCCGGGCCACGTTCGCGTCGTGCGCGGCCTGCTCTTCGGCGGTGGGCGGCGGGTCTCCGGTGCCCGAGCCCATCGTGATGCGGAACGCAACCGTGCCGCCGTCGACACGGACCATGATCCCGTACAGGAACGGCGCAGAGATCTCCTGGTACGTCTTGACCTCGACCTGCCCGGTCGCCTGCAGGCGCTCCTTGAGCAGCGCCTCGAACGTCGTCAACTGCATCGTGTCCCCCATCCCCCGGCCGTTGAGGCTATCCGGTGGCCAGCCACAGCAGGGTGCACGCCACGGTGATGACGGCCACGGCCGCGCGCCGGTCCCGCTGGCGGCGGATCCGCCACGTCGGGATGAGCGCCCCGGCGAGTAGGCCGGCGATCGGGTAGGTGCGGCCCGGCGCGTTCACGGCGACCGTGGTGTCGGCCCACCACGTCAGCAGTGTCACCGCGACCCAGACGCCGGCGAACCCGGCCGCCCAGTTCCGGCGGCGCCGCCACCGCGGCGACAAACGCGAGGCCGTGGTGGCCGGGCGGCGGCCGGGGTGCCGGTACGAGCCGACTTTCGGCACGTAGACACGGTGGGGGTTGCCCTCGTTGTGCTGCCAGTTGTGCCGCGGCCGCTCGGCCCGGATCGCCGCTTCCTCGGCGGCAAGCATCTCGTCCTCGGAGTGCCAGACCCGCGGGTCGACCTCCCAGCGGGCGATCTCGCCAGCCCAGCCCTGCTCGTGCAGGTGCTCGATCAGCCTGGCCAGGGGCTCCCGGCCGGTCTGCCCGATGTACAGCAGCGCGCTGTCGGTGTCGTAGAAGCGGTACAGCCGCCACACCTTCGCGGTGGGCGGCTGCACGCGCGGGTTGGAGCGGGTCACCCTGCGCATTCCGGGAACTCGACACGCAGCACGTCCCGATACTCGACCGACGCCTTGACCGGGTGGCCGGCGGCGTCGATGCCATTGATGTCGGCGCCGCCACGCCTGCCGGATTGCCAAACGTCGACGAACCGGGTCAACTCGTCCATGCCGTCGTCGGTGCCACAGTCGATCGTGATCTGCGTGCCGTTGCGCAGGGTGATCACGGCCCGTCCGCCACTCACGACGTCACCTCGAACGGGCCGCGCTGCGACAGTTCCCGCCACTGCCGGTAGCGTCGTACGGGGTGCCGTCCTCGCCGGTGTGGCCGATGTGCCCCCACCACACGCCGTCGCGGGGCGTCCAGGTCACGCCGAGCGAGTCGGTGCGGGGCAGGCCGTCGACCGGCTCGACCGGCGTCCACGCATCGGCACTCACCGGACCACCTCGCAGTCGTCGGCCGCCCACGTGCGAAGGTTCGGTCCGTCGTCGACGATTAGCCAGACCTGGTCGGTGAGGTAGCTGCCCCGGTAGACGCCCTCGGGGCCGTCGCAGTGACGGACGCGGGTCACGCCCGGCTGCAGCCCGTCGACGTCAGCGCTGGTCACGAGGTCACCAGCCGGACCGCGGCGAGCCGCACGTGGTTGATGGTGACCGGCCGCTGGACGCCGTCGACGTAGGCGGTGTCGAACTGCGACTTGCCCTCCCGGTGCGCCGTCTCGGCGAACCGGCGCAGGTCAGCGGCGCCTTCGCCGGTGGTGGCGGTGAGCGTGCTGGACGTCCCGTCCAGGTACTCGATCACCGCGGTTGCTCTGTCGGGCATCATGAGCATGCCCTCCTTCCTGATGGTGGTTGGGTGGCTCCGGGCCCGCCGCGTGCTTGCCGGCTGAGGGCGGGCCCGGAGGCGGTGCTACATGCTTTTCAGGTGGTCGATAGCCTCGTCGGCCGTCGCGAACGTCCTGGTCTTGTCGTCACCGTCGAAGATCGTCCGGTCGCCGGGGCCGTCGTTCACGGCGATCCAGCCCAAGAGGGACTTCCACACCCGCCAGTTCCCGGCGGCGTTGATGACCCGCGCCGACCCGTCGTTGTTCCGGTACACCTGGGCGCTCACACCGTCACCCCCAGCGCCGCCTCGACCGCCGCTTCCGGCGTCCTGTAGCCGACGGCGAACCCGGTACCGATGCGGACGAGGTCGAGGCTCGACCCGCGGTAGACCGACCAGCCGAAAGCGGACGTGTGCAGCACGTGGAGCATTCCGGCCGGGCCGGCCACCGCGAAGCCCTCGCCGCGCGGCGAGACCCGCTTGTCGTCGAGGACGGTGCTCACGTCGTCACCTGCGGCGGGCCGATCACCGCGGCGATCGCCTCGTCACGGCTGCGGAACGTCGCCGCGAACGCGCTGTTGGCGGTCGACTTCACCGGCCCCTGGACCGGATTGTCGACCCGCCACACCCCGTCGACCTCACGGACGAGCCACTCGCCCTCGCCCGGCAGGCCCTCCGCGATCGTTGCCCCGTCGTCGCCGTGCAGCACGACGCGCGGGTCGTTCCTGTAGCTGCTCATCGCATTCCTCTCATCTCTGCCCGCGGCCCTACGCCGCGAGCACGTCTTCGTTCGGCATCACCGCAATGACCGCGGCCGCAGCGCGTGCCCGGCCCGCGTCGGTGATCCGGTAGTCGGTCCACGCGGTCCCGCTCTTCGCGCGCGTGATCAACCCGTCGTCGGCCAGCCGCTGCGTCGTCCTCGACAGCTGCGACTGCGACGGCACGCCGCCTCGTGCTGCCCACGCCGGGTGCGCAGCGATCCGCGCCGACGAACACCCCGGCTCCGACGCGACGACCGCGAGCACCACATCGGCCGCGGCCGGAACCGGCCGGGCCGGGGCCGCCACCGGCGGGGCCGACGGCAGCACGACCAGGTCGCCGGAGCCGCCCTGCGCCCGCCAGTGCGCGACCAGCCGCTCCACCTCCTCGTCGGACACGAACGCGCACTGGATCCGCACCGGCACCGAGGTGTCCTGCGGCAGGAACAAGCCGTCGCCGCGCCCTATCAGCTTCTCGGCGCCCGGCTGGTCGAGGATGACCCGCGAGTCGGCCAGGCTCGACGTCGCGAACGCCAGCCGCGACGGCACGTTCGCCTTGATCAGGCCCGTAACCACGTCCACCGACGGCCGCTGCGTGGCCAGCACCAGGTGGATGCCGGCGGCCCGGGCGAGCTGGCCCAACCGGACGGTGATCTGCTCAACGTCGCTGTCCTCGTCCGGTTCGAACCCGGCCCGTTTCGTCGCCGTCGCGACCGCCTTCGCGACCATCATCAGGTCGGCGAGCTCGTCGACGACCGCCAGCAGGTACGGCAGCGGCGTGCCGCCCTCGGCGGTGATCTTCGCGTTGTAGCCGTCGATGTTCTTCGCCCTCGCCGCGACGAGCAGGTCGTAGCGGCGGTCCATCTCCCGGACCAGCCACGCCAGCGCCGGGCCTGCCTTCGCCGGGTCGGTGACGACCGGCATCACCAGGTGCGGGATGCCGTCGTACTGGGTGAGCTCGACTCGCTTCGGGTCGACGAGCAGCAGCCGCACCTGCTCGGGGGTGGCCCGGGACAGGATCGAGCACAGCCACGTGTTGAGGCAGACGGACTTGCCGGCGCCGGTCGCGCCGGCGACGAGGATGTGCGGCATGCGGGCCAGGTTGACGGCCCGGTACTGGCTGTCGACGTCCTTGCCGAGGGCGACGAGCAGCGGGTGGCGGTCGCCGCGCATCGCTGGGGACTGGAGGACCTCGGCGAGGGTGACGGTGTCGACGTGCTTGTTCGGGACCTCGACCCCGACGACGGATTTGCCGGGGACGGGCACGTAGAGCCGCACCTCGGGCCGGCCGAACGCGAGGGCGAAGTCTTTGCCGAGCTTCAGGACCTGGTCGACACGGACGCCGGGGCCGGGGACGACCTCGTAGCGGGTAACGGACGGGCCGCGGGTGGCTCCGGCGACGCGGGCGTCAACGCCGAACTCGTCGAGGACGCGCTGGACGTCGCCGATCCGGTCGGCGGCCGGCTGGCTGGAGCTCGCGGGCGCGGGTGGGGGTGGTGCGGGGATCTCGGGGAGTCGCTCGTCGACCGGCTCAGCATGCTCAGGCTCAGCACCCTCAGGCACGGGTTCCTCCTGCGCGTCCCGGTCCTCGGCGTCGGCCGCCGGCACGACGGGTCCGGTGCGCTGTTCGACCAGATCGTGGAGTCGGCGGCGTTCGGCCCACAGGTGTGCCCAGTGGCCGCGGCAGGCCAGCCACGTCAGCAGACCGGCGGCGAGCAGCTCGAGCTCCAGGGCGACCGCGGCAGCCGGGCTGCCGGCGCCGACGCCGAGGGCGGCGAGGACCAGGAGCCATCCGCCGTAGGCGACGGCGGCGGCGCCGACCTGCCGGGCGCTGTGCCGGGCGCGGCGACCGACGGCCCGCCCGGAGAAGTCCTCGACGTCACCGGCTCGTCTGGCCCGGGACCACTGGATGCGGTAGGTGATCAGGTATGCGGCGGGCGCGCCGGCGACGATGACCAGCCAGCCGACGGCGGCCGCGGCGAGCCGCCGGTCCGCGGCGAGGAGCAGCCCGGCGGCGACGAGCGCCGCGGCGGCGACCGCGGACGGGCGGTGCTTGCGGGTCTCGGCCGACCAGTAGCGCAGCCGGCGGACAAGCGCGGCCCGGGCGGTGGCCGCCCGAGCTTCGGCGGCCGACCGCAGGTCCCGCTTCCATCCGTCGACAGTGTCGCGGGCCAACGCTCGGGCCTGGTCGCGCAGCGGCGCGGAGTCGGGCAGGGGCATGGTGGCTCCTCAGCTGGCCGCGGCGTGAGCGGCGAGGACGATGGCGGTGACGGCGAGCACGGCCAGGACGGTGCCGGCGGCCCGGGCGCGGGTGCGGATGAGCTGGATGGCGAGTTCACCGAGCTCGGGGACCGTCGGCAGGACCCGATTGGACGGCCAGCCGTCGCGGACGGCGTTGATGACCTCGCCGATGTGCAGTGACAGAAAGTCACCGATCACTACTTGCGTCGGGCGATCATCCTCGTGTATCGCGCGCGCGTCACACACGCGTGCGGTACGCGGACTTCCCGCCGGAATCAGGGCCGATCCGGGGGCATCCGCGGCCGCATGCATGGGTGCATGGTCGTGACGGTCCGTCATCGGGGGGCCTTCGCGTTCATGGAGTCGACGAAGCGGATGAGGTCGTCGAGGCTGCCGCCGTTGGCCAGTTCGGACTGCAGCCACGACAGGATCAAGGCCTGCCGGCGGCGGCTGCCGCCGGGGGCGCTGTCGATGCGGGCGAGGTGGGCAGCGCGCCGCCGCAAGGCGCGTGCGGCACGCTGCTCGACCTCAACCGTGCTGGTCATCGGGTTCCGGCCCCGACCGGTGCGCCGCCGGTCTTCGTCGCCTTGTTCTTCTTCACGACCCGGCGGGCCAGGATTAGCGCGGCGCCGACGAAGATGGCGGCGGTGGCGACGAGCGAGCCGGTGCCGAGGGCCTCGCCCATGTGGGCGGTCATTGACGCGTTCATGTCGGTGCCCCACTGGTGGAACTGGCGGCCCCACGAGCCGTTGACGCCCTGCCCGACGGACGGGAGGAGGATCGCCAGCCAGACGGCGGGGCGGTTCGGTTCGGCGTCGAGGAGGCCGTCGAGGGCCATCCAGATGCCGCCGAGGACGAGGACGACGGGCGCGACCCAGTCGGGGAAGAACCCGACGATGCCGGAGATCCACGACCCGGCGAAGGTGCCGATGAGTGCCCAGCCGCCGATGAGGGCGGCGAGCCAGGAGAGCCAGGCGAGGCCCTTGATGACGAGCATGTTCTTGATGCGTCCGGTGTCCATGATCGGTTCCTTTCGGGAGGGTTACGCCGACGCGGCGGCAAGCTCGGGGTGGTGGCCGTTGATCCGGGGTGCCGGAACACGGTCGGGGTCGTCGTCGGCACCGGTGCCGGAACCGTCCCGGCCGGGGGTGCCGTCGGGGGTGCCGGAACCGTCGTCCGGGTCGGGGTTCTGTCGCAGGCCGAGGGTGTCGAGGAGCCGGAGCGCCCGGGGGCGTCCGACACCCAGCACCCTGATCGCCCGCTTCGTCGGCACGGTGCCGTCGGGGTTCCGCGGCACCCTCGCCGGGTCCCGTAGCACCGCCAGCAGCTCCTCATCACCGGGGGTGCTATCAGGGGTTCCGTCACTGGTCAGCGCGGGTGCAGGGGTTCCGGCACCGGTACCGTTGCGGGACACCTTCGGGGTGTCGATGACCCGTGTGATCAGGGGTGCCGCTGGGGTGCTGGAACCGTTTGCGCGGGGTGCCGAAGCCGGGGTGTCGGCACCGTTGACGAGTGCCGGGCCGCGGGTTCCGGAACCCCACGCAGACACCTGCGCGGGGGGTGCCGGCACCGGTGCTGACGCGTCGGCCGCGGGGGTGCCGGTGGGGTGCTGCCCTGCCTCCGGCACCCCGTCCGCCGGGGTGCCGGAACCGTCCGAACCGGAGTTCCGCTGGGCCACCGCAGCAGCCCACGGCGACGGCATCTTGACCTCGATCAGGTCGCTGATGTTCCGCAGCACCGCCACCTGCTCGACGAGCAGGTCCAGTTGCGCCGGGTCCGACGTGGCACCCGAAACCCGGACTGCCTTCGCCAGCCGCTGCTCGCGCCGCAGTACCCATCCGGTGTCGGTGGCGAGCCGGGCCGCCCGGTTTCGGGCGCGGTCGCGGGTTCGCTCGGCGGCCTTCCGCTCGTCGTCACCGAGGCCGAGCCGCGACAGGAACCGCTCCTTGAACTCGGACATGATCCGCGCCCATGTGCCGGTCTTGGCGCCGCTGTGAACCTTGACCTCGATGCCGAGGGCCAGGTGCAGGGTGATCAGGGCCAGGATCGGACCGAAGAACGCCCGGAGCGCACCGGCGACCAGGCCGTCCAGGGCGATCGCCATAAACGTCGCCGCCGAGCACATCGCCAGGGCGACGAGTTGGGCCGCGCCCGGCTTGCCGTCGCGGCGGACGTTGTGCCGCATGGCGTAGCCGCAGGCGACCAGGGTCAGCTCGCCGACGCCGCAGATGGCGACCAGCTCGGCGGAGATGCCGTAGATGGGCAGGCCGTTGATGCCCATTTCCCCGTGGAAGTAGCGGGCCGCGGTGTCCAGGGACAGACCCGAGCACATGAGAGCAACGAAGTAGAACGGACCGGTGCCGCGGGTCCGCTCGGTGGGCGTGGTCATGCGGTGCCTCCCAGCGGGGCGCCGTGGTTCTTCATCCACGGCACCGGGTTGATGGCGCCCTTGCTTGAGCGGTCGCCGTGCAAATGGACCTCGAAGTGCAGGTGCGGGCCGGAGCTGTGGCCGGACGAGCCGACCAGGCCGAGCTGCTGCCCAGCCGCGACGTGGTCCCCGGCGGACACCAGCGGGCGTTGGATCATGTGGCAGTAGCGGGTGATAACCCCGTCCGCGTGCTGCAGGTCGACGAACCAGCCGCAGCCCGGCGTCGACGGCGACCCGTCCACGTCGCAGCCGCGGGCCCGGGCGGTCGCCCCGTCACACACGGCCTTGATCACCGTGCCTGCCGATGCGGCCCGGATGACGGTCCGCCGGGCCGTGATCAGGTCGACGCCGGCGTGGAGCCGGCCACCGCGCGGCCCGAACGACGACCCGACCGACGCCTTGACTGGGTTGACCCAGCCGCCGGCAGTCACCTCGGCCGGCGCCGCGCATTGGCCGGGCTGCTGCCCGGCGAGGTCGGCACCGCCCGACACGGCCCCGACCAGGGCGGCCGCTTTCGGCTCGTGCTTCGCGTACGCGTTCGGGAACGCCGACCGCTGCACCCGCTGGGCGGCCACGGTCAGCGGCATCTGCTGCCAGCCGGACACCTTCAGGAGCCGCTCGTAGAACTTCCGCGACGCGTACACCGGGTCCATGACCTGCTGCGGTGTGCCCCAGCCCTGCGACGGGCGCTGCTGGAACAGGCCGAGCGAGTCGTGGTCGTTGCGGGCGCCGAGATCACCGAGGTTGTGGAGGTTCGACTCCTGCATGGCGGTCGCGACCGCGATCACCCAGCCGCGCGGCGGCACGGCCATCTGCTGGCCGACCTGGACGATCGTGCGGCCGTTGGCGGCCTGCTCGGCGGTGAAACCGGGCACCTTGACGGTGCCGGCAACGCGGACCTGGGCGGTGCCGGCAGCGCCGCACCCGGGAGCCCCGGCCGCTGGCTGCTGCCCGGCGGCGAGATAGGCCCGGACCTGGCCGTAGCCGATCCCGCCGAGGCACAGCACCCCGGCCGCGGCCAGCGCGACGACCACCCCGATGGCGGCGCGGCTGTTCACGACCGCTCCACGTCGAGCTCGGTCGCCAGCCAACGGTGCGACGCCCCGGACAGGGTGACGCGGATCGTGGCGACGGTCCGGGTCGGGCTGGCCGGGTCGACGACGGGGACGGCCGCGACGACGAGCTGGTCGCCGGCGGTCGCGACGGCGACCCGGCTGCTGTCGGCCCGGCCGACGGGCACCGTCTCCGGGTCGGCATCGGCAAGCTGGGCGAACAGGCCGTCGGAGACGTAGGGGCGCAGCCCGGCCCGCCACTGGTCGGCGGTGCGGCCCGTCGTGTTGAGGAGCTTCACGACGACCTGGATCGAGGCCTCGCGCGGGTCGACTGGGCCGGTGGTGATGACGGCGGGGGCGTCGGAGGTGTCGACGGCACCGTCGTCCTCGTGCCCGTCCACCTCGTCGGCGGTGTCGAGCGACGGGCCGGCCGTGGATGCGGTGGACGGCGACGGCTGCGTGCTGTCGTCTCCGCTCGAGCAGCGGGAGGCGAGAACCAGCGCGGCGGCCGCGGCCACGACGAGCGCGGTGACGAGCAGGCGGCGGTTCACCGGCGACCTCCCGGCAGGGCGCGGGTCTCGGGCCGGGCCGGACGGCGCGGTTCACCGACGGTCGCCTCGGCGCGGACGGGGCCGCGGGCGGCGCCGGCTTGGACAACGGTGCGGGCGGCGAACGCGAACAGGTCCCGCAGCCGCCCGTTCTGCCGGCCGTCGTCGCTGCCTCCGTCGACGGGCGGCACGGTTCGGGCCTTTGCGAGCGCCCGGGCGGGCCGCAGGACCAGCCAGCACGCCACCCCGGCGAGGAGCACGACGATGATCTGCGCCGCGCCGGGCATCGACGAGTCGAACACGAGCCCGACCGCGGTCAGGTACAGGCCGGCGGCGGCACCGAACAACACGATGTTGATCAGGGCGGTGATCGTCGAGTTCGCCAGGCGGCGGATACCGGACGACGCCGGCTGCAGAATCCCCCACGTCGCGAGGATCGGGAACACGACCACGACCACGCGGGCGATCAAAAACCCGAGCAAGATCATGAAGCTGGCGGCCGTGTCGAACCCGGCGAACACGAGCGCCGACAGCAGCGCCACCAGCCCGGCCCCGACACGGTCAGTGCCGCGCAGGCCCTGCAGGTTCTCGTACGCCTCCGGGTCCTCGGTCTTGATCTGCTCGGCGACGGCCAGCCACTGCTGCGCTTTGCGGTCCACGTACTGCTGCCGCAGCTCAGGGTGGGCCTTCATGTCGGCGGCTTCGGACCACGTGAACGTCGTCGCGTCGTACAGCGCCGGGCCGTACTTCGTTGCGACCTCGGAGTCGGCGGAGCCGAGCATCGCCCGCAGCCACGACTTGTACAGGATCGCCTCCGTCGCCTCGTCAGATGCGCGAACCGCGACCGTGCGGTGGTCCTTGCAGGCCTCGGGGTCCATGTCGACGAACGGGCACTGGTCGGCGGGCACGTCGTCGGGCCCGGGGCCGAGCACGGAGTGCATCGCGCCGAGCCCGGTGGTGGCGGCCCGGTCGAAGCCGTGCGCGACGGACAGCGGCCACTTCGCGACCGCGGTGGCCAGAACCATGACGAGCAGCGCCCACCCCGCGATCCGAAGCGCCTCGGACAGGCGCCCGGCCCGGGCCCGCCAGATCAGCCACACCCCGGCCCCGGCGAGCGTCAACGCGCCGAAGATCGAGAACACGTAGTCGTAGGCCTTCTGCGTCGCCGACCGGACCATGTCGTCGGACCAGGCCCACATCGACCCGGGCTCGTAGGCGTGCTCGCGGAGGGTGTTGGCGCCGCCGATGACGGCGGCCGCGACCGCGAACTCGATCGACGCGATCGAGTTCTCGAAGTTCGCCTCGGGGTGGGCGATGCCGCCGGCGCAGGACACGTCGTACAGGTCGAGCTGGTAGCCGCCGACCCCGTACCGGGTGTACCGGCCGACGACGCCGGAGCGCAGGTCGGCGTCGGGCCGCGACGTGAGCCAGCCAGCGATACCGGCGTCGGGCGACACGGGCGTGGGCGCTTTGATGCACTGGGCGCGCTGGGCGCCGGCGGCGGCGAGCCGCTTCGCGCAGTCGGCGAAGTTGCGGGGGTTCTGCCATTCCTGGACGGTGCACAGCGTCGACTGCGGCTGGGGTTCGGCGGCGGCGGGTACTCCGGGGCCGACGATCAGCAGCAGCGCGGCGGCGAGCGCAGCGCAGGCGTGGGCCAGGCGAGTCATGGGACGGGTCATCGGTGGGCTCCCGGGGTGGTGTCGAGGTGGTCGAGGAGCCCGGCGGCCCAGGACACGTCAACGCGGATCTTCTGGATGCGGCCGTCGACGTCGCGCATCGCGAACTCGCGGAACCCGAGCCGCTCCTCGGTGTCCTCGGCGGTCTGGGACAGGGCGGCGAGGGTGTCCTCGTAGCCGGCGCCGGCCGGGATCCGCAGCAGCCGCAGGGCCTCGGAGGCGACGTCGGTGTCGGCGGCGATCCGGCCCACGAACACGGTGGAGACCAGGTTCTGCACGTCGAGGTCGAGGATGTCCTTCGGGTTCTGCGACGCGACGAGCGCGGCGAGGTTCCACTTGCGGGAGTCGCGGGCCAGTCGGACGAGGAAGGAGCGGCCGGACCGCCAGCCCTCCATGACGTGGCCCTCGTCGAGGCCGACGAGCTTGCGGGTGTTGGGGTCGCCGCCGTAGCAGCGGCGCACGGCGAGGCGGTGCGCAAGGTGCAGCATCGGCAACGCCAGCTGCTCCTCGGCGGACCAGTAGTCACGTTCGATCGACATGTCGGGCAGCCGCAGCCCACCCATCGTGATGATCGTCAACGGGGCGTCGGTGCCGAACGCACCCGGCTGGGGCCGGCCGAACAGCAGCCGCGCGAGTGGAAGCTCCTCCGCGTCCAACAGGAGCCGGCCGATCTCCTTCGCGTCGACGTCGCTGTCGTCGGCGAGGACGCGAGCGAAGTCGTCGAGGGCCGACGTCTCCTCCGCCGGCACCTGCCGGGCGGCGTGCCGCAGCGCGGTCGCCGCCTCCTTGCCGCGGGCCACCTGCGGCGGCAGCAGCATCGCGGCGATGTCCTGGACCAGCATGCGACGCTCGGCGCGGGCGTTCGTGACGTCGACCTCGTACAGGTGGTCGCCGTCTGGCCCTGCCAGGTAGTCGCCGCGCTGCGGGGTGGGGATGAGCGCGTACGGGGCGAGGGTGCCCCGCTGGGAGCCGACGAGGTTGAGAACCCGGGCACGGCCAGCCAACGCGGGCATGTCGGCGAGCCGGGAGAGCGGCCCAGACGGGTCAAGGAGCGTGACCTGGACGCCGCGGAGCGCCGCCAGGTACCCGACCGCACCCATCAAGGTCGACTTGCCACCGCCGGGCTCGGAGACGAGCACGGAGAGGCCGGACCGTTCCCGGACCTCCATCGGGAAGTGGGGGTCGAACATGACCGGGCGGCGGCCGGTGCCGGCGGTGTGACCGATCAGGTCACCGCGCCCGTCACCGACCGCGGCCGTGGCCTGCGGGACGGCGGCGGCGAACAGCCGCACCGACATGCGCCGCAGGTAGCCGGTGTTCGCGACCGGCTCGCCGGGGATGAACTCGCGGGCGAGCGCCTCCTGGTCCTTGGGGTGCTGCAGAGCGATCCGGGCCTGCTGGTCGTAGATGCGGGCCAGCTCGGCGGCGCGGTCGAGGGCCTGCCGTTCGGTGGCGCCGGCGACGGCGAGGCGGTGCCAGCCGTGGACACGGGACGCGTCGACCGGCCGGCCGGTGGCGATCTCATCGCCAACGGTCAGGGCCCGTTCGGCGAGTCGCGCAAGCTCCGGCGGGGCGTCGAGGTCGTGGTCGCGGTAGTCCCGCTCCTGCGACCGGATCATCAACAGCCGCTTGTTCAGGTTCCCGGTCGTCGCCGCGGGGCCGAGCACGTCGACCCGCGAGGACAGCTCGACCGGGTAGCCGGCCTGGTCGGCGATGTGGAGCCACGGCTCGTGCTGTTGCGGGATCTCAAGTGGTTCCATCCTGCCGACGGTGAGGACAGCGACGTGCGCTTCCTCGCCGGTGAGCCGGTTGACGAACCGCACGGTGGACCCGTAGCGGCTGCGGTACCGGTCGACGTGCTCGGTCAACGCGAGCACGTCGGACGGGCCGACCGAGGTGGCGCGCCGGTCGGGTGGGGTGAGGCCGAGCCCGACGGACCGGTAGACCAGCCATGCGAGCTCGGTCGGGGTGGCCGGGCGGGCGCCGAGCCCGAACGGGGCCAGGAGTTCGGTGAGTTTGTCGAGCCGCTCCTGGAGCCGGTCCCGCTCCCCCGCGTTGGTGCGGCCAATCCGGGCCTGGATGAGGCCGGTGACGAGGTCGCCGACGGCGCGACGGGCGAACGTGACTCCGACCATGGTCAGCCCCTCGGTGGGGCTGGCCGCGTCGAGGTGGTCGGCGGCGGCGCGCAGGTGGTCGGCGAACCCCCGCGGATCGCCGACAGGCTGCGATGCCCGGAACAGGCCTGCGGCCCACTGCCCGGTCGGGTAGGGGGTGGTAGTGCGGCGCAGGTGGAGCCGGAACCCGGCGAGGCCGGCGTACTGGCCGGCGACGGCGGTCATGAACTGCTCGCGGTCGGCGTCCGGGCGGAACGCCCACACCCGCTCGGGCAGCGTGTACCAGGCGGTGACGGTGGCCGCGGTGAAGGTCAGGTTGGCGTGGATGTGGGTGAGCTGCAGGTCGACGGCCGGGGCCGGGTCGGGTCGCAGCGGCACCTTCGGGAGCCAGTTCATCGGGTGACCTGCACCTTCCGTGCCGTGTACCGGGCCGTAGGCCCGGTTTGGGTGGGCTGGGTGCGCCGCCAGTCGCGGACGGCGGTGGCGATCACCTTCCGGGCGGGCCGGTCGGGGTCGACGTGCCGCCAGATGAGGGCGGTGGCGGGGAGGGTGGCGCCGAGCGCGATGCCGGTGCCGGACCAGCTGCCGCCGGTGAGGAGCCAGGTGGTGGTTTCGAGGGCGACGAATACGAGCGCGCCGAGCCCGTACTGGGCGTACGGCAACTGGATGGGGAACGTGTAGCCGGGCGGGCCGAGGTAGACGAGCCGGGCCCGGTAGATGTCGTCGTCGGTCGACAGGTGCATGGCGGCCTACTTGAAGAGGACGCCGACGATCGAATCGCCGAAGAAGAAGAGGGTGGTGGCGCCGGCGAGCATCGCCATGCCGATGATCGCGATCATCGAGGTGGTCATCGTCTGGGAGACGTTGCCCTTCGCGGCGCGGGCCATGGTGACGACGGCGAGGCCGCCGAGAATGATCGGCACGATGTAGGTGGCGATCCAGCCGACGATGCCGGAGGTGTTGACCTCGCCGGTGGGCTGCGGGGTCGTGGTGGGGTCGGGGGCGGCCAGGATCTGCACGTCAGTGAGCGCCTGGGCCGCGGCGAGCAGGCTGCTCATGCGCGGGCTCCGTTCTGAGAGAGGGGGGCCCGGGCGGAGCAGCTACGGGGGGAGGCGCCCCGCCCGGACATTTCGGCCCGGCCGCCGCCCACGGGGGCAGACGACGACCGGGGGCTGGTGGGGAGCGGCTGCCGGGCGACGGCGGCCGCGGCCCGGAGCGCGTCGCCGAGCTTCTCGGCGGCGTCCGGGTCGGTGGTGAACGCCGACACGGTGATGTCGACGACCGGCGGGTCGAGGTACCCGTGGTCGGGGTCTTCGATGGCGGCGACTTCGACGCGCACGTCGATGGGGCTGCCGTCGATGTCGCAGACAACGTCGGACCAGATGACGCCGCCGTGGTGGCGGGACGTGACGATCTCGCCGCCGTTGGCGAAGCGGAGCGTGTCGCCGCCGTAGCAGTCGTCGCCGCTGTTGCACCAGGTCGGGCACGTCCACCAGGCGGGTGCCGGCACTGTGATCGGCTCGACGATGGCCGGCCGGACCGTGACGGACCGCCGGGTGGCGAAGTCGATGACGGCGGCGGTCACGCTGCGACCCCGTCGGTAGCGCCGGACATTCCGGCGGTCTTGGACTTGGTTCGAAGCAAACGGTCGATGGCGCCGGGGGTCACGCCGAGCCGGGCGGCGATCCAGCCGCGGCGGCGCTCCTTGTTCCCGCGCAACTCGGCGACCGCAGCCCGGTAAAGGGCGGACTCGGCGGCACTGAGGGTGCCGCGGTCCTTAGCCAGTGCACGGAGCCGAACGGCTCGCTCAAGAGGGCTGGCGATTGAAGCCAGCACCTTGATGTCGTTCTCGCCCGTCTCGTGCACATCGCCTCCCTGGCGTCTGGGGTTGTCGAAACGATCACCCCTGTTGCATGAGACCAGTCTTGCGTATTTGTTCAGAACAATCAAGCTGTTCAGAACAAACGGATGGCCCGCGAACACTTCCCGAGCCGGATGTACGCTGCTGTCCGAGACGGTTCCCGCAGTTCAGAACATTGAGAGGTGTCTGTGACACCAGGACGGAGCGCGTCGTACCGGCGCATCGTCGACGACCTCCGCCGGATAATCGAGTCCGGCGAGCTCGGCGAGGGCAGCAAGCTGCCCGGCGTCCGCGAGATCGCTACCCGGTACGGCGTCCCAACAGGCACTGTCTCCCGAGCCATCGCCGAACTCGCGGCCGCTGGACTCGTCCAAGCCAAGCGCCGCGGCGGAACCTACGTTCGCCGCTTCGCCGCCATCCCCCGCAGCTCACCAGGACGTCTCGCCAAGGAACGCTGGCTCGGCGGCGAGACCATTCAGGACGCTGACACCAAGGACCGCAGACGCGAGCTCAACACCAGTACCGGCGAGACACCCGCCCCCGACTGGGTCGCAGCAGCCTTAGGCGTCGCGGCCGGCGAGCCCGTCGCCTTCCGCGACCGCCGGTATGCCGTTGACGAGCGGTTCGTGCAGCTGGCCACCAGCTACCTGCCGGTCGACATCGCGCGCGGCACGCAGATCATGCATACGGATACAGGGCCTGGCGGAACCTATGCCAGGCTCGCCGAAATCGGTCACCGACCGGTCCGGTTCACCGAGTATCTGCGGGCACGGATGCCGTCGCCGGAAGAGACGGATCGACTCGAGCTGCCGGTCGGCACGCCGGTTTTCGAGATCACCCGACACGCCTTCAACGAGGAGGGACGCTGCGTCGAGATCAACCGGATGATCCTCGATGGCATGGCGTACCTGCTGGACTACTCATTCCCGGCCTGAACGTTCCGCAGCTTGGTGTGGATGTAGGCGGCGGTCTCGGCGTCGTAGGTTTCGGAGACAACATGCTTCACCGCCATGACGGATTCGCGCGGCATTTCGCTGGCTTCGACGGCGCGAACGAATCGGACGACAGCGTCGGCGGCCTGGAGTTGCTGGACGCGTGGGCGGCTTCGTTGGCCGAGGTTGTATCCGGCCGCAGCCCCGATGGCGACTCCGAGGAGTACCAGCATGAGCTCCATGGTCACCTTCCGGGGTCGAGGGGTCTCGTGCGGCGATCGTAGCTGGGTTGCCGCCTGGCGTGTCGCCACCAGCCTGGTGCAGGATCCCGGGATGGCCGACCATCCCGCTGTCACCGCCGCCCGGACCGCCCACACTCGCGGCGACGTCGTCTTCCAGCACGTCCTGACGCTCAGCCCGCACGTGGGTGTCCAGCCGGCGGGGCGGTCGCTGCCGAACGCCGCCGACGACGTGAACCCGGTCCTGAATGCTGTTGCGGCGGCCGGCTGGGATCTGGTTACGGCGTCGGTGTTCAACCACGCTGGCAGCACGGCGATCGGTATGGCCTATGTGTGGCGTCGCCGCTGACCGAACCACACCGCTGTAGTTCGCGCGAAGCCCTTGACCTGCGCAAACTCCGAGCGATCATGGCTTGGTGGTGACCGTGCTGCACGCCGGCGGGTGGCGGGTCGAGTCGTGCTGGCTCGACCTTGATGGCTGCGGTGAGCGCGCCTGGAACCGGGCCACGGACCGCCATGGCGTGGTCCGCTGGCTGACGACCGCCCAGTTACAGGAGGCGCTGCACCGCGACGGGCTCGACGTCGGCGACCTAGTCCTCGAACATCCAGCCCGGCCGGTCGGTGGCCGCGGCGACGAGTGCGAATAGAACCCGCTCGCCGCTCGGCGACCGCCCGCATTCACCGTCAATCGGGCAGCGAATCGAACGCATCGACGTGGAGCTGCAACAGCTCGATACGACGTTGAAGATCCGACCGAGTCCTCGGATCAGTGGACTCGGCGAACTCCGACCTTGCACGGTCGAGCGCCAGTCGCATGTCGTGCTCCCAGATGATGGTCTTGCCAGGAAATAGATCCGAGACGCGGATCGATACCACTACTTCCCGCTTCCGGCCCGCTTCATAGTCGCCAGCAATGGACCGTGCTGCGAAGAACAGGCTGATCGCGAAGTCCACGCCCCGGTAGAAGCGAGTGATCGGGAGCCCCTCGGTGCGGTGGATGATCGCCCATAGCTCGGGCATCCACTCCTCGTCGTAGGCAACCTGACGCAGGTCCTCGGGAAGCCTCCTGCGCGCGGCGCGGAGGATCGCGAAGGGAAGGTGTCCGAGTCGGGTGGAGATCTCCTGCGCGATCACCACCTTCAACGTCTCGTAGACCACGAACGTCGCCACGAGGGCGACAAAACCGACCACTAGCTCAGTGATCACGCCATACCGCCTGCGGGCCTCAGCGTTCCGGGCAGCTCGCCAACGCCGAGGGCCGCATGCAACTCGGCAAGCGCCTGGCGAGCCTGAACGGCTCCGTCATTGGTGAGGGTGTAGTAGCGGCGGGCGGGCCGGCCCGCCTCGGACTCGTCAACTGTTTCACGATGGCCGTCGATCCATCCTGCGGCGTCGAGCCGGGCGATGATGGGATACAGCGCACCGGACTTGAGGCCGGTGGCGCGCATGAGTGCGTAGCCGTAGTGCTCGCCGGTGGGGTCGTTGACCAGCGCCCGGAGGACGCGGGCAACGTTGGTCGTGATCAGAAACGGTGGAGACATGTAAACATCTTACATAGGGTCGGCCACAGGGCAGGCCGCTACCCGTCGACACTCCACCTGAGCCACCCAAACATCGGTGACCGTGATCCTCGGAACAGCCCGCGCGCCACGCCGCGTCCGCGGCGACGATCGCGAACGACGCTACCGTTCGTGCCCGTGGAAAAGTCCCTCGCGACGATTTGATGCTCCCTTGTAGGGTCCGTCGCTGCAGCAACAAAGCGGCCCTCGGGGGTGGCCTCCCCCGAACCCGGGCCGCTTCGCGCTGCGCGCTTATCCGGTCCCACGAAGGAAGGGAAGTGACACGCGAGTGACGACGGTACCGTCGAGGGAGTCACGGCGCAGCCGAAATAGGGGTCGCGGTCTGGAGCCGCTACCACTGGGGTGGCTGGTGATCGGCGGGTTCTCCGCGCTCATCGGCTGGCTCACATACCTGGAGACTCACTCCGCGAGCGCAGCGCTCGCTGCTGGCCTAGCGGCCGCAGGTGTGCTGTACACGCTGCTGCGCCGACGCCGGTAGCAGCTGCACAGACGAGGGCCGTCGGGGTCAGAACCCGGCGGCCCTGGTCACGTCGTACGGCGACAGGTCGGCGCGCACCCTGACGAACGTGGGTCGATGCCGCCACCTGCCGGCCTCTTCGTCGAAGGCAGCATCGACGAGCACCTCAACGACCACCGTCGGCTGGACGGGCACGTAGTTGAGGGGCCGCCGCTCCCCCAGCTGCCCGGACCAGGCGGCGGGGAGCGGGATCGGCCACGGGTGTGGGATGGCGGCGCCGCGGCGTTGGGCGACGTACCGGACGAGGGCCTGGCCGAGCTCGGCGCGGTGGGCGGCGGGGATGGGGTTGGTGATGCCGACGTAGCGGAGCCGGCCGCCGGCGTCGTACCGGCCGAGGAGCAGCGAGCCGGGTGCGGATGGGGTGCCGGTGACGCCGCCGACGATCGCCTCTGTGGTGTTCCGGGTTTTGACCTTGACCCAGGCGCGGCCGCCGGGCACGTATCGTCCGGCTGGGTCCTTGCAGACGACGCCTTCGACGCCGGTGTGCTGCCAGTCCCGCATCCAGGTGCGGGCCTCGGCCGGGTCGAGGGTTTGCGGGCACAGCTGCAGGTTGGGTGGCGCCCCGGTCAGGAGGAACTCGAGCCGGGCGCGGCGCTCGACGAGCGGCAGCCCGGTCAGGTCGGCGACGGCGTCGTGGAGTGCGTCGAAGACGACGTAGTGCGCGGGCTTGGCTGTTGTCTCGGCGAGGAGCCAGCGGCCGGCGACGATCCGTTTCTGCAGGGCGACGAAGTTGGTCCGCTCCCTGACCGGGTCCCAGACGATGAGCTCGCCGTCGAGGACGACGCCGGGTGCCAGGGTGCGAAGTAGGCGTGTGATGTCGGGGAAGTACGGCGTCAGGATCTTGAGGTGCCGCGACTGGAGCACAACCCGGCCGGGCTGGATGAAGGCGAGGCAGCGCCAGCCGTCCCACTTCGGCTCGTAGACCATCCCGGCGGGCAGGTCTCCGGCTGGGATGGCGTGCATCGGCTCGACAGGTGGCCGCATCGTGCACCCCCGTGAGCAGCGGTAACAGTGATCACGCTACTCGTGTGCTCGGTGTCGCGGCCGCAAGTCGATGTCGGCAAGGCTGTCACCTGCGGGTATACGAAGGTATACTTGCCGCGTGGGATACGAGTGGATGCCCGGCCTCATGGCGATCCTCCGCGACGTCGAACCACACGAGATCCAGCAGGCACTCGCCAACCCACACCGCTGGCCACGGCACGCAACCGGCCCGCACGGCATCCCGTACCTCGCCGTCTGGGCCCGCACCAACAACGGCCGGCCGGTCATCGTCGTCGTCCGCCACCTCGGCGGACACGACGCGATGATCGTCGCCGCCCGCGGCATGACCCCCGCCGATATCGCCCTATTCGAGCAGTGGGAGCAAGACCATGAGTGACGACGACCGCAACATCGACTACGACCAGATCGCGAAAGATCAGGAGTTCGCCCGTGCCTTCGCCGCCGGCGAGACTCAGCTGACCTACGACGACACCGCGCCCATCCCGGAACTGCCGCCGGCCGGCGCCCCGGTCATGGTCGTCCGCCCGATCCGGCTGCCGTTCGACGCCGACCAGGCCATCCAGGACATCGCCGCGCGGCGCGGCATGAGCGTATCGGCGCTGCTGCGCGACTGGATACTCGCCGACCTTGAGGCGGACCAGGTGATATCGCAGGAAGATCCGGCAGTGGTCCTCCGTGGTCTACAGGCAGGCCTGGGGCGCGTCATCGACAATCTCACCGCACAGCAGCGGCAGCACCGCAACGCCGCCTGACGTGACGCATGACGTGGCCGACCCATACGAGCTCGCCCGCCGGATCAAGGACACCGCCGACGAACTGGCCCAGGTGCTCGCTACCGACGTCCGGATCGACCCGGCGCGGGTGATCGTGCCGTTGATGGTGGCGCTGGCGTTTCTGCGCGCGGGCACCGACGAACTCGCGCTGGCCTCGATGAGCGTCGACGAGGAGGCTGCGGCCGCCGCCCGGCGTGCTGGCCAGGCTCTACAGGAGGCTCAGGAAGAATTGGGGATCGTGTTGACGCGGCTGCCACAGGACGAGGCTGGCGGCGTCTAGCGTCCGTCGAGGAGTTTGGCGACCCGCATCGCGGCGTGCGCTTCCGGGCCGCCGCCCTGCTCTTCGGCGTGGTCTTCCATCTCGGCCTGCTGTTCGGCGTCGCCACCCGACGGAGGATGCGAAGCCGACGGGATCGGCCAGTTCGTCGGTCGCCCACCCGAGCACGGCACGCCGCTACGACGTCGCCCAGTCCACCACGGTCCCGTCGGTCCACTGGAACTCGACCATCGTCGCCCGCTTCCCGGCTGGCGCAACGAACGTGATCCAGCCCCGCACACACCGGCCGGACGGAACAGCCCGATCAGCCATCGGAAAGCCCGGCTCGTCGAACTGGCCATATCCGGTATTCGACGGCTCTGCCATCGTGCCATCCGCGTAGACGAGCAGCCATGGCGTGTCATTCACGATCGGCGTTTCACCCGTCGCCGCTGTCGGGCACACCTGCGCATCGATCGATGCCCACTCGGTGCCAGGCGAAGGTGGTTTCGGCGCCGACTTCGCGGTCGGCTGACGGTAGGCGAACACGGTGACCTTCACTTGATCGCTGCCGGCAACGACCGTCTTCGAGGTGCCGAACTTCAGCGGGACAGCCGAAACCGTCGCGGCGGCACCGGCGGGCGGATTGGCAACCGCACCCTCGGCGCAGTTGCCATTGGGAAGCCGCCCGTTTGGGCAGAACGTCGGTGTCGGCATTGCTGATGGTGCCGAATTGGTCGGCGCCATGCCAGTTCCCGGCGCTGCAGTGTTGGCTGCCCCACCGTCGCCGCAGCCGGCGAGGGCGAGGATGGTGGCGACGACCACGAGTCGGGGGCTGGTCATCCACGGGATGATGCTCGTCTTGATCCCGGAACGGATCGGGTTGCCGGGTCGGGTGAACGCACGACCGGCCCGCACGTGGCGGGCCGGAAGGCGGGTGGGCTACCGCTCGTCGAGGATCTTGCGTATCTCGAACGGTGGCTCCGGCCACGGCTGGCCGTTCGATTCCCACCGAACACCGTTGTCGCCCGGGTAAGGCTCACGGTGGTCATGGCCATGGAAGAAGATGGTGCGCGGGATGCCCTCAGGGAAGGCCGCGCACGTCGAGGTGCGAACGTGGCATGGCGACTCGATCCACGACCGGTAGTGGCGGCAGGCCCAGCACTGCGAATCGCCGACCAAAGAGCTCATGTGCGCTCCAACGCCGTTATCCGGTGAGTCGCGATCAACAGGCCGGAGGCAAGGCTACGCCGCCCGCCAGCGTGCCCGGTCCTCGCCCGGCTTCCGCGTGCACCGCATCTTCGTGCCCTTGCTCGTGTACCCGATCGCACCCTCCGGCGAGCAGAACGCCCCCGGCGTCACGATCGGCCCACCGCCACCGCCCGGCGCGGTTGTCTTCGGGGCCGGCGGCTTCGGCGCGGTCGTGGTCTTCTTCGGCACGGCGGTCGTCGTCTTCGCCCCGCCGGGGGCGGTGACGCCGGGTGCGCCGCCGGCGCCGGCATCGACCGAGGCGGCCGCGGCAACCGACGACGATGGAGACGGCGACGGGCTCGGCGATGCTGACGGCGACGCTTGGGCCGCCTGCACACCGCTGTTCGCCGGGGTATCCGCCGGGCCGCACCCGGCCAGGGCGAGCAGCGTAGCGGCGGCGATGGTGAGCAGGCGTGTCCGGGTCATCGTGGCATGGTCCACCCGCCGGGTGCCGGAACGGATCGGCTGAGCGGGCCGGGGTGCACGTCGATCGCAGACAACGCGCTGCCCGCCGGGTTCATGTGCCCGAAACGGGGTCGTCCGTTCGGTCACACTCGACGACGCCAGGGTTTGTACATGCACATGCGGGTAGCCAAATCCGGCCGGGCCGGGCTGCACCGCCCGCCCCGGTGCCCGTGGTGGCCCAACGAGGTGCCGCCACAGCCGGCGGCAGAGTGTTCGGGCCGTTCAGACCCGCCCGCCGGCGCCCAACCCGGAACGGGCGGGTCTGAACGGCCCGGATCCGCGCTCGGGTCGGCGTGGCACAGGTGACTCCCGCCGGGACCACCGCCTCCCGCAGCACGGCCGTGGCCACGCCGACCCGTCGGCCACTTCCTTTCGGGCCGCCTCGACTGACGGCAACACCTCACCGGTCGGCGCCCCGACGGCTCGACCCCCACCTCGGCCGGCGAGGCGTACCGCGCCGCCGGCTGAGTGCGCCCCGCCGGGCGTTCCGCGTCGACGAGGCGCACTCGGGTGACTACATGCTCTGGCGGAACGCGTGCATCGAGCGGTAGTGGTACCCCAGCCAGGGCGTGGCCGCGTCGATGCGGGGTCGGCGCTCGTCGTGTTCGACGGTCGCCACCGCGTAGCCGGCCCAGGCGTTGCCGAGCGCGGCGAGCTCGTCGAGGCCGGGCAGGTCACGGTGGCCGAATCGGCCGCCGAAGTCCTCGACCATCACCTTGTGGAACGCCTCGGCGCCGAGCCCGTCGAGACCCCACACGGCCAGCAGCCGCAGCACGTCGCCCCAGCTCGCCAGGTATGCGTCGTCCGGTGCGGCGAAGCACCCCGGCGCCGCGCGCAGCGCCGCCCGCAGCGGCTCGGTCACCGCCTCCTCCGGCACCGCGTAGAGGGTGCTGGCGAACTGGTAGTCGTGGGTGTGCACGACCAGGACGTGCGGGCGGTCGTCCGGCGCGGCCCGGTCCTTGCCGGTCACCTTCACGCCGATCGCGTCGAGGACATCGCGGAGGTACCGCCGGGACTTTGCGCCGTCGGTGAACTCGGCCGGCAGCAAGAGGGAAACGGCTTCGTGCCGTTCGAACATGTCGGTCATCCGCGGCATAGTAGGACGCGTCCGCCACGCGGAGCGGGCCTGACCGTTAGCCACAGCGTCCGCCGGGCCCCGATTCAGAGAAAGTCGCCCGGCCAGTAAAACGCCCCGGGTGCGGCCGGGTCGCAGGCGAAGGTAACCGGGCGATCTTCGAGCTGGAAGGTCGGGCGGCTGGTGGCGGTTACCGCCTCGCCGTCTCGTCGCGCCGCTCCCCCGTACCCAGTTCTTCCCGTTGCCGCCGGTTGTGCTCGGCGACCGTCGCCTGGAACATCTCGAACGTCTCGTCGCCCCGCAACTCCTCCGCAGCCGGCGGCGGCTTCTCGACCAGGTCGAGGATGTTCGAGATCGCCGCGGACACGGTCGCCCGGGTCTGCGGGTCCAGCGGACCATCCGGGTCGAGCAGACGCTGGACGCGCTCACGGGTGCGGGACAGCAGGAACGAGCTCGGGTCCAGCTCCGTTGACGGCTGTGCCACGGCCTGCTCGTCGAGGATGGCCCGGGCGGTGCCGGGTTCCCACTGCAGGGCCCGTTCGAGGCGGCCGAGTGTGGAGTCGTCGAAGTTCTCCCGGCGGTGTTTCTCCAGGTCGCTGAGTGTTTTTGCCGGGAAGCCGGTGTCGTCCTGGAACTGCTGCCGGCTGGTGTAGCCGAGGTGGGACCGCCGGCTGATGACGGCCTGGCCGAGGCGTGCCCAGTTGTTCATTCGGTCATCCTCCACGTTCGTGGCCGGATTTGGCCACTGCGGCTTGCCTGTAGCTAAATTCGGCGTAGAATGGCGTACATGGCCACGAGACCACGATCGCTCCTCGTCATCGACGGAGCCAGGGTTCGCGAAATGCGCGACCGCGCCGGGCTCTCACTGACGGCGTTCGCCCGCGACCTCGAGACCGACGTATCGCACCTGAGCCGCATCGAACGCGGCACCGGCCAGCCCGGCGTGGCACTGCGGAACCGCATCGCAGCCCGGCTCGGCGTCTCCCTCGACGAGATCACCCAGCCCCGCCAGACCGTCGCCTGACCCCACACACGACAAAGGCCCAGCGGCGTCGGAAGCGCCTGATGCTGGGCCGTTAGCCGGGAGAGGACCCCGACCATGTCGCACGCACAGCCTAGCAAGATCGGCGCCACGCGCACCATCACCACCGACGCCCGCGCCCGCCGCGAGGACCGCCGCCGGCGCCTCATCCGCCGCGACGCCGCCTACGCCAACCACCTCCGCGACGCCCTCGCCGAGGCCAAGAGCCTGCGGCACTTCCGGCGCATCCTGGCCGGTGCCTGATGCACGGCAACCTCGACATGGCCCAGGTCATGTTCGGTGAGAACGCCCGCCACGTCCCAGCCTGGCTCTACGTCCAGCACCAGGGCGACGACATGGTGAGCTTCGTCGGTGCGAGCCGCGTCGCAGGCCACCACCCGCTGCGGTACGGCAGCGACCGCACGCACCAGTTCATCCTCGGCGAGATCATCGTCCGTCCGCACCTGATCGTCTCGACCGACGCCCTGCGCGGGTACGGCCTGAGCGGGCTGGCCACCAGCGATCACAACCCCAGCGAGATGTTGGCCGCTGGCGAGATCCTGCTCGGCCGCTGGCCATCGGGCGGTGCCTGGTGAGCGCCGCCGACATCGTCACCGCGGCCTCGCAGATCGTCGACCCGCGCGCCGGGATGAAGCCGTTCCCCGGCACGTTCGACGAGGCCATCGACGCGATGGTCGCCTACGCCGGACTCCGCTGGGACCAGGCGCGGCTGACCGAGGCGCTGCGGAACTCCGACCCGGACCGGGTCGCCGAGGTGTGCGCCGGGGCGCTGCTCCGGCTGGCGGGTGCGGTCCGATGAGCGCCCAGGCCACCCTGTGCCGCTCCCGTAGCCAATTCGGCGCCTGCGGTCTCGACGCGGACCACGACGGGGACATGCACGCCGTCCCGATCGGGGACGATGTCTGGTTCGGCTACCGCAGCAGCCGTGGTCGCGAGGCGACCCGCGTCGGCTACGGCAGGTTCGCCGAGGACGGCTTCCGCCTGCTCCTCACCGAGCAGGTCGACTCCCCCACCACCTGACGGACCCCTCATCCGCCGACCCGGAAGGGGTCCAAGCAGTGCACACCACAATGCCGGCCGCCCGTAGCGGCACGTCCCTGCGGGCGGCCGGCCGACGGGGGACGGCGCCGTGACGACCGTGGAAGAGCCACCTGTCGAGTCCAACAAGGCTCGCGAGGCCCGCGAACGCCACGAACGGTTCCTCGCCAAACAGGCCGACAAGGAGCGCGCCGCCCAGCGGCGGGCCGAACAGCTCGCACTGCTCGCCCGCGCCGACGAGCAGAACCCCCGGCGGAACCGGCCCCACATCCTGCTCCGCACCAACCCAGAACAGATCGAGGCGGTGACCGACGCAATGAACCTTGGCATCCTGCCCGACATCTACGTCGCCGCCGGCCAGCCTGTCGTCGTCGAGGCGCCCTCGGGAACCGTCGTGGATGACGATGCGCCGAGCAGGGTCTTCACCATCATCAGCCCGAACCGGCTTCGGCGGCTTCTCGCAACCCACACGTTCACGTACCAGCGGGTGGCCAGAAACGTGGAGGGTGAACGGGTCATCGTCGATGAGGAGACGTCCCCGGCACTGGAGATCTGCAAGGACGTCCTCGCGACGCAGGAGTGGCCGAAGCTCCCACCGCTGTACGGCATCGTCACGGCGCCGTTCTTCCGCCCCGACGGTGTGCTGGTCCAGACACCTGGCTACGACGAGGTGGCCGGCCTCATCTACGAGCCGCTGCTGCAACTTCCGCCGATCCCGGACCGGCCGAATGAGAACCAGATCAAGATCGCGAAGGAGTTCATTCTCGGCGATCTCCTCGGTGACTTCCCGTGGGTCGACCGGGCCAGCAAAAGCAACTACGTTGCGATGCTGTTCGCCCCGTTGGTGCGCACCTACCTCGGTGGCGCCCTGGTGCCGATGGGCGCGATCGACGCGAAGTCGCAGGCCACCGGCAAGACCCTGCTCTGCATGATCGTCACGAAGATCTACAGCGGGTTCACGAGGGCGTGGATTGACGACGAGCCCGAGCTGCGCAAGGCGATCACGTCGATCCTGCTCGACAAGGGCGGTGCCGCCGTCGTGCTCGACAACGTCCCGAAGGGAACACCGGTCGACTCGGCGACGCTCGCCGCGATGCTGACCATGAGGACCTGGTCCGACCGGGAGTTGGGCAGCAACAGCGCCGGCTCCGCCGTCCGCGCGCCGAACGACCGCACCTGGTTCGTGACGGGCAACAACCTGTCCATCGTCGGGGACAACAAGTCCCGATCGCTGCTGTCGCAGCTCGACGCGAAGATGCCCGAGCCGGAGCTCCGCCCGACGTCGCAGTTCAAGCTCGGCGACCTGGAGGAATGGCTCCAGAAGGCAGACAACCGCGCTCGGGTGCTCTACCACCTGCTCGTGCTGATGCGGGCCTGGATCGTCGCTGGGGCGAACCGGATCGAGACGCCGATGCGGACGTTCACGCCCTGGGCGTCGGCGACCGCCGGCCTGCTCGACTTCATCGGCCTGCGGGACTTTGCGAAGAACGCGAAGCACATGGCGGCGAACGACCCCGAGGAGAACATGTGGGCTGCGTTCTACGCCTCGTGGTGGCGTCTGTTCGGTGGCGAACGGGTGTCGGCTTCCAAGTTGGTCGACTCGGCGACGCCTGACGACTACACGCACGCGACGACCCACGACTGGGGCGAGACGTTCCTGCGTACGAAGACGGGCCGTATGCCGGTCGCGTCCGGGTTGGGCCGGATGCTGCCGCCGGAGGTCGGGTCGTGGCATGGCGAGTTTCAGCTGCAGGGCGAGCAGGACAGCCACTCGAAGGTCTGGTCGTTCTGGCTGGTGCAGCGAGCCGAGGAGAGTGCCGAGGAGCCCGCTGCGGGGGCTGCGGGGGATAGCGGTGGCTGAGTTGGTGCTATCCCCCGCAGGTTCGCGCTATCCACCGCAACCTTGGATCTCCGTGCGGTGGCTGGAAATCCCGGATCGTGAGACCCACCGCAAGGACCGCGCCGGAACATCCCAGGTCAACCCAGGTGAACAATCGACGTTCGACGTTCTTGCGGTGGATAGAAAGATCTTGAGGCCTTCGCGGGTACGCGCTGCAAGTTTTACCCCCTCCCACAAAGCGCCACATTGCCATACCAAACCGGACGTATGGGGGGTGGGAAAAAACTCGGATCCCCATCAAGGCCGGGAAAAGTGCCACCGCACCCACCGCAGCCACCGCAAGAGCGACGGCCGTCGATTCCTCGCCGCCGTTCTGACCCCAACCCACGACCACCGCAAGGAGCCCGCCATGCCCAGACCGAAGCCCATCCCCGCCAACGTCGTCGACGCGTGGAGCGTCCTGCCCGACCGGCGCTGCCCCTGCCAGGCGAACTGCGGCCGCAACGTCAAGGTCGTCTGCGAGGACGGCTGGAACGACATCGGCGACTGGCTGCCGCCGCACGTCGCCGAAGCGCCGCTCGACCCCGACCTGCTGGTGCAGGTGCTCATCTACTGGGTGCTGCCCGACGGCGCGTCGCAGGCCGAGTTCAACCGCGAGTACGACCGGCTGGAGGCCGAGGTCGACGCGATCTTCCGCGAGTGGGTGGCAGCGTGACCGCGCGGAAGCCGGGCCTGTCCCGCCGCCAGCATGTCGAGCTAGGCGAGAAGCTGCAGGCCACCCGTGACGAGGTGCTGCGCGCGGTGACGCTGCTGTCGAACGTGTACCCGGTGGCGTCGAGGCAGGTGCGCGCCGCCGAGACGACGCTGCGGAAGTTCGACGAGCTGCGGTCGGCGCTCGATGACGTGTCGGCGCGGGAGCTGCCGGGCGACTTGTGGTCGCCGACGATCTACTACGGCGCGAACCGTGAGCAGCGGGCGGCGTGGCTGGCCGCGAACCCGCTCGACGACGAGCCGGGCGGTGCCTGATGGCCGAGGTCAAGACGGGCTTCGGCCGGCGCAACACGAACTGCTCAACCTGTGGTGATGAGCGCGGCGGCCCGTTCGGCCACGAGACGTCCGAGTGCCAGTGGTTCCCCGGCATGTCGGTGTTTCTGCTGACGCGGATGCCGCACATGGCCGGACGCGAGGCCGAGATCTGGGAGACCTACGTCGACCGTTACCTGGACTCGCAGTTCGAGCAGGGCGGCGCCTGATGGCCAACGTCGACGACATGTGGGAGGCGGCCCGTCAGCTCGGCGAGGCCATCGCCCAGCAGCGCGCGGCTGAGCGGCAGGCGAAGAAGGACGCCCGGAACGCCCGCCGCCGCGCCGCGTACGCCCGCCGGCCGAAGGTGGTCGAGCCGGTGTCGACGGCGGAGGAGGACTGGGAGCCGTTCTGCCGCTGCCACGTCGTGGCGCCGTGCAGCTTCTGCGAGTCCGGGGGTGGCGTCGATGACGACTGACCTCGGGGCCGCCGACCCGAACGACACCTACTGCGTCTGCCCGGACTGCCTGCGCTGCGGCTGCGGCGTCTGGGAACGCCACCACACCAACCTGGGCGACATCACGCCCGTGACGAACCCGAAGGAGACCCGATGACCACGATCACCGATGCCGCGACCTGCGGCGACACCATGACGTCCGCGATCGGCGTGCACGTCTGCACCAGACCGCAGCACGCCGACGACCGTCACGGCGACGGCGACGGCACGTTCTGGCGGGAGCGTCCTGCCGCCGGCCCGCTGGACGGGATGCCGTTCCTGCTGTGGTCGAACCGCTGGAACGCCTGGTGGGGGCCGAACGCCGCAGGCTACACCGGCGACGTATGGCAGGCGGGCCGCTACGACCGGGCCCGCGCGATCGCGGAGGCCCGGTGCGACGACTTCGAAACCCCGCCGCCGATCGTGGCGGTGTTGGCCCCGGAGGCGGGTGTCGACTCGTTCACGCCGGCCGAGCTGGCCGGGGTGGGTGAGCCGATGCGGCGCCGGGTCGCGGAGGCGACGGCCGCGGTGGTGGCGGCGCGGGCCGGTGCCCGATGACCACGACCACGTGCGCCCGCTGCACCAAGCCGTCCGCCGGCGTCTGCTGCTCGTCGCACGGCAAGCAGCTGTGCCATCTCGACTACCGCCGCACCCACTTCGTGGAGGTGTGCGTGGCCGGCTGCCGCGACTGCGTGGCGGAGGGCCTGCCCCTGCGGCTGAGCGAGTACCAGGCGGTGGCGCGGTGAGCGACCTGGCGGACCTGCACGCGGCGCTCGACTCGGCCGGGTCGACGATGGCGCTCAGCTCGCAGGACTGGGGTGCTACACCCGACTTCGCGTGGCTGTACGGCATCCTCGTCGGCTGGGATGGCGACCCGTCGGGTGGTGACGTCGATCAGGGCGGCGGCGCGATGCGGGAGCTGGCGGCCCGGCACGACTGGACGGACGCGGATGTGGAGCGGCTGCGCCGGTTGCACGCGGCGGTGGCCGGGTTCGACATCAACCGTGTCGCCGACCTGGAGGCCGGTCGGTGAGCGCCGCGATCTTCGCGCGGCAGGTGCTGGACGCCATCGCCGACCCGTGGGGTCTCCGCCGCGCCGAGACGGAGCAGATCCGCGCCGCCGAGCGGGAGCGGATCGCCGCCTACCTCGACCGGGCCGCCGCCAGCCAGCGCAAGACCGGCCTGCTCGGCGACGAGGTGTCCGCGAACGCGCTGGCCGAGGCCGCCGAGTGGTGCCGGGAGCCGAGCATCTGGACGGAGACGGACCGGTGAGGCCGCTGCGCTGCGGTACGGGTGTGCCGCTCGACCAACTGCCCGAGGGTGACCGGCGGGCGGTTGAGGACTTCGCCCGGTTCCTCTCCGGTGAGCTCGCCCTGGCCGCCGACGGGCAGACGTACGTCGACGCGGGCGACCCGCGGGCTGTGCACGTCGCGCCGCGGCCCGGGCCTGCACCTGAGGAGGGTGAGCGATGAGCGACGTCGAGTTCCCGGCTGAGGTGCAGGCGGCGGCGGTTGAGGCTGCTGTACAGGCGTTGGCCCCGTACGCGACGGACCCGCACGGCGACGTCCTGCTGAACGCCGACCGGGCCGCGGCGAAGGCTGTGATGGCGGCGCTGCCGGTCCTGGCGGCCGAGCTGCGGTTCGCCCGCCAGCTGTCCGCGGAGGTCGACGCCGACGCCCACCGGCACCGCGCCATCCTCCGCCGGCTGATGGCGGCCCACGGCCTGGAGGACCCGACGTGGGCGGGCCTGTCCGAGCGGGAGAAGGCGGTGCTGCGGGCCGCCGACGAGCAGATGCTGGCCGGGTCGCCGCGGCGGCTGCCGACCGGGATGGACACCGCATGACCACCGCCGACCTCGCCGGCTACGGCTACGCGATCCTCGACAACCTCGGCGAGCCCGGCTGGGACCTGCGGATCCGCACCGGCCAGACCGTCCACCACGTCCAGTTCGGCCTCCGGGACCTTGCCGACGACGAGTCGCCGCGGGACCGCGCCGCCCGCGAGATCGGCGCCCTCGGCTGGAAAGTGGCCGGCGACGGTTCCTGGTGGGTGAGCGCCTGGGACGGGCCCGGAGCCTCCACAACCACGGCGGGCATCGTCCCGGCCGACACCAACCCCAACCCCGAGAACAGGAGCTGACCATGACCGAGCCGACCCGACCCACCGACGACGAACTCGACGCGCTCGTCCGTGCCCACCTGGCGTTGCACCCTCTCGTCGATGCATACGACGTGCTCGACGCGATCCGCGCCGGCGGCTGGCAGGTGCAGCCGTTCCAGGCTGCCGCCGCCTGCGAGAAGGTCCGGCCGATCCCGACGCTGGCCACCGTCACCGACGCGGTCGAGTTCATGACCGTCCTGCGGGAGCGGTACGACGGCGTGGCCGTGTTCTGGGACCGCGGCTGGGGTGACAACGGCGAACGCGCCGACATCACGGTGATCGTCGAGATCGGCGGGTCGAGTGACGGGAACGTGCCGTTCGCTCGGCTGACGGACGGCGTGTACCGGGACCTGGTCGCCGACGGGCTGGTCGCCGGGGATAGCTACGGCGGGTACAAGGCGCGCCGCTACCACGAATTCCTGCCGACGGTGATCGTGTGAGCGACCGTCTCCCGGCTGTGGTGCCTGCGGCCCGTGTGCAGCTTCCCGTGCCCGCGCATGCCCTGCCCGCTCGGTCGCCGCGTGAGCTTCTCGCCCTGGCCCGGCACGGGCTGGAGGAGGCGGCAGCGATCGAGAGCCCGGGCATGCGGTACGCGACCGCGCACCTGGCGGCGCTGCGGGCGGCGGCCGCGGTCCTGTCGGCCCGAGCAATCCCGACGGGCGCCCGCCGGGCCCGGGTCACCTCGGTGTGGACATTGCTCGTCGTCGTCGCGCCCGAGCTGACCGAGTGGGCGGCGTTCTTCGCCGCAGGCGCCTCCAAGCGGGCCGCGGCCGAGGCCGGCATCCCCCGCGTCGTCAGCCTGCAGGACGCCGACGACCTGCTGCGCACGGCCGGGCAGTTCGTTGACGTGGTCGAGGTGGCGCTCGGGCTCGGCGGTGCCCGGTGAGCGTCGCCTACCTTGTCGTCACCCAGCGGCTGTGGCGCAACGAGACCGGCGACGGCGTCTCCTACGGCTGGGACGGTGCCGTCCACCCCAGCCGGCCGATCGCCGTCCTGCACGGCCTGGAGACGCTGGAGACGGATGACTTCAACATCGCGACCGTCGTCGGTGCCCGGATCGTCGCGTTCGGCTATGACCTGGTCGATTTTGGACCGGACACCGACGACGCCCCGCACGGCGGGCACGATCTCGACGACATCGCAAGCCAGATCGGCTGGCCGCCGCCGGAGGTCCGCCGGCGGCTCGCCGAGGAGGCCGCCGGATGACCGCCGACGAGTTCGACCGCCTGCTCGCCTACTACGAGGACGCGTGTTCGGCGCTGTACGTGGAGCAGACGGCGTCCGCCCAGGAACGCTGGGAGGAGCTGCACGAGCAGATCCAGGCCGAGGTTGCCCGGCTGCGGGTCAAGGCCGGCGAGGCGTCGTGACTGCGCTCGGCGGCGACCCGTTCCAGCTGCGGCAGGTGCAGATGCTGGACGGCTCGCTGTACCTGCACGCCGGCGACGTGGTCGCGTGCCTGCGGGCACAGGCGGTCCGGTACGGGGAACTCGCTGACAGCGGCAGCGTCGGCGCGTCGGAGCGCCTCATCTACCGGACCGCGTCGCAGACGCTCGCCCGGTATGCCGACCAGCTCGACGTGGCCGCGATCGGCTGCGTCACCACCAACAATGACCTGATCAACCAGCCCCGGAAGGATTGACCATGAAGAAGATCCCGACCATCTTCCTGCGCGACTTCGCTGCGCCGAGCAATGGCCGCTACGTCACCCGCGAGCCGAACCCGTCGTGTGACTGGGTGTTCGCCGGTGAGGGCGTACCGACCCGCAAGTACGACGGCACGTGCGTCATGTTCGATGGCGAGCAGTGGTGGGCGCGGCGCGAGGTGAAGCCGGGCAAGCAGCCGCCGGCGGGCTTCGTCGAGGTCCAGGTCGACGACACCACCGGCAAGACGGTCGGCTGGGAACCGATCGATCAGTCGGCGTTCGCGAAGTTCCACGCGGAGGCGGTCGCCTACCAGAACGGCACCGGCATCAGCGGCTGGCCTGTCGGTACCTACGAGCTGGTCGGCCCGAAGGTCAACGGCAACCCCGAGCGGGCCGAGCGGCACCAACTGTGGGCGCACTCGGCGGCCGAGGTGCTTGACCACGGCGGCGACGGCAGGACGTTCGATGACATCCGCGCGCAGGTGCTAGCCGCTGCGAAGTTCGGCGGCGTTGAGGGCTTCGTCTATCACCACCCGGATGGCCGCATGGCGAAGATCAAGGCACGTGACTTCGAGCCGGCCGAGGTGCCGGCGTGACGCCCGAGACTATGCCGTGCGGGAAGCCGATCGTGACGAGCCTGGTCGAGCAGGCCGGCGGCAACTACGGCCTGATCACCTTGCCGGCCGTCGTCGACTCGTCCGGCCGCGAAGTGTCCGGCGCCGCGGTGTGGTGCCTCGACCACGACGGCTGGCACGACGTGACCGCCGACCAGCTGGAGGCGTACCGGGCGGTGACCGGATGACCTCCCACGCGTGGCAGCCGTCCGTCCGGGCGGGCACGCCGGTCCTGCGCTGCCGGAACACCGGCTGCAAAGTCGTGTGGTGGCCGGGCCGGAACGAACCCAAATCGGCGTGCAAGGGCGCGCCCGTCGACCCGGCCGAGACCGTCCGGGCGCTGATCGTCGGGGGTGCGGTGTGAGCGTCGACGTCGACCGGCTCCCGCCCACCCAGTACCTGATCCTCGAGATCCTGGCCGCCCGCTACCGGCTCGGCGAACACACCTGGTCGTTCCCGTCCCGGCTCGGCGCCGCCGGCGAGGCCCTGGCCGCGCTGGGGCTGATCGTGTGGACGTCGCACCCGGCGCCGGACGCCCGGCGGGCGTGGCTCACCGACGCCGGGAAGGCCGCGATGCTCACCGGCGACTACCAGCCGCCCGACGTCGTCCGGCAGCGCGACAAGGCGCAGGACCAGCTGGCTCGGATCGTCCGGGCTGGTGAGCGGTGGGGTGGACCCCACAACGACGAGATCATCCGCATCCTGACCGACCGAGACGAGGAGCACCTGTGAACGTCGACGACTTGGCCCCGCCCGTCGAGGTCCTGCACACGGTCGCCGCGGACCGGGCCCGCCGGTGGCGGTACACCGAGACCCTCGACCACGACGACCTGGCCCGGTACATCCGGGAGCAGGCCGACGACCCCAACCTGCGCGCCGACGTCGAGGCGGTGTGGCGGTACGCCGCGTTCCACTTCACCGGTCGGGCCGGCGGGAGGCCCCTGTGAACACCCTCGACATGGATGCCCTGACCAACCGGCAGCGCGAGGTGCTCGGCGCGATCGCCTGCGGCGACGACCAGCACCATCACCGGAAGGTCCTCAAGGCCCTCGCCGACCTGGGGCTGATCGTTGAGCACCGGGTCCGACTGGCTGACGGCCTGCCGGTCGAGATCTCCCGGTGGGAGGTGCCGCTCGACGTGCACATCCAGTGGGCCGAGTGGTGCGCAGCCCAGCCTGACGACGTTGAAGAGGTCGACGCGCCCTGCTGCACGCCGGCGGACGCGACGCACACCCTGCCGAACGGGCACAGCGTGTTCTGCCGGAACGAGATGACGAAGGAGCGATCATGACACGTACCGTTGCTGACGCTCGCGAGCTCGCCTACGCGGCGCACCGCGGTCAGGTCGACAAGGCCGGCCGCCCCTACTTCGAGCACGTCGCCGAGGTCGCCCGCCGTCTCGAGGAGCACGGCGACGAGGCGGTGATGGCCGGCTACCTGCATGACATCGTTGAGGACACCGACATCACCCTCGGCCAGTTGCGCACGATGGGCTTCCCCGAGCAGGTCGTGGAGGCGGTGGACGCGGTGACGTGGCGGGACGGCGAGGACTATATGGACCTCATCGCCCGGGCCGCCGCCCACCCGCTCGGCCGGCTCGTGAAGCTGCAGGACAATCTCACGAACAGCGACGAAGCCCGGCTCGCGCTCCTCGACGACGCGACCGCGGACCGGTTGCGGCGGAAGTACGCCCGGGCCCGCGAGGCGCTGCTGGCCGGGGAGGCGCCGTGACCGTCATGCCCCGCGCGGACCGGGTGCGCGCCGAGATCGACCGGGTGGAGTCGCTGGCGAACGTCGCGGTCGAGGTGTTCCTGAACGGCGAACCGACCGGCATGGAGGGTCTGCACCCGCATGTCGCGTACTACCTGCACAACCTCGCCCCGGGTCGGCTGTTCCGGCTGATTGCCGCGCATCGCGTGGTGCTGAACCGGCATCGGGTCGAAGACTCGCCAGCGCGCGGCGAGCATCGAGTGTGCGCATGCTGTCGCGCCCTGTGGCCGTGCCCGGATGTGTCTGGTGTTGCCGAGTTCTGGTTGTGGGGCGAGTCGTGATCCTCAACCTGACCCCTCACCCGATGCACGTCTACCCGCCGGACTGCCCGGACCGCATCGAGCGGGACATCATCAAACCCGCCTGGATCCTCCCGGCCTGCGTTCGACCGCCGCGTCTCGGCGAAACGGAGCTGGGCCCGAAGCGGGTGGTAGACGGCGTGCCGGTCGTGGATATCGTGTTTGGTCTCGGCGAGGGCCTGCCGCCGGCGCAACCCGGAGTGTTCCTCGTCGTGTCGCGGCCGGTGGCGATGGTGAACCGGGACCGGTCGGATCTGCTTGTGCCGCACGAGGTGGTTCGGGACCTGGACGGGTCGACGCTCGGCTGCCGGGCGTTCGCGAGGCCGACGTGACCCCGGAGCAGGCAGGCGCCGTCTTCGACGTCCTCGTCCGGCACGCCGGCGCGGCCGAGCATCAGCGGGATGAGTTCGTCTACCACCTGAGGCACGGCTGCGAAGAGTTCCGCTTCATGGGCTCGCTCGGGTTCGGCGGGAAGCTGTACGTGGAGCCGGGCCGGTGGCGGGTCGGCTGCTACCCGGAGGATCTGACGCCGGAGCGGGCCGCGGTCATCGAGCGGGTGAACGCGGTGCTGGACGGGGCGCGGGCTGTGTTCGCGGCGTTGGAGGCGGCGTGACCTGGCGGCTGTTCCGGCGCTGCGAGGAGTGCGGGTCGCGGTGGTGCCTGATCGGGTGGGCGGGAAAGGAGCCGTCTACTCGCTGGCCTTCTTCGACCCGAACCGGCGGTTGAGCGTTGCACGGGACTCCCCCGAGACGTCGCACAGTGTGGTGTCGGGGATGTTGAGCTGACGGCCTCGGGCGAGGTTGGTCCAGATGGCAGCCTCTGCCTCCTCGGCCACCTTGCGGAGCCGGGCAGCCTCAGCGAGGACCGCGCGCTCCTCGTCGGTCTTTGGCTCCCAGATCGGCCTGATCATGCGGGGCACGCTACCACTTGAGTGTCTCACTTGACACAACCTCCCCCCTCTCGGCATAGTCAACCAGTAAGTGCGTCAGATGAGACAATAACATCGGACCTTAGAGGAACGCGATGACCAACCTCGCCCGCCACCTGCTCAGCCACGACCCCCGACGGGGCGCCCTGCAATACCGCTTCCCCAACGGCCAGGAGGTGTCGGTCATCCCCGACCCAGCCGTGCCGCTCCGATGGGAGCTGCTCTCCGACAGCGGAACCGCCGAGTCGTCCCTCACGTCGGAGCAGGCGGAGGCCCGCCTCCGCGAGATCGCGGCGCGGCCGATGCCGGAGTGGGACGGCCGGTCGTGAGCACCCTCGCCGACATCCGCAAGGCCGCCGAATCCGAGGTTCACACGTGGCCGTCCGACTCGGCACCAGGCCACTTCGTCGCCTCGACGGTGATCGTCGGGCTGGTCACCGACTACCTGTGTGCGGGCGACGTGGACGACGCGGCGCCGATCGTAGGCCGTATCGAGTGGCAGCCGACCGCGTCGCTCAAGCCGCCGAGCGCCTACCGGGGCGCCGGGATCAAGGGCGGGCAGCCGCTGACCGCCCGGTGGGAGTACGCGACCGAGGCGTTCAAGGCGATGGTCGAGCCCGTCTGATGCGGGTCCACGTCATCCTGACCGGCGACGTCCGCGGCCACCGCGGCCTGATCGTCGAAGACGCCACCGCCGACGACGTCGCCAGCTGGCGCCGCACGGCCACCGAAACCCCTGATGCGACGCTCACGTTCGAGCGGGCCCGCATTCACCTCGGCCTCGCCACGTTCAGCCGCGGCTCATGCCGGGCCGGCGACATCGTTGACATCCGCCCCATCTGAAGGAGCATCACATGGACCCTCAAACGCTTGCCGCCATCGACCAGGAGGTCGCCAACCTCGACGAGAAGGTCGACTACATGATCGACGCGTTCCTGCGGAAGATGCCCGAGCGCGGCGAGATGCAGACCCTCGCCGACCTGTCCGTCACCGTCAACGCGTCGTTCGAGCCGGAGCTACGCGGGGAACTCCTCGCCGCCGCCGTCCGGCGCCTGCCCCTCGGGAGCACGCGGTGAACAACTTCGCCGGCTACCTGACCAACCACTGCGCTGCCGGCGCGACATCGCTGTGGTGGAACTACGCGTTCCCGAACGGCCGGGGCGTCAACGTGTGGCCGTCACACGTGACGGTGCACCCGTTCCGGTTCGACATGGAGCACGACAGCGACGACGGCGAGCTCGTCACGCTGGAGGGCCTGACCACGGAGCAGGTGGAGGCGAAACTCGCCGAGATCCAGGCCATGCCGCCCGTCGAGGTGCCGGTCTGATGCCGACCCGTGAAGAGGTTCTCGACATGGCCTGGCAGGGCACTTCTGTGGAGCGAATCGCCGACCTGATCACCGAGCGCGCCGCCACGGTCGACCTCACCGCCACAGGCACCGGGCACCGGCTGGCCCGCGACATTCTGCGTGCGTTCGCCGGCACCGATGACGAGCCGGGCCTGCTGGACCGCTACGAGGTGCAGGTCATCGACCTGAAGGGCCGGCCGGTCGCCGTCTGGTACTGCCCGCGCTGCCACCACGTCGGCCTGATCATGCGCGACCTTGACGGGGACCAGTCGGGGCTGACGCCGGGCGAGATCGTGCAGGCGATCCTCGGGCACGAGGGCGAGGCGCACTGATGGCGACGATCTCGACCGCGTCCGCCGTGTTCGTCGACGGCCCGTGCCCGTTCCTCACCTGCCTCGACACTGGCCCTCACGGGCACGACATCTGCCCCGACTGTGAGGCGGTCGGGTTCGGCAACGCGTTCTTCGGCACGTGCGTGCGGTCATGGAAGTGGATCAGCGACGAGCGCCGCGCCGAACTGCTCGGCGCGATCGAGGGGAACCAGCCGTGAACGAGGCGCTGATCCGGCGGGCGTCGCAGGTCGTCGACTTCCACGCGGCCCCGTTCGACGGCACCCTCACCGAGGCGCTCGACGTGATGGTCGAGTTCGTTGGCAGCGTCCAGCACGAGGGCGGTGACACCGCCCAGACGCGCCTGACCCGGATGCTGCGCGCCTGCGACCCGGACAAGGTCGCCGAGGTGTGCGCCAGTGCCCTGCTCCGCCTCGCGGCCGGTGCGGTGTGATCACGCCACTGGAGCCCACCCCGGAGCTCCTGGCTGCCGCCCGTCGGATCGCCGCGCGGGAGTGGAAGCTCGGCCCCGGCGACTCGTATGACGCCGGCGTCGACGCGCACCTGCTCCTGCTGTCCCTACACCGCCTCGCCTGCCTGCACTTCGCCACCCCCGAAGCCCTCCTCGCCGGCGGCAGCGACCGGTGGACGCTCACTACCAAGGGTCGCGAGTGGCTTGCCGAGCACGACCCCGAGACGAAGGAGACCACCGCATGATCACCGACGAGCAGCGGACCGCCGCCCTGACCGGCCCGTGGCAGGCGATCCTGTCCGACCACGGCGAGGTGCTCAACATCGCCGAGGTCCGCGAGTACGACGTGGAGTCGCTGTACGACATGCGCATCTCCATCGTCCGCGGTTCGGCCCTGCCGACCCAGGCACACCCCGACGACCCGCAGCAGATGCCCCCGTCGAGCGACGGCGGCGACATCGTCATCGAGTGGGAGTACTTCGAGGAGTACGACGAGATCGAGACCCGCTGGGTCCAGGCGGAGGCCATGGCCGCCGGCCTCAACGCGGCAGGTGCCCGATGATGTTCGGTATCGACGGACGCCCGCTGCTCAACGAGATCCAGCTCCAGCAGATCGCCGACATGACCAGCCCGGTCCGCTGCACCTGCGGCCGCATCTACGACCTCGGCAAGGTCACCGTGACCGCCCGGTACGCCGACTGCTCCATCTGGAAGGCGCCGTGCTGCGGCCGGCAGGCCGACGACCGCGGTGAGACCGGGTGGAAGACCACCCAGGACTACTACCGGCTCGACCGCAACGGGCGCGAGGTGCGGCGGTGACCGCCGACCAGGACCAGCAGATCGCCGACGCCCTCGTCTCCGCGGGGTTTGACCCGCCGCCGTACGTAGGCGAGGACTGGATCGACCGCGGCGTCACCTGGCTCCCCGACGGGCACCTGTCGATCGTGCGGATCACAGCCCTCGGCAACACTGTGTACGGCTGGCAGGCGCGGGTTGTGCGCCGCCACGTCGACGCCGACGGCAACCGTGTCGAGGACGGCAGCGGGACCGGTGTCGTCTCCGTCGACCATCTCTTCGGCCGTCGGGACCCCGAGATCTTCATCTACGAGCGGATGCCGCGCTGATGGCCTACGTCTTCATCAGACCCGCCTCAGACCGAGACGAGTACGTCATTTGGGACACCGAGTTCGAGCACTTCGCGGCATACGGCGATCGCGCCGAGATCGCCAAGGACATGGAGGCGATCCACCCCGTCGGCCCACCCGTCGAGCCCCGGCTGCGCCGCGCTGACAAGACAGGCTCCTCAGCGATGGGTGGGTGGCGGTTCGGACAGTGGCATCACGGCGCGCTCATCTACGAACAGCGCGGCTACCTGCCCCGTAGGCACCTCTATCGGGCGGCGGCGTTGCAAATCGAGGGTCGGCACGCCGAGGTGTGGGATCTGCTGGAACCGCTCGAAGATGGGATGGAGGTTCGGCGTGGCTGAGCAGGCAGAGCAGGAACGGGACGCGCTCGCGGCCGGCCTGCGGGCGCTCGCGTGGCTCAACGAGCACGCCGACCAGGTGCACATGGGCCTCGACGGCACGCCGCGCTGCCTGCCGTGCTCACGGTTCACGGCGGCGCTGCTGCGCGGCGACCGGGCCGAAGACGCCCGCGGCCTGCGCTGCCAGCCAGCCCAGGACGCACAGGAACAGACCGATGTTGCCTTCCGGATCGCGCGGGACCTGGCGTGAACGGGCAGCAGTTGTCGTGGACGGAGGCGACGGTCGCCGACGAGTTCGCCGGCGCCGTCGTGTCGCTGGCCAGCCTGTGCGAGCACCGCCCGGACCGGGCCGAACAGCTGCGGCTCGCCGCAGTCGGCAAGCTCGACGAGCAGGGGCGGGCGTTACTGGTGGCACTGACCGCGCAGATCACCGAGGAGGCGCTGTGAGTGACGATGTCTGGCTCATCGCCGCGGCGGTCCCGCCGATGGTGTTCGCGCTCGTCCTGGCGTTGCGGGCGGCGCCGCAGCACTGGTCATTGCGTGGCCCGCAGCGTCGCGCCCGCGACGCTCAGCAGCTGTTCCGGTGGGTGAACGCCGCCGGCCGGCACGTGAGCACCTTCCGGCGGCTGTTCGCCATCGGGCCGTTCACCGTGTACGTCGCCCGATACAAGCCGGGGCACGTGGACGACGGCGACTGACCGGCCGATCACCCCGCACCGATCAGCTTATGTAGCGACGCGACAACGAGCCGACCAGCTCATACGCCCGCCCCGACCGGCCCGGACGCCCGGCCGATACCGGCGCACGGCCCTACGGGAGCACCGTGGAGTGATGGACGATCACCACACCGTCAACGGTGACGCCGCCTACCTCGTGTCCGGCGTACTCCTCGACGACGAGCCTGTCGGTCCGCTGTACGCCACCGCCGCCGAAGCGCACCGCATCGCCCGGACCGCGATCGCCGGCGTCGGCGGCACCGTCCGTATCCTCCGTGACGGCCCGGCCGGCTGGATCGAGGTGGCCAGGTACACCGACACCGGCCAGTACGCGACCAGCCGCCGGTCGGGGCTCGCCGCCCGGGTCGTCGTCGCCGACGAGGACTAGCTGTGCGCCTGGCGCGAGATCAGGTGCGGGACGTGGGCGACGGTCAGCATGGCCAAGATCTGCATGGAGCCAGGTCCGGCACCTGCTCGTGATGCCGGACCCGGCCGCGCCGTTCGGAACGCGGATGATGATGTGCGAGATCGACTGAGCGCATATTGAAAGCCCCGTGCCACACCTCGCGGGCAGGACTTCCGCCGCTCAGGTGGCGGATCGACCAAGCTGCCGGTAGAGCGTCTTCCGCTCCACGCCCAGCTCTCTCGACAGGTAGAGGACGGGCACGCCGGCTTCACCGCACGCGATAAGTAGGCGTCGGTACTCGCCTCGGGCCGCCTCACGCTCGGCCCACGCCTGGCGAATTTTGACGAGCTTCGCCTCTTGTGCCGCATTTGGCCGGAAGCCCCGTCTCGGCTCGCCGTCCACGCCGGGCAGGAAGCGGGCGCAGCCGTTCTCGTCACCGGTCACGATGTTGTGCAGCGGCTTCTCGTCGCGGATCGCCCGCAGTTCGGCGGTTTCCGCCCCGTCCCGGTCGTCGAACCATGTGATCGCCGTCCGGGTGATGTCGATGTCACTGCCCCACGGCTTCCTTCGGTGACTGGCTATCCGCACTGCTGGGCCGTAGCCGATGCCGATGTAGAGCAGCCCGCCGTCGGATCGGAAGAGACGGTAGAGCGCAGTCCGGCGTCCGGTCATGGCCCGTCGCCTTGAGGGGCTGTTGGCCCGCTGGTCGGGTCGTACTTTGCAACCGTCACGCGGCTGAGTCCGGTGGCTGCGGCGATCCGCTCCTGGGTGACGCCGGCCTGCCGCGCAACGGGGATCTCTGCCTGGATCTCGGCGAGGTTCTCCTTGGTGTCGGCGAGCAGTTTGGCTCGTCGCCTGCCGAGTTTCGTGAGGCGGTTGATGTCGTACTCCATGCGGGCAGTATGCCACCGAACGGCGCACATGGCTATGCAAAGCACTTTACACGAACAGGTGACGCACTAGCCTTGTGATCATGCAAAGCACTATGCAAAGCTCTTTACATGACGAACACGACGACCGCCCCGCTCAGCATCCCCGCCGAGGGCCTCCGCCACGAGGCCGGCGACCTGGTCGCGACCGTCATCCCCACCCCCCAGGCCGGCTACCGCATCCAGGTCCGCGTCGGCGGCGACTTCAACGCCGACCTCTCCTCCGGCCACACCTTCGAGGTCCAGGCCCTCCGCGCGTGGGCCGCGCTCATCGCCCAGTTCCCCGCCGCCCCGGTCGACCCGGCCCCGGCCGCGTCCGCCGTCCGCCTCGGCCCGGCCGCGAAGGGCACCCAGACCAAGGTGTCCGACCCCGGCCACACCGCACTCGCCGTCGCCGAGCTCACCGGGTCCGTGGCCCGCGGCGGCCACGCCGGCCAGGCCTCCATCAAGGTCCTCACCGCCCTCGCGAAACGCGGATACCTCCAGCTGACCTACCAGGCCGGCCGCCGCGACGCCCGCAAGGTCGTCACCGGCGGCGTGCTCACGAACGCCGGCCGCATCCGCCTCGCCCAGCTCACCACCGACGAGCGCGAAGCCGCCGAGCACGCCGCCCGGCTCGCCACCGCCCTGTCCATCACGACCGCCGCCGCCTGAGGAGCCCGCCATGTGCAACGTCCACCTCGACACCACGCACCTCGAGCCAGGCCTGTACCCGACCGACCCGCAGGGGCACACGCTCGTCGTCGGCCAGACCACCAGCTGGGGCGACGTCAGGTCGTTCGCCGTCGCCAACCTGGGCGGTGTCATCACCGTCGCCGGCGTCGAAATCACGGACCCCGACATCCTCGACCGGCTCGCCGACCGGATCCGCGCCAACGCCGCCAGCCTGCGACACGAGCAGGCGCACCCGTACCGGCCCGGCGTCCCCGGACCCGCCGACTGCCCACGTGCGCCGGACGCCGGTGACCGGCGTCCAGCAGACCACTGCCCTGTGCGGCCACGACACCTGCGACCCCTACCGGCGGCGCAACAGCATCCTCGACGAGCCCGGCGACGTCGTCCTCTACAACGCCTGCGACGGTGTCCGGCACGTCTTCCGCGACGGCCACGACGACGGCCTGATCCTCGCCTCGACCGGCGACGGCTGGACGCTCACCCGCGAGCGGCACGTCGAGGTTGAGCCCGGCCGGTGGGCCATGGTCGCCGACCCGGAGCCGGTGTGCACCGGCCACCACGTTGGCCGCGGCCGCGACGAGTGGATCGCCGTCCACCACACCGGTCGGACCATCGTCCGCACCGACACCCTCTACGGCGCCATCGCCCGCGCCGCCCGCTTCTACCTGCACACCACCAGCTGAAGGAGCCCGCCGTGACCGACCTCGACGAGATGACCCCCGACGAGCGCGCCAAAGTGCTCGCCGCCATCGCAGCCCAGCAGCCCATCCGCATGATCCGCCCCGACGGCCGAACCGTCCCCGTCGGACCCGACCGCGTCGCCGAGCGCCTCGCCGCCGGCTACACCCTCACCCGCACCGACCCCAAGGAGACCCGATGACCAGCTCCGACATGCCGCAGCGCCTCCGCGACCTCCACGACCGCGCCGGGCACGGCGTCGTCGACTACAGCCTCATCCTCGACGCCGCCGACCACATCGAGCGCCTCGAACAGCAGGCCGTCGAAGCCGACGAGTGGATGCGCGAGAACCACCCCGAGTACTACCGCTGACCGCCGCCACCTGAAGGAGACCACCATGGCCACGTCCAGCATCCAGCCCGGCGCCGACCTGTACTACGCCGCCGGCCCCAGCTGGCGGGTCGTCCCGCCAACGAAGGCAACGGTCGTCGACGCCGGCCCGTACCGGATCGTCCGGCAGCGGCAGGGCGCGTTCTACCTCGCGTCCTGGCACCCGGACCCGGCCGGGAACGCGGTCCTCGTCGACCTCGACGAGCCGCGCGGTGTCCGCCGGACCGCGGTGCCGCGCCGGGACCTGCACGGGCCATGGCTGGCGACGCTCGCCAAGCTCGGCCGGACGGTCGCCGGCGTGAAGGCGCACCAGGCGCGCGTGGCCGAGCTCGCAGCCCGGCCCGGGCCGATCGCTGTCGACGACGTGCTGCGGCTCGCGGCGTGCGACGAGGGCGTCGACGACGGCATGTTCGGCGCCCTGGCCAACGCTGTCGACGACTGAGGTTCCAGCATCTTCCAGCCTTGTGGACAACGCCTGTGGATAACTACAGCCATGGGATTCGCCCGCCGACCTTCACCAGGCCAGGCGGGCGCTCTACGTTCAGGGCATGGTCTGGGCGGGCGCGATGGAGACGGCGGACGGGCGGTGGCGTGTGCTTGTCGGCGGCGTGGGGGCGGTGCGCTGGTACCGGCTCGAAGGCGACGGCGGTCAATCAATCCTGTGTTCTGACGATCGGAATTGAGGGCGTCGGGTCCGACACCTTTGCGAACACCGTACCCAGATCGGCCTTGCGAATTAGTTTCCACCCTTCCGGAAGCCCAACCTTTGCGCCAGCTCGCGGCTCGGCGACGCGGGACCCGTCAAACACCGGCGGAATCGAGAAACTGCTGCGTTCGAACCTAGGAAAGCTCTCAAACTCGCTTGCAGCGAACGTCGCCCTTGCAAGGAACTCGGCCGCCACGAACCTCGCCACACCCCGAAAGGAGGTGCTGCGGAACACTGTATCGCCGATAAATCTTGCGTTGGAGAAGTCCGCGGAGGACATGACACAATGAGACCCATCAAACTCAACCAGCACTGCGCCGGCGAGATTCACCGGGACGTTTGACCAGAACAGCGGATCCGGGGTTTGGTTGCCGTTGGGCTCTCGCCTGGTCGGACGCAGATGACGAGTCAGTATTGCCTGGGCGGTCGACCGTACCACCAATTCTTCTGTCTGCTTTGGCGCCAACGGCGCTAGCTCAGCCTCCAGATCATGAACTGGCCCGGCGCGAGAGTCTGAGAGAGGGAACGCTGGGTGAGGCATCCGAAGATACGCACAAACAATCTCGATAACCACCCGGCGATGGGGCGGATTGTCATGCGCTAGCCTTTCCAGTGCATATAGGCCGGCCAGCCGTACAGCAGCCTTGTCAGATCCGAGCTGGTCCGCCGCTTTGAGCTGGAGCTCGGTGATTCTACGCTCCGTTGCGTCCTTTTCAGTGTTTTGCGCGACGGCCGCCTGCAGTTCATGCGCCCGTTCGGCCCGAAGATGATTCCGCTCGTCGGCGTGCTCATTGGCATACTGCCGCCTCAGGGCAAGTCCGAGCGCATACACTGCACCGACCGCAGCCGCAATACCGAGGACGTTGCGAATGATGTCGACCCGTAGCTGAACTCTCTTCAGTGCGATGTCGGCCCGATCTGCCGCCGACACCGTGGGATCGACTGGCATGGCCGGTATCCGTGAGGACATGGCGATGTAGATCGTCGCCATGACGATCGCCGCGAGCCCGATCGAGACCAGGATGATGATCGTCCGCTTCTTCAGCGGGCGATACTCGGCACGTGGCGGCTCTTCTGGCTGCGACATCCGCCTATCTTCTCGGCGGCGAGCGGCAGCGCACTCCTCCGGTCCGACGGTCCCCGGTCGACTTCCGGCCGGTTCAGGCGATGATCGTCGGCTCAACGAGTTTCGCCGCGCACGAGCAGCCCGGCGCGTGGGCACGCAGCGCGGCCAGGCCGAACTGGATGACCAGCAGGAGCGACTATCCGATCGGCTGGGCGGAATCCGGCTCCGGACGTGGATAGCTTGTCCCGGTGACCGAGCAGCCGCCCCCGATGTACCTCAACGAGTTCGGGACCCCTGCCCCGAACCGAAACCGCCGCACCACGCTCATCGTGTCCGCCGGAGCCGTTGTCGCGCTGCTCCTCGTCGGCGGTGCCGTCGCCGTCGGACTGGCCCTCCGGGTCGACAACAAGCCGACCGGCCAGGCGGAGGCAGCAACCAGCTCAAGCCCGACACCCAGCGCGCAGTCCAGCCCGTCGCCGAGCCCGTCGCCGCTGCCAGGGGACGTCATCGCGCAGGAGACCTGCGTCGAGGTCAACGAGGCATACGCACGCGCCGACGATCTGTACCGGCCCGACGTGGTCAAGGCCCTCGGCGAGAAGGCGCGGAAGTCGAGTGTGCCCGAGGTCCAGGACTTCGGTACCCGGATGGCGACGAAGGCGGAGATCGCCGCGAAGAACAAGGGCAAGGACGCTGAGCTGAGCACGACACTGGAGATGAGCACTGTGGCAACCCAGTTCGCGACGTGGTGCCTCAAGAACGGCTACATCCGCCCCAAGAAGTAGCCGTTCAGAACCGCGTCAGCGCCCGCCGCGGCTCAATGCACGAGCAACCCGGCCCGTGCACCTGCAGCCGCTCGACCTCGAAGTGGATGGCCGGAAGACCGCGCCGGGCCGCCTTGAGCACCGTGTCGAACGTGCCGCCCTTCCGCACCCGCGGATCCCAGACGGCTACCAGGACGCCCGCCCGTTCCTCGGCGAAGTCGAGCAGCCCGTCGTTCCGTGCGAACAGCCATTTCACGTCGTAGGACGGCCCGTACACCGTCCGCGTCGCACACCGGGCCAGCAGCCTGCGGTAGGCGTCCTGGTCCGCGGTCGGCCACCGGTCCGGCTGCTCTGGGAACGGGATGTGGGCGTGGAGGGTCATGCCGGCGAACAGCGCCGACCAGCCGAACTCCTGATCGGCCTTGAGCGCCATCCCCGTCGCAGCGCCCGTCGTGCCGTGCTCGCCAGCGAGCTTCAGGTTGACCCGGTCGAGCTCCGGCCGCAGCCACGCCATCTGCCCGTCCGTCAGATCACGGTGGCCCGTCACGGCCACCCCGGGCCACGTCGTCATGCGTCAACCGTGAGCACTGGGTGATGGCCGACTGCCTCGTGGTCCCAGATCACCAGACGCTGGCCGGGCAGCAGGTGGGACACCATCCGGGCGGCGACCTCCTGCGGGCTGTCGGCGTCCTCGATGTCGGTCCACGGCGGGGTGAGAGGCTCGTGCTGGCCGGGGATGAGTCGGCTCGGCTCGAGCACCTCCCACGAGTACCTCATCGTTCCGATCCTTCCTCGGTGACGTTGCCGGGTCGATACCGCGCCACGTACAGCGTCCACGGTCCGAAGGCCACCAGGCGCCGGAACGTGGCGACGTGCCGACCGGCGGCGTTCACCCACCGAAGCATCTCGCGGGCGTCGCGGGCCCGGCGTTGCGGGCCGCGCACCGACCAGTGCACGGGCGAGGCCCGGACCAGCAGCCGGAAGGCGCCGAAGAGCACCGCGGTGACGGCGACCAGGGCGAGGAGCGCGGCGGGAATCGTGAGCAGGCCACGCACGTAGTCGCTCACGGCCAATACCCGCAAGCCTCGTTGAGCGCTTCCTTCGCCGCGGCGATGTGCTGCCGGGCGCGGGCGAGCGCCTCGGCGCGGTGACCGGTCGGATGGTCGCGGACATCACGAGGGTTGAAGCGCAGCCAGTCCTGGGCGTCGCCGAGCAGCGCATACGCCTGCGACCGGACCGTCTCGAACCGCGGCAGGTCAGACACCGGCCGCCACCTCCGTCTTGTGCTGCCGGTGCCAGGCCTTCCGGGCGGTTGCCGACGGCAACACCCAGGACAGGGCGCCGCACTCGCACTTTCCCCGACCAGGGCCGGAACGGACAATGCGGCCGGCGGACTCGATCAGGTGCCCGTCGTCGTCGTGGGCGGCACCCTCGTACCACAGGGCGTGGCCGGCGACGCGCGTCACGGTGTGTCCTGGATGAGCCGGTAGCCGGTCGACGTCGGCACGAACCGGGCCAGCGAAATCCGGGTCTGCTTTCCGCGGCGGTCGCTGCGCCGGTACCACGGGCTCTGCGCCGGATTGTCGATCAGTTCCTGCGTGGTGTCGCTGTTCGTCAGGATCGTGCACAGCGCCTTGTCGTCGTCGACCGCATCGACCCGCAGCGTCCGGCCTGCACAGCGCGGATCGTTGTCGGCCCAAACCTGGCCGGGTTTCACCGCGGTCACGGCATCTCCTCGGCCGTCACCGTTGCAGTCCTCGGCATGCACGTCTCCTAGATCGGGTCGTTGTTGAGCAGGTCACGGGCAGCGGTCACCCGCCGAAACATCTCCGCATCGCCACCCACATCTGGGTGCAGCGTGCGGATAGCGAGCTTGTAGGCAAGCGCCACACTCGCCCGATCGGCCAGCAACTGCTCGGCGGTGAACCGGCCGTTCGTCCCAGCGGCCAGCAGGCGCGCAGCCTCATTCGCAGACATGGCATCCGCCGGCCCGGCCGCGATCGCAGACCAGCCCCGATACTGCTCCCCCGACTTCGACACCCCATACCGGTCCACGGCACGCAGTGCCTCCAAGCCCAACGCGATCGCACGAACGTTCGACTGCCAGCCCGCGTACGCGTCCGTGGCATAGGTGAGCGGCCCGTGCCGGGAGTCGAACGACACACGCACACCGGGAAAGGCGACCTTCGCACCGGCCCGGAGCATCCCGTCGCGGCGCAGCCCGCCCTCGGCGACGTCGACCTGGACGACGACGAGCCGCGCGCCGAGGTGGTCCGTTTCGCGGCCGAGCAGGTCAAGCGTCGACGTCCAGGGCGCGGTGAAACGACTGGCCGGGCTGCGACTTGTGGTGACCGGCCCGATCCACGGGCCGAGCGGGCGGATCTCGTAGCGCATGGCGATTCCTCAGCCGGCGACGCGGCGGTAGTTGTGATGGTCCAGGACGGTGCAGCACGTCCCGTCGGTGCAGTGCGCGTGGCGCATCCCGTCGCCGACGGTCCGCCGGTAGCGGTCCATGCGGGCGATCGTGTGCTCCCCGGTCACTGCCAGAACGATCCGGTCACCCTCGTGGAGGTCGGCGCCGGCGACAGTCTCGAGGACGGCGGTCACGACGCACGCTCCGCGAGCAGTCCGGCCCGGTCCAGTTCGGCGGCGATCTGTTCTGCCGGAGCCCACGACATCGTCGCCTGCAAGGTGTTCGCGACCGCCTCACGCGGCGGCAACGTGATCCGGGGCGTCCCACCGGCAAGCAGGCCAGCGTCCGCGAGCTCCTCGGCGCGTCCGACCGCGCGCTCGTCGGCCCGGAAGGTGCCGTCGATGTGCGGGCGGATGATGGCCGCCGCGGCACGGACGGTCTCGTCGCGGGTCACAGCGACGCCACCTTCGGCGTGGCCACGCGGTGGCGACGGTCCTCGAACAACAACGGGTCGCACGTGATGACCGTGTAGTAGCCGTCCTCGGCCAGGTCATCGACGACGAGGTGCTCCCAGCGGCCGTCGACCCGGATGACCGCGGCGTTGCAGTAGACGCAGTCGGTCGATGACTTGATCACGACACTCCTCCAGGCAGGGCGTCGAGGTTCACCGTCTCGTAGCGCTGCCAGCCCCGGCCGTACCCCTCGTCGACCCACACGACGACCTGCTTGAAATCGCGCCGCAGCATCCCGGCGTGGAACTCGTCCGCCCGGGCCTGCACGTACCGGTAGGCCGCAGGCTTCGACGGGTGCGAGCGGCGCGGGTCGCCGGCGTAGGTCGTCGTCGACCACTTCTTGCGCGGCGCGGTCACGACGCCCCGCCGACCGAACCCAGGACCGCGGCCGCGATCGTCTGCAGCTGCGCCCCGGACAGGAACTCGCCCCACCCGTCCGCCAGCAGCTGGCCGACGGCGTGGTCGACGACCCGCTCGTCGGTCAGCGCGGCCGCGGCGACCTCGGCCAGGCGGCCGGCGCCGAGCGTGTGGCTGCCGTCGGCGGCCCGGACCGCGTTCGCAATCACGTCGATCGGGTTCAACGCGCCCCCTCCCAACGACCGACGTGGCCCTCGGGACGACGGCCGTGGAACACCCTCCGGACGATGGTCGAGGCGTCCACGATGGCCGGTTTCCCTGCGGGGGAGACGTCGTCGAGCGTGATCTCCGAACTGTCGATGCTCACCACGTAGCCCCAGTAGGTGCCGGTGCCGGGCGTGTAGACCTCGACGCGGTCGTCGACCCCGACGTCGACCGGGTTCATCGGCCCTCCCCCGGCCGGGCGGCCTGGTCGATGAGGTCCTGCAGCGGCGTGCCGTCGGTCGTCTTGAAGACGGTGACGTCGATGAGGCGCTCGTCGGGGTGGGCGGGCGAGGTGACCGACACGAACCGGCGGCCGCGGACCTGGGTGACGGTGCACGGGTCGCCGTCGAGGCCGGTGATCGTGGTGCCGGGCGCGACGGCGCGCTCGGCGGCGGTCGCGTACGCCTCGCCGTAGAGCGCTGTGTCGATGTCGATCTCGCGGCGGATGTCGTCGGCGTTCATCAGGTACGGAGGGATCATCAACACTCCTTCGTTACGCTCATCAGTTACGAAACACGCTAGCGAACACCGTTGAGCAACGCAACAGTGTTCCGTTACTGTGTTCCGGTGACAGACGCCGACAACGCGCGCCAAAACCTCACCGCGGCCAAAACCAACTACCGCCGCACCGAGGACGCGCACACCAAGGCGCGCAACGAGCTCCAAGAAGCCGTCGTCGCGGCGCTGCGCGCCGGCGTCGGCCCATCCGAGGCAGCGCGACTCAGCGGCTTCACCGACGCGTACGTCCGGAAGCTCGCCCGCGCAGCCGGCCTGCCGCCATTGCGGGAATCCCGCGGCGGAGCAGCACCACGACGCCCGAAGGCGTGACCGTCTAGACCACCGGCGCCGACTCGTCCAGCAGCCGCTTCGCCGCCACCATCTGCCCGGCCACCAACTCCGCCTCCCGCGGCGACCACTCCCGGTGCAGCCACGACCCCGCGCCGATCGTCACCCGCCCCGACGCGTACTCCCGCAACACCACCGACGCCACCCGCTTGCCGTCGTCGCCAACCACGACGAACTCCCGCTGGTGTGCGCCACCCACCCCGAGCGTCTCCAGCGAGCACTTGTCGACCTCACACCACGACGGATGCTCCAGTTCGGCCCGCCCCCGCGGCCGCGGCGCCGTCACCGACCCACCCCCGCCCGACCCAACAGGTCCGCGATCGCCGCCGGCAGGCCCTCCGCCTCCAGCAGCGGCAGCACCACCGACCGGCCCGACCTGACCACCTCCACCGACGGTGCCCCGGCGGCCGGGCCCTGCACCAGGTACGCCTCCGTCAACCCAGACGCCTCCGGCACCGACCGGTGCGCGGCGAGCGTGTGCCCGTTGACCGGGGGCACCGCAGCCGTGCAGCGGCGCGGCGAACACCACGCGGGATGCGGCTCATCGGACACGGCACCTCCCAAGAGAGGGGTGCGGCGGTCGCCCGGAAGCTGGGCCTGGTGGAGGTTCAAGGCGACCGCCACATCGGGAGGTCGACGCGGCGACTATCCGAGCAAGGAAGCTGCCGCGCCGACCCTGGGCTCCTCCCCCGGCTGCCAAGCTGAAGGCGACGCCCAGCAGCCAACATAGCCGCCTAAGCCGCCTAACGAAAGAACTCTCGCCACTCCGGCGCCTTAGCCGCCTCATTGTTGAGTTGCGCGTGCGGAAGTGATCAGATGGACGGGCTGCCAAGCTGAAGGACCCATAGCCATGCCCGCCGACAACAACGGCGACGACCGCCCCGAATGGGAGCGGGTCGCCGCCGGACTTCGTGCACGTATCAAGGCCGGTCAACCCGGCGATCGCCTGCCGTCCATCGCCGAACTCGGCGCCGAGTACGGTGTCGGGGCGACCACGGTCAAGATGGCGATCTCGCACCTGCGCGCTACGGGCGAAGTCCGCACCCGCCGCGGCATGGGCACCTTCATTCCCAGTGGGCCGGCAGACGCCGCCGGCGACTAACCCGGAACGGCTCAGCCATCCGGCTGACAGCCATCGGGCTATATGTTCAGCGCAAACACCCGAAGGTCACGTATCGGGGGCGACGGGCCGAGCATCACCAGTGCACAATCAGGGACGACTATCCGAGCGCCAGGCTCGGGCCCTCCCCCTGGTTGGGTCTGAGGGATGCCCCGTCGCTGTCCTCCCGGTTGGCCCCGGTGCGGTACGCGGCGGGGCTTTCCTGTGCCGCTCATCGGCCGGTTCACGGCTGTGGCGAGTTCGTCCAAAAGCGCTGGCGGCAACAGGGTGTGCAATTCCCATACGGCCGACACCTACCCATCCAG
>NZ_BMPI01000034.1 GCF_014647515.1 Dactylosporangium sucinum | reverse complement strand
CCCGGCGGCAAGGTCCTCGCCCTGCGCATCCTGCCCGGCGTCGACGTCCTGGAGACCCGCTGGTCCGCGGCGAAGGTCCAGTTCGACAAGGCGAAGGTCAACGTCGTCGGGGTCGAGTTCACCGACGGCGACCCCGCCAAGACCAAGAAGATCGTCAACGACTACATCCAACGCTACGGCACCATCGACGGCATCTGGATGGACGCCGGCGCCACCGCCGTCGCCGCCGTCGAGGCCTTCCAGGACGCCGGCAAGCCCGTCCCGCCGATCAACGGCGAGGACCAGCTCGACTTCCTCAAACTGTGGAAGGACAAGAAGCTCACCGCCATCGCACCCACCTACCCCACCTACCAGTGGCGCACCCCGATCATCGCCGCCCTGCGCGTCCTCAACGGCGAGCAGGTGTCCAGCCCCTGGAAGCTGCCCCAGCCCACCATCACCCAGGACAACCTCGACCAGTACCTCGACGCCGGCATGCCGCCGCTGCACTACGCCATGTGCGGCTGCACCGACCTGCCCGGCTACCCCCAGCGCTGGAAGTAGGCACCGGATGTACGCCATCGGCATCAACCCGTGGGTGTGGACCTCGCCGGTCGACGACGCCGCCCTGGCGGACCTCGTCCCGCGGATCGCCGACGGTGGGTTCGACGCCGTCGAGCTGCCGATCGAGCAGCCCGGCGACTGGGACCCCGCGCGGACCCGCGACCTGCTGGCCGCTCACGGGCTCACCGCCGCCGGTGTCTGCGCGGTCACGCCACCAGGCCGTGACCTCGTGGCCACCGACCCGGAGACCGTCGAGGCGACGGTGGCGTACCTCAAGTGCTGTGTGGACAGTGCGGCGGCCGTCGGCGCTCCGTGCGTCGGCGGCCCCGTCTACGCCGCCGTCGGCCGCACCTGGCGGATGACCGCGGATGAGCGGGCCGCCTGCTACGCCGACTTCCGCAGGGCCCTGCTCCCGGTCGCCGACCACGCCGCGGCCCGCGGGGTGACCATCGGCGTCGAGGCGCTCAACCGCTACGAGACCAGCGTCGTCAACACCGTCGAGCAGACCCTGCAGCTCATCGACGGCCTCACCGACACGGTCGGCATCATGATCGACACGTACCACATGAACATCGAGGAGGCCGACCCCTACACCGCGCTGATCATCGCCGGCCCCTACATCAAACACGTCCAGGTCAGCGGCACCAACCGCGGCGCACCCGGCACCGACCACTTCGACTGGCCCCGGTTCTTCACCGCACTGGCAACAACCGGCTACCGCGGCGCGATCTGCATCGAGTCCTTCACCGCCGACAACGAAACCATCGCGACCGCCGCCTCCATCTGGCGACCGCTGGCCCCCACCCAGGACAGCCTCGCCTTCAACGGCTTCGCCTTCCTTCGGAGGATCACCGCCTGACATCAAAAGCCTAGAGCCAACTCCCCGCCAATCCGACGGCGCCGGCACGCCGCACGGTCATGACCGCACCCAGTAGTTCCTCGTGTCCCAGAGAGGTACCGCATCTCATGAACGTGACCTGGCGTCCCCGGTGGGGACGGCTGTTCGCGATACCAGTCGCCTGTGCGCTCGCACTGTCCATGATGGGCTCGTCGCCGTCGGCCGCGCATGAGGGCGCGCACGACCAAGCCCACGTGCTGATCTTCACCAAGACCACGCAGTTCCGGCACAGCGAGGCGATCGAGCAGGGTGTTCCCGTGCTGCAGGCCGCGTTCGCCGACGCCGGGATCACCTCGCAGCACACCGAGGACTCGTCCATTTTCAACGACGCGGACCTCGCGCACTTCGACGCGCTCGTGATGTTCCAGACCTCCGGCGACCCGTGGACCGCCGACCAGAAGGCGGCGATGGAGCGCTACATGCGGGCCGGGCACGGCATCGTCGCCATCCACAACGCGACCGACATGCGCGGCAACTACGCGTGGTGGGACAACATGATCGGCACGCTGATGCCCGGCCACGCCGCCACCGGGACCAGCCCCGGCCAGCCGGGCACCGTCCGCGTCGAGGACCAGACCCACCCGTCGACACGGCACCTGTCGCAGCGGTGGCAGCGCGCCGACGAGTGGTACAACTATTCGCTCAACGTCCGCGGCTCCGCGCACGTGCTCGCCACGATGGACGAGACGACGTACGTGCCGGGCGGCAACGCCATGGGCTACGACCACCCGATCTCCTGGTGCAAGCCGTACAGCGGCGGCCGAGCCTGGATGACCGGCATGGGCCACTTCGGCGCCCACTTCACCGGCGAGACGCAGCTGGTGCAGCACATCGTGGGCGGCGTGAAGTGGGCCGCCGGGCTGGAACAGGGCGATTGCGGCGGCACGATATGGGACAACTTCGAACGCGTTCCGCTGGACGAGAACACCAGCGCGCCGTTCGCCATGGCCGTCGCGCCGGACGGCCGGGTCTTCTTCACCGAGCTGGTCCGCGGCCAGATCCGGGTGTACGACCCGCGGACCAGGACCACCTCGACCGCGGTCACGATCCCGGTGTACTCCGGCGGTGAGGACGGCCTGCTCGGCATCGCGCTCGACCCGAACTTCGCCCAGAACGGCTACCTCTACGTCTACTACGCGCCGGCGAGCACGAACGACAGCGATCCGGCGAACTTCTCCAACCGGCTGTCCCGTCTCACCGTCGGGCCGGGCTCGCAGATCGACCGTGCCACGGAGAAGGTCCTGCTGCAGGTGCCGGCGCGGCGGCTGCCCGACGAGCCCGGGCACACCGGCGGTGGTCTCGCGTTCGGCCCGGACGGAAACCTCTACCTGAGCGTCGGCGACGACGTGAACCCACACTCCGAGCCGTCCGGCGGCTACGCGCCACTGTCGGAACGGGACGGAACGTTCCACGACGCGCGGGCGACCTCGGCCAACACCAACGACCTGCGCGGGAAGCTCCTGCGAATCCACCCCGAGCCCGACGGCACCTACTCCATCCCCGCGGGCAACATGTTCGCGCCGGGCGTGCCGAAGACTCGGCCGGAGATCTACGCGATGGGCTTCCGCAACCCGTTCCGGTTCTCGATCGACCCGAAGACCGGGGCCGTCGGGCTGGCGGACTACTCGCCGGATAACAGCAACGACAACCCGGACCGCGGACCCGCCGGCATCGCCGAGTGGAACCTCATCACCGAGCCCGGCTTCTACGGCTGGCCGCTGTGCATGGGCAACAACGAGCCGTTCCGGGACGTGGACTACCGGACGAGCCCGGTGACGGCCGGCCCGTCCTTCGACTGCAGCCGGCCGATCAACGACTCGGTGCGCAACACCGGCCTGACCGAGCTGCCGGCGGCCAAGCCGCCGAAGATGTGGTACGGCTACAAGCGTTCATCGGTGCCGTCGGTCATCCCGCAGGGCGGTGGTCTGGCTCCGATGGGCGGCCCGTTCTACAGCTTCGACCCGAACCTGCAGTCGGACACCAAGTTCCCGTCGTCCTACGACGGCAAGGCGTTCTTCTACGAGTGGGCGCGGAACAAGATGTACTCGATCATCCCGAACGGGCAGGGCGGGATCGAGAAGGTCAACCCGTTCCTGCCGCAGGAGCAGTTCCGCGCGCCGATCGACTCCAAGTTCGGCCCTGAGGGCTCGATGTACGTGCTGGACTGGGGTGGCGGCTTCGGCCGTGACAACCCGAATTCAGGCCTGTACCGGATCGACTACATCTCCGGCTCGCGCTCGCCGACTGCGAAGATCAGCGCGTCGCGGGACGCCGGCCAAGCACCGCTGCAGGTCACCTTCGACGGCGCGGGCAGCACCGACCCGGAGAACGAGCAGCTGCGGTACGCATGGGACTTCACCGGTGACGGCGTGGTCGACTCGACCGAGCTGAAGCCGACCTTCACCTACACCACGAACGGCGTCTACAACGCCCGGCTCACGGTGACCGACCCGGCCGGCAAGACCGGGACGGCGACCGTGCCGATCACGGTCGGCAACACCCGGCCGGAGGTCACGTTCAACCTGCCGCCGAACGGCGCGTTCTTCGACTTCGGCGACGAGGTCAGCTGGAATCTGTCGGTCAGCGACGCCGAGGACACCCAGATCAACGACGCCGACGTGGTGATCCAGCCGGCGATGGGCCACGACGAGCACGCGCACCCGGCCGAACCGCTGCACGGGCGCACGGGCTCCGTGGTCACCGCCCTCGGCGGCGGGCACGGCGAGGACATGAACGTCTTCTACGCGCTCGACGGCCGCTACGCCGACTCCGGCGGCGCGGGAGGCATCCCGAGCCTGACCGGTTCGGACACCACCCTGCTGTTCCCGAAGCAGCGGGAGGCGGAGTTCTTCGACAACTCGTCGAACGTGACGGTCAGCCCGTCGCAGGACATCGAGGGCCACGCAAGCTCCATCACCGGCCAGAACGGCGCCTGGGCGTCGTATGCCCCGGTCAACCTGCACAACGTCAATCGGTTGATCCTGCGCGTGTCCGCCGCCGGCGCAGGCAGGATCGAACTGCGGCGGGGCGCACCGGACGGTGCGTTGCTCGGCACCGCGCAGGTGCCGGCGACCAACGGCGGGGGCTACGTCGATGTCCCGGTCGAGGTGTCCGACCCCGGCGAAACGTTCACTCTGTACGCGGTGTTCCCGGGCGCGGGTGCTCGGAGGCTGAACTTCATCGAGGCCGACGGCAAGGGCGTCTCGCCGACGAGCAAGCCGAGGGTCGCGGTGATCTCCCCGACGACGGCCGACAAGCTGGAGCCGGGCGAGATCCAGGTGTCCGCCGACGCGAGCGACGCGGAGAACACGATCACCAAGGTCGAGTTCTTCGCCGACGGCACGTCGATCGGCACCGACACCACGGCGCCGTACTCGGTGACCTGGAACGCGACCACCGAGAAGCGCTACCAGCTGACCGCGGTCGCGACCAACAACAAGGGCTACCGCACGAAGTCCCGGGCCGTGCAGGTCGAGGTCGGCAACCTGCTCGGCGCCTGGCAGACCTACACCAACACCACCGCCACGTTCAACCGGCCGGACCAGGACACCTGGATCGTCAACGCCGGCGGCGCGAACATGTGGCAGGGAACCGATCAGTACGGCTCGGTGTACCTGCCGGCGGCGGCCGGCGATACCTGGACCGCCACGGTGAAGATCGAGAGCCAGACGAACACGAACAACTCCGCCAAGGCCGGTCTGATCGTCCGCAACGACATCACCCAGCCGGGCAGTTCGCCCGGGTACGCGGCGATGACGCTGCGGGCGGGCTCCGGGTTCGAGTGGCTGCGCGACACCGACGGCAACGGCCAGCTCGACGCCAGCACCGGCGCCAGCACGACGAGCTACCCGTCCTGGGTGCGGATCGTGCGCGACGGCGGGAAGTACTACGGATACTGGAGCAAGGACGGAACGTCGTTCACCCCGGTCGGCGACCCGGTGACACTTCCTGGCGCGGCCGGCCCGCAGGACATCGGCCTCGCGGTCACCGCGCACAACGCGTCAGCCACCAGCACCGTGAAGTTCAGCGGCTTTACGCTGGTCGACCGGGCCATCCATCCGGCACCGCCGGAGACCGTTCCGTCCTGTGCGATCCGCGGCTCGGACGGCTTCGACGGTGACACGCTGAACACCGGCCGGTGGACCACGGTGCGGAATGCGCCGAACGTGCCGGTGCGGGTTACCAGCGGCGGGCTGGTGTTGCCGGTCACCAACGGTGACATCAACGAGGCGAACACCGGGCCGATCAGCTTCGTCGGTCAGCGCGCCAAGACTGGGCCGTGGACGATCACCACGAAGGTGACCATCCCGCACAACCGCGAGTGGCAGCACGCCGGTCTGCTCATGCATGGCACCGACAACGACTACGTCAAGGTGGCCTTCACCCGCACGTCGTCCGGCGGTCGGATCATGGAATTCCAGACCGAGGCAGGCGGGACGCGGACCTGGCACGCCAATGTGGGTGTGCCGGCGGACTTCCCGTCCACCGCGCACCTGCGACTGGTCAGCGACGGTCAGAAGCTGACCGCGGCGTACTCCGCCGACGGCCAGACGTGGACCGCGCTCGCCGGCTCCGCGAACGTCATCCCGAACGCGACCGTCGGCCTCATGGCCGCCGGTGATACCGGGACGGCACAGGTCGACGCCGTGTTCGACCACTTCACCATCACGCCGGACGGCTCGGACGACGGTGCCCGCGCGCCCGGCGACGAGTTCGACGGCAGCGCTCTCGACGGGTGCCGGTGGAATGCGGCCGTACGGTACGACTCGTCCAAGGTCGCGGTGAGCGGTGGTGCGCTGCGCATCGAGACCCAGCCGGGCGACATCAACGGCACCGACAACGCCTCGCCGCGCAACTTCGTCCTGCAGACGATCCCAGCGGACGTTGCCGCCGGTGACTGGACGATCGAGACCAGGCTGACGCCGACGATGCTGCACAAGTGGCAGCTGGCCGGCTTCCTGGTCTACAACAACGACGACAACTACGTGAAGTTCGACGTCGTGGCCAACAACAACGCCGGAACGCCGACCAACCTGCGCGCCGAGCTCGTCTCGGAACGCAACGCGCAGTTCGGCAACGGCGGCAACCGGTCGATCGACATCGCCGACTCGTCCGAGAGCGGCTGGTTCTACCTGCGGCTGAGCAGAAGCGGGAACACCTACTCGGCCCAGATCAGCGACGGCGGGGTCAACTGGACCTCGCTCGGTCAGCCGGTCACCAACGACGCCGCGATGACCTCGTTCGGTGTGATGGCGTTGGGTCCGGCGCAGGCACAGCCGGTCACGGTCGCGTTCGACCACTTCCGGATCCTCGACACGACCGCGCCGAACCTGACCGTATCGGTCGACCCGGCGCAGCCGAACGGTAAGCGCGGTTGGTACACCTCACCGGCGACGGTTACCGCGACCGCAAGCGATGACCGTCGCGGCCCGGTCCGCATCGAGTTCGCCCAGGGCGACGGCCCCTGGACGCAGTACCGCGAGCCGGTCCGGGTGACCGAGGACGGAATGCGGGAGCTGCGGTTCCGGGCGATCGACGAGGCCGGCAACCTCTCCGCACCGGCAACGGCGTCCCTGCGCGTCGACACCACGGTCCCGGTCGTGACCGTCGATGGCGCGGCGAACGGCGGCAAGTACGACGTCGGCGCGTCGCTGCCGATCGCCGCCACGGCACGGGACGCCACTTCGGGCGTCGACTCGGTGACCCTCCGTATGGACGGGGCGACGATCGGGAGTGGTGCGGGGGTCGAGCCCACAGCGGGCGGTCACAAGCTGACCGTCGTGGCGACCGACCTGGCGGGCAACGTCACGGAGGTGACGGTCTCGTTCGAGGTAGTCGCCACCTTCGTGAACACCGAGGCGCTCGTCCAGCGGTACCGGGACGACGGCCGGATCAGCCGGGAGATGGCCGACCAGCTGCACGGCCATCTCACGGCCGCCCGGAACACCGCGAAGAACGGAAACGTCAGGCAGGCCAAGGCTGCGCTCGACCGGTTCGAGGCGGTAGCTCACAAGGTCGGCGACGAGGCGGCGCGCACGCAGCTACTCGCGGCCAGCGCCTACCTGAGGACCCACCTGTGAGGAAATGACGGCGAGCCGGTGCCGGCCGGCTCCCGACCAGTGCCGGAGCACGCTTGGCGTGCTCCGGCACCGCGGCCGCGCTGAAAGGACAGCATCGACGCCCTGTACACCTTCCGCCGCTAACCACCGCCGCCATGGACAAGGGCCGCACCGCGATGCGCCTGGCCTCTGGCGTCGATCCGGCCGACACCGGCCACACCGAAGTGCTCATGCCGCTCCGGCTGGTCATCCGCGACTCAACCGGCCATGCGGCAGCTTGATCCAGCACACAGATGCGCAACCGATTCGTGCCGTGATACAGGCACGTGTTACCACCACCATCGAGGTCGAGCTGAATACATTTCAGCCCTCGGTGGGACTATCCGCACAAGGTCACCAATACTCACTCACCATCTTTTGGGAGAAGCGTCATGGACCTCGCGCATGTTCCCGCCAGTCGGCGTGCAGTCCTCCGCTCCGCATTGCTCGCCAGCGCCGCCTACGTTGCTCCGGGGCTTCTCAGCTCGGCCGCTGCCAGAGCCGCCACCGCCGTGCCGCGGTCGGTCTCGGGGATCTACCCGACGCTGGCGATGTTCAACAATGAGGACGAATGCGGTACCGGCGCAGTGGTTCCGTGGAGCGGCCGGCTGTGGGTAACCACCTACGGGCCGCACCTGGTGAAGGGTTCCAGCGACAAGCTCTATGAGGTGACGCCGGACCTGCAGCAGGTCGTGCGTCCGGAGAGCGTCGGCGGCACCCATGCCAACCGGATGATCCACGAGGAGTCCCGGCAACTGTTCATCGCCTGCTACGTGATCCGCGAGGACGGCACGGTGCGCACCATCGCTCGCGACGCGATGCCCGGCCGGCTGACCGGCACCGCCCGTCACATCAACGACCCTCGGAACAAAGTCCACTTCGCGACCATGGAGGAAGGCCTCTACTCCGTCGACGTCAACACCCTGGAGGTTTGGGGGGAGATCAGAGACGGCAACAGCGGGTTGACCAGCCCGACCCATCCGGCGGCGATCAGCTCAAAGCTGCCCGGCTACCACGGCAAGGGCCTCTATACGCAGGGAGATGTGCTGATCTACAGCAACAACGGCGATCAGGCACCGCAGGCACAGACCGACCCGACCACCGCCTCCGGGGCGCTCGCGGAGTGGCGCGGCAGTGGCGACTGGCAGTTGATCCGCCGCAATCAGTTCACCGAACTGACCGGTCCGGCCGGAATCGCGGGAGGCAGCAACAGCCCCGGCGACGCGGTGTGGGCGTTGGGATGGGACCACCGGTCCCTGATCCTCAACGTCCGCCAGGACGGCGAGTGGCACAGCTACCGGCTGCCCAAGGGCAGCCATAGCTACGACGGCGCCCACGGCTGGAACACCGAGTGGCCGCGTATCCGCGAGATCGGCCAGGGCGACGAGTTGCTGATGACCATGCACGGCGGCTTCTGGCGCTTTCCGGCCGGCTTCCGGGTCGGTCGCACCGCCGGCATCCGTCCGCGCAGCAACTACCTCAAGGTCATCGGCGACTTCGCCCGGTGGGAGGACAAGGTCGTCTTCGGCTGCGACGACACCGCCGTGGCGGAGTTCTACAACAAGCGTCGTCACAAGGGCAACATCGCCGGTCCGGGCCAGTCCCAGTCGAACCTCTGGTTCGTCGACCCCGCCGACCTCGACGGCTTTGGTTTCGCGATCGGTCGCGGAACGGTCTGGAACGACGATCCGGTCGAGGCGGGCGACGTCTCCGACCCGTTCCTCGTCGCGGGGTTCGATCGTCGCGTGCTCCACCTCACCCACGACTCGGAGCGCACGGTCACGTTCACCATCGAGGTGGACCGCATGGGTGACGGCGTATGGACCAGCTGGCTGAACATGCAGGTGCCAGGCCGAGGGTACAAGTGGGTAGGACTGCCCTCCACTTTCGAATGGGTACGGTTGCGCACCGACCGTGCCGCACAGAAGGTTACCGCCGCGTTCTCACTGTCCAATATCGACCGGCGCAGCAGCGATGCCGACCCCATCTTCGACGCTCTGGCGCGGATCGGCGACCGGGCCGTCACCGGCGGGCTCGTCCGGGCCCGCGGCGCGAACCTGCGGACGCTGGCCTACGTCGTCGACCGGCCAGCCGCCGACGGGGCCACGGCGCCGGTCGGGTACTACGAGCTGAACGACAACCTCACGCTCGCACGCGTGAACGATCCCGACGTCGACACCTGGCACCGCACGAATGTCGCCGTCCCGGTCGGCGTGCTCGAGGTCGACGAGGCGTCCGTGCTCGTCATCGACGACAAGGCGAGGCGCTGGCGGTTGCCGAAGCTCCACGACGCCTACGAAACCGAGCAGCCCCTCGGCCCGGAGCGGATCGCCCGGGAGGTGTGCACCGAACGGGACCTGTTCAACGCCCACGGCACGTTCTACGAGCTGCCCGCGGAGAACGCCGGTGGCTTCTCCAAGATGCGCCCCGTAGCAACGCATGGACGACGGATCAAGGACTACTGCTCCTACCGGGGCATGGTCGTCTTGACCGGTCTGCGCGACAACGCCCCGGCGAGCGAGCATGTCCTGACGTCGACCGACGGCAAGACCGCCCTGTGGGTCGGCGTCGCCGACGACCTGTGGAAACTCGGACGTCCTCGCGGAGTCGGCGGACCATGGAAGGACACTCCAGTCATCGCGGGCAAACCATCCGATCCTTACCTGATGACCGCGTACCAGGAGAAGATCATCCGGCTTTCCCACAAGAGTGATCAGGCAATCGACATCGCGGTGCAGGTGGACCTGACCGGCGAGGGCCGCTGGGTGACCTACCAGACCTTCACGGTGCGGAAAGGCCGCACGGTTACCCACATGTTCCCGGCCGGCTTCTCGGCGTACTGGATGCGCACGGTGGCCATGTCGGATGCCACCGCCACCGCCCAGCTGGTGTACAGCTAACCGGCAATGTAGTGCACTCGCTTCGGCAGGATCGCGGGGTGGTCCGCTCACCAAACAATCGTCGTGCCCGGACGGGGCGGTCTCGCGGCCGGGCACCGAAAGGACAGACCTCGCGATGTCCTCCGAGTCACTCCGGGCGCGACGGCGGATTGGGTTGGCCTCCGGCCGCCGATGTGGTGGCCAGCGGAGTGTGGCGGGCCCTACTGTTCCACGCCGGAAACTGGTCCGGATTGCTCCAGGCATCCGGGCGCGGATGGCCGTTCCAGCCGGTGATCCGCGCCCGGATGTCTTCCTCGAAGGGCCTGCACGCTATGTGCCCTCCACAGCGTGTCTGCTACTCCTGCTCGGCGCTGCGGCCCGGCTGCCCGGTGCTGCCGATGAGGACGTAGCCCTCGTTCGTGGTGTGAACGGGTGGCCGGGGCGCGCGACCCGCGATCAGCAGGGACCGAGTCGAAATGAACCTAGCCCACGGGGCTTCAGCCAGTTGCTGGCGTGGTGCTGCCGCGCACGATGAGGTGGGTCGGGACGAGGTCGGTGCCAGGGCCGGCGGGTTCGTTGCGAATCTGCCGGAGCAGTGCCTGCACGCAGCGTCGGCCGACTTCGGCGAAGTCCTGGTGCACGGTGGTCAGCGGGGGCAGGTACGACGCGGCGTCGGGGATGTCGTCGAAGCCCACCACGCTGATGTCCGTGGGCACGATGCGCCCGCGCTCGTGCAGGGCTCGCAGTACCCCCAGGGCCATCTGGTCGTTGGCCGCGAAGATACCGGTGCAGTCGGACTTGTCAGCCAGCCGGAGGCCGGCCCGGTAGCCCGATTCGGCGGACCAGTCGCCGCGCTCGATCGGCGGCAGCGGGCAGCCGGCGGCCTCCAGGGTCTCCCGCCAGGCCTTGGCGCGGCGCTCCGCGGCGAACGACTCGGCCGGCCCGGCAACGTGCCAGACGGTGCGGTGGCCGAGGTCGAGCAGGTGCCGGACGGCCTGCCGGGCGCCGTCGGCCTGGTCGGTGTCGACGACCGGGTAGCGGTCACCGGCGTCGGAGTCGACGACCACGACGTGCACGCCCGGCGGGAGCGCGACCGTGCTGGCGTCGAGGAGGTGGACCTCGATGATGACGATGACGCCGTCGACGGCGAGCTCGCCCATGCGGGTGAAGGCGCCGAGCACGTTGTCCTGGGTGGGCGCCCCGACCGGGATCAGCGTGATGGCGTAGCCCTCGGCCGCGGCGTGGGTGGCGATCGCCTCGACGGTGCGGCTGTTGCCGGTGGAGGAGAGGCTGAAGAGGATGACGCCGATGGTGTTGAACTGGCCGTAGCGCAGGGCGCGGGCGGCGCTGTTGGGCCGGTAGCCCAGCTCCCGCATCGCTGCCAGGACCAGCTCGCGGGTCTCCTCGACGACGCTGGGGTGGCCGTTGGAGACCCGGGAGACGGTCTGCGAGGAGACGCCGGCGAGCTTGGCCACGTCGGCCATGGAGACGCGTTGCTTGCGGCGACCGCCGGGGATGCCCGAACCGCCGCGCTGTGCGCCGCCCATGGGCACGAGCTGTGGGCGGTGCCCTTGGGCGTCGAGATCCATGCTGCTCCCTGCCTACTGCGCACGGTCGGTGTCACCGGCTTGACGACGTTGGTGAGGGGTGTCACTATACCGCAACCAAGTTTACGTAAACATTGCCGACTGTAACCCTCCTGTCGCCACTTGTCGTGTGGCGGAAACCGATCGTGAATGTTTACGTAAACACTGAACGTCCGGTCGTGCGGACGGGAAGGAGCGCACCGATGGCCTCGGCAGGGCTCGCAAGCGTCACGGCACTCGACCGGGCGCCGGCCCGGCGACGACGATCCTGGGTCGGGTGGCGGTTCGTCGGGCCGTTCATGACGGTCTTCGCCCTGGTCTTCCTCGCCCCGATCGGCTACTCGCTCTACCTGAGTGTGTTCCGCACCCGGCTCGTCGGCGGCACCACGTTCGTCGGCGCCGACAACTACGTGAAGGCGCTCAGCGACCCGCAGTTCTGGTCCGGCTTCGGCCGGGTGGCGCTGTTCCTGGCCGTGCAGGTGCCGATCATGCTGTTCCTGGCGTTGCTCGTCGCCCTGGTGATCGACAGCGGTCGCCTGCACGGCGCCGGGTTCTTCCGTATCTCGGTGTTCCTGCCGTACGCGGTGCCCGCGGTCGTCGCCACGCTCATCTGGGGCTTCATGTACGGCAACCGCTTCGGTCTCGTCGGCAACCTCAACGAGATGCTCGGCGTGACGCTGCCCGACCCGCTGTCCCTGGACCTGATCCTTGCCTCGATCGGCAACATCGTGACCTGGGAGTTCGTCGGCTACAACATGCTGATCCTCTACTCGGCGCTGCGGGTGGTGAACCCGTCGCTGTACGAAGCGGCGGAGATGGACGGCGCCGGGCAGGTGCGCATCGTCACGGCGATCAAGCTGCCGGCGCTGCGGGGACCTCTGCTCATCGCCACGATCTTCTCGATCATCGGCAGCTTCCAGCTGTTCAACGAGCCCAGAATCCTCAAGACGATGGCGCCGAACTCGATCACCACGTACTTCACGCCCAATTTGTACGCCTACTCGCTGTCGTTCGCCGGACAGCAGTACAACTACGCCGCCACGGTCGCCATCGTCATGGGCGTGCTCACCATGGTCGTCGCCTACCTGGTGCAGCTGCGCGGCGCGCGGAAGGCGGGCTGACCATGGTGACCACCGCCCTCGCCGACCCGACGACCCGCCCGGCCGCCGGCGATCGCACCGCTGCGCGGCGGCGGTCGCCGCGGCGGCGCCGCAGTCTCACGCTCACCGCGCTGACCGGGCTCATGCTGGTCTACACGCTGCTGCCGCTGGCCTGGCTGCTGATCAACGCGACCAAGACGCAGGACGGCCTGTTCCGGTCGTTCGGTCTGTGGTTCGACCGCGACTTCGCGCTGTTCGGCAACGTCGCCGACACCTTCACCTACGACGACGGCGTCTTCACTCGCTGGCTGCTCAACACGCTGCTGTACGTCATCGTCGGCGCCGGCGGCGCGACCCTGCTGGCGGCGCTGGCCGGCTACGGCCTGGCCAAGTTCGACTTCCTGGGCAAACGCGCGGTGTTCGCGCTGGTCATCGGCGCGGTCGCGGTGCCGGGTACCGCGCTGGCGGTGCCGATCTTTCTGATGTTCTCGAACCTGGGCCTGACGAACACCCCGTGGGCGATCATCGTCCCGTCGCTGGTCTCGCCGTTCGGCCTGTACCTGATGTGGACCTTCGCCCGCGACGCCGTGCCCGACGAGATGCTCGAATCAGCCAGTGTCGACGGCGCGGGGGAGTTGCGCACCTTCTTCTCGATCGCCGCGCCGCTGCTGGCCCCGGGCACCGTCACCGTCCTGCTCTTCAACGTCGTGGCGACGTGGAACAACTACTTCCTGCCGCTGATCATGCTCAAGGACCCGGACTGGTACCCGCTCACCCTCGGCCTCAACGAATGGAACCAGCAGGCCGGCACCGCGGGCGGCGAAGCGGTCTTCAACCTCGTGATCACCGGCTCGCTGCTCACCATCGTCCCGCTGATCGCGGCGTTCCTGCTGCTGCAGCGGTACTGGCAGTCGGGCCTGTCCGCCGGAAGCGTCAAGGAATGACCGGCGCACGGTCCTCAGCCCCGCCCCACACACCCACGTAATCCCGGTAGGCACACCCCACGAAGGGAACACTCATGACGGTCATCCGTCGCCGTAGGCTGCTCGCCAGTGCCGCGCTGTCCGTGGCGCTACTCGCCACCGGATGCGGCTCCGGCGGTGACAGCGGCCCCGGCGAACAGTCCGGCCCCGTGTCCGAGGCCGACGTCCAGGCCGCGCTCGACGCCGGCGGCACCATCACGGTCTGGGCCTGGGAGCCGACGCTGAAGCAGGTCGTCACCGACTTCCAGGCCAAGTACCCCAAGGTCAAGGTCGACCTGGTCAACGCCGGCACCGGTGACAAGCAGTACACGGCCCTGCAGAACGCGATCAAGGCCGGCTCCGGGGTGCCCGATCTGGCCCAGGTCGAGTACTACGCGCTGCCGCAGTTCGCCCTCGCCAGGTCATTGACCGACCTCGGCCCCTACGGCGCCGGCGCGCTCGACGGCACGTTCACACCCGGCCCGTGGAACGGGGTGCGGTCCGGCGGCACCGTCTACGGCCTGCCGATGGACTCGGGGCCGATGGCGCTGTTCTACAACAAGGAGGTCTTCGACAAGTACGGCATCGCGGTGCCGGCCACCTGGGACGAGTACGTCGCCGCCGCCAAGAAGTTGCACGCGGCCGACCCGAAGGCATACATCACCAGCGACACCGGCGACGCCGGGTTCACCACCAGCATGATCTGGCAGGCCGGTGGCAAGCCCTACCAGGTCGACGGCACCACGGTCGGTGTCGACTTCGCCGACGCCGGCACCAAGCGGTACACGACACTCTGGCAGCAGCTCGTCGACGGCAAGCTGCTCGCGCCGGTGACCAGTTGGAGCGACGCCTGGTACAAGGGCCTCGGCGATGGGACTATCGCCACCCTCGTCATCGGCGCCTGGATGCCGGCCAACCTCGAATCGGGCGTGAAGGCCGCTTCGGGCAAGTGGCGGGTCGCGCCGATGCCGCAATGGGAGGCGGGTGGCAAGGCCACCTCGGAGAACGGCGGCAGCGCCCTGGCGATCCCCGCCGCCGGCGCGAACAAGAAGCTCGCCTGGGCGTTCCTGAAGTACGCCACCGTCGAGGCCGGCGCGCAGAGCCGGGCCGACAACGGTGCGTTCCCGGCCACCACCGCCCAGCTCAACTCGCCGGCGTTCAAGGACAAGGAGTTCCCGTACTTCGGCGGCCAGAAGGTCAACCAGGTCCTCGCCGACGCCGCCGGGCAGGTCGTCACCGGCTGGTCCTACCTGCCGTTCCAGGTCTACGCCAACAACGTCTTCGGTGACACCGCCGGCAAGGCCTACCTCGGCGGCACCACCCTGCAGGACGGCCTCAAGGCCTGGCAGGACGCCTCCGTGAAGTACGGCAAGGAACAAGGCTTCACGGTCAAATGATCCCCGGTCCGTCCGGCCGTCCAGGGCGGCGGCCGGACGGACATGTTTACGTAACCATCAGCACGTAGCAACCAGGAGAAGCTGTGCAGGAACACCACGGTCACCGATGGCTGCGCTGGCCGTCGGACCCCGCCCGGCCACGCCTCGGGTTCGGCGCCGACTACAACCCGGAGCAGTGGCCGCGTCACGTGTGGGACGACGACGTGCGGGCAATGAAGGTGGCCGGAGTCAACATCGTCTCCCTCGCCATCTTCTCCTGGGCGCGCATCCAGCCCCGCGCGGACGAGTGGGACTTCGCGTGGCTCGACGACATCATGGACCTGTTGCACACCAACGGCATCGCCGTGGACCTGGCCACGGCAACGGCATCACCGCCGCCATGGCTGACCACGGCACATCCGGAGATCCTGCCCGTCGACCGCGACGGCCGGACGGTGTGGCCCGGCGCGCGGCAGCACTGGCGGCCGACGTCGCCGGTCTTCCGCGAGCACGCGTTGCGTCTGGTCCGGGCACTCGCCGGGCGCTACGGCAGCCACCCGGCGCTGGCCGCCTGGCACGTCAACAACGAACTCGGCTGCCACAACATCTACGACTACTCCGACGACGCCGCGGACGCGTTCCGGCAGTGGCTGTGCCGGCGGTACGGCACCGTCGAGGCGCTGAACCAAGCCTGGGGCACGGCGTTCTGGTCGCAGCGGTACAGCGAGTGGGCGCAGGTCCTGCCGCCACGCCTGGCGGCCTCGCACCCGAACCCCACCCAACAGCTGGACTTCAAACGGTTCTCCTCTGACGCGCTCAAGGACTACCTGCGGGCCGAGTGCACGGTGCTGCGCGAGGTGACGCCCGGGATCCCGGTCACCACCAACTTCATGATCATGGGCGAGACCAAGGGGATGCACTACGCCGACTGGGCGTCCGAGGTCGACTTCGTCGCCAACGACCACTACGTCGTGCCCGGTCCGCAGGCATTCGACGAGCTGTCGTTCTCGGCCAACCTCACCGGCAACATCGCCGGCGGCCGGCCCTGGTACCTCATGGAACACTCCACCAGCGCGGTGAACTGGCAACCGGTCAACGTCGCGAAGGCCCCGGGTGGGCTGGCCCGTGACTCGCTCACCCACGTGGCCCACGGCGCCGACGCCGTGTGCTTCTTCCAGTGGCGGCAGTCCGCGGCCGGCGCAGAGAAGTACCACTCCGGCATGCTGCCGCACGCCGGGGAGGACAGCGCCGTCTTCCGCGCGGTCACGGAACTCGGCGCGGCGCTGCGTGATCTGGCCGAGGTCGCCGGCACGACCCGCCAACCGGCCCGGGCTGCTGTCGTCTTCGACTGGGAGTCCTGGTGGACCGCCGAGCACGACTCGCACCCCACCGACCGGCTGCGCTACCGCCGGGAAGCCCTGGACTGGTACACCGCGCTCGTCGACCTCGGCGTCCGCGCGGACGTCGTCCCGGTCACCGCCGAACTGGAGCACTACGACCTGCTCGTCGCCCCGATCCTGCACGTCGTGCCCGCCGCGCTCGCCGATCGGCTGCGCGCCTATGTCGCCGACGGCGGCCATCTCGTCACGACCTACTTCTCCGGCATCGTCGATGAGCACGACCACGTCTGGCTCGGCGGCTATCCCGGCGCACTGCGGGACCTGCTCGGCATCCGGATCGAGGAGTTCGCCCCGCTGCTCGACGACCAGAGCGTTGAACTCGACAACGGCACGACCGGCATCCTGTGGACCGACCGCATCGACATCATCGACGCCGACGTCGAGGTGCTCGCCTGGTACAAGTCCGGTGACCTGGCCGGCCGCGCCGCGATCACCCGCCGCAGTGTCGGTACTGGATCGGCGACCTACGTGTCGACCCGGCTCGGACCGGCGGGACTGCGGCCTGTGCTGACCGACGTCCTCGACACCGCCGGCGTGCGCAGTGAGTTGCCCGACACGCTGCGCGGACAGGTCGAGCTCGCCGTCCGGCAGTCCGCCGACGCCGAGTACTGGTTCCTCGTCAACCGCACTGGCGAGCCGCGGGATCTGTCCGGCGTCGAGGGCGCCATCCTGTACATGCAGCAGGCTGGCGATACCGCCGCCCCCGGTTTGCTCGGTCCGCACGCGGTCACAGTGCTGCGCCGGAGGCAGGTATGACCGCGCCGCATGCGCCGTCGCGGGCCACGGGATCGGATGCGCGGCTGGAAGGCCGGGTCGCGGCCCTGCCCGCGACCCGGCAACGGCGCCGCCGGCGCCGCCGTTGACGCCGATGGATCGACCCCGCGGTGCTCGGCGACCTGGTCCAGTCGGCCCCACATCGCATCGAGCAGTACGCCAACAGGTTGCCGATGGTCATAAGGTCGCTGCGGGACTGCCCAGCATCGGACATTCAGCCGTCGGCCGCGACCTGCGACCGAAGGTCGAGCCGTAGGTCGAGCCGTAGGTCGCTGTCGCACGCCCTTCCGTGATCGTCGCGGAGGACGCTCACTTCTCTGCAAAGGTGGCCCTATGTCCTCAATACCACGTCCTGAGTGCCGCATCGGCGTCATGTTCGACTGTGACCGGGAGCCGGAGGAGCTTGTTGGTTTCGCGCAGGCCCTCGACGTGTTGCGGGTTGATGATTTCTGGCTGGTCGAGGATCTCGGCTGGGGTGGCGCGATCGCCTCGGCGGCCGCCGTGCTGGCGAGCACGCAACGGCTGCGGGTGGGGATCGGGATCGTGCCGGCGCCGCTGCGCAACCCAGCCCTGCTCGCCATGGAGGCGGCGACGCTCGCTCGGCTGTACCCCGGCCGCTTCGTTACCGGCATCGGACACGGCGTATCCGAGTGGATGGCGCAGGTCGGCGCCTCCACCCCGCAGAAGCTCGCGCTCCTTGAAGAGACCATCCGCGCTGTGCGGTCGCTCCTGCGCGGCGGGCCCGTCACGCTCGATGGTCGCGCAGTACACCTGCGTGACGTGCAGCTGTGGCACCCGCCCGCCGAACCGCCCGCCATCCTCGCCGGTGTCGTGCGCCCCCGCTCACTCGAGCTCTCCGGCCGCGTCGCCGACGGCACCATCGTCGCCGAGGGCCACGGACCCCGCGAGGTCGCCGCCGCGCTCGCGCACATCGACAAAGGCCGGGCCGCGCCCGGCGCGCCCGCCCGGCACGAACTGACTGTCTTCACCTATCTCTGCGCCGATGACGATGCTGCTCGTGTACGCGCCGCGACCGACCGGATCGTCGCCACGCAGGCCGCGTGGCTCGGCGTCGAGCCGGCCGACGTGTTTGTCATCGCCGGACCCGCCGCCACGGCGGCCAAGGCGGTCCGCACGCTGTGGGACGCCGGCGCGCAGACCGTCGTGCTGCGCCCCCTCGGCGACGACCGGCTGGGCCAGGTCCGCGCGGTGCTCGCCGCCCTCGACAGTCCCGCGGAGGGGGCTTGACGACTCGGCGACGGTGTCGGCAGCTGCCGATCGGGCGCATTGACTGTCGGACGACGGCGGGCGCGGCAGACGGTGGCGAAGGCCGGGTGGTGTGGTCCGCGCGGTAATCGGTGCGCAGGATCGCCCCGGTCAAGCTGCCGCCGGGCTGCGCCGGGCGGCGGTCCGGGCGTCGATGACGAGTTCTGCGCGCATGTGCTCGGCGATGGCGTAGCCGGCTGGCCGGCGGGAGATTCTGTGCCGCTAGGTCTGATGTATGTGCACAATTGTGCGGCGTCGAGTCCCGAATCTGGACGTGATTGGGGCTCTGGCGTATATATGCATCAGATGTTTGCGAGATCCTTTGGAGGGACTCCATGGAGTCCTGACCCCCCGTACCGAGGAGACACCTTGCCCCGCAGCGCCCTCTGTCTCGGCAACCGCACCTTCGCGCCCGGCCTATGATCCACGAGCTCGCCGCCCAGCGCCGGCAGTCGATCCTCGAGCTCGTGGCTCAGCGGGAGTACGCCACGATCGCCGAGGTCAAAGCTGTCACCGGTGCTTCCGCTTCGACGGTCCACCGCGATCTGGCACATCTGGCCAAAGCTGGCGTGGTGCGACGCATCCGTGGCGGCGTGACCCGGGCGGCCAAGCCTGTCGAGGCGGTGGCGGAGCTTCGCAACCGGCTGGTTTCCCTTCCACGAGTACTCGACCGTGGCGACCTGGCCGCCGTTCACAGGCTGCTGACCCAGGCACTGCTCGCCTGCGAACGGCTACGCCGATGATCGATAGCAAACGAATCCGGGCAACCACCCGCAGCCGAGGCCAGCGGTGGATGACGGTCATGGTTGAGCAGATCGCTCGGCCGGTCGAGCGACCGGGCCGGTCGGTGGTGCGCGCCCAGCTGGTCGTCCGGGCGAGCAGTGCGCCCTACCGTCCGCGCTGGGGCGATGCGGGCTCACCCGTCGGGACAACCGTCGGCTGGAACGGGGGCGTTGGGTCGGAGCAGTCCCTCGGCGAATAGGTCGGACCACAGCTCGGCCGGGGCCGGTGGCGCGGCGACGAGCGCGGCGTTGCGGGCCGCCTGGCCGGGCGTCGCGGCACCGACCACGAGGCATGCCACCGCTGGGTGCGCGGCGGCAAACGCCAGCGCGGCGGCTGGCAGGGTGGTCTGGTGCCGCGCGCAGACTGCGGCGATCGCCTGCGCCCGGGCCAGCAGGTGTGCCGGTACCGGCCGGTAGTCGTAGCGGGAGGACGGATCGGGAGCGTCTTGGGCGAGCAGGCCGCTGTTGTAGACACCGGCGTTGAGCACCGCGACGCCCCGCGTGCTGCAGGCGGGCAGCAACGCGTCGAGGGCTGGCTGCTCGAGCAGCGTGTAGCGCCCGGCGATCATGACCGCGTCCAGGTCGGTGCGGGTGACGAACCGGTGCAGGACCTCCCATTGGGTTGAGCCAGCGCCGATTGCCCCGATCACCCCCTGCTCGCGCAGGTCCTGCAACGCCGGATAGCCCTCATCGATGGCCGCCTGCTCATGGAACTCCGGGTCGTGCAGCAGGACCAGGTCCACCCGATCGACCCCGAGCCGGTGCAGGCTGCCCTCCAGGCTGCGCCGCACCCCGTCGGCGCTGAAATCCCATACCCGCCGATGGTCGGCTGGCACCAGAAACCCGTCGTCGCTGCGGCCGGCGCCGTCGGGGTCGGCGACCAGCAACCGGCCCACCTTGGTGCTGATGGCATACTCGGCGCGCGGCCGGCCCGCCAACGCCGCACCCAGCCGCCGCTCGGACACCCCGAGGCCGTAGTGCGGGGCGGTATCGAAGTAGCGAACGCCTCCTGCCCACGCCGCGTCCACCGTGGCGGACGCCGCCTCGTCGGACAGCACGTCGTACATGTTCGCCAGCGGCGCGCAACCCAACCCCAACCGACTGACGCGAACCGAGCTGTCCGCCAGACGAACACGGTCGGAACCGTTGTCAGGCATCAGGCAACCACCCTCCACGCATGTCGCCATCGACGCGGCCGCGGTCGACGGTGATCCAGTCAACCTCAGAGTGTTATCGATAGCAAGGTTCGGATCCACCGCGATGTAGCGCCTGTCAACGGGATCCGAGTACGGCGCGCGACTGGCGGCTGCGGCCGAAGCTAGTCAGCGACACCGATGCGATCGCCCGGCTGACCTGCTCCCGGTGCGGCCGCTGCCATGTGTGGGCAGCTCATAGCCCTATACCGGTCAGGTTTCCGTTGCGTCACGGGCGCTTGACAGTGGTGCTGTTATCGATAACTATTCTGGCCAACTGCATGTGACAGTCGTGCAATGACCTAGAGGTGGCCGCGATGACCGAGGTCGGCGTTCCGCCCACCACCGACGACTCGTTGATCGCGGGCGAGAAGGTTGACGGTGGCCTGTCGAATCAGACCCGGCCGCTGGTGATGTCGGATGTCGCCGCGGCCGCGGGGGTGTCGGCGCAGACGGTGTCCAGGGTGCTCAACGACCACCCGCACGTCAAGCGGGAGACCCGCGAACGGGTGCTGGCCGCGGTGCGGGAGCTGGGCTACCAGCTCAACTCCAGCGCCCGGGCACTGCGGACCGGGCGTACCCGTACTATCGGCGTGATCACTTTCGACGCGGTCCGCTACGGGCCAGCGAGCGTGCTGCAGAGCATCGGGCAGGCCACCCAGGAGGCGGGGTACGCGATCTGCGTGGCACCGCTGCGGTCACTGGACCAGCGGTCACTGCGCGACGCGGTGGACCTGCTCACCGGTCAGGCCGTCGACGGGATGATCACGATCGCACCGCACAGGGACATGGCCCGGGCTCTGCTGAACGTGTCGGCGAACGTGCCGATGGTGGCGTTGGATGACAGTTTTGACCCGCACGTCGCCGTGGTCACCGTCGACGAGGCCGCCGGTGCGCGGCAGGCCACCGAGTACCTGTTGCAGCTGGGTCACCGAACCGTCTGGCACATCGCGGGGCCGACCGACTCGATCGCCGCGGACGGCCGCGTATCAGGCTGGCGGTCGGCGCTCGTCGACGCTGGGGTGCCGGTGCCCGCGGTGCTGGTCGGGGATTGGGAAGCCCGCGCCGGCTACGAGCTGGGCCGTGACCTGGCCGATCGGGACGACGTCACGGCGGTGCTTGCCGCTAACGACCAGATGGCCCTTGGCCTGCTGCGCGCGTTGTCCGAACGGGGCCGTCGGGTGCCGCAGGACGTCAGCGTCGTCGGGTTCGACGACATCCCGGAGGCGGCGTATCTGGTGCCGCCGTTGACCACGATCCGACCGAACTTCCAGGAGATCGGCCGGCGCTGTGTGCAGGTGCTGCTGCGACGCATCGGCGGCGACGACGGCCGACCGTTGCGCTCGCAGATCCAGCCGGAGCTCATCGTGCGACGCAGCACGGGCGCCCCGCCGCGGATCTGACGGCTACCAGGTCCGGCCCAACTCGGAGTCCGGTTCCACAGTTCCCAACTTTGTTATCGATAACATACCGCTGTTTGAGGGGTTGAGCGTGCAGATTGTCGCGTTGTACACCCGGCTCCGGCCCGGTCAGGAGCTGGAGTACGAGAAGGCGCACCGGGTGGTGCCGGCTGAGATCGCCGACGATCTGCGCGCGCGGGGTGTGAGCGAGTGGCGGATCTTCCGCCGTGGCGTGCACCTGTTCCACGTCGTGCACGTGGACGACTACCGGGCCTTCGCCGCCGGTCCGGCCACCAACGCGACCGCCGAGGGGTGGGGCGCGGTGATGGAGCAGTTCCTGGAAATCCAGAACGACATGGACGACCCGGACCGCAACCTGCTTGGCCAGGTGTGGGCGTTGACCGAGAACGGGCAGTGACCGCGATGCTGTTCGGTGCCGCCTACTACCCCGAGTACGAGGCCGTAGACCGGCTCGATGCGGACATCGAGCTGATGCGGGCCGCCGGGGTCAACTACGTGCGGGTGGGCGAATCGACCTGGCATCTGTGGGAGCCGATCGACGGGCAGTTCAACTTCGACTGGATCACCCGGGTCGTCGACCGGTGCCACGCGGCCGGTATCTCGTCCATTGTTGGCACACCCACCTACGCGATCCCGGCGTGGCTGGCGAGACGCTACCCGGCGATCCTGGCCCAGACCGGTACCGGTACGCCGCTGACCTACGGCGGACGGCAGAACGTCGACATCACCCACGGCGCGTACCTGTTCCACGCCGAGCGGGTGATCCGCGCCGCGGTGGGGCACTTTGCCGGGCACGCGGGCGTGATCGGGTTCCAGGTCGACAACGAGACCGGGGTGTACCTGTTGCACAACCCGGGCGTGCGGGAGCGGTTCGCCGACCACTTGAAGGCCACGTACGGCAGCCTCGACGCGGTGAACGAGGCGTGGGGCACCAATCATTGGTCGCTCGGGCTGGGGGACTGGGCCGATCTGTGGCCGGCCGACCACAACAGCTCGCCCGGCTACAACCTGGCCTGGCGGCGGTTCCAGACGAGCCTGGTCACCGAGTTTCTGGCCTGGCAGGCCGGCATCGTGCGCGAACTGGCTCGGCCCGATCAGTTCGTCACCCACTGCACCGTCGGCGGTCACGAGCTCATCCGACCCGCGGGCAACGCCCGGGCGGTTGCCCGCCTCGTCGATATCCCTGGCGTCAACGTCTACTACTCCACGCAGGACACGCTGGAGTTACCGGATCACCACACGGAGCCGCCGGTGCCGTCCTGGGCGGCCGGGGTGGGGGTATGGGCTCTGTACCTGCAGGCCGACATGGCACGGGTCGCCGCCAAAAATGACCGATTCCTGGTACTGGAGTCGAATGCGTCCAACGCCGGCTACCCGCACGAGAACCATCCCGCCTACGACGGCCAGTGGCGTCAGGCGGCGCTGGCGCTGGCCGCTCGTGGGGCGCGCGGAATGGGGTACTGGCACTGGCACTCCTGCCACACCGGGAAAGAGATCTACTGGCGTGGCGTCCTCGGCCACGACTACCAGCCGGGCCGCCCCTACCGCGAGATCGCCGCGTTGGGCGCCGAGCTGGCTACGCTCGCCCCGTTGCTGGGTCAGGCCGAACCCGATGCCGAGGTAGCGTTCCTCTACTCCCAGGACAGCAAGTACGCACTGCAGTTCCAGCCGCCGCTGGCGGATCCCGTGACCGGGCGCCCGGATCCGGCTTCCTATGAGCGGATCTTCAACACCTTCTACCGTGGCTACTTCGATGCCGGCCTCCAGATGGCTTGCATCGACCTGGAGGAGGATCGGGGCGAGGATCTGAGCCGGTGGCCAGTGCTGGTGGTGCCGGCCGGGTACGTGCTCGCCGATGCCGATGCGAGCCGGCTGGTTGACTACGCCGCCGCGGGTGGGCACCTGGTCCTCACTCTGCGCACGGGCTACGTCGACGAGCACGGCCGGGCCCGGACCGACACGGCACCCGGCCCACTGTCGGTCCCGGCCGGTGTGGCATACCAAGAATTCACCAATCTGCGCACCGCTGTGCCGGTGGCCGTTGCGGCGGGCGAGCCGATCGCCTCCGACGGCGCCTCGGCGACCTACTGGGCCGACCTGCTGCGGGTGACCACCGCCGAGCCGGTCCTGCACTACGACCACCCGTCATGGGGCCAATATCCCGCAGTGACCACCCACCGGTGGTTCGCCGGGCGCATCACCTGGGTCGGCACCCTACCCGACCCGGTTCTGGCGAGAGATCTCGCCCGATGGACGGCAGCCGCTGCCGGCATTACACCATTGTGGACAGAGCTGCCAACGTCGGTGCGCATCGACTCGGCATCTCTGCCCGGCGGTCGGAAGCTCTGGTTCGTCGGCAACTGGTCCGGCCAACCGGTCAGCGTTCGGCTGCCCTTCACCGCGCAGCGCGCGCGGACGGGCGACACCTACCCCGAAGGCCACCAGCTGCAGCTGGCCGCCTGGGACACCACCGCCCTGCTCACCGCCTGACGCTCCGAATCCACCCGACACTCACCGGGTGTGTGCATACCTCAAATCCTCGGATGGAGGAAACACCTCATGCACAGAAGAAAGTTCTTGACCATGGGCGCAGCCGCCCTCGCCCTGACCACGCTGTCCGCCACCACCGCGTGCAGCGACGACAACACCAGCAGCAGCGCCGACGGGAAGGTGACCCTGGAGTTCTGGTCCTGGGTCGACGACATCGGCAAGGCCGTCGACCTTTGGAACAGCAAGAACCCCAACATCCAGGTCCACCTCAACTCGGTACCCGGTGGGTCGCAGGGCACCTACACCAAGATGTATGCGGCGGTGAAGGCAGGCAACGCCCCGGATGTCGGGCAGATCGAGTACGCGTTCCTGCCCAACTTCGCCCAGCTGGGCGACCTGGTCGACATCTCTTCCTACGTGACGCCGGAGACGAAGGCCGCGTTCCCGGAGTGGACCTGGACCCAAGTGTCGGGTGGCAAGGCGATCTACGCCATCCCACAGGACATCGCGCCGATGGGTCTGTTCTACCGCAAAGACCTCTTCGCCGCCGCCGGCATCACCGCACCGCCGGCCACGTGGCAGGAGTACGCCAGGGACGCCGAGCTGGTGAAGGCGAAGTTCCCGAACGCCTACATCACGAACTTCCCCACCAACCAGGGCGACTGGTTCACCGGTTTGGTCTGGCAGGCCGGTGGAGCCTGGTTCACTCAGCAGGGCGACAAGTGGGGTGTGTCGATCAACGACGACGCCTCGAAGAAGGTCGCTGGCTACTGGCAGGACCTGGTCGACCGCAAGCTGGTCAAGGCCGAAGGCTTCTGGAGCGACGGCTGGAACAAGGAACTGCAGGACGGCACCCTCGCCACCTGGATCGTCGGCGCGTGGGGCGGACCGAACTTGCAGAAAGCCGCCCCGGACACCTCGGGCAAGTGGGCCGCCGCACCGATGCCACAGTGGACCGCCGGAGCGAACCAGACGGGCAACTGGGGCGGCTCGACCAACGTGGTCCTCAAGGGCTCCAAACACCCGGAGCAGGCCGCGAAGTTCATCCAGTGGCTCAACACCGACCCCGAATCGATCAGCATGCTGGCCACCGCCAGCGGCCTGTACATGGCCACCAGCAACTGGACGAAGACCGACACGTACCATGCGTCGTTCGACTTCTTCGGCGGTCAGAAGATCTACGAGACGTTCGGGGCGCAGACGCTGGCCCCGACCTGGCGGTGGGGTCCGACCATGTCGGACTCGTTCACCTTCTTCCAGGACGCCACCGGAAGGATGGAATCCGGCCGGGGCACGATCAACGACGCCCTGACCCAGACCCAGGACAAAACCGTGACCGCCATGAAATCGGCGGGATTCCCCGTGGCCTGACTTTCTTGACAGCTCATCCTGTCAATGCCGGTGGCCGGCTGCGCGACCCGAGCCGGCCACCGGCCCACATCCCACCGCTTCGAGGAGTGGAGCACCTCATGCCAGCCTCTGCCCGGCGCCGGCGCAGGAACCGGCGACCCGCCGCGCCGTACGTGCTCGCGGCCCCGTTCGCGGTGCTCTTCGCCGCCTTCTACCTCGCACCCATCGGCTATGCGGTGTGGGCGAGCCTGCACAAGCGCGTCCAGACTGGCGGCTTCGGATTCTCGGCGCCGTCGGTGAACTTCGTCTGGTTCGACAACTATGCGCAGGTGCTGGCCGACCCGTCGTTCGGTCGCGGCATTGTGCGCACCTTGTTGTTCGGCATCGTGCAGGTACCCGTCATGCTCGTCATCGCATTGGCGCTCGCGCTGATCCTCGACAGCGGGCTGGCCTGGCTCGGCCGGACCTTCCGCATCGTGTACTTCCTGCCCTACGCCGTACCGGGCGTCATCGCCGCGATCCTGTGGGGATTCCTGTACTCCCCGGCCGTGAGCCCGATCTCGGACGTGCTGTCGCACACCCCACTCGGGCGGGTCAACTTCCTCAGCAGCGACGCGACGCTGTGGTCGATCGCGAACATCGTCACCTGGTCCTGGACCGGCTACAACATGCTGATCATCTTCGCGGCGCTGCAGGCCGTGCCCCGCGACATCCTCGAGGCCGCCCGCACCGACGGCGCCACCGAGTTCGCCATCGCCTTGCGAATCAAGGTTCCGATGCTGGTTCCCGCCCTGGTGCTCACCGGTGTGTTCTCCATCATCGGCACCCTGCAGCTGTTCACCGAACCGTCCGTGCTGGCCAAACTCACCGGTTCCGTCGACAGCGCCTACACCCCGAACCTGATGGCCTACACCGCCGCGTTCGTCAGCAACAACATCTACTACTCCGCGGCGATCTCGGTGTGTATCGCACTGATCACGTTCGTGTTGTCCTTTGTCCTGCTGCGGGCCACCTGGCGCCGAGCTCTGGAGGCGTGAGACATGACCACCACCGTGGCCGGTTCCTCGGTCAACGCACCCGGACCGCTCGTTTCGCCGGGCCCGGCCGCCCGCACGACGGGCAACCGCCGACTGCCTCGCCAGCTGCTGTTCACCAGCGTGCTGTTCGTGTTCGGCGTGTACTTCCTCGCCCCGGTGCTATGGCTCGCGATCGCTTCCACCAAGGACACCGGTGACCTCTACGGCACATTCGGGTTCTGGTTCGGCCGACGCTTTGCGCTTGGCTCCCAGCTGGCTGACCTGTTCACCAACGACGACAGCATCTATCTGCGCTGGCTGGCAAACTCGGCGCTGTACTCACTGGTCGGCGCGGCCGTGGCCACCCTGTTTGCGGGAGCGTGCGGCTATGCGATGGCGAAGTACGAGTTCCGCGGCCGGGAACTGGCGTTCTCTGTCGTGCTCGGCGGCGTCCTCGTCCCGGGCACCGCCCTGGCGATCCCGTTGTACCTGTTGCTCAGCGAGGTCGGGATGGCCAACACCTACTGGTCGGTGCTGCTGCCGTCGATGGTCAGCCCGTTCGGTGTGTACCTGTCTCGCATCTATGCTGCGGCATCGGTGCCCGACGAGCTGCTGGCCTCCGCCCGCGTCGACGGCGCCGGTGAGCTGCGCACGTTCGTCTCCATCGCGTTGCGGCTGATGTCTCCCGGTCTGGTCACCGTGTTCCTGTTCCAGTTCGTCGCCATCTGGAACAACTTCCTGCTCCCGCTCGTGATGCTCTCCGACGAGCACACCTACCCGGTGACCCTCGGTCTGTACACCTGGAACTCGCAGGTCACCCACTACCCCGAGTACTTCAGCCTCACCATCATCGGCTCGTTGGTGTCCGTGATCCCGCTCGTCATCGCGTTCCTGATGCTGCAACGCTTCTGGCGCAACGACCTCGGTGCCGGTGCCATCAAATGACATCCAAGCTATCTCCTGAGACCCATGGTGTCGTGATGTCGTGGTTGCGGCGCAACGTCTGATGCTGCCGCGGAAGCCCTGCTCGCGGATCTCGACCTGGAACGTCACGGTATCCGCGCAACGATCGCCGGAGCTCGCTGTCCGATGAGGCCTTTCACCTGCTCGCGCTGCGGCAGCGGCTTCGGTTGTGGTGGACGGGTTGGCCCGTGCGCGGGCAGGGTCGTGCTGGGCGGCGGCGACCGCCCGGCACGACCCGTCTGTCTGCCGAGATTCGATCAGCGCACGACCCACCTCTGCGCGGGAGCGGTTGAGCAGTCGACGAGCTTGATCGGGGTGTGGTTGGCCGTGCCGCCGCCCGCCGGTGTCATGCACAGGCCCGACGCGGTACCGACAATTCGGCCGTCGACGCGGAAGACCCATTTCTGGTTGTCGGAACCTGTGCACAGTGCGGTGAGCAACGAGGTGCCGGAGGGCTCCAGGCACCGGTTGCCGAAGACCCGCAGCTCGGCCGTGGCGCTGCGGGTGAACCGCTGGTTCCCGGCGGTGTGGCAGTTCCACAGAATCAGCGGCGTGCCCGGCGCGGTGACATATCCGGTCACGTCGAGGCAGCGGCTGGAGTTCGAGGTGCCCAGCCGGCCGGGGACGTCGACCTGGGGCTCGGGCGACGGGGTCAGGGCGAGCGGCGCAGCGCGCAGCGCGCTGTGCCAGGCGGCCGCCATCTTCGCGTAACCGGACGCGCTCGGGTGGACTCCGTCTGCGAGGTCGGCGGTGGTCAGTGCCGAGTGCATGTCGACCAGCCGGACGTGGAAGCCCGCCTGTGCCTTCTGCTGCACGATGCCGGGCAGGGCGGCGTTGTACGCCAGGATGCGTGCCTCGAAGGTCGGATCGGCCTCGGGGATGAGTTGTGCGACGAACAGTTCGACGTCCGGGTTGACCTGGAGGATCTTGTCGATGAGGCCCGACAGGCGGGCCGGGGCGTTGGCGACGTCATAGCTTTGACGGATGTCGTTCGTGCCGACATGCAGCAGGACGGTGCGTGGGGCACTCGCCCTCATCCATCTCACGGCATTGGCGTCGATCTGGTCGATCCGCCATCCTGAATGGCCCTCATGATTCCGGTCTCCCAGCGTCGACGGCCCGTTCGCGGCCGAGCCGACGAAGTCCACGGCGGTACCGTCTTCGTCGAACTTCTGCCACAGCGCGACGCGATAGCCGCCCGGGACGTTGTGCCCATCTGTGATCGAGTCGCCCAGGGGCATGATCCTGACGGCAGAGGCCGACTGTGCGTGAGCCGCACCGCCGTCAGTGATCACCAACGCGGCGGCCATGAGCACCGCGCCGACCGCGGCGGATGCCCTATGTGTGAAGGAGTACATGACGGTTCCTCTCTTCCTTCGTGCAGCCGCCGTTCCGAGGTGTCGACGTGCATCAAGGCCGCGAGTTTGTGGCAGCCACCACCGAAGGGCTTCCAACCGGCTGCGACGAGGCGCGGTGCTGGCGGTCATACGACCGTGAAGGTCCATTGGTTGTTGGGGCTGTTGTTCGGCATCCACATGCCTACGGTGGAGCCGTTTGTGCCGTTGCCCATGCCGTCGAGGGCTGTGCCGGTGCCACGGTTGACGATCTGGTAGCGGCCGTTGCCCATGCCGTTGAGGCTCCACTGCTGGTTGTCGCCGCCGTTCCACGGCGCCTGCACGGCGTTGGCACCGTTGGCCGTGTTTCCCCAGCTGTCGGCGACCATGCCGTTGGTGCGGTTGACGATGCGGTAGAAGCCGTTTCCCAGGTCGACGAACTGCCATTGCAGGTTTGTGCTGCCGTCCCAGCTCCACTGCTTGAGCACCGATCCGGATGCGACGTTCCCGCCGCTGTCCAGCACCAGCCCAGTGGTCGCGTTCGCGATCCGCAGGTACGCCGACGGATTGAACGTCACGGTCACCGAGGCGATGGCGTCATTGTTGCCGGTATTGCGAAGGTCGGCGTTGTCGGACGCGAAGGTCCAGCTCCTGCCGGTGAAGTTGGCGTTGGCGTAGCCGAGGACCTGGTATCCGGGGGATACCTTCACCGACGAGATGCTCCGCATCCCGATACCGGCCGCCTGCAGTCGCGCCGCGTCGTACCTGCCCAACGCCAGGTTGGCGCCACCGACGTAGTCCACGTGGGAGTACACGCTCGCAACCGTCGACGAGTCGCCGCTGCCACCCGGGCCTAGGGTTGGGATCTGGCCGGAGAAGGTCAGCTTCACCACGTACGCAGCGGCGCTGAAGGGAGGGCCGCTGGAGGGCAGGGTGATCCGCAGCCCGCTGCCGTCCTGCGTACGGTTCGGCAGGTCAATGGAAGTGCCGGCGGTGAAGCCGAGCAGCCGCACGGAGGTCAGCGTGCCGAGGTTGATCCGGTTCTGGTTGAGGGTGGTGATGTTCAGCGTGCCACCCGGCCAGCCGAGCACAGTGGCATAGAGGATCCGGTTGTCCTTGCTGCGGGTGAACCGGATGTCCTGCGCGGTGCCGGCACGCGGTGTACTGAACGAGCCGCCGCCCATCTGCGTCGGGCCTTCGCCGAAGGCACTCCACGCACGGGTGGCGTAGATGGACTCGCCGAAGCGCTTCAGGTAGTCACCCATGCCCAGCAGGACGGTGCGCTGCCCGGAAGGGATGGTGCCGTCGGCCATCGGCGCGATGTTGAGCACCATGTTGCCGTTCTTGCTTACCCGGTCGATCAGCGAGTGCAGCATCTCGTTGAGCGAGTAGTAGCCAATGCCCACGGTGTAGCACCAGCTTGAGCTGGAGACACTGTCGTCGGTGAGCCAGTAGGGCGACTGGATGCCCGCCGGGCCGCCGCGCTCGAAGTCGTAGACCTCGCCGTTGGTGTTGAAGCCGTCCTTGTAGGTGGCGACGACCTCCTTGTCCCAGGCGACCGCGCGGTTGTAGTAGTACGACAGGAAGTTCAGCCGGTATGACTCCGGAATCGGGCTCAGGTTGAAGTCCTGCCAGAGGATGTCGGGCTGGTAGCCGTCGACGATCTCCCGAAGCTTGTCGTACCACAGCTGGTATTCGGCGGGAGTACCGAGCTGGCCGTAAACCTTCCGCAGGATCGGGTCGGACTGCGCCGGCGCCCATTGGTAGAAGCCGGTGAAGTTGTACGCGTGGTGCATGGCCACGAAGAGCTTGAGGCCTTTGGCGCGAATCGCGTCGGCGTGCAACCGCAGCAGGTCAAGCTTCGGCCCCTTGGCGACGGAGTTGTACTCGTTGACGCCGCTGTTCCACATGGAGAAGCCGTCGTGGTGCTCGGCGACCGGCCCGGCGAACTTGGCGCCCGCGTCGACGAACAGCTGCGCCCATTCGTCGGGGTCGAAGTTGCCGCCGGCGGACCTGAGCTTCGGCGCGAACTGCGCCCAGGTGCCGGCCTTGTCATAGGCGCCGTCGATGAAGTTGTGGTACGGCCATACCGACGGATCGCCGTAGACGCTTCTGTGGTGGTTGTTCTCGGAGGAGCCGTTGTTGTACATGTTGCGCGGGTACCACTCGTTGGCGAAGGCCGGCACGCTGAAAGCGCCCCAGTGGTAGTAGATGCCGAACTTGGCATCCTGGAACCATTCGGGCGCCGGTGGGTGCTGGTCGACCGACGTCCACGTGGCGGAGTAGTTCGTCGGTCCGGGGATCGCGGCCTGGGCGGCGACCGCGTGGAGCAATTCGTTGGAGCCGATGGCGGCAGCGGCTCCGGTGGCACCGGCGACGGCCAGAAAGGCTCGCCGGCTCAGCGATGATCGGGACATGGAGATCACTCCAAGCAGTGATTTCGTTGACACCTCCGTGCCAGACATCTGATGTTAAGGATCGATGTCTAACGGTGTCAACGCGGACATAACTGGACATCTATCCCGAGGTAGTGGGACACTGCGACTCCAGTCGGACGGTTTGTCGCCAGCAACATCTGATGTATCGACCTTGCGTCGGCGGTGGGCCCCGCTTGGTGCCGTCCACGGCGTAGGCGCGCCGTCGGTGCGGCTGCCCGGCGATGGGGCGGGAAGACCCAGCAGCCAGCGACCGATGGCCGGCCTCGACGGCGACGCCGTCGAGGCCGGCCGGGAGCCCGTCATTCACGCCGACCTCAGCTCTCGCATTCGTCGCGGACGCGGAGAGCTGAGCGGCAAGGGGTCAGCCGTTGGTCAGCCGCCACTGCTGGCTGGCGGTGCCGTGGTCGGCCGATTGCACTACCTGCACTCCGTTACTGGTCGACGGGCCGGTAACGTCGAGCAGTTTGCCGCTGCGGTAGCAGACGAGCTTGTGGTAACCGTCGCCGACGCCGACCAGTTTCCACAGCTGGTTGGCGCTGGTCGTGTCGGTCCACTGAATGACGGGAGCACCGTCGGCCGTGGAGGCCCCTGTGACGTCGAGTACCTTGCCGCTGTGGCGGCTGATGAGCTTGCAGTACCCTGCGCCGACGTGCACGAGCTGCCATTGCTGATTGGTTGCGTTCGTGCTGGTCCATTGGATGACCGGCGCGCCGTTGTCGAGCGATGCGGCGGTGACGTCCAATGCCTTGCCGCTGTAGCGGTTGATGAGGTTCCAGTAGCCGGTGCCTCCGCTGACCGGTCGGGCGGCGACGCCGCCGCAGTCGATCTCGCTGACGACCGCTACGCTGCCGCCGACCGCGGCGACAGCCTCGAGCCGGAGGTAGCGGGCGCGCAACGGAGGGAACGACGCGCGTTTGAGGGCCTTGTCGGCCGACCAGGCGCCAGCGGTGATCTGCGTGTAGGTGACGCCGTCGGTGCTGGCGAGGATGCGGTACGACGTGATGTTGCCGGTCGTGGTGCCGTCCTGGCGGGGCAGGCATGTGAGCATGTCGAGGTTTGAATACACCGCGCCGAGGTCGAGTGTTACCGATTGGGGTAGCGCGCCGGTCGACTGCCAGAGCGTCTGCACGGGGCGGCTGGTGTAGTCGAGGATGCCGTCGATGGCGTTGGTAGCGGTGCCGCTGGTTGATGTCACCGCGACGGGTGTGACGACGTGGTCGAGGACGTCCGGCTGAGCAGGGAGCGCAGGCCTGGCGAGGTTTGGCGTCCACAGTGGACCAACTTCGCGAAGCCTGTTGACGATGTTGGCGTCGAGCTGACCGGCTGTGTTGGGCGGGCAGTTGAGCATGAACGTGCAGTACCGGGACTCGAGGACTCTGAGGTGGCCGTTGACGATGTTGTCGGCGCTCAGCGGCCTGGCGTTGGGAGTCGAGGGGTGCCAGAACCAGCCCGTGTTGACGATGTTCTGGCCCTGGCAGCAGGCGTAGGTGTTCCCGGCCGGTGCCCAGATGCCCTTGGGTTCCTCGAAGTAGATGGCGTCTTCTTCGAACGGCTCGGTCTGGCCGTTGTGGTCGACGAGGATGATGTCGGGTTGCAGCGCCTTGATGTGGTCACGGATCTCACCGTAGGGGGCCTGACGGTGGCCCATCTGCCAGGCCCAGCCGTCGATGACGAGGGCTGGGATGGGTCCGTAGCCGGTCAGAAGCTCGGTGATCTGGGCCTTGACGAAGGCGATGTCGGCGGCCGACATCGAGTCCTTTGCGACGCCCTGATTGCGGTCCCAGATGGAGAAGTAGAGGGCAGGCTGTAGGCCGGCGGCGCGAAAGGCGTCGACGTAGAGCTGGACGACGTCGCGGCGGACCGAGCTGCTCATGACGTTGTACGTGGTCTGTGCGCTGGGCCAGAGGCAGAAGCCGTCGTGGTGCTTAGCGGTGAGCACGCCGAACGTCATGCCGGCTGACTTGGCCGCAGCTGCCCATTGCCCGCAGTCGAGGGCTGTTGGGTTGAACGTCAGCGGGTCGCGGCCGGGCTGCACCCACTCGGCGTCGTGGAAGGTGCCCATGTTGAAGTGGATGAACATGCCGAACCGCAGGTCGACGAAGCGCTGTTGCGCCTGCTGCAGGTTGCCGCCGGGCGGAATGACGGCGGCGTGTGCGGGTTCGGCGGCGGTCACCAGAGGTCCGGCGACGGCGGCGGCGCCGGCGACGATCGCGGTGCGGCGCAGCAGGTCGCGCCGTGGCAGGCGTGGAGTGTGGCTGTGGTGCATGAGAGTCGGCTCCTCAGAGGGGTGTCAATCGCGGCGCATCGACATCTGATCAATGAAGCCGCGACGAGGTGGTGCGCTCATGCGGGACTGGGCAGCACAGCAGCGCTGCCACTGGTTGCGCGTCATCGTTAGGGAGGGCGGGCTGGCGGCCCCCGCCGTAACGTTGACGAAACATAAGATGAATCGGTGCCGATGTCAACACTCTGGCGTTGTGGCCAGCCCGGCTAGCTCCGGTCGTGGGTGCTGCGGGTCTCGCCGGGGCGCGCCGATGAGGAGCGGCTGCCGCAATCGCCCCGATCGGTTGGATTCATCTGATGACACGGCCCGGGGGGAATGAGCGATGCGCGTGCGAGCTGGGATGTTCCGGGATGTCTGGACATCCTCCGGGGTCTGATCTATAAAGACATCTGATGAATACCGCTCTGTGGGCGGTCTGACCACACCCCTCAAATACCCCTTCGCGGAGCGCCCCAGGACACCCCGCCTGGCTAGTCCGGCGTGCCGTCGCGCGGCCCGCCTCGTCGACGGCGAAGCGCCGTTGCGCTCCCGGAAGGAGACTGATGCACCGTACGTCCCTGCGCAGCCTCGGCGTCCTCACCATGATCGCTGCCACCGCGTTAACGACCGCCTGCAGCGACAACTCGTCGTCCGGCGGTGACTCGGGCGGCTCCGCGCCGCTCATCGGTGTCGACTACCCACGGTCCGACACGGACTTCTGGAACTCCTACATCAAGTACGTGCCGCAGTCGGCCAAGGAGCTCGGCGTCGAGCTGAAGACGACGAACTCGCAGAACGACATCGCCAGCCTCATCTCCAACACCCAGACCTTCATCAGCCAGGGTGTCAAGGGTGTCGTGATGGCGCCGCAGGACACGGCTGCGATCGCGCCCACGCTCGAACAGCTGTCGAGCAAGAAGATCCCCGTCGTCACGATCGACACGCGGCCCGACACGGGCAAGGTGTTCATGGTCGTCCGAGCGGACAACCGCGCCTACGGCACGAAGGCATGCCAGTTCCTCGGCACGAAGCTCGGCGGCAAGGGCAAGGTGGTGATGCTGCAGGGCGGGCTCGACTCGATCAACGGCCGGGACCGCACCGAGGCGTTCAACGAGTGCATGAAGAAGGACTTCCCCGGCATCACCGTCTTCGGTGAGGCGACCGACTGGAAGGGCGATGTCGCGGCGTCGAAGCTGCAGACCCGCCTCGCGTCCGACCCGGACATCAAGGGGATCTACATGCAGTCGTCCTTCGCGCTGTCGGGCACCCTGCAGGTGCTCAAGCAGAAGGGCCTGCAGGTGGCCCCGACCGACCCGAAGCACGTCTTCATCGTGTCGAACGACGGCATCCCCGAGGAGCTCAAGAACATTAAGGAAGGCCTCATCGACGCGACGGTCAGTCAGCCGGCCGACCTGTTCGCGAAGTACGGCCTCTACTACGCCAAGGCCGGCATCGAGGGCAAGACGTTCCAGCCCGGCCCGACCGACCACAACAGCACCATCATCCAGGTCCGTGACGGCCTGCTGGAAGACCAGCTCGCCGCACCGCTGGTCACCGCCGACGGCGCCACGATCGGCGGGGAGAAGACGCTGAAGTACGACGATGCAACCCTCTGGGGCAACAACGCATGACGCTCGACCAGCACGGCACGATCGGCGGGCCGGTCGGCGACGACCGGCCCGCCGTTGAGGCCGTCAACATCACCAAACGCTTCGGATCGACGGTCGCCCTCGATGGCGCCGGGATCGTCGTGCGGCCGGGGGAGACCCACGCGCTCGTCGGCCGCAACGGCGCGGGAAAGTCGACTCTGGTCAGCATCCTGACCGGGCTCCAGGCGCCCGACACCGGCTGGGTCGCGTTCGCTGGCCGCCCGGCACCGGGCCTGGCCGACCGAGACGCGTGGCGGCGCAACGTCGCGTGCGTCTACCAGAAATCGACCATCATCCCGACGCTCACCGTCGCCGAGAACCTCTTCCTCAACCGGCACGACCGCGGACCGGCCCGGCTCATCCGGTGGGGAGCGCTGCGCCGAGCCGCCCGAGAACTACTGGCCACCTGGTCGGTCGACGTGGACGTCCAGCAACCGGCGTCGGCGCTCACGGTCGAGCAACGGCAGTTCGTCGAAATCGCGAGGGCACTGTCGTTCGGTGCGCGCTTCATCATTCTCGACGAGCCGACCGCACAACTCGACGGTGCCGGCATCGCCCGGCTCTTCGAGCGCATCGAGGCACTGCGGGCGCAGGGCGTCACATTCCTGTTCATCAGCCATCACCTGCAGGAGATCTACGACATCTGCGACCAGGTGACGGTGTTCCGCGACGCGCGCCATGTCATCACCGCGCCGGTGGCCCAGCTCGACCGCGCGGCCCTGGTCGCCGCGATGACAGGCGAGGACGTCAGCCTACCCGAAGCGACGCACCGGCCGCCGCCACCCGCCGCCGCCCCGGTCCGCCTGGTGGTCCATGAACTACGGACCGTATCCGGCGCCGAGATCACGGTCGAGGCTCGGGCCGGCGAGGTCGTCGGGCTTGCCGGCGGCGGTAGCAGCGGCAAGCTCGAGGTCGCCGAGGCCGTTGTCGGCCTGGCGAAGCCCGCTGCCGGCACGGTGACCGTCGATGGTCGAAGGGTGCGGCCAGGCAGCGTGCCCGACGCGATTGCAGCCGGTGTCGGTCTGGTGCCACAGGATCGGCACCACCAGGGCCTCGTGCCGCTGTTGTCCATCGCGGAGAACGTCACCATGACCGTGCCGGACCGGATCTCCGCCGGCGGGCTCATCTCACCGGCCCGGCGCGACACCTTCGCTCGCCGGACCATCGATGCGCTGGCTATTAAGGCGTCCGGTCCACACGTGCCGGTCTCCGACCTGTCCGGAGGCAACCAGCAGAAGGTGGTGATGGGCCGCGCCCTCGCCAGCGACCCGAAGCTGCTGGTGCTCATCGCGCCGACCGCCGGCGTCGACGTGCGCTCGAAACAGACGCTGCTCGGCGTCATCGATGACGTGCGTGAGCGCGGCAGCGTCGTGCTCGTCGTCTCAGACGAGCTGGACGACCTGCGTATCTGCGACCGCGTGCTGGTCATGTTCCAGGGTCGTGTCGTGCGCGAGATGCCGTCCGGCTGGCGCGACAACGACCTGGTAGCCGCCATGGAAGGGGTCGATCTCGACCATGTCTGACACGCTTCTGGACGCCACCGCCTCGTCGGCGGCGCCCCCGCCCGCCACGCGACGGCGGACCATCGCGATCGCACGCCTGCGCGACTTGGCGCTGGTGCCGGCGATCGTCGCCGTCGCGATCGTCGGCTTCATCGTCAACCCGGTATTCCTGCAGTCCGACAACATCATCAACGTGCTGCAGAGCATGTCGGAGATCTCCATCGTCGTCCTCGCCGAGACGCTGGTGCTCATCACCGGCAAGATGGACCTGTCGCTGGAGTCGACGTTCGGCCTGGCACCGGGGATTGCGGCGTGGCTGATCATCGACCCAGCGGTGACGCACGGACTCGGCCTCAACGTCCTGCCCGATGCGCTGTCCATCCCCGTGGTGCTGCTCGTCGGAGCCCTCGTCGGCGCGTTCAACGGCCTGTTGATCGTACGGTTCGGGCTCAACGGATTCATCGTCACGCTCGGCATGCTGATCGTGCTGCGCGGCCTGCTGACCGGCGTGTCCGGCGGCAAGACGTTCTTCGCCCTCCCGGAGTCGATGCGGTACCTCGGGTCCACGTCATGGCTCGGCGTCCCGGCATCGATCTGGATCTCACTGCTGCTCTTCGCCCTGGCGGTCGTCGTGCTGGGGTTCACGAGAGCGGGCCGGGCACTCTACGCGATCGGCGGCAACATCGACGCTGCCCGTGCGGCTGGCATCCGCACCGACCGAGTGCTGTGGCTGACGCTCATCGTCGCCAGCATGCTCGCCGCGCTCGCCGGGCTACTCATCTCCGGCCGGCTCGCGGCGGTGCCGGCGGCGCAAGGTGACGGAGCGATCTTCCAAGTGTTCGCCGCGGCGGTCATCGGCGGCGTCAGCCTCAATGGCGGCAAGGGCACGGTGTTCGGTGCGTTCACCGGCATCCTGCTATTATTTATGATTATCAATGTTTTGACCCTCGCCGGCGTGCCGGCGCAGTGGACCAACTTCCTCAACGGCACGGTCATCCTGGTCGCGTTGGTGGTGTCGCGCATCACGGGCGGCAAGGCGCAGACCTGACCGGTCGTTCCAGGGTGGGTGGGTGGCCGGGTGCGAGTGGGCGCATCCGGCCCCTATCTCACATTCATAGGATCTATCGCGAGCGACGGGTCGGCGGTGGTCGCGAATATGTGCTGCTAGACGGTCAGTTGGAGCCGAGTACTGGACGTAGGGCCGGCCGCCGCGGTACAAATACATCAGATGTATGTGGGTGAGCGAGCGCGGCTTCCGCCAGCGGCTCATCGTGCATTCGCGGGCCGCTGCGCGGCGCCGGACCAACCCCAGGAGCAACTGTGACTGAAACGATCCTGTCCGTGGACACCCTCGACGTGCGGTTCCCCACGTCCCGGCACCGCGACGGCTCGGACGCGATGAACCCCTTCCCGGACTACTCCGCCGCCTACGTCGTGCTGCGCACCACCGAGGGCGCGGAGGGCCACGGTCTGATCTTCACGGTGGGACGTGGCACCGAGATCGAGGTGGCCGCGGTGCGCTCCCTCGCCGAGATGGTCGTCGGGCAGCCGGTCGCCGAGCTCGTCGCCGACCCCGGGGCACTGGCCCGCCGGCTCATCGGAGACAGCCAGATCCGCTGGCTGGGGCCGGAGAAGGGTGTGGTCCACATGGCCGCCGGTGGACTCGTCAACGCGGTGTGGGACCTTGCCGCCCGCCGTGCCGGCAAGCCGCTGTGGAAACTGCTCGCCGACCTCACGCCGGAGCAGATCGTCGCCCAGATCGACTTCCGCTACCTGCGTGACGCGCTGACAGAGGTCGAGGCCCTCGAGTTGTTGCGCGCGGCGAGCATCAACCGCGACGCTCGCGAACAACTGCTGCGGCGAGAGGGCTACCCGGCGTACACCACCACGCCGGGCTGGCTGGGCTACGACGACGAAAAGCTCGCGCGACTGTGCAAAGAGGCCGTCGAGGACGGCTACGAGCTGATTAAGCTCAAGGTTGGCGGCAGCCTCGCCGATGACGTGCGCCGCATGGCGATCGCTCGCGAGGCCGTCGGCCCGAAGACGCGCATCGCCGTCGATGCCAACCAGATCTGGGGCGTGCCCGACGCCATCGGCTGGATGCGCGAACTGCGCGAGTTCGACCCTTACTGGATCGAGGAACCGACGTCGCCCGACGACGTGCTCGGCCATGCCGCCGTCCGTAAGGCTCTGGCGCCGATCAAGGTGGCGACCGGCGAGCACGTGCACAACGCCGTGATGTTCAAACAGCTCCTGCAGGCCGGCGCCGTGGACGTCGTGCAGATCGACGCCTGCCGGGTCGGTGGCGTGAATGAGAACCTGGCAATCTTGCTGCTGGCAGCGAAGTTCGGTGTGCCGGTGTGTCCGCATGCCGGCGGTGTCGGGCTGTGTGAGCTCGTGCAGCACCTGGCGATGTTCGACTTCGTAGCCGTGAGCGGCACGACAGAGAACCGGGCCATCGAGTACGTCGACCACCTGCACGAGCACTTCGTCCATCCGGTGCGAGTCAGCGGCGGCCGCTACCTGGCGCCCACCGCGCCCGGCATGAGCGCGCAGATCGTGGCGGAGTCGCTGACGGCGTACAGCTTTCCCGAAGGACCGGAGTGGGCGGCCGAGTGATCGTCGACGCACATCACCATCTGTGGCGGCCCGAACGCGGCTACACGTGGCTGAACGACCCCGCGTTGGCCGGCATCCGCCGCGCTTTCACCCCCGACGAGCTACGGGTTGAGCTCGCCGGCGCCAAAGTCGACCGCACCGTGCTGGTCGAGGGCGGTCGCTGCCATGTTGATGAGGCCGCCGAGTTCCTCGGCTACGCAGCGGACACCGCGGAGATCGTTGGAGTGGTGGCATGGGCTGACGTGGCAGATCCCGAACTGGCCGCAACCATCGCGGGATTCCGTCGGCTGCGTGGCGGTGAGCTGCTGGTCGGGATTCGATCGCAGGTGCAGGGTGAGGCGGATCCGGCATATCTCGACCGGGCGGATGTGCGGCGCGGGCTTGCCACGGTGGCTGCCGCCGGCCTTGCATTTGACCTGGTTATCCGGGTCGACCAGTTGTCGGCGGCGGCCCGGGCCGCCGCCGCCGTGCCCGAGCTGCGCCTCGTCCTCGACCACCTCGGCAAGCCGCGCATCGACGAAGGCACGGCGGGTCTGCGCGACTGGCGCGGGCCGTTCACCGATCTGGCCGGCAACGCCAATGTGACGTGCAAGCTGTCCGGCATGGTGACCGAGGCCGGCCCCGGGTGGACGCACGAGCAGCTGCGGCCCTTCGTCGATGTCGCCGTCACCGAGTTCGGCGCCGGCCGGCTGATGTTCGGCTCCGACTGGCCTGTCTGTCTGCTGGCCGCCAGCTACGGTGACGTCCGCATCGCCCTTGAGCAGGTGCTGCCACCGCCTGCGTGGGACGAGGTCTTCGGCGGCACGGCGGCGCGCACTTACGGATTGGCGGTGGACCGTTGACTCCGTTGCGGTGCGACGGAGTCGGCCGGCTCCTCCGGTGGCGCTGCAAGCACCGCCCGCAGCCACGATTCCGAAGTATTGACGTGCATAAGTGCACTTGCCTGGGCGAGCAAAGGGTCGCGATCACGCAGCGCGTGATAGATCGCCTCGTGCTCGGCGAGCGTGATGTGCGACGAGTTGCCCTCGATAAGCCCGCGCCACACCCTCGCCCGCAGGGTCTGCCCGGACAGGCCGTCGAGCAACGAGGTCAACGTCTCGTTGCCGGTGACCGCGGCGACAGTGCGGTGGAATGCCGCGTCGTACTGAATAAGCCGCTCGGCGTCGTCGGCCGCGCTGCGCATGTCGTCGAGAATCTTGCTGAGCTCGTCGAGATCCTCGTCGGTGATGCGCAAGGCGGCCACACCGGTGGCGACCGGCTCCAGCATGCGGCGCACCTCCATGACCTCCAGCAGCGTGTCATCGCGGAGCAGCTCAAGGGCAAAGCCGAGGCCCTCCAGCAGCAGCCGCGGAGCGAGGCTCGTCACGTAGGTGCCGTCGCCTCGGCGGACGTCGAGGACGCGGGCCGCCTCGAGCACCTTCACCGCCTCGCGGACCCCGCTCCGCGAGATGCCCATCTGCACCGACAGTTGCTGCTCGGTCGGCAGCCGCGCCCCGGGCGGCAGCGCGCCGGACTGAATCATGCCGCGGATCTTCGCGATCGCATCATCCGTCAGTGCCACACCGGCCTCCTCCACCCGCCAGAGCCGCCATCTTATCTCCCACGTCAGATGAATCGTCGACCGTGGTCCGGGGTTTCCCCCCACAGCTCCGCATCTCCTGGGCGGAATCGAGTAGACATCAGATGTCAGGAAGGCGCGACTCCCATGCAGTACCGCACACTCGGCAAAACCGGGCTGCGCGTGTCGATGCTCGGATACGGCGCCTCGCCGCTCGGCGGCGTCTTCGCGCCGATCGACCAGGACGCCGGCATCCGCGCGGTGCGTACCGCGCTCGACCTTGGGGTGAACATCATCGATGTCTCGCCCTACTATGGCGCGACCGTCGCCGAAACCGTCCTCGGCCGCGCCCTGCACGGCATCGATCGGGACAGCTACATTCTGGCGACGAAGGTCGGACGCTACGGTGAGGACGACTTCGACTTCTCCGCCGCCCGCGTCGTCGCGAGCGTCGAGGAGAGCCTGGCCCGGCTCGGCACCGATCACCTCGACATCATCCAGTGCCACGACATCGAGTTCGGCGACCTCGGCCAGGTTGCCGCGGAGGCGCTCCCGGCGCTGCGCCGCCTGCAGGAGGAGGGCAAAGTCCGCTTCGTCGGCATCACCGGCTATCCCCTGGAAGCCCTGACCCACGTTGCCGCCGAGGCTCCAGTCGATACCGTCTTGTCCTACTGCCGCTACACCCTGCTCGATCGGGCACTGCTCGAGGCCGTGCCGCATTTTGCCGCACGTGGGACCGCCGTCATGAACGCCTCCCCGCTCGGCATGGGCCTGCTCTCCCAGCGTGGCGCGCCGCCCTGGCACCCGGCCCCCGCGGCCGTCCGCGAGGCGTCCGCAGCCGCCGCGCGTCTGTGCGCCGATCGCGGGACCGACATCGCCCAGGTTGCCGTCCGGTTCGCCGCCGAGCCCTCCGCATTCGCGACTACCTTCGTCGGTTCCGCCAGCCCCGGCAATATGGCGCGAAACGTGCGCTGGGCGCTGGAGCCGACGGATCCCGAACTGCTTGTCGACATTGAAAAGGTTCTCGCGCCGGTGCTCGGCTATGCCTGGCCCAGCGGCCGGCCCGAGAACACCAGGAAGGCCTGATATGCAGCGCTATTGCTCGATCATCCGGCTGCGGCCCGGGCAGCGGCAGGAGTACCTGCTGCTGCACCGATCGGTATGGCCGGACGTCGAACAGATGCTTGTTCGAGCCAACATCCGTAACTACTCCATCTTCCTGCACGGCGATCTACTCGTCGGCTACTACGAGTACGTCGGCGACGACCACGAGGCCGACCAGGCCCGCATCGCGGCGGACCCTCGCACCAGACAATGGTGGACGCTGACCGACCCATGCCAGGAGTCCCTCGCCGAACCCGGCTCCGGGCACTGGTGGGCGCCGATGCAGGAGGTCTGGCACCTGAATGAGGAGACGGCATGACCAGAACCGCCCACTACACCGGCCAACACACCATCACCGTCGACACCGCCGAACGCGTGCCGCCCAGGACCGGACAGGTCCGCATCGACGTCGCATACACCGGCATCTGCGGCACTGATCTGCATATCCTGCACGGCGCCATGGACCACCGCGTCCAGCTGCCCGCCGTCATCGGACACGAGATGTCCGGCCGAATCGCCGAGGTGGGCGACGATGTCACCGGATGGGCGCCCGGCGACCCGGTCACCGTGATGCCGCTCGCCTGGTGCGGCGAGTGCCCGGCCTGCGAGGCTGGCCACAATCACATCTGCCACCGGCTGAACTTCATCGGCATCGATTCAAGTGGCTCAATGCAGCAGTCCTGGACCGTGCCGGCGGACATCCTGGTCCGGCTGCCCGAGGACCTGCCGCTGGAACAAGCCGCCCTCATCGAGCCGACCGCAGTCGCAGTACACGATGTCCGCCGGTCCCGGCTCACCGCAGGCGAGTCCGCCGTCGTTATCGGCGCCGGCCCGGTCGGACTGCTCATCGGCAAGGTCGCCCAGGCCACCGGAGCCAAGGTCACCGTCCTGGAGCTCGACCCCCACCGTCGCGCCGTGGCCGCCCAGCTGGGACTGCCGGCGCTCGATCCGCAGACAACCGATGTCGCTGCGCAAATCCAGCAACGAACCGGCGGCGCCGGCGCGGACGTGGTCTTCGAGGTCTCCGGCTCCGCCGCCGGCGTGCGCCTGGCCACCGAACTACTTGCTGTCCGCGGCCGCCTCGTCGTCGTGGCCATCCACCCGAAGGCCCGCGAGATCGACCTGCACCGCGTCTTCTGGCGGGAGCTGGAGATCGTCGGCGTGCGGGTCTACCAACGCGAAGACTACGAAGCGGCAGTGCGACTCGTGCACGCCGGAGACGTGCCGGCCGACCGACTCATCTCCCGCATCGTACCGCTGGAACACGTCGCCGACGCATTCGCTGCCCTCGAGACCGGCGGTGACGTGAAAGTCCTCATTGACTGCGGAGGCAACGCATGAGCCCCTTCGACCTGACCGGACGACTCGCCGTGGTAACCGGCTGCCGACGCGGCATAGGACTGGCGATGGCCGAAGCACTCGCCGCAGCAGGGGCCGACATCATCGGCGTCAGCGCCTCCCTCGAATCGCAAGGCAGCGAAGCCGGCAAGCGGGTCGAGGCCCTTGGCCGTACCTTCGCGGCACACAGCGTCGACTTCGCCGACCGCGCGGCCGTGTCGGCCTTCGCCGCCACACTGGTTGCGGCTGGCCGACCGGTCGACATCCTCGTCAACAACGCCGGCACCATCCGACGCGCCCCCGCCGCCGAACACAGCGACGCCGACTGGGACCACGTCCTGGAGGTCGATCTCTCCGCCCAGTTCGTGCTTGCCCGTGAAATCGGCGCTGGCATGTTGGCCCGGGGCGCCGGTCGTATCATCTTCACCGCGTCGATGTTGAGCTTCCAGGGCGGCATCAACGTCCCAGGCTACGCCGCCGCCAAGTCGGGCATCGCTGGCCTCACTCGAGCATTGGCCAACGAGTGGGCAGGGTCCGGGGTCAACGTCAACGCCATCGCTCCGGGTTACATCGCCACGGACAATACCCAGGCCCTGCAGGACCATCCGGAACGCAACGAAGCGATTCTCAAGCGAATCCCGGCTGGTCGATGGGGACGACCCGAAGACATCTCGGGCGCTGCCGTATTCCTCGCCTCCGACGCCGCCGCCTACATCCACGGGACCATCATCCCGGTCGACGGAGGTTGGCTCGCCCGGTGAAACGTTGGTCGGTGCCGGGCACGGCCGAGCCGCGACCGGCACCGGCGACGCCGCGATGCGTCGGCGCCCGCTGTCCACTATCGGTGGCCCCGGGGAGGCGGGCAGCCGAGGGCGTCGATTGAATGTGCACTGTCCACTGTGTACCGCGCGGCTGAACCGCGACAGCGTCGTCACCGTGCGGTGAGCGCCTCCGGGTCGCGTACTGACGGAAGAACGTGCGCCGCTCCTCGGAGGAATGTTCTGCTCCGTGCTGACCTCGACCTGCAGCCAATGCCGGGCGCCTGGCGGCACCGAAGGCGGCCGCGGCGCGATTGAGCACCAGAACGCGGCGCCAGACCCGGGTTCGAACCCCGGCGCCCAGCGACCGGCACGCTTCCCGCGGCCGCGCGACCGTCACCATGTGTGTATGGCGCTGACCGTCGTGAGCGCTGCGAGGATCATGAACGGGCCATGTGGAATGGGGTCGTTTCGGCTTGCCCGCCCGGCGGACAACAACACGACTGCCGCGAGTCCAGTGAGGACGAGGCCCAAAACCACTGCGAAGACGGCGGATCGCCAGCCGGACCAGCCGACAACGACCCCTAGGCCCAAGGCTAGCTTCGCGTCGCCAAGGCTGATTCCACCGCTCGTGACCAACCACATCAACACGTAGACCAATGCCACGCCAAGGCCCGAGACGAGCCCCTCCAGCAATGCCATGCGTTCGCCGTCGGCGAGGGAAGTGATTCCGAACGCCGCCACGACGCCTGTAGCCAGCGTGATGGTCAGCCGGTCGGGCAGACGATGCACAGCCAGATCGACGAAGGTGAGCGTGACGCCCACGGCAGCCACGAAGCAGTAGACCAGCAGCGGGACCAGCGCATCGACGCACAATGTCAAGGCGGCGAAGGGGAACGCCGTCGCCAATTCGACAGCGGCGAGTGGGGGGCCGATGCGCGAGCCGCACGAACGGCAAGTCCCGCGGCAGAGAACAGCCCAGCTGTGCCACAGGCGTCCCGGGTGGACAAGCTCGCAAGCACAACGGGGACACGCTGCCTGTCGTGGCGAGCCGGCGGGCACGGAGCTACGGAAGACCTCGACGCGCGCTGCAGACCCGACAAGGATGCCGACGCCAGCCATGGCCGCGGGAGCCCACGCGTTCATGAACGCTGCCGAACTCAGCGACAGCTGGTGCTGGGCGGCGTCGGTCGCTCGGCACCAGCGCTACGGTTCATCACCTGATGACCCTCCTATGTGGTCAGGCTCCGCAGAGTGGGCGGCGATCCTGCTGTTGCCGCGGCGAAGGGCCCGTCCCAGTGCGCGGATCGTGTCGAGCCGTTGCATTCCCGCTGCCGTGAGAACGAGCAGGCGGTGTCCCTGGGCGTACGTCTCGTCGGCGAGTCCGCTCCCGACCAGCCGGTGGACGGTTCGGGTTACCTCACCGTCGCCGATGCGGCTGCCGGTCCACTCGGTGATGGCGCTGCCGAGTTCGCCGTAGCGCATCGGGCGCTCGCCGAGGCAGACCACGGCGCCGATCACGTGCTGGTACTGCAGCAGTTCCCGGATTTCCAGGAGATCGCCGAACTCCACGCCACCGTCCCCCTTGCGCCCGGCTGGTCTGTGCTCCACGTCGAAACCCGACATTTCGTCGACACCAGTTTGCGTGCGGCGCTACCTCGCGCGTCAAGGAAGCGCCGGCACTGTTCGCAGAGATCGAAATTTCTCGCTGTGATGCCATCCGAAACGCCAACCTTGGGCGTCCGTGGGCTAGGCAGTGTGTCGAAGTCGAGGGTGTGGCGTGACCTGGTCTGACGTGATCGGGTGCGTGTCGGAGATCGACAATGGGCGAGGTCTCCGGTAGTTGGTTCATCGACCAAGAAGAACCTGCACCGGAGACCTCGTGGACACCTTAGCGGTGACACGGCGGCATGACCTCACCGACGCGCAGTGGGCAGCGCTGGAACCGTTGCTGCCCAAGCCGCAACGGTCGGGTCGGCCGTCGTTGTTCAGCAAGCGGCAGTTGATCGACGGGATCCGGTGGCGGGTCCGGGTCGGCGCCCCATGGCGGGACGTGCCGCCCTGCTACGGATCGTGGTCCGCGGTGGCCGGGCTGTTCCGGCGGTGGCAGCGAGCCGGAGTCTGGGCGCAGATCCTGACCGCGTTGCAGACCCTCGCCGACGCGGCCGGGCAGATCACCTGGGATGTGTCGGTGGACTCCACGACCGCCCGAGCGCATCAGCACGCCGCCGGGGCACGCAAAAGGGGGATCTGCAGGCGGATCCGCCCGGCGGAGTCCGCGACGAACCAGCCGACCCGCGCTGGGTAGGTCCCGCGGCGGGCTGACCACCAAGGTTCACCTGGGCTGCGAGCAGGGCCAGAAGCCGCTGTCGGTGGTCCTGACCGCAGGCCAGCGCGGCGACAGCCCGCAGTTCACGGTGGTCCTGGACGGCATCCGGGTACCCCGGCTGCACGGCGGCCGGCCGCGCACCCGCCCGGACCGGGTCCTGGCCGACAAGGCATACACCTCCCGCGCCAACCGCCGCTACCTACGCCGCCGCGGGATCAAGGCGACCATCCCGTCCAAGACCGACCAGGACGCCAACCGGCGCAAACTCGGGTCGAAGGGCGGCCGGCCACCGGCCTTCGACCCCGAGACCTACAAACAACGTCACGCCGTCGAGTGCGGGTTGGGTCGGACCGGGGCGCCCTGCCGTGATTGCTCACGGTGGGTTTCCCCGGCCCGCCCGCCGCACCCGACGTGCGCGTCTCCGCGCATCGGGCGCTCCACGTGTCTTTCCCGCGGGTCAGCTGTTGGCTGCTGCCGGTTTCGGGGTCCACGGGGTAGGGATGGTGCTACCGCGGAAGCGGTAGCGGGTCACCGCGACGCTGGACGCGCCGATGAACACGACCCCGTTGTGGGCGAATCTCCACCCTTGGTCGCAGAAGCGACGGCGGAGTTCCTTCATGGACAGTTCGGTCTTGCCCGCGTACTTCGCGCGTATCCAGCGCATCAACCGTTCCCATGCGAACGAGTCGACCGCACTGAAGGTCGCTTTGGACACGCCGTGCCGGAAGTAGTTCGCCCAGCCCGCCAATGACCGGTTGAGGCTGAGGATCAGCTCGTCCGGATCCATGTGGCGGGTTGACCTGTAGGTCTTGGTCTTCACCTTGTCCTTGACCGATTGGATGGCCTTCTTGGACGGTTTGGTGTAGACGCAATACTTCGTTGTCCCCCGCTTCCGCATTCTGCGGATGTCGAAGCCGAGGAACGTGAAGCCCTCGTCGATGTGGACCACAGCGGTCTTCTCCGGTGCCAGCCGCAACCCCAGGGGTGCGAGCACGGCCGCCACCTCCTCCCGCAGAGCCTCGGCATGGCGGCGTTCCCCGGACACCACCAGGACGAAGTCGTCGCAATAGCGGACGAGGCGCCAGTTGCCTTGGCCGTGTCTTCTGCGTTTGGCTCGTTGACCGCCGGTTTTCATCTGTTGCTGCCATTGCCGGTCGAAGTGATCGTCCAGCGCGGATAGCGCGATATTAGCGAGCAACGGTGAAAGGATACCGCCCTGTGGGGTGCCGGTCAGTGTCTCTTCCTTGTTTCCGAGTTCAGTGAAGACCCCGGACTTGAGGAACGCCTTCACCAGCGCGCAGATACGCTTGTCTTTGACCCTCACCCTGAGGCGGTCCATCAAAGCCGTGTGCGAAATTTCATCGAAGCAGGCTCTGATGTCACACTCCAGCACCCATTGATAGTTCCTGGGGTTGGCGGTGAAATAGTGGATCTCAGCGATGGCGTCATGTGCCCGCCGGTTGGGACGGAACCCGTACGAACACGGTTTGAAGTCCGCCTCGAAGATGGGTTCGAGCACCAGTTTCAGGCTGGCCTGGACCACGCGATCAGCGATAGTTGGAATCCCCAGTTTCCGGAATTTCCCGGACGTTCCCTTCGGGATCATCACCTGCCGCACCTCGACCGGCCGGAACTCGCCTGACTTCAGCGCGTCCCGGACGTGCTCCAGGAAAGCCTCGACCCCGATCCAAGCCTCGACCTGGGCCGCAGTGGCCCTGTCGATCCCTGCGGTCCGGGCGCCCTTGTTCGTGGACACCCGTTCCCAGGCATGCACTAGGAACGCCGGATCGTCGACGAGGTTGAACAGGTCACCGAACCGGCGACCGGGATCTCCGGCCGCCCAGCGGTGCAATTTAGTCTGCATACTCCGTACCATGCGCATGGCCGAATCAGGATCTGGCCACAGCACGGCGCTGGTATTCACCGGCGCATCTTCGGACATTGCCTTCCTTCTTTGACTGACACGCTGCCGCCCTTCCCCATGTGCACAGGCTCTCCCTGGCTCGGAGTACTACGGCGGCTCCGCCTCACCCGCGCCTTCGGCCGGCATCGCGCCTATCCACCACATGTCTGCTCTGGCCGAGAAGATGCATGGAACGGAAGCGGGTGATTCCCACGTTCACTGTTGTCCGGTCGACGAGTTAGGCACCCGGCTCTGCCCCTGCGGTATCGCCACGGCTACTGCCGTAGACCATTCACCGTGGCCTCCAAGCCCCAGCTGATGAGACCGGACCCGAAGTTCCCCAGCCATGATCAATGACCGGGTGCGCACCGCGAACCAGCCCAAATCCACCGGGTTAGAGCTGGCGAGCCGTCAAGAGGCGTAACGTCACCGGTTCCTCGCGTATACCTTCCCGTCTCGCTCACCGCGCCCAGCCCATCCGGTAGTACTGAACCGACACGACTTTGTCGAGGCTGCTCCCACCCTCCCCGGCGATCCCCGGCTCAGGCTGCCTCCAGCTTCTTCCCGCTGCTACGACAGCAAGGAGATGGACGGTCTTCCACCCCCATCCGGACACCAGCGCCTCGTGGCGCACCATCAACCGGCTCAAACGCAACCGCGGCGTCGCCACCCGCTTCGACAAACTCGCCGTGCGCTACGAAGCCACCCTCCACATCGCCGCGATTAACGAATGGCTGTGACCGACTTCGACACACTCCCTAGCAGGCCTCGTCGAAATCGAAGCCGACGACCTCGTCCACCAGCGAGCAGACGAGCCGCCCCTTGGTGGTCAACACGAGCGTCGGCTCGCCTGGATGCTGGGCCCCGGGATGGCGGCAAACCGCTCCCGCTGCGGCGAGTGCGTCCACGGCCACGTCGACGGCGTCGCCGTACCGGCAGAGGTCTGGGTTCTCGCGCGGCGGGCGCCCGTCTCGGATCGTCCGCAGAACGTCGACGATCAGGGGTGTTCCCAGGAAATCGATCACGGATTGCAGGTCTCGGCGATCGCCTGGCGATTCCATCCGATCCGCTCCCACGAGTCAGACTCCCGCGGCAGCATCGACGTTCCGCGCGTTAGGCCACAGTGTGGTCGTGTCCCACGCGTCACGACAAGGCCGCGCGTGGGCTGGTTCCGTGCCATGTCTCCATGCCGAGTGTGCGCGCCGCTGAGAACGCACCGCCAAGTGCGTACGACAGGGTACGAGCCGTGAATGCGCACCGCACAGTGCGTAGCGGATGGCCATCGATGCGCGCTAAACCCGTGGATAACAGCTCTACGGGGGAGGTTGAGCAGCATGATCGTGACGACGTGGATCCGAACACGGGCGGTGCTGGTACTGGGGATGGTCCTAGCCACGCTCGCAGGATGCGGCGAGGACGTACAGACCGGACCGACATTGCCGGAAATCTCCGGAAGCGCCAGCGCTACACCGACCACAAGCCTGGAAGAGGACGAGGCACGGCGTCAGATCCTCGCCGTTTACAACGGCTATCTGGCTACGTACATCAAGGCGTCGGCAACGGCCGACTATCGCACCACCGAGCTGGCCGCCTACGTCGGCGAGCCGCTCCTGGGCCAGCTGCTGAACAGCATGTACATCATGTCAATCGATGGCGTGCACAACGACGGCCGACCGACCTGGACGCCGGCGGTCACAGAGCTCCAGCTCTCCGATGGCCAGGCCGTGATCGAGGACTGCTTCGACGGCACGAACTGGCACGCGGTAGGTGGCAAGACACCGCCACCGGCGCAGCCAAAGCGCTACCCGGTCGTCGTGAAAGCGAAGCGGGTCAACGCTAAGTGGTACGTCTACGAGTCGACGGCTTACCGGGGCGATCCGTGCTGACGCCGGCCCTGCGCAGCACAATTGTTGCCACGACCGTTGCTGCGGCGATCGGTCTGGCGGCGGAGCCGGCGTCTGCGGACTACTGGACCTGCCCGCCAGTCGGCGAGTGCAAGGTCGTCGCCGAGAAGCCGGGCGAAGGTGGTGGCGGAGGCACGCCAGGCGGGAGCGGGGGAGGCGGCAGCGAGAAATGCACCGCGAACGGAGTCGTCGTCCCGTGTACCCAGCCGGGGTGGGGGCACCTGAACCCGGCCGACGGTTGCTACTACGCCTTCGAATCACCCCAGCCGCCCGCCGGGGACCCGGCGTGGGGCGGGCACGCACCAGGCGACGGCGCCGTGTATCGGCAGCGCTGCTTCGGCGACGTCGTCGGCACCCTGGTATGGCGGGACGACCCGCCACCCGGGACTGCGGGCGCACCGACTCCGGCCGAGCTGGCGGCCCGGGCGGTCCGCGACCTGCCGATGCGCGCCGCGCAGATCGGCATCAGCCCGGGCCGGGACGGCGCCGGCCTCGTCGGCCTGCCGGTGTGGATGTGGACCACTGTCACGCCCCAGACCTGGGGCCCGATCACGGCAACCGCTGCAGTGCCCGGCCTCTCAGTCACCGCACGCGGTAACGCCACCAAGATCCGCTGGGAGATGGGCGACGGCCACGCCGTCGTGTGCGGTAACCCGGGCACCGCCTACGACAAGGCGGCACAGGGCAGCTCCAGCTCGCCGACATGCGGCTACGACGGCTACTCGGCACCGAGCCGCACCAAGCCGGGTGGCCGCTACACGGTGACGGCAACGACGACATGGCACATCGACTGGTGGGTGGGAGGCGGCGGCGCCAGCGGCGCCGAGACCGTGACCCGCGTCGCCACGACCTCGATCAGGATCGACGAGCTGCAGGTGGTGACCGGATGACCACAACGCCCACAGCAGCGATCCCGCAGCCGCGAGTGGTGCGTGGGCGCACCGTGCGCCGGGGCCGCCTCGGCCTGGCGCTGGCGCTCATGGCGGTGTTCGCGCTGGCGGCGGTCGCGCTGTTCGGCTACGTCAGCCGCACCCAGCCGTACCTGGCCCTCGCCAGGGACGTGCCGGCCGGCGCCCGGCTCGCGGCGGCCGACCTCGTCACCGTTCACCTCAACCCGGATCCCGGATTGGCTCCTGTACCGCAGAACCGGACCCAAGCGGTCGTCGGCAAGTACAGCTTCATCCCGCTGCTGGCCGGAACGTTGCTGTCTGACGGCGCCCTCGTTGACAAGCCGTTCCCGGCACCAGGTGAGCAGGTGGTCGGACTCGCGCTGAAGGCCGGCCAAATGCCGTCGACACCACTTCGTCCAGGAGCGGCGGTACTGCTCGTGTCGACACAGGACGAGACCGCGCAGGGCAAACCAATCGAGCCTGCCCCGTCCATCCCGGCCACCGTGGTCCACGTCATCGCCGGTGCCCGCGACGGGTCCGCGACCGTATCCGTCGCCGTGCGGGACAACGACGGACCGCAGGTCGCGCGGCTCGCAGCCCAGGGACGGCTCGTGTTGACGCTCACCTCGGGGAACTGACCATGGTCGTCGTGTGCCTGGCCAGCGCCAAGGGCTCCCCGGGGGTGACGACGTCGGGACTGGCGCTCGCGCTGACCTGGCCGGGCCCGGTGGTCCTCGCCGAGTGCGATCCGTCCGGCGGGTCGGTCGCCGCCGGCTACCTCCAGCACTTGGAGCTCGACGGGGGACGTGGGCTCATGCAGCTCATCGTCGCGGAGCTGCGTGGTCAGGCGCGCGAGCAGTTCTGGTCGCAGCTGGTCGACCTCGACCCGCCGGACCGGCGACGGCTGCTGCTGCCCGGCATCGCGAACCCCAACCAGGCGGTCAGCCTGGACCCGAACTGGTACCGGCTCGCGTCGTTCTTCGCCTCACTCCGCCAGGACATTGGCCTCGACGTCATCGTCGACTGCGGGCGGCTGGTTGCACCGCATGCGCCGTGGCCGTTGGTGCATCAGGCGGACCTGACGCTGATCGTCGTCCGGCCCGTGCTGGCTTCGTTGCTGCCGGCGCGGGCGCTGGTCCAGACGCTCCTCGCCGACACCGTCCCTGGCGGCCAGCTGGGCCTGCTCGTCGTCGGCGACGGCGACTACGACGACCGGATCGTTTCGTGGCACATGGAAGTGCCGGTCATGGCACGGCTGCCGAGCGACGAGCGCTCAGCGCGGGTCCTCACCCACGGCGGCACGGTCAAGACCCGCCAGCCACTGCTGCGGGCCGCCGCAGCAGCTGGATCGACCGTCGCAGGGCGACAGGAGGTCGAACATGCAGACGTCTGAACGGCCAAAATGGCGGAGCTCCGCCGCAGCCTCACCGGTCGAACGGCACTACGAGCATTTCGAGGATCCGGACTACACCGTCGTCCGAGAGCTTCAGGTAGTGGTGAGCGACGAGCTTTCGCGAGCGCTCGCCGAACGCGTCTACCTCTCGCCGCGTGACCTGGACACCGAAAGCCGGCGCATCGCGGCACAACGTGTCCGGGACTACGTCGATCGGCAGACCATGACCGGATCGCCGCTCGGCCCCGACTACGAGCGGCGGCTGCTCGACGCCGTGCTCGCCGCGCTGCTCGGGCTGGGCCGGCTGGAGCGGCTGCTACGCGATCCGTTCGACACGATCACAGTCCTCGGCTGCGACGGCGTCCGGATCGAGCGCCCCGACGGCCGGATCGAACTGGCCGACCCGGTCGCCGACAGCGACGAAGACCTCGTGCTGATGCTGCAGGCGCTGGCAAGACGAGCCGGCGGTACCGAGCGCGCGCTGACCAAGGACAAGCCGACCTTGAGCATGGAGCTGCCCACCGGCCAGCGCCTGGCGGCGACGTACCTGGTGACCCCTCGGCCGGTGGCGGTGATCCGCAACCATCAGATCCTCAGCGTCGACCTGGACGAACTCGTTGACCTCGACCGGACCGACCCGAACAAGACCGCAATGATCGACCCGCTGCTGCGGGACTTTCTGCGCGCGGCGATGCGGGCCGGGCTCAACATCATGGTCGCCGGCGTCCCCGGCAGCGGGAAGACGTCGCTGCTGCGTGCTCTGGCCAGCGAGATCCCAGCGGATGAGTGGTTCGTCGTCCTGGAGGAGGCCCGCGAGCTGGGCCTGCACAAGACCGGCCGACATCCGTGGGCGGTCTCGATGGAGGCGCGCGAAGGGCACGGCGAGCGCGGCCCGGACGGCCGGCCCGCCGGCGAGATCACCCTCGACGACCTGATCCCGCTCAGCCTCCAGCTCAACGCCCGGCACATCATCGTCGGGGAGGTCAAGTCGCGCGAGATCGTCGCCATGCTCCAGGCGATGGGCACCACGAACGGATCGCTGTGCACGATCCACGCCCGCGAGCCGGGCCTGGTCTTCGACCGAGTCGTGGAACTCGCCCTGAGCCACCGGCAGGAACACTCCGACCGCCGCGCCCACCTCCAGGTCGCCAACGCCCTCGACCTCGTGGTGTACGTGACGATGGTCGACGAGAGCGCGATCGGCGGACGCCGGCACCGCTTCGTGTCGCACGTCGTGGAGGTCGGTGGCCTAACCGAGGCAGGTCGCCCGCGCACCACCCACGTCTTCGGTCCCGGGCCGGATGGACGGGCCGTGCCTCTCCACCAGCCGGACCGCCTCAAGCGACAGCTTCTCCTCGCCGGCTACGACCCCATCGTGCTCATCACGCCCCGTGGCCGAGGCGCATGGCCTCGGCCTCTCCCGAGGTTGAGGAGCCACGCATGAATCCGACCGTCGCAGCCGCTGTGGTCGGTGCGGGCCTCGTCGGCAGCGTGGCGCTGGCGATCAGCGCCGTCGCCGATCCTGAGCGGACGGAGCGACCGCCGTCGCGATGGGCGATGCGGGCGCGCTGGCTGTGGCACGGCCCGGACCCGAACGCGCAGGCGCGGCGTCGGCATCGGATGTGGCTGGTCGCTTCGGTCGCTGCGGGAGCGCTCGCGTGGATCGTCAGCGGTGTTCCGGTCGTCGCGCCGCTGGTTGCCGTCGCTGTCCCGGGCGTGCCATGGCTGCTGTCCGCCGGCAAGGAGGAGCAGCGCGGCGCCGTCCGCGTCGAGGCGGTCGAGGCGTGGACCCGGCGCCTGCGTGACATCGAGGAGTCCGGCGTCGGCCTGCAGGAGGCGATCGTCGAGACCGCACAGGCCCCGCCGACGGCGATCTCCGCCGAAGTGCAGCTCCTCGCAGCTCGGATCCAAGCCGGATGGGACGCGGAAGCCGCGCTCTACGAGTTTGCCGACGCGCTGCAGGACCCGATCAGCGACCAGGTGGTCGTCGCGCTGGCGCTCCACCTCAGCGACCGCGGCGCGAGGCTCTCCGACGCGCTGACCGGCATCGCCGAGGCCGCCGCCGACGAGGTCGCCATGCGGCGCGAGGTCACCTCGAAACGGGCCCGGGCCCGATTCCAGATCCAGTTCCTCACCATCGGCTCGGTCGTCCTGGTCGGCGTCGGCATCGCCAGCCGCCAGTACACCGCGCCCTACGCCGAACCGCGTGGCCAGCTCGTCCTGGCCCTGCTGGCCTGCGCGTTCGTCGGCTGTCTCTGGTGGGCGCGATCGCTGAGCCTGCCACCGGCCGACGCGCGCTTCCTCTCCACCACGCGGAACCCGTCATGACCGTCACGTGGGTCGGCATCGCCGCCGTCATCGGCGCCGGATTCGGCCTGGCGCTCTTCCTCGTCGCCCACGAGCTGCGCCCCGCCGGCCCGCCGCTCGGACCGGCGTTCGTCCGGCTCCAAGCGGCGGATGACCGCCCAGCACATGTCCGACAGTCCAGGGTCATTGGCCGGCTCACCGCCAAACTGCTCCGCGTCGTCCCGGTCAAAGACCTGCAGTTGCTCGGCCGCAGACCCGAGGAGTTCCTTACCAGCCTGGTCGTAAGCGGACTGATCGGCCTCGCGCTCCCATCAGTCCTGCTCGGACTGCTCGGGCTGACGGGACGAACCTTCGGCGCCGGGGTTCCCGTCGTTGCCGCGATCGGCTGCGCCGCCCTGTTCGTCCTGGTCGTCTACCGCGACGTCGCTCGCAAGGCCGCCGGTGCTCGGCGCGCGTGCCGCCGCGCGGTGTGCACATTCATCGACCTGGTCGCGTTGCAGCGTGCGGCCGGCCGCGGTACCGAAGAATCCCTCACCAGGGCAGCGAGCAAAGGCACCGGATGGGTCTTCGCCCGCATCCGCCAGACGCTCCTGCGCGCCGAGCTCGAAGTCACCGCGCCCTGGGACGGACTCCGGCGGCTCGGCGCCGACGTCGGCGTGCCGGAGCTGGGCGACCTCAGCGACATCATGCAGGCCGCCGGCGTGACCGGTGCCCAGGTGTACCGGACGCTGCGCGCACGCGCGACGTCGCTACGCGCCCAGATCCGCACCGACGAACTCACCCGCGCCGAACTGCGCACCTCCCAGCTGGAGATCCCCGGCGCGCTGCTGCTGATCGTGCTCATGCTGCTCGCCCTGTACCCCTTCGCGGCGCGACTGCTGGACGCACCCGCCGTGAACTGACCGCTGAACAAGGAGGTCCCCGATGGACGTAATCAACTCGATCGCAGCGCGCGTGTGGCGGCTGATGGTCGCGCTTCGCGAGGACGACCGCGGGGAAGTGGTGCCCACCGCGATCATCTACGCGGTCGGGGCGATCCTTGCGCTCGCATTGCTCGCCGCCGTGAGCGACTACGTGTACGGCTGGATTGGGATGTGGCCGGACGCCGCCGCCCCGGCCGCTCCGGCACCATGACCGGCCGGCTGGGCAGGTGCCTCCGGGACGATCGAGGCTCGACCAACGTCGAGATGGCGATCCTGTTTCCGGTCTTCGTCGTGCTCATCCTGGTCGGCGTGCAGGTGGCGAACGTCTTCCACGCGCGCACCGTCGCCCTCGCGGCCGCGCAGAAGGGCGCTGCCGCCGAGTCCGCGTTCGCCGCTCCTCCGGGCGCCGGCGAGGCGCGGGCCGCCGCCTACCTGGCAAGTATGGGCGACGTCCTCACCGACTGGGACGTCGTCGTGGTCCCGGTCGCTGAGGGCGGTGGCGAGGTGATCGGGGTCCGCGTCACCGTCACGGGCACGGCGCTCGGGTGGCTCGGCATGCGGTTCCGGGTCAGCCAGACCGCCTACAGCCCGATCGAGCGGTTCACCACGGAGAGCAGTCCGTGATGTCCCGGGGCATGCAGCGTCGAGATGGACAGCGCGGCTCCGTGACCGTCGAGCTGGCGATCCTGGCGCCCAGCATGCTGCTGCTCGCATCCTTTGCGATGCTCGTCGGCCGGGTCTCGCTCGCCAACGCTGCTGTCGACGCCGCCGCGTACTCCGCGGCGCGGGCTGCGTCGCTGTCCCGGGATGCCGCTACCGCCCAGCGCCGCGCCGAAGAATCGGTGGTGAGCACCCTCGACGGCCAGGGTCTGCGCTGCCTGACTCTCCTGGTCGCTGTCGACACCTCGCAGTTCGCGCGCGACGCCGGCGAGCCCGCCAGCGTGACCGTGACCGTCGAGTGCCGGGTCGACCTGTCCGCCGGGGCGTTGCCGGGAACGCCGACCGATCGGTGGATCAGGGTGGAGTACGCCTCACCGTTGGATCTGTTCAGGAGCCGAGCCGGATGATCCGCAAGCTGCTCGCCGCCGCCAGGTCTGAGCCGGACGCCGGCCGGATCGGATTGTTCTACGCGATCGTCCTGCCCGGGCTCTTCGCCATGATCGGCCTGGCCGGCGATGGCGCGGGATACGTCCGAACCGCCCAGCGGGCCGACAATATCGCCGCCGAGGCGGCCCGAGCCGGGGGACAGGCGATCCGGCTGCCCGAAGCCATCAACGGCGAGACGAAGGCGGTCGACACCGCGAAGGCGATTGACGCGATACGCGACTACCTCGTCACCGCCGGCGTCACCCAGTGGCAAGCCGTCGTCTCCGAAGACGGGCAGCACATCGTCGTGACAGTCACGGTGTACTACGACCCGCTGCTCGTCGACGTCCTGCCCGGAGTCACGACGATCCCCGCGACCGCCACCGTCACCGCGTCCCTGCTGGTGGGCTGACCATGGGCACACACACGAGGCGCCTTACGGCGCAGGCCAGCATCTTGCTCACCCTCGGCGGCATCCCGTATGCGCTCTATGCCTTGGCCGGCAACCCGCTGCCGGACCGTGTCCCCTCCTGGTCGCAGGTCGCCGAGCGGCTCACCGCACACGACGACGGCACCCTGTTCCTCGCGGCACTGACGTGGGCCGGGTGGTTCGGTTGGGCGTCTTTCGCCGTACCGCTGCTGATCGAGTTGGTGTCCTTCGCGCTGCGTCGACGTGCGCCCCACATCGCTGGCCTCAGCTGGCAGCAACGCCGTGCGGCTGCGCTTGTCGCAGCTGCTCTCGCGATCGGTGTCACACCCGCGGTCGCGAGCGCCGACGCACAACCCATCTCCGTAGCGCCTGCCGTCGCCGCGCCTGCGGTCGCGGTCGGTGCGACCCCGCCGACGTACGTCGTCGAGCGCGGTGACTGGCTGTACCACGTCGCCGACCGGTTCCTCGGCGACGGCGATCGCTACCCGGAGATCGCCGCGCTCAACCCCGACCTCGAACGTGCGGACCCGCGATTCCCCGACCACATCGAGGCACGCCAGCGCGTCCAACTGCCACCCGACGCCCACGACCGTGGCGCCCGGGCCCACGCCAGCGGATCCCTCGCCGCGGTCGCCCAACCACCACCACCAGCAGTGCCCAGCGAACCGCCGCCTGCTCCGTCGCCGGTACCGAGTGAGCCGGCGCCGTCCCAGTCGGCCGAGTCCCTTCACGAGCCGAATGACGACAGCGGCTTGGACGCATCCTTGCCCGTCACCGCGGCATTCGCGACCGCCGGCCTGCTCGCGGCGCTTGTGATGTTCCGCATCACCCGGCGTCGTCAGCGCCAACGCCAGCATCGCCGACCCGGCCGCCGCATACCGCAGCCGTCTGAGCCGGCCGTCGAACGGCGAGTTCGCTCCGCCGCTCAACCTGTCGACGTCAACCGACTCGACCACGCGCTACGGACGCTCGCCGTCGGACTCCGCCAACGAGGGCAAACCAAGACGCCCGACCCCGCCGCCGTGTGGCTGTCCGGAGGCGACGTTCACCTCATGCTCGCCGAGGCCGACCCAGCCGCCCCGCCACCCTTCGAAACCACCGAAGCCGCGATGACCTGGACGCTGCCGGCGACCGCCGAGGTCCCCAACGTCGATGATGTGCTCGCTCCGTTACCGGCCCTCGTGACTGTCGCTTCCCGGCCCGGTGGTGATCACCTGCTCATCGACCTCGAACGAGCAGGCCTGCTCAGTATCGGCGGTGACCCCGCTGGAGCCGCCGACCTGCTGCGCTACGTCTCGGCCGAACTGGCTACCAACCAATGGAGCGACGACGTCGAGGTCGTGCTCGCCGGGTTCCAATCCGACGACGCCGAAAGCCTCGTGGAGCTCGGCGATGGCCGGGTCACGACGACTGCGTCCGTCAGCGAGGCCATCCACCGAGCCGGGCGCCGAGCGGCCGCCAACGCCGCCGCCATGAGCGACGCCGACATCCCCTCGGCCTTTGCCGGCCGCATCGGCGACATCGCCGCGGACGCCTGGATGCCGCACGTGCTACTCATCGCTGACCCCGAAGGCGCCGACAACGAGGTACATGAGCTGGAACTCCAGCTGGAGCGGGCAGGGCGGTGTGCGGTCGCGGCGACCGTCGTCACCTCGGCCGCCACGAGATGGCGCATCGACGTCACGGCTGACGGCAGCCTCGCCGTCGACTGGCTGAGCATCACCAACGCGACCGCCAGCCGCCTGCCCCGCGACCAGCTCTCCCACCTGGCCTCGGTCATGCGCACCGCTCGCGCCACCGCGCGGGTCGACCAGGACGTACCAGCCGCAACCGACCAGGAGCCCTGGGCCGAGGGGACGGACGCGCACGGCCATCTCACCAACGCCGGCGACGTTCCCCTCGCCCGCGAGCAAGAAAGGCCTCAGGCTGTGCCACCTGAACAGCCCCCGACGGCGCGCACCGTCGCACTCACGTCGACGCGGCCGGTCATCGTCAGCACGCTCGCAACGGTCACCGCCAAACGCCGACCTGCCGCGCGTTCCGACGCACCGAACGATGCAGAACTCGACGCCGACATCGAGGCCTGGTACCGGCCGGATCGAAGCCGGCCGCGCATCGCCGTCCTCGGCCCGGCCGTCGTGGAGGCACCCGGCGAACCGCCCGAGGAACGCATCCGGTTCTACTCCGAACTCGTGGTGTACCTGGCCCAGCGCGGGCGCGTCGGGGCCACCGGCGAGCAGATCGACGACGCCCTGTGGCCCGACCGGCGGGTCAACGCCCGCAGCCGACGCGTCGCGATCAGCAAGGCCCGCCGCTGGCTCGGCGAGGCTGCCGACGGAACGCAGTGGCTGCCGCCCAACGCCGGCTCCGACCGCCTCTACCGGCTCGCGCCCGGCGCCCTGCTCGACTGGCAACTCTTCCGCCGCCTCCGCGCCCGCGGCGAAGCCAGGGGAGCAGACGGCGCCGAAGACCTCCGCCGCGCTCTCGAGCTCGTCCGCGGCGAACCACTCGCCGGCGCCGACCTGCCCTACTCGTCCGGCTACCGCAACCCGTACACCTGGCTGCCCGGCAGCGACATCCAGCCCCACAACCTCGCCTCCGCCGTCGTTGACACCGCACACCGACTGGTCGACCTGTGCCTCGACGCCGGTGACGGAGCCGGCGCGCGCTGGGCCGTCGAGCGAGCCTGGCTCGCCGACCCGGCCCGTCTCGACGATCACCCCTGGATCGACGCCATGCGCGTCGCTCGCGCGGACGGCCGCTCGGCAGAGCTTCGAGCGCTGCTGGACGGCCTCGTCCGTACCCGTGAGGTCGAGGTCCCCGAAGACCTCTCGCCGGATACTTATGCAGCTATCAACGACCTCATCGGCGAGTTCCTGCGGAGCCGCTGACACTTCGCTCGCCGGGCCATCCAGTTCCTACCGGTCGCGCCAAGCCAGCGGAGACAGCGTGACGGCCGCCTCGGCGACTCGTCTCGCGGTTGCGGTCTTGAGGTCGTTGCGCGCCGAGTCGATCCAGCCGTCGACCCGATGGACGCCGAGGTCGCGGTACTCGACGGCTTGCAGCAGCATTTCAAGCTTGTCCGCGTCCTTGGCGCATACGGCTTCGAGCGTCTGCCGTGACTCGTACTCGTCGACAGCACCGCGGATCGCATCGCGGGTGCGCTGGGGTAGACGGTCGGTCTGATCAGCCGTGATGCGACGCGGGTCAGGTTTCCTCAGGTACGCGCTGGCCGTGTGCGGCAGGTCGCCGGTACGGGTCTCCTGGGTGTCGTGCCACAGGGCCAGAAACGCGGCACGGGCGGGATCGCCGCCTTCCTCGGCCGCGATGATTGCGGCGAGCTGGGCGGTCCGCATCGTGTGCTCGGCGACTGACTCCGGGTCCCGCACGCCCGCGTGCCACCAGCCGGAGCGTCGGATGCGCTTCAGCAAACCAAGTTCGTACCCGAACGCGGCCAGCGCCTCGGCGTCACTTGGCACGGCGATGTCCTCTCTGCCGGTCTATCGATCAGCGATACGAACCGCGTACTGCAGACGAGCGAGCTGGTCGCGTCCGGTACGGCCCAATGTCCTGGTGGCAGCCAGCTTAAGCACAGCCACCTCCTCGAAGTGCCGTCGCTCACATCGTTCGTGGAGAGTCGAGTCCCAGGTGGACGAGCCATGTGAGGACGCCTCGCCTGAACGGGACGCCGCAACTGAATCGCCGACCGTCAGGGTCGAGGGGCGGGCCGGTATGGGTGGGGAAGCCGTTGACCTTCGCGATCAGGCGCGGTCTGCGCCGGCCAATCCGCTGACTCTTTGGTGAGCGCGGATAGCCAGCCGGCCGTAGCATCGCTAGGCGCGGCCAACGCGCTTCGCCCACGTCGATGCGACGAGGGGCCCCTGCAAAGTTGCTTTGCCGATGTGAGACTCGGTTGCTGTCCCGGCCGTAATCACTCAACGAGGTCGACGCCAAGCGTGGCTTCGTCGCTTGGTCTGGCGTAGGTCGGCACGAGGGATTGGTACGGGCGGGCGGGAATGACGTCGGTGTCGACGGTCTCGGCAACGGTGTCGGCGGTGCAGAAGAGAACCCGGTTGCCCCCGGCATACGCTGCCGGCTCGATTCTTCGGGTGACCATGAGTCCTTGCACGTGCCAGGCTCTACCGGGGTTCTCGACGCGCATTGTCGTCGCGACGGTCGATGCTGAGGCCCGGATCAGGTCCACGTTGGCGAGCAGCCTGTCGATGTAGCCGCCCGGTTCGTGGAACTCGTCGATGGCTGTGCGCAGTTGGTGCGGGGAGAATGCGACAGTCCGGTCCTTGGCCTCGAGCACCCAGATTCGTCCTTGGACCATGTCGATGCAAATGCCGTCGATCTCCCTGGGCAGGGTGGTCAGCCCCAGTACTTTCGCCTTCTTGATGTTGCCGAGGGCTTTCAAGTGGGTCCGCTGCGATAGGGTCGTGATGATCTCCCGTTCCAATGCGATGTTCCGGCTGTGGCGGAACGCCTGTAGCTGCTTGTTGACGGGGTCTGGCAGCGCCGACTGTGGCCACGGCAGTCGGCCGTCGGAGAGGTGCCCGAGAAAGATCCGTCGGCTCATCGATGCCGCCCAGGGACAGATGAACACGCCTTCGGCTCCCACGCTGACCAAGGGCCGACTTGCGAGCCGTACTGCCCGGCGGTCGAGTTCCCAGTGTTCGAGCATTTCTCCTTGCAGTGCCGCCGGTCGTAACGTGAGCCACCCCACCGCAGCCGTCAACTCGTGCAGGTCGCCGTCAGTAAGTTCCGCTGCCTGGGCCACGAGTTCGGCCGCCGGAACGGACACCACCGGCTCGTCGTCGTCAACGGCCCAGTTGGCTACCGTGTCGAGCACGCACAGTAAGGCGTAAACGCCGAAGCCGAGCGATGCCCGCATCGCCGAGTCGACGCCTGTGATCTCTGGCGGAACACGTTCGACGGCAGTGGCAAGAGTTTCGTCGGGGGCCTCGTCCGGCTCGGGTGCGATTAGTCGCTGCGGAGGATTGGCCATCGTGAGCGCCCGGTTGAATGCGTCCACGTCGAAGTCCAGGTCAGCGGGCCGGACTACGAACTCATAACTTTCGGTGATCTCCAACTTGGCGCCGGACACCCGCTGGTGGATCGTCTCGCTTCGCATTCCCGACTCGAAGAGCAGGTAGGCAATGCCGTAGATCTGCTGCAGGTCAAGGTGACGCGGCACATCCGCGCCCTGCGGCAGGCCGCGGAGGGCCTCCTCGGCGGCAAGTGTGAGCGCTCGCGTGGCTGCCGTGACCTTGCCACGTGCCTCCGTGACTGCGGTGGTGATGTCGATGTCGGGTGTAGCAAGGGCGGCGAGCCGACCCTGGTGGCCCTCGTCGCGCCAGCGACCGAGGTGTACCCGTTCGAGGTCGTGCAAGATCGCGCGGACGAGCGTCGGCCCGTCGAACCGCGCGGTCGCCTCGCGGTACAGCTCGAGCAACAGCGGATAGATCTGCCGGCTCTCCAAGTCTCGAGCCTCGGTTCCCTGGCGAGTTCCGGGCCGGACGCCCAGTCCCAACAGCCGCGAGGCGGTGGCCCGCTCGGCCCGGGCTTGGAATGTGCCGTGCGGCGGTTGGAACGAGCCGAGCATCCGAGCGCGCTGCGGTGGAGATGACGCATCGATCGCGATACCTGGTGGCGCAGCAGCCCATGCGGTCACGAAGTCATGTGCCAGCCGGTCGGGAAGACCAGCCGAGAGCAGCACGGCGATATGGCGTTCCGCGGAGGATGCGTCGGACAGCAGCTCCTCGCCGAAATCCTCGGAAAAGCCTAGGACGTAGCCGTCGTCGTCGGTGCTCCTGACGACTCGCAGGGTGTCGCCTCCGAGGTCGACCGGTCCTGCCAGTTGGATACGTACGCGGCCTGGTACGGACGCGCTGGCGAGTACGGACGCGACGCCGCCGACCTGCCGAAGCTTCCACAAGATCGCGTGGGCGATATTCGCCGGCCGGACATGACCGTTCACGTCGACGCGGTACCTGACGCCAATCACTGTGCCGTCGTCGAGGACGGCGACGTCAACGGCCTCGTTGCGGAATCGGTCGGTGAGCGTCGCGGCGGCGGGTCCCCGGCGGTCCGGGGCGACGTTCGGCCACGCTGTGAGGCCCGGAAGTTCCAGGCGTACCAGGGCCTCATCCAGCCAGCCGAGCCTTGCGTGATGGAGCCATTCGGCGCGCTCGTGATGCGGCTCGAACAGCAGCATCGCCAACGGCGCGCCGAGACGGTGGAACGCGCCGCCGTTGCCGCGCCATACCTCCCAAAGGTCGAACGGACCGAACGAGAACTGCCGCTCGGAGACCGGCGTCTGGCAGTCGAGCAGGAAGATGGCCAGATCATCCCGGCGGTCAGCTCCACCCAGGATCCAACGCAGATCTTCGGCGAGCATCACGTGAACTGGGACACTCTCCTCACCACGGAAGATCATCAACTCCTCCGGCCCGGCAACCACGGCCAGCCTGACGACCTCCTCATCCAAGTCCAGCGTCATCTCACCCCTTCGGGTGCGGACCGTTGCTCCGGGAACGAACGCGCGAAGACGATCCTCGGCATCCGCCAGTGCCAGCCCATCGATGCCCGCAGCAACAACGTCGACCGCCAGTACCAATCCGTCGTGGATCTGCTGTAGCGCGACGATCGGACCGCGACCGGCGTCCGCGCCGACTGCCAGCAGCGCCCCTGGGCCGGAAATCAATGCCAGCACCCGTCCGCGTGCAACCTCCGACCAGCGCTCCCGCCCGCCCGGCTCCTCAACCGCGATCGCCCAGAGGGCGTGCATCGCGGCGTACAGCCCGTCGATCAGAAACCCGGTAGGGAGCGCTCGGAACTGTTCACCATGCCTCACGGCGATGACAGGACCGAATGTCGCGGCCTGCCCGTCAACGGCCGTTTCCAAACCGTCCGGTGCGCAGCTGGCCCACCGCAGCGCACGTCCCGCCCGGTCTGGGTCGTGACAACGGGACACGGCCGACGCGATGTCAAGATTCGACACGGCAGCCGACACTTCCTCGTCGGTGACGACAGCATCGCGCTCCCATACGGGCACCGATCGGCCATCCGCCGTCGGCCAGCACGCCGACAGCCGATCGAGGCTCTCATCCATGTGACGGAGCGCGAGCTCCGTAAGATCCGCCAGCCCGAATCCGAGCCGTTGCTCAAGCGTCGAGTCCAACGCCCGAGCAAGCAACTTCGCGTCCTCGACGATGGACAAAGGTCGTTCCCAGCCTCCAGGCGCAAGCCGGAACAACTCCTGCCCGAATCTCCCGCGGACCCCGAGACGGACATCCAGCGGCTCGAAACTGTCTGCCGCCATCGCCGGGGAAGCCATCTCGGCGCCCTCCGCCAGCAGCTCTTGGAGATCACCGGCGAGGGCGGTCACTGTACCGTCGAGACCTCGGCGGTGAAGCAGCCCGACGACCGGAGCGATCAGGGCCTGGCGATGAGCTGCAGCCGGCGACACACTCGCAGCATCCAGCACCGCCAACGCAGACCATCGCTCGAACCTCGCCGAACCCAGCGGCGAGGAAGGTGTCGACGGTACCTCGTCGTACGGCATACCAACACGCTATGTGGATCGCCCTGCCGCCTCCAGGCATTTACGGCCGGTTCATACGGACAGTCGGTCGACCCGTGCTGTAGACGTTGCCTTCGTGCTCGTTTCGGCGCGTGCCGCTCCCGCGACCGGAAATCCCAGCTGGCGCACGGCGTCGGCGGTGTCGGCGCGGTCGGTGCCAGCTGCTGGCCCGTATGGCTAACGAGGAGCGGTCCGCCGGGCTGGACCAGTGTGTTCAGGGCGTGGTGCAGCAGCTCTCCGAGCCGGTCAGCTGGGACTGGGCTGACGATGACATAGGCGAGCGTAAATGGGAGCTGATTGGTGGGGACGTAGTCGATGGCGTGGCCGACGGCGATCGAACCCGGTCGGCCGGTGCTCGGGGAGCGCCGGTTCACCGTCTACTTCCTCATCAGGTGCCACCCGGCCATTGTAGGTGGGGCGTCCTGCGGTACGGCGGCATGACGCGGCGGCCGGGTTCGTCGTCCTGCGTGACCGTCCGACGGACCCGTACCAACGCCCAGCAACACGGCGGCGAAGACCACACTGGCGGTGGATGAGATCGAGCTGCTTGGCAACTCGATGCTCAGTGCTCGCGGGTGGCGTATTGCATCAACACCGGAATGTCTGCGATCTTGGCGTCGGTCAGATGCTCCCGAATGATGCCCGCTGGGCGGCGTGATGGCCCGCACGCGATCGTCCTTCGCGGCGTCACGATCAGGTCGACGCTGAAGTCGTGCTCCGTCTCGGGCAGTCCCTCACCGACCACCTGCAGCTCGTGGACAGTCGTGATGATCGTGGTCTGTGGTCCGATGAGTCCGGCCTGCGCCAGGAGGGCAACCTCGATGTCCGAGTAGCCGGCGCCCTTACCGACCCGGACCCCGGCCCGGTTCACGGCCACGCTGCCGCAGACGATGAGGTCAACCGGCTGCATCTGGGCCAACCCGATTCGCTCGGCACGAGCTGCGGCGCCACTGCTGGTGGCGATGACGTCCGCCGGCGCGGTCAACCGCGTCGGATCGAGCAGGTAGAACGGCGCGACGGTAGCCAGCTTTGGCACGGCCATGTACAGCAGCTTGCCGTCGTGCAGCGCTGCGATCCGGACAGGAAGCTGCGCTGTATCCGGGTTCGCCTTGACGACAGCTGCCTCGCGCCATGCGTCCAGCGCGACGAGCCGGGAGGCGGCCTCGTCGGCGCCGAAGAAGCTCGGGATGTGTCCGTGGACGTCCGGCGGTGCGGCGCCCTCAGCCCGCAGCGCGTCCCAGACACGTTGGCGGACGGCGTCCTTCTCCCTGTCGATCGCTCGATCCGACATTGGGTGCTCCTACGCGGTGGTCATCAGCGCGACGAGCCTATCGTTCACGTCCTCGACGGCTGGCTCCCTCCGCCAAGGCCGCAGCTCCTGAATGGCGGCAAACACCACCTTCAAGCCGCCACCGCTGCGGGTCCGCTCGATGACGTCGATGGCCTCGTGGAGTCGCGCCGCGGCGGTATCGATCTGCCGCTGCCGGATGCTGGCGAGCGCCAGGTTGGCCAACACGATGGCGGCGGACTTGCGCTGTTGGCTCAAGTACTGGCGGGTCGACTCCAGGATCGGCTCAGCCTGCTCGGGCCGACCCAGGAACAGCCAACACGAGCCGGCCAGACGGCCCTGCTGGCTAGGGCAATACAGGACGGCGGCCGGATCGTCATTCGCGATCCGGCCGAAATAGTGCTCTGCGAGGCCGAGTGCGTTCTCGCAGTCGCGGATTTTGCCGAGCATGGCGTGGGCCTCGGCGACGTGGAGCTGCGCCAGGCCGGCGATGACCTGACTGTCGGACTCGCTCGCTACGGCGGCCCGATGCGCCAGAGCGAGCCCGGCCGCCGGATTGCCGGTTCCGTACAACGCGAGATAGCTCTTCCGCAGCAAGGCGTTGCCCGCCGTGGCAGCGTTCTGTACCTGTTGGGCCGCTGTAACCGCTTGGTCGAAGTAGGCGCCAGCCGCACCATGGTCTCGCCGCTGAGAGGCGTCCCAGACCAGCTGGCCCATCAACGTGGCGGACTCGGCGGTCGCCTCGGCCAACTCCCGCTGGACCGAACCGGCGCCTGCATGCCGGCGAAGGAACGTGATCTGCCCGTGCAGTTGGCCAACCGAAGCCAAAAGCAGCGTCGAGGGCACCGCCTCGTACTGCTCGTCGAACTGCTGGACCTGCTCCCGCAGGTAGGCGACAGTTACAAGATCGACCCGGCCAGGATGCCGCAGCACGTAGTCAAGCCGATCGTCGAGGCCTGACGGCGGTTCGCCAACGTCGGCGATGAGTTCAGCCAACTCGTCGATCGAGACTTTCAAGGCGGCAGCGAGACGCGGTCGATGCCACGGCTGAGGGGCCGTGTCAGCACGCTCCCACCGCACCACCGTCGATCTATCCACCCGGACGATCTCGGCGAGCCGTTCCTGACTCAGCCCGACAGCTTTCCGGCGCGCCGTCAACCGGTGCCGCCTGCCGGCCATCGTTCATCCCCCGTCGCCGTTAGACCTTCGTGATAAATCCATTCATGCAGCGCAGCGCCGCCGGCGCAACGTCGATGCAACAGTTTTGCGCAGTTGGCGCAATGGGAGCCATCCCGAACGTGAGGTTCGCTGAACGCATGGCCCGGGGCGAGTGCCGGTAGTCCGGAGGAACGGCAGAAGCATGGAGCTTTGAAGTAAGACCCGTTCGTCCCGGCACCGGCCATCAACCTGGCGAGGAGGATGCGATGGGCGGCGTGCGAAACGAAGGTGGATCAACCGTCTATTGCGCTGTTGGAGGACGATGATGATAGCTGAGAACGCCGAAATCGGCCGAAGCGCGCAGACGACGCCGACCTGCACCGTGCGATTCGACGACCGCGCAGGATGTGGCATCAACCTTGAGGTCGTGAGTGGCAATGGAAGAACCTCGTTCATCGGCGTCACCTTCGTGACTCGCCGCGGCGAAGAGGAGCCTCATGACCTGACGTTCGCACAGGTGGGGCAGCTGCAGGCCGCGCTCAGCGCACTTGTCGCGGCCAGGGCAGATCATGTCGTTGAGCAGCGCTGATTGTGGGTAGACCACGTCGTTGTGAGCGCGCTGTTGAATCGCTCCCGACTCGAAGTTAGTCGATGTTGCGGTCGGTTGATCTAGATGACCGATCTCGCCGTGCCGCGGCTGCCTGCTCCCGTGCCGCCGATGCTGGCGTCCAGTGGAGAGGTGCCAGGCGGCTCGCAGTGGCGGTACGAGTACAAGTGGGACGGCGTGCGGGCGATTACCGCCGTCGCCGGTGCCTCGGTGCAGGCCCGGTCCCGAAACGACCGCGACATCACCCGCACGTATCCGGAACTCGACGCGCTGCCTACGTTGGTGGAGGGGCGGGTGGTGGTGCTCGACGGTGAGCTCGTCGCCCTTGATGCCGGTGGGCGGCCGGAGTTCGCCCGGTTGCAGGACCGGATGCATGTCGAGCGCCCCAGTGCGGCGCTTCTGGCGGCTGTGTCGGTGCGGTACTACGTCTTCGACCTGCTGTATCTCGACGGCGAATCGACCGTCCACCTTCCGTACGAGCGGCGCCGCTCGCTCCTCGAAGGGCTCGGTCTGCCGGGCCTCGTCCAGAAGGGCGCCAACGAGGCCGGGACCTACGCGGTCCATGTACCGCGGTACTTCGAAAACCGCGACCGCACGATCGCTGCCGCACACGCGTTCGGGCTCGAGGGCGTCATGGCGAAGCGTCTCGGCTCCACCTACCAGCCCGGCCGGCGGTCCCCGGACTGGGTCAAGCACCCGTTCGTCAACACCACGGAAGTGGTGATCATCGGCTACCGCCCCGGCCAGGGCCGTCGCGCCGGGACGATCGGCTCGCTGCTCATCGCCACGTTCGACACCGGAGCCACGCTGCGCTTCGCCGGCGGAGTCGGCACCGGCTTCCGGCAGATCGACCTGTACCACCTCGAACAGATGCTGGCTCCGCTGCACCGCATGACGCCACCGATTCCAGACGTGCCACGCCAGTACGGCCGTGACGCCACCTGGGTCGAGCCGGTCGTGATCGGCGACGTCGCCTACCGCAACCGCACCCCCGACGGCCTGCTGCGCCATCCGTCCTGGCGCGGTGTCCGCCCCGACCGCGAACTCCCGACCAGCGCGCGACCCGGCGAGCCCGGACAGCCGCACCTCGCCGGTTCGATGGCGACCCCGGACGGCGCCTGGCGAATCGAGATCTGGCGACGCGACGGCACCGAGTGGTGCCGCATCATTCACGGCAACACGGTGATCGACGGCCTCGACATGGCCGCCGCGCAACATACGCTGGCGGCCGTCGGCGTTGACCTCGCCGACCTGATCGCCGCCGCCTGACAACCGACTGAGTTGCGCGAACCCACGCCATTCGTACGGGCGTTCGACTACGCTCTCGACGCGTGGGCAATGTGCGGACGGTGGAGCACTGGTGGAACGGCGCCTGGGGCCGCCTATCCCGGCTTGACGTCTGGCTGCGCACCGACGGCCAACGCTGGGACGTCTGGCTCCGGGAAGGCGGCGTCGAGTCCGGCCGCAACCGGCACACCGAGTACGACGACGAAACGTCCGCCCGGATGGCCCTGGCCGACGTACTCGACTCCCGCTTTGCATGGCGGCGAATGGACCATTCGACGAGCGGATCGCAAGGGGTGTAGGGCAGACGCTGACAAGCCCGGTCCGGCGAATTGGCCGCCGGGCCGGGCTCGTCAACGCCTCTTGGCGGGTGCGGTCAAGCGAGCGGGTGCGGTTCGTCGGTGAGCGCTGCGAGGGCCGCGGCTACCTCCTGCAGCGTTGCGCGGACATAGGTGGAGGTGACGCTTGCATCCCCGCCGAGGTGGCCGGCGTAGGCTTGCGCGACAGCATGACCGAAGCGGCGCTCCACCCAGGTCAGCGTTGTATGCCGCAGCCAGTGGGTGCTGATCTGCTGGATCGCCACCCACGGCAGGTGAGCGCCGATGCGTTGCCAGAGGTGGTCGTACCGTCGTCGGGAGATCGGCCGCCCGTTGCGGTAGCGCAGGACGGCCGTTGCCGGTGTGGCTGGGCGTTCTTCAATGTGTCGCAGGAGGTGTCGCATCAGCGTCGGGGACACGGGCTGCCAGCGGACCGTCTCACCCTTCTCTCTCAGCAGGATCAGGCACTGGTCCGGGTCGAGATCGGCCGGCAGTAGCGCGAGCGCGCCGCCGCGGCGGCATGCCGTCTCGGTGTGCAGGCGCAGCAGCAGGGTGTCCAGATCCGGGTCGTCGCCTGTAGTGGCCGCGATCTGGTTGATCTCGGCCAACCGGGCGTCGGCGACCGCCCGGCGGGTGCTGGGCAGCCGGCGGGGTTTCGCAACCTTCTGGGCCGGGTCCTCCGCGGCGGTGATGTGTCCGTCGGCTACTGCCCGCTTGTAGAGGCAGCGCATTGCGGCGACGAACAGCTCTGCCGCGCTGCGGCCGCCGCGGGCGTTGCGCCGGGCGACGACGTTAGCCTTAATCTCCTGAATGAGGCGTTCGATGTCGGACGGGCTCGGCTCATCGAGGCGCCGGTCGCCCCATTTCTCGACCAGTCGCCTCCAATAGGACCTATACGCGCGACGGCTGCCGTCGCTCACGGCCGCTTCGACGATTGGAACGTACTCGGCGAACGTCGGGATCTGCCGGTCGTTGTGATCGGCCTGGAGGAGGTCGGCCGGAGATACACCGAGGCGGTCAAGGAGCAGCCGGGCCGCTTCGAGGTCCGCGCGGGCGGCGGTCATGCTGGATCACCGCCCAGCACACAGGCGTGGTACTCGGCGATCATGGCGTCGATGGCGGCTGGTGGATGGATCACCAGGCGGCCCTCAGCCGGCTCGGCGGCGATGAGGAGCCGGTCGCCCGTCGCCACCGCGCATCGACGCCGGACCACCGCAGGTGTGTACAGGTGACCCTGGCGGGTAACCGCGAATACACCCTGGCGGTCGGCGTCAACGATCAGCAGGCCACGGTGCTCCTGGATGGTGTAACGGGTGCCAGGTGCCCAGCTCATTGCTCGGACGACGGCCTGGTCGGCAAGCCTGCCGTTGTGGTCGATCGCGGACAGCGCGTACACCGTATGGCGGACCCGTCGATCGGTGAACGTCGGCAACGGCAACGGGCCGCGGAGCGGCCGTCCCGTCGATCCCTGACCGTTGGATGCGTCCGCTGGGGAGCTCAGCACGACCGGGGGCACAGTTCTGGTCATCGGCGGCACCGCCAGCCGACAGAATTCAGCACTGATGCTTTGGCTGAGTGTTCGAGCGCACTCGAACCCGACTGCGTCAAATGACGCATGGATGCTATGAATCGGTGTCGAAGGGGGGACTTGAACCCCCACGCCCTTGCGGGCACTAGCACCTCAAGCTAGCGCGTCTGCCATTCCGCCACTTCGACCGGCTTGCGTTCCAACACAGTACACGTCCCCCTCCGATCTTGAGAAATCGGGGGTGCGTGTCACGGAGCGGGCCCCGGTGTGAGGGTACGCCGGGGCCCGTCTTCCTCGGGCGGGGTGGCCGGAAGGGGGCGCCGGCCGTCCGCGCCTAACTGAAGATGCTCACGCCACCCGGGCCGACCAGCAGCGCGATGACGATCAGGATGATCCCCCAGAGGATCTGGCGCCGAAGCAGCGCCACCACGCCAGCAATGCCGATCAGGATCGCGATGATGGTCAGCAGCAGTGTCATGGTGTTCTGGTACCTCCCGTGCGAGATCGATAAACGTTCCGTTCTGTAAGGTCTTCGGCCCAGGTGGTGCGGCCCGTCAGCGCGTCTCGGAGCTTGTCGACCACGGCCACCGCCGGGTCGACGATCTTGTTCAGGGGCGGGGTGGCCGGCGTGCCGGGGTGCGGGCGGGTGGGGGCGGCGCTGCGCGCGATCTCGACCCGGTTGCCGAGGCGGACGAGGTCGTTGGCGGTGCAGCCTGAGCGCAGGCGGGGGAACACCGAGGCGGTACGGCGGGCGTGCTCGCGGGCGTGCTCGGTCACCGTGCGGAGCGCCTCGCCGTGGACGGCGTCCTCCGCCGGGGTCGTGTGCAGGCGGCGCAACTGCGTCAGCAGCGCCTCGTCGGCGGCCACCTCGTCGGTGACGAAGGGGGTACTGTCGGGCAGCACCGCCAGTACCGTCGGATAGAGATATTGCTCCTCGGCCGAGATGTGCCGGGACAGCGTCGCCACCAGGACGTCCTCCAGGTCGCGCGACGCCGGGTCGGCGGCGAGCCGGGTGCACAGCTGCCCGATCAGCTGGTGGTCCTCGTCGAGCAGGTCGAGCATGCTGCGGCCGGCGAACTCCAGGTCGTCGGCGACGGGCGGCAGCGGGGGTAGCGGTGCCACGTCGACCCTCCTCGATCACGTGTGGTGACCGCGGGGTACCCGGACGAGAGTTTCTCGAAACCGCCGCCGACCGGGCCGGGAAACTGTCACAGCCGCCTGGTATGACTTTCCCCATGAACGCCACCGACGAGGTCATCGAGCTCTGCCGCGATCTGCTGCGCATCGACACCACCAACACCGGCGATCTGGACACGAGCGCGGGAGAGCGGGTGGCCGCCGAGTATGTGGCGGAGAAGCTCGCCGAGGTGGGCCTGCAGCCGGAGATCCAGGAGAGCGCGCCGGGGCGGGCGAGCGTCGTGGCCCGGTTCGAGGGGGAGGACCCGTCGCGTGACGCGCTGCTGATCCACGGCCACCTCGACGTGGTGCCCGCCGACGCGTCGGAGTGGTCGGTCCACCCGTTCGGCGGCGAGATCAAGGACGGCTATCTCTGGGGCCGGGGCGCCGTCGACATGAAGGACTTCGACGCCATGGTGCTCGCTCTGGTGCGGCAGATGCGGCGTGAGGGGCGCAAGCCCCCGCGCGACGTCGTGCTCGCGTTCGTGGCCGACGAGGAGGCCGGCAGCACCTATGGGGCACAGTTCCTGGTCGACCGCTTCCCGCACTACTTCGAGGGCGTGACCGAGGCGATCGGGGAGGTCGGCGGGTTCTCGGTGAGCGTGAGCAGCGAGCAGCGGCTCTACCTCATCGAGACGGCGCAGAAGGGCATCGACTGGCTGCGCCTGCACGCCAAGGGGCGGCCCGGCCACGGCTCGATGATCAACGACGACAACGCGGTGACCGCGGTCGCGGAGGCCGTCGCGCGGGTCGGGCGGCACCGGTTCCCGATGGTGATGACGCCGACGGTGCGGGCGTTCCTGGAGCAGGTCTCGCAGATCCTCGGCATCGAGCTCGACCTCGACGACCCCGAGGCGGCCGTCGGCAAGATCGGGCCGATCGCGATGATCATCGGCGCGACGCTGCGCAACACGGCCAACCCGACCCGGCTCGCGGCGGGATACAAGGACAACGTCATCCCGGGGCGCGCCTCGGCGACGATCGACTGCCGCACGTTGCCGGGCCAGTCCGAGATCTTCGAGCAGCAGCTGCGGGACCTGGTCGGGCCGGACATCGAGCTGGAGTACATCCACCGTCAGCCCGGCCTGGAGACCACCTTCGACGGCGCGCTGGTCGACGCCATGTCGGCGGCGCTGCGGGCCGAGGACCCGGGCGCCCTTCCGGTGCCCTACATGCTCAGTGGCGGCACGGACGCCAAGCAGTTCGACAAGCTGGGGATCCGCTGCTTCGGGTTCTCGCCGGTGCGGCTGCCCGCCGACCTGAACTTCGGCGCGTTGTTCCATGGCATTGACGAGCGCGTTCCCGTCGAGGGACTACAGTTCGGCGTGCGAGTTCTCGACCGGTTCCTGCAGCAGTCCTGATCAATACAGTCATCCAGCCGGAGCACAGACGATCCAGGGGGAGTCCCATCATGACCGACCGGCACGCGGAGCTTGACGCGGCGCTCGAGCGCGTGATCGCAGCGGCTCGCGACCATCTTGCCGCGGTCAAGGCCGCCGATGGGCGAGCCGACGACGACGAGGTGTGGCGCGCCTACGTGGAGCTCAACAACGCCTCCAACAGCTACGACGAGCTGCTCCTCGACGCGTTCGGCGAGGTCACCCCGTGGGACGTGGAGGCGATCGACCCCGACGAGGCCGACCGGCAGTTCGGCGTCGGGATCGGCGGGGTCGACGGCACCGAGACCGAGGACCCCCACCCGCGGGTCATCTCCGTCCGCCAGCGCCGCGACTACCGGGTGCCCAGCGTCGCCGCGCTGCTGCGCCTCGCCGAGGCCGCCCGCCGCGCCAACCCCGGCGACGGCGACTCGGCCGCGGTCGAGACGGTGGGCGAGGCGGTCCTGGAGCTGATGCAGGCCGGCGACGGCTCGCTCGGCGCGCTGGACATCCCCGAGCTGGAGTCCCTCGACGGCGTCGTCGTCGTGGCCGAGGTCGACTCCCCGCTGGACCCGGAGTCGTACGAGGACAGCGACGGCGCCGGCCCCTTCTCCCTCAACGAGGGTGAGCGGGTCGTCGACCGGCTGGACGAGCACGCGTTCGTCGACCTCGACGAGGAGCTGGACGACGAGGAGGGCGAGGGCATCTCGGCCGGCCTGTCCGAGGCCCGGAACGACACCGAGAACGAGTCCGCCGACCGCCGCTGAGCTGCGGGCCGCGCACTGAGCCCCGGGGCGCGCTTAGCCCCGGGGTGCGTCGGGCCTGCGGGCAGCGCTGAGCCTGCGGGCAGCAAGGACCTGAACGGCCCGCCTTCCACCGCACTGGGAGGCGGGCCGTTTCGCGTCGCCCGGTCCGTTCCGCGTCCACCATGATCGCGAAGACGTTTTGTACCCAGTCATACGAAAAGTCCTCGTGAGGGCCGGGAGTGGAGCGGCGGGCGTCGCACGTGGTGGCCGAGTGTTTACGATCCTGGGCGTGGTGAGCCTGCGGGAGCTCGTCGACGTGGTCGACGACGAGGGTGAGCGGGCGGTGGAGCTGCTCGGCGAGCTGGGCGGCGCGGCCCGATCCCGCGATGGTGCCCGAGCTCACCGCGGCGCTGTGGGCCTTCGTGGCGGACGGCCACTGCTATGGGCGGGACATCCTCGCCCAGGCCCTCGCCACGGTCGCCGGCGGTGGCGCGATCGAGACGCTGCTGCGGGTGTCGGCGGTCGACCTCGGCGAGGACCAGGACTCGCTGCAGTCGGCGATCGTGGCGGCCGTGGCTGGGGATCTCGGCGGCGCCGAGGAGGTGGCTGTGGGCCGACGCGGATCCGCGGGTGCGGTCGGCCGCGTTGCGGGGCGACAGCGTGCTCGAGTTCGCGCGCGAGCGCATCGGCGCGTAAGCGGCCCCTCCGGCGTCGAGTCAGCGCGCCGAAGCGGGGCGGAGCGGGTGGAACACGGGGCGGAACAGGGCGGAGCAGGGTGGAACAGGGGCTGGGCTACGTGCTCAGGCCCGGCAGGGACTCGTTGGTGACCCGGCGGCGGAGCATCACCTGGCGGCTGCCGTCGGGATACAGGCGGACGCGGGCGAGTTCCCAGCCGCCGTACTCGGCCTGGATGGTCAGCTGCGCGTTGGCGGTCATCCGGTCGACATTCGACGGTAACCGCAACGGCACGTACTCGTAGTCCATGTCCCGATACTGCTACGGCACTATCCGCTGCACCAGCCCCTCCGCGGAGCCGGCCACGGCCAGCGCGCCGGAGGATGGGTCGACGGAGACCGCGACCGGGAGGCGTACCGCCGCGTGGCGGGCCACCTCGCGCGGGGTGCCGCCCGAGATGTCGTAGCCGGCCACCTCGTTGCGCTGGGTGACGGTCACCCAGACGGTGCGGCGGGTCGGGTCGTACGCGATGCCGTACGGTGTCCCCGCCACCGGGTGGCGCTGGCGCAGGATCAGCGGGCCCGAGTCGAACACCAGCAGCTCGCCGTCGCGGGCGTCCATGACCACGAACCGGCCCCCGCCGCCGGACGCCACCGTCACGGCGCCGTCGCCGGCGCGGAGGGCCTCCTGGCGGGCGCCGGTCGCCGCGTCGAACACGGTCAGTGACGACTCCGACGCGTCGACCACGGCGATCCGGGACGTGTCGGCGGCCAGGGCGGTGGGGCGGACGCCGGTCGGGATGGTGCGGGTCACGGCGCCGGTGGGGGAGAGGATGATCACGTCGCCGGTCGCGGGCAGCGCCACAGCCGTCCAGTCACCCGACGGAGGGACCGCGAGGGCCGACCCCACGCCCGGTAGCGACCAGCGCTTCGCGTCCGGCGATGCCGAAGGGGAGGCCGAAGAAGGAGAGGCGGAAGAAGGAGAGGGCGAAGCGGTGGGCGAAGCGGAGGAAGGCGGGACGTCCAGCACCGTCCGCCCGGCCACGGCCCGGAACCCGCCGCCCGGCAGCGCCACCACAGCCGTAGCCGGCTCGTCGACCGCCACCCGCGCGACCTCCGAACCCGACGCCGCCAGGACGACCACCGCCGAGGGCAGGGCCACCGCCGTGCGAGCGCCCCCCGCCTCGACGGCGACCGCGGACGGAGCCGCGCCGGCCGGGGACACCGTGCCGGTCGGGGACGAGGACGGGGCGGGAGCCCACGTCGGCGTCGGGACGGTCGCGTCCTGATGACCGGTAGGAGCGGGCGCATCACACGCAGTGAGGCACGCCACAAGAACAGCCAGAGCCAGAGGTGCGGTTCGCCGGATCATGATCCGCCAATTATGTCTGGCGCTCGGGATAGCCCGACGGCGGCGCCGACACGTCGTCCAGCGCGGCCCGGATCTCCCGCGGCAGCGCGATCTCCTCGGTCTGCAGCGCGCCGAGCAGCTGCCCGACGGTCCGCGCCCCGAGAATGGGCGCGACCACGCCCGGCCGGTCCCGGACCCAGGCCAGCGCCACCTCCAGCGGCGACACCCCGAGCCCGCCGGCCGCGGTGGCGACGGCTTCCACGATCCCGGCACAGCGGTCGTCCAGGTAGGGCGCCACGAACCGCTCGAAGTGCGGCGACGCGGCGCGGGAGTCGGCGGGGACGCCCCCGCGGTACTTCCCGGTGAGCACCCCGCGCCCGAGCGGCGACCACGGCAGGAGCCCGATCCCGAGGGCCGTGCACGCGGGCACCACCTCGCGCTCGATCCCGCGCTCCAGCAGCGAGTACTCCACCTGGGCCGACACCAGCGGGGCGCGGCCCGGCCAGGCCGCCTGCCAGGTGGCGGCGCGGGCGGTCTGCCAGCCGGAGTAGTTCGACACGCCGGCGTAGCGGGCCCTGCCGCTGCTCACGGCCGTGTCGATGGCGGAGAGCGTCTCCTCCAGGGGCGAGTCGGGGTCGTAGCCGTGGACCTGCCACAGGTCGACGTAGTCGGTGTCGAGCCGCTGCAGCGAGGTGTCGAGCGCGCGCAGCAGGTGCCCGCGGGAGCCGTCGCGGCGGCGGGCCATGCCCGGGCGCAGGCCGGCCTTGGTGGCGATGACCAGCTCTTCCCGGGGCACGAGCCGGCCGACCAGGGCGCCGATCACCGACTCGGCCTCGCCGTCGGCGTACACGTCGGCCGTGTCCAGCAGCGTGCCGCCCGCGTCGCGGAACGTCTTGAGCTGGGCGGCCGCATCGTCGGCGTCGGTGTCGCGCCCCCAGGTCATGGTGCCGAGGGCCAGCCGGGATACCGCCAGCCCGCTACGGCCGAGCGGTCGCTGTTGCATGCATGGAACGATACGGCCGGATCCCGGCGAAGGCGGGTAGGCGGGCCCCGGGCTACCCTGGTGCCGCTCGTGCAGGGCGGCACGACGGACCCGTGGGAGGCACCAGTGCGACTCGGATTGAACCTCGGCTACCTGTCGTCGTGGAATGATCCACAGGGCCATCTGGCCATCGCCCAGGAGGCCGAGCGGCTCGGTTTCTCCTGCGTGTGGGTCGCCGAGGCGTACGGGTCGGACGCGCCGTCGATGCTCGCCTGGCTCGCCGGGCAGACCGAGCGCATCGAGCTGGGCTCCGCCGTCTTCCAGATCCCGGCCCGCACCCCCGCCATGGCGGCGATGACGGCGGCGACGATCGACAAGCTGTCGGGCGGGCGCTTCCGCCTCGGCCTCGGCGTGTCGGGACCCCAGGTGTCGGAGGGCTGGCACGGCGTCCGGTTCGCCAAGCCGCTCGCGCGCACCCGGGAGTACATCGACATCGTCAACCTGGCGCTGACCCGCAAGGTCGTGCAGTACGACGGCGAGCACTACACGCTGCCGCTGCCCGACGGCCCCGGCAAGCCGCTCAAGCTCACCCTGCATCCGGTGCGCGACCACGTGCCGGTGTACATCGCCGCGGTCGGCCCCAAGAACCTCGAGCTCGCCGGCGAGGTGGCCGACGGCTGGCTGGCGATCTTCTTCGCGCCCGAGTACGCGCACGAGTCCACGGCGTCGATCGCGGCGGGCCGGGCCAAGGTCGGCAAGACGCTCGACGGTTTCGAGATCGCAGCGGGTGTACCGGTGGTGTTCGGCGACGATCCGCAGATGTGCGCCGAGCTGGTCCGTCAGTACGCCGCGCTGTACGTGGGCGGCATGGGCAGCCGCGAGCAGAACTTCTACAACGCCCTGGCCACCCGCATGGGGTACGGGGACGCCGCCCGCGAGGTGCAGGACCTCTACCTGGCCAAGCGTCACCGCGACGCGGCCGCGGCCGTGCCGTTCGAGTTCATCGACCGCACCTCGCTGCTCGGCCCGGTCGAGCGGGTCGCCGAGCGCCTGCAGGCCTACAAGGAGGCCGGCGTCACCGAGATCTCCACGATCATCTTCGGCGACGCCGACTACGGCACCCAGACGCTGCGCCAGCTCGCCACCGCGTGGGAGAAGGCGGGCCTGGGGGCGTGACCACCGTTCTCCTCCTGCGCCACGGCCGGACCAGCACCAACGCGAGCGGGATCCTCGCCGGGCACCAGCCCGTCGGCCTCGACGAGGTGGGCCGCGCCCAGGCCACCGCCGTCGCCGAGCGGCTCGCCGCGGCGAAGCTGCCGCTCAAGGCCGTCGTCTCCAGCCCGCTGCCGCGCTGCGTGGAGACGCTGTCGCTGGCCCTGCCCACGTGGGACGGCGTGCAGATCGACGACGGCATCGTCGAGTGCCGCTACGGCGACTGGACCGGCCGCCCGCTCAAGGAGCTCGCCAAGGAGCCGCTCTGGGCGACCGTCCAGGCCCACCCGTCGGCGGCCGTGTTTCCCGGCGCCGACGGCGAGTCGATGGCCGAGATGTCGGCGCGGGCGATCGCCACGGTCCGCGGCTGGGACGCGCGCATCGCCGCCGAGCACGGCCCGGAGGCCGTCTGGCTGGCCTGCAGCCACGGCGACATCATCAAGGCGGTCGTCGCCGACGCGCTCGGCATGCACCTCGACCTGTTCCAGCGCATCGCGGTCGAGCCGGCGTCGGTGACGGTGATCCGGTACACCCCGCTGCGCTCGTTCGTGCTGCGACTCAACGACACCGGGGGTGATCTGTCCGGGTTTCAGCCCCCGCCGCCGTCGGAGGAGCCCCCGTCGTCGGATGCCGCGGTTGGTGGCGGTTCGGGCGGTTCCGTGTGATCTTGAAGCCCACGCGGGACGCGAGCGCTCCGGTGCGGATAGAGTTTCGGGCATGAGCCACCAGGTGTACGCGTTCGAGCCGCCGGAGCGGTTCGTTGCCGGGACCGTGGGTGCGCCGGGGGAGCGGACCTTCTTTCTGCAGGCGCGCGGCGGCGGCCGGCTGATCAGTGTCGCCCTGGAGAAGGTCCAGGTGTCCCTGCTCGCGGAGAAGCTCGAGGAGCTCCTGCAGGAGGCGCAGCGCCGCTTCGGCGTCGAGCTGCCCGTGGAGCCGGTCGCCGACACGGCCGACAACGAACCGCTCGACACACCGCTCGACGAGGAGTTCCGGGTCGGCACGCTCGGCCTGCAGTTCGACGTCGACACCGCGACCGTCGTCATCGAGGCGATCGCGGTCGGCGAGGACGAGGTCGAGGAGGCCGAGGACGAGGACGACGACGAGCTGGCGACCGCCGACCGCGACCGCCTCCGCGTCCGGCTCACCCCGGCCGCGACCCGCGCGTTCATCGAGCGCGCCAAGCGCGTCGTCGCGTCCGGCCGGCCGCCGTGCCCGCTGTGCGGCCAGCCCCTCGACGCCCGCGGTCATCTCTGCCCGCGCCACAACGGCTACCGCAGGTAGCGCACAAGTGCCGGCCCTGCCCGACGACGAGGCACTGGAGCTGCTGCACCACGGCGAGCTGGAGCTCGAGGGCCGGCTCATGGACGCCTCGAACGCCACGCTCCGGGCCGTCATCACCCACGGCGGCACCGTCGCCCGCTGCGTCTACAAGCCGGTCGCCGGCGAGCGCCCGCTGTGGGACTTCCCCGACGGCACGCTCGCCGGCCGGGAGTACAGCAGCTGGCTCCTCTCCGAGGCGACCGGCTGGGGGATCGTCCCGCCGACCGTCCTGCGCGACGGCCCGCTCGGGCACGGCATGTGCCAGCTCTGGATCGACGAGGACCTGCAGAGCGACGACCTGCTGCTCGGTTTCGTGCCGGCCCAGAAGGTACCGCGGGGCTGGCGCCGCATCATGTCCGCCCGCGACGAGGACGGCCGCGCCTACGTCCTCGCCCACGCCGACGACCCGCGCCTGGCGCGGCTGGCCGTCTTCGACGCCATCGCCAACAACGCCGACCGCAAGGGCGGCCACGTCATCGACACGCTCGACGGCCGCGTCCACGGCGTCGACCACGGCATCTGCTTCCACACCGAGGACAAGCTGCGCACGGTGCTGTGGGGCTGGGCCGGCGAGCCGCTGCCCGACGAGGCGGTCGAGGTCCTCGAGAAGCTCCGCGCGCAGTACCACTCCGGCCTGGCCGAGTCCCTCTCCGCCCACCTCACCCCGGCCGAGGTCGCCATGGTGTCGGTCCGGGTGAACGCGCTGCTGCACTCCCGCCGCTTCCCCGAGCCCGACGAGGACCGCCACGCCATCCCCTGGCCCCCCATCTGACGCCTCCCCTCTCGCGTCGATCTTGCACTTGTGGTGCCCGGACGGTCCCATATCGCCCCGTTTTGTCAGGCACCACAAGTGCAAGATCGACGCGGACGGGCGCGGAGGGGCGCGGACGGGGGTGGGGCGGGGGTGGGGCGGGCGGACGGGCAAGGATCATCACATGCCGTCCCGGGGTGATCCACCGATAGGCTGAGGGGCATGGAGTCCTGGACGGCACCGGCGGTGCCCACGCTGCCTCGCACCGGCACCGGTGCTGCCCCGCTCGCGCTGTTCGACTCGGCGCGCCGGGAGACCGCGCCGGTCGAGGTCGACGGGCGTCCGGCCACCATGTACGTCTGCGGCATCACGCCCTACGACGCGACCCACCTCGGTCACGCCGCCACCATGATCGCGTTCGACCTGGCCAACCGGGTCTGGCGGGACGCCGGGCACGAGGTCGACTACGTCCAGAATGTCACCGACATCGACGACCCGCTGCTGGAGCGGGCCGCCCGCGACGGCGAGGACTGGGTCGTGCTCGCCATGCGGGAGACGGCGCTGTTCCGCGAGGACATGGAGGCGCTGCGCATCGTCCCGCCGAAGCGCTACGTCGGGGCCGTCGAGTCGATCCCGCAGATCGCCCGCAAGGTCTCCGCGCTGATCGCCTCCGGCCACGCGTACACCCTCGACGACGGCACCGGCGACGTGTACTTCTCGGTCGCCACGGCGCCGCGCTTCGGTACCGAGTCGAACCTCTCCCGCACCGAGATGCTCCGCCTCGCCGCGGAGCGCGGCGGCGACCCGCAGCGGCCGGGCAAGCGCGACCCGCTCGACCCGCTGCTGTGGCTCGGCCTGCGTGAGGGCGAGCCCGCCTGGGACGGCGGCGACCTCGGCCCCGGCCGCCCCGGCTGGCACATCGAGTGTGCCGTGATCGCCCAGAGCCTGCTCGGCGACACCGTCGACGTCCAGGGCGGCGGCAACGACCTGCTCTTCCCGCACCACGAGTGCTCGGCCGCGCACGCCGAGGCGCTGAGCGGCAAGGCCCCGTTCGCCACCCACTACGTGCACGCCGGCATGATCGGCCTCGACGGCGACAAGATGTCGAAGAGCCAGGGCAACCTGGTCTTCGTCTCCCGCCTGCGCGCCGACGGCGTGGATCCCATGGCGGTACGCCTGGGGCTGCTCGCCGACCACTACCGTAACGACCGCCAGTGGACCGACGACGTCCTCAAGACCGGCCAGCAGCGCCTGTCCCGCTGGCGCGAGGCGGCCCGCGCGGGCATCGGCCCGTCCGGCGTCGAGCTCCTGGCCCAGCTCCGCGAGCGCCTGGCCGACGACCTGGACTCCCCGGGCGCCCTGGCCGCGGTCGACGCCTGGGTCGACGCCACCCTGGCCGACGCCGGCGACGACCGCGAGGCCCCGGCCCTGATGACCGCGGCCGTGGACGCCCTGCTGGGCATCAAGCTGTAACGCCACCCCCGGAAAGCGTCGACGCTGGCCGCTGGTCGGACGGTGGCCAGCGTCGATTGCGGGGCGGGGCGAGCGGGTCGTGACCCTGGGACGCGTCGGGTGGGAAGCGCGGCGTTACGGGGGCGCGGTGCGCTGACCCTCCGCGCAGAGCGCCTCCAGGAGGCGGGCGGTGGCCGGCGGGTCCGGCGGGGCGCCGTAGACGGCGGCGCTCACGTGGCGTTCGCCGCCGGTCAGCGGCACGGCGCGCACCGCGGGGGAGCGGTGGGCGCGCAACGCCAGGTCGGGCAGGATCGTGACGCCCAGGCCGGCCGCCACCAGGGCCTGCACGGCGACGTAATCGTCCGTCGTGAACGATATGTCCGGAACGAACCCCGCCGCCGAGCAGCGCTGCAGGAGGCTGCTGCGGCAGCGGTCGCAGCCGGCGATCCACCGCGCCTCAGCCAGCGATGCCAGGTCGGCGTCCACGGACAACGGCGTCACCAGGTGCAGCGGCTCGGCGAACAGCGGCACCAGCCGGACGCCGGGCGCGGCCGGGCTCGCGGTGGTCGGGCTCGCGGTGGTCGGGCTCGCGGTGGTCGGGGCCGCGACCGCCGCCGCGTAGTCGAAGACCACCGCCGCGTCCACCTCGCCCGAGCGCAGCAGCGACAGCGCCTCCGGCGGCTCGGCCTCCACCAGCGTGAGCGTCACCGCCGGGAACGCCGCCGCGAAGCGGGCCGCGGCGAGCGGCACGAACGAGCCCAGCGCCGACGGGAACGCGGCCAGGCGGACCCGGCCCGCGCGCAGGCCGGCGTGCTCGGCCAGCTCCGCCTCGGCCGCGTCCAGGCGGCCCAGGATCTCCTCCGCCCGCTCGGCCAGCAGACGCCCGGCCGCGGTCAGCCGCACGCCCCGGCCCGCCCGCTGCAGCAGCTGCGTGCCGGTCTCCGCCTCCAGCCGGGCCAGGTGGTGGCTGACCGACGGCTGGGCGTAGTGCAGGGCGGCCGCCGCGGCGGTCACCGAGCCGTGGCGGGCGAGCGCCGCGAGCACCCGCAGGCGGGTCACGTCGAGCATGCATCGACGGTACCGATGGAAAACCCCGACATCCGGCATTGGATGTATGCGACGGGGTCCGGCAGCGTGGACGGCATGCTCACGATGACCGACGTCCTCAGGGCGCGGCGGCTGCTCGCGCCGCACCTGCCGCCGACGCCCGCCTGGTCGTACCCGCTGCTGGACGAGGCCGCCGGGCGCAGCCTGGTGGTCAAGCACGAGAACGCCCAGCCGACCGGCGCGTTCAAGGTGCGCGGCGCGCTCAACCTCCTGCTGGCAGACCGCGGCACCGGGCCGATCGTCACCTACTCGACCGGCAACCACGCCCGCGCCATCGCGTACGCGGCCCGCGCCGCCCGCCGCGCCGCCACGATCGTCATGCCCGTCACGGCGGCCGAGCTCAAGGTCCGCGCCGTGCAGGCGCTCGGCGCGACCGTCGACCTGTTCGGCGACACCATGGGCGAGGCCGAGGCCCGCGCACAGGAGCTAGCGGGCGAGCAGCGCGAACGGAGCGAACGGAGCGAGCAGCGCGAGCAGCGCGGGCAGCGGGAGCGGCGCGCCCGCCTGGTCAGCCCGGGCGACGAGCCGGCCCTGGTCGCCGGGGTCGCCACCGCCTACCTGGAGCTGTTCGAGCAGCACCCCGGCCTGGACACCGTCGTGGTGCCGGTCGGCAGCGGCACCGGCGCCGCGGCGGCATGCATCGTCGCCAACGCGGTCTCGCCGTCGACGAAGATCATCGCCGTGCAGTCGGACAAGGCCCCCGCCGCGCACGATTCCTGGCACCGCAGAACCTGCCTGCACCGGCCGAACACGACCCGCGTCGACGGCCTCGCCACCGGGCGCGGGTTCGCCGGGCCGCAGGAGATCCTCCGGCGGTACCTGCACGACTTCGTCCTGGTGAGCGACGACGACATCGACGACGCCCGCCGGCTGCTCGCCCGGCGCGCCCACACGCAGGCCGAGGGGGCCGGGGCGGCCGCGCTTGCCGCGGTACACCGGCATCCCGGGCTCATGGGAACCCGCGTGGGCGTGATCGTGACCGGCGGCAACGCGACCGAGGAGGAGCTGGGCCGGTAAGGGCGTACGTCAAGAGCCAGCCGCCGGGCGCTGGATTCCTACCGTTCGCCGATTGGGCGCCGGAGCGGTCTGCGCGGTGCGGGGAGATCGGGTTACGTCGATCTGAGCGGGGCCGCCAACCCCGCACCCCGCCCCTGAAGGAGGTCCCCGTGACCGTCCCGGAAGAGCCAGACACCCCCAAGGTGGGCGACAAGAGCCCCTGGAACTGGCTGCTGTTCATCCCGATCGTCCTGCCGCTGGTCACCGTCTGGTACAACGCCGACAGCCCCCGCATCCTGGGCTTCCCGCGGTTCTACTGGATGCAGCTCGCGATCATCGCCGTCGGCGTGGGCACCACCACGCTCGTCTACCAGATGACGAAACGGCGGTGAGCGGCCGTGTGGCGTGACCATCAGCTCGAGATCGCCGTCTTCGTCATCCTGTTCGTCGGCGTGAGCGCCCTGGGCTTCGTCGCCGCCCGCTGGCGCCGGCCCGACAACCTGATGCACCTCGACGAGTGGGGACTCGGCGGGCGCAACTTCGGCGCCTGGATCACCTGGTTCCTCGTCGGCGGTGACCTCTACACCGCCTACACCTTCGTCGCGGTGCCGGCGCTGCTGTTCGCCTCCGGGGCCGCCGGCTTCTTCGCCGTGCCGTACACCGTGATCATCTACCCGCTCGTGTTCCTGGTCCTGGTGCGGATGTGGTCGGTCTCGCACCGGCACGGGTTCGTCACCCCGGCCGACTTCGTGCGGTCGCGGTTCCAGTCGCCGACGCTCGCCCTGCTCATCGCGATCACCGGGATCGTCGCCACGATGCCGTACATCGCGCTGCAGCTCGTCGGCATCGAGGCCGTGCTCAAGACGATGGGCGTCACCGGCGAGGGCACGATCGCGCGGCACCTGCCGATCATCATCGCCTTCGCGATCCTGGCCGCCTACACGTACAGCAGCGGCCTGCGCGCCCCGGCGCTCATCGCGTTCGTCAAGGACACGCTCATCTACGTCGTCATCCTGGTCGCGATCTTCTACCTGCCGTACAAGCTCGGCGGGTGGGGCGCGATCTTCGACGCCGCCGACGCCAAGTTCGACAAGACCCCGGCCCCCGGCGACGGCATCCTGCTCAACGCGAACAACCAGCTGCAGTACATCACCCTCGCCCTGGGCTCGGCGCTCGCGCTGTTCCTCTACCCGCACAGCCTCACCGGCGTGCTGGCCAGCCGGAACCGCGACGTGATCAAGCGGAACATGTCGGCCCTGCCGGCCTACTCGCTGCTGCTCGGGCTCATCGCGCTGCTCGGCTACGCGGCGATCGCCGCGAGCATCACGCCGCTGAAGAACCCCAACGGCACGAACGACAACAACACGGTCGTGCCGCTGCTGTTCGACAAGCTCTTCCCGGACTGGTTCGCCGGCGTCGCCTACGCCGCCATCGGCATCGGCGCCCTGGTGCCGGCGGCGATCATGTCCATCGCCGCCGCGAACCTCTTCACCCGCAACATCTACAAGGAGTACCTCAAGCGCGACGCGACGCCGGCCCAGGAGGCCACGGCGTCGAAGCTGATGTCGCTGCTGGTCAAGTTCGGCGCGCTGGTCTTCGTGGTCTTCGTCGACCCGCAGTTCTCGATCGACCTGCAGCTCATCGGCGGGGTCATCATCCTGCAGACGCTGCCGGCCGTGGCGCTGGGCCTGTTCACCCGCTGGTTGCACCGCGGCGCGCTCATCGCCGGATGGGCCGCCGGGATGGGCCTGGGGATGTGGATGCTGTACCAGATCCCGAACGCGGCGACCAAACGCGCCCACTTCGGCGGCTCCGCGTTCCCGCTGAGCGAGTTCGGCTTCGACAGCACGAAGACGATCTACGTCGGGTTCGTCGCGGTCGTGGTGAACCTGGCGGTCGCGGCGCTGCTGACCGTGGTCCTCAGGGCGGCCCGCGTGCAGGACGGCGGCGACGACACCGTCCACGCCGACTACTTCGCCGACGAGGGTGACCCGCGGGTCTCCCCGGCGCCGGCGTCCCCGGCCCCGGCGCCGGCGGCCCCGGACCCGATCACCTGATGCCCGACCGTCTGCGGACGGTGTCCGGCTCGCGGCCGCTCACACGGTGGCCGCGAGCCGCGACAGCAGGTCGTGCAGCGCCCGGCGGTCGGGCTCGGGCAGCCCGGCGAGCATGGCCGCCTCCACGGTCTCGACCTGCTCCCGCAGCCGCCCGAGCAGCTCGGCGCCGGGCCCGGTCAGCGACAGCACCGTCCGGCGGCGGTCGGCGGCGTCCACGCCGCGGGCGACGAGGCCGCGCCGGTGCAGCAGGTCCACGAGGGCGACCGTGTTGCGCGGGTCGACGCCGATCATGTCGCTCACCCGCTGCTGATGCGCCGGCCCGGCGGTGTCGAGGCTCATCAGTACCGCGAAGTGGTGCGGCGCCAGCTCGTGCTCGGCGAGCATGCGCGACCATCGCCGCCGCGCCTCCGCTCCCAGCCGGGCCAGGAGGAATCCGGTGGTCGCTGTCTCCACGGCAAGGATCATAGGAAACGACGGTCGTGCCGCCGGTCGGCTCGCCGTAGCGGTCTGCCGTCTGTTGCCGGCCGCCGGCCGCCGGTCGCCTCAGCCGAGGGTCAGCCCCGGCTCGTCGTCGGGCAGCCCCGGGCGCGGGGCGGGGATGCGGTACTCCTCGGTGAGCGACGTCATCGGGCCGGGCCAGGCGGCCTGGGCGACCTCGATGGGCCGGTGGTCCTCGTCGTACGCGACGTGCAGGAGCACCAGCACGGGCGTGTCCGGCCGGATCTGCAGCAGCTCGGCCTCCTCGCGGCTGGGCAGCCGGGCGCTGACCTGGTCCTTCGCGCTCGTGTACCGGCGGCCGAGCTCGTCCTCGACCTCCTGGTACAGCGGCCGGCCGAACACGTCGGGCCGCTCGATCGACGTCCCGCGCACGTCGTTCGGCTTGAACCAGGACGCCCCGACCTCGACCGGCGACTCCCCGGTGCTCACCAGGTGGCGCCGCACCAGCAGCGGGGTCCCGGGATCGACGCCGAACGCCTCCGCCACGTCCGCGGGCGCGGGGAGCTGGGCGACGAGCATGAGGTGCTGGCGGTACCGCGCCGCGAGCTCCGCGTGGTATCCGCGCTCGGCGCCGTACCGCCCGCGCGAGAGCCGGTTCATCCGCCGCTTGGTCCCGCGGACGAAGGTGCCGGACCCCGGCCGGGTGATGAGCAGCCCCTCGATGCGCAGCTGGTCGATGGTGCGCTGCACGGTCTGCTTGGCCACCCCGAACTGGGTGGCGAGCATCGGGATGGACGGCAGCCGCTCGCCGGGCGCCCAGTCGCCCCGGTGGATCCGGGCGCGCAACTGCGCGGCGATCTGCCGGTGCGGAAACTCGGCGGCCCCGGGATTCACGGTCATGGGGCCCAAACTAGCCTCCTAGGAAGCTCGACGCAACGCGTTCGCCGCCATTGCCGAGCGCCCGGCCCCGACTGCGAGCGTTCCGCGGCGCGAGCGTTCCGCGTGGCGCGAGCGTTCCGCGTGGCGCGAGCGGGCGCGGCGTCCAGTTGGCCACATTCTGGGAAGTGGCTACGGAGTCCTGGGACACCGGCTCGTAATGTGGGCGCCATGCAGGTGACTCAGTCCGCGAAGCTGGCCAACGTCTGTTACGACATCCGCGGACCGGTCATGGCCGCCGCCAAGCAGATGGAGGCCGAGGGCCACCACATCCTGAAGCTCAACATCGGCAACCCGGCCCCGTTCGGGTTCGAGGCGCCGGAGGAAATTCTCCAGGACGTCATCCTCAACCTGCCCTCGGCGCACGGGTACGGCGACTCCAAGGGCCTGCTGTCCGCCCGCCGGGCCGTCGTGCAGTACTACCAGCAGAAGCAGGTGTACGGCGTCGACATCGAGGACGTGTACCTCGGCAACGGCGTCTCCGAGCTCATCGTCATGGCGCTGCAGGCCCTCCTCGACAACGGCGACGAGGTGCTGATCCCGTCGCCGGACTACCCGCTGTGGACCGCGTCGGTGAGCCTGTGCGGCGGGCGGGCCGTGCACTACGTGTGCGACGAGAGCAACGACTGGCTGCCCGACCCCGACGACATCGCGGCCAAGGTGACGGCCCGCACCAAGGCGATCGTCATCATCAACCCGAACAACCCGACCGGCGCCGTGTACTCACGCGAGATGATCGAGCGGATCACCGAGGTCGCCCGCCGGCACAACCTGCTCGTCTTCTCGGACGAGATCTACGACAAGATCCTCTACGACGACACGGTCCACGTCTCGACCGCGGCCGTCGCCCCCGACCTGCTGACGATCACCTTCAACGGCCTGTCGAAGGCCTACCGGGTGGCCGGCTTCCGCACCGGCTGGATGGTGCTCGCCGGGCCGAAGCAGCACGCGAGCAGCTACATCGAGGGCCTGGACATCCTGGCCAACATGCGCCTCTGCCCGAACGTGCCGACCCAGCACGCCGTGCAGACGGCGCTCGGGGGGTATCAGAGCATCAACGACCTCGTCCTGCCCGGCGGGCGGCTGCTCGCCCAGCGCGACACGGCCTGGCGGATGCTCAACGAGATCCCGGGCGTGAGCTGCGTGAAGCCCAAGGGCGCGCTGTACATGTTCCCGCGCATCGACCCCGAGGTGCACCCGATCAAGGACGACCTGCAGTTCGCCCTGGACCTGCTGCGGCAGGAGAAGCTCATGGTCGTGCAGGGCACCGGGTTCAACTGGCACAACCCGGACCATTTCCGCATCGTGACCCTGCCCAGGGTCGCCGACCTGACCGACGCGGTCGGCCGGATCGGCCGCTTCCTGTCCACCTACCGGCAGCACTGACGGCCGCCGCTCGCCGCGTCGATCTTGCAGTTGTGGTTCGGAAATGTCGTCATGTTTCCGGGCCAACCGGGCACCACAACTGCAAGATCGACGCGGCGAGCGGGCCCCGGGTGCGGGCCCCGGGTGCGGACGGACGGGCGGCTACCAGGCCCCGGTCGCCGACGGGCCGGCCTGGCCGCCGCGGCGGCGCAGGTACTTCTCGAACTCCTGCGCGATCTCGTCGCCCGACAGCGGCTGCAGGCCCGCGTCGCCGGCCCGCTCCTCCAGCTCACGGACGTATTCGGCCAGCTCCGCGTCCTGCTCGGCGGCCTGCTTGAGCCGCTCCTCCCACTCCGCGGACTGCTTGGCCAGGTCGCCGGTCGGGACCGGCAGGTCGAGGACCTCCTCGACCCGGTGCAGCAGGGCGAGGGTCGCCTTCGGGCACGGCGGGTTGTTGGCGTAGTGCGGCACGTGCACCCAGAACGAGATCGCCTCCAGGTCGGCGCGCACGCAGGCGTCGTGCAGCACGCCGACGATGCCGGTCGGGCCCTCGTAGCGGGTCGGGGTGAGGCCCAGCCGCTCGGCCGCCTCGCTCGTCGAGCGGGACGGGGCGGAGCCGCTCACCGGCAGCGCCCGGGTGTAGGGCACGTCGGCGAGCAGCGCGCCGAGCAGCACGATGCGGCTCACCTCGAGGGAGTGGCAGACCTCGAGGATCTCCTCGCAGAACGTGCGCCAGCGCATGCTGGGCTCGATGCCGCGGATGAGGACGATGTCACGCTCCGCGTCCGGCGGGGTCGCCACCGAGAAGCGGGTGGTGGGCCACTCGATGCGCCGGGTCTCGCCCTCGGACATGAGCACCGTGGGCCGGTTGACCTGGAAGTCGTAGAAGTCCTCGGGGTCGAGCGCGGCGATCGGATCGGCGCCCCACTCCTGCTCGAGATGCTCGACGACGGCGGTCGACGCGTCAGCAGCGTCGTTCCACCCTTCGAACGCGGCGATCGCGACAGGGGAGCGCAGCACGGGCAGGCCGTCGAACTCGGTCACGGTCCCAGCCTACGTGGGCGACCGCCGGATGGCTTGCCGGCCGCGCTGGTCGACGGGAGTCGGCTGCGCCCGTATATGATCACTATGTACTATCCCGGGGTGCGCAGTGGACTCCGTAGCGGACCTCGAGCCTGGCTGCTTTCCTTTCTCGCTTTCTTCCTGACGTTCGGGGCCTGGTGCTTCGCCGCCCCTTACGACGCTCCACCCGACGAGGTCCAGCACAGCATCCGCGCTGCGGGCGTTGCCTCGTTCGACCCGGGCCAGATCTTCGCCCGCCCGGCGGTCGTCCCCGACGCCTTCGGCAACCCCGGCATGGGTGCCTACCAGCGCGTTCCCGCCGGCATGGACGAGCACGCCGTCTGCTTCGGCAACCACCAGAAGCAACCGGCCAACTGTTCGCCGGGCATCCAGGGCGGCCCGATCGAAGAGGTGTCCACGAGCGCCGGGCGCTACAACCCGCTGTACTACTTCGTCGTCGGCCCGCCGCTGCGCTGGTTCCCGAACTGGGGCGGGCTCGTCGCGGCCCGGCTGATCAGCTCGGCGATCTGCGCCGCGCTGCTCGCCTCGGCCTTCGTGTGCCTGCTGCGCTGGTCGCGGTTCGGCCTGGCCGCCGCGACGATGCTCACCGTCACCACGCCGATGCTCGCCCACCTGGCCGGCGGCATCAACCCGAACTCGGTGGAGATCTCGGCCGGCATCGCGCTCTTCGCCGCCGGGATTCCGCTGCTGCTCGACCCGCCCGACTTCCGCAAACGCGGGCACATCACGCTGATGGGCATCTCGGCGGTGCTGCTGCTGAGCCTGCGCTCGGCCGGCCCGGCCTGGCTGGCGTTCGGCCTGTTCGCGCTGCTGGTGCCGCTGCGCTGGAAGTGGCTGAAGGAGTGGTTCAGCCTCACCCGCACCAAGTGGTGGATCGTGGGCGTGGTCGTCGCCGGCCTCGCCTCGGTCGCGTGGATCATCGGCATGAAGACCGGTGAGCTGGTCGTCCCGCCGGGCGGCCCGGACGACATCAAGGTCGGCGAGGCGATCGCGATGTACGCCGACGACTGGTGGCTGTACGTGATCGGCATGATCGGCGTCGCCGGCTGGTTCGACACGTTCCTGTGGACGCCCTTCTACCTGCTGTGGATCTCGGTGGTCTGCGGCCTCATCGCGCTCGGCGCGATCTTCACCGACTGGGCGACCCGCTGGCGCTACGCCGTGTTCTTCGTCGGTGGCGTGGTGCTGCCCGGCTACCTGCAGGTCAGCCAGGTGAACCTGGTCGGCTTCATCACCCTCGGGCGGTACATGATGCCCCTGCTGTGCGGCCTCCCGCTGCTCGCGGCGTGGATGCTGGAGCGGGAGAACCGCGGCCAGAAGGAGCTGTTCGACGCGCGGCGCACCCGCACCCTCACCCGCGCCTACGTCGTGCTGCTGGTGCCGATCCACCTCGTGATGCTGGTGTTCGCCATGGTCCGCTGGCAGCGGGGCCTATCGCCGAACGCGGGCATCGGCTGGTTCAACCCGCTCGCCGGCCAGTGGCACCCGCCGACCGGATCGGTGCTGCCGCTGCTGCTCATGGTCGCCGGCCTGGTCTGGACCGGGTGGTTGTTCCTGAAGGTGCCGCACGAGGAGTGGGCCCCCGGGGAGGTCGAGCCGGCCGCCGAGCCGGCCAAAAGACCCGATCCGGCCGGCGGACCGGCGCACGTCCCGCAGCAACGCGCGGACGGGGACGGCTCACCCATCCTCCGGCAGAGTGGCGTGAACATGGAGTGGCCCGCGTCGCCCTTGCCCGAGGCCGATGGAGCGCCGTCTTCCCGATAGCCTTTGGGTATGGCGGACACGTTTCTGACGACCCTCCGCGAGCGCGTGCTGCTCGCGGACGGCGCGATGGGCACCATGCTGCAGGCCGCGGACCTGACCCTCGACGACTTCGAGGGGCACGAGGGCTGTAACGAGGTGCTCAACGTGACCCGCCCCGACGTGGTGCGCGGCGTCCACGAGGCGTATTTCGCGGCCGGCTCGGACGCCGTGGAGACCAACACGTTCGGTGCCAACCTCGCCAACCTGGGTGAGTACGGCATCGAGTCGCGGATCCGCGAGCTGTCCGAGGCCGGCGCGCGGCTGGCCCGGGCGGCCGCCGACGCGCACGGCACGCCGCAGCGGCCGCGGTTCGTGCTCGGCTCGATCGGCCCCGGCACCAAGCTGCCGACGCTCGGCCACGCGCCGTTCCGGTCGCTGCGCGACGCGTACTTCGACAACGCGGCCGGCCTCATCGAGGGCGGCGCCGACGCGCTCATCATCGAGACCTGCCAGGACCTGCTGCAGACCAAGTCCGCGATCATCGGCGCGCAGCGGGCCATGGCGTCGACCGGCAAGGTCGTGCCGATCATCTGTCACGTGACGGTCGAGACCACCGGCACCATGCTGCTCGGCTCGGAGATCGGGGCGGCGCTCACCGCCCTGGAGCCGCTCGGGGTCGACCTCATCGGGCTCAACTGCGCGACCGGGCCCGCGGAGATGAGCGAGCACCTGCGGTATCTCGCACAGCATGCGAAGGTGCCCGTCTCCGTCATGCCGAACGCGGGCCTGCCGCAGCTCACCGCGCAGGGCGCCTACTACCCGCTGACCCCGGACGAGCTGGCCGAGGCCCTGGAGCGGTTCGTCGTCGAGTACGGTGCGGGGCTGGTCGGGGGCTGCTGCGGCACCACGCCTGAGCACATCGCGGCGGTGGCCGGGCGGCTCGGCGCCCAGGCGCCGCACGCGCGGGCCCCGCAGGTCGAGCCGGGCGTGGCGAGCATCTACCACCACGTGCCGTTCCAGCAGGACGCCAGCATCCTCATGGTCGGCGAGCGCACCAACGCCAACGGCTCGAAGGCGTTCCGCGAGGCGATGCTCGCCGCCGACTACCAGACCTGCCTGGAGATCGCCCGCCAGCAGGCCCGCGACGGTTCCCACATGCTGGACCTCAACGTCGACTACGTGGGCCGCGACGGCGCGCAGGACATGCGCGAGCTGGCCGGCCGGTTCGCGACCGCGTCGACGCTGCCGATCATGCTCGACTCGACCGAGCCCGAGGTGATCGAGGCCGGCCTGGAGATGCTCGGCGGCCGGTGCATCGTCAACTCGGTGAACTACGAGGACGGCGACGGGCCGGGCTCCCGCTTCGCGCGGATGATGCCGCTGGTCAAGGAGCACGGCGCCGCGGTCGTCGCGCTCACCATCGACGAGGAGGGCCAGGCCCGCACCGCCGAGTGGAAGGTCCGGGTGGCGAGCCGCCTCATCGACGACCTCACCGGCCGGTGGGGGATGGCCGTCGAGGACATCCTGGTGGACTGCCTGACGTTCCCCATCACGACGGGGCAGGAGGAGGTGCGGCGCGACGGCATCGAGACGATCGAGGCGATCCGCCGGATCTCCCAGCGGTACCCCGGGATCAACTTCACCCTGGGCATCTCCAACGTCTCGTTCGGCATCAACCCGGCCGCGCGCCAGGTGCTCAACTCGGTCTTCCTGCACGAGTGCCAGCAGGCCGGCCTGACCAGCGCGATCGTGCACGCGTCGAAGATCCTGCCGATGAACAAGATCCCGGAGGAGCAGCGCAGCGTCGCGCTCGACCTGGTCTACGACCGCCGCGCCGAGGGCTACGACCCGCTGCAGCGGTTCATCTCGCTGTTCGAGGGCGTCGACGTCGCCTCCGCCAGGGCGTCGCGCGCCGAGGAGCTCGCCGCGCTGCCGCTGGACGAGCGGCTGAAGCGGCGCATCATCGACGGCGAGCGCAACGGCCTGGAGGCCGACCTCGACGAGGCCCTGCTCGGCCGGTCCGCGCTCGCCATCATCAACGACGTGCTGCTCGACGGCATGAAGACGGTCGGCGAGCTGTTCGGCTCGGGCCAGATGCAGCTGCCGTTCGTGCTGCAGTCGGCCGAGGTCATGAAGTCGGCCGTCGCGTACCTCGAGCCGCACATGGAGAAGTCCGAGGACGACGCCGGCAAGGGCCGCATCGTGCTCGCCACGGTCAAGGGCGACGTCCACGACATCGGCAAGAACCTCGTCGACATCATCCTGTCGAACAACGGGTACGAGGTCATCAACATCGGCATCAAGCAGCCGATCTCGGCGATCCTGGAGCAGGCCGAGGCCAAGGACGCCGACGCGATCGGCATGTCCGGCCTCCTCGTCAAGTCCACGGTGATCATGAAGGAGAACCTGGAGGAGATGAACGCCCGCGGCGTCGCCGGCCGCTGGCCGGTGCTGCTCGGCGGCGCGGCGCTCACCCGGGCCTACGTCGAGGACGACCTCTCCGCCCTGTACCAGGGCCAGGTCCACTACGCCCGCGACGCGTTCGAGGGCCTGGCGCTCATGGACCGGGTGATGACGGCGAAGCGGGGCGGCGCGCCGGTGGTGGACCCGGCGCGGGAGGCGGCGCTGGCTGCGCGCCGCGAACGCCGCGCCCGCACCGTCGAGCTCCGCGACGACCTGCCCGCGCTCGACGACGCCTCGGTGCGCTCCGACGTCTCCGAGGACGCCGCGGTGCCGGCGGCGCCGTTCTTCGGCACCCGGGTCGTCAAGGGCATCCCGCTCAACGACTACGCGGCGCTGCTCGACGAGCGCGCCACGTTCCTCGGCCAGTGGGGCCTGCGCGGCGCCCGCGGCGGCACCGGCCCCTCCTACGAGGAGCTCGTCGAGACCGAGGGCCGGCCCCGGCTGCGGTACTGGCTGGACCGCCTCGCCTCGGACCGCGTCCTGGAGGCGGCGGTCGTCTACGGCTACTTCCCCTGCTACTCCGAGGGCAACGACGTCGTCGTCCTGGACGAGAACGGCCACAGCGAGCGGGCCCGCTTCTCCTTCCCCCGCCAGCGCCGCGACCGCCGCCTGTGCATCGCCGACTTCTTCCAGCCGCGCTCGTCGGGCCGGCTGGACGTCATCGGCATGCAGCTGGTGACGGTCGGCCAGCCGGTCTCGGACTACACCGCGAAGCTGTTCGCCGAGAATGCATACCGCGACTACCTCGAGGTGCACGGGTTGTCGGTCCAGCTGACCGAGGCCCTGGCCGAGTACTGGCACAAGCGCGTGCGCGAGGAGCTCGTCCTGCCGGACGGCCGCCCGGTCGCGGCGGAGGACCCGGCCGACCTGGACGGCCTGCTGCGCACCGAGTTCCGCGGCTGCCGGTACAGCTTCGGCTACCCGGCCTGCCCCGACCTGGAGGACCGGGCGAAGACGGTGGCGCTGCTGCGCCCGGACCGCATCGGCGTGTCGTTGTCGGAGGAGTTCCAGCTGGTCCCGGAGCAGGCCACGGACGCCATCATCATCCACCACCCGGACGCGTCCTACTTCAACGCCAAGTAGCCGCGGGGTGGCAGCCGGCGGCGCCGCAGCGGCGCCGCCGCTGCGGCTGGCGGGAGCGGCATACGCTAGCTGCGTGACGGTCCTCCTCCGGCGGATGCCGGCGTCCGGCGAACCGCCTGCGAGACTCCTCGGCGTGAGCATCGCCGAGGTGGCCGAGGCACTGGAGGCACCACTGCACGACCAGTTCCGCGTTCGCATCGACCAGGACGTGCTCGCGGTCTACTCCGTGACAGCAGGACACCGCGCCGTCGGCGTGCTGCTGTTCCGGCAGGACGACTCCTTCGTGTGGCGGGTCGCGCGGGCGAAGCCGATGAGCGGCACCGAGTTTGAGGCTTGGCTCGGGAGGGATCGTGATGAGTGAACTGCCGGATTTCAGCGCCATGACGAAGGAAGAGATCGGCGACTGGTTCCTGGCCAACGACACCAGCGCACTGGTGACCGCGGCCCGGCCTGCCATGGAGCCGATGGTGCAGGTCGACGAGCGCGACGTGCCCATCGTGAGGCCGGCCACATTCCGGTTACCGCCATCGATGCTCGAGTGGCTGGAGCAGGCGGCGGGCCGAGACCGGGAGGGCAAGTCGGGCAGGGCCTAGGCCGGGGCGCGGACGATCAGCACGTCGCAACCGGCTCGATGGGTGACGATCGACGGGACCGAGCCCAGCCCGGCCCCCGCCGCCGACCCCAGCCCATGGTTGGCCAGGACGATCAGGTCCGCCGACTGGGCCTCCGCGACCGACAGCAGCGCCTGGTGCGGCGAGCCCTCGACCAGCTCCGTCTGCGGCTCGGGCGCCCCCGCGGCCACGACCCGCGCGACCGCCGACCGCACCGCCTCCTGCGCCGCGCGCAGACCGAGCCCGCCGTCGAAGTCGTGGCCCGCGGGGCAGTACGCGCACACGACGATCAGCAGGGCGTCGGGCGCCAGGTGGGTCGCCGCGCGCTCCACCGCCATCAGCGATGCCTCGGAACCGTCAGTGCCGACGACGACCGTGCTGTACTCCATGAACAACGCTTCCCCCGGCTAAACGCATTCAGCCAACGGTCCGAGACCGACGGCATTGATGTCAATAGAATTCGTGTGCCGTGCGTTACGGTCGGACCGTGCGATGGATCATCTACGGGGCCGGTGCGGTCGGGGGCGTGGTGGCCGGGCGGCTGGCCGGGTCGGGGCAGGAGGTCGCCGTCGTGGCCCGCGGCGCGCACCTCGACGCGATCCGCCGCGACGGGCTCACGCTGCGCCAGCCGGGCGGCGACACGGTGCACCGGCTGGAAAGTTACGGCGACCCGGCCGAGGTCGACCGGCGGCCGGGCGACGTCGTGGTACTCGGGATGAAGAGCATGGACACCGAGGACGCCCTCCGGCGGCTGGAGTTCGACGGCCCCGTGGTGTGCCTGCAGAACGGGGTCGTCAACGAGCGGCTCGCGTTGCGGCGTTTTCCCCGGGTGTACAGCGTGTGCGTCATGCTGCCGTCCGCCCATCTCGCGCCCGGGGTGGTGGAGGCGCAGTGCGCGCCGGTGCCCGGCATCCTCGACCTCGGCCGGTATCCGGGCGGGCTCGACGACACCGTCGCGTCCCTGTCGGAGGGCCTGCGCAAGGCCGGCTTCCACTCGCAGCCGCGGGCCGACGTGATGCGGTGGAAGTACCGCAAGCTCATCATGAATCTCGGCAACGCCGTGGAGGCGCTGTGCGGGCACGTCGACGGCCTCGACGAGGCGGTCCGGCCCCTGCGGGAGGAGGGCGAGGCCGTGCTGCGCGCCGCCGGGATCCCGTTCGTGTCGGCCGCGGAGGACGCCGAGCGGCGCGGCGACATCCTGCAGCTGCGGTCGCGGCGCGACGGCGGCTCGTCGTGGCAGAGCCTGGCGCGCGGCACCGGCACCGTCGAGGCCGACTACCTCAACGGCGAGATCGTGCTCCTGGGCCGGCTGCACGGCGTGCCCGCCCCGGCCAACGAGACGGCGCGCCGCCTCGTGGTGGAGGCGGCGCGCCGCGGTACCCCGCCGGGCAGTCTCACGCCCGAGCGGTTCCTAGAAGTTGTGCGCGCATCCGGCCGGTAGCAGCCGGGTGCGCAGCCCGCGGCGGACCCGGCCGAGGGCGAGCAGCGCCGTGCCGAGCGCGATGCTGAGCAGGGCGGTCCCCGCCAGGCCGGCCGTGTTGACGCCTGTCACCGCGAGCGAGCCGGTGCTCGCGACGTTCACGTTGAGCTTCATGGCACGGGCGGTGCCGTCGGGGGCCGATCCGAGCGCGACGATCGTGTGCCGGCCGGCGGCCAGCGCCCTGGGCACGGTGACGGAGAGGCTGAAGGCGCCGCTGCCGTCGGTGGTGACCGAGCCGAGCGGGCGCGGCTCGGAGTACACGTTGACCTGCACCGTGGAGAACGCGGCGAAGCCGGAGCCGACCACGACGATCCGCGATCCGGGCGCGGCCGAGTCGACGTCGCCCCGGGTCGTGGTCAGGGTCAGGTTGGTCGCGGGCGGCTCCGTCGACGGCACCGGCGCGGCGACCGTGACCGGGCTCGACGGCGCCGAGCCGGCCGAGTCGGGCCCGCCGCTGCGCGCGACGACGATGACGGTGTAGGCGGTCCCGGCGACGCCGCCGAGGACGCAGGTGGTCGCCGTGGTCGTGGTGCAGGTCGCCGGGCCGGGTGTGGCGATGGCCGTGTACCCGGTCGCGCCGGCGGCCGGGTCCCAGCTCACCGTGAGCGTGCTGATCCCGGCGACGGCCTGGACGTTGGCCGGCGCCGCGGTGGCCACGCCGAGCGAGAGCGCCCTGTCGGCCGTGGTCGCGTTCGCGTCGGTGGCCCGCACGGTGAACTGGCTGGTGCCCGGCGTGGCCGGCGTGCCGGTGAGCGCGCCCGTCACCGGGTTGAGCAGCAGCCCGGCGGGCAGGCTGCCGGCGTGCACCGTCCACGTGTACGGGCCGGTCCCGCCGTCGACCGCGAGCGTGCCGGCGTAGCCGCTGCCGGCCGTGCCGGCCGTGAGCGACGCGGTGGTCACCGCCAGCGCCTGCGCGGTGACGGCGATCGTCAACGCCTGCGTGTCGGTGGCGGACGACGCGTCGGTGACCTCCACGGTGAGGTTCTCCGAGCCGGTCACGGTCGGTGTGCCGGTGATCGCGCCGGTGGCCGGGTCGAGGCTCAGCCCGGCCGGCAGGGCGCCGGCGGTGACCGCCCAGGTGTACGCGCCGGTGCCGCCGGTCGCGGCCAGCGTGGCCGAGTACGCGGTGTCCTTCACGCCGGCCGGTGCGCTCGTCGTGGTGACGGTCAGCGGCGGCGGGACGACGTCGAGCGTGAGCGCCTGGGTGTCGGTGGCGGAGCTCGCGTCGGTGACCTCCACCGTGAAGCTCGACCCGCCGACGCCGGTCGGGATGCCGGCCAGGGCGCCGGTCGACGGGTCGAGGGTCAGGCCGGCCGGCAGGCTGCCGGCGCTCACCGCGTACGTGTACGGCGTGGCGCCGCCCGTGACCGCGATCGTCGCGCTGTACGCCGTGTTCAGGGTGGCGTCGGCCAGCGTCGTGGTGGTGATGGTCGGGCCGGCCGGGTTGACCTGCAGCGTGTACGGGCGGGACTCGGTGCCGCCGACGAAACCCCAGGCCTGCACGGTGAAGTCGAACGTGCCGGAGGCCGCCGGGACGCCGTTGAGGAGCCCGGTCGGGCTGATGATCATGCCGCTCGGCAGTGCGCCGCTGATGATGGAGAACGACACGGGCGGCAGGGCGGTCGAGCTCGTCAGGCCGACGTTGTACGGCTCGCCCTGGATCGCGTCCGGCAGCGTGCCGGGGCTGATCGTCTCGGGGCCGCGCGCGGCGTGCGCCGTGCGGCCGTTCGTCTTCTGGTCGGCCGTCTTCGTGGCGTCGGCGGCCTTCGTGGTGTCCGCGGTCGTCGCGGTGTCCGCGGTCCTCGTGGTGTCGGCGGTCTTCTTGACGTCCGCGGTCTTCTTGCCGTGCGTGGCTTTCTTGCCGTGCGTGGCTTTCTTCCTGTGGGCGACTTTCGTACCGTGCGCGGCGCGCCGGTGCTGCTTGTCGTGCTGCTCGTGGCCGGCGGCCTGGGCCGGGGCGCCGGTGAGCACGCCCCCCGCCACGGTGGTCAGGATCATTGCGGACACCGCACGCAAGACTACAGTCAGCACCTAGTACCTCACATTCCGTGCAAACCTACAAGGCCAGGCTTACCAGTTCGTGAGCTACCAAGCTGTGATAAGTCAGATATTTCCGGTCATATTTCCTCGGGCCGGGTCAGGACCAGAAGTCCCGGCCGGTCGTGACGTTGCGCACGAAGGTGCCGGGATCCGCCGCCCGGCTTGGCAGGATCCGTGGTGTGGGTCTGCAGGCGGTGCTCTTCGACATGGACGGAACCCTGGTCGACAGCGAGAAGGTCTGGTCGGTCGGCCTGACCGAGTTGGCCGCCCACCACGGCGCCACCCTCTCCGAGGCGGCCCGCAAGGCGATGGTCGGCACCAACATGACCGACTCGATGCGCATCCTGCACACCGACCTTGGCCTGCCGACGGGCCGCGCCGACACGGACGCGAGCGTGGTCTGGCTGGAGGACCGCGTGAAGCACCTCTTCCGCGACGGCCTGGTCTGGCGCCCCGGCGCGCGGGAGCTCCTGGCCGAGCTTCGGGCCGCAGGTGTACCGCTGGCGCTGGTCACGGCAACCCACCGCCACCTGGTGGACGTGGCGTTGGTGACGATCGGCGCCGACAACTTCGACGCCGTGGTCGCGGGCGACGAGGTCGACGAGACGAAGCCCCACCCGCTGCCGTACCTGACCGCGGCGACCCTGGTCGGCGCCGAACCCACCCGGTGCGTGGCGGTCGAGGACTCCCCGAACGGCCTGCAGAGCGCGCGGGCCGCCGGCTGCGCGGTCCTGGCCGTCCCGTGCGAGGTCGACCTCGACCCGGAGGGCGTCACGCTGGTCGGCTCGCTGCTCGACGTGGACGTCGACTACCTGCGCAAGCTCGTGCCGTAGCCGTCAGGCGGTGCCGGCGGCGCGGGACAGCAGCACGCGGCGGCTGCGGGTGCCCGTCTTCGCGAAGATGGACTTCAGGTGGTCCTGGACCGTGTGCTCGCTCAGGAACATGCGGGCGGCGACCGTGCGGGTGTCGGCGCCGGTCGTCAGGTGCTGCAGCAGCTCCGCCTCACGCGCGGCGAGCCCGCAGGCGCGGGCGAACACCGCCGTGCGGTCGGCGGGCGAGCTGTCCGCCACCGTGACGGCGATCTGGGCGTCCGCGCCGATCCGGGCCGCCCGCAGGGTGAGCCAGCGCCCGCCGGCGAGGTGCACGCGGGCCGTCGGCGGCTGCCCGTCGACGCCCTCCTCGACCGCGACGAGCTGCGCGGCGACGTTGTAGGCCGCGGCCGGGACGGGTTCGAGGTCCGCGGGCGGCGGCAGCAGCCGGGCCAGGTACTCCCGCGTCGGCGAGGTCTGGCCGAGCACGCGCAGGTCCGGGTCGAGGAGCAGCACCACGGGGGCGGGGTCGCGGGCCGCGGTCGTGGCGCTGAACGTGGCCGCCTCGCACCGGCGGATCGGCTCGGTCAGCAGCGCGGCGACCTCGTCGAGGAAGGCCAGCTCGTCCCGGGTGAACGTGCCGCCGCACCGCCACAGGTCCAGGAACGCCCAGCAGCCGTACCGGTCCCGCAACACCGCCGAGGCGACGTCGGTGACGCCCTGGTCGCGCAGCAGCTCCCGCCAGAACAGGCTCTGTTCGGGTACCTCGAGGCGAGCGGCGCCGGAAAGGCCGGTCCAGCGGTTGACCGCGGTGAGGTACTTGAGCCGGATGAGCCGCGGCAGGCCGGGCATGAGCGCCGGCGGGATCGCGGCCAGCGGAGCCGTCGCCACCGACGTCTCCGGGTCGGTCAGCGGCCAGACGTAGGCGGCGAAGGGCACGACGCGGCCGATCTCGGCGAGCGCGGCCGACCGCAGCGCCCGCGAGTCGGTCGCGGCGTCCGCGATCCGCCGGATCCGCTCCAGTGCCGCCGTGTCGACCACACCCTCACGGTAGAACCCCAGATGTCTGGGATACGGCGTCCGCCCCGCCGGTCCGTAGCGTCGGCGGCATGACCACGCTCCGCATCGAGCACCCGATCACCGACTACGAGACCTGGCGGCGCGCGTTCGACTCGTTCGCGCCCGCCCGCGACCGGGCGGGCGTCCAGCAGTACCGCGTCCTGCGCCCGGTGGACGACGAGCGGTACGTCTGCGTCGACCTCGACTTCACGGACGTCCGCGCCGCCGAGGAGTTCCTCGCCTTCCTGCGCACGGCCGTGTGGTCCGACCCCGGCCGGGCGCCCGCCCTGGCCGGCGCCCCCACGACCCGCATCCTCATCCCGCCCGGCGACCGCCGCTGACCGCCCGCCGCCGGCCGTTCGCGCCGTCCGGCGGAACGCATTCCGCGTCCGGCGCTGTGATACTCGGCGGGCAGGCGGCCACACCGCCCGACCCGCAGCGTGTCTGCGCGTGCGGCCGGCGATGACCAGCGTCAATGGGTAGGGTGGACGCTGTTGGGTGAGGAGTTGCGGTGGGCAGTGCGCAGGGGGAGATCATGCCGTCCGACCCGGCGCTGCCCGCGGCGGTCGGGCAGCGCATCGAGGTGTACGACCAACGTGGCCGGCGGGTGTCGGCCCAGCTGGTCGCGGCGGCCGGCCCGACCAGCGAGGTCGAGGCGATCCGGGTCGTCACCCGCGCGGTGGCCTCGCAGCATCCGGACGGCTCGTGGGGCTCGGACCAGTATCCCCGCCTGAAGCCCTGCTACACCGCGCAGACCATCGACCTGCTGTACCGGCTGAACGTCCTGTATCCCGCCGAGGGGGAGGCCACCGCCCAGCCGGGCCCGGCGAAGCGGGTGCGGCGCGCCGCCGACTGGCTGCTGACCCGGCAGCACAAGGACGGCACCTGGGGCGAGGACGCCTGGGACACCTGCCGGGTGCTCAGCGCGCTCGACCTCTGCGGCATCGGGGAGGACCGCGAGCAGGTCCGCAAGGCGCTGGGCTACCTGCGCGACTGCGTCGACCACGAGTGGCCCGACCGGCGCTCGTTCTGGTTCGGTCCGGGGTTCCTGGGCGCGGCGCTCGAGGTGTTCAACCGCTTCGGCGACATCGACGCGGCCCAGAAGGTGCTGGACCAGCTGCGGACCTGGTGGGACGACGAGTCGGGCCGGTTCGCCGCCGACTCCGGCGACGGGACGGCGCGCGCCCCGGCGGAGTGGCACACCGCGTGGGCGATCATCGGGCTGAACTCCGTCGGCTCGTACGACCTGTGGCCCGACATCACCCACCGTGCCGAGCTCTGGCTGACCCAGGCGCAGGCCGGACAGGGGTGCTGGGTGCCCGGCAACGCCGACCCGCACATCACCCAGTACTGCACCTCGCAGGTCGTCCTCGCGCTCGCGCCGGCGGGCGGGCGGGAGGAATCCCCGGCCCGGCGGGGAACCGAGTGGCTGATGCGGCAGTGCACCGAGGTCGAGGACCCGCTCAACGTGACGCTCATGGCCGCCGCCGCCGTCGCGCAGACCCACCGGCTCGAGACCACCGTCCGGCTGCCGTACGCGGCCGCGATCGAGGCGATGGACCTCGTCGAGGAGTACGCCGACCTGACCAAGGACATCGGGCGGCAGATCCGCTTCTTCGCGGACCAGGTGCGCGAGCAGGGGACCCAGATCACGTCGCTGTCGGCCAAGATCTCCAGCCTGGACCGCGACCTCGACGAGGCACTGGACGAGATCAAGGTCCGGCACCGGCCGCCGGACAAGACAGGGCGTGCGGCGCCGGGCGGGCTGCTGCACCGGCCGGTCGTGCTCGTCGGCGTCCTGGTGCTCGTCGTCGTGCTCACCGTCATTATTACCTTGCTGGTCGTGGGCCCTGACTGAGTACCCTGTCGCCATGCTGGCCGACCCGGGCGTCCTGGTCGCGATGGATCACGCACCGCTCGGGCCGTTGCCCGGCCTCGCACCGATCGAGGCCGTCGCCCGCGCGGTGCGCCGCAGCGGGCCCGCCGGCCTGGTGGTGAACTACGGGCTGTGCCGGCGCCTGTCCGGCGGCAGCGACGCGGACGGCTGCGACCTCGTTGTACGCCTCGATGGCAACCAGACGTACCGGTACGGCGACAACTGGCCGGACTGGCCGGACTGGGAGCTGTTCTACCGCCCCGCGGACGCGGCACGGGCCGGTGCCCGCGGCGCCGCGGTCAACCTCGTGCTGGGCGCGGCCGGCGAGCTGGCGTCGCTGCGCGTGGTGGCCCGCGCCGCCGCCGAGTGTGCGGCCGCCGGGCTCTACCTGGTCGTCTCGGCGATCAGCGTCGACCCGCCCGGCACCCCGGCCGCGCTGCGCCTCGAACACCGGTGCGCGGCCGTCCGCATGGCCTGCGAGCTGGGCGCCGACGTGGTGGTGGCGTACGACGCCGACCCGGACACGGTCGGCGTGATCCGGGATTGGTCATACCGGCCGATGCTGGCCCAGGGCGCGCCGGCCGACGGGGGACCGGCGGGCCTGGCGCGCTGGGCGAAGGCCTGCGCGTCGGCCGGGGCCAACGGTGTCTGCGTCGGCCGGATGATCTGGTCGGCCGAGGACCCCGCTCGCATCACCGCGGAGGTGTGCGCCGCCCTCCGGTGATGCAGGGTGAATCGTCGCTAGCCCGACTTCGAAGTGTAATCACATGCTGAGGGGATAGCCTGGTGCACGTGCAGACGACCGAGCGCGCAGCCCCAATGGTGGCCGCTGCGCGCGCAACTCGTCGGATCGCGAGTGTGCCCTGGCTCGACCGGATGCCACTCGCCGAATTTGCGCCGCACGTTCCGGGGGCCGCCGTGGTCCAGGAGCGCTGGGGACCGCAACTCGACCGCGCCAGAATTCTGCGGATCTCGCGCGAATTCCACCGGCGCGCGGGCACGCTGACCGAAGCGGTCGCGGACGAGCACCGGAGGTATCGGGCCGGCGCCGCGGTGATCCGCACCGCGCATCAGCCGAACTACCTCGCGTCGTCGAACATCGTCGGCCAGGCGGTGATGGCCGACCGGCTGCGCCGGTTGTGCGGCAGCGCCGACCGGCTGCCCGCGGTCCACATGTTCACGCTCATCGACTACGACATCAACACCGACCGCCGCTACCGGCACGCGCTGCTGCCCAGCCCGACCAGCCGCGACGGCTCGATCGCGCTCTCGCTGCCGGCGATGCGCCACGTCCACGACGTCTTCATGTTCACGGAGACCGAGACGACCGCGGTCGACCTGGTCGGCCGGCTCGACCTCCGCCTCGATCATGACCACGCGGCGCTGCGGAAGGCGCACCCGAACCTCGCGCTGTCCAGGGACCTGCTGCACCAGCGGCTCGACCGGATCGCCGGTCACCTGGCGTTCGCCGCCGGCCAGGCGAGATCCCGCTCGGAGTACACGGCCATCGTCCTGAGCCGCCTCATGAACCTCGACCTCGGCTATTCGACGATGTTTGTGCCGGGTCACCGGGCGATCCGCCTCATGGGTGCGCATTTCGCCGCGATCTGGTCGGAGTGGCCGGACATCGTCAAGGTTGCGGACACGGTCGATGCCTCCCCGGAATGGTCCGGCCACGCGTTCCACGGCGGCACGGCGGCGGGCCAGTTGCTGGCACCCTTCTGGCTGCGCTGCCTGTGCGGCCGCCGGCTCCGGCTCGTCTGGCGCGACCGTCCCGCCGGTGCGGCCCGGGCCGAGTGCGCCGAGTGCCGGCTCGAGCACACGGTGGACCCCACCCGAGTCGCCGAGCTCGGGACGGCGAACCGCCTGATTCCGCGGGTGCTCGCCGACGACCTGCTCGACTTCACCGCCTGGGGGCACTGGGCGGGCTGTGACTACTCCGGCGGTCTCGAGCACTACCAGTTCTCGTCCCTGCTGGCGCAGCGGTTGGGCCTCGCGCCGCTGCCCATCCACCTCTCCGACGACCTGCTCTACCAGCCGGAGACGGACCTCATGCCGAGCGGGTTCGTGGCCGCGGCCGCCGCGCTCGAGCGCGAGTATCCGCATGCGGCCCGGGCCGGCCGGCTCGCGTCGAGCGGCCGGGCCAGCATCGCGCACGCGCTGCTGTGGGCCGACAAGGAGCCGATGAAGCCGGGCGGCCCGACGTCAGAGCACCCGGGCCGCGAGCGCGGCGATCGCCTCGCCGTCGTAGCGGCGCAGTAGCTCGCGCAGGCGGTCGAGCGCGCGCAGGCGTTGCCGGTCCGCGTCGTCGCCGGCCAGCCGCGCGGTCGCGAGCGCCTCGTCCCACCGGCCGTCGTCGTCCGCCGCCTCGGCGAGGATCTGCAGGACCCGCCGGTCGCCGAGCGGCGCGTTCAGGCGGCGCTGCAGCGCGGGCCAGCGGGTCACGATCTCGGCCAGGACGACCAGGTTGCAGGCCCGGGCGACCACGCCGTCGTCGTCGTAGACGGGATCGGTGCTGTCGAGCAGCCGCTGGTACAGCTGCCAGACGTTGAGCATGCGCTTCGCCTCGCGGGCGGAGCGCTCCGGCTGTTCGGCGATGCGCTCGCGGATGATCGCGAGCACCTCGGGCTGGTTCTCCACCGCGCCGCTGCGGGTGGCGGCGGCCGCCGCCGGCGGGCCGGAGGACGGCCGGGCGGGCGCGGTCCGGTTGGCCGGCGCACCGGCCGGGCCCGGGGCGACCGGCGAGACGGAGGCCAGCGGCACGGCCAGCACCCCGGCGACGAACTGGTCGACCGCCGGCGGCTGCACCATCGGGACGCTGACCGGAAGCTGGACCACCTTGCGCAGGAAGGCCCAGCCGGGGCTCGGATCCTCGCCGTGCAGCACCGCCTCGGTCGATCCCAGGTCGCGGTACACCTTGTCGAGGTGCGCCGCGACCACCGCCGGGTCGATGCCGATGACGAACCTGGCGTGCACCTCGGTGGTGCCGGACAGGAACAGCGTGACCGCCTCGAAGACCTCGGCCGTGGTCGCCGCGCCGCAGCGGTCGAGGTCGTCGATGAACAGCACCAGGTCGTAGCCGGCGGCCCGCAGGTCGGTGAGCATCTGCACGACGTCGTGCTGGATCAGGTAGAGGTAGCCGGACCGGGCCTCGTACAGCGGGTCGCGGCGGGCCTCGACACCGGTCGGCGTCCCGTCGGCGTCCGTGAGCACCGGGCCGGCGAGCAGGCCGGTGGGCATGACCGCGGACGCCGGTCCGAAGTACCGTCGCGCCGTGTCGGCCAGGCCGGCGAGCACGAGCAGGGCGGCGATGGCGAAGGCCAGCCAGCCCGGCGTCACCCGGACGCCGCCGATCCGGCCGAACGTGTGTGCGCCGACGTCGGCCAGCTTGAAGAGGGCGGTGCTGACCGCGACCAGGCTCGCCAGCGCGAAGAACGGCGACAACGCGCGCCAGCGCAGCTGCCGGCGGAGCCGGTACCGGTCGACGCGCCGCCGGTTGCGGGTCAGCCAGTACCGCTGCTGGCTCGCCGCGTCGGGGAACAGGACCGGCCGGACCGCCTCGGTGACCGCGTGGGCCAGGCCGGCCCAGACCTGGTCGCTCGACTGGTGGACCCAGGGGTTGAACCAGCCGGTGACCGAGCCGCGGTGGGCGGCCGGCGGCGGCGGGTCCGTGGTGGCCTCGTCGGTGCGCAGCAGTTGCAGCGCCCGGTGGGTGGAGAGCGCCCGGCGCCGGCCCGGCGGCGGCACCGCGGCGGCGACGCGCTCCCGGACCAGGTTCATGATCGTGGTCTTGCCGGTGCCCCACGGCCCTTCGATGCTGACGACGCTCGGCCCGGGCTCCGCGTCCGGGCCGTCGCTCTCGCCGTGCCAGCTGAGCAACCGGGCGAGCTCCTCGGTGAGCGCGGCCCGGCCGAGCAGGTCGCGGGACGCGCGCCGGTCGGCGAGCCCGTGCAGCCGGATCGGCTGGACGAAGACCCGGCGGAGCACCTGCTCGGTGACGGCGTCCCAGAGCAGCATCGAGCCGTCGGAGCCGACGGAGGCCACCACGGTGCTGGTGCCGCCGCCCAGGTGCAGGACGCCGACGCCGGTGATGCGCTCGGCGTGGCCGATGAGCGGGCCGCCGATCCGGCCGCCGGTGGTCGCGTCGAAGCGGCGCACCGCTCGGTCGTCGCCGCCGGTGACGACCGCCGGCCGCCCGTCCAGGGTCACGTAGCCGGCGACCGCGATCACCTGGCCGGTGTGGGCCTCGATCGGGTCGCCGGCGGCGACTCCCTGGTCGAGGTCCCACCGCAGCACGCGTCCGTCGCCGCAGCCGGCCGCGAGCGCCGGCCGCCCGTCCAGCATCGTCAGGCCGGCGAGCGCGGTGACGCCGCCGACGTGGCCGGCGAGGGGCTCACCGATCGGCGCACCGGTCGCCGCGAGCCACCGCCGGACCGTGCCGTCGTCGCCGCCGGTCGCGAGGCACGCCCGGCCGGACAGGTCCGTGTAGGCGGTCACGCAGCGCACGCGGGTGTCGTGCGCCGCAACCGGTTCGCCGGCCGCACGACCCGTGCCCGGGTGCCACCGCCGGAGCCGGCCGTCGTCGCCCACGCTGGCCAGGCAGGCGGCGCCGTCGTCCCCGGGGTAGGTCGCGATGCCGAGCACCCGGCCACGGTGCCCGGCGAGCGGCCGCCCGATGCGCTCACCCGACCGCAGGCGCCACAGCCGGATCAGCCCGTCGCCGCCGCCGGTCGCGAGCGCCTGACCGTCGGCATCGGTGTAGGCGTTGAGCGCCAGCACCGGCCCGCCGTCGGTGACGATGGGCGTCCCGTCCGCCGTGGCGTTGGGTGCCCGCCAGCGCCGGACCGTGCCGTCGCTGCCCGCGGTGATGATCGTCGGCCGGCCGTCGGCGGTCACGAGCGTCATCGCGCGCACCCGGCCCGCGTGACCGGCGTTCACCGCGCCGAGCGCGGTGCCCGTCGCCGCCTCGACGCGGTGGATCGTGCCCGCGTCGCCGCCGTACGCCAGGACGACGCCCTCGGGAGACTGGTAGCAGGTCAGGGTCAGCAGCCGGTCGGCGTGCCGGCCCGGTGGCGAGACCTCTGCCGCCTGCTGCGGATCCCAGCGGCGGAGCACCCCGTCGGTGCCGACGCTGGCGAGCATCGGCCGCCCGCCGGGTCCGTCGTACGCCATGACGGCCGTGACCCAGTCGGAGTGCCCGGCGAGCGTGGCGAGCGCCGCGCCGCTCGCGGCGTCCCAGATCCGGATCGTCGCGTCGGCGCCACCGCTGGCCAGGACCCGGCGGCCGTCCTGGAACTCGAAGGCCGTCACCGTGCGCACCATGCCGGTGTGACCGGCGAGCGGCTCCCCGATCGGCGACCCGGACTCCGCGTCCCAGCGCCGGACCGTGCCGTCGATGCCGGCCGTGACCAGCCCCGGAGCTCCGGTCACCGTCCGGTAGGAGGCGATCGCCCGGATGCCGCCGGTGTGGCCGCGCACCGGGGCGCCGACCTCGGCGCCGGTCTCCGCGTCCCAGCGGCGGATCATCCCGTCGTCGCCGGTGGTCGCGATCGCGGTGCGGCCGGACGCCGTGCGGTACACCGCCATCGCCCGGACCCCGCCGCCGGTGTGCCCGCGCACGGGCGTCCCGATCGGCAGGTCGCTCTCGACGTCGATGCGGACGAAGCCGCCGTCGTCGGTGGCGGCGGCGATGGCCGGCCGGTCGTCCGCGGTCCGGTACGGCGTCACGGCCAGCACCCGGCCGGGGCGGGTGCTCAGCGTGCCGATCGGGGAGTCGGTCGCCGCGTCCCACAGCCGGATCGTGCGGTCCTCGCCGGCGGTGACCAGCGCGAGCCGCCCGCCGGGCAGCTCGCACGCGGCCATGGCCACGATCGCGCCGTTGGCGGCGATGGCCCGGCCGTCGGCGGATGCCCCGGCCGTCACGGGTTCAGCCCGCCGGTGCCGGCCCGGCGCAGCATCACGTCCATGACCTGCCCGGCCGAGGACCGGCGGACCGTGACGTGGCGCCATCCCCACCGCAGGTACAGGCCCTTGACCGTGGCCCGCGGGTCCACGCACAGCGTCGCGACGGTCTCGCGCCGACCGGTCAGCAGCGACCGCATCAGGGCCGAGCCGATGCCGTGGTGCCGGTCGCCGGGCCGCACGGCGAACTCCATGACGGCGAACTTCGCCCGGCCGGCGGCCTCCGGCGGGAGCATGTGCGCATTCGTCCACCAATCGGAGGCGCCGAACGTGAATCCGTATGCGAAGCCGGCGACGCCGCCGTTCTCGGCCACCACGAGGTCGAATCCCGCGCGGCCGGCGTGCTCGGCCAAGCGCTCGGCGAAGCGGTTCGCGTCTTCCACGGTTTCGTTGTACGGGTCCTCCGCAAATGCGTCGGCATACAACCGGCGAACCGAATCCAGGGCGCGCGGGACCTCGGCGGACGCCACGTGCCGGATCGCCGGGCTCACGGCCGCTCTGGTGGCGGAACGAACCGTCCGCCGATCGATCCCGCCACGGAACGAGTCTACGGCACCACGGTCCGTCCGGTCAGAATCGCAGCAATAGCGGTCGATGGGTGCGCATTGATAGTTGCAACTGCGCGAGTTCCCGCGAAACGCGCCGACCGGGTGGGCGAATGCGTCGGGATGTTCATCGGCGGCGCAGGTGGTGGCCGGGGCCCGGCGACCGGGGCCCGGCCCCCTCGACCTCCTCCTCGCCGCCGGCTGCGCCGTCACCTGCGGCACGCGGGCCTCACTCGTCGAGCCCGGCGTGGCCGGCCTCGGAGTACGCCTGGTGCATCTCGGTCAGCCTGGCGTCGAACGCCGAGATGACGCCCGCAAGCCGGCCGCGCACGCCGTCGAGGCGCTCGGGTGTGTTGGGGTCGCCGCCCTGCTCGCGAAGCGCCACCAGCCGGCGCAGGTCGTCGAGCAGCGCATTGACGTTGGTCTCCAGTTCGCGCAGCGCGCGGTCGGCCAGGTCGTACATGTCGGCGGGCAGGTCCAGCCGCTCGGTGCTCACCACCGCCTGCGCGTCGAAGATCACCGTCCACCTGCTCGGATCCACCGTTCCCGAGTGGATGGCGTCGGCGATGCCGTGCCGGTTGAACCGGTCGACGAGCAGGAACGCCCGCCACACGTTCGCGAACGCCTGCCGCTGCCGTGGACTCCACCGTGGCCGTGGGGCCGGGTTCTGCAGCGACCGGGCCGCGTTGAGCGCGGTACGCTGGCCGGCCCGGCGGGCCGCGAGCTGCTCGAGCAGCTGCCGATGCCACGTCCGCCATGGCGCGAGGTCGACGTCGGCGGGGCGGCCGGCGTGGAGCGCGCAGGCCCGGACGAATGCCTCGACGAACTCCCACTGGGTGGCCGCCGTGCGCCCGCTCAGCTTGTCCTGGATGGTGCCGCGCGCATAGGGCCGCTCAGCCTGTCTGGTGAGCCGCTCGAGGTCCCGGACCGACGGGTTGCCGCACTGCACCTGCCAATGCCGCAGCCGGTCGGCGAACGCCGCAACCGGATCCGGGCTCGGCTGACCGCTGTCGCTCGACACGTGGACACCATAGGTCACCGTCCGGTGACCGACCATGCGCAACCACTGTCCGCGATCCGTCCGAGAGGTTCGCCGGACAACGGGCCGGACGGCTTTCCTGGGCTCATCGGTTCGCATCGGGAAAGGGGTCCGGCATGCTCTGCTGGCTCATCGGCAGCCTGCTGACCGCCGTCGTCAGCACCACCGCGCTGCTGGTCTCGCGCCTGGTCTGGCTGGCCGGGCTGAAGGAGGCGCTCAGCAACAGCCATCCGCACCAGCGACCCGCCATCATCCGCGCCTACGCCACCTGCCAGCCCGTCGCCGCCCGGACCAGGGACCCGGGCCCGCGGGACGTGGGGGCGGACCGGTGAGCCGGGTCCCGGACGCCGAACGGCCCCCCGACCGCCGCACCGGTCGGGGGGCCGCTCGACCCCAGGGGGAGGGTCAGTCGTGCGCGATGGCCTGCAGGACGTTGACCCGCGCGGCGCGGATCGACGGCAGCACCGCGGCGATCACGCCGACCAGGGCGGCCAGCAGGAGGTACGTCGCCATCTGCGACCACGGGAAGGCCAGCTTCGAGAAGCCCTCGTCGCGCAGGGCCCTGACCACCGCGGCGCCGAGGCCGGTGCCCACGCCCAGGCCGAGCAGCGCGCCGAAGACCGAGATGACCACCGCCTCGACCGTGACCATGCGCATCGTCTGGGCGCGGCGCATGCCGATGGCGCGCAGCAGGCCCAGCTCGCGGGTCCGCTCCAGCACCGACAGCGCCAGCGTGTTGATGATGCCCAGCACCGCGATGAGGATCGCCAGGGCCAGCAGGACCTGGATCATCGTGAGCAGCTGGTCGAACTGGGCCGACTGCGCCGCCACGAACTCGGCGCGGTTGGCCACCGAGACCTCCGGGTTGTCCGCCAGCAGCCGGTCGACCTCGCGCTGGATGTCGGCGACCGAGGCGCCCGCGGCGGCCCGGATGAAGCCCCAGGAGGGCTGCGGGCTGCGGAAGTCCTTCACCACGTCGCCGGAGACGAGCATGCCGCCCGCGACGTCGCTCTTGTGGTACACCCCGATGATCTTGATCTTGTGGACCTCGCCGCGCGTGAACTGGACGTCGACCGTGTCCCCGAGCTTGAGGTTGCGGTCCTTGGCGCTCTGCTCGTCGATGACGGCCTGGTCGGGCCCGGTCCAGCGCAGCTCGCCGGAGGCTGCCGTCAGCTTGAACATCCCGGCGTAGGCCGCGATGTCGGTCGAGGCCGAGATGCCGCGGTTCTCGCCGTTGACGGTGCCGTAGTCCCAGTACTCGCTCGCCACGCTGGCCACGCCCGGCAGCTTGGCCGCCTCGTCCATCACCTTCGGGTCGAAGCGGGCCGGGCCGGTGCTGTCGCCGTCGCCGGAGATGATCAGGTCGACGGTGACCTGCTTGTCCGCCTGCTGGCTCAGGCTGGACTTCGCCGAGTTGAGGATGACGTTGACGCCGGTGATGAGGGCCAGGCCGACCATGAGCGCGGCCGCGGTGATCGCGGTGCGCCGCGGGTTGCGGCCCGAGTTGAGCCGGCCCAGCTTGCCCGGCACCGACCAGGAGAACAGCCGGCCGAGCAGCGACACCACCGGGCGGGCCAGCAGCGGGGTGAGCAGCGCGACGCCGATGAACGACACCAGCACGCCGCCGAGGATCAGCCAGAGCGTGTTGTCGCCGCCGTTGCCCGACAGGCCGATGCCCAGCAGGGTGCCGCCGGCCGCGCCGACGAGCGCGCCGCTGACCGTGAGCTTGGTGAGCGGCCGGTCCGGCGTCGCCACCTCCTGCAGGGCCGCGATCGGGGGGATGCGGCCGGCCCGCAGCGCCGGCAGTACCGCCGCCACCACCGTCACCAGCAGACCCACCACGAACGCGCTGATCACCGCGGTCGCCGGCACGCCGATGCTGGCCAGGGCCACCCCGCTGACGTTGCCGAACACCCAGGCCAGCAGGACGCCGACGCCGATGCCGGCGGCCAGGCCGAGGACCGACGCGATGAGGCCGATCGCGACCGCCTCGATGAGCACCGAGCCCAGCGTCTGCCCGCGGCTGCCGCCGAGGGCCCGCATGAGCGCCAGCTCGCGGGTGCGCTGCGCCACGATGATCGAGAAGGTGTTGAGGATCAGGAACGTGCCGACGAACAGCGCCACCCCGGCGAAGCCGATGAGGATGTTGTTGAAGAAGCCGAGGCCCTGCTTGAAGCCGTCGACCGTCTCGTCCTGCAGCTGCTTGCCGGTCTTGGCGACGTAGCCGTCGCCGAGTGCCGCCGCGATGCTGTCGCGGAGCTGGTCGTTGGTGACGCCCGGCGCCGCCTTGACGTCGATGCTGCTGAAGACGTCCTTCTCGCCGAGCATCAGCTCCTGGGCCACCGGCGTGGTGAACGAGACCTCCAGGGCTCCCCCGAGCGAGTCCCGGTCGCCGCTGTACCCGAAGATGCCGACCAGCTTGAACTTCTTGGCCCCCGGCTGGAGGGTCAGCACGCTGACCTCGTCGCCGACCTTGATGCCCGCCGCCTTCGCCGTGGTGGCGTTGACCGCGATCTCGTCGTCGGCGGCCGGGCCGCGGCCCTCGCGCAGCTGCAGCAGGTCGGACGTGCCGACCCAGTTCTGCCCGATGCGCGGCGGGCCGAAGGTGGTGACGACCTTGCCGTTCTTGCCGACGACCCGCGCGCCGTCGGAGGAGGCGACGCCGGTCGCGCTGGCCACGCCGGAGACGGCCTTGACCTTGTCGAGCGTCGCGGCCGGGATGGTGGACGCGGACTCCGGGCCGTCGAACTCGCCGGCCTGGACCTTGGGCTTCGCGGTCACCTGGACGCCGGTGTTCTCGAAGACGGACTTGAAGAGGTTGTCGAAGGAGCGGCCCAGCGTGTCGGTGAGCACGAACGCGCCGGACACGAACATCACGCCCAGCACGACGGCCAGCGCGGACAGGGTGAGCCGCAGCTTGCGGGACAGCAGGCTCTTGATCGTGGCACGCAGCATGGCTCAGGCCTCAACCTTGTCGAGCCGCTTGAGCCGGTCGAGCACCGCGTCGGCGGTCGGCGCGTAGAGCTCGTCGACGATGTGGCCGTCGGCGAGGAACACCACGCGGTCGGCGTAGGAGGCGGCGTTCGGGTCGTGCGTGACCATGACGATCGTCTGGCCGAAGTCGCGGACCGAGTTGCGCAGGAACGACAGGACCTCGGCGCCCGAGCGCGAGTCGAGGTTGCCGGTCGGTTCGTCGGCGAAGAT
>NZ_BMPI01000033.1:26401-115331 GCF_014647515.1 Dactylosporangium sucinum | reverse complement strand
GCCCTACCGATGGACCTACGACGGCACCCCACTCAAGGCCGCGTAACCCCCGACGAACTAACGCGGTGCTGCACTAGTAACGCCGCTCGCGGCGCTCGATGACCTCGTCGGTCGTCGGCGGGATCACGGTGTGGCCCGCGGTCGGGACCTCGCGGACGACCGTCCGGCGTCGCGAGTTCCAGAAGTACAGAGTCAGCAGAAGTGCGACCACACCGGCGAGCTGGAGAATCCAGCCGATCGTGTCGAGGTTGAACGGCCCCAGGTCGGTGTCGTCCAACCCGAACGTGAAAATCGCGCCGACGACGATCAAGAGAATGCTGCCGCCGATACCCATCGAGGGCCTCCTCGGGCGAATGTTCGGGCAATCTGTCCGGTCACGGGTTACCCATGTGCGACAGCCTTCAATCGGGCACGCTTGTCCCCATGACCGAGCGCACGCTGATCCTGCTCCGCCACGCCAAGGCCGCCGACCCGGACGACTACGCGACCGACATCGAGCGCCCACTCAGCGCGCGGGGCCACCGGGACGCCGCCGCGGCCGGCGGCTGGCTCCGCGGCGCGGGCCTCGCCCCGGACCTGGTCCTCTGCTCGACCGCGGTCCGCACCCGCGAGACGCTGCAGGAGTTGGCGGTCGACTCGGTCCCGGTGGTGTACGAGCAGCGCATCTACCACGGCCCGGCTCCGGACACCTTGGACCTGATCCAGCAGACCGACGCCGACGTGGCGACGCTCCTGGTGATCGGCCACAACCCGACGTTGTCGATCCTGTCGGACCTGCTGGCCCCGGACGCCCTCCCGGACACGGGCCTGGCGACGTCGGGCATCGCGGTGCACCGCTTCGAGGGCACGTGGCGCGATCTGGAGAACGCCCGCCTCGCCGCCCAGCACACCGGCCGCGGCTAGCCGGAAAAGACCCGCGGCTCCCGCGCGAATGGGTTCCCATTTTGCGTTCGGTCGGAGACAAACAGCGAGGCTTCCGGACTACCACGATGTAGTCCACGACCCCAGAATCATGGTCGGGACGCCGCTCATAGTCGAGCTTGCCGATATGATTTCCCTGCTGCGCCTTTCGGTTCGTGTGCCAGACGGAGCCGTACACACGCTGCGGTTCATGGCCGATGGGGAAGCGCACCGTGACCTTGAGTTGGCGAACTCGATATCGACCTCCGCCCTCACGGTAGTACGGAATCATCGGCTCGATGTCGTCTTCCATGACGACACGCACGCCGACCTCGGGACGAACACAATGGCCTTGGCGGTGGCCGTCGTGTCCCGAAGTACGCGCAGGACGGGCAGCTCCAGCACTCGCTCAAGACTCATGGCACCGTCCCATCACCTGGCCGGAGTATTGTGAAATTGCCGGAGATCGGCAATCACGCAGGGGTGCGCAGGCAAACCGGCCCGCTCTCAGGCAACGACAAGGTACAGGGTTGACCCAAACAGCGGAACGCCGATTCCAGCAGTTTTCTCAACTCGATCGAGCCGGGACATGAAAATAGGGGGAGGGCGCCGTTGCCCTCCCCCTATTTGGTCTGCGGTGCGGCCTAGAAGGCGTCCTCCGAGAGCTGCATCGCGTCCAGCGTGGTCGACTCGACGATGCGGCGGTCGGCGCCCACGCGCGGGAGGATCTCGTGCGCGAAGAACTTGGCGGCCGCGACCTTGCCCTCGTAGAAGGACTTGTCGGCGGCGGAGACCTCGCCGGCCAGGGCCTTCAGGGCCACCTCGGCCTGGCGCTGCAGCAGCCAGCCCACCACGATGTCGCCCAGCGCGAGCAGGAACCGGCGGCTGTTCAGGCCGACCTTGTAGACCGCCTCCGGGTCGCCGCCCTGGGCCTCGCCGAGCCAGCCGGTGAAGATGCCCAGGATCTGCTGCGCCTCGGTCAGTGCCTTGCCGAGCGCCACCCGCTCCAGCTTGAGCTGCCCGTTGCCGCCCTCGGCCTCCAGGAACTGCTGGATCTCGCCGGCGACGACCAGCAGCGCCTTGCCCTGGTCCTTCACGATCTTGCGGAAGACCAGGTCGAGGCTCTGGATCGCGGTCGTGCCCTCGTACAGGGTGTCGATCTTCGAGTCGCGGACGTACTGCTCCAGCGGGTAGTCCTGCAGGAAGCCGGAGCCGCCGAAGGTCTGCAGCGCCTCGTGGCCGAGCCGCCCGCGGCGCAGCAGCAGCGGCGCCGGATGGCCGCAGTTGACGATCGTCAGCGTGCCGCCGCGCTCCTCGATCAGCGCCGCCGTCACGAAGTCCTCGTCGCCGACCGACCGGGCGACCGCCCGGTCGAGGTCGGCCACGATCGCGCGCAGGTCGGCCCGTTCGAACGCCACGTGACGGTACGAGCCGAGGACGATGCTGGCCAGCCGGACCGCGTCGAGGCCCTTGCCCCGCACGTCACCGATGATCATCCGGACGCCGTAGGGCGTCTCGACCGCCTCGTAGAGGTCGCCGCCGATGTCGGCCGCGGCGCTCGCCGAGATATACCGCGCGGCGATTGTCAGCGGACCCAGCTGCGGCCCCAGCGGCCGGAGCACCGCGCCCTGGGCCACGGAGGCCAGGCGTGACAGCTCGGCGTATCGCGCGATCTGCCGCTGCCGGATCGCCCCGACCGCACAGGCGATGCCGCTCGCCACCAGCACGGCGCCGAGGTTCAGCAGCAGCACCAGCGCCCGGTCGCGGCTGTGCATGAGCTCGATCGAGGAGAACACGAAGGCCAGCAGCGACGCGGCGCTGCCGACGGCGAGCACCTCGGGCCAGGAGCAGAACGCCGCGGCCAGGAACGGCGCCGCGGCGGCGAGCCCGATGTAGTTCGCCTCGGTGCCGTCGGCCACCTCGGCCGCCAGCACGAGGCAGAGCAGCACGAAGGCCGCGCCGACTCCGGCGCGGGCCTCGGGAAGCAGCTGACGTTTCATAGTTCCGGCCAACAGCATGCCACCAACCAGGCGCCGAACCGCTCAAACAAACGGCCGGGTCTGGGGTTACTTGAGTACCTCGTACCGAGCGTTGATCACACCGGCACTGACCGATGCGACCTGAACAAATGCCCCTCGGGCCAGATCCAGGCACCGTCCGGTCACGAACGGTCCCCGATCGTTGATCCGCACGACGACGGATTTCCCGTTGGCCAGGTTGGTGACCCGCACCTTCGTGTTGAACGGCAGCGTCTTGTGGGCGGCCGTCAGCCCGTCGGGATCAAACTTCTCGCCATTTGCTGTTTTCGATCCAGTCGCATAATACGACGCCTTGCAGGTGCCGGTGGGCCCGGCCGAGGTCTTCTTCGACGGCGACGCCGTGGCCTCCGGCGAGCGCGTGACCTGCGGCGACGAGGCGGCCGCGCTCGGGCTCGGGCGGTCGTCCCGGTCGGCGCGCGCCTCGGGGCTGCGACTGACCTCGATGAGATCTCCGGCGGCGGCCGACTTCGGCGTCGGACGGAGATTGACGGTTGCCACCGCTCCGCCGACCAGCGCGATGGTCGCGACGATGCCCGCGATCAATGGGACGAACAGTCGGCGCCCCTTGGCGGAATGCTTGCCGGACAAAATCCCAGCACCCTTCGTCGGCGGCATGGCCGTGACCGACGGTATCCACGGGCTCGGGGCCCGAGTCAAACGCGCGAGCGATTTGCGCGGATAGTTCCGCCCGAACGGACGAGTGAACACACGTCCGTTCGGGCTACCTCAACACGGTCAGTGACCGATCGACGCCCGGACCCGGGAAACCGCCTGGTCGAGGGCGATCTCCTCCTTCTCGCCCGACTTGCGGTCGCGGATCTCCACCATGCCGTCGGCCAGGCGCTTGCCCACGACCACGATGGTCGGGACGCCGAGCAGCTCGGAGTCGTTGAACTTGACGCCCGGCGAGACTTCCTTGCGGTCGTCGAGGATGACCGTCAGGCCGGCCGCCTCGAGCCCCGCCGCGAGCTCCTCGGCGCCGGTGCGGATCTCGTCGGTCTTGCCGGCGGCGACCACGTGGACGTCGGCCGGGGCCAGCTCGCGGGGCCAGCACAGGCCGCGGTCGTCGGCGGTCTGCTCGGCGATCACGGCGATCGCACGGGTGACGCCGATGCCGTAGGAGCCCATCGTGACGATCTGCGCCTTGCCGTTGCGGTCGAGCACCGTCAGGTCGAGCGCCTTCGCATACTTCCGGCCGAGCTGGAAGATGTGGCCGATCTCGATGCCGCGGGCCAGCTCCAGCGGGCCGCCGTCGACCGGGCAGACGTCGCCGTCCTGGATGCGCACCGCCTCGATCGTGCCGTCGGGCGTGAAGTCGCGGCCGGCGACGAGGTGCATAACGTGCCGGCCGGGCTCGTCGGCGCCGGTGATCCAGCTCGTGCCCTCGACCACGCGGGGGTCGACCAGGTAACGGATGCCGGAGGAGGCCTTCTCGCCGAGGACGCCGGGCCCGATATACCCGCGGACAAGCGCCGGGTGCTGGGCGAACTCCGCCTCGGTCATCGGCTGCACCTCGGCCGGCGCCACCACGGCCTCCACCCGGCGCAGGTCGACCTCGCGGTCGCCGGGCACGCCGACGGCGAGCGGCTCGCGCTTGCCGTCGGGCAGCGTGAGCATGAGCATCACGTTCTTCAGCGTGTCGGCCGCGGTCCAGGCCCGGTCGTCGCGGCGCAGGTCCTCGCGCGCGTTGAACAGGTCGACCAGCGTCTCGATGGTCGGGGTGTCCGGCGTGTCGGCGACCTTGGCCGCGGGCTGGCCCGCGATCGGCAGCGCGGCGGGCGCGGGCGTGGTGACCGCCTCGACGTTGGCCGCGTAGTCACCGTTGACGCAGCGCACGAACGTGTCCTCGCCGATGTCGCAGGTCGCGAGGAACTCCTCGGACGCGCTGCCGCCCATCGCGCCGCTCATCGCGGAGCAGATGACGTAGTCGATGCCCATCCGGTCGAAGATCTTCTTGTAGGCGACGCGGTGCCGGGCATAGGCGTCGCGCAGTCCGTCGTCGTCGACGTCGAACGAATACGAGTCCTTCATGACGAACTCGCGGCCGCGCAGGATGCCGGCGCGCGGACGCGCCTCGTCGCGGTACTTCGTCTGAATTTGGTAGAGCGTGAGTGGAAGGTCCTTGTAGGACGAGTAGAAGTCCTTGACCTGAAGCGTGAACATCTCCTCGTGCGTGGGCCCGAGCAGATAGTCACCCTGGCGGCGGTCCTTCAGGCGGAAGATGTTGTCGCCATACTCGGTCCAGCGGCCGGTCGCCTCGTAGGGCTCGCGCGGCAGGAGGGCCGGGAACGAGAGCTCCTGGCCGCCGATCGCGTCCATCTCCTCGCGGATCACCCGCTCCACGTTGCGCAGCACGCGCAGGCCCAGCGGCAGGAACGTGAAGATGCCCGGGGCGACGCGGCGGACGTAGCCCGCACGCACCAGCAGCCGGTGGCTGGTCACCTCGGCGTCCGCGGGATCTTCACGCAGCGTCCGCAGGAACAGCGAGGACATCTTCAGGACCATCTGCGTCTACCTTCCCCGGGTCCGAACCGGTCCGACGTCGTCTGACACTCGCTGTGACGATACCCGGTTCGGGCATTTCGCCGCGCCTGGGTTAACGCCGCGCCGTGACTTCGAGTAGCCACATAACTACTGGTCGTTTACCGCGGTAAATGTCCAGTTAATGCGCGACCAACACCCTAGCGAATGTGACTGGTTTCGGAAGAAGGGTTTGCCCGGGCGGCCTTCTACCAATACCCTGCATGCCACTTGGATCATTGCCCGCCGCACACAAACACGGGGTTATGCCGCGGGATGGTCCCTCATGGGGAGGAAAACCACCAAATGACTGGCTCGGAAAGGGCTGAGCATGGACCGCTGATAGCGCGCCACGTGCGTCGTGCAGCGATCCTGGGTCTGGCCACGGTCGCCGCCACCGGAACCGCTCTCGGCGCGGGCCTGCCCGCGTGGGCGGCGCCCGCTGAAGGCTCGATCCAGGGCGTCGCCCGGGACGCGAAGGCCAACAGCTACATCGTGGTGCTCAAGGACAACGCGTCCGCCGCGTCGGCCGACCAGGCCAAGGCCTCCGCCGCCGTCAGCGCCTCGGCAAAGTCGCTGTCCGCCAAGTTCGGCGGCAAGGTGACCGCGGAGTGGAGCACCGCGCTGCGGGGCTTCGCGATCAACGACCTGAGCGCCGATGGAGCCAAGAAGATCGCGGGCGACCCGTCGGTCGCCTACGTCGAGTACAACTCCCGGGCGAAGAAGGCCGACACGCAGACCGGGGCCACCTGGGGCCTTGACCGCATCGACCAGCTCAACCTTCCGCTCAACGGCAGCTACACCTACCCGAACAGCGCCAGCAACGTGACGGCGTACATCGTCGACACGGGCATCTACGTCGACCACAGCAACTTCGGCGGCCGGGCGACGCTCGGCCCGAACTACGCGGAAGACGGGCACACCAACTCGTACGACTGCAACGGTCACGGCACGCACGTCGCCGGCACCGTCGGCAGCACCACGTACGGCGTGGCCAAGGGCGTCAGCCTGGTCGCCGTCCGCGTGCTCGACTGCGACGGCTTCGGCTACGCAAGCGAGTCGATCAACGGCATCAACTGGGTGACCTCCAACGCCGCCGGCAAGCACGCGGTGGCGAACTACAGCATCGGCTTCGGCGGGATCAACAAGAGCGTCGACGCCGCCATCAAGAACTCGATCAACTCTGGTGTCACCTGGGCCGTCGCCGCCGGTAACGGCGACGACTACGGCCGCCCGCTCAACGCCTGCAACTACACCCCCGGCAGCGTCACCCAGGCGCTCGTCGTGGGTGCGACCGACAGTTCCGACCGCACCGCCTACTTCAGCAACTACGGCGGCTGCCTCGACCTGTACGGTCCGGGCGTCGACGTGACGTCGACCTGGTACAACGGCGGCTACGCCCAGATCAGCGGCACCTCGATGGCGACCCCGCACGTCACCGGCGCGGCCGCGCTGATCCTCAGCGCGCACCCGAACTACACGCCGGGCCAGGTGCACAACGCGGTCGTGCAGAGCAGCGCGATCAACGTCGTGAAGAACGCTCCGGCCGGCACGCCGAACAAGCTGCTCCAGGTCCGCCAGGGTGACCCGATCCAGGTCGCCGGCAAGACGTCGACGCTGTACAACCCCCGCTGGGGCACCACGGAGGTCTACGCGCGGTCGACGACCAACCACCTGATCTACGCCTACTACGCGCTCGGCTGGTCGGGCTGGATCGACCTGGGCGGCAACATCCAGGGCGACCCGTCGGTGTTCTACAACCCCGACAACGGCTCGACCGAGGTCTACGTCCGCAACTCTGACAACACGGTCGGGTACCGCAAGTACCTCAACGGCTGGCAGAACTGGGGCGGCCTGGGCCAGCAGAAGGTGGCCGGCAACCCGCAGGTGATCTACAACCCGCGGTTCAAGACCACCGAGATCTACGTCCGCACCGATGCGAACAAGCTCGCCTTCCGGTACTTCGCCAACGGCAAGGTTTCGGACAACTGGGTCGACCTCGGTGGCGCGCTGACCAGCGACCCGGGTCTGGTCTACAACCCGCGCTTCGGCACCACCGAGGCGTACGTCCGCAACACCGACGGCGGCGTGGACTACAAGTACTACTCGAACGAGTGGTCGAAGTGGAACCCGCTGAACGGCAGCGTCGCCGCTGGCGCCAACCCGGTCGTCCTGTTCAACCCGCGGTTCGGCACCACTGAGGTGTACGTCCGCGCGGCGGACAACTCGCTGTCCTTCATCTTCTACGCGACCGGCTGGTCCAAGTGGGCGACGCCGATCGCCGGCACCGACCTGGCCGGCGACCCGGCGCTGCTGTACAACCCGAACGCCAAGACCACCGAGGTCTACGTCCGGAAGTCCAACAACCAGATCCAGTACCTGTACTACATCAACAGCTGGAACGGTTGGACCAACCTCCAGGGCTCGTTCTCCGGGAACCCGGCGGTGATCTTCAACCCGACCTACGGCACGACCGAGGTGTACGCCCGCAACCAGGCGGACGGCCACGCCAACTACAAGTACTACGCAAACGGTTGGTCCGGCTGGAACGACATCTCCGCGTAACGCAAGACAACCCCTGCCGCCCCGGCGCCTCTTCGCGAGGAGCCGGGGCGGCGGTCGTTACGCGAACGGCAGCTCCCGGCGGATGGCCGCGCCGATCGCCCGCATGTGGTCGAGGACCTCGTGCGTGCGATCGGCCGGGAAGTTGGCGATCACCGCGTAGGCGACGTCATCTGTGACGCCGACGTCGGCGCGCACCCCGACATCGGTGCCCGTCTTGTTGGCCAGCCCGGTGTGGGCGAGCGGATCCAGGCCGAACGCCGCCGCCACCATCGACAGATCCGTGTTGTTGCGCATCCAGGCCAGCAGGCGGCGGCTCCCGGGGTACACCTGATGCCGCAGACCGAGCATGAACCGCGACAGGTCGTCGGCGCTCCCGGATGACAGCCGGGGCTCGTGCTCCGGAAGCCGTTCGTCGCGCACGCGGTCGTGGAGCGCCGAATGTTGCAGCGGTTGTACCGCCGCAAGCCCCACCTTCCGCAGCAGGACGTTGGTGGCAAGGTTGTCGCTGACCGCCGCGACGAGCACCGCCAGGTCCTCGACACACAGCTCGTCGACGGCCAGGTGCTGCCACAGCCCCGAGTCGGCGACGCGGTCCGCTTCGGTGCGCCGCAGCCGCTCGCGCGGGTCGAGTCGCCCGTCGTCGATCTGCCGGGCCACCTCCAGCAGCAGGAACAGCTTCCCGACGCTGGCCGTCGACAGCACGCGGTGCGGATCCCGCTCGTACCGCACCGACCCGTCGGCGTTGCGCACGCTGATCGACCACAGAATCTCGTCCACAACCCCGATCATGGTCCACTCGGTCGATTGCCGCGGCGGGCCGGTAATCAATAGCCTTCTCGCAGTTGGGTCCTCGCCGCTGGCATGCGCCGCCGATGGTCCCGTACGGGGAGGAAAATCCAAATGATCAGAGCGGTGACGCTCGGCCTGGCCACGCTCGCCGCGACCACCGCCGTGCTCGGCGCCGGCCTGCCCGCGTGGGCCGAGGGCGCGATCCGTGGCGAGGTCGCGAACGCGGAGGCGAACAGCTTCATCGTCGTGCTGAAGGACGCCGCGGCGGCCGGGGCGGGCGACGCCACGGCAGCGCGGGCCGCGGTGAGCGCGCGGGCGAAGGGGCTGACGGCCCGGTTCGGCGGCACGGTCACGCACGAGTACAGCGCGACGATCCGCGGCTTCGCGGTCGAGCACCTGAGCGACGAGCAGGCCCGCCGCCTCGCCGGCGACCCCGCGGTCGACTACGTGCAGCGCAACCTCCGGTTCCACGACGAGGGCACCCAGGACTTCGCGCCGTGGGGCCTCGACCGTCTCGACTGGCCCACGCTGTCGCTCGACCAGCGGTACAAGTACCCGAACACGGCGAGCGACGTGACCGTCTACGTCGTCGACTCCGGCATCGCGATCGACCACCCGGAGTTCGAGGGGCGCGCCTCCTACGGCCCGAACTTCCGCCAGGACGGGCACGGCCCCGGGGACTCCAGCGACTGCCGCGGGCACGGCACCCACGTGGCCGGGACGGTCGGCAGCCGGACCTACGGCGTGGCCAAGGAGGCCAAGCTCGTGTCGGTCCGCATGCTCGACTGCAACGGCCACGGCGAGGACGCCGAGGCGCTCGCCGCCGCCGAGTGGGTGACCACCCACGCGAAGAAGCCGGCGGTGGTGAACTTCAGCGTCGGCACCGACGGCCGCGACTGGGCGTTCGAGGCGGCGGTCAAGGCCTCCATCGCGTCGGGCCTGCTCTGGGTCGTCTCGGCCGGCAACGCCTACCAGGACGCCTGCCTGCGCTCGCCGGGCGCGATCACCGAGGCGCTGGTCGTCGGGGCGAGCGACGCCACCGACAACGGCGCCTGGTTCAGCAACTACGGCGGCTGCGTCGACCTCTACGCACCCGGTGTGGACATCCGTTCCGTCGACTTCCAGGGGACCTGGATCTCCTACAACGGCACGTCGATGGCCGCGCCGCACGTGGCCGGCGCGGCGGCGCTGATCCTGCAGGCGCACCCGGCGTACACCGCCGGGCAGGTCCACAACGCCATCGTCCAGAGCAGCTCGACCAAGCAGCTGCGCAACCTCGGCCCCGGCTCGCCGAACAAGCTGCTCCAGGTGCGCCAGTCCGATCCGCCGACGATCGCCGCGACGCCCACGACGCTCTACAACCAGCGGTCCGGAACCACCGAGGTCTTCTCGCGGCTGAACAACGGCGAGCTCGGCCTCGCCAGATACGAGCAGGGGTGGACGGACTGGTCCCACCTGCCCATGCCGGTCCAGGGCGATCCCGCGCTCGTGCAGGTGCCGGGCAACGGCTACATCAACATGGTGGTCCGCCTGCAGAACAACGGCGTCGGCTACAACCGTGACATCGGCTACGGCTGGTCCACCTGGCACGACCTGGGAGGCATCACCGTCGCCGGATCTCCCAAAATTATCTACAACCCGCGGTTCGGCACCGTCGAGATCTACGTCCGCACCACGGAGAACCGGCTCGCGTTCCGGTACTTTGCCAACGAGCATTGGTCGCCGAACTGGGTCGACCTGGGCGGCTCGCTCGCCGGTGACCCGGCGCTGCTCTACAACCCGCGGTTCGGCACCACCGAGGCATACGTGCGCAACTCCGACGGCCGGCTGATGTACAAGTACTACTCGAACGGCTGGTCCGACTGGATCGACAAGGGCGGTTCGATCGCCGACGGCGCCACCCCGGCGGTCCTGTTCAACCCGCGCTTCGGCACCACCGAGGTCTACGTGCGCACCGCGGCCGGCAAGCTGTCGTACATCTACTACGCCAACGGCTGGTCGAGCTGGAAGGACCTCGGCGGCACCCTGGCCAGCGACCCGGCCCTGCTGTACAACCCGCGCTTCGGCAGCACCGAGGCCTACGTCCGGACCGCGACCGGCGCGATCCAGTACCGCTACTACGCCAACGACTGGTCGTCATGGACCGACCTGGGCAGCGGCTTCACCGACAACCCGTCGGTGATCTTCAACCCGCGGTGGGGCACGACCGAGGTCTACGCCCGCACGACCGGCGGCCACGCGAACTACCGCTACTACGTCAACGGCTGGTCCGGCTGGAACGACATCTCCGCCTGACAGTTTCCGGAGCGCCCGGCCCCGCTGTTCGTCGGCGGGCCGGGCGCTCGCCGTTATGCTTCGAGCTCGGTCCGGGTGAGGGCGGCCCGCAGTTGCAGCCCCTCGGCCTCAAGGTTGGCCCGCCCTCCTTGCTCCCGATCGATCGCGCAGACGACGGTCTCGACCCGGGCCCCGGCGTCCCGCAGCAGCCGGCACGATGCCAGCAGCGCCCCACCGGTGGTCACGACGTCCTCGATGACGACGACCCGCCGCCCCTCGACGGGCCCACCTTCGGCCGCCTTCTGGGTGCCGTACTCCTTGGCCTGCTTGCGAACGAACACGGTGGGCAGCCCGGTCAGCTGCGACATCACGGTGGCGACGGGAATCCCGCCCATCTCCATCCCGGCCAGCACGTCACACTCCGGCAGCAGCCCGACCATGGCCTCGGCCACGTCCCGCAGCAGCGCCGGCTGCCCTTCGAACAGATACTTGTCGAAGTACTCCGTGCTGACCTGCCCGGACCGCAACCGGAAACTCCCGGTCAGGTGACAGGCGTCGTAGACGCGACGCGCAAGAGGACTCATGCCGCCCAGCTTCCCAGGCTCTCAATCGCTTCGCGGGTCATCCTCTGGGTCCACGTACTCAAGGCCGAGCGGCCCCATCGCCGTCACCTGGGTGACGTACTCGCCGGATCTTGCCCAGTGAAAGTGCGGGGTGCCGCCCGGCAGCACGACGACGGCCCCGGGCGGATACGCCTCCAGCTTCTCGCCGTCGAACCGCTCGCCCAGGCCGACGTAGAACACACCGGACATGACCGTGTAGACGCGATCCTCCGGGTGGCGGTGCGGCATCAACTTGACCCCGGCGGGCACCCTGACCCTGATCACGTAGGGCCCGGGCTCGGCAGGCCGCCCGACCACGACGGCGAGGCGAGCGGCCGGCGGGAACGCTGGGAACGGCTTCCAGTCGATGTCCTCCGGCAGGACCGACCTGAAGACGGCCTGGTCTGGCTGGTGGGGACGCACCATCGTGAACCTCCCGACTCTGACCTCACCCCATCAGGAGCCGCCGTCCCGCTCCGGCACGGCCGCGACACCACGTGAAGCCTTGGCCCGCTGCCCTGGTCCGCCGCCGATCAAACCCCGCCCGGCATACACCGTGCTGCCCGCGGCGGCCTGCCATTCAACCTTGAAGCGCACGACTCCAACTGCGTCATCAAGACCGCGTCGGCAATTTCGCCCTGGCTCCAGCCACGGCGTTCACGAACCTCGCGAACTGCCCGGTCCGCCTCGAAGGCCTCCTTCGTCGATTCTTTGTGAGCCCCAACCACCCCTGGGCTCGGCCACGTGTCGTTCCAACCGCCGAGCTTCTGGTTGCACAAAAGCCTTAAGGAGTCACGCTTTAGATTTGCGTTCGTCAACACAAGTTCAGGCAACGTCCTCGTCGACGGCTGCGGACTGGAGGTCGACGGCTTCGCACACGTAACGCCAAAGCCGTGGCCACGCCGACCTCGAACCTGCGGGCCAGGCGGGCGTAGGGTCGCCGTTGCGCAGCTGGGCGAGGGCGAGCAGGGCTTGGCAGCAGGGGTGCAGGCGCCGCCAACGGGATCGGCGCTGGTCGCGGGTGTCGGCGAATGAGGCCGGCGAGGTGGTTCAGGGTCCGGGTGGACAGCGGAATCGCGGCACGGGCAAAAGCAGCATGGCGAGGCTCCCGGTTGGGGCATCCGATCTTGGTCGACTGCGGTCTTGCCGGGCGCCCTTTCGTTCTCGATACCGGGCCCCCATCCCCACCCGTGACCTGCGCCGTCACGGTGAAAATTACTCAGCGCCGGACAAGCGTTACTCTGGGCTAGCCAGCAAAGAGATGTATGTCTATACTTGTGATCGGCCATCACCCGGGCGTTGTGGCGCTTTTCTGCACGTACAATGAATTGAGGGAGTTTGTAGATGGGGAACAGACTGCTTTCGACACTCGCGGCCTCAGTCGTCGGCGCGGCCGCCGCCACGTTCGTGCTCGCCGAGCCGGCGTCGGCCGAGTGCTACGTCGCGGCATTCAAGAGCTCCACTTGGACCGAGGCATACCCGTCCGGCTGCCCGTCGAACTTCTACGCGCAGGCCCGGATCGATCGACTTGAAAGCGGCGTCCCGAAGATCTACACGGGGTCGATGGGCTCGTACTCCTACATTTCGGCCACCTATGGCACCAACGCCGGCAACGCCCGCCGCTGGCAGGCGACGAACGGCAACATCTCGGCCTGGCTCTGGACCTGGTAGTAGTCGATTCGACGGGCGTGGCCTTCGTTCACGGAGGCCACGCCCTTTCGTATGCGTGCACCCGACCGCCGTCAGCGGTGCTTGAAGTAGGCAAACAGCTGCTTCTCGCGGATCGACGCCCAGGCCAGCACCGTGCCGAGCAGCACGCCGCCCGCACCGATGAGCCCGATCCGCATGACGTCGTGGAAGACGAACGGCGAGTCGCCGCCGGGCAGCAGCACCAGCCGCATCATCACCAGGAAAACGACGACGGCCGCGGCACACCAGGCCGCCGACTCGACCACCAGCTGCGCCAGCTGGTCACCCCGGCGGGCGCCGACATGACGGTCCGAGGCCAGGGCCAGCCGCCGCGACCAGACGCCGACGAAACCCAGCAACGTCGTCAGCAGCAGCGCGAGGAACGGCGCGTATCGGGTCGGGCGCTCGGCGAACCTGCGAGCGCCGTCGAACCGTTCGCCGTGCCTGGTGTTGAGTTGACGGATGGCGACGTCCCCGTTCGGCGGGAACGACGCGACCAGTGCGGTGCGCAGCAGCTGGACGGTGGCGGGATCGTAGGGCCAGACACTCATCCAGCACTCATCGAACACGCCGCCGGCCGGGATGACGCCCAGCATCGAGTTGGCCAGCACCGGATCGCGGCCGTCGTCCGGGTAGCGGAAGGTGCCAGCCACGACGAGCGGGCCGACGGAGGTGGCGAGCGTCCCACCAGGCAGGGCGCCCAGGGAGGCGGCCAGCTCCTCGGGCATCAGCACGCCGTCCCGGTCGGGCTGTCGCAGGCCCGTCGCGGGCGCGATGGCCCGTAGCAGTCCCGGGGTCGCCTCCTTGAGGCCCACCCCGGAGATGGGCAGGGCGCTCAGCCGGCCGGCCGCGACGTCACGCAGCGCGCCCGCGCCCACCACGCCCGCCGAACGCGCCAGGTTCTCGCACTGCACGCCGTCGACGCCAGCCTGGGCGGAGAGGACGTACGTCGCGCCGCCCGCGGCCTGAAATTCCTCCCCGTCGCGCAGAATGGCGTTGAGCGACATGCCCTCGATGGTCCCGATCATGCCGCAGAGCAGCAGGAACGCGAAGACCAGCGCGGCCGCCCGGGTGGTGCCCGACAGCAGGTTGCGGGCGGCCTCTGACAGGACCGACCGCGCCCTCACGGCTGCCCCATTCGCAGGCTCCGAGCGCAGGCCTCGCTGACGCGGTCGTCGTGCGTCGCCACGATCACCATGACTCCCCGGTCCTGCAGTTCGTCCAGCACCTGGATGACCGCGGCGGCGCTGGAGGGATCGAGTTGCGCGGTGGGCTCGTCGACCAGCAGAAGATCCGGGGCGGAAGCCAGCGCCCGGGCGAGCATCAGCCGCTGCGCCTCGCCGCCGGACAGCGACCGGAAGAGGCTCTGCGACAGATGGCCGAGGTTGAACGAGTCCAGGATGCCGTTGGCGACAGGCTCGGCCGCCGACCGGGCCATGCCCCGCGTCAGCAGCGGCAGTGTCACGTGGTCGAGCGCGGTCCGCCGGGGGACGCCGTGCGGGTTCTGGAACACCCAACCGACCCGGTGGACGTCGTGGCGGACCACCCGGCCCCACGTCGGCGTGATGAAGCCGGCGAGGATGCTCAGCATCGTGCTCTTGCCCGAGCCGGAAGGTCCGAGCAGGGCCAGCATGCCGCCGCGGTCGAGCCCGAACGTCACGTCGCGGAACAGCGGGGTCTCGCCGAACGTGTGCCCGACCCCGTCCACCTCTAGCCGCATATGAAATCGGCCTCGGGGATCAGCACGGTGACCGGCTCGGCGGAGATGCCGTCCCACGTGACCAGGCTGCGCCCCATCGAGGACCCGACGACGGTGATGGCAAGGGGGCCGCCCTGCGTCCGTTGCAGGCATGCGGCGCCGGTTGCCGAGACGGCCACCGCGGCGGCCGGCACCGGCAGGGCGAGGATCGGTTCGGCCAGCACGAGGCTCGCCGGCAGCGGAATCTTGCCCTCCGCGTCGAGCCAGGCGCGGAACGCTTCCGTCGCGCCGAGGGCGGCCACCTCGCGCGGGCCCGAGATCGGCTGGTAGCCGATGATCGGGACGCGGACGTCCCCGATCGCCAGAATGCGGGGGCCGGCCACCAGGTCTTTCGGAACCGCCTTGAACGCGAACGCCAGCACAGTTGACCGCAGCTTGAGGATGGGGTCACCGGCGGAGAGTTGCTGCCCCAGTTCGGCTTCGCAGGAGGCGACCGCGGCCGGATTGGGCGGCAGCCAGACGACCGCGTCGCGGCGCAGCGTGGAGCCCTCCCAGGTGCGGCCGGCTTTTCCGTACAGCGTGCGCAAGCCGCGCCGGGTCTGCTCGTCGAACCGCCCCGTCACTTTGACATTCGTGCCCAGGGACTTGAGGGTCTGCTGGACCGCGGTGACGTCGGCGCCGGTGGTGCCCGTGTCCAGGTCACGCCAGAGCGGCACATCGGTGGACAGCGCCAGCAGCCGCACCCCGTCGACCGCGACGGGGAAGGAGCCGTTGCGCACCGTGTCGCCGGGCTTGCAGTCAAGACTGGTGAGCGTGCCGGACCGCAGCACCCGGGCGGCCGCGCCGTCGCGCATCTCGGGCACCAGCTCGACCTGGCGCTGATCGTCCACCTTGGTGGGAGTGGACAGAACCTCGGATCTCGCCCCGCCTCCAGTGAGACTGTCGGGCGTGTCCGGTTGACGCACCACCACGAACACGGCCGCGCCCACCACTGCCGCGAGGCAGACGGCGAGCACAACGAACGCACTCCACGAGGGCGGGACGTCGATGCTGCGCCGCCGTCGCGACCACCGGCCGGTCACCCTGCCTCCCCGATCATGTTGTGCCGTGCCGGCCGTGTGTCGAGGCTCCCACCGGACTCAGCCAAGATTCGGGTTGGCCATGCAGGCGGAGAACTTCGCGTCGTCCGGCGAGAACGGCGCGCCGGCAAACTGGTTCTCCTTGTCGGCCTTGAGCTGCTGCACGGTGTAGTCCGCCGGGACGACGCCGGACTTCTTCAGACACTCGACCTGGAGCTCGAAGATGTCGCGCTTCTGCGGATTCATCAAGCGGTCCACGTAGAGCGGCTCCAGCACCGCGATCGTGCCGGCGCGGCACTCGGCGATGACCGCCTCCGCGTTGTCCGTCTTCACCGTCTCGTAGTTGTAGTAGCCGCCGACCGGGATCGGCGTAATGTCGACGCCCCGATCCTTGGCACAGCGGACATATCGCTGCACGGCCTCGTCGAACTCGGCCTTCGTGATGTCGGAGTCGGCGAGGACTTTCTTTTCGAAGTCGGACGTGGCCCGCTCACGGGCAATGCGGAACTCCGCCGCATAAGGGTTGTCCTTCGCCTCCGGAGCGTCGTCTCCGCATCCGGCCGTGAGGAGCAGCACCGTGAGCAGGGCACCACCAAGCCTACTCGTAGAACGGAACCCCATGCCTCTCCCTCGGTCGCAGTAGTGCCCTCTGCTGAGCTGCCACCGCCGCCCCCATGCGGATGTCGCATCGTGTCAAAGATTTACACACGGCGATGGATGGTACCACGATCGATCGACCTGACGCGGCACCGCCACGATCATCCGGACCGGCCGGAGGTCCATCCCGCCAACGGATTTTCCGGCACGTGACCGCGGCGGCGACCCTTCGATGCGAGCCGGACAAGCTGACGATATGGGCCGGATGGGCTCACGATCCGGCCCGGCGGGCCGCAACCCACCCCGTCGAGGGTGACCACCCACCGTGGGGTCTGGGGCTCGATCCCCAGGGAAAATGGCGAGGACCCCCGGTTCGCGCGTTCCGCGAACCGGGCCCCTAGGTCCGAGCGGGTGAAGGGAACCCTCATTGCCAGCTTGGGAACTGGACAGGTCCGAACTGAGATCCCGGGTGCCCGCAGCATGGAGCAGGCCTGACCGGGCCTGGAGTGGCCAGCCGTTGCCCGGCTTAGTGGCCCGGGAATGGCCCGGCGTCTCCACCGGCCGCCAGTTGGTTGCGCCACTCGTCGACCCGTACTCGTAGCGCCGCGACCTCGTCGGGACTGACGCCGTACTCGGAGAACTGGACCGGCGGTTGTAGGCGCCAGTTTGCGACCAACTCAACACGGTGCTGTTCGCTGGGAGTGGTCGGGTCGGTGAGGTACAGCCGGGCAAACGTTTCAGTGCGGTGGTCAATCTCCACGTCATACCCGGCTGCCCCGTAGGCCGCAATCACCTCGTCGACGGCGGCCGGGAAGTCGGCACGCCGTTGCCAGTCGGCGAAAAGGTCGACATCCTCGCTCGGGCGCTGCAAGATGCCGTGCGGCAACGGCATGGCCGCCGGCCAGGGCGAACCCATAGGGGCCGCCGGCTTGCAACCCAATCTGCGCCAAACGGCGATGCGTCGGAGCCTGGTCGCGCATCACTACGCGGCGGGTCGGCTCTCATTCGCGAGCTGTGGGAACCGGCGTTCCCACAGCTGCCTGACCTGCGGCGGCAGCACGAGCGACGACCACAGCCGCACGAGGGCGGGTCCGTCCAGCCACGTCTGAAGCTGTTCGACGCGAGTGGCCTCGCGGAGCACCGTCTCATACATGCTGGCCAGCCGTCGCGGGTTATCGAGGTCGTACACGGCCCGCCCAGACCAGTTCAAGCGCCGGTCGAGCCGAGCCTCACCGCTGGTCGGCCCGTGCAATTCGGCCAGGTCCTCAACGACGACGTACGGCCGCTGATCGACATAGCGCGACCCCAGCGGAGCCCGCGCATCGTCCATGTCCACAGAGCCCCCCAACGCCCCGACCGTCCAGCCCAAGTAACCACCCCACGGCCGCAACCAACCCGACGGCGAGCAATCACCGACCGTGGGGTCTGGGGCTCGAGCCCCAGGGAAAATGGCGAGGACCCCCGGTTCGCGCGTTCCGCGAACAGAGGGCCCCTAGGTCCGAGCGGGTGAAGGGAATCGAACCCTCACTGTCAGCTTGGGAACTCGCGCGGAACTCGCTCCACCGAACCGCTCACCAGCGCCGCGCCCTGGTCAGCCGCTCGACCCGCTCCCCGGCCCGGACCATGAGGCACCGCTGTTTACCGTGGCTCCGGGCATCTGAGGGGCACGGCAAGGACACGGGCCTGCCGTCGCGCCGGCCGCGCTCGTCTGCGCCGGCGTGCTGTCCGACGGCCTGGCCGACGTCATCGAGGGCAAGCCGCGCAGCGGCGCGGCAGCCGATCGCCCTGCGCACGACGGCCCTCGACCACCCACGCGATCGTCACGGCCCCGACTGTGCCGCTTGTCGAAGGCTGGGACATCATCGCTGACTTCCTGCCCACGTCGCCGCGCCGGCCGATGCCGGCGCTTGCGCCGCCAGCAGGCCGAGCGCGAGCGGCGCGGCCCGCGCAGCGGGCCGCCTTGATCCTGAAAGGCCAATTCGGCAGTGCGAGTGCGGGAGCATGTCGGCGTGGATGGCTAGACTGCCAATGCAAGGTGCTTGATCTGCGACGCTCCGAACACTAGACGCTGATCGTGCGCTGGGTGAGGTCTGGTTGTGCCGCTCATATGCATCGCGACCTGTCGGTTTATGCCGTGGCCCAGTGGAGCATTGGCTCGAACCAGCCCCGGTCCGGAAACCACGCGATGCATCGATGAACCTGGGTGCACAACCACAGATGCGTGATCTCGTCAGGAAGCTCGGGATCGAGCGGTGGAAGATCTCGATAGACATCGCTAAGGGCATGGTAGGCCAGCCACGGCGTCGTGAAGTTGAGCCCGATGAAGGCATGCCGTTCGGGTGAACCTGTCGCGGCGAGCTTGGTGCGGACGTCCTTCAGCCGTTCCGACTTCAGCAGATCGGTGAGCCACAGTTGGAAGGCTGTCCAGTCGAGTTCAACCGGTCCGCCCGTTCCGACCGCATTGACCTGAATCTTGCCGCCCTCACCTGGCCACGCCGCGCGCGACGTCAGGCGCACAACCCCTTTGGCTTCCAACGCCCGGACAGCTGCGTTGCCATGAACTGCCAAGTCTTGATCGAACGACGCTTCCACCACGAATTCACCGGCGTGCTCTAGGCCTTCAAGGATCGGCACCAGGTCGCGTCGCAAGCTCCTGAGTTCCGCCGCTGGCCCAACGGTCACGAACCATGTCCGCGTCAACGACCCATCGTCGATGACCTGCATATCGCGAACACCGTTCGCCACTGCCGCATAACGCGGATCGAGGTCGTTGACCACCTCGACATATCCGTTGGGTACGTCGTGGCGTTCGATCCTAATGTCAGCCATACCGGGTCTACTGTTGTCGTCCTGGAGGACTACATGTGCGCCAGTCAGGCGAGCGATCACCCGGGCAGCGGTAAGTTCAAAGTCTCCTGTCAGTGACCTCGACAGACGCGAACGTTGCGCATCAGTCCGAAGGTCTGTTGGGTACCCGGGCGTGAAGTGAGGCATACGGCGCAGGGTAGACCAGGGTCACCCCATTGGTCACGGCGATTTGCGCCCTGCATCTTCCGACTGGCGGCGGTCCGGAACCGTACGTTCCCATGGTTGGTCACATAGCCGTCGCGGTCTGACGATCGCGTGTTTCCGGTTGCTGGCATTGCTGTACTCGGCTGCTGTACCAAGCGTCGACAGATCTTTAGCTCTTGAGCACAGACTCAAGGACACGAACAGCTTCCGCAATTCGCACAGCGCCGTCCGAGAACGCACGCCATGCTGCCTCGGCCTCTTCAGCCGCAGACTCCTCAATCTGGGGAACGAGGATGCTCTCAACGTCCCAAGGGTTCATGTGGTCGATCACAGACCCAAATGACAATGCATTGATTTGCATCCGCGATTGACGAGCAGCGAGCGCAAGCCAGAGAGCGCCTGGTCGGACCCCTGGACGCGGTCGGAGCCGCATCACGTCATTGCTTGCCAGCCAGCCATGACGGTCAGCAGTGACAAGCGCAACGGTTCCTTGCCGTCCCTCCGACCGACCGACTGCACCAAATACCGTCATACCCTCTGAGATTTCATAATCGGCGGGGTCGCGGAACGACCTGTCCGATACCCACCGAAGGTTGACAGGTTCAAACTGAAGCAGCTGCCGCCCCGACAGGACGGGCCGGCCATGCTCTTGACCCACGTAGTACCGCTTATATCTCAACGGTAGATGGGCTACTGCAAGATCCCCACACCGAATACCAGAGGAGGCGCGAAGCTGCTCACGAGCCGCAGCAACGCAAGGATCATAGAAGGCCGCGTCCATGCGACCCAACACATCGCCCCGGCGAACGGTCCAGCCCTCTCTCGGCGGCCGTGTCCGTGTTGGGACTGGAAGGCGCTCTTCCTGCATAGCGAGCAGTTTGCTGAGCCTCTCACGGCCATCCGCGACTGCCTGCACGCCGCTTGCCATCAGTTCCGTAACCCGCAACCGACTATGCGGTGCCACCAAGGGGACCATTACCCCAGCGACATCAGCAACGGTGAGGTGGTCAATTACCGAGCCGCTCTTACCGCGCCGCAGCAGTGCCTGTCCTGTCGGCGTCTTGAGGAACGCAAGCAGATACATCCGCAGGTCGACGTCGTCGACCTCGATTCGAATCATGTCATGACTGAGCGTGAATTGCGCAAGGTAGTCATCCGTGTAGGTACATGGACCCAGATTCCGTCCGGAACAGGTCTGCAACAAAGTGCCTGGCGTCGGCTGCAACCGTTCCAAATCTTCATTCCGCAGCAGCGACAACCGCTCCGTGGCGACAGGAAGGTATTCGAAGACGTCATACGGCCGGAGGTATTCAATTCCCTCCTCCGCCGGCGCGGCATACGCCCGCGCGAACCGCGGAGGCGCCCAGACCCGTGCGATGTCTCCAACGCGAGCCATGACGACACCCGCAGCCTGAAGGACCGTTACCTGCTCAAGCGCCGCGACACCCGGCGAGGTGAAGAAGTGGGCATCCAGCCGATCGTGCGCACCGACGGACCGAGATCGAATCGTCGCCGTGTTCACTTTTGCTCACCAAGCCAGCGCCGATAGGCGGTCGCCGCATCCGGCAACTCGTCATCAATCTGACGTTCCTGAACCGTTACGGTCCGGAGCACTTCCTCGCCGGTGGCAGGATCAATTTCGGCGAGCGTTTCTTCGCGGGTGACCAGAACATCCTCGCCAGTTTCCGTACGCCGATAGAGCACGTTACCGCGCTTGTCCTGGCCGATCCGCTCCGTCACCGCCATGAAGATCGGATACTCAAGCGTTCCAGCTGCAGCCGCAACTCGTTCTTCGTCCGACAGTCGTCGAGCAAGTACCATCGACGTCTGCGTGTCGTTCTTTGGCTGGAAGAGTTCTCGAGCCATGTCAACCACGGCGAGAATTTGCACGTTGGCCATCAACCAACTCCGGACATAACCAAGCGCAGGATTGTTAAGGATCCCGTTGGGGATGACGAGCGCAAATCGGCCGCTTCCTGGCTGCAGCAACTGAACACAGCGCTCAATGAACAAGATTTCCGGGGGCTGGTTTTTCTGAAGGACCCGGTGACCGTTCTTATCAACGCGCATTTCCCAACGCCCATCAGGTCGTCGGTCCCATATGGCCGCAAGGTCATACTGCTCAAGAACTTCGTCGTCGTCGATGACAATGTTCGCACCGAATGGCGGATTGGCAACTACTGCATCGAATGAACCCAGCACGACACGACGGCGCGCCTCCTCTGTCCACGTCCGCGGGTTGGCAAGGCTGTTCACCTGCCAAAGGCCGCCCGAGCCGTCGTTGTTCATGACCATGTTCATCTTGGCTGCACGCACCAGGCCCGGATTGAGGTCCAAGCCATGGACCATCTGCGAGAGATACTCGTTCCGCGCTCGGTAGAGTTCTAGCCGCTCCTCATCGGAACCCCGGCTCGGAGTCGCCCATTGCGCCCGCTCTTGTTGCTCGATATGCGCTAGCGCGTGGTTCATCGCCGTGATCAGGAAACCGCCGGTTCCGCATGACGGATCGATAAGCTTCTCGCCGGGCTGCGGGTTGAGCATGGTGACGGCCATGCGGCACGCGTTTCTCGGGGTGAAAAACTCTCCCCGGTCGCCACGAAGATTGCTACCGACGATCTCCTCGTATGCAACACCCTTAACATCTACCGGTGACGCAAGGAGCGAATAGCCTTGCAGTTGGCTCACTACAAAAGCAATTACCGTCGGCTTCAGGTCAATGGTTGCGTCAGAAGCAGGAAAGATCGCGCCATACTTGGCAAGTACCTTTTCGGTGAACACCTGCTGGATTCGCGTTTTTGCAGAGACGGCGCTTGTCGCGTTCGCCCGCTCCGTCGCGGTCACATAGAAGTCAAGGCGCCTGGAACGCTCATCCTCAATCTTGCAGAAGATAATTTTCAGAAGCTCCCAGAACGCCTCGGGCTTCTGCTTGCCCTCCGTTCCAGCGATGTAGTTGTGACAACGGCGGAATGCGAAGAGTAGATTGTCAGCCGTCGCAGGCTTGAGATCTTTACGCTGCGGACGCTGCGCATCTTCCTCTGTCTGACCAAACGCCGGAATGTCGATGATCTCTTCAAAGACGAACTGGCCATCGCCCGATGCACGTTTCGCGAAGCAATACTGCTCATCGCCGTTCGTCCACAAGCCATATGTCGCATTTAGGCATGCTGCAAGATAGCTACGTAGTTGACCGATTCCTTCGGTCCGGCTGGCGGGGCTTACTCCCGCCCGCTTCGTCTCCACAAGGACGTAGGCGTTCTCTTGGGTGTGTGCAGCACCCGGCTTAAACACCACGACGTCGACCCGTTTACGCGATGAGCCAACTTTGATCGGGAATTCCGGCTCACAGTCTCGGGGATCGTACTTATATTGCCGCACCAAAGCTTTCTCGAGATTCTGCCGGACGTACTCCTCTGGCGTATCTCTCAGATGCCTGCCGGTTAGGAAGTCAGAGACCTTCCCTTCAGGGACAGTACCTGTCCGGATCGTCACCGGTGGGGCGATGGGGGCGGTCATGCGATCCGTAGTCCTCCCGAAGAGCGTGGATCAACAGACCCTACAGCGACGGCCGGGAGGGGTCCAATACCCTGTCCGGTACAGCCGCCCGCGGGCGTACGTGCAGCACGAGGCCGATGTGGGGTCCTGTCGCGTGACCGGAGTGGGCAGGGCCACGATCCGCCCGAATAGGCCGCGCGCAGGTAACCAGCAACCAGCGGACAACGCCTCGATGTATCGGCGGCCTGGCCGTCGGACGATGCAACATGTGGTTACCCTCGTATGAGTGAGCCGTAACTATCTGCTTGTGCTGGGCGACCGTGAAGGGATCGCCTGGGTCCTGTACGAGCAACGTATGGCCTTTCCCTCCCCAAGCACCCAAATCGCCCGCCTGGCCGTTGGTGATGCACTTTTCCTCTACGCGACCCGCGGAGCCTGGCACAACACCCGCCGAGACCGTGGCCGAATATTCGGCACTGCGACGGTAACCAGCCCAGTCGACCGCCTCGCCGAACCGGTCGAGGTACGCGGCACTCGGCTACTAAGTGGCTGCAACCTCCAAATTGATGGCATTGTGCCGTATCCGGGCGGTATGGAATTGAAACCGCTTGTCCACCGACTTGCTTTGTTCCGAAAGCCCGATGGTTGGGGCGCATACCTCCACCGGACGCTTGTCCCGTTGTCCGATGACGACGCAGCAACGCTTCACCGAACGATTGCTCCCATGCTCAAAATGCGCGACGAGACGCTATCAACGTATCCGTGCATTGTTGACGTAACTGCGGACAAGCCTCCCATTAGTGAAGTCTCTTGAACTTGCGCCCAAACTTTGTCTCCGGACCAACATTTACGCCTTGCTAGATCTCGTCGGGGTCAACCTCTTGCCAGATCTGCTCCGCCAGCTGCACCAGCGAGTCACCGCCGGGTAGCGACCATTGCCGTGGGCCTTGCACTGAGACCCACGCGTCCTTCCATCTGGCGAGCTTCCAAATATGTGTCGTCAGACCCGACGGTGAATAGCGTTGGCTGTCGTACTGCCACAGTAGCGGCTTTTGCTTGTTGTTGGTCCAAGTCGCCTGCGAGCGTCGAGCATCTTCGGCAAGCCACGCACCGACCGCCTCCCGTTCGGCTTCGCTCGCAGTACGGAAAATCAGCAATGTGCCTTCTGGCACCTTGCCGGAGTCGACAATGAGCGAGACTGTGCTGGGCCGGCGGGTCGGCCGGCTCGACGCTGTCGCAGCAAAGTCCGCGAGATCGGTGCCACCTGCACCCGCTGCCATAGCATTGAGCACCACTTCGGCAAGCAGAATGCTCCGCTGCTCGTTTGCAAAAGTACTTGAGACGTAGGACGCGGATCCGAACTGCTTGTTGATCTGTTCGATCAACAAGCGAAGTGCCTGCCGCACTAGCGCCGGCACATCTACGAGCGATGTTTCCCACTGACTGTCTGGATCGTCAATACCCTCCTGATCAATGGACTGCATGACCAAGTGGGCGATCAAGAGATCACCGTGCTCGGCGATCGTCGCAGCTCGGCCCCCGAGCTCGCTCCGCAGACCGTGCAGTGCCGTAGTGACCGCGCGCAACAGCAATACCGATCGCCAGATCTGATGCGCCGTCGGTCGTTGGCCGAAGAGCCTGATGTACGCACCGTCGGGACTCTGGTCCCACAGAAGGTCTACGTCCCGTTTGGCCTGAATCGCAAATCTGGGGTTCGGGTGCGCGCAGGCGAGTGCTGTCGCAGCGTATACCACCGAGCATCCAGCGTCAGGCGGCGGGTCGAGTTCCCCACGTTTGTAAACGTACTCTTTGTTTAGGGACAGCTGGAAATCTTCGCGGATCTGACTTTGTGTGGCATCTATCGCGATGAAGTCGCGGCGCTCCATATGGTTCTGCGTATTCGTTGCCTTGGTGATCTCGGTCGCAAAGCCCGAGTCGCCGTCTTCAATGACGATGATTCGCACACTGACATAGGCATCAGCTGCCGCGACCGGATTCTCTTGGAACGCCCGATGCACGGAAGTAACGGTTTGGGCGCCGTTAACAACACTCGCACCAGTGAGTTCGAGGCGGACTGGCTCGCCCTTATCCCGCCTGCCAAAAAAGTGACGTGTTACGGTCCGGCAAAGTACCGTAATACCGTTGTTGAAATACCAAAACTTGTGCGGCTCTCGCAGCAGCGTATCTACAAGCTTCTGGTTGACCTTCGTCAACCCTAGCGATTTCCGTACGTTCTGAGCATAGAGCCGGTCCTTATTTACTTCGTACCAGCCGGCGAGCTCCTCTGCAGATACCAGTCCGTAGTAGGCCTCGAACGGGGTGTCACGCCAGTGCCAACCGTACGACATGGTTGCGTCGATTTTAATTTCAGGCGGCGCAATGTCATCGCGAATTGCCTGTAGGAAATCATTACCGTTCAGAATTTGAGTCTCGACGGTCCTGCCAAAGACGTTGAAATCGCGGCTAGCATCGTCTAGAATTTCTTGAACTTCCGATGAAATGACCCCTTCGCCCATGACCGCCACCACGAGGATCACTCTGCATCTAGGGTCGCTCAGGACACTCTGCACCCGATATGCCATGCGTTGAAACCGCGGATTAAAACGGCCGAACTCTTGATCATCCATCTGTTTGAAGCCGCGTACCAGTTTGTTGGCAGCTTCCGTGTCGAACCCGGCCCGCCCCTGGCCGCTCCACTTCGCTTGCACCAGCCACAACTCGGGAGCGCCGTCTGATATCGCCACAGCGTCAATCCCATAGTCGTCGCGGCCGTCGATGACACAATCGGCAGCATCCTGACTAGTACACCCTGTCAGTCTGCGCACCGCCTTGGCCGCTAGAGCACGCGACAGAAACTTAGGGCCCGTCGGGTCGGCGTCACCTGCCGAGAGGTCGCTGGTGTCAATCACTCCCTCAAACTCGGTTTTTAGTGCGTCGCGCACATGGCGGACATGCATAGGGGTTGAACTGGCTACAGGGCTCATCGGTCTCCCGGGTCGCGACCTCGTCAATGCGCTCGTGCCGCGATCCTACCGAGATTCGGGACCTGGTTGAGGCAGACCTGCGGTGCGCCGCGTCAGCGGCGCCTTGAAGACGCACAGGAGTTTCCATAGAGCGCCCTCAAATGCTCCGCGGCGGGCGTTTCGGCGCTCGACGTGGCCGCCCAGAGGATCTGACCCCGTTACGGCTTCGCCGCGCACGAACGTGGGTTAGACGCGGGCGGCTTCAGCAGTATCGATCCATGCCAGTACGCGGTCTCGGTCGACTCCGGCCGCTGCGGCCAGCTGCTGGCCTGCAGTGGCGGGTGACAGCTCACTGCGCAGCTTGAGGGAAACAACGGCCAAGTCATACGCCACTTCACCCGATACCCCGCGCGGGTCGACAAGCTTCCAGCCAGCGGCGTCGCTGGTAAGGACATTCCATGTCGACGCGTCGCCGTGGCATAACGCTGGCTCGGCGTCTCTGACCAACTCATCGAGTATTCGCAGCGCGTCGCGTCGCTCCTCGATCGGAGCCGGCTCTCTCCACACGGGAAGCTCGGTCAGGTTGTCGTCCTCGAGGCGGTTCCGAAGCCAGTCGAAGACCGATGGCATACCGGGCTTGGGCGCCAGTTGGTTGCGCATTGCGGCAAACGGGGCCGCAAGTGCGTCCAGATCTACCGTGCTCCGGTCGGTGAGTGCGAGCGGCGTGCCCGGCCGTAATTCCTCCATGACCGTCCACAAGCTGGTTATCGACACGATCGTCTCGTGAATGGCTGGCGCGACGCCGAGGTCGGCCAGTGCGATGGCAACGTCGGCTTGCGTCCACGCATCCGGGTCCGGACTCGACCGGATGACCAGTCCACCGTTCGGGCTGTCAGCTGCGACAACGAACCCGTATCGCGCACGCATGACCGTCCGCGGTTTGGCGTCGTACATGTCGCAGATCTCGCGCAGTTCGATCGGTGCGGCGTCCGCCCACCGGCGTGCTCGCTCCGGCCACCGTCGCTCTACGCCGACGACAACGTCCTCGGGGACTTCAGGCCAGTCGACCATCAGGCGCGGTCGGCAGATGCGTGCATGGCGTCGACCAGCTCGGCCATGCTGTCAATGACAGCATCGGCACCCGCGGCGCTGAGCCGTTCCCGCTTGCCGGGCTTGTTGGCGTATCCGATCGTCGGCACGGCGGCGGCGTGGCCGGCCTCAATGTCGGTGGTGGAGTCGCCGACGAAGAGGGCCGCCTCCGGGGCGACGGCAAGCGAGCGGAGCGCGAGCCGCACGAGATGGTCGTCGGGCTTGAGCTGGCGGGGGTCCATGCCGTCGTACCGGCCGACGACCAGGTCGACGTGCTCGTCGAGCGCGTGCCGGTTGAGATAGGCGTGCACGGCTTCGGCGGCGTTGTTGCTGACGATCGCGACTCGGCGGCCAGTGCCGCGGGCGGCCCGAAGCACCGCATCGACCCCCGCGGTCGGTCGCGCGGTGGCGGCGGCGATGACCTCGGCGTCCCCGGCGGCGTCGGCAACGGCCTGGGTGAGCGCCGGGTTGTCCAGCGCAGCGACCTCGCGCAGAACCTGGAGCGGACTGTCTGAGGTGACCGTGGCGCCGCGATCTGCGGCGAGTGCGCACAGCTCCTCTGCCATGACCGGCGCTGGGTAGCCGGCGAAGAGCGCGCACACCGGGCCGTCGAAGTCGAGCATTAGCACGCGCGCGGCGGCGACCAGGTCGACGAGCCGGGAGGTCATGCGTCGGGCTCGCGGGCGATCGTGGTCCAAACGCTGTCGAACCAGGCGCGGGCCTGCTGCACATACAGCGCGGGCATGTCGTCGTCCTCGTCGCCGGTGGCGAAGTGGAAGAGCGGCACGTCCTTGCCCAGCACGTCGAAGATGGGCACCGATTGCTTGTCGATGGTGACGGTGTGCCGGACCACTGGATAGAAGCCGAAGAACGCCTCGGTGTTGTTGATGATGTAGACCTTGAACAGGGCCGCCGTGCCGTGTTGGCGGACCTCGGCCGTGGCGGACTGGACGAGCCCAAGGTCGCCGAGTTCGCGTACCGAGTCGGTGATCGCTTCGGCGTGGCGGCGGCTGATCCGGTCGGCACGAGCGCGCACCGCTGGGTCGTCCGGCTGCTCGTCGGCGCGTGAAGGGACGGCGGCGGGCTGGGAGTGGTCCGGGATCAGAATCCGGACGGCGATCGACTCGGGCGTGAGGCGACCGGCGCGGATCTTGTCGAGCGGTTCGGTCAGCGCTCCGTGCAGTGTCTCGCTGGAGAAACCGGCGAAGTCGATCGACACGTGCTTGCGCTCGAACGCCGCCTCGATATGGGGCCGCAGACCGACCGGCCGCTCCGTTTGGGCGCGAACGAACGCGCCGCTCCCCTGCCGGCTTACCACGAGCCGCTCGTCTCGCAGGATGCGCAGCGCTGACTTGACGGTCTCGCGGGCGACGCCGTACCGCTCCGCGAGCTCGTTCTGCGACGGCAGCCGCTCGCCGGGCTGGAAGCGGCGAGTCAGGATCGCGGCGCGTAGGACGTTGGCGATCTGCTGAGATGCCGGGCGCGGGTCGTCCGGGTCCAGGCCGTCGAGTGAGTCAGCGTTGGCGTTCACGCGCACAGCCTAAAGCCTGGCTAGCCAGGCTAGAAGTATCGGGCCGGACAGTCTTGCGCCGTACATAGAGGCAGCTCTAGGCTCAGATTTGACTAGCCAAGCTAGTCAAATCCGCTTCCGGGTTAGCGCTTCATCGGGCTCCACCCGGATCAGGCCGGCGCCGGGGCGGGTGGAGGCGTGAGGACTACCGCGATAACCAATCGTATGGATCCCATCTCCCGCCCGTCCCGGTGTCGCTCCACAACTCAGCTTCTGAGGAATCGCAGCGATCGGAGGCGTAACAGTGAGCGAATTGGTACACCCGCAATGGTGTGATCGGCAGCAGTGCAGCGCTGGCCGGAAGGGTGCCGCATGGTGCATGCATCGGTCCCAGCGGCTGCACGGGTCGTTCGACCCGGACACCGGTTTGTCGGTGGACGTGTCGCTGTGGAAGTTCGACGGCCGGCCGACCAACGTCCTGGTCGAGTTCCCCGGCGGCACTGGCGAGGGCAACGACCTCAGCCCCAGCCAGGCAACCGAACTGGTCGGGATGTTGAGGGATCTGCTATCGACGTGCGCGCCGGAGGAGTTCGACCCGTTGGCTTCACAAGCGGTCGAAGTCTCCCGGTGATGGTTGTCGGGTAGCGCGCTCGTGCCCATCACGCCCAACACGCCGAAGTACGCCGAGATCGTCAACGCGCTTCAGCGTCGGATCGAGCAGGGAACGTACCGAGTCGGCGACCTGCTACCGAGCGAATCGCAGCTCGTGCGTGAGTTCGGGGCGTCCCGGTCGACGGTCGTTCGCGCGCTGGAGTTCCTCCGTCAACACGGCTGGCTCGAAGGCGTGCAGGGGAAGGGCCGAATCGTCCTGCCTCGGGGCCACACCGGGGCGCCGATCGCGCCTGAGCGTGTCCGTCGACTGCTGCGGCCCGACACGTTCGCCGATGTCGAGCTGCTCGGCGTTGGGCTCGTGCGGGCGCCGGCGCACGTGGCGATCGCAATGTCGGTGCCGAGCGGCTCTCCGCTGATCGCTCGGCACCGACTGCTCACCGCGGCCGACGCCAGACCGGCCGCGGTGAGCGTGGCGTATCTGCCGGCGAACCTCGCCCAGGGTACGGAGCTGGCGGCGAAGGCCCTGCTCGTCGAAGGGCTCGTCGACTCCGTACGGCGCAGCCGGGGACTCGTCGCTCGTCATGTGGTGGAGCGACTCGGCGCACGGCGTCCTTCGACGCAAGAGGCGGCGGTCCTACAGACCGACCGGCAGCGATGCGCCGCGACGGTGCTGCTCACGGTCCTCGACGCTGCCGACCGGCCGCTGTTCGCCGTCGACACGATCGTTGCCCGGACCGTCGGCGAGCTGACCGCAACGTTCGCGCTCGCATAAACAACCTTCGCTCGAAGCTTGACTAGCCATGTTGGTCATGTCACGCTTGACTGACTTGGTTAGTCAAGTAACCAAGCTTAAGCAGCGGAGGGAAGCCAAGCGTGGTACCCAACTCGATCAAAATCCCCGTGCCGTTCGAGTACGTGTTCCCGAACGGGGCGCTGTTCCTCAGCGTCGACAAGCTGGTCGACTTCGACCGGCTCCGCGAGGACGACAACCAGGCGCGCGACGAGCACGGGGTGCGCCTGTGGGTCGTCAAGGTGATGGACCAGGACCCGGAGGCCGGCAAGTTCGGCCGCTCGACCGAGGTCAAGGTCAAGATTGCTGCGCCGCATCAGCCGGTGCCGCCCCAGGGCATCGACCTCGGCGGGTTCACGGTCACGCCGGTGGCGTTCACCGACCTGACCGTGACGCCGTACAACGACTCGACCGGCTGCAAGGGCGAGCGTAAGCCGCACAAGTGCCGCGCTCGGCTGGCGTGGTCGATCCGGGCCGGCGCGTTGGTGGCGCCGGGCGAGATGGCCCGCACGGTCCCGACGGCGGCCTGAGCACAAACAACGCGACGGGGGCGGGCTTCCTCCGGCAAGAGTTCCCCGCCCCCGCGCTCAACCCCGAACCCCTTACAGGAGAGGCTGTAATGGCCAAGGTAGTTCACGCTGCCCGGATCACGGCACCCGACGGCGCGATCTGGCGGACGTGCTCCGACTGCGGGCAGCTCACCGCACTGCCCCAGAATGTCGAGCGCTGCACCAACTGCGGCGACCAGGCCGCGAAGAGCGGCGGTCGGCGATGAAGACCAAGCGTGCAACGGTCGCGACGCTCGCCGGACCGGCGATTCGCACGGCCCGCGACATCTACACCACCGTGCCGAGCGACGCGGTGCGGGTCGCCGCGCTCGTCGACATCGCCGGGGCGGCTGCGGCGCTGGCCCGTACGGTCGTCAAGCTGCGCCGGCTCGACCCGGATCTGATCGCCCCGCACGTGGCCGACCGCACCGACCTCCGCGCAGTGCTAGGGCGCGGCCAGTGGCTGCCAACGATGCTGCGCCACATCGGCCCGCCCCCGGCGACCGCCGCCGCGGCGGCCCCTGCGGTGCCGATGGCCCGGTCTGTTCGGCGTCGGGTCTCGCGCCGGCGACCGGCGCCGGCCGGACAGGGCGCGCTGTTCACAACCGTCGACGGGCGGGGGTGACCGTCATGCCGCTGGTCAACGTGATCCGGGGAGAGCGCATCGAGCCGGCCCCGTTCAACATCCGCACTCCGTACATCAAGGTGCCGCTGTGGCTACTGCTGGCCGGCTGGACGGTCAAGGCCAGCGTCCGCCTCGTCGTCCTGGCGGTGCGGCACTGGCACGTCAGCGGGCCGGCGCTCCTGCTCGGCTGGCTCTACCTGCGCTATGGCTGGGCAGGTCCGGTCGGCCTGGTCGGCGGGGTCGTCGCGCTGGCGGTCGGCTGGTGCCTCGGGCATCGCCCGACGTTCGAGCGGTTCGCCTGGTACCCGGTGCTGTCGCGCTGGCGGCGCTGGTCGTACCGGCGGCAATGGCTGCCGGCGATGGCGACGGCCAAGCTGTCGGTCAGCTTCGACGGCCAGACCGTCGTGCCGGTGCTCAAGCGGGTGCGCTGCAACGGCGTGGCCGACGAACTGACCGTCCGCATGGTCACCGGGCAGATCCCCGACGACTTCGCCAAGGTGTCGGAGCGGCTCGCGCACACGTTCGGGGCTCGCGCGTCGCGGGTGTCGGCCGGTTCGCGTCCGGACCTGGTGACGGTGACGCTGCTGCGCGGCGACCCGCTCACCGAGACGGTCGCACCGTTCCCGGTGGTCCCCGTGCCGGACTTCACGGCGCTGCCGCTGGCCCGGCGTGAGGACGGCGAGACGTACACGCTTCGGCTGTTCGGCACGCAGGTGCTCGTCGTCGGCGCCACCGACGCCGGGAAGGGCTCCGTTATCTGGTCACTGCTGCAGTCGCTCGCCGGGGGCATCGCCTCGGGTCTGGTGCGGGTGTGGGCGTTCGACCCGAAGGGCGGCATGGAACTCGGCGCTGGCCTGCCGCTGTTCGCCCGGTTCGCCTGCGAGGACTTCAAGGCGATGGCCGACATGCTCGAAGAGGCCGTTGCCACGATGCGCGAGCGAACCGCTCGCCTGCGCGGCAAGACCCGCCAGCACGTGCCGACCGTGGCCGATCCGCTGTACGTCATCGTCATCGACGAGCTGGCCGCGCTCACCGCGTACCTGACCGACCGGCAGACCAAGGACCGCATCAAAGCCGCGCTCGGTGTGCTGCTCACCCAGGGCCGCGCGGTCGGCGTCCACGTCGTCGCCTGCCTGCAAGACCCGCGCAAGGAAGTCCTGCCGTTCCGCGACCTGTTCCCCACCCGGATCGGGCTGCGGCTCACCGAAGAGGCGCACGTCGACCTCACCCTCGGCGAAGGCGCCCGCGACCGGGGCGCGCTCTGCGACCGGATTCCCCGCAGTGCACCAGGCGTCGCGTACGTCGTCCTCGACGGCGACCCGACCCCCATGCGGGTGCGGTTCTCGTACCTCGACGACGACGCGATCACCGAACTCGCACACGACTACGGCCGGCTGCGCGCCGTCCCGAACGGAGGTGTGGCATGAACGCTCGTGCCTGGGCCGCCGCCCGCAACCTTGCCGCCGCGCTGCGCGGTGGGCACACCGAACGTACGACGACGCGCCGCCGCTGGTTCGGGGCGGCGCGGGCCTGCCCCAGCTGGTGCGCCTCGGATCACCGGTGCACCGCCCAGCACGGCTACTCCGGGGGTGAGCACCGGTCAGAGCCCCTGGTGTGGCGCACCGACTACGGCACGCTGATGGCAAGCCGGGTCGAGACACTCAGCCGGGCTGGACACGTCGAGCTGCGCCTGTCGGTGCGGCTCGACAGCGACGACCAGGTCGCCGCGCTCCAGGCGCGCATGCTCACGGCCGGCGTCGACCTGGCGGCCTCGGCGATCCTCGCCGCTGCCAAGGAGACCGGCCGGCCCGCGCTCCGGGCGGCCGGATGACCAGGGAGCGCGCCGAGTCCGGCGCACAGGTGCTCATCCTGCTGGCCGTGGCCGGCATGGCGGGTGCTGCTTCCTTCACCCACGTCCACGACTGGACCATGCACAACTCGCCCGACGGCACCGGCGACTGGTTCGGCTGGGCCAACGCGATGGTAACGGAGTTGATCCCGCTCGCCGCCGGCCTGGAGGCTCGTCGGCGGCGACGCCGGGGCATCCCGGTCGGCCGATACCCGGTCGCGCTCATCATCGGCGCGGTCGCGCTGTCCCTCGCCGGTCAGTTCGCAGAGGCGAAGCCGGGCGTGTCCGGCTGGCTCATCTCGGCCGTACCGGCGCTCGGCTTCCTCGCGCTCATCAAGCTGGTCCTGTCCAGCCCGGCGGCGCCGGCCTCACCCACGCCCACCGAACCCGAACCGGCGCCGGTCATCCCGGTGAGCAAAGACGCCACGCCGACACCCGTAATCCGGCCGACAACCGCGGTGCTGCCGGTGTCGCCGACCGCATTCGCCCGAGCCAACGGCAGTGGTCCCCGGTGACGGTGGTCCACGAGGAGATTGCGGCTCGGCCCGGCTCACGCGCCGCGCGGTTCGCCATGCCCCGGGCGGTCGACGCGCTGCGCCAACTCGCGCAGGACTACGGCGTGTGCATCCGTCCGGTCCTGCTGCGCCGCACCGACCTCGGCACCGGGCAGACCGAAGTGATCGACCTGCCCTGCGGCGCCACCCGCGAGGACAAGTGCCCACCCTGCGCCAAGCGGGCACGGCGGCTACGTCAGCAGCAGTGCCGGGAGGGCTGGCACCGGCCGGACGAACCGCTCCCTGAGCCGGATGAGCCGACCGACGAACAGCGGGCGCTGATCGTGCTTCGGGCACACTTCGTCTTCGAGCGGGGCCGCGCCGAAGCGGCGGCCGAGTGGGACCAGGTCGCCGAGCTCGAAGCGGCGATCGTCGAGCTTGACCAGGCGATCACTGAGTCGGGCATGCGGGGCCGGCTCACACCGGTTGGCAAGAGCCCGGACGGCGAGCCGAAGCCGGAGCGGCGGGTCCGGTCGACCAAGCGGCGGCAGGATGCCCCGGACCTGCCCCGGCTCAAGGTGCTGCCCAAGACGGTCGGCCGGACCTTTGAGGGCCGCGACGGGCAGGTGTTCCAGCCGTCCACGTTCCTGACGCTCACGCTCGACAGCTATGGCCGCGTCCGGGAGGACGGAACTCCGGTCAACCCGAGCACGTACGACTACCGCCGCGCTGCCTGGGACGCGGTGCACTTCCCGGCGCTGCTGGATCGCTTCTGGCAGAACGCCAGGCGGGCGGCGGGCTGGTCGGTGCAGTACTTCGGCGCCGTCGAGCCGCAACGCCGGCTCGCGCCGCACGCGCACTTCGCAATGCGCGGCACGATGCCGCGGGAGCTGCTGCGCCGGATCGCGGCGGCCACGTACCACCAGGTGTGGTGGCCTCCGGTCGACGTGGTGCGCTACGACGAGCACGACGCGCCCATCTGGGATCCGGACGGCGGCGGGTACGTCGACCCGGACACCCGGGCGCCGCTGCCCACCTGGAATGAGGCGCTCGACCAGGTCGACGCCGACCCGGACGCCGAACCCGTCCACGTCGCCCGGTTCGGCCCGCAGGTCCACGCGGAAGGCGTCCTCGGCGGCACGCCGAAGGCCGACAAGCTCATCGGCTACCTGACCAAGTACCTCACCAAGTCGGTCGACGCCTGCCACCAGGCCGAGACCGACCGGCAGCGCGCTCACCTGGAACGGTTCTGGCACGAGCTGCGGTACACGCCGTGCTCCGAACGGTGCGCCAACTGGCTGCGGTACGGCGTCCAGCCGAAGAAGGCGCGGCCCGGCCAGCATCCGGGCAAGTGCAAGGCCAAGGTCCACCAGCGCGCCACCCTCGGCATGGGCGGCCGGCGGGTGCTCGTCTCCCGCCAGTGGTCCGGCAAGACCCTCGCCGACCACAAGCACGACACCCGCGCCTGGGTCCGCGCGCTGCTCGGCATCTCTGACGCCCACGACCAGGTCCCCACCGTCGACGGCGAACCGGGCAAGCCGGCGCCGGTCGCCTGGGAGATGGCCCGGCAGGACGACCCCGACGTGCCGCCGCTGCAACACCGGCTCCTGCGCGCCATCTCGGCCCGCATCCAGCAACGCGCCGAACTCAGAGCGGCGATCGAGGCGGCCCGCCACGGCCCGCCGGTTGTTTCGGCAACCAGCCACAGCGAGGAACCCACCCACAAGGAGGCTCCATAGTGGACGACCTGCTGACCGTGGACCAGGCGGCACAGCGGCTCAACACCACTCCCCGGTTCGTCCGCCGGCTCATCGAAGAGCGGCGCATCCCGTACCACAAGCTCGGCCGGCACGTCCGGATCGCCTCCGGCGACCTGGCTGCCTACGTCCATGAGAGCCGAGTCAACGCGGCTCGGTGTTTCGGCAACGATCGGAGGGCAGCCTGATGGCGGCGAAGCGACGGCACTTCGGACGGGTCCGCAAGCTCCCATCCGGCCGGTACCAGGCGCGCTACCCCGGCCCGGACGGTGTGCTCCGGCCAGCACCGCAGACCTTCGAGCGCAAGAAGGACGCGGAATCGTGGCTGTCGCGCAAGGAGACCGACATCGCCCGCGGCGACTGGCTGGACCCGGACGCCGGCAAGGTCCGGCTCGGCGACTACGGCGCGGCCTGGATTCGCGAACGGCCGTCGCTCCGGCCGCGAACCCTGGTGCTGTACGAAGGGCTCCTGCGGCTGCACATCGTGCCGGCGCTCGGCGAGCTGGCGCTGTCCGAGATCACCACGCCGCGCCTGCGGCGCTGGCGCCGCGACCTGCTCGACGCCGCCCTCGGCCCGGTGACGGTCGCCAAGGCGTACCGGCTGCTGCGGGCGATCCTCAACACCGCCGTGACCGACCGGCTCATCGCGACGAACCCCTGCCAGATCCCAGGCGCCGGCCAGGAGAAGAGCGCCGAGCGGCCGGTCGCCACCCTCGAACAGGTCTTCGTCATCGCGGCGAACGTTCCGGCAAGGTACCGGGCGCTCGTCCTGCTGGCCTGCTTCAACAGCCTGCGGTGGGGCGAACTGGCAGGACTGGCGCGGCGGCACATAGACGCGAAGTCGGGGACGATCGTCGTCGAGCGGGCGGTCGTCGAGCTGACGGACGGCTCGCTCCACTTCGGCCCGCCGAAGTCCACGGCCGGCGTGCGGGTGGTGACCGTACCGGCGGCGATCCTGCCGGAGATCACGCACCACCTCGACGAGTACGCGGAGAAGGGTCCGGACGGGCTGCTCTTCGTCGGCCCGAAGGGCGGCCCCCTGCGCCGGTCGAACTTCCAGGATCACTGGACGAAGGCCCTCACCGCGGCCGGCGTCGAGAAGATGCACTTCCACGACCTCCGCCACACCGGGAACACCTGGGCGGCCGAGACCGGCGCGACCCTGCGCGACCTCATGGACCGGATGGGGCACGCCACGACCCGGGCCGCGCTCATCTACCTGCACAAGTCGGCGGGCCGCGACCAGGTCATCGCCGACCGGCTCAGCCAGATGATCGAGCAGTCCAGAGCCCCGAAGGACGACGAAGACGACGACGGCCAGGCGGGCGCGCTCGTCCCGGTGGCGAGCTGAGGGGCACGCAGGGGGCACGCTCACCCGGCAGAGATCAGAACGACGACGGCCCAGGTGCGGCGATCATGCCGTCTACCTGGGCCGGAGCGTGTGGAGCGGGTGAAGGGAATCGAACCCTCACTGTCAGCTTGGGAAGCTGATGTTCTGCCATTGAACTACACCCGCGAGCGACGCCTACTGTACCGAATCCGCGGCCGCCGCGCACGGACCATTGTGCCTTGCTCTTGGGATGTGGTCCGGGCGGGCCTTCCAGACCGTCCGCGTGGACGTGGCCGGAGCCTCGTGGCGGACCAGCATTGCCAGGTCAACCGTCAGCTCGTAGAGCTTCCAGTCCACCCCCGGCGCGGCCCGCATCTCCCGGGCCAGGCGGGCGATCACCGAGTCCGAAGTCACCCGCCAGGCTCGCCCCGACAGGTACGCCTCGTCGTCGGAGTCCGTGCCGGGGAAGCTGTGCAGGGAGTAGCGGCCGTCGCGGTCCAGGTCGTGGCGTTTCGGCGACGGCAGGACGAAGCAGAACAGCGCCTCGTCCGTGATCACCGGGGAGACCGGGTGGATCCGCGGGCCGCCGTCGGGGCGCACCGTGGCGAGGTAGCCCAGGCCCGGACCATACTGGCACACCAGCGTGCGGATGGCCGTCGCCAGCAGTGGCTCGGCCGCGGCGAAGTCTGCCCACGTTGCCATACCCAAAATGTACTCGAACGCATGTTCGATTATGCCGAGTTTCACGAAAGAGCACCCACGTGACCGCAGCCGACGCGTTGATCGACCTCCTTCGCCGCTTCAACGTCGAAGCCGACCGGTTTGTCGACGTGTTCACCCGGGCGCACGGGCTGCACCGCACCGACATGAACGCCGTCGCGCACATCTGGCGGGCCGCGGAGAACAGCGAGCCGCTCACGCCCGGCGAGCTCGCGAAACGCCTGTCCCTCAGCCCCGCCGCGACCACCGCACTGCTCGGGCGGCTCGAGCGGGCCGGCCACATCGGGCGCGTCCACGACACCGAGGACCGCCGCCGCGTGTACCTCGAAATGCTGCCGCCGGCCCGGGAACTGGCCCTGGCGTTCTTCACTCCGCTGGGCGAGCGGCTGCGCAGCGCGTTCGCGGAGTTCGACGAGGAGGAGCTCGCGGTCACCGAACGCGTCCTGACCAAAGTCCTCACCGCGACGACGAACGCCGCCGACCAGGTCACGTAAGGTCGTACAGTGCTGCTCTCCGACCGCGACCTCACCAAAGAGCTCGAAGACGGCCAGTTGACGCTGTCACCCTTCGACCGGGCCCTCGTCCAGCCGTCGAGCATCGATGTGCGGCTCGACCGGTGGTTCCGGGTGTTCAACAACCATCTCTACACGCACATCGATCCAGCGGTACAGCAGGATGAGCTCACATCGATGGTCGAGGTCGACGACGGCCAGCCGTTCGTGCTGCACCCCGGCGAGTTCGTCCTGGCCTCGACGCTGGAGGTCATCACGCTGGGCGACCAGCTCGCGGGACGGCTGGAGGGCAAGTCCAGCCTCGGGCGGCTCGGCCTGCTCACCCACTCGACCGCCGGCTTCATCGACCCCGGCTTCTCCGGACACGTGACGCTGGAGCTGTCAAACGTCGCCAACCTGCCGATCATGCTCTGGCCGGGCATGAAGATCGGCCAGCTGTGCATCTTCCGGCTCTCGTCACCGTCCGAGCACCCGTACGGCTCGGCGGTCTACGGCTCGCGATACCAGGGCCAGCGCGGCCCGACCCCGAGCCGCTCGTGGCAGAACTGGCGCACCTGGCCCACGCAGTAACGCGCAGCCTCCGCGTCGATCTTGCAGTTGTGGTGCCTGACAAAGTCGGACATTCAGGGAGTGTCTCGGCACCACAACTGCAAGATCGACGCGGAGAAGGCGGCGGCGGGGAAGGCGGCGAACGATGGCGGGCGCCCGTGCATGCAGAAGGGCGGGTCCGAAGACCCGCCCTTCTCATCACAGCAGCGATCAAACCACGCGGCCGAACCCGTTGATCGGCCCGTCGTCGATCTTCTTCATCCGCACCCGGTCGCCGGATGTCGGTGCGTGGACCATCCAGCCGTTGCCGACATAGAGGCCGACGTGGTGCCGGTCGCTGTAGAAGAACACCAGGTCGCCGGGCTTGAGATCGGCCCGCGAGACGCGCTTGGTATCCGAGTACTGCCAGGCGGTGTAGTGCCGCAGCGAGTAGCCGACCTGCTTCCACGCATAGAGCGTGAGGCCGGAGCAGTCGAAGCTGTTCGGGCCCTCGGCCGCCCAGATGTACGGGTCGCCGATCTGCTGGCAGGCGACCTGCGCCGCCTTCGCGCCCGGGCTGCCGTCATACGACTGCGGGCAGGCCACGGGGCGCAGGTTGCCGAGCCCGCCGGTGCCCCCATACGCCTTGACGCGCATGTCGTTGAGCGTCTTGATCTCGGCGTTGATCGTCTGTTCCTTCTGGGCCATCGCGGCCTCTTGCTCGACCTGCTTGGCGATCAGCTCGTCGAGCGGCTTCTTCTGCTCGTCGAGCGCCTTCTTGGCGACGAGCACGTCCCGGACCTTGGCCGCCTCGTCCTTCGCCATCATGTTGAGCATCATCAGCTGCTCGGCGAAGGTGTCGGGCGACCCCGTGGTCATCAGCGCGTTGAAGCTGGAGAAGCGACCGGTCTTGTACTGCATGACCGAGAAGCTCGACACCCGCGTCAGCGTCTCGTCGACCCTGGCCTGCAGCGGCGCGATCTGGTCCTGCAGTTGCTTCTGCTTGGTCTTGTTGGCGTTCAGCTCACCCTTGAGCTGGTTGTGCTGCTCGATGACCGGCTCGATCTCGTTCCACTTCTGGTCGATCTGCGCTTCGAGCTCGGCCGGCGTCGGATCCGCGTGCGCGAGTCCGGTGACACCGATGGCGAGCGACAGACCTCCGAGAGCGGCGGCGAGAATGCGGACCAGGCGCTTCGTCAACCTCAGATGGCTGTCCACCGAGGAGCTGCTCCTTCTTCCAAGGCCGCCTACCGGGTTAGCTGACGGGTTCGGACGGGAAGGTCGCCCTACCGCGATCAGTCGCGGATTCACCCCGATTGGACACGTGGGTCCCCGGCTCGGATATCGACTCGGCGGTGCCGTCTGGCGCGACCGTGGTGGGCGCGGACATCCATCCGACGAGAATTCACGTTATGGCGGCGAGACCAAAGGTTCAAGCCACTGTCCGATTTGTTCCTAAAGTCACGCGCCCCGAGTGACGAACACATCATCAATTGCACCCACGAACTGATCGTTGTTCGCGCTGGTTCCCTTACCGCCAATACAGAGGGGATCCGAGTTCGCTATCGACAGTGACGAGGGAATTGCGGTCCGGCCCACCACGATGCCGTCTACCGCCACCGTGAGCAGGGAGTCACCGCGCGAACACTCGACCCGGTGCCACCGACCGTCGGCCACGGTGCGCGATGCCAGCGCCACGTGGATGGCCGGCCCGGCATTGCCGACAATCACACAGCTCGGCCGTCCGGCCGCGCCGTCGACCTGCAACTTGAACTGACTGTCACCGACCGAGAACCCTTTTTGAACGACATTGGCGCCCTTGGAAGTTTCCGAAGACTTGACGAGGATGCTCGCGCCGTACGAGAACGGAAGCCTGCCGGGATTGAGAAAGTCCGCCGGCCCGCTCTGCAAGATGGCTCGCGCACAACTCTCCGCACCGTAATGCTCACACCGCGGCGGAAAGCGCACCGCGAGTCCGCCGTCATGCGGTACGGCGGTGATCGTCCCGCCCTGCGCACGCCGCACCCGCAGCGGAAGCCGCCCGCCCGTGTCGGCGATCGTGCCGTCCGAGCCCCCGTCGAAGCCTTCGTCGAAGTCGAAGCTGTATCGCAAGCCCCCGGGGTCAGCGCCGCTCGACCGCGCCGCCGACGGCTGCGGCAGCGCGCCGACGCCGGCCGAGGCGGCCGGATGCGGCGAGCCGGTGACGTCGGCCGTGACGGCGTCGGGCGGCCGCTCAGCCGGCCGCCGCGCGGCCCAGACAGCGACCGCGATCAACACCGCGAGCGCGCCGCACAACGCGACCCGCAGTCGCAGAAACCGCATAACGGGCCATTGTGCCGAGTGCCGGACGATCGGGACAGGCGATCAGCGTGCGGTTCCAACCGTCGAGTGATACTCGTCCTGGACCGGCTCGCCGACGACGGCCATGAGCACGTCGTCGAGCGTCACCACGCCGATCGGCACCCGCCCGTCGCTCACCAGCACGATGTGCTGCCGCTCGCGGCGCATGGCCAGCAGCAGTTCGGCCAGCGTGCGGGTGGGCGGCACGATGCCGAGCGGCCGGATCAGGCCGGCCGGGATGGGCGCCCGCCGCTGCGGCCCGACGAACCCAATCACGTCCTTGACGTGGACGAACCCGAGGACCCGCCGGGAGGCGCGGTCGACGACCGGGAAGCGCGACCGGTTCGTGCGGGTGGCGAGCACCTCCAGCGACGCCGGCGACACGTCCTCGGCCACCGTCGTGACCTGCGCCCACGGCCGCAGCGCGTCGCGGGCCGTGCGCCGGCTGAGCGCCAGGGCGCCGGCGATGCGGGCGTGCTCCTCGGGCGCCAGCAGCCCCTCGGTCGTCGCCTGCGCGGCCAGGCCGGCCAGTTCCTCGGCGGTGAACACGGTCTTCACCGCGCCGGTCGTCTCGATCCGCCACAGCGACAGGATCGTGCGCGACGCCCACTTCATCGCCACCAGCACCGGCTTGGTGGCCATGCAGAACGCGTACATCGGCGGGCCGAGCCACAGCACCGCCCGCTCCGGCGACGCGAGCGTCAGGTTCTTCGGCACCATCTCGCCGACGACCGTGTGGGCGAACACGACCACGCCGAGGGCCAGGACGAACGCCACCGGGTGGATCAGCTGCTCGGGCATGTGCAGCGCGTGGAACGGCCCCTCCAGCCCGTGGGCCAGCGCCGGCTCGGCGAGCGCGCCGAGGCCGAGCGAGCAGATCGTCACGCCGAGCTGCGCGCCGGCGATCATCAGCGGGATCTCGTTCATCGCGCGCAGCCCGATCCGGGCCCGGCGCGAGGTGGCGGCCATCGGCTCGACCACCGTGCGGCGCGACGCGATGAGCGCGAACTCACCGGCGACGAAGAACCCGTTGCCGAGCAGCAGCAGGACCGTGATCAGCAGCTCAGTCATCGACCGCCTCCGGGCGCACGACCCGCACCTGCTCGATGCGGCGCCGATCCACCTCGACGACGGTGAACTCCCAGCCGTCCTCTTTCCACGTCTCGCCGACCGTGGGGATGTGGCCGAGCCGCGCCATGAGGAAGCCGGCCAGCGTCTCGTACGGACCCTCCGGCACCCGGAAGCCGGTCAGCTCCGCCAGCTCGTCCTCCCGCAGTACGCCATCGACCAGCAACGTCCGCTCGTCGCCGGGCGCGGTCAGGTCGGGCATGCCGTGGGCCGTGGTCGGCTCGTCCTCGACGTCGTGCTCGTCGGCGATCTCGCCGACCAGCTCCTCGACGAGGTCCTCGACGGTGACCACGCCGTCGGTCCCGCCGTACTCGTCCACGACGATGGCGAAGGAGGACCCGGCCTTGCGCAGCGCCTCGAGCACGCCGTCGAGGTCGAGGCTCTCCGGCACGAACACGGGCTCGCGCGCCACCGCGCCGACCTTGGTCGTCGGGCGGCGCACGGGCGGGACGCCGAGCGCGTCCGTGACCGTGACCACACCCGTGACCTGATCGAGGGTCTGCACGTAGATGGGATACCGGCTGTAGCCCGTCTGCACCGAGGTCGCCAGCAGCTCGGCGACGGTCGTGTCGGCCCGCAGCGACACCACGTCCACGCGCGGCGTCATCGCCTCGGCCGCCCTCTTGTCGCCGAAGCGGATCGTGCGCTGCAGCAGGACCGCGGTCTCCTTCGGCAGCGCGCCCGCCTGGGCCGAGATCGCCGCGAGCAGCCCGAGCTCCTCCGGCGACCGGGCGCTGGCCAGCTCCTCCTGCGGCTCGACGCCGAAGCGGCGCACCACCCAGTTGGCCGTGCCGTTGAGCGCCCCGATCAGCCACTTGAACAGCCGGGAGAACATCCGCTGCGGCCCGGCGGTCGCCCGCGCGACCGGCATCGGCTTGGCCAGCGCCGCGTTCTTCGGCACCAGCTCGCCGAACAGCATCGAGATCAGCGTCGCGATGAGCAGCGCGAGAACGTGGCCGGCGGTCTGCGTCATCCCGCCGAAGATCGGGCGAATCACCGGCTCGAAGATGTGCGCCAGCGCCGGCTCGGCCAGGTAGCCGGCCAGCAACGCGGTGATCGTGATTCCGAGCTGGGCGCCGGACAGCTGGAACGACAGCTCGCGCAGGGCCTGCCGGACCGTGCGCGCCTTGCGGTCACCGGCGGCCGCCTGCTGGTCGATCTCGGCCCGGTCGACGGTCACGAGCGCGAACTCGGCGGCGACAAAACCGGCGTTCGCCGCGGTGAGCAGCGCAAACGCCAGCAGGGGCAACAGTGTGGTGAACATGGTCCCTTCAGGTGTCCGCCGAATTGTTCCACGTGAACCCTCGGCCCGCTGAAGGCGCCTCGACCTGCGGTTCGGACCCAGCGATCGTACCTTTGAAATCATGGACCGACCGACGCTCGCCGATGAGCTGCTGCTCATCGCCTACGACGACGAAGAGGGCTCGGCCATCGCCGGCGCACCGGCCCTCGACTACGGCCTCGCGGCCGCGCTGCTCATCGAGCTCGCGCTGGCCGACCGGGTCGAGTTCGCCGGCGGCCGCCTGACGGTCCGCGACACGACGCCGACGGGCGAGCCGTTCGCCGACCGCGCGCTGGCGACCATCGCCCGCGAGGAGCACCCGCGCAAGCCCGGCGAGTGGCTCCAGCGGCTCAGCCGGACGCTGCGCGAGGACCTGCTGGCCTCGCTGGTCAACGCCCGGGTGCTGCGCCGCGAGCAGGGCCGGGTGCTGTGGGTCTTCCCGGTGACGCGCTACCCGGCCGGCGACCCGGCGCCGGAGCATGCCGCCCGGGCGGCGATGCGCCAGGCGGTCCACCAGGGGCCGGTCGATGCCCGTACCGCCGCACTCTGTGGACTCGTGGAAGCCACGGGCCTGGCCCGCGCCGTCGGCCTGCCGGCCGAACGGCTGAAGGCGGTCGCCGACGAACGCTGGGCCGCCGACGCCGTGCGCAAGGCGGTCGCGGAGGTCCAGGCGGCGGTCATGGTCGCCATCTCCGCCGCCACGGTCGCGACCACCGTGTCCACGATGCCCGGTTCGGCCTAAGGCCTGTTGCATAACTGGCCTTAGAAGGATCACCCTCCCACTTTCGGGGGCTGTGCGGCGTGGTGAGCGGCGCGGATGCTGTTGGCAACACAGCACCCCCCAGGGAGGGCCGATGGCAGCGGCGCTGATCGGCGCCTGTATCGCGCTCGTGGCCGGCGTGTTCGCGGGCAGCGCGGGCACCCGGGCGAGACGGGCCCGGCTCGACTACCGGCGCACGAAGGCCCTCATCCCGGCCGCGCGCAAGGTGGCCTGGGCCGAGAGCCTCCGCGGGCTGAAGTTCATCGCCACCGCCGGGGCGGTGCTGATCGCCCTGGCGATGGTGATGAACGTCATCGGTCAGCGCTAAGCGCTCAGTGCTAGGAGCGCACCGCCCGCAGCAGCACCGACGCCACGTCCACGACCTCGACGTCGTCCGGGGCCGCACCGGCCGACTTCTTGCCGGTCACGCCGTCGCCCAGCATCGTCAGGCAGAACGGGCAGGACACGGCGACCGTCTTGGCCCCGGTCGACAGGGCCTCCTCGACCCGCTCCACGTTGATCCGCTTGCCGATCCGCTCCTCCATCCACATGCGGGCACCGCCGGCGCCGCAGCAGAAGGAGCGCTCGGCGAACCGGTCCATCTCGACCAGACCGTCGGCCGGAGCGGCGACAGCACCGAGGACCTCCCGCGGCGCGGCGAACACGCGGTTGTGGCGGCCGAGGTAGCACGGGTCGTGGTACGTGATGGATCCGTCCAGCGGCTGGACCGGGGTCAGTTTGCCCGCCGCCACCAACTGGGCGAGCAGCTGCGTGTGGTGGATGACCTCGTAGTCGCCGCCCAGCTGCCCGTACTCGTTCTTGAGCGTGTTGAAGCAGTGCGGGCAGGTCGCCACGATCTTCTTCACGCCGGCGTCGTTGAGCGTCTCGACGTTCTGCTGGGCCAGCATCTGGAACACGAACTCGTTGCCGATCCGGCGGGCCGGGTCGCCGGTGCAGGTCTCGCCCTGCCCGAGGATCGCGAAGCTGACGCCCGCCTCGTTGAGCAGCGTCGCCACCGCGCGGGTGGTCTTCTTGGCCCGGTCCTCGAAGGCGCCGGCGCACCCGACCCAGAAGAGGTACTCGAAGTCGCCGCCGTCGGCCACGTTGGGCACCTCGAAGCCGAGGCCCTTCGCCCAGTCGTCGCGGGTCGACTGGGCGGCGCCCCACGGGTTGCCCTTGTTCTCCAGGTTGCGCAGCATGACGCCGGCCTCGGTCGGGAAGTTCGACTCGATGAGCACCTGGTACCGCCGCATGTCGACGATGTGGTCGACGTGCTCGATGTCGACCGGGCACTGCTCCACGCACGCGCCGCAGGTGGTGCACGACCACAGCACGTCCGGGTCGATGACGCCGTTCTCGTCCACGCCGCCGATGAGCGGCCGCTCGGCCTCGGCGAGCGCCAGGACGTCGATCTTGGCGAGCTGCTCCTGGGTGGCCTTCTCGTCGCCGGTGAGCGTCTTGCCGCCCCCGCCGAGCAGGTACGGCGCCTTGGCGTAGGCGTGGTCACGGAGGTTGAGGATCAGCAGCTTCGGCGAGAGCGGCTTGCCGGTGTTCCAGGCCGGGCACTGCGACTGGCACCGCCCGCACTCGGTGCAGGTGGTGAAGTCGAGCATGCCCTTCCAGCTGAACTGCTCGACCTGCGCGACGCCGAACTGGTCCTTCTCCGGGTCGGCCTCCTCGAAGTCGAGCGGCTTGCCCTCGCTCGTCATCGGCCGCAGCCCGCCGAGGCCGGAGCCGGGCCGGCCGGGGGTGCGCTTGAAGTAGATGTTGAAGAATGCCAGGAAGCGGTGCCACGCCACGCCCATCGTGATGTTGCTGGCGATGACGATCACCCAGGCCATCGACACGATGATCTTCACCATGGCGATCAGGCTGACCGCGGCCGGGCTGGCCGGCAGCAGCGCGCCGAGGCCGTGACTGACCGGCGCGGCCCAGACCGGCCACTCGAGCGTGTCGTTGGCCGCCTTGAAGCCGCGGATGAAGAACCCGCACAGCAGTACCGCGAGGATCGTGTACTCGACGTAGTACGCCTGCCACATCGTCGACCCGGTGAAGCGCGACCGCCGCTCGGGGTTGCTCGGCAGGTTGCGCAGCCGGATGCCGATCAGGACGAGGATGCCGACGAAGCCGAGCACCCCGATCCACTCGGTGACCAGGCCGTAGACGTTCCAGGCGCCGATGAGCGGCAGCCCGTGGTCGGGCAGGGCGACCTCGAAGTACGCCTCGAGCACCAGCGACGAGAGCGCGATGAATGCGATCATCACGAACCAGTGCGCCGCGCCGACGACGGTCCAGCGCAGCATCCTGGTGTGACCCAGGGTCTCGGCCAGCATCGTCTTGAAGCGCAGGGCCCGGTCGCCGACGCGGGTCGGGTCGGGCTGGCCGAGCCTTACGACGGAGAGCATGCGCCGCACGGTGCGCACGACGAGGACGACCGCGACGACGGTGATAGCCGCCGCCACGGCCGTGGCGACGATCTGCACTGGGCCCATGCGATGCCTCCAACGCGCTGCGGTGCCGAAGCTCTGTTTGACCTTAGACCCCTTGTTACCCGTGAGTAACGTGAAGTTGGTCGCAGCAAACGCTAGGACACCGGCGGCGAAAGCTGGATGGCGACACCGCAAGTTGTGACACATTCGCCCCCTCGCGGCCGAGGGGGCGAATCGTCAGGTCAGCGCCACTTGGAGAAGACGGCGAGTGACGCCACGAGGAAGCCGAACCCGATGGCCAGGTTCCAGTACTCCAGCTTCGCCAGCGCGGAGAAGGCCTCCACGTCGAAGAAGCCCTGCGTCAGGTAGTACGTCACCAGCCAGGCGATGCCGATCACGACAAAGCTCACCGCCAGCGCGGGCACCCACACCGGGCTCGGGCGCCGCCGGGCGGCCACCGTTTCCTGCGGGCGCAGCTCCGCCGGCGGCGTGTAGACCTTCTTCTTACGAACTGTCGACTTCGGCACGGCGCTCTCCTGGAGGGGTCGTCTGGCCAACACTATCCATGTGACGCCGCCACCTCCGCCAGCGTCGGCCTGAATAATGTTCTGCGACTAGCGTAGTCAAGTCGGCACGCGCGCGCGGGGAGGGGTCGTGGTGGAGTACACATCCGGCGGCTCCTCGTGGTCGCGGGCGGTGCGCCGGCTCGGTCGCGCTATGCTCCCGCGCCGTGACCGGAAGCGAAGTTTCGCCTGGTCAGTGCTCACGCCGGTGGTGCTCGCCGTGGCCGGGATGCTGTTCTCGCTGTCCGCCGCGACCGCCCAGGGCACCGATCTGCGCGAGGACCGGCGGCCCGAGCTGACCAACCTGATCAGCGGGCGCAAGCAGGAGATCGCCGCCGCCCGCGAGCGGGCCGCCCGGCTGCGGGCGGAGATCGACGAGCAACAACAGCAGCAGGCCGGGGCCGACAGCCAGGTGGACGAGCAGCGGCGCCGCGGCAACGACCAGCAGGCCGCCGCCGGGCTGACCGCCGTGCACGGCCCGGGCCTCGTGGTCGTCCTCGACGACGCGCCCCGCCGCCCCGACGGCAGCCGCCCGGCCGGCGCCACGCCCGACGACCTCGTGGTCCACCAACAGGACGTCCAGGCCGTGGTCAACGCCCTGTGGGCCGGCGGCGCGGAGGCCATGACACTCATGGGCGTCCGGGTTATCGCCACGAGCGCGGTACGCTGCGTGGGCAACACCCTGCTCCTCGACGGGCAGGTCTATTCGCCCCCCTTCGAGATCGCCGCGATCGGCGAGCAGGCCCGCCTGCAGCGCTCGCTCGACGATGCCGAGGGGGTGCGGTTGTTCCGGGAGGCCGCCGACACCTTCGGGCTCGGCTATCAGGTGCGTTTGGAGGCGGACGTGCAGGCCAAGGCATACGACGGGTCGACCGCGCTGCACTCGGCCCGCGCCGGGTCGTAGGCCGATGGACCATCGCCCCCGCCACCGGGCCCTCGACCAGGACGACATCGAGACGCGTCTCATCCCGCGCGTGCCGCCCGACGACCCGACCGCCATCATTCCGCGCTTCGACCGCCCCGCGAAGCGGCAGGTGCTCCAGGAGGCGGCGACGACCGTCCTCCCGAAAGTTACAACCCCTCACGAGACGCCGGCCGCGCCGGACGACGAACCCCGCACCGAGAACGGTGTCACGATCGTCCCCCTGCGACCGGTCCGGACCGAGAAGGGTTATCGCAGCGTGTACTCCGAATACACGAGGACCACGGCCGGCTCGGTCGTGCGCGCGGTCAGCCGCGGCACGGGCGAGCTGCTGATCACGTTCGGCCTGATCGTCCTGCTGTTCGCCGCCTATGAGGTCTGGGGGAAGTCGGCCATCGTCGACGCCCACCAGGAGGACCTCAACCGGCAACTGGAGCAGCAGTGGGCGCAGCCGCAGGCCACGCCGACGGTCGCGCCGTCCGGCCCGCCGGCCCCGGTGGCCAAGCCGGCCAACGGCGCCGTCATCGCCTCCGTGCACATCCCGCGGCTCAAGAAGAAGTGGGCCGTGGTGCAGGGCGTGACCCCGGCCGACATCCGGTATGCGCCGGGCCACTACCCGGACACCGCCATGCCCGGCCAGATCGGCAACTTCTCCATGGCCGGTCACCGCACCCCGGCCATCTGGTGGGACCTCGACCGGATGAAGCCCGGCGACCCGGTGGTCGTCAAGACCGGCGAGACCTGGTACATCTACCGCGTCACCGGCAACGAGATCGTCCTGCCGACGGCCGTGCAGGTGGTGGCGCCGGTGCCCGACAAGCCCGGCGAGACGCCCACCAAGGCCATGCTGACCATGACCACGTGCAACCCGAAGTTCAACAACTACCAGCGCCTGGTCGTGCACGCCGAGCTCGCCCGCAGCCAGCCCGTCGCCGACGGCGACCCCGCCGAGCTGGAGGGCTGAGCCGCATGTACGCATGGATCTGGCGGCACATCCCGTTCCGGCAGTGGCAGCTCAAGGCGCTGGTCTCGCTGGTGCTCCTGGGCGCCGTCGGCGCCCTGCTGTGGTATCAGCTGTTCCCCGCCGTGGAGCCGCTGCTCCCGTTCGACGACGTCCAGGTGGAGACCACCGTCCCGCCGGACGAGACCGTACCGACGACACCGCCGTCGACGGCGCCGAGCGCCACCGCCACCGCCCCGCAAGTGCTACCGAGCTAGGACCCCCACCAGTGCGCGTGCTCGTCATCGACAACTACGACTCGTTCGTCTTCAACCTGGTCCAATACCTGGGCCAGCTCGGCGTCGACTGCGACGTCCGGCGCAACGACGAGATCACCCTGCGCGAGGTCGGCGCGGCCGACCCGGCGGGCGTGCTGCTCTCGCCCGGCCCCGGCACGCCGGAGCGCGCGGGCATCTGCATGGACGTCATCAGGGAGTTCGGCGGAAAGCTGCCCATCTTCGGCGTCTGCCTGGGCCACCAGGCGTTCGGCGCCGCCTTCGGCGCGACCGTGACCCGCGCGCCGGAGCTGCTGCACGGCAAGACGTCCCTGGTCAGCCACACCGGCCAGGGCGTGCTGGCGGGCCTGCCCGACCCGTTCATCGCCACGCGCTACCACTCGCTGGCGGTCGTCGAGTCCACGCTGCCCCCGGAGATCGAGGTCACCGGCCGCACCGAGTCCGGCGTGGTCATGGCGATGCGCCACCGTGAGCTGCCGATCGAGGGCGTCCAGTTCCACCCCGAGTCGGTCCTCACCCAGGGCGGCCACCAGATGCTGGCGAACTGGCTGGCGACCTGCGGCCTGCCCGAGGCTCTCGACCGGGCTCCGGACCTGGTCGCCGAGGTGGAGGCCCGCCGCATCGCGGCCTTCGCGTAAGGATTTCTGGGACTCGGGTCCGCGCAAGGCGCGACCGTCGCTCCCGCCAGACACCGCTCGTGGGGCCGGTCCATCAGGGACCGGCCCCACGGACGCTGCCATCGCCGTCGCGGCAAGAGCCCGCGGGCTCCTGCCCGCGGCTCGCGCGGTCCGACCCCCACGGCGGTTGACCTTGGTGAGTTTCGGTCGCCCTGGCGACCGCCAGCCACCAAGGTCAACTCGCGGAGAGCGGCTCGGCGCCTGGACGAAGATCGCCGCCGCCGATGTGCACGGTCCGTGAGAGGCACATCAGCGTAGGGCAATACCTGTGGACAACCCTGTGGATAACTGGCCAGTTATCCACAGGGCACGCACGGTAGCGGCAGCGGTCGGTCAGCCGTTGCCCGGCGACGCGCTGTTGCTCGGCTTCGGCGACCCGGAGTTGCCCGGGTTCGCATCGACGTACTCGCCGACCCGGATGATGATCCGGTCCGTCTTCATCGCCGGCTTGTTCGCAGCCTTGTTCGTGTTGATCACGACGCCGTCCTTCGACTGGTCGCTGACCTCGGTCTTCTCCTGGTCGACGTTGGTGAAGCCGAGCGACTGGAGCAGCGCTTCGGCCTGCTCCGGAGTCTTGCCGGACACCTCGGGCACGATCGCCTGGTTGTTCTTCGACACGAGGATCTTGATCGTGGAGCCGGGCTTGATCGAGGTGCCGGGCTGCGGGTCGCTGCCGACGACCTCGTCCTTGGGCTCGACCGCGTCCCGCGGCTCGGCGACGACCTTCAGGTTCATGCCCTCGAGCTGCTTGGTCGCCTGGTCCTTGGTGAGGCGCAGCAGCGGCGGCACCGTGAGCAGCGTGGGCTCGCCACAGACGTCGTAGTCGATCTGCGTGCCCTGCTTGACCTCGGTGTTCGCCTTCGGCTGCTGCGTGACCACGCGGCCGGGCTCGCAGTTCTCGTTGGGGCCGGCGTGCGGGTCGCCCTCCAGGTTGGACTGGCGCAGCGCGTTGGCCGCCTCGGCCTGGGTTTGCCCGACCAGCTCCGGCACCCGCACCATCGGCTCCTGATTGGCCAGGTAGAGGCCGATCGACAGGGCGGCCACCGCGAGCAGGCCCAGCACGGTCAGCGCGACCACGATCCCGGTCGAGCTCTTGCGCTTCTGCCGCGCGGCGGCCCGGGCGGGCTGGCGCGAGGCCGGCGGCGGCCGGTAGGCGGTCTGCTGCGCCATCACCGTCGCCATCTCGTCCTCGGTCAGCACCGGAGGCGCGGAGACCGGACGGCCGGCGGCGGCCCGCATGAGGTCGGCCCGCATCTCGGCGGCGCTCTGATACCGGTTCAGCGGGTTCTTCGCCAGCGCCTTGAGGACGACGGCGTCGATCTCGGGCGTGACGTCCCGGTTGCTGGTGCTCGGCGGCCGCGGGTCCTCCCGCACGTGCTGGTACGCCACCGAGACCGGGTTGTCCCCGACGAACGGCGGGTGGCCGCAGAGCAGCTCGAAGAGCACGCAGCCGGTCGCGTAGACGTCGCTGCGCGCATCGACGGGCTCGCCGCGGGCCTGCTCGGGCGAGAGATACTGCGCGGTGCCGATGACCGCCGACGTCTGGGTCATCGTCGTCGCGCCGCTGGCCAGGGCCCGCGCGATGCCGAAGTCCATCACCTTGACCTGGCCGGTCTGCGTGAGCATCACGTTGCCCGGCTTGATGTCGCGGTGGATGATCCCGTGCCGGTGGCTGAACTCCAACGCGGCACAGATGTCCGCGGTGATCTCCAGCGCCCGGCGGGGCATGAGCCGGCCCTCGGCCGCCAGCACCTCCTTGAGGGTGCGGCCGTTGACGAACTCCATGACGATATACGGCAGTTCCTCGCCCGCCGGGCCGCGTTCCTCGCCCGTGTCGTAGACGGCGACGATCGCCGGGTGGTTGAGGGAGGCGGCGTTCTGCGCCTCCCGGCGGAACCGTAACTGGAACGTCGCGTCGCGGGCGAGGTCGGTCCGGAGGGTCTTGATCGCAACGTCGCGGCCGAGTCGCAGGTCACGACCTCGGTGCACCTCGGCCATGCCGCCATAGCCGAGCAACTCCCCGACCTGGTAACGGCCGCCGAGGAGGCGCGGCTGGGCGGTCATGTCGTGTCGTCCTTCGGTCATTGGCTCTTACCTTGCCACGTCTTGCGACGAGAACCCATTCCGATCTAGCTCGCGCTCGGCTCCGGCGACGGCTCGTTGTCGTCCGACTTCCCGGGCGCCGGCGCCGAGCTGGAGTTGTTGCCCTTGGGTGGTGGGAACGCGCTCTTGACCACGGTGAGCGTGATCTCGGTGCCCTCCGGCACCTGGCCGCACGGCTCGACGTTGAGGATCCGGCCGGGGATCGGATCGTCCGAATCCTGCTCCACGACGTTGACCTTGAGCTTCAGCCGCCTGAGCGACGCTTCCTCGGTGATCCGCTGCTTGCCCTTGATCTTGGCGCAGTCGACGTTGACCAGCTTGCCGGTCGGCTTGACCGAGGTCGGCGCCGCGGCGCTGGTCGGCGGCGCGGTCGTCGCGTCACTGCCGACCTTGTTCGGGTCGTCCTTGCCGTTCATGGCGAAGTACAGGCCGCCGATGCCGATCAGCACCAGCAGCACGATGCCCGCGATCCCGGCCACCACCAGGTTGTTCCGGCCGCCGGAGCGCCCACCGGCACCGCCCGGGGTCGGCGCGGGCGGGGGCGCGTCGTACCCGCCGTCGTAGCCGCCACCCATGAACGTGGCCGTGTCGCCCCTCGGCGGCGGTGGCGGCACACCCGCGGCGCCGCGGGCCTGGTGCCCGCCCACGCCGGCCGGCTGCTGGCCGGGCAGCGGCGGCAGCGCGCCGCCGGGCATGATCCGGGTGCCGCCCGCGCCGGGCGACACCGGGCCGCCGGAGATCGGCGGGCCGGACATCGGCGAACCCGAGGTCGGCTGGCCGTAGGAGGGGCCGCCGGAGACGGGCGGCGCGATCGGGGCGCCCGAGACGGGCGGGCCGAGCGGCGGCACCACCGGGCCGGCGGCCGTGCCCCCGCCGAGCTGGTGCGACACCCGGCGGGCGGCCTGGGCGAGCGCGGCGGCGCTGGGCCAGCGGGCGGCCGGGTCCTTCGCCATCGCCCGCTCGACGAGCTGCACGACGGGCGGCGGGATGTCGTTCGGCATCGGCGGCGGCAGCTCGCGCACGTGCCGCATGGCGATCTCGAGCGGGTTCTCGCCCTCGAACGGCCGCTGGCCGGACAGGCACTGGTAGGCGACCACGCCGAGCGCGTAGACGTCGGACAGCGGCGTGGCCTGCTGGCCCGAGGCCTGCTCGGGCGAGATGTACGAGGCGGTGCCGAGCACCGAGCCGGCCGCGGTCAGCTGGGCCACGGCGGCCGAGCGGGCGATGCCGAAGTCGGTGAGCACCAGCGTGCCGTTGGGCCGCACGAGCAGGTTGCCGGGCTTGACGTCGCGGTGGACGATGCCCTTCTCATGCGCCGCGTGCAGCGCGTCGGCGGCCTGCGCGATCAGCGCCATGGCTCGGGCCGGGGTGAGCCGGCCGACCCGGGACAGGGTGCGGGAGAGCGCGTCGCCCTCCACGTACTCCATGATCAGGAAGGCGGTGCCGTTCTCGCTGCCGTAGTCGTAGATGTCGACCACGCCGGGGTGGTTGATGGTGGCCATCGTCCGCGCCTCGCCGCGGAAGCGCTCGGCGAAGCCGGGCTCCTCGAGCAGTGCGGGCAGCAGGACCTTGATCGCGACGATGCGGCCCAGCACCTCGTCGGTGCCGCGCCAGACGTCACCCATACCGCCGCCGGCAATGCGCTCGTCCAGGCGGTAGCGCCCACCCAACGTGGTGCCGGCGCTCAACATGTCGCGCACCTCATGTTATTTGATGCCCTTTTCGTCCGCGTATGCCTTCATGACCTGACCGGCAATGCGAGCCGCCTCCCCGCTGCCACCCTTGCCAGCGTTCTCGAGGAAGACCGCGACCGAGATGATCGGCTTGCCGTCCTTCAGTGCGAAGCCGATGAACCAGCCGTGGTCCTGCGCATCTTCACCGTCTTCCGCGGTTCCGGTCTTACCACCCACCTGCAAGCCGGAGACGTTGGCGCTGCGGCCCGTGCCGTCGCGGGACGTGACCACGCTGAACATCATTTCCTGCAGCTTGGCGGCGACATCGCCACTGATCGGGCGGCCCATTTCCTTGGGCTCGGTGCGGTCGGCGTTGGAGAGGTCGGCGTTCTGCAGACGGTCCACCACGTACGGCCGCATCTCGCGCCCGCCGTTGGCAACCGTCGCGGCAATCATCGCGCCTTGCAGCGGAGACATCTTCACCTCACGCTGTCCGATGCTCGACTGCGCGACGGCGGGCGGATCCACGACACCGTTGGCGGTCATCGGGCCCGTGTGGCTGGCGACGATCCCGCAGTAGTTACGGTCCTGGTCCTCGATGTACCTCGGCTCCGACTCGAACCCGAAGTCCGACGCCATCCGCTTGAGCTTGTCGGCACCGATCCGCTCGACGCCCATCCGGGCGAAGACGGTGTTGCACGAGACGGTCAGGGCCTGCTTGAGCGTGATGCTGTCGGGGCAGATGCCCTCGTGGGCGTTCTTGATCCGGAACGACGAGGTCTGCGGCGGCTGGTAGAACTCGCCGCCCGGCACGACCGTGTCGGGCGCCAGCGACGAGTCCGCGGTCAGCGCGGCGGCCGAGGTGATGACCTTGAAGGTCGAGCCCGGCGGGTAGATGTTCGCCACGGCCCGGTTCAGCAGCGGATCGGCCGGGTCGGCGTCCAGCTTCTTGTAGTTCGCCAGGGCGGCGTTGGTGTCGTGGGTGCTCAGCAGATTGGGGTCGTAGCTCGGCAGCGACACCTCGGCGAGCACCGCGCCGGTCGTCGGGTCGAGCGCGACGACCGCGCCGCTCTTCACCTTGAGCTTGTTGTTGCCGAGCTGGGTGTACGCCGTCTCCTGGGCCGACTTGGAGACCGTCAGCAGCACGTTGCCGCCGGCCGGCTTCTTGCCGGTGAACAGCCCGGCGATCCGGTCGGCCGCCTGCTTGTCGGAGGTGCCGACGAGGAAGTCGTTGTTGAGCTTCTCCAGCGAGGTCGCCGCCAGGTTGACCGGCTTGAAGCCGAGGACGTGCGCGTACTGGTCCTTCAGCGGGTACGTCCGGAGGAACTTCAGCGAGTCGCCGGTCTCCTGCGCGTCGGCGACCGCGATGCCCTGGGCGTTGACGATCTTGCCGCGCGCCCGCTCGTACTCGCTCGCCTGGACGCGGCCGTTGCGGGCATTCTCGCGGTAGTCGTCGGCCTTGACCACCTGGCGGTAGTTCAGGTTGACGAACAGCATCGCGAACAGCACGAGCACCACGACACCGACCCGGCGCAGCGGGGCGTTCATCGCACAACCTCCGTGGGCAGCTCTTTGATCTGGACCGGGGCGCCGCCGCCACCGCCGGTGGACACGCCGCCCAGGTTGACCGACGGGGACCCGCCGGCCGGGCGCCGCGACGCGTCGGAGATGCGCAGCAGCAGACCGATCAGCAGCCAGTTGGCCACCAGCGACGAGCCACCCGCCGAGAGGAACGGCGTGGTCTGCCCGGTCAGCGGGATCAGCTGGCTGATGCCACCCACGATGACGAACACCTGCAACCCGATGGTGAACGCGAGACCACCGGCGAACAGCTTGCCGAAGGAGTCGCGCACGTTGATCGCGGCCCGCAGGCCGCGCTCGACGATCAGCAGGTAGACCACGAGCAGGGCGGTCAGGCCGAACAGGCCGATCTCCTCGCCCATGCCCGAGAAGATGAAGTCGGTGCGCACCTCGGGCACCTTGGTCGGCTGCCCGGCGCCCGGGCCGGCCCCGGTGAGGCCGCCGGTGCCGAGGCCGAGCAGCGACTGCACCAGCTGGTAGCCCTTGTTGTCCGCGTCGGCGAACGGGTCGAGCCAGGTGGTGGCGCGCTCGGAGAAGTTCAGGAACGGCCCGCCGACGGCCTTCCCCAGGAAGTACGCCAGGAAGGCCCCGCCGAAGAACAGGCCGAGACCGATGATCAGCCAGCTGACCCGCTCGGTGGCGATGTACAGCGTGACGACGAACAGGCCGAAGTACATCAGCGACGTGCCGAGGTCCTTCTCGAAGATCAGGACCAGCAGCGACATCAGCCAGACCGCGACGACCGGCCCGAGGTCGCGGCCGCGCGGGAAGTCGATGCCGAGGAACCGCTTGCTCGCCAGCGACAGCACCTCGCGCTTGCGCACCAGGTAGTACGCGAAGAACACGAGCAGGCAGATCTTGGCGAACTCACCGGGCTGGATCGAGAAGCCGGGGAACTTGATCCACAGCTTGGCGCCGTTGATGGACGAGTACTGCGCGGGCAGCACCGCCGGGATCAGCACCAGGACGATGCCGGCGAGGCCGAGCGTGTACGCGTATCGCGACAGCGACCGGTGGTCGCGCACGATGGCCATCAGGATCACCGCGCCGACGATCGCCGCCGCCGTCCAGCCGAGCTGGCGGAAGCCGTCGCCGCCGAACACGCTCAGCTCGGCCCGCTCCGGCGCCTTGACCCGGGCCAGGTCCAGGCGCCGCAGGAAGGCGACGCCCAACCCGTTGATGAGCGCGACCGCCGGCAGGATCACCGGGTCGGCATACGGCGCGAGAAACCGGATCGCCATGTGTGCCAGGCCGAAGATGACGGCCAGCACCGCGATCTGCACCCAGAAGTCGGACGTGACCTCGCCGACGGCGTTGCCCTCGACGACGCCCGCGTAGACCAGGAGGATCACCGCGACGAAGAGCAGGAGGCCCAGTTCGACGTTGCGGCGGGTGCGCGGCCGCGCCGGCGCGGACACGGCCGACCCGTCGCCCGGGTTGGCGGGCGACGGGGCCGGGAAGGCGGGGGCGGTCACGACACGTTTCCTCTTGGCCTCGCGGTCAGCAACTGGCGGCGGGGGTCGGGCTCGACATCGTCGGTGACGCCTCGCCGGACGTCGGGAGCAGGGCGCCCGCGGAGGCGCTGGCCGAACCGGCCGGGCTGAGCGACTCGACCGGGGCGGAGGTCGCCTGGTCGGGCGACGGGCTCCCGTCGGCGCTCGGCTCGGTGGACGGGCAGGGCTGCTTGCGGGACGGGTCGCTCGGGTCGAGCAGCGCGGCGAGCTTCTGCTTGGCCTCGTCCAGGTTGTCAGCCGGGATGCCCTGCCGGATGGTGCTCTGCGCGGCCGGGGTCAGGTCGTCGACCTTGAGGTCGCTCGTCTCGTAGACCGTCGACAGCTCGATCCAGGCGATCCGGCCCTGGACGCCCTTGAAGATGGCCACGTTGCCGTCGTCGGTGGCGCCCACGTAGTACCGGGACTGTGTCACGCTCCAGCCGTACCACAGCCCACCGCCGAACAGCCCGAGCAGCACGACGAGGAGGATTGCCGTGCGCACCGGATGCCGGCGAGGACGCTCGCTGTCGTCGCGCGCGGTGGGCGCGGCGCCGGCGCGCTGCTCCTCCTCGCTCTCCGGCACGGGCGGGCGGGGCGCGGACAGGGCGGCGCCGCGGGCCGACGACATCGACTGGTCGGCCGACGTGGCCATGCCACGGTCCTGGGCCGCCGCACCGCCGACGATCGGCCGCGCCTCGACGATGTCCTCGTCGGTCACGTCGGCGACGATCACGGTGATGTTGTCCGGCCCACCGCCGCGCAGGGCCAGCTCGACGAGCCGGCTGGCGCACTGGTTGGGGTCGACGTACTCCCGCAGGGTCGCCTCGATGGTCTCGGCGCTCACGACGCCGGAGAGCCCGTCGCTGCACAGCAGGTACCGGTCGCCCGGCTTGACCTGCCGCACCGAATACTCCGGGTCGGCGTCGCGGCCGTCGAGCGCCCGCGTGAGCAGGGAGCGCTGCGGGTGGCTGTTGGCCTCCTCCAGGCTGATCCGGCCCTCGTCGACGAGCATCTGGACGTACGTGTCGTCCTTGGTCACCTGGGCGAACTCGCCGTCGCGCACGAGGTACGCCCGGGAGTCGCCGATGTGGACCATGCCCATCTTGGTGCCGGAGAACAGCATGGCGGTGAGGGTCGTGCCCATGCCCTCCATGGCCGGATTCTCTTCGACGGCGTCCCGGATCTGCTGGTTGGCCAGATCGACCGCGCTGCGCAGCGTGTCGATCATGGCGTTGCCAGGCACGTCTTCGTCGAGCGGCGCCATGGTGGCGATGACAATGTTGCTGGCGACGTCACCGGCGGCCATGCCGCCCATGCCGTCGGCAACGGCGAGCAGCCGCGGTCCGGCGTAGACGGAGTCCTGGTTGCCACTCCGAATCAGACCGCGGTCACTGCGGGCCGCATAGCGCAAGGTGAGGGTCATGGCCGTAACTCGAGTGAAGTGCGGCCGATGCGAATCGGCACGCCGAGGGGGACGGGGGTGGGTGCGCTGACCTTGGTCTTGTCGAGGTAGGTGCCGTTGGTGGAGCCGAGGTCCTCGAGATACCACTGGCCGGCGCGTGGCACGAGCCGGGCGTGCTTTGCAGAGGCGTAGTCGTCGGTGATCACCAGCGTCGAGTCCTCGGCCCGGCCGATGGTGATGGGCGCCTCGCCGAGGGTGATGCGAGTGCCCGCCAGCGCACCGGCGGTGACGAAGAGCTGATGCGCGGTCTTCCCGCGCTTCACCTTCGCCGGACGGCCAGGAGCCGTCACCGCACCAACCCCCCGGGGTGCGGCGACGATCCGGCTCGAACGCGAGCCTGCGAACAGGTCCCGCCGGATGACCCCCACCACCGTGAACACGAAGATCCACAGCAGCACGAGTAACCCGTAGCGGGCAACCGTGATGACGAATTCCATCTACGACGCGCTCATTCAGATCCGCCTAACGTCGACCACGCATGCAGAACGATCAACCATCCACGCGGTAGGTGAGCGTGGTCGTGCCGAGCTGGATCATGTCACCCGGGTTCAACGCGACCGCGGAGACGCGTTGACCGTTGACCATCGTGCCGTTGGTGGAGCCGAGATCGGTCAGCACGACCTGCGCACCGTCGAAGTCGAGTCGCGCATGACGGCGCGAGATCCCGACGTCGGGCAGTCGCATGTTGGCCTGGTCGCCCCGGCCGATCACGGTCGAGCCAATCGACAGAGGGTAGCTGCGCCCGTCGCCCGACACCAGTCGAACGTTGCGCGCGGGACCGCCCGGACCGCCCGGACCCGGCCCACCGTAGCCGCCCTGCTGCCCGTATCCCCCATACGGGTCCGGCACGGGCGGCGGGGCGACGTCCCCACCGGTGTAGACCTCGGCCGTGACCCGGAACATGCCGGTGTCGAGCCCGTCCCCCCGCTCGATCTCGACGATCACGTCGCCGTAGACGGTCCAGCCCTGCTCACCGATGAACTCGGCCTGCGACTGGGCCAGCTCCTGCGCCAGCGCGGCCGCATAGGGCGCCAGCCGGCTGTGGTCATAGGGCGAAAGGTCGATCACGTAGCGATTCGGCACCAGCGTGCGCCCGCCGGCCAGAATCGCCTTGTGGGCTTCCGCCTCCCGTTGCATGGCGTTGAGGATCTCCACGGGGTGGACGACCCCCTTGAAGACCTTGGCGAAGGCCCCCTCGACCAGGCCCTCGAGGCGCTTCTCGAAGCGCTGCAGCACACTCACCGGTTCCTCCTCGGGTTCCGAGGTCATGATGGTATCCGGACGTCGCACGCCCGTATGCAAGCTGACCGGTCGGCCCGTGCTACTCTTCCGTGGCGCCCAGGGAAGCCTAGTGCCTACCCGGTCATTTCGCCGAGTTGGGACACGGTATGCTGTGGCGCGCCAGGCGGTTTCGGCCGCTAGGGGAAGTGGCGGAATGGCAGACGCGCACGGTTCAGGTCCGTGTGCCCGAAAGGGCGTGGGGGTTCAACTCCCCCCTTCCCCACCGCTGATCGGTGGCCCCTGCTTCGCGGCGGGGGCCGCTTGCCGTTGCAGCGGTGGGATTCTTCGCGCCTCGCTTCGCTTGCTCCCCGGTGGGGCTCCGCCACCCACACCCCCGATCCGCGGCCTCCCCGGGCGGTTGGTCGTATTGCCGACCCTTTCTCCTGGTCGGTGGTTCTTCTTTCTTCTGGCTCTGGTCCTTGCAACTTTGTTGTTCGTTGCTCCCGTCAGACAGCGCTTGAGGGGCCGCGCCATTCGGCGCGGCCCCTCGTCGCTGCCAGGCTCGTGTCGCCACCTGCCCGCGACCTTCGGCCGTGATCGGGCCTCGTGGCTGGCGCTTCGCGTTTTCGCTTTCGGCCGTTGTCCGCAGTGGCCACCCCTCCCGGTGGCACCGGATCGGGCCTTGCGGCCCTCCCGCTCGGGTTCGTGGGTGTGACAAATACGACCAAATATGGTTGGAATGGACCCTGCTTGCCTGCCTCGTTGCCCCTCCCTGCGTCGCTACCGTCCGTGGCGGGAGGTGGCGGTCGGTGGGGTTCGGTGATCGAGGGTAAGGAATGGCCGGGGGTTTGGATTGCCTGTCGGGGGTGTGGACGCCGACGTGGGGCGCAAGTGGGTGGGGGGGCGCGGGGGTCACGGTATGCTCCCAAGCGGTTCCGACCACTGTTGTCCACCGCAGGGAGTTCTTCGTCGTGAGCGTCGCACTCGTCACCGGCTCCGCCGGGCTCATCGGCTCGGAGGCGGTGCGCCACTTCGCATCGCTCGGGCTCGACGTTGTCGGGATCGACAACGATATGCGCAAGCGGTTCTTCGGGGCCGAGGCCTCCACCGCCTGGAACGTCGTGCGGCTGACCAGTGACCTCGGCGAGTCCTATACGCACCACGACGTCGACATCCGGGACCGGGAGGCCCTGGCCGGCATCTTCCAGCGGTATGGGAAGGACATCGCCGTCGTCATCCACACCGCGGCGCAGCCCAGCCACGACTGGGCCGTGCGCGACCCGTTCACCGACTTCGACGTGAACGCGGGTGGGACGCTCAACCTGCTGCAGAACGTGCGGGAGCACTGCGTCGACGCGCCGTTCATCCACTGCTCGACCAACAAGGTCTACGGCGACCGGCCGAACAGCCTGCCCCTGCAGGAGCTCGAGACGCGGTGGGAGATCGAGCCGGGCCACCCGTATGAGAACGGGATCAAGGAGGACATGTCGATCGACGCCTGCCTGCACTCGGTCTTCGGCGCCTCCAAGGTCGCCGCGGACGTCATGGTGCAGGAGTACGGGCGCTACTTCGGCATGAAGACCGCCTGCTTCCGGGGCGGCACGCTGACCGGGCCGGCGCACTCGGCCACCGAGCTGCACGGCTTCCTCGGCTACGTGATGCGGTGCGCGATGGAGCGCCGGACGTACAAGATCTTCGGCTACAAGGGCAAGATGGTCCGCGACGCGATCCACTCGCACGACGTGGTCGCCGCGTTCGAGGCGTTCTTCCGGGCGCCCCGCAGCGCCGCCGTGTACAACCTGGGCGGTGGCCGGCACTCCAACACCTCGCACCTGGAGGTGTTCGCGCTGGCCGAGCGGATCACCGGCAACGAGATGCAGACCGAGTATCACGAGGCCAACCGGGTCGGCGACCACCAGTGGTGGATCGGCTCCAACGAGCGCTTCCAGCAGGACTACCCCGACTGGAAGCAGGTCTACGACGTGCCCATGATCTGCCAGGAGATCTACGAGGCCAACGTCGACAAGTGGACCCCCGGGTCCTGAGCAAGACGGACCACGCAGCCGGACTAGAGAAGACGGACACAGTGATCGACCAGGGCAAACGTAACGTCCTCGGGGTCGAGGTCAGCGCCGTCGACTACGACGCCGCCGTCGAGAAGGTCATGAGCGCCGCCCGCGAGGGGCGGCCGCTCGCCGTCACGGCACTCGCCGTGCACGGCGTGATGACCGGCGTGCAGGACAAGGCGCACAACGCGCGCCTCAACTCGTTCGATCTGGTGACGCCCGACGGCCAGCCGGTCCGCTGGGCGCTCAACGTGCTGCACAAGGCGCGGCTCGCCGACCGCGTCTACGGCCCGGAGCTGACCCTGCGCGTGCTGCGGGCGAGCGCCGAGGAGGGCCTGCCGGTCTACCTCTACGGCTCGACCCAGGAGACCCTCGACCGGCTGGTCGAGAAGCTGAACGAGCGCTTCCCCGGGCTGAAGGTCGCCGGCATGGAGGCTTCGAAGTTCCGCATGGCCGAGCCGGGCGAGCCCGAGCAGATCGCCACCCGGATCAAGGAGTCCGGCGCGCGCGTGGTCATGGTGGGCCTGGGCTGCCCGCGCCAGGAGATCTTCGTGTACGGCATGCGCCAGCTCGTCGACGCGCCCATGCTCGCGGTCGGTGCCGCGTTCGACTACCACGCCGGCGGACTCAGGAACCCGCCGCCGTGGATGCAGAAGTACGCGCTGGAGTGGCTGTGGCGCCTCGGCCTGGAGCCCAAGCGGCTCTGGCGGCGGTACATCCTGCTCAACCCGAACTACCTGGCCCGGCTGGGCGCCCAGAAGGTCCGCCTGTGGCGGGCCGCCCCGCCGCCCCCGGCGACCGAGCCCCTGAAGACGTTCGCGGTCTGAAACACAGCGGTCTGAACACGAGAAGGCCGGCTCCCCGAGATCAGGGGCCGGCCTTTCGCACGTCTCAGTCGCGGCCGGTGATCGCGTTCACCTTCGCGCCGCGGCGCTTGAAGGTGCCCCGCTTCTCCAGCGCACGCTCGGCGGGCAGCAGCATGAGCGCCAGCGGCGCCGCGATGTACCAGCGGTCGAGCATCACGTAGGCAACGATGTTCATGACGACACCGAGCGCGTACAGACCGATCAGCCAGTCCACCCGCTTCTCACCGACACCGCGCTTGTTGTAGGCGTCGAGCACGCCGAAGGCGCCGATGCTGAGGGCCAGAAGGCCGCCGCCGCTCACGAACGCAAAGACCAAATCGGACACGTCACTCACCCTTGCCTCCCCGTGACCAGCAGCAAACTCGACCTAAGCTAAACGGACATTTCAAGATCGACCATCAACTTTGCGACGCTCGGGGTCGGTCGAATAGCGCGTCTCAATCGTCCGTTCAGCCGATGTCACTGAGCGTTTCGGTCAGCCAGGCCCGCGTTGCGTCGTCGCACGCGGCCCCGGCGATCCCCGCCTGGAACGCCTCCCGCGCGCCGACTCCAAGATCGGCCGCGATCCGGTGCTCTTGAGCCAGATCCGTGTTGAACATCGCCGGGTCGTCGGTGTTCACCGTGCACGGCACCCCGGCGGCGACCAGGGCCGGCAGCGGGTGCTCGGCCAGGGACGGCACCGACCGGGTCCGCACGTTGGAGGTGGGGCAGACGTCCAGCACCAGTCCACGATCGACCACCTCGGCCAGTACGGCCGCATCCTCCACCGCGCGGAAACCGTGACGCAGCCGGTCGGGGTCGAGACCGAGCATCTCCCGCACCGACTCGGCGCCGGCCGACTCGCCGGCGTGCGGGACCAGCGCCAGGCCGCCCTCGCGGGCGATCTGGAAGGCCTTCGCGTAGGGCAGCGCCGAGCTGGCCCGCTCGTCCCCGCCGAGGCCGAGCCCGACGATCCCGCGGTCGCGATACCGCACGCTCCACCGCGCGACGTCCTCCGCCACGTCGACCGGCATCCCGCGATAGAGGTCCGGGGTCAGCCGGACGACCACGCCGTGGCGCTCGCGGGCCTCGACGATCCCGTCGGTGTACCCCTCGTACAGGTCCTCCCACGACACCCCGCGCTGCACCCGCTCGCCGGGGGAGAAGATCGCCTCCAGGTAGACCGCGCCGTGGCCGGCCGCCACGCCCGCGTAGTCGACCAGGATCTGCCGGAAGTCGTCCGCGGTCCGCAGGCAGTTCGTGGTCATGATCCACACCTGGACGAACTTCGCGAAGTCGGTGAACTGGTACAGCTCCCGCACGCCCTCGACGGTGTCGGCCGGCAGTGACTGCCCGTTGCGTCGTGCGATCTCCAGCAGGGTGGCCGGCGGCACGGCCCCCTCGAGGTGCACGTGCAGCTCGATCTTCGGTGTCGTCATGGGACCCAACGTAACGACGGGCCCCGGCCGCCGTCGCAGCGGTCCGGAGCCCGTCCGACCTCCCCAGGTCGAGTCCTCAATGCTTTGTACAGGTTGAGGATCGACCTGTCGATAGACGGGCGGGTGCGGCTTGAGCAGGCGCTACTTGAGCGGCCGGGCCTCCTGCGAGTAGATCAGCTCGAGGATCGACCGGGCCGCCTCGAACCAGCGGTCGAGCCATTCCTGCTGCGGCAGCGTGCCCTTCGGCGGCAGCTCCATCAGCAGGCCCCGCAGCAGCGGGTGATCGGCCAGCGAGCCGGTCGGCGACGGCGAGTCGAGCCACGGGTCCCGGCCGAACATCGGCTCGGTCAGCGGGCCGAGATCCGCCACCAGCGAGGACTCGGGCAGCTTGGGCGGCGTGAGCGGGCCGCCGATCAGCGAGCTGTCCAGGGAGCCGTTGCGCGGCGACAGGTCGTCGATCGGCCCGTCGCCAAGGCCGGCGTCCCGGCGGCCACCCGGGCGGTAGCTGCCCAGTTGCCCGGAGAAACGGTCGTCGGTCTTCGACGATCCGTTGCCGAAGTTGTCGGGGCCAATGTTCATCGGTGCAAGCCTTATCTCACTCGGGGGGAAATGCCGAGGTGCGACACTCACACATACAACGACTGTCGGGACAAAAAGGACCGGCCCGCTTCCGTCGACACGGAGCGGACCGGCCGGTGCGCGGGTGGCGAATCACCTCGCCAGGTCGAACTCCCCGTCCTTGGTGCCGGCGACGAAGGCCAGCCACTCCTCCGGGGTGAACAGCAGTACTGCCCCGGCCCTGTCCTTCGAGTCGCGCAGGGCCACCGCCCCGCCGACGAACGCGACCTCGACGCAGTTGTCCGAGTACGGACCGCTGCGGGTGCTCTTGCGCCAGGCCGCGCCCTCGAGGTTCACGGTGAAGCCCTTGGCTTCGATTTCCACTACAACTCCTTTGTCAGCTTCTCGATCATCGACACTGACTCGTCCGGACGGAGTGCGTTGGCGCGCAAGTAGTCAAAGATGAATCCGTAGCGCTGAAGCTCGTCGTCCTTCTCGAGGAAGAGACCGCCGGCGGCATTCGAGGCGAACACGAAATTCTGTCCGGCAGACTCGTCGTACAGCAACATCGTGAATGTCCCGTCCATCCCGGCGTGCGCTCCGGCGGAGAAGGGCAGGACCTGAAGGGTCACGTTCGGCCAGGCCGCCGACTGGCTCAGATGTTCGAGCTGCCGGCGCATGACCGCCCTCCCACCGACCGGGCGGCGCAGCACAGCCTCGTCCAGCACCACCCAGAGATCGATCGGGTCATCCTGAGTGAGTAACGACTGTCTCCCGATCCGGACACGGACGCGTTTTTCCACTTCCGTGGCGCTGATGTCGGGCCGGGCCGCATGGATCATGGCCTGCGCGTACTCCTCGGTCTGCAGCAGGCCCGGGACCACGAGCGCCTCGTACGAACGGATGTGGTCGGCCGCGGCCTCCAGCCCGACGTAGGCGCCCGTCAGGACATCCCCGTACAGCTGCCACCAGCCCTTCTGGCGGGCCTCGCGGGCGATCTTCAGCAGCTGGTCGGCGTACTCCGGATCGACGCCGTAGATGTCGAGCATGTCGCGCACGTCGCGCGGGGTGACCCCGGTCTGCCCGGTCTCGATCCGGGAGATCTTCGACCCGGAGCACTCCAGCCGCTCCGCCACCTGGTCGATGGTGACGTGCGCGGCCTCCCGGAGCCGGCGCAGTTCCATCCCGAGCTGCCGCCGCCGTAGCGTCGGGCTGCCTCGACGACTTGCCACGGTGTGACACCTCCGCGCGCCGCTATACGTAGATACGTCACGTATAGATCAGCGCAACATCCTCAATCCGCGCAAGACGGCTGCGGGACAACCTTGGGCGGGTCATACCCTCGGTGGAATTCTCGCGTTGCAAGTTGCATGTCGCGGGTTTCTCGGGCAACCTGTGCGTGTGGATGAGGTAACTGAGTGTTCATCTGGCGGAACATTCACCTCACGTGGACGCAGCGACAAACGATCGAACCCGATCGGCGGTTACGGCACCGGATGGGGCCGGACCGACCTTCCCCCGAACGGAAGACGGGAGTCCGACAGTGCTACCGAGGACGGGTGACGTGTTGCGCGTTACCAAGGCCGCGAGTGTCCAGTTCACGCAGTCCATACTGTTCCGGGTGATCAGAGTGCACGACTGGCAGACGTATGACGGATGGGCGTGGCTGGACGGTTACCAGCTCAACGCCGCCGGCGACGCCGTCGAGCGCCGATCGATATTTGTTCAGCTCCAGGGTCTGCAGCCCGGCTTCGTCGCGCGGGGGTCGCGCGTCCCGGCTGCCCGAGTCCCGTTGCCGGTGGGGTAGGTCCGCACCTCTCCGGTGACATCCGGGGTCAAAGGGCGGGTCCCGTGGCTGGTCGAAGAGCCCGGGATCCGTCCTTTGATCGCCTCATGACGCCGACGTCGCCGGGGACGGCGAGCTGGTCGGTGCCGTCGCCACCACCACGGTGACGGTGCCGCCGGGCTGGACCGTCTCGCCCTCGTCGGGCCGCGTCGCCAGCACCTCGCCCGGCGGCAGCGAGTCGTCGGCGCGCCGCTCCACCGCCACGTCCAGCCCGAGCGCCTGCAGCTTCACGGTCGCCTCGGCGAGCGAGTCGCCCCGCAGCCGCGGCACGGTGACCGGCCCGGCCGGCGGCGCGGCGGAGGTGGCGGGCGGGCCGGACGTCGGCGGAGGCGCGCTCGATGGCTCCGGGGTCGGCGACGGTGCCGGCGAGCCGGCCGCCGTCGGCGCCGGCCCGGGCGCGACCGGGGCGTTCGCGCCGTTCTCGGTGGCGCGGTAGATGAGGAACAGCCCGACGCTCAGGCCGCCGAACAGCAGCAGCCCCACGATCCCGACGATCACCGGCGTGAACCACGACCGGCCCTGGTAGGGGTCCTCCTCCTCGACCCACTCCTCCGGGGCGGGCTGCCGCACGTTGGCCCGGGCCGTCCACCGCTCGGTGTCGGGCTCTGCGGGGACCGGCCGGTACGGCGTGGTGTCGCCCGGCCCGGGCGCGCCGGAGACCGGTCGGTGGGGGGCCGTCTCCTCCGGTGCGCCGGAGACCGGGCCGTACGGAGGCGTCTCCGGACCCGGCGGTTGATGGGGCTCGGCCCAGCGCTCCTCCGTGGACGCGCTCTCCTCCCACGGGTCGGTCGGCGGCCGGTACGGCTGCGTGGCGTCGTCCGGCCGGCCTTCCCGTCGATCGTCGTCCGGGCTCTGCGGCATACCTCCAGTTCACCACCTTGTCCGGGATGTCCGCCTCTTCCCACTCATGCCCACCCCCTGGCCGTCGCTAACCCACCCTCCGTAGCGGCCCGCGAACCGGCTGACGTTCCGACGACAAGGACTCGCCCGGGTGGACGGCTGGGCGTACGCTGCGCGGCATGGCGGCACGAAGCTGGGCTACCTCAATATTTACCGCGATCGGTGTCGCGGCGGGCGCGGGTGCCGCGCAGCTCGGTCTTGGCTACGGACTGGGCATCATCGCCTGGCAGCCGACCGGCGACAGCGCCACCGTCTGGATCAGCAGCCTGGGCTGGGTGGCCTGGCTCGCGGCGAGCTCGACGGTCATCGGCGCCCTCTGCGCGGACCGGCTCGCCGGCGCAGCGCCCGTCCCGGCCAACCCCGACAGCGCCGCCGGCCAGGCGCTCACGATCGCCTGGCGCATCGTGATCGCCCTCGCATCGGCGGTCGGCTCGCTCATCATCGTGCCCCTGGTCGCCATCCCGGCCCGAGCGCCGCGGCCCGACAACGCCGCGCCCTACTTCGCGGCGGGCGGCTACGCGGTCGCCGGCATCATCCTCGGCCTGCTCGTCGCGATCTGCGCACTCACGGCGCGGGCGATCGCGGCCAACGTCATTGCGACGTCGGCCTGGGTGTGGACGCTCGCCGTGGTGGCCGTCGCCGACGTCGTGCGGGTCGACGGCGAGACCGCGACCGCCGCCCAGCTCGGCACCTGGCAGTTCGCGGACGGCACCTGGATACGCGGGACGGTCAGCCTGCCCGGGGCGCTACTCATGCTGGCCGCGGCCCTGGTCATCGGCGGCCTGGCCGCATGGCCGGCCGGCCGGCGCGGAGACAACCGGGTGGGCGTCGCCATCGCCGGAGCCGCCGGGCCGTTCCTCGTCGCGGCCGCCTACTTCCTGGCCGCCCCCGCCCTCGGCGGCGAGCGCGACCAGCACCTGTCGGCCTTCTACATCGCGCCCTACGCGGTGATCGCCGGCCTGGCCGGCTCCGTGATCGTCTCGGCGATCGGCCCGCGCGGCTCGCGGGCCCAGGCCCGGGCGGCCCGCAAGGCGGCCGTCGCCAACCGCGACGCGCGCAGCGCCTCGGAGATCTCCGACTGGACGGCCGCGCTGGCCGAGGCCGACGCCGCCGAGGCACGCCGCCGCCAGGACGCGGGCGAGGAGCCCGGCGACGACCCGTGGGCGAGCCCGAAGGACGACAAGGGCAAGAAGAAGGAGCCGGTCACGGTCGGGGCGGCCGAGCTCGACTCGACCGCCGACCTGGAGTCCGACGCCTACGCGCCGTCCCGGGCGTATGGCAAGAGCACCGAGAAGACCGGCCGCACCTATACGTCGGATTCGGCCAACCGGGCCTACGCGGAGGACACGGTCACCGAGGACGAGTCGCCGACGGTGCCCGCCGCGACCACGTCGTCCTCCGGCCACAAGCCGCCGACGCCGCTCTGGCCCGAGCAGACGACGGAGAGCGCCCCGGCGAAGCCGTCGACGGGCCGTCCGAAGCGGGGGCGCGGCCGCCAGTCCGAGTAGTCAGATCGGCCAGGTGTGGACGGGCTCGTTGGCGTGCAGGCCCTCGCTGTACCGGAGCAGCATCTGGCGCAACGCGGACGTGCGGTCGAGGTGGTGCCGGTCCTGCAGTGACCGCACCATCTCGGTCTGCCAGGCGGCGCCGTTGTGACCGGTGCGGCACCGGCCCTCGATGACCCCGAGCAGGCGGTCGCGGGTCGCCGGGAGCACGCCGAAGCGGTCGAGCCCGGCCGAGGCGAGCGGCAGCAGCTCGTCGAGCACCAGCTCGGGCACGCGGACCTCGCCGACCTCGGGCCACCAGAGCCGCGCGTCGAGGCCGTCGCGGGCGGCGGTGTGGAAGTTCTCCTCGGCCGCCGAGAAGGGCATCTGCGTCCAGATCGGACGGTCCTGCTGGACCAGCTCGCCGACCAGCCCGAAGTAGAAGGCCGCGTTCGCCACCTGGTCGACCACGGTCGGGCCGGCGGGGAGCACCCGGTTCTCGACCCGCAGGTGCGGCCGACCGTTCATGATGTCGTAGACGGGGCGGTTCCAGCGGTAGATCGTGCCGTTGTGCAGCCGCAGCTCGCCGAGGCGCGGCACCCCGCCGGCCTCCAGCACGGCCACCGGGTCCTCGTCGTCGGTGATCGGCAGCAGCGGCGGGAAGTACCGCACGTTCTCCTCGAACAGGTCGAAGATCGACGTGATCCAGCGCTCGCCGAACCAGACCCGGGGCCGCACGCCCTGCGCCTTGAGCTCCTCGGGCCGGGTGTCGGTGGCCTGCTCGAACAGCGCGATGCGGGTCTCCGCCCAGAGCCGGCGACCGAAGAGGTACGGCGAGTTCGCGCCCACCGCGACCTGCACGCCGGCGATCGCCTGGGACGCGTTCCAGTTCAGCGCGAAGTCCTCGGGCGCGACCTGCAGGTGGAACTGCACGCTGGTGCACGCCGACTCCGCCGCGATCGAGTCGGACTGCGCCTCGAGGCGCTCGTGGCCGCGGATGTCGAGCGTGATGTACTCGCCGCGGGCATTGACGATCTGCTCGTTGAGCAGGCGGTAGCGCGGGTCGTTCGACAGGTTGGCCAGCACCGCGTGCTCCTGCCGCAGCGTGGGCAGGATGCCGATCAGCACCAGCTGGGCGTCGGACTTGCGGGCCCGCTCGTCGGCGTGGATGAGGCTGGCCAGCACCTCCCGCTCGTAGACGTCGAGCCCGTCGCCCTCGATGACCCGCGGCGCGACGTTGATCTCCAGGTTGAACTGGCCCAGCTCGGTCTGGAACGACGGGTCGGCGAGGTCGGCAAGGACCTCCGCGTTGCGCATGGCCGGCTGCGCGTCGGGGTCGATCAGATTGAGCTCGATCTCCAGCCCGGTCATCGGGCGGTCGGAGTCGAACCGGAAGTCGTTGAGCATCAGGGCGAAGACGTCGAGACAACGCCGGACCTTCTGGCGATATCTGGCGCGGTCCTCACGCGAGAAAACTCCCCGTGTGACGTCCTGGCCCATGCTGTCCCCAACCCCTGGCCTTCTTGGACCCTCCACGTTAGGAGTGGTCCGGGTGTACCGCTAGGGACAAAACGGACACCAATGCAGCCGAGGGTGAGCGGGACCTTGCAGAGGGTGGGAGATTTCGCCCACCCTCCGCTTGACCGCTAAAACCGGAAATTACGCCTGACGGATCGCCTCGGCGCCGATCTCGATCTTGACCTTCTTGCCCACGAGGACGCCGCCGGTCTCCAGCGCCTGGTTCCAGGTGATGCCGAAGTCCTCGCGGTCGATCTCGGTCGTGGCGCTGAAGCCGATGACCTCCTGGCCCCACGGGCTCTTCGCGTGGCCCTCGAACTCGACGTCGAGCTCGACCTCGCGGGTCACGTCGCGGATGGTCAGGTCGCCGACGAGCCTGAACTCGTTGCCGGAGAGGCCGACGACGCGGGTGCTCTTGAACGTGAGCGCCGGCCACTGCTCGACGTGCAGGAAGTCGGGGCTGCGCAGGTGGCCGTCGCGGTCGGCAACACCGGTGTCGATGCTGGCGGCGTCGATGCTGACCTCGACGTGCGACTGCAGCGGGTCCTCGGCGATCACGACCGAGCCGGTGGCCTTGCTGAAGCCGCCGCGGACCTTGCTGACCATCATGTGGCGGGCCACGAAGCCGACGCGGGTGTGCGCCGGGTCGAGCTCGAACTTGCCCGGGATCGGGATCGTGAGCCCGTTGTACTCGCGGGTGTTGGCGGGAGCGGTCATCGTGAGTCCCTCCGATGTGCTGTTCCTAAGAAGGTTGTCGCCGCAAATATACTCTCAGCAGAGTCTCGTTTGTCAAGCGTTTGATGATAGACTTCGGTCGTGAGCGACGAACTGCTGGAAGACGCCCGAATCACGGCCATGGGCCTGTTCGTGGAGGCCTTCACCGGGCTGAACGCCCGGCTCAGCGTCCAGCTGGCCGAGCACGGGCTCGGCAACGTCGACTTCGAGGTGCTGGTGCGGCTGTCCCGCTCGCCCGGCGGCGAGCTGCGCATGACCGACCTGGCGGCGCAGACCGGCCTGTCGACCAGCGGCGTCACGCGGGTCGTCGACCGCCTGGAGCGCGACGGCCTGGCGATGCGCCGGGCCTGCCCGACCGACCGGCGCGGCTCATTCACGGTGGTGACCCCGGCCGGCGTGGCCAAGATGCATGCCGTCCTCCCGGGGCACGTCGCGCTCATCGACGAGTGGTTCACCGGCCGGCTGGCGCCGGACGCGCTCGACAGCATGCTGACCAGCCTGCGCACGATCCGCGACGCCGTGCGCCCGGGCGCCACGTCGGGCATTCACCCGGCCCCGGCGCCCCGCGCCGCCGCCTGACCCTCAGCCCAACCGGCAGGACCACCGGCAGCTTCGCCGATCATCGATCCGCATTTCCGTCATGTACCACTATATCGCCCACGACCCTCGGATATGGTCCTCGGCCGGGGAGGCACGGCAGCACCCCTCGGGGTCCGGCACGGGCGGGGCAAGGTGGGACGGCGCGGAACGCATCGCCCCGGGGGGCCTTCGTCCGTGCCCTTCCGCAGCGCGGCATCGAGGCCGGTCGGCGTTGTCAGCGGCCGAGCAGGCGGTGCTCGCGGGGCAGCAGCCCCAGCCCGCCGTTGGCCCGCAGGCCCGCCAAGTCCTCCAGCGCCCGGTCCCGCACCGCCGGCTCGGCGCAGGCGGCCAGCCCGACCAGCGCCTCCAGCACGTCGCGGACGTCGTCGCGGCCGGCCAGCAGGTTCGCCGCGGACTCGAAGGAGCGGGCGGCTGCGGCACGGTCGCCCCGTCCCATCGCCAGATAGGCGGTGATCAGCTCGGTCATGCCGGCGTTGCCCGGCACCTCGGTCAGCTCCACGAGCACGGCGGCCGCGTCCGCTGGGCGGCCCGCCTCGGCGAGCGCCAGCCCCAGCGTGCCCAGCGCCCGCACCCGGTGCGGCGGGTCGCCGATCTCGGCGATCGTGGCCGCGGCCCGCCGGCCCAGCTCGACCGCCTCCTCGAAGCGCCCGTCCAGCCGCGCCACCTCGGCCAGGTTGGCCTGGGTCAGCGCCCGGACGCGCGCGTCGCCGGCCTCGACCGCCCGCCGGCCGGCCGCGGTGAGCCGGCGGGCCGCGGTCGCCAGGTCGCCGGCGCGGATGTCGTGCCACGCGAGGTTGTTCTGCGCGACCGCGATCTCCCGGACCCGCCCGGTGCGGATCGCCAGTCCGAGCATCGCCTCGCAGTGCCGGCGCGCGTCGTCGGTGCCGCCGAGCGCGTGCCAGATGCCGGCGAGCAGGGCGCGGGCGGTCAACTCGGTGGTCGTGTCGCCGTGCGCGACCACGACCTCGAGCGCCGCCTCGGTCTGCCACAGCTCGGCCACGCCGCGCCCGTGCGCGGTGGCCAGCATCGCCGCGCCGACCTGGGCGATCGCCCGGACGAGCGGGTCGCAGTCCTGGGTGCGCTTGTCGTCGAGGAGCCGGCGCAGCAGGTGGTGTGCCTCCACGTCCCGCCCGCGCAGCCGGCACCAGCGGGGAATGGCGCCCGCCAGCCGGAGCGCGATCGCGGGCTCCCGGACCGAGGTGTACCGCAGCGCCGTCCGGATGTCGCTGTTGAGGTAGTCGAGCCGCGACACCGCGGCGGCGCTGGCCGGCCCGACGAGGTCGGCCGAGACGCGGACCGCGATCCGGGTGACGACCTCGGCGTGCCGCAGGCGGGCCGCGCGCAGCTCCCCGCTGTTCGCGCTCTGCTCCGCGGCGAAGTCCATGACCACGTCCAGCAGCCGGAACCGCAGGTCGCCCGGCCCGCGGACGCTGACCAGGCCCAGCCCGACGAGCCGGTCGAGGATCGCCTCGACGTCGCGGTACCCGTCGTCGAGCAGGGCCTCGGCCAGCTCCAGCGACCACCGGCCGCGGAACACCGAGAGCCGCCGCAGCGCCGCCTGTTCCCGCTCGTCGAGCAGGTGGTAGCTGGCCGCGACCGCGTCGCGGAGCCGCTGGCCGGCGGGTTCGGTGGCGGCGAGGTCGAGCACCCGGTTCCCGTACCGCGACAGCAGCTCCGGCAGCTCCAGCACCCGCCCGCGGGCCGCGGCGAGCTCGATCGCGAGCGGCAGCCCGTCGAGCCGGCGGACCAGCTCGGCGACCGCGCCCAGCTCCGCGTCGGCGACGGGCTCGCGCCGCACCTGGCGGAGCCGGTCGAGGAACAGCGCGACGGCCGGCGCCCGCCGCAGCGCGGGCGGCGACAGCCCGGGCGGCGGAAGGTCGAGCGGCTCGACCCGCCAGTCGACGACGCCGGGCAGCGCCCCGGCCAGCGGTCGGCGGCTCGTCGCGAGGATCCGGACCGACGGCACCCGCGAGCGCAGCCACTGCAGCGCGTCGACGGCGGCGCGGGGCGAGCGGTCGACGCCGTCCAGCACCAGCAGAGCGGGACGGCTCGCGTACCGCTCGACCAGCTCCTCGGCCCGGGCGACCCCGAACACGGCGGCGACGGCGGCGAAGATGTCGTTCGGTTGCGAGATGTCCGTGACGGTGACCGAGACGGCGGTCGCGCCGGTCGCGGCGACCCGCTGCGCGACCGCGTGGGCCAGGCTGGTCTTGCCGACGCCGGCGAGCCCGACGAGGGCGACGAGCTCCGCGCCGTACGGCCCGCCGAGCAGCGTGAGCAGCTCCTCGACGTCGGCGTCCCGGCCGGTCAGCGGCGGGTGGGTCGGCAGCGGCAGCGTCGAGGCCGGGAGCTTCGAGGCCGGCCGCGCCCGCTGCACCGGCGGCCGGACCGCCGCCGGCTCCGGCCGCGCCGCGCTCGCGAGGAAGTCGTCGCGCTCCAGCCCGGTCAGCAGCAGCGCCTCGGCCAGCAGCGAGACGGTGTTGCGCTGCGGCCGGGCGACCCGGCCGCGCTCCAGCTCGCGCAGCGTGCGCACGCCGAGGCCGGCCCGGCTGGCCAGCTCCTCCTGGGTCAGTCCCCGCGCCAGACGGCGGGCCCGCAAGGTTGCGGCGAACCCGGCTCCGGCGTTGCGCGGATCATGGTCCGGACCTGGGGACATGTTGAGGAAGGGTACTTCCGGAGGTGCCCGCGAAGAAGCCGGGCGTCAGAACCACGACGTTGATCTATACCCGCTGGCGCTCCCGGATCACGGCCGCGGGCCGGCGACGCAGGAACGGCGGCGCCCACCAGTTCCAGCTGTCGAGCATCGTCATGAGCGCCGGCAGGAGCAGGCCGCGCACCACCGTGACGTCGATGAGCACCGCCACCGTCATGCCGACGCCGATCTCCTTCACGGCGACCAGGCCACCGAAGGTGAAGCCGAGGAACACGATGCCGATGCAGATCGCGGCCGCCGTGACGACCGGGCCGGAGCGCGTGATGCCCCGCAGGACGGCGCGGTTGGTGTCCGGGCGTTGGTCGTACTCCTCCTTGATCCGGGCAAGCAGGAACACCTCGTAGTCCATGGACAGGCCGAAGATGAACACGAACAACAGGACCGGAGTGGTCAGGTCGACGCCGCCCCACGAGTCGAAGAAGAGCGGCACCTGCCCCCAGCCCCACTGGAACACCACGACCAGCACGCCCAGCGTGGCGAGCAGGGTCAGCAGGTTCATCAGTACCGCCTTGAGCGGGATGACCACCGACCCGGTGAGCGCGAAGAGCAGCACGACGGTCACCAGCAGCACGACGAGCGCGGCCAGGGGCAGGCGGCCGGCGAGCGACTGGCGATAGTCGACGACCTCGGCGCTGGAGCCCGTGACGTACTTCGGGAACGGCGTCGACATCGCCCGCACCCGGCGGACCAGGTCGTACGACTCCTCGCCGCCGACCTCACCCTTCGGCGTCAGGTCGAGCACCGTCCAGCCCTTGGGGACGTCGCGGCGCACCTCCAGCCGGAAGACGTCCTGCTGGAGCTGGTTGATCTGGTTCATGAACATCCGCACGTCGGCGCGCTCGGGCCCGGCCTCGACCAGCACCACGACGTCGTCGGGATGGTTGTTGTTGAACTTCGTCTGCAGGGCGTCGTACGCCTGCCGCGCCTCGTTGCTGTGCGGCAGCGCCCGCGCGTCGGAGTTGGCGAAGTTGGCCCCGAGCAGCGGCGCCGCCAGCACGAGCAGCCCGGCGGTGACCGCGAGGGCGACCGGCCCGGGTTTGGCCTGGGCCTTGGTCGCGAGCCGGGCGAGCACGTTGCGCTTCGGCTCGGTTGACGCCTTGATCCGGTGCTTGGCGAGCGAGAGCAGCGCCGGTACCAACGTGAGCGCGGCCAGCGTCGCCAGCACCACGACCGCCGCCCCGCCCAGCGCGACCGCGGCGAGCAGCGGCTCGGCGAACACGGCCAGCCCGCCGAGCGTCAACGCCACCGCGAGCCCGGAGATGAGCACGGCCCGCCCGGACCGCTCGGTGGCGGCGACGAGCGCCTCGGTCGGCTCCAGGACGCGCCGCTCCTCCCGGAACCGCGCGACGATGAGCAGCGAGTAGTCGACGGCGAGCCCGATACCGAGCAGCGTGACGACGTTGAGCGAGTACTCGCTGACCTTGGTCACGTAGCTGAGCCCGAGCAGGAGCAGCAGCGACCCGGCGACCCCGGCGACGGCCACGGCCAGCGGCAGCCCGGCGGCGACAACGCCCCCGAAGATCAGCACGAGCGCCACGAGCAGCGCCACGAACGCCACGCTCTCCCCGATGGCGAGGTCGTCGACAGACTGCTCGGCAAAGGCCCGCTCGGCGATCTTGTCCCCGCCGACGGTGACCTTGGGCGCCTCGATCATCTCGAGCCGGTCCCGCACCCGGTCCTCGAGCGCTTCCCGGTCGGCGTCCGTGAGCCGGGGGTCGAGCTCGACCCGCACGGTGGTGCTCATGTTGTCGGCGCCGATCTGCCCGCCCTGGCCGGTGTAGAGGTCGTTGACCTCCTTGACCCCGGTCATGGTCCGGATCTCGTTCGCGGCCTTGCTGACGCTGGCGTTGAGCCCGCCGTCGTAGACGTCGCGTCCTTCGATGACGGCGATGACCACGGATCCCTGCGGGGCGATCCGGTCGATGGTGGCCTGGGCGACGGCGGACTCGCTGTCGGCCCGGTTCGTGGTGGTCGTCGCCAGCCGGTCGAACAACCCACCGCCGAAGACGGCCCCGCAGGCCACTACGACGAGCCACACCCCGACGACCGGCCACCGGTACCGGTCCATGAGTGCGCCCAGTTTCGCGAACATCGGAGTATGCAAGCACGGCGCACATCGGCCCGAACATCCCCCGGACCGCCACGGAGATCTGTCAAATTCCCGCCCACGCCGACCGCGCACGCACCCCGCGTCGATCTTGCAGTTGTGGTGCCTGACAAACCCGGGTGATTACCCGCAATCCAGGCACCACGACTGCAAGATCGACGCGAAAGGGGAGCCGCGCGGAGGGCGGGTAGGGGCCCGCTACAGGCCGAGGGAGCGTGAGATGATCATGCGTTGGACCTCGGAGGTGCCCTCGCCGATCTCCAGGATCTTGGCGTCGCGCCACATGCGGGCCACCGGGGTCTCGTTCATGAAGCCGTACCCGCCGTGGACCTGGGTGGCCTCGCGGGCGTTGACCACGGCCGCGTCGCTCGCCTGGAGCTTCGCGATCGCCGCCTGGCGCTTGAACTCGCGGCCGTTGACCATCCGGCTGGCCGCGTCCAGGTACGCCAGGCGGGCCGTGTGCGCCCGCGCCTCCATGTCCGCGATCTTGAACTGCACCGCCTGGTAGTCGCCGATCGGGTGGCCGAAGGCGTGGCGCTGCTTGGCGTACGACAGGGACTCGTCCACGCAGCCCTGCGCCAAACCGACGCCCAGGGCCGCGAACGCCACCCGGCCCTCGTCCAGGATGCGCAGGAACTGGGCGTAGCCGCGGCCGCGCTCGCCGAGCAGGTTGGCGGCCGGCACCCGGACGTTGTCGAAGTTCAGTTCGTGGGTGTCCGAGGCGCACCAGCCGACCTTGGAGTAGCCCGGCTGCACCGTGAATCCGGGTGTACCGCTGGGCACGATGATCGCCGACAGCTCCTTCGAGCCGTCCGGGTTCGTGCCCGTGACCGCCGTGACCGTCACCAGCGCGGTGATGTCGGTGCCCGAGTTGGTGATGAAGGCCTTGGAGCCGTTGATCACCCACTCGCCGGTCTCCTCGTCGAGGACCGCGCGGGTGCGCGTGCCGCCCGCGTCGGAGCCGGCGCCCGGCTCGGTCAGGCCGAACGCGGCCAACGCCTCGCCCGACGTCAGCTTGGGCAGCCAGTGGCGGCGTTGGTCCTCCGTGCCGTACCGGAAGATCGGCATCGCGCCGAGGGAGATGCCCGCCTCCAGGGTGACCGCGATGGACGAGTCCACCCGGGCGAGCTCCTCCAACGCGACGCAGAGGGCGAGGTAGTCGCCGCCCATCCCGCCGTACTCCTCGGGCAAGGGCAGGCCGAACAGCCCCATCTTGCCCATCTGACGCACCAGGTCATAGGGGAAGGCGTGTCGTTCGTAGTAGTCGCCGATGACGGGGGCGACGACGTCGTGGGCGAACTCCCGGACGCTCGCGCGGAGCGCTTCCAGGTCTTCGCCGAGAGAGAAGTCGACCATGACAGGGTTCCTCCGGACGGGTCGGGTCGGGTCGAGAGCCGACAGGCCCCGACCAAATTCAGCTAGACGGGCGTCACGCCGTGTCGGCGGCGGGAGAAGGTGCGGTCCTTGTACCGCGCGGCAGCGAACCGGCGGACCAGCTCGCCCCGCAGCGCGGACGGCTCGACGACCGTGTCGACGACCAGCTCGCCGGCCAGCCGCATGATGTCGATGTCCCGCTCGTACTCGGCGCGTTTCTGCGCGACGAACGCGGCTCGGGCGTCGTCGTCCTCGATCGCGGCGATCTTGTTCGCGTAGACGGCGTTCACCGCGGCCTCGGCGCCCATCACCGCGATCTTGGCCGTCGGGAGCGCGATCGTGGCATCGGGCTCGAAGCCGGGGCCGGCCATCGCGTACAGGCCGGCGCCGTAGGCCTTGCGCACGACGACGCAGATCTTCGGCACCGTCGCCTCGGAGATCGCCGTGATCATCTTGGCGCCGTGGCGGATGATGCCCTGCTTCTCCACGGCCGAGCCGACCATGAACCCGGGCACGTCGGCGAGGAACAGCAGGGGCAGGTTGAACGCGTCGCACAGCTGCACGAATCGGGTGGCCTTGTCGGCCGAGTCGACGAAGAGCACGCCGCCCTTGAACATCGAGTTGTTGGCCACGACGCCGACCGGCCGGCCGTCCAGGCGGCCGAAGCCGACGGTGAGCTCGCGGGCCCAGAGGGCCTGGATCTCGAAGTACGAGTCCTCGTCCAGCAGGCCCTTGACGAACTTGCGCATGTCGAAGGCCTGGCGCTCGCTGGCCGGGATGTCCGGCACGCCGGTCGCCGGTCGCGCCTCGGTCACCGGCGGCTCAAGCTCGTAGCTGGACGGCAGGAACGAGAGGTACCGCCGAATCGTCTCGATCGCCGAAGCCTCGTCCTTGCAGAGGAAGTGACCGACGCCGGACTCGGCGCAGTGCACGCGGGCCCCGCCCATGGCCTCGAGGGTGGTCTTCTCGCCGGTGACCATCTCGACCATGCGGTCGGAGCCGAGGTACATCGACGCGTTGCCCTCGACCATGGCCACGACGTCGCAGAACGCGGGGATGTAGGCGCCGCCGGCGGCGGACGGGCCGAACAGGGCACAGGCCTGCGGGATGCTGCCGCTGGCGCGCACCTGCGTGTGGAAGATGCGCCCGGCGCCCCGCCGCCCGGGGAACAGGTCGACCTGGTCGGTGATGCGCGCACCGGCGGAGTCCACGAGGTACACCATGGGCACCCGCTCCGCATAGGCGCGCTCGATGATGCGAATGATCTTCTCGACGGTCCGCGCGCCCCAGGAGCCGGCCTTGACCGTGGAGTCGTTGGCCATGAGGCAGATCGGCCGCCCGTCGACGGTCGCCGAGCCGGTCACCACCCCGTCGGCCGGCAGGCCGTCGGCCAGCGCGTTGGCGTAGAGGCCGTCCTCGACGAACAAGCCCTCGTCGACGAGCATCGCGACCCGCTCGCGCGCGAACAGCTTGCCGCGTGCGGCGTTGGCCGCGTGGTACTTCTCCGCGCCCCCGGCCTCGATCCGTTTGCGCGTCTGGTTGAGGGCATCACCCTCCATGGCGCGACCTCCGCGTCGACTGCCTGAACGATCGTTCATGTCTAACGATCGTTCAGGTTAGCCGACGCGGAGGTGAAGTTCCAAAGCAGCCCCCGGTGGATCACCCCGGACACGGGTCGGTGTGTGCCCGCAGCGTCCTCGGGATCCCTCTGCGGATCAGAGGGATCCCGGTGCCGGAATCAGCAGGAGTACGCGACCGCCCCGCCTGCGCTCTGCGCCTGCGAGAGGCCCAGGATGCTCAGCGAGTTGCCGCTGATGTTGATCGGGACCTGCAGCGTGGTGTCGAACTGGTTGCCGTTCAGCAGGCCGGCGTTGTAGCCCGTGGTCCAGTCGCTGCAGCCGCCCTTGACGGCCTTGGCGCCGCCCATGCCGCCACCGTGGTGACGCCGGCCGCCGCGGTCGCCGCCGCCCCAGCCGTTGTCGTCATCGTCGTCGCCCCAGCCGGAGCCGTTGTTGTCGCCGTAGCCGCCGCCGTTGTTGTTGGCGTTCCCGTTGCCGTAGCCGTTGTTGTTGGCGTTGGCGCCGTAGCCGTTGTCGTTGGCCGTGCCGGTCCCGTGGCGGGTGCCGTGCTCGCCCAGGTTGATGCTCTGGCTCTTGTTCTTCTTCTTGGCCTTGCTGGCCTTGTGGGCCACCTTGCCGTGGGAGGCGTTGCTCATCACGCCGCTGGCGTCGCCGGCCGCGTGGCTGTACGCGTTGCTGCCGCCGTTGCCGTTGCCGTAGCCGTTGGCGTCCGCGCCGCCGTAGCCGCCGTTGCCGTTGCCCTGGTCATCGTCGTCGTCGCCCCAGCCGCCGCCGTTGCCGCCGTGCCCGTGACCGTTGCCGTGCCCGCTGCCCGCGCCGCCGTCCACCGCCACGGCGCCGCCGCCGCAGCTGGCGCTGGAGAAGCCCAGGATCGCGATCGAGTTGCCGCACAGGTTGATCGGCAGCTGCAGCGTGGTGTCGAACTGGTTTCCGTTGAGCAGGCCGGCGTTGTAGCCGGTGGTCCAGTCCTCGGTGGTCGCGCTCTCGGCGCGGGCGCTCTCGCCCTTGACCGCCCAGGAGCCGCCCGCGCTGGAGGCGCTGGAGAAGCCGAGCAGGGCGAGCGAGTTGCCGGCGACGTTGATCGGCAGCTGGGCCGTCGTGTCGAACTGGTTGCCGTTCAGCGCGCCGACGTTGAACCCGGAGGTCCAGTCCTCGGTGCGGTTGCCGACGCCCTCGGTGTAGTCGCCGTTGCCGTTGCCGCTGCCCTGGCCGCCGCCGTTGCCACCGCGGTGCTTGCGCTTGTGGCCCTTGTCGTCCGCCATGGCGACGTTGCCGTCGATGGCGGTGGCGCCGCCGCCGCAGTTCGCGCTGGAGAAGCCCAGCAGCGCGACGGAGTTGCCGCAGACGTTGACCGGCACCTGGAGCGTGGTGTCGAACTGGTTGCCGTTGGCGAGGCCGACGTTGTAGCCGGTCGTCCAGTCCTCGGTGGTCGCGCTCTCGGTCGCCGTGGCGCTCTCGGCGTCCCACGCGACCGCGCCGCCGCCGCAGGAGGCGTCGGCGAAGCCCAGCAGGGCGATCGAGTTGCCGCACAGGTTGATCGGGACCTGGACGGTGGTGTCGAACTGGTTGCCGTTGAGCAGGCCGGCGTTGTAGCCAGTCGTCCAGTCGGCGTGCGCGGCTCCGCCCGAGACGAGCAGGAAGCCCGCGGAAAGCACGCCCACGTTGAGCGACTTACGAACCCACGTCTTCATGTGGAAATGAGACCTTTCGGTAGGTTTTTCGTTTTTCGGTACTGCAGGTGGGCGCGGAACGGAGCGATGAGCCCGCGTGCGGGCAGGCTCGGCCCCGGCTCCGTCCTGTCGACGTGCGCCCGGTTGGTGCGGTGTTCGTGTTGCGAGATGCCGCGATGTGGTCGATGCGGGTCCGCTGGGACCAAGGCCTTGGGTTCCGGCTGCCCGCATGGCGTCGCGTCGGCTGGCCGGACCGGCCTCAGTCGGGTGAGACTGTCGGTTTCTCGGCTGCTAGTAACCGCAGCTCGACGTCCTCGACCGCGTCCGGCCGGAAGGTCAGCACCTTCGCGCCGGCCGGTGCGGCGGGCAGCATGGCGGCGGCACCGCCGTCGTGGTTGAGTCCCGAGCCGGAGCTCGGGCCACCCGTGGCGAGGCCGGCCGCCAGTGGCGCCGGGACGGGCGCCGGGCGGGGCAGCAGCGGCACGTGGTGCGTACCCTGCGCTTCGGTCCGGTCTGCGACCGGCGTTTCGTGCGAGGCGTCCTCGGTGTCGAGGCGGTCACCCGCACGGCTGACGGCAACGGCGCCGGTCCGGTCGACGCCGGCCACAAGTGCGCCGGTCGCCGCGGCGGTGACGACGTCACCGGACCCGGAACGGACCGGCACGGCCTGGACGACCGGCTCCTGCGCCCGCTTCGGGTGAGTCTTCCTGATGCCGGCCTTTGCCGGCCTCGTGGTGCTGGCGTGCTTGCCGCTCGAGGCGTCCGCCGTCGTCGAGCGGGACGCGCGGCCCGCGGCCGGCCCCTGGTCCAGGCCCTGGTCCTGATCCTGGACCAGGGCCTGGACCGCTTGGGCCGGCGCCTGCGTCACCGGGCTCAGCACGGTCAGCACGGTGCCGGTGACGAGGTCACCACGCCCGTGCCGGTCGGCGTGCCGTTCGTCCTGCTGGTGCTGGTACTGCTGGTACTGCTGGTACTGCTGGTCCTGCCGGGTCGACTGCCCCCCGCCGGTGAGCAGGCTGGTCACCGACGACAGCAACCCGTGGTCCGACGCGCCGGCGGCGTGCGCCACCGACCCGGACAGCAGCCAGGCGACGCCGGCGAACCCGGCGACGACCAGCCCCCGAACGGCGTACCGCGCACACTTGGAGGCAGGCCGCAGCGAGACCGCGCGTGGCGACCCGTCGCTCCTCGTCTGCCCCATGTCTGCCTCTCAGTACGCCACACGTGACACTTTCCGTACTGAGCAACGACCCGCACGTTCCCGGGACACGCCACAACCCCGGGCGAATCGGACACACTGCCCAGGCCGCCGCTTACCGCCGCAGTTCCCCCGCGCCCGGGCGGCGCGGCAACCTGGGCCGCAGCGCTCCGTCCCGCGTCGACTCCTGCCCTGCTGCGAGGGCAGCGCCACGGCCGTCCACGTCTGGCCACAGCTTCCTGCCCACCGGCCGGCCCCTGGGCTCCCGTCCATGATCACGGAGGTTTCTGTGTCGTATTGGAACGAAAACTTCCGTGATCATGCTCGACTCCGGCGCCGACCTGGCGCGGAGGCGCGGACGCGCCTCGGCGGCCGAGGCAGACCGGGGGTGAAGATCGCCGCGGCTGGACAAGACCGACGTCGGCCGATCTACCCTCACCCCGCGCCGCCGAACCGGGACGCACCCGCGGCGCGGGCAGAGGGACCGGGCGCGGGCAGAGGGACCGGGCGCGGGCAGAGGCGGCGCGGCGCGAGCTAGAGCGGCCGGCGGGGCCCGGCGCGGAGGACGCCCGACGGGAGCTCGCGGCCGGCGATCTCCTGGGCCAGGCGGGCCGCGTCCAGCAGGGCCTTCAGGTCGATGCCCGTCTCGTAGCCCATGTCGTGCAGCATGTGCACGACCTCCTCGGTGGCGACGTTGCCGGTGGCGCCGGGGGCATACGGGCAGCCGCCGAGGCCGCCGACGCTCGCGTCGTACTCGGTGATGCCCATCCGCAGGGCCGACAGGATGTTGGCCAGGGCCGTGCCGCGGGTGTTGTGGAAGTGCAGGAGCAGGGGCAGGTCGGGGTGGCGGTCGCGGACCCGGCCGACCACGTCCTCGACCCGGCGTGGGGTGCCCATGCCGGTCGTGTCGCCGAACGCGACCCGGTCGGCGCCGTCGGCCACCACCCGGTCGACGATCGCGGCGACGCGGGCCGGGTCGACGTCACCCTCGAAGGGGCAGCCGAAGCTCGTCGAGATGATGACCTCGGCGGTGGCGCCGGAGCGGTGCAGCAGGTCGATCAGGGCCGCGATGTCGTCGAGGGACTCGTCGGTGGAGCGGTTGACGTTGCGCCGGTTATGCGTGTCGGAGGCGGACACCACCACCTCGATCTCGGTGAACCCGGCGGCGAGCGCCCGCTCGGCGCCCCGCGAGTTGGGCACCAGCGCCGAGTAGCGCACGCCCGGCCGCTTGGTCGCGCGGGACCAGACCTCGTCGGCGTCGGCCATCTGCGGGATCGCCTTCGGGTGGACGAACGAGACCGCCTCGATGCGCTGGACCCCGGTCGCCGACAGGGCGTCGAGCAGGCGCACCTTGGCGTCGGCCGGCACCGAATCCTCGTTCTGCAGACCGTCGCGAGGACCGACCTCGCGGATCGAGATGAAGCTCATCGCACCCCTGCCCGCGATTTCCGAAGCGAAGTCCCCCGAGACGACGCTCATCGCACCCTGCCCACGATGCCCGTGTCGTAGTCGCCCGCGACGAACTCGGCGTTGTCCAGCAGCTCCATGAAGAACGGAAGGTTGACCTTGGGGCCGACCACCTCGAAGCCGGCGACCGCGGCGCGCAGCCGGGCGAGCGCCTCGGCGCGGTCGGCGCCGTGGACGATCAGCTTGGCCATCAGCGAGTCGTAGCTGGGGGTGACGGTGTTGCCCGCCACGTAGCCCGCGTCGACCCGCACGCCCTCGCCGGCCGGCTCGACCCAGGTCGTGATCGCGCCCGGACCGGGCAGGAAGCGCTTCGGGTCCTCGGCGTTGACCCGCACCTCGATCGCGTGGCCGGTGACGGCCAGCGCGGCGGGGTCGAACGTCGGCGCCAGCCCGGAGGCCACCCGCAGCTGCTCCTCCACCAGGTCGACGCCGAACACGGCCTCGGTGACCGGGTGCTCGACCTGCAGGCGGGTGTTCATCTCCAGGAAGTAGAACTGCCCGGTGGTCGGGTCGAACAGGCACTCGACCGTGCCTGCGTTGCGATACCCGACCGCCTCGCCGGCCCGGACCGCGGCGGCCAGCAGGCCGGCCCGCTGCTCCGGGGTCAGCGCGGGCGACGGGGTCTCCTCCACGAGCTTCTGGTTGCGCCGCTGCACCGAGCACTCGCGCTCGCCCAGCGCCACCACCCGGCCGTCGGCCAGGCCGAGGATCTGCACCTCGATGTGGCGGACCCGGGGAAAATACCGCTCGATGAGCACCGACCCGTCGCCGAACATCCGCTCGGCGAACCCGCGCACCTTGTCATACTCCACGCGCAGCCCGGCATCGTCGCTCGCCACGGCCATGCCCATGCCACCGCCGCCAGCCGCGGCCTTGACCATGACCGGGAAGCCGATCGCGGTCGCCGCATCGAGGGCCGCCTCGACGGTCGTGGCCGGGTCGGTCGTGCCGGGCGCCACCGGAATGCCGGCCGCCGCCATCAGGTTGCGCGCGTTGATCTTGTCGCCCATGGCCGCGATCGCCTCGGCGCCCGGCCCGACCCAGATCAGGCCGTTGTCCTGCACCGTCGCCGCGAACGCCGCGTTCTCCGACAGGAACCCGTAGCCGGGGTGGATCGCCTCGGCGCCGGTCGCCTTGGCCGCGGCCAGGATCGCCTCGGCGTTGCGATACGACTGCGCCGGGTTGGCCGGGCCGATCAGCACCGCCTCGTCGGCCTCGGTCACGAACGGCAGCCCGGCGTCGGCCTCGGAGTGCACCGCCACCGTGTGAATCTGCAGGCGGCGCGCGGTGCGGACGATCCGGCGAGCGATCTCTCCGCGGTTGGCGACGAGCAGCGAACTCAGCATTCGGCGGGACCCCTGTGGATAACTCTGTGGGCGGGAACGCGACCAGGCTGTGGATAACGCTGTGGAGTCACCCGAAGGGTTACCCCTGGAGTGCGGAGAGTGTCGCTGCCCGCAGCAATTCGGCCCGGCGCGTCCGGTCGACCTCGCCGCCGAGGAACGGCGTCGAGTTCATGAGACCGAACGCCGCGTGCGCCAGCACCCGCGCCTCGCCGTCGGTCAGCTCGCCGGCCCGCAGCGCGGTGAGCGTGGCGACCCACTCCTCGACGTAGAGCCGCTGCAGCCGGCGGATCTGCCGGCGCGGGTCGTCGGGCAGCCGGTCGAGCTCGTGCAGGTGCAGGGCGATGACGGCCGGGTTGGCCAGCGCGAAGTCGACGTGGAAGTCGACGAGCGCGGCGAGGGCCGCGGCCGGGTCGTCGGAGGCCTCGGCGATGCGCTCCTTGCCGCCGGCGAGCAGCTGCTCACTCACCGGGATGAGGGCGGCGGCGAGCATCGCCTCCTTGCCCGCGAAATGGTGATAAAGGGCGGGGCCGGTCACGCCGGCCGCCGCGCCGATGTCGTCCATCGAAACCCCGTGGTATCCGCGGGTGGCGAACAGGCCGACCGCGATCTCCAGGATCTCCTCGCGCCGGGACCGCCGTCGGGGCTGCTGACCAGCCGGTCCGGCCCCACGGGACTGCGCCGGGGGGCGAACGGCTTGCTGTTCCAGCGTCATGAAAAGAGCCTAACCTCGTGTCAAGGGAGATGCTGAACGCTCGTTAAGTGGATGTTGTCACTCGCCGCCGGAATGTCCACCCGGCTGCTCGTCGAGGTGCTCCTCGCGGACCCGCGCCGCCTCCTCCGACCGGCCCTGCATCTCCAGCGACTCGGCGAGCATCCAGGCGGAGTTCTGCCCGACCTGCGAACCCTTCGGCGCCGCCCCGAGCACCGAGCGCAGCAGCGGCTCGGCCGCGCCCGGCTCGCCGGCCCGCATGAGCACCTCGGCGTGCAGGAAGTCGGCGTCGAGCGCCTCCCCGAGCGCGCCGATGCTCCGGAACGCGTCGCCCGAGCCCCGCACCCGGCCGAGGGCCTCGTCGACCTGCCCGGCGCCGATGTGGACGCGGGCGGCGTCGGCGTCGATCATCGCTCGCTCCCAGACCAGCCACGGCTCCTCGGCGTCGGCATCGGCCGACGCCTTGGCCAGCAGCGCGTCGACCTCGGCCAGCGCCGCCAGCGAGCCGGGCACGTCGCCCGCCCAGCGCAGGGCCAGCGCCCGCAGCCGCCGGTTGAACAGCTCGGCGGTCACGATGCCGGCCGCGCGGAACGCCTCGGCCGCCGCCGCGAACCGCTCGGCGGCCTGGGCATCGCGGTCGACGCCGTAGAGCAGCTGCGCCGCCTCCTGCAGCATCCGCCCGCGCGACGGCAGGTTGTCGAAGCCGTCGAGGTTGTCGGCGAGCGTCTCCAGCAGCGCCAGCGCCTGGTCGGGCTGGCCCAGCTCACGATAGATCCGCGAGAGCAGGTAGCGCACGTTGTCGGCCAGGTCCTGCGCCTCGATCCGGTCGAGCACCTCGAGGGCGCTCTCCGCGGCCTCGGCGGCGTCCAGCGGCTGACCGGCCTCGTGGTAGGCCTGGGCGAGGTTGAAGCGCAGGACCGCGGCCGGCGGGTCCTCACCGTGGGAGACGTGGTCGGCGATCGCCTCGACCAGGTCGTCGGCGGCCGCGTCGAACCGGCCGTCGGCGAGCCGGGCCCGGCCCCGCCCGACCAGGGCGGACAGCCGCGGCTCGCGCTCGACGGCGGTCGCCAGGGCCGCGTCGAAGGCGGCCGCGGCCTCGTCGAACCGCTCCAGGTTGGCCAGGGCGTGGCCGTGGATCAGCGCGGCGAGCGCGACCGGCGGCGGGTCGCCGAGCGCCGCGAACTGCTCGCGAGCGTCGGCCGCCGCCGCGACCGCCTCGTCGTGGCGCTCCAGCATCAGCAGCGTGCGGGCCCGCCGGCCGGTGAGGTCGGCCCGCAGCGCCGGGCGGATCGGCTCCTCGGCGAGCGCCGCGTCGAGGGCAGCCAGTGCCTCGTCGGGCCGCTCGGCGTTGAGCAGCAGATACTCCCGGCGGACGTGGGCCTCGGCCCGCGCGTCGGCGTCGCCGACGGCGAGAATCCGCTCGGTGACGGCGTCCACCTCGTCCAGCCGGCCCTCGGCCACGGCGGCCCGGGCCTCGGCCACCAGCGCGTCGAGCTCGCGGCCCAGTGCCCGGTGGGCGACGGCGGCCTCCCGGAACAGCCGGGCGGCCTCCTCGTCGCGGTCCTCGGCGTTGGCCAGCCGGCCGGCACCGTCGAGGCGGCGGGCCGCCAGCTCGGGTGCCGGCTCCGGGTGCAGCTCGTCGAACCGCTCCCAGGCGGCCCGCGCCTCCGAGATCCGGTGCTCCTCGAAGAGGGCCACCGCCCGGTCGAGCAGCTCGTCCGGGTCGGCGGGCAGCGGCTCGGCCGCCCGGCGGTGCGGCGCCGCCACGCCGGGGGTGGTCGCGTCGGCCTGGCGCCGGGCGACCGCGCTCAGCGGCAGGTGCTCCACCAGCGGCTCGGCGGTCAGCACCGCCTCGATGCGGCGGCCGACGGCCGGCGTGCCGTTGCGCTCGTCGAACCGGCCGGCCAGCTCCCGGGCCCGGGCGGCGAGCCGGTCGGCCAGCGCCCCGGCGGTGGTGCCGCCGACGGCGACCCCCGCGTCGAGCCGGCTCAGCAGCAGCGCCGCGGAGGCGGCGAACCACATCTCCGCCTGCGGGTGCGGCACCTTCTCCAGCCACGGCAGGTGGCGCTGGACGATCTCCAGGCCGCGGACCTCGTTGCCGGTGCGCGCGCAGAACACCACGTGCTCGGCGATGTCCTGGAGGTCGGCCAGGTTGGCGCGGTGGGCCCGGTAGGCCCGGCGGTGCGCGTCGGCGGCCTCCTCCAGCCGGCCGGTGCGCAGGTAGGGCAGCAGGAGACCGGTGAGGATTCCCTGCGGCTGCTCGGCGCAGGTGAGGTGGCCGGCGAGCACCGGCTGGGCGAGCTCGATCGCCTCCTCGTCGCGGCCGCGGCTGAGCAGGTGGTAGACCTTCGACGTCGGGTCGCAGCCGACGCAGTCGCTGTTCTGGTCGCGGGGCGCGGCGTTCCACCGGTCGAACCACTCGTCGGCGGCCGGGTCACCCAGGTGCTCGGCGACGCTGTGCCGGTAGGAGTAGACGGTGTGGAGGCTGTAGCCGCCGAGCCGGAACCGTCGCTCCATGTCGTCGAGCACGTCGAAGGTGCGGGCCAGCGGCACGGTCGGGAACTTCATCAGCCCGGACACCATGTATTTGAACTGCCACAGCAGCAGGTGCTCGTCGCTGCTGTCGAAGCGCTCGGGATGAGCGTCATACTCCGCGCGGCACCACGAGAAGGTGACGAACGCCTTCGCCGTCTCCCCGCCGTGCACGTAGGCCGTGGTCGCGTGCAGCCGCGCGGCCAGCCGCAGCTCGTCGAACCCACCCGCGTCGGCGTGCTGCATGATCTGCTCGGTGAGCGCGATCTGCCCGCTGCCGTAGGGCATGTGATAGGCCTCCCGCAGCAGACCCCAGAGCTCTTCCTCAGTCTTCACCCGCCACCGCCTTGTTGAGCAGTCCCAAAAACGAGCTGTTGAGCAGCGCGGCATCGGCCGGCCGCAATGGATGGTGCCCGAGCAGCAGCGCCTGCCCGTAGAGCCCCTCGACGGAGAGCCGGACCAGGTCGTCGTCGGCCAGCTCGGTGATCCGCCGCACGAGGGGGTTGCGGTAGTTGAGGACGAGCTGGGGACGATCCTGCTCGTCGGTGCGCGCGAGCGCGTCGAGCACGTCGGCCCAGACCTCGTCCACCCGCTCCCGTGTGGCCCGTAGCTCGGCGGCGAAGGCGGCCGAGCGGTTCTGCAGATACATCGCCGGCATCGACACCGGGTCGAAGGCGCGCAGGACGACCTCGCAGCCGAGCCGGTCGACGGCTCGCTGGGCCCGGGCCAGGAACGGCCGGCGGGCCAGCTCGACGCCTGGGTCGAGCGCGTCGAAGTGGGTGCTCAGGT
>NZ_BMPI01000033.1:0-26377 GCF_014647515.1 Dactylosporangium sucinum | reverse complement strand
CGCCCGGCTCGACCCGCTCGATGAGGACCCCGGACTCGACCGCGGGCAGCCGCTCGATGAGCTGGGTGTCGTAGGTGTAGCCCCCGTTGACGATCGGCATGCCCTGGGCCGCGGCCACCGCGCCGATCTGCCGGAACTCGTCGACCTGGACCGTGTAGCGCACCAGGCCGTGCTGGGCCCGGAAGTCGGCGAGCGTTATGCGCCCGAGGTTGGTCTCCATCGGCCACCAGCGGTCGACCAGCCGCAGCATCTCGTCGTCGTGCAGGGCGAGCGCCTTGACCCCGAGGTGGTGGATGTCGAGGAACTCCAGCAGCCGCCGGGAGTCCCGCCCGGCCAGCCGCACCAGCCAGCCGCGCAGCTGGTCGCCGAGCGCCTCGCGGGTCGCCTCGAGCAGCTGGTCCTCGTAGAGCGCCTCGCGGCTGGCGGTCGGCCGCAGCTCGGTGGTGTCGATGACGCACCGGGCGAAGAACGCCCACTCGGGCAGCACGCCCTCCGCGCCCTCGGCGAGCAGCATCCGCTTGAGATAGACCCGGTGACCGGCCCGCGCGGCCGGGTTGGCCGGGGTCGGCAGCACGAACGCGACGCCGGTGAGCCCGGCGGCCGGCACCGACAGGTCGACCACGTCGAACGGCAGGAAGCCGAAGACCTCCTGACAGTAGGCGGCGAGGCGCTCCCGGCGCCCGTCCGGCGGCCCCTGCCAGGGCAGGCCGCCGCCCGTCACCGGCACGTCGGCGACCTCGACCGACACCGGCAGCAGCGAGCCGTAGAGCGTGGCCAGCTCGGCGACGGTGCGGCGGACCAGCCACTGCTCGGCGTCGCGGCGCGGCACCAGCGTGACGGTCGTGCCCACCTCGGGGCGCTCGGCGGAGGCCGGACTCACGCTATAGCGACCGTCGGCGAAGCCGCGCCAGAGCACCGTCGGGCTGCCCTCCGCCCGGGTGAGCACCCGGATCTCGTCGGCGACGAGGAAGCACGAGAGCAGGCCGATGCCGAACTGGCCGAGGAAGTCGTGGCGGGCGAAGCCGAAGTCGTCGCGCTTCGAGCTGCGCCCGATCGTGGCCAGGAACTGGTGCACCTGCTCCTCGGACAGCCCGACGCCGTTGTCGGACACCCGCAGGGTGCCGTCGCCGGTCACGTCGGGCGCCTCGATGCGGATCCGCCCGCCGCCGGCGCCGCGGGCGGTGATCGCGTCGACCGCGTTCTGCAGCAGCTCCCGCACGTAGACGCGTGGGCTCGCATAGAGGTGATGGCTGAGAAGGTCGACCACGCCACGCAGGTCGACCTGGAACGTCCGATCCACGCGGGCACGCTACCGCGCCCCACCGACAATTTCCTCAGGTGACCACCCGGTGGAGGCCCAGCAGCCCCGGGATCGCCACGCGGCCCGTGGTCGCGCCGGTCAGCGGATCGAGGCGCAGGACGGCATCGGGCTGCCCCACGTACAGGTGGCCGCTCGACGTCGCGATCCCCCGCGCGTCCGCGGGCAGCGGGAACGATGCCACGACGCTCTTGCCACCGGCGTCCAGCACGGTGACCTGCCGTCCGGCCGCGAGATGGAGCCGCCCACCGCCGGCGGCCATCGCGGCCGGGCCGTCCGACGGCGGTACCGAGAACTCCTCCGTCACGACGAGCGCGTCGGCGTGGATCACCGCGATCCGCCCCTGGGCAGCATCCGCCACCCACACCTCGTCCGCCGACTGCGCGATGGTCAGCCCGGCGACGGCTCCGGTGCCGAACGAGGCCGGCAGGTCGACGCAGACCGCCCACCCGTCCTTGACGCTGAGCGTGTGCACGAACGCGTGCACGTCCGGCTTCCCGTCCCGGGCGCCGGGATTCAGCAGGTCACGCACGTGCTGGTGATCCGGTTGGTGGCTGTACAGCGTGAAGAGCCGCTCCCGCCGCGGATCGAACACGGCCTGCCGCCCCTCGCCACGCATCTCCTCCTCGGCGCCCGCCGGCACCAGCACCTTCACGCCCGCGTCCGGCGACGGCAGGTTCAGCGCCCGCAACTGACCACCGACGAGGTCGAGGACGCGCACCCGGTACCGGTCGGGATGCTCGGGCGGCAGCATGTCGAGCACGAACAGTTCGGTACCGCTGGATGAGAACGCCTCCGGCTCCACGAACCCGGGCATCGTCAGGCGATACCGCTCCCCGGTCGGCCCGGCCACCACGATCGTCGTCTGGGCGCGCCCACCAGCGGCGCCTTCCACCAGCGCGAGCAGCCCGGCGTCCGGCGCCGCGGCCGCCAGCCGCAGGTTGCCGCGCACCGCCGCGGCGGCCACGACCGACCCGTCGGCGGCGTTGCGGATCACGACCCGCCCGTCCGGGTCGAAGCCGACCAGCCGGTTCCCGGCCATCAGTGCCCCGGTGGCGACCTTGCGCGCGGTGCCCGAGTCGAGGACGACCGTCCCCTCGGGCAACGAGACCGCGATCAACTCCCCCGGAACTGGTGGGGGAGAAGAGGACGACGAACAAGAGGCCAGCAGCACCACGCCGCCCAGCCCCAGCAGCTCCCGACGCTTCATACCCCAGGAGAGCCCCGATCGGCCGGGCCCGTTCCCGGCGGCCATCGACTATTTTCGGCAGGTGGATCAAAGCGCCGCACTCGACAGCCTGATCGGCCTCTCCGTCGGCGACGCGATCGGCGCGCCGTTCGAGATGCGGCCACCGCTGGAGGGCGAGCTGCGGCTGCCGCCCGGTCCGTGGCGCTGGACCGACGACACCGAGATGGCCTGCACGCTGTTCGCGGCGCTGCGCCGCGACGGGCGGGTCGACCAGGACCGGCTCGCGGTGGCGTTCGCCCAGCGGTGGAGCGCCGACCGGGGGTACGGCCGCGGCGCGATCTCGCTGCTGGCGAGCGTCCGCGACGGCGTGCCCTGGCGGGAGGCGGCCGGCGCACTGTTCGGCGGCCGCGGGTCCAGCGGCAACGGCGCGGCGATGCGCGTCGCCCCGCTCGGCGCGTTCTTCGCCGACGACCCCGACCTCGCCGCGCGGCAGGCGGCACTGTCGGCCGAGGTGACCCACCGGCACCCGGAGGGCGTCGCCGGCGCGGTCGCGGTCGCGCTGGCCGCGGCGCACGCGGCGCGGCACGCCGAGCCCGGCACCCTGCTGCGCCTGGTGCTCAACCAGCTGCCGCCGTCGGACGTCCGCGACGGGATCGGTCGCGCGGCTCGCCGACTCACCGGGACCGACATTCAAGAGGTGGCCTCCGACCTGGGCAACGGCTCGCACGCCCTCGCCCAGGACACGGTGCCGTTCGCGCTCTGGGTCGCGGCGACCCGCTTCGATGACTACCCGGCGGCCGTGGAGACCTGCGTGCGGGCCGGCGGCGACGTCGACTCGCTGTGCGCGATCGCCGGCGGGGTGGTCGCGGCGCACACCGGCGTCGCCGGTATCCCGGAGCATTGGATCGACGCCCGCGAACCGCTGCCGGAATGGACCCACAGTCCGTAGTCACAGTACGTTACGGTTCGCCGATCGACGGTCGGAATCGTGGTAATTGACAAGTGTCAGTTCAACCGCCTTGGGTGATTCCGGGTGACACGCCGCTGACCTGCACGGAAAACCGGATAAGCTGGGCGGATTGTCCCGGTGAAAGCAGCCCAACATGGACCCTCATCCGGCCGTATGAAGGTTTTTTGAGGTTGCGCGGGGTAACAATGTGCTCATGTCACACCCTGCCGCTTCCTATCGACTCGGTATCGTGTCGACCTACCTGCCGCGCCGCTGCGGACTCGCGACCTACACCGCGGATCTGCGCGAGGCACTGGGTGTCGCCACAGACGATCTCGAGACCGTCGTCGTGGCCATCGACCGGGACGGGCACACATACGGCGACGAGGTCGTCGTGACCATCAACCAGGACCGCATCGAGGACTACTCGGCGGCCGCCCGCGTGTTGCGGGAGGCCGACGTGCAGGTCGTGCTGATCCAGCACGAGTACGGGATCTTCGGCGGGCCGGACGGCTCCCACCTGCTGGAGCTCACCCGCGCGCTGAACGCGTGCGGCATCCCGTACCTGCTGACGCTGCACACCGTGCTGCCGCACCCCTCGCCGGGTCAGGCGGCCACGCTGCGGGCCCTGTGCGCCCGCGCGGCCCGGGTCACGGTCTTCACCGAGACCGCCCGCCGCGTGGCGATCCGGACCGGCGTCGCCGCCGGTCACCAGCTCGTGGTCGTGCCGCACGGCGCGCCCGACGCGATGCGCCAGGCCCCCGACCCGGCCACGCTGCGCCCGGAGCTGCGCGACCTGCTCGGCGCGGTCACCGGCAAGCCGACGCTCACGACGTTCGGCCTGCTCGGCCCGGGCAAGGGCATCGACATCGCGATCGACGCGCTCGCCGAGGTGGTCAACAAGCACCCGGACACGCAGTACATCGTGGCCGGAAGCACCCACCCGGAGATCAAGCGCGAGCAGGGCGAGCGCTACCGGGAGGGCCTCCAGGAGCAGGCCAAACGGCTCGGCCTCGGCGACAACGTGCACTTCGTCGACGCGTTCCTGGAGCTCGACGAGCTCTCGGCGATCCTGCACGCGAGCACGCTGTTCGTCACGCCGTACCGCCAGCCGGAGCAGATCTGCTCGGGCGCGCTCACGTTCGCGCTCGGCGCGGGCCTGCCGGCCGTGTCCACCTCGTACAGCTACGCCGAGGACATGCTCGCCGGCGGCGCCGGCCGGGTGGTCCCGATCGGCGACGGCGCGGCGCTCGCCACCGAGATCATCGACCTGCTCACCGACACCCGCGCGCTCGCGGCGGCCAAGTCGGTGGCCGAGTCGTGCGCCGCCTGGCTGCCCTGGCCGGCGGTCGCCGCCCGCGAGGCGGACCTGTTCGCCGAGGTCGTGCAGCAGACGCAGGCCGCGACGGCCAGGCCCGGCCACGCGACCGCGGCCGCGCCCGCGCTCAACCTCGCCCACCTGGACAAGATCACGGATGAGATCGGCATCATCCAGTTCTCCCGTGGCCCGAACCCGGATCCGGCGTCGGGGTACTGCGTCGACGACGTGGCCCGGCTGGCCATCGTGGCGGCCGACCTGCTCGCCGTCGGTACCGACGCGAAACAGACCGCGGCGGCCACCCGCTGGCTGCGGCAGTCCATGCGCTTCCTGATCGCGGCGTATGACCCGTCGGGTGCCATGCACAACGTGCTCAGCTACGGCGGCACCTGGCAGGACTGGCCGCACATGGGTGACCACGTCGGCCGCACCGTGTGGGCGCTCGGCGTGCTCGTCGGCACCCCGGCGGTGCCCGACGACATCCGCCGGCCGGCGGCCGCGCTGCTCGACGACCTGGGCCCGCGCACCGCCGCGCTGCCCGACCTCGGCCTGCGGGCCGGCGCCTACGCGCTGATCGGCCTGGCCCGGGCCGGCCGCTCCGACCAGGCCGAGCCGCTGCTGCGCCGGCTCGACGAGGCGCTCGTCGAGACGTCGGCGGCCGACCCGGCCTGGCGCTGGTTCGAGCCCGAACTCACCTACGACAACGCCCGCCTCGCCCAGGCGATGCTGCTCGGGGCGGCGCTGCTGGAGGACGACGCCGCGACCGACCGCGCGGTCGCCGCGCTCGAGTGGTACGTGCAGCACGTCGGCCTGGCCGACGGCACCCTGCGCTGCGTGGGCAACCACTGGCACCGGCGGGGTGAGTCGCCCGCGCTGTGGCTGACGGACGACGGCGACGAGCAGCCGATCGACGCGGCCGCCATCACCGAGGCGCTCGTCGACGCCTGGCAGCACACGGCCGAACCGGCGCTCGCCCGGCTGGCCGGCTGGGGCTTCGCGTGGTTCCTCGGCCGCAACCGGGCCGGCGCGCGGCTCTACGTCGACAGCTCCGGCGCCTGCCACGATGGTTTGTCTGCTACTGAGCCAAATGGGAACCAAGGGGCCGAGAGCACGCTAGCCTATTACCAAGCGCTGCTCAGCCTGCTCAGGGCCGGTTTGGCCGCTCTGCCCCACCCGGTGGTCGCAACGGCGCCGGTGCCGACGTCCCTCCCGGTCACCACGATGTCCACCAAGGCCGGGAACAAGGGACGGGTCGTGGGCCGGGCGTCGGCGGGCTTCAGCGCGACGGCAACACCGCCCCGCTCGCGCACCACGGAGGGCCATTCCGATGCACTTTGACGCGGAGCTGTTCCACCGGGAAGCCTCCAATCCCCTGCTGCGTGCGGGGGATTGGCCCTATCCGATCAACAGCGTGTTCAACCCGGGCGCGTGCATGCACAACGGCGACACGGTCCTGCTCTGCCGGATCGAGGACCGCCGGGGCATCTCGCACCTCACCGTCGCCCGGAGCAAGGACGGGCGCACCAACTGGGTGGTCGAGGGCAAACCGCTCATCGCCGACGACCCCACCGACGCCCACAGCTGCTGGGGCGTCGAGGACCCGCGGATCACCTACGTCGAGGAGCTGGGCGGATACGTCATCGCCTACACCTCGTACGGGCCGGGCGGCCCGTGCGTGGCGCTCGCCCGCACCGAGGACTTCCTGTCGGTCGAGCCGCTCGGCATCGTGATGCCGCCCGAGGACAAGAACGCCTCGCTGCTGCCGCGCAAGATCGACGGGCAGTACGTGCTGTTCCACCGCCCGGTGTCGGTGCTGTCGGCGCGGGCCGACGTGTGGCTGTCGAAGTCGCAGGACCTGCGGTCGTGGACGACGCCCGAGCCGGTGATGCAGGCGCGCTCCGGCCCGTGGTGGGACGCGACCCGGATCGGCATGGGCCCGCCCCCGATCGAGACGCCGCACGGCTGGCTCGCCGTCTATCACGGCGTCAAGGCGATGGTCGCCACCTCGATCTACCGGGTCGGGCTCGTGATGCTCGACCTGGACGACCCGACCAAGGTCATCCGGCGTACCCCGAGCTGGGTGCTCGGGCCGGACGCGGACTACGAGCGGGTCGGCGACGTGCCCAACGTCGTCTTCCCCACGGGCCTCGTGCACGACGAGGCCCGTGACGAACTGCGCATGTACTACGGCGCCGCCGACCTCACCGTCGCGATGGCGAGCGCGCGGTACTCCGAGGTCGTCGACTACCTGGTCTCCCTGCCCCCCGAGGGCGAGTGACCTTGGGGCAGCGATCCCCTACCGGGGGTCGCTGCCCTTCACCACCGGCACCCGGACGGCGTTGCCCCACTCGGTCCACGACCCGTCGTAGTTGCGCACGCGCGGGTAGCCGAGCAGGTGGGTCAGCACGAACCAGGTGTGGGACGAGCGTTCGCCGATCCGGCAGTACGCGATGATGTCGTCCTCTTTGGCCAGACCGAGCTCGTCGGCGTAGATCTTGCGCAGGTCGTCGGCCGGCTTGAACGACCCGTCGTCGCGGGCCGCCTGCTTCCACGGCTTGCTCACGGCGCCCGGGATGTGGCCGCCGCGCAGCGCGCCCTCCTGCGGGTAGTCGGGCATGTGCAGCAGCTCGCCCGAGTACTCCCCCGGCGAGCGCACGTCCACCAGCGGCCGGTCGGCCTTGATGTGCTCCAGCACCTGGTCGCGGAACGCGCGGATCTTCGAGTCGTCGCGCTCGACCACCGGGTAGTCGGTCGGCGCCCGCTCGGGCACCTCGCGGGTCAGCGGCCGTCCCTCGGCGATCCACTTGGCCCGGCCGCCGTCGAGGATGCGCAGGTCGCGGTGGCCGAACAGGGCGAACACCCAGAGCGCGTAGGTGGCCCACCAGTTGAAGTTGTCGCCGTAGAACACGATCGTGTCGTCGGGGCCGATGCCCTTCGCGCGGCAGAGCGCGGCGAAGCCCTCGGCGTCGAGGTAGTCGCGGGTGGTCTGGTCGTTGAGCTCGGTGTGCCAGTCGACCTTGACGGCACCGGGGATGTGCCCCGTGCCGTAGAGGAGGACGTCTTCGTCCGACTCGACCACGACCAGCCCGGGGTCGTCGAGGTGCTCGGCCAGCCACGCCGTGGTGACCAGCCGCTCCGGGTGCGCGTACGCGCCGAGTTCGGGCGCCGGATCGTTCGCAACAGCCATGTTTCCGACCCTAGCGCTCCCGCAGTGGCGCCAACTCCGGACGCTTGGCGGTCACCATGTCGCCCGACGAACGACCGGTCAGCCGGCGCTTCACCCACGGCGCGAGGTGCTGGGTCGCCCACTTGGCGTCGGCGGCCTTCCGCGACATCCAGGACAGCTCCTCCGGGGGCGCCGGCGCCGCGAGCCACTCCGGGTCGCACTTGACGCCCAGCTCGGTCAGCACGTGCGCGGCCACCCGGCAGTGCCCCGACGGCGACAGGTGCAGCCGGTCGATGCTCCACAGCCGCGGGTTGAGGAACTCGGGGTCGTCCCAGAGGCTCACCACGTGCGCCCCGTGCTTGGCGCCGACCTCCTCGATGGCCGTGTTCAGCGCGTCGACGCGCGGCCGGAGCATCTTGCCGCCGGGCATCCGGCCGGTCAGGTCGGCCCACCTGAAGAGCACGACGTCCGCGCCGGTACCGCGGAGCTTCTCGATCGTCCGGTCGAAGCGCCCGACGAGCACGTCGACCTCGAACGTCCGCCGCAGCGCGTCGTTGCCGCCCCCGGCGAAGCTGACGAGGTCGGGCTTCATGGCGACGGCCAACGGCACCTGCTCGGCGACGATGTTGTCGAAGAGCCGGCCGCGCACGGCCAGGTTTGCGTACCTGAACTCCTCCGCCCCCTGCGCCAGCACTCCAGCGACCAGGTCGGCCCACCCCCGGTACCCCTGGCCGTCGGGCGTCGGATCGTCGAGCCCTTCCGTGAAACTGTCACCGACCGCGACGAAGCTCTTCCACTCGGCCACCGCGCCCGTACCTCCCCGTGTGTTCGTCCCCGATTCGCATCCTGTCAGGGCACCCGTACCGGTGGAAGCGACTTTGCCGCAGACCACACCCGCCACTCGCCTCCCATGATCGTTAGCGAACTTTCACCCTGGGTACCACATCTGCATCCACCCTGCGGAGGTGCAAACCATGACAGTGCAGACGGTCCGGGATGTGATGACCACCAACGTGGTCTACCTACCGAGTGAGACGACGCTGGCAGAGGCCGCGCGCACCATGCGTGAGCAGGACATCGGCGACGTGGTGGTGGCCGACGGCCCAGAGCTCACGGGCGTGGTCACGGACCGCGACATCGTGGTCCGCGCGGTGGCCGAGCGCTGCGACCCGGCGGCCACGACGATCGGCGAGATCGTGTCGAAGGACCTGGTGACGGTCCGCCCGGACGACTCGATCCACTCGGCGGCCCTGCTGATGCGCGACCAGGCGGTCCGCCGCGTCCTGGTCTGCGACGATCACCAGGGCCTGGTGGGCATCGTCTCGATCGGCGACCTGGCCGAGGAGATCGACCCGGAGTCGGTACTGGGCGGCATCAGCAAGGCCTCCCCGAACAACTGACGCCGCGGGCGCGCTCGTGGGGTCCAGGTCCGGCCGTCGCTGGTTCCGCAGCTTGGCGGGGCCAGCTGCTGGCCGCGGGGTTGGACGAGTCGGCTCCCGAAGAGACGTTGGTCGATCTACCGTCAAGTTGATCTCGCGTTCTGCGGGTGGATCGACCAACGTGTCGCGTGGGCCGGTGCGGCTGGTGCCCGCTGGCCGCTCGGTGTTGGCGCGCCGCGTTACGTGGTAGGAAAACGGGGCTCCTGGCACCAGTTTCGCTACCACGTAACCCTGACCCGGCGTCAGAGGCGGGTCGCGGTGCGGATCAGCGCGGCCAAAGCGCGGGACCGGCTGTGCGGTGGCCAGGCGATCAGCGTCGTCACCAGGGGTGCGTCCACCAGTGGTACCACCGCCACATCCGGACTCACGAGGGACCGGCACGACTCGGGCAGCACCGCCGCGCAGCGACCCAGGGCGACCAGCTGCAGCAGCTGGGTGTGGTCGCGGATCTGCGGGCCCGGGGCGGCCGGGTAGGTGCCGTCCGGCTTGGGCCAGGTGGGCAGCGGCAGGCCGGGCAGGTCGGCCAGGTCGGACAGGCGCAGGGACGGGCGGGTGCTCAGCGGGTGGCCGGCCGGCAGCAGCGCGACCTGGGCCTCCGTCGTCAGCTCCTCCGTGTCGAAGCCGGCCGGCGAGTCGAACGGGCGGTGGAGCAGGGCCACGTCCGCGCGGCCGGTGCGCAGCAGGCGCTCCTGTTCGCCGACGCCGCAGAGCAGGACGTCGACGGGGGCCGCGTCGGGCTCGGCGGCGTAGGCGGCGAGCAGCTTCGCCAGCAGCTCGCTGGAGGCGCCCGCCTTGGTGACCAGCACCAGGTCACCCCGGCCGGTGGCGGCGCGGCGGGTGCGGCGGTCGGCGGCCTCGACCGCGTCCAGGGCCGCGCGGGCCTCGCGGAGCAGGACGGCGCCGGCCTCGGTCAGGGTCACGGCGCGACTGTTGCGTTCCAGCAGCGGCACCCCGAGCCGCCGCTCCAACTGGCTGATCGCCCGCGACAGCGGCGGCTGCGCGATGCCCAGCCGCGCGGCGGCCCGGCCGAAGTGCAGTTCCTCGGCGACGGCCACGAAGTACCGCAGCTCGCGCGTCTCCACAACACCCAACGATACCCGCAAGGTATCGCTGCCGACCCAACCGGTGTTGGAGTCGACCGACGATCGGCGACAGCATCGAGCGCATGAGTGAACCGACGATTGCGCTGGTCACCGGCGCGAACAAGGGCATCGGGTACGAGATCGCGGCCGGGCTCGGCGCCCTCGGCTGGAGGGTCGGCGTCGGCGCCCGGGACGAGGCGCGGCGCGAGGCGGCCGTGGAGAAGCTGCGCGCGGCCGGCGTCGACGCGTTCGGGGTGCCGCTCGACGTGACCGACGACGAGAGCGCGGCCGCGGCGGCGCGGCAGCTCGACCGGCTCGACGTGCTCGTCAACAACGCCGCCATCACCGGCGGGATGCCGCAGACGCCGACCACGGTCGATCCCGCGACCATGCGGACGGTCGTCGAGACCAACGTCATCGGCGTCATCCGCGTCACCAACGCGATGCTGCCGCTGCTGCGCCGGTCGCCGCGGCCGCGGATCGTGAACATGTCCAGCACCGTGGGGTCGCTGACCCGGCAGGCCGCGGGCGGCGACGACACCGGCCCGATCTCGGCCGCCTATGCCCCGTCGAAGACCTTCCTCAATGCCGTCACGGTGCAGTACGCGAAGGAGCTGCACGGGACGAACATCCTCATCAATGCCGGCTGCCCCGGCTACACGGCGACCGACCTGAACGCGTTCCGCGGATTCCGTACCCCGGAGCAGGGCGCCCAGATCGCCATCCGGCTGGCCACCCTGCCCGACGACGGCCCGACCGGCGGCTTCTTCGACGACGACGGAGAGATCCCCTGGTAGTCAGTCCGACGCCAGCCGGGCGTGTAGGTGCATGTCGTGCCAGCCGTCCGGGTGGCGCGCCTCGGCGCGCTTGACGCCCTCCAGCGCGAACCCGGCCCGGGCCGCCACCCGGCAGGACGGCTCGTTGCGCACGGAGTGGCAGAGCACGATCCGGTGCAGGCCGACCGCCTCGAAGCACCACGCGGCCAGGGCCGACAACGCGCGCGGGGCCAGGCCCGACCCGCGGTGGTGCGGCAACACCCAGTACGACACCTCCGTCAGGCCCTCGTGCAGGTCGATCCGCCGGAGGCTGATCTGGCCCACGACCGCGTCCTCGTGGACGATGGCCCAGCCGGCCCCCGACTCCTCCCGCCAGCGGGCGGGCCAGGACGCCAGCCAGTCGGCGGCCTCCTCGTCGGTCATCGATCGGCAGTGCCACTGCTGGACGGCCGGATCGGCGTACCCGGCCAGCACCGCCGGGCGGTCGGCCGGGCGCCACGGGCGCAGGAGGAGGCCGTCCGCCGGGATCGACGGCTGGGCCGACCACGACAGCGTGCCAGGCGGGACCACCGCGGGAGTGAGTGACGGCATGCCGCCGACTGTAGGCTGGGCGCCTCAGGTGTCCCCCGGTCACCAAAGGTTCCCGAAAGGAAACCCACAAGGTTTCCGACCTACTGTGATCAAGGAAATGCGGAGTGTACTCGCACCGCGGGAATCCCGTGGACGAATACCCGAACGCGGGACCCACGACTGGCTTATCTAGGGAATATTGGTACCCGTGAGAGGACGGCACCGGGCTACGGACCTGAGAAGCAACGGGTTCGTGGCCCTCGCAGCCGGCATGATCCTTCCCCTCGTCGCGATCGGCGCCGTCTACGGCGGATTCCGGGCGATGTCGACGGCGGGATGCTCGGGGACGGTGCGACTGTCGGTCGCGGCGAGCCCGGAGATCGCACCGGCCATCAAAGACGCCGCAACCCGCTGGCTGAAGACGGAGCCGCGGGTCGGCAACGAGTGCGTGACGGTCGAAGTGACACCGGTCGCCGCGGCGGAGGTCGCCGCCGCGATCGCCGGCGAGAACGGCGCCAAGCTCCCGGGCGTCGGCCAGGCCGACGGCAAGACCCAGGTGCCGCAGATCTGGATCCCGGACTCCTCCCTGTGGCTCCAGCGCATGCGGGCCGTTCGCGAGGATCTTGTACCGCAGGCCGCCCCGTCGCTCGCCCGCAGCCCCATCGTCCTCGCCGTGCCCGAGCCGACCGCCAAGTCGCTCGGCTGGCTGGAGAACAAGCTCACCTGGAAGCAGATCCTCGAACAGATCGTCGGCGACACCCGCATCAACCCGGGCATCGTCGACCCGAACCGCGACTCGGTCGGCGTGTCCACGATGGTCGCGATGGCCTCGGTGCGTGACCAGTTCGGCGCCGAGGGCGACGCCCTCACCGTCGGCGCCGTCAAGGCGCTCACCACCGGCAAGTCCGAGCAGCCCTCCGGCCTCCTGGCGCGCTTCCCGCGCGACGCCGACCCGCGCACGCTGTCGACCGCGGTGACCCTGGCGCCGCTGTCGGAGCAGGCGCTGCACGCCTACAACGCAGCCGGCCCGGCGGTCCCGCTCATCGCGGTGTACCCCGACCCGGCCCCCATCGCGCTCGACTTCCCGTTCGCGGCGATGCCCCGCCTGTCGCCGAGCCGGGCGGCCGCGGCCGAGCAGTTCCGGTCGGTCCTCATCGGCACCGACTTCCGCAACCTGCTCGCCGGCCACCACCTGCGAGCCAACGACGGCAGCGTCGGCGCCGGCATGACCCTCGGGCCCAGCGCGGCCAGCAGCGGCGGCGTGACGCCGGTGCCCGACGCCGCGGTGATCTCGAAGGCCCTGCAGATGTGGGTGGAGATCACCCAGCCGTCGCGCATGCTCGCCGTGCTCGACGTGTCGCCGGTGATGAGGGCGCAGGTGCCGGGCGCCGGCGTGACCAGGCAACAGGTAGCGCTCCAGGCCGCCCAGGGCGGCCTGGACCTCTTCCCCGACTCGTGGGCGGTCGGCCTGTGGTCGTTCTCGACCGGCCACCACGAGCTGGTGCCGATCGGCCCGCTCACCGCGCAGCGCGACCAGCTGCGCGGCGCGATCGGCGGCCTCAAGACCGACACCAAGGGCAGCAGCGGGCTGTACGACACGATTTTCGCCGCCTACAAGACCGTCCAGCAGGGCTGGGACGCCGGCCGCGGCAACTCGGTCGTCGTAATCACCGGCGGCCGGAACAACAACCCGAGCGGCCTCACGCTCGACGCGCTCGTCGGCGCGCTCCAGAAGGCCGAGAACCCGGAGCAGCCGGTGCAGATCATCGTCATCGGCATCGGCACCGAGGTGAACCAGGCGGAGATGCAGAAGATCGTCGACGCCACCGGCGGCGCCGTCTTCGTCGCGACCGACCCCTCGAAGATCGGTGACATCTTCATGAAGGCGCTCGCCCTGGACGACGGGCGATAGAAACTGCGGCATGAGCAAACTCGAAACCGTCGCCGCACTCTCCGCGCCGCCCCTCCTCGCCCCACCCGTGCTGGCCGCCCTGCAGTCCTGGCCACCCGCCGCCGAGGTGCTCGCGGCGCCCATCGACCCGGACCTGGCCGACACCGCCGCGTTCTGCGCCGCCTACGACGTCGAGCTGTCCGCCTCGGCGAACTGCGTGGTCATCGCGGGAAAGCGGGACGGCGAGCTGCGGTACGCCGCCTGCGTCATCCTGGCCACCACGCGCGCCGACGTGAACGGCGTGGCCCGCAAGCGGCTCGACGTGCGCAAGGCGAGCTTCGCGCCGATGGAGTCCGCGGTGAGCCTGACGCACATGGAGTACGGCGGGATCACGCCGATCGGCCTGCCCTCCAGCTGGCCGGTGTGGATCGACTCCCGGGTCGTGGACGTGCCGGAGGCGGTGGTCGGCAGCGGCCTGCGCCGCTCGAAGATCGTGCTGCCGGGCGCCCTGCTGGCGCAGCTGCCGGGCGCGTCGGTCGTCGAGGACCTAGCCCTCTGACGGCTGACCTTCCGGTGTTTGACTCTCCGTCACCTGGCGCTTCATGCGCGCCAGGATGGCGGTGCCACCCCGCACCCGCAGCGGACTGATCGCGGCCGCGAGCCCCATCCGCTGGTAGAGGTCGGCGGGCACCGCCAGCACCTCGTCCACGGTCGCCCCGTCGAGCCCTTCGCTGAGAATCCCGGCGAAGGCGCGGGTGGTCGGCGCCTCGGGCGGGCAGTCGAAGTGCAACTGCACCGTCCGCTGCGGGGTGACCTCGGCCTTGAGGAAGAACGGCGTCTGGCACTCGGGCACCTGCTCCATCCCGGCGTGCCCGTCGAGCTCGGGCGGCAACGGCCGGACGGCATCGGAGAACTCGAGCAGCATCTCCAGCACCACGTCCCGCGGCGCGGAGGCAAACTCCTCGACGATGGCGGCGAGCTTGTCCGGCATGTCCACGCCTGCAACGCTAACGCGCAACCGGGCACATCGCGCACCTGTGCTCAGGTGCATCCCTGGCGCAGTGCTCTGCACGTGCCCGACGGCTACCGGGTGGGCGGTGTTGAGAGGAGTATCAAGGGCATGCGGGTGACCCTGTGGTACTTCGCGGACTGCCCGAACTGGCGCCTTGCCCACGACCGGTTGCGCCAGGCGTTGGACGGGACCGGGCACACCGACGCCGAGGTGCGGTTGATGCCGGTGGAGACGGAGGCGGAGGCGAGCGCGGTCGGCTTCGCCGGCTCCCCGTCCTTCACCGTCGACGGCGTCGACCTGTTCGGCGGCGTCCCCTCCACGGGAACCCTGGCGTGCCGGGTCTACCACACGCCGACCGGCCTGGCCGGCGTGCCCGAGGTGGCCGACCTGGCCGCCGAGCTCGCCAAGAGATGATCACATGACGGAGCCCGATCTCAAGCGCTGCGGTTGCTGCGGCCGGCAGTTTCCCGGCGCGCGGGTGGCCGAGCTCGGTGCCACCCCAGGGGTGTACATCTGCGCAGGCTGCGCACTGTGGGCAGCGCGCCGCGCCGGCGTACTCTCGGCCTTCCGGCAGATCCGGATCAGGTCGCTGCTCTCGCGGATTCGGCGACGCTGACCGCAGTCCGCCCGTGCTCCTGTACGCCGTCGCGGGGCCGGCGTTCGACGGCGGTCGCGAACGGAGCCGCAGGACGTCCAGCGTGCGCTGCGACACAAGTCACTCAGCCTGCGCTGAAGACCGACGTCGGTTGGTGGCCGAAGCAAGCCTCGCGGCGTGATCAGCCGAGCGCTGCTCGCCGCTCGGCGAGGCCAAGATCAGAACTGAGCCTCACCCGGCACTTACCGGGCGATCTTGGCTAGGCGAAAACAGCAGGTGAGACACCTGCTCTAGTGGAAGCGAGGGGACTCGAACCCCTAACGGTCCAGCGCCTTTGAAGGCCATCCATACCGGGCAGATCATGGCTCTGAGCTGGGTGGACGTTGCCAACGCCTGCGGACATTTGACAGCGCTTCTCAACCTCATTTGGTCCGGATTTGGTCCCGACGATCTTGGTCGCGAATCCTCCCGGACAACCTCACTACCGCCGGCCATCCCGAGGGCCTGGTCGACACAACGCCTCCATGAGGCCATACGTGAGCGGCTATCACGTTCTGTTGCGCTCAGTAAGCCCTGGGGATAACCCTGTGGACGAACCTGTGTACGAAAACCACAAACTGTGGGGTTCGAGATGCTATCTGTGCACAACCTGTGGACAAACTACATAGTTGCAATTCGTGACTGAATGTGATTGTGTTGGATCTCAACGTGGAAAGACCCCGGCCCGATGTGACTTGGGGTCAACATCCCGGCCGGGGTCTCTCAGCGTTGGTACCGCGGAGAGGCAGCCTACACCTTTTCGAACCCTCGGAAAGGTGTCCTCCGTCGGGGCCGGGATGCCGCGCTCCGATGAGAGGAGATCACGTGGCCAACGAACGCCATGTGACGCAAAGGCCAGACGGCGACTGGGACGTGAGCAAGCCCGGCAGGACTCGACCCGTGGCCACCGAGACGACGCAGAAGGCGGCCATCGACGCTGCCCGGGTTGATCTCAGCAGCCACGGCGGCGGGGAGATCGTCATCCACGGTCGTGACGGTCGCATCCGGGACAAAGACACCGTGGCCCCCGGACACGACCCGAACCCACCGCGCGACCGGCGCTGAGGTAGCCGCCTGATTCGGAAGGTCGAGGAGCCGGCCACTGGCTACTCCTCGACCTTCTGCATCTGGCGGCGAGACCCCCAAGCCCCTCCGTATACCCGTCGTCCACCCTCTTGGGAACGGGCCGGCGGTGGGGGCTGCCCCGGTGAGTACGGACCGCGAGCGGCGTGACCACGCTTGGCGGCCCCCGCCGTCGGCGCGTTGGCTTTGCCTGGACGGCGGGTGTGCGGAGGGGCGCCCCCACCGGAACCCAGAGGCCCCCGGCTGGAAGCCCCGCCGGAGGCAAAGAGCGCGACTGTCCACGGGCGTGGCAGGGAGCGTAGCGACCGGTGTCCGCGGGAGCTACGGCATCGCGCCCGACGGACCGGGGTCCAGAGTCAGCGGAACCGTCGACAGCCTGGAGCTGACCGAGGCTTTCAAGAGCATGCCGCGCGGCCCGTGCGCGGCGTTCCGGCCGGCGTGGTTACGGCGCCCGGCGCGCAGCGCCGGGCGCCGCCACGCGCCGAGCTGGCCATCGCCGCGTGCGGGCTGCGCCGAAGGCGCCTTGATTTTAGTACGGGCAAATTCTGCAATGAGCGCCTGATAGACGCCGGTTTGCATGTGATGTAGCGTCGTCCGACGACCAAATGGCAAGGTCATACTGCGAGGAGGCGCGGTGCCCGACGAGGCGGCAAGGATGCGGCCTAGGCGTGGCAATGGCCGCATATCGGGCCGCTCACAGCACGGCCAGGGGAGTACCGACGAGACGACCGCGCTGTTACGAACCGAGATGCGAAGCAGTTCCGCTACCTCACAGCAGATTCTCGAAGTGACGGTAGTTTTGGAAGGCGCCTCGAAGGTGGCGTGGGAGGCGTTCGGCCGATCAGTGCAGGCGTACGCGGATCAGCTGGCACATGAGAGTGGACGTCAAGAGATCACCAGCCGCGCGGTCGGCGCGACCATTCCCGAAATCACCGCAACTTCGGTAATTCGCGCTTCGGAAGTACTGGAACATCCGCCACCAATCGAACCTCGCCGACTCACGACGATCGACAAAATAGTCTTGAGCGCAATTCCGATCTTCTCTGGCGCCGCCGGAATTATGGGCAGCTTTCTTCACAGCGTACCTCAGGTGCTAGTTTTTTCCGGCATTGCCTCCGTTGCGGTGGTCTGCATCTTCTTCGATGTGTGGAGGCGGTTGCATTGAGCATTCAACACGACCGCCAGAACAGCACGCAGGTCACCGAAGCGGCGGCCGAGGTTCTCGATACCGCCTTGGCAAGTCTGAGGTCGCGAATTATTTCCGACCTTAGCCAGGGGACCCAAGCCTCCCGAGTGATCTCGCGAGTCGAAGTGGAATCGGCCCTAAGCGGGATTAGTTATAGGAACCGCCGCCTCTTCGGAAAGTATCGCCTGGTACGCGTGGCGTTCCAGCTCAACGTTTTCTTTATCAGCATGGCGATGTTGGCGCTAGTCCTTCGCCATGTTCACCTCACAACTGACGCGGTTGGCGCACTTGTCGCGACGTTGAGCGGAGCAAGTACCGCTCTAAGCACTACAATTATCCTTTGGATGATTGTCACACGTGGTGCTCGGCGTCGTCGGGAACTAAGGCATGGGTCGGTGATTGCCCTTGTAAACAAGATCGATGTATTGGAGTCGGTTGCTCAGGCCGCACTTTTCGAAGCGGGCTACGGAGCCATCAAGTCGCCGATCAAGCTACGGGCCGTCCTGCAGGAGGCTGGGCTCTGGAGTGCCGCCGACGTGCAGGAGTATGACCGCGCTCTAGCACTCCGCAACCGTTTCGTCCATGGCGATAGCACCAATGGAAGCGAGGATCCGGCCAAGGCGATAGCATTTATCGATATGCAGCTCGCGAAGCTGAGAATCCCTTCACTTTCGGGTCCTCGGCTGTATGCAGAATCAGCCGGAATAGCTCTGGAGCGAGCGGTGGAACGACTTCGCGAGACAAAGGTCTCCGTGACTGCCGACACGTCACCCAGGGACATTGGTTTCGACTTTCGGCTTTCAGGCGGCGGTGAAGAGGTTTTCGTTGACGTCAGGTTTGCGGACGACGTCATCACTTCAATTCAAACACGACTGCTGCTGTCGCGTTTTAGGTCACGCAATGCACAGCCGAGTTCGGTTCTTGTAATTTCGAACCAAGGATTGACCGAAGGGGCGTATCGCGATGTCCGTTCATCCGGCGTAACCTGGGTGCAATGGGTCTCGCCTGCCGACGACGACGCCATAGCTGCCGCAATACGTGACATCGTTGGCTTGGCGCCTGAAACAGTCACCTTTACAAGGGCTGCCGCGGATGTCTGGCCCCAGACTGATGTAACGGTCGAGGACGGCACGCCTAATCTGTACGTAGTCCTTCGAAATCATGGTACCGCCACGGCGAGAAACGTGCGGTTCAGCATGACTCTTGGTTCTGGTCCGTTCGGCACATGGTCCGTCCTGCGGAGCGGACGCCCTGACGATCCCGACGTTGTCGAGTTGCCCGCCCACAGTGAAGCAAGGTTTCGCGTCATCAGTGTTTCGGGTATCGCCTCGCGCGTTATCTGCACGGTTTCATGGAGCGACGAGCTTGGAGATCACCAGAACACGGCGACGCTTCGATACGAGCCCTAGCCGCAGGTTTGCCACAGCAAGACTGTTGCCGAGGACCCGTATACTACCGGTAGGCCCCGTTTTCATAGTCCGAGAGGTATGGCTGTGGGCATCGTGGAGCAACTTGTCGAGGAAGCGACTCGTGCTGACGCGTCAGTTGCTGGGATGCTTCGTAAGCTCAAGGTCATTGCGGCTCGGACCAAGGCTGGCGCTCTGGGTGAATGGGTTGACCATGAACTGTCTGGCTATCCCGTTGGCACCGCCGTGCCCCCGTATAGGGGACCGTTTGATTTGCAGGTCCTAGGCTCATTGTCGGGGCCGTTCGGCACAGGGTTCGAGAACGCTCCAATTCCATCCATACCGTTCCCGGAAAAATACCACGACTCGCTCTTTCGTCATACGTTTCGAGAGCCGGTCGCTGAGCTGGAAGGTCTTGCGGCGAACGGCGGTAATCTCCGTATAGCATGGCCGGCTGACGCTATCGCTATGGCGCAGCACCTCTCGTCGAAAGGCAGCGTCAGAATTAATCCGACACTTGTTCTGAACGCTGCATACAAAGCAGTAAGCCCTTCCATGCTTGCTGGAATTCTAGACGCCATTAGATCACGAATCTTGGATCTAGCCTTGACGTTTGAAGTTGTTGCACCGTCAGTCGGCGAAGAGGGAGATAAAGTCGTGTCGTCCGGACAGGTTACGAACATCTTCCACACCCAAATGTTCGGAACGAGTTCGAATGTGGCAATTGGTAGTACGAACGTGCATCAGACCGCCGACGTGTCGGTCCGCGGCGACGAAAGCACTTTGCTCAAGTCCATGCGAGCCGCTGGAGCCACAGACACCGAACTTGCCGAGTTGTCCACAGCGCTACGTGTAGATCGAGATGAAAACGGCGGAGTCACGCCGGCAGAGCCGGGACCTGAGGTTAGTCGATGGTGGTCACGCTGGTCGTTAAAGGCAGCATCAGCCGCTGGCCAAATCGGTACGGGTTTGGCGTCCGGTGTGGCAGCGCAGGCAATCAACGCATATTTCGGCCTAGCGTAGGCCATTCATCGATCCGACGGATGCTCACCTGCGGCCTTCTACTTAAGTAGACGAAGCGTATATCCGGCTTTCCGAAGTCGGAGGTACGACTGCTGCACCGACTCTGGAATATTTTGGGGGATTGCAAACCCGCGGTCGGCATAGACTTCCACTCGCTGCGTGTCGCCGACCAGCATGTTGATGACCTTGTCGACGTCGCCGATGCTGCGGACGTAGTCGCCCAATTCCAGCGGGTTGGAGGCGCAGATGACGTCCAGTTCGGGCCAGAGCTTCTTGGCGGTCGCATAGGCGCGGCGTTGCTGGTAAGGGCGGGACATGACGATCGCTGATCGGACGGCAACGCCTCGGGCGTCGAGGAGTTGGCGGGTCAGTTCGAAGTTCTGCTGCGTGTTCGTCGCCGCCGGCTCGACGAGAACCGCGTCGGCTGGGACGCCGTGCTCGATGGCGTGTTCGGCGTAGTGGACGGCTTCGCCGCGCGGGAAGGGCTCGATCGTGGTCGGGGCGTTGGCGCCGGTGAAGACGAGTAGCGGGTAGAGGCCGCGGTGGTAGAGGTCCGTGGCGACGATGGCGACGCCCAGGTCGTGACTGCCGAGGCCGATACCGACGTCGCAGGGACGTAGCTCGTGGTGCATATTGTGGTAGTCCCACAGCGTCTCGACGTCCGCGCGGTGTTCTTCAGAGATCGTGGTCGCTGTGGTGTTCGGCTCGGCATGCGTCACGCCCACACCCTAAGCGGTGGGGAACGGCGTCGCTCTCTACTCCATGACGTCGAGTCGGCGGGCCAGGTCGACGAGTACCGTCGAGGGCTTGTTGCGCTGCTGTCGGATCCAGCTCAGGACGAGCTGGCGGCTCATCCGGTGGTACTGGACCTGTTCGGGGGCCATCCGCTCCGCTTCGAGCAGTACGTTCAGCGCGTCGTCGATGCGGTTCCAGGCGCTGTAGGCGCGGGCGACCTCCAGCGAGTGCCGGACCCGGCGCTCCATGGGCATGCCGGTGGTGTCGATTTGCGGCCCGAGGTCGATGGCGACTTGCACGTCGCCAAGCTCGGCCGCGGTGGCGACGCGGTGGATGGCGACGTTGGTCGGGCCGAACGCGGTCCACAGGTGGTTGGCGTCCCTGCCGAGCCGGGTCGCGGCCTCATCGGCCGCCTGAAGGAAAGTCCGGGTCGTGATCGCGTCGTTGGCGCGGGCGGCGGCCATCGACCCGGCCAAGAACAGCGTGCCGTACACCGAGAGCATCTCCGGCGACGGACCGCTGAACTGCGGCTCCAGATAGTTGGCGGCGTCGTTGGTGAGCTGCACGGCCTCCTTGAAGCGCCCGGTCGCCTGGAGCGCGTGCGTGACGGATCGGAGGAGCGCGCAGGTGAGCACGGTGTCGCCGGCGGCCCGGGCGGCGCCGAGTCCGCGGTCGGCTGCGATCCACGCGAGGTCCGCTTCGCCGATCTTCGTCAGCTGCACCGTCGCGAGCTGGTACGCGAGGCTGAGCACCCGCCGGGCCTCGTTGAGGTCGTGGCCGCTGTAGCTGTTGGCGGCGGCCTCGGCATGCGCGATCAGGCTGGGCAGCCGGCTCGTGACGTACGCGAACCGGGCCGCCTGGTAGGCGTCCCACAGCGTCGCCAGCTCCTGCTTGATCGCCGCGACCGACGGCGCCTCGACGGCGCTCGCGGAGGCGCCGAACGGGGTGACGTTGCGGTAGTTCATCAGGGCGGCGCGCAGGGCGGGCACGGTGCGGGTGCCGCTGTCGGCGGTCCACTCCATCAGCGAGGGCTCGGCGACCAGGTCGGCGAGGGCGACGTCCAGCGCATCGGCGAGGGACTTGATGACGGAGAGGCGGTCGAGGTCAATGCGGTTGTTCTCGACCTTGCTCAGCCAGTCGACCGTGCGGCCGACCAGGCCGGCCAGTACTTCCTGCGACATGCCGCGCCGGCGGCGGTACCACGCCACGCGCTCGCCGATGGTCAAGGTGTTCGTCATCCCACGCATGACGTAAGCGTCGCACCACCCCTCGTGTAGACCCCGGAACAATTTTCCGGGGTCAATGCATGATCTGGGTAGATGCTCGTTCCATGATTCGGGCGGCTTGTGTTGGTGGTGGCCGGTGATGGATCGCGGCCAGTCTTCTCCGTGCACGTCATGCGAGGGGCGCGGCTGGAAGGTGACCAGCCGCCGGGAGCGGCTGAACGTCGGCGAGACTGGCGCGGTTCTTGCCGTTCGCGCCTGCGCGGATTGCAACGGTACTGCCGTCGAAGGCGGCCAAGCGCCGACAAGCGTCCACGAATCGTGAACAAGGGCGGCCCCTTGATGTCGGTAGCACCAAGGGACCGCGACCTATCGTCCCATCCCGCACTGGAGCGGTGCGGGTCCGGTTTCGCTGGAGGTCGCGACCATGGCAACGCAAGTACAAGAAGCTGACGCGGAGCTGCAGCTGGAGGTGGCGCTTGCGCTGCTGCCGCTGCTCGGGCGGTGCGCCGAGATGAACGGCGGCCGGGAGGTGCTGCGGCGGGGCAGCCGGCTCGACGATGCGCAGGACCGGCGGGCGCTGGTCCGCGAGGTGGCCCGGCAATGGCTGGCGCTCGGTCCGCGGGATCGGGCAAGGTACGCCGGGGATCGCCCGGCCGCGCTCGTGGAGTTCGCCGGGGACTACGTCGACGAGGTCGAGTCGAACGAACCCGATGAAGGCGAGTACCAGCAGTACGGGTACGACGCGGCGATGGAGATCGTCTGGCGGCGGCACGCGGAGTCGATCCGGCGGCGTGACGCAGGTCGGGAGTAGGGCGGCGTGGGACGTGTCTCGGCCGGACGGCCGAATCGACAGGTGCCGTGTGCCCGGATAAGCTCTCGACAAGCTATGTTGTCGTCTTCGTGAACGGTGGTCGGTAGATGCCGATCGAGTATGCGCCGCCCAAGTACGTCGTGATCGTGAATACGTTGCAGGCCCGGATCGAGGACGGGACGTACGCGTCGGGCGCGATGCTGCCGAGTGAGACGACGCTGATGGGCGAGTTCGACGCTTCCCGGCCGACGGTCGTGCGGGCGTTGGAGATCCTGCGTCAGGACGGGTGGATCGAGGCTCAGCAGGGCAAGGGCCGGTTCGTCCGGTCGAAGCCGGCGGAGCCTCGACCGATGCCGCCGCATGCCGCGACGTTACTCGCAGATGAGGCCGAGGGCCGGGTCCGGCTCATCGACGTGGCCGAGATGCCGGCGCCGGCCCGTGCTGCGGCGGCGCTCGACGTGCGGGAGGGATCGCCCGTGGTGGTCCGTCGGCGGCTGGTGAGCGTCGACGGACTGGGGCCGGTCGAGCTGGGCGCCGTGTATGTGCCGGTCGACCTGGCCGAGGGCACCGACGTCGGCTCGTCGGCGCCGTTGAGTGAGGGCCTGTTGCAGCATCTCGCCGCAAGGAAAGGGCTGCACTTCGGGCACGTCACGGAACGGATCTCGACCCGCCCCGCGACACCGGACGAGCGGCGACTGCTGGAGATCGACCGGGCCGATTGGGTGCTGACCGCGCTGTTCACGGTCTACACGCGCGAGGGGCTTCCGGCGTTTGCGCTGGATCTGGCGGTTCCGCCGTCGCGGCACGAGTTTGAGGACTCGTTCCCGCTTACTTAGCGGTTTGCCGCTTGTTGCTCTATCTGTGATCTTCGCTCGCTCATATCGCCCTTCCTCACTTAACAAGACGAGTTGCGGAGCTACAATCGACGCACATGCCAAGTTAAGTTGTCGCTAGATCGAATTGGCAACTGGAGAGGGAGTGTCGTGGCTCTGAAGGGTGGGACGCGGTTCTCGGTGCGGTTCGAGGACGTGTTTCCGGCTGGCTGTGTGCTGGTGCCGGACTCGATCACCGAGGCGCAGGACTACAACGAGGCGACTCGTACGCGGACGCCTGCGGTGGACAAGGTGTCCGGGCTGCGGGTGTGGCAGGTGCGGGTCATGGACATGGACCCGGACCTTGCGGGGCGGTCGCGTGAGGTGGCGGTGAAGATCTCGGCGGGCGTGCAGCCGGTGCCGGACAGCGGGGCGCCGTTCGCGCCGGTGGAGTTCGAGGGGATGACGGTCACGCCGTACGTGGGGCAGACCGGGCGGCTCGCGTACTCGTACCGGGCGACCGGCTTCCGGGCGATGGCCGGCGGCGGTAAGGCGGGCAAGTGACCGCTGCGCTGATCTCGGTCAACGTGCACCTGGCGGCGGAGACGGATCTTCAGGTGCACCGCACGGCGAATGGCCGGGTGTGGTTGGAGATCGGGCGGCCGGATGGGTCGGTCGGGTTGTTCGTCGACCCGGACGGCCTGGTGCGGCTGGGTGAGGCGGTCCGGCAGGCGTCGGAGCTGCGGGCGGCCTGACAACAACATCGTGGTGCGGGGCGGTCCGGCTTCCTACGGCATACAGACCGCCCCGCGCCTTCCCGAAACCTGCTGAGGCAAGGAAGGCGGGCTTCATCATGCCCAAATCCCGCCCCTCGATCCAACGCGGTCGCCACGTCTGTGGCGGTCAACTGCTGCTCCTGATGCCCGTGGCACGCGATGCGCGCGGGCGGTTCACCCGCTGGTTCACCGGCATGCCGATCCAACTGCTTGCGTTCCGCCGCGATGCCCGCGGCCGGTTCGCGGCGTTGGCGGCGGCCCGGTGAACGAGCGGATTCGTGATGCATCCCTGGGGAGGGTCGTAGTGAAGAACAACGCTCCGCTGGTCAACTTCCGCCGGCTGTCGATCCCGACGCCGTGGTGGTTGGTCATGTGGGTCGTAATCCCGTACCTGCTCTGGAAAGCCCTGCGGGCGCTCGTCAAGCTGCTGCCGATCCTCGGCCGCAACTGGCGCTCCCTTGCCCTCGTCATTGGCGCCGCCTGGCTGTGGCACCGCCACGGCTGGATCTGGCTCGTCATGGTCCTCGTCGTCGCGGCCGGGCTCGGCGGGCTGTGGTGGTGGCGCTGGCGCCGCTCCTGCGAGCAGTTCATCGTCCTGCCGCTGCTCGCCTGGTGGCGGCGGCTGTCCGTCTACGCGGTGCACTGGCGAGAGGCGATGACCGTCTGCCGCCTCGCCGAACGCTTCGACGGCAAACTGACCGTGCCGCGCCTGCTGCGAGTCCGCTGCACGTTCGCCACCGACGAGGTCCTGCTGCGCATGCCGCGCGGGCAGAACCCGGAGCTGTACCACAAGGCGGCGGCGAACCTCGCGTACTCGTTCGACTCGCGGGTCTGCCGGGTGTACTCCGGTCGGCGCACGAACCCACCCGCGCGGCCTGGGCGGTGGGCACCCCTGCTCCGAGCTGTCGACAGGGTCAGGTTCCGGGACCGGCCTCGGCTGGTGTGGCTGGTGTTCCTCCGCCGCGATCCGCTGCGGCGCACCGTGCCCGCGTTCCCGGTGCCCGACGAGCCGGACCTGACGGCGCTGCCGCTCGCGGTCCGGGAAGACCTGGAGACGTTCCGGCTGCGGCTCCTCGCAACGCACCTGCTGATCGTCGGGGCGACGCGGGCCGGGAAGGGCTCGGTGCAGTGGTCGCTGATCCGGGCGCTGGCCGGCGGACTCCGGTCGGGGTTGGTGCGGCTGTGGGGCATTGACGGCAAGGGCGGCGTCGAACTGTCCATCGGCCGGGAGCTGTTCAGCCGCTACGAGTACACCGACGCGGCGCCGATGGTGACGATGCTCGACGAGCTCGTCGGCATCATGCGGGCCCGGCAGGACCGGATGCAGGGCAACATCCGCGTCCACACACCCACGCTCGATGAGCCGCTGTACGTCCTGGTCGTCGACGAGCTGCTCGCCCTGGTGGCGCTGCTGCTCGATGTCGAGCTACGCAACCGGGCACGGGTCGCCCTCGCCCTGCTGCTGACCCAGGGCGCCGGGCTCGGGGTCCTCGTGGTGGCCTCGACACAGGACCCCCGCAAGGAAGTCGTCGAGCTGCGCGACTTCTTCCCGACCCGCATCGCGATGCGACTCAACGAACCCAACCAGGTCGACCTGGTCCTCGGCGACGGCGCCCGCAACCGAGGCGCAATCGCCGACCAGATCCCGGCCGACCCGTCGATGCGCGGGGTTGGGTATGTCGTCCTCGACGACCGGCCGGAGCCGGCTCGGGTGCGGTTCGCCTACGTCACCGATGACGAGATCCGCGCCATGGCTTCGACCTACGCCGCGCCGCCGGTCCCGGAGCCGGTGCGGCCGGTCAGCGTCGCACCGACGCCGGACAAGCCGCCGAAGCGGACGGTGTACCGGCCGGGGCCGCTGCTGCCGGACAGCCTGACCGACTTCCTGGACGGTGAGGCCGCATGAGTTGCCCTGTGTCAAGCCGTTGCTTGTTGATGTTGGTTGAGCAGGTGTTGGAGGGCTCCGTGTCTGGCG
>NZ_BMPI01000032.1:5756-119125 GCF_014647515.1 Dactylosporangium sucinum | reverse complement strand
CCCGGCGGTGCTGAGGGTGGCGGAGAAGTTGACCGGGCGGCCGAAGTCGAGGTACGTGGGATCGGCACCCACGCCCCAGTCGGGGAACGCCCGGATCTTCAGCGGCTGCACCTGGCGCAGGTCCCAGCTGGTGTCCCAGGTCTTGACGATCTGGCCGGACGCGTCGCGCAGGCCGATGACGGTCGTCCACGGGTAGTAGAACGGCGCCACGCCGTCGTTGCGCATGGTGACGCCGACCTTGAAGGTGCCGGACGCGGTCGCGTTGAAGTTGGCCTGCGGGATGTGCAGGTTGTAGCCCATCTTGCGCACGCCCGCGGCGACCTTCGGGTCGCTGGTGCTGTAGCCGCCCGCGCCGATCTGGTTGATCATCCACGTGATGTGGGTGAGCTCGGTCGCGGCGAGGACGTCGTCGACCTGGTTGTTCCCGCCGGGCCAGCCGGCGTAGAGGCTGCCCTGGATCTCGGGGCGGGCCTCGCCGCCGATCGACTGCGTGACCCAGCGGTTCTCGGTGCCGGTGTTGAGCTGCAGCTGCAGGAACGCGTCGTCCCAGCCGCCCATCGACACGGGCAGCGTCATGCCCTTGAGCTGGCCGTTGCGCCATTCCTTGTACGGCCACGAGTCGTCGTGGAACCCGATGTTCGCGTTCTCGGTGCCGGCCAGCGGGTAGCGCACCTCGAGCTGGATGTTGTCGAAGGCGGTGTCGTAGGCGCCGATGATCGTGCGGATGGTGGCGTCGGTGGGCATCAGGTCGGGATAGCCGTCGGCGGTGTCGCGGTCGTAGGGCCAGGTGTGCCACTCGCCCCACAGGCCGACCAGCCCCAGCGACATGAAGCCGATGCGCGGGTCGGCGGTGCCGCCCGCGCCCGCGTGGTCGTAGCGCGCCGCGAAGGCGTTGATGAAGCCGACCAGGGCGTTGATCACGTCGGGGTCGTCGTAGTCGGGGCTGACGGTGCCCCAGAAGCCGTTGGTGCGCAGCGCCATCTTGCCGTTGAGGCAGGGCGGGATGCCGTTGCCGGGGTGGGTGCCGCTGCCGCCGGGGTACTCGAGGTAGAACCGGAACGCGACCTGACGGCCCCAGACCGCGGCCTCGTCGAGGGCCTTCTCGAAGACGCTCCAGTCGAACGCGGTACAGCTGGCGGGGTCCTTCATCACCTCGTTGAGGGCGAAGTAGCTCCAGACGAGGCCGCCGGGGTACTTGGTGGACAGGTTGTCACCGGGGAACAGGTACGGCGCGAAGCCCTTCAGCGGCTGGCCGAGCGGGGCGTCGGCGTAGGCGTAGGTGTGGGTGGTCAGGCCGGTGTCGGCGGCCGGGCCGACCGGCGGGCGCGCCGGGGGACCGGCCGGGGCCGCGCTCGCGGCGGTGGGCAGCAGCAGGATGGACAGGGCCGCGACCGCGGCGGTGACGAGTCGCCTCATCGCACGCTCACCGTGCCCAGCGTCAGCCAGCCGGTGCGGGTGTCCTGGGTGGTGTTGGCGAACCGCAGCGGGGTGCCGTTCGGCAGCGGGTTGGCCACGCGCATGACGATCGTGTACCGGCCGTCGCGCAGGTCGCCGGTGTCGATGCGGGTGGTCAGCTGGGCGGCGTCGGCGCCGGGCTGGATGCCGGCCATGGTCCACGCCGTGGGCCAGCGCCGCACGACGCGGCCCTTGCCGTCGACGGCGGCGAGCTCGGTGCGCCAGTCGTAGTAGAACGGCGCGGCGCCGCGGTTGGCGACCCGCACCGTCACCCGGTCCCGGCCCAGCGCCGCCGCGGTGACGGTCAGCTCGTAGCCCAGCGCCCGTGACGCGGCCACCGCGCGGCCGCGCTTGTCGCCGGTGAAGCCCGGCTCGAACGCCGCGTGGTTGATCAACCAGGAGGCGTGGGTCTGCGCGACCGACTCGGCGTAGTCCTCGTACTGGCCGCAGCTGACCGGCGCGTCCCACAGGCAGCTCTGGATCTCCGGCCGCAGCTCGCCGCCGACGGGCTGCTGCCGCCACTTCCCGGTGACGCCGTTGTCGATGAGGCGCTGCACGAAGTGCCACGACGTCGGCGGCAGCGTCTCGAACGCGAACGAGTCGTCGTGGTACCCGATGTTGAGGTCCTTGTTCTCCGGGCTGGGGTAGCGGGCCAGCAGCCTGGTCCGGTCGAACGCGGCCTCGTAGCGGCTGAGGACCTTCACGAGGACGTCGGTGGCCGGCATCCAGTTTTCGGGCTGGGTGTAGCCGTCGTAGGGCCAGGTGTGCCACTCGCCCCAGAAGCCGATGAGGCCGAGGGTGACGAACCCGATGCGGGGGTCGCCGTCGTACCGGCGGCCGAAGGCGGTGATGAAGTTCTCCAGGGCTTCAGTGAGCCGCGGGTCGTTGTAGTCGGGCGCGACGCTGACGCCGTTGTTGCCGAAGTCCGGGTAGGCGTGGGTGGTCAGGCCCTGGTCGAGCAGGTACTGCGGGATGCCCGTCGGCTTGCCCGGATAGTCCAGGTAGAACCGGAACACGGCCTGGTGACCGCGCGCGGCGATGGCGTCGAGCTGGCGCTCCAGCGCGTCCCAGCGGAACTGCCGCGGCCCGCTCATGACGTCGCGCAGGGGCAGGTAGAACCACTCCATGCTGTACGGGAAGGTCTGGTAGCTGCCGGCGTACGGCAGGAAGCCCTTGAGGGGGTTGTCCGCCGGCGCCGGGGTGTACGACAGGCTGGTCCATTGTGGACCGCCGCTGGTCGGGTGGGCCGCGGCGGGCGTGCCGGCGGCCAGGGTGAGGGCCGCCGTGGCGGCGACGGCGAGACGCATTGCTCTGCTCATGACGATGTACCTCGATGAGGTGTCCGGCGGGGCGCGGGGTCCTCGGCCGGTCGGGGGCGGGAGTGGTCCGGCGACCGTCGCGCGACCGGTCGCCGGGTTGGAACACATCGACGCTGATCAGGGTGCGGGCAGGGCAGATCGTGCCGCCACCCGTCCGCGGCGCCACAGGCAATACGAAGAGCTATTGGAGAATTTACGATGGCCTACATCATTATTCGAGAGCCGGGCGGCTGGCAAGACCCCACCCGGACATCGATTGGCTGTCCCGGGCGAACCCGGCAAACCGGACGGGACTACTCGATCGGCGCTGCCTCGCACTGCTCCGGGTCGGTGGCGCGGGCCGGTGACGGACAGGCTGTGCGGCGGGCGGCCCTCCGGTCCGCTGTACCTTCCGGCGGGTGAAAGCGCACCGGATCGAGTCGGGCGTGTTACGGCCGGCGTGCGGAGTGATGACGGGCGGGTTTCCCGGCCGGTGAGGGCGACGTGATCGGAGGATTTCGGCCGTGCAACACGTCGGTACCGTCCGCCGCACAGACTCGACCGGAATTCGAGGGCGCCCGCTAGCCGCCGGAGGAGCGACGTCGTGTCCTATGTGAACCCATCCGAGCTCGCCACCAAGATGATCGACGCCGGTGAGGCGAAGGTCTTCATGTCCACCCGGGACACGCTGATCCGGGCGTACATGGCCGGCGCGATCCTCGCCCTGGCCGCCGCCTTCGCCGTCACCGTCACCGTGCAGACCGGCCAGCCGGTCGTCGGCGCGCTGCTGTTCCCGGTCGGCTTCTGCCTGCTGTACCTGCTGGGATTCGACCTGCTCACCGGGGTGTTCACGCTCGTGCCGCTGGCCCTGATCGACAAGCGGCCCGGTGTGCGGCTGCGGGGCGTGCTGCGCAACTGGGGCCTGGTGTTCGCCGGCAACTTCGCCGGTGCGCTGACCGTCGCCCTGATGATGGCGGTCATCTTCACCTTCGCCTTCAGCGTCGACCCCAACGCGGTCGGCCAGGCCATCGGCAAGATCGGGGAGAGCCGGACGGTCGGCTACGCCGACCACGGCGCCGCGGGCATGCTGACGCTGTTCATCCGCGGCGTGCTGTGCAACTGGATGGTCTCCACCGGCGTGGTCGCCGCGATGATCTCGACCAGCGTGTCCGGCAAGGTGATCGCCATGTGGATGCCGATCCTGGTCTTCTTCTACATGGGCTTCGAGCACTCGGTCGTGAACATGTTCCTGTTCCCGTCCGGCCTGCTGCTCGGCGGCGACTTCTCGGTCGCGGACTACGTCGTCTGGAACGAGATCCCGACGGTCGTCGGCAACCTCGTCGGCGGCATCACGTTCGTGGGCCTCACGGTCTACGCGACCCACGCCCGCACCGGCGCGTCCCGCCGCCGCCCGGCCGCTCCCGCGCCCGCCCCGGTCGCCGAGGACGCCGGTGTCCTGGTGCAGTAGGCACGGCCGGAGACACCCTCGGACGCCACTTTCACCCCGGCCCAACGCACCGGCGCCCGGTAGGCCCATCACTGCGGGTAGGGTGCAGCGATGGATCGCACCGCGCTGGTGACCGGGGCCTCGTCGGGGATCGGGAAGGCGACCGCGGCCGCGCTGGCCGCGCGGGGCTACCGGGTGGTCGGCACCAGCCGTGACCCCGAGTCGCTGACCGCCGGGCAGCGGCCGGACGGGGTGTCGTTCCTGCCGCTCGACCTCGGCGACGACGCGTCGATCGAGGCGCTCGCGGGCGCGGCCGGCCCGGTCGACGTGCTGGTCAACAACGCGGGGGAGAGCCAGTCCGGGCCGTTCGAGGAGCTGCCGCCCGACGCCCTGCGCCGGCTGTTCCAGGTCAACGTGCTCGGCCCGGTCCGGCTGTCCCAGCTCCTCCTGCCGGGCATGCGCGAGCGCCGCCGGGGCCGGGTGGTGATGGTCGGCTCGATGCTGGCGTCGTTCCCGCTCGCCTACCGCTCGTCGTACGTGGCGTCGAAGGCCGCGCTGCGGGGGTTCAGCGACGGCGCCCGGCACGAGTATTCCCCGTTCGGCGTCTGGCTGACCACGGTCGAGCCCGGGTCGATCAGCACCGGGATCAGCGAGCGGCGCACGAGGTACACCCGGGAAAGCTCCCCGCACCGAGCGGACTTCGACCGGATGCTGGCGGCGCTGGACCGCAACGAGCGCTCGGGCGCGTCGGCGGAGCGGGTGGCGGCGACGATCGTCAAGGCGATCGAGGCGCCCCGGCCGAGGGCGCACTACGCGGTGGGCAGCAACGCGGCGCTGGTCTTCCCGCTGCGCCGCCTGCTGCCCTCCTCGTTGGTGGAGAAGGCCACCCACCGCCGGCACGACCTGCGCCGCTGACCGGGGCCGTCGCGGCCGTCAGCGTCGAGCGTCGCTTCGGGGAAGTCGCGTCAGGGCAGCGCCTTGATGATGGCCTCGGCGGTCTGCGTCGAGATCGCGCAGTGCTGGTCCATCGTCCCGTTCGTGCCGGAGTTGCCGATCACCCAGAGCGTCTGCGCGTCGGACAGCCCGACGTACAGGTTGCAGCCGGCCAGCGCGTCGGTCTGGTTGGCCCGCACCGCCGGATGCCCGGCGACCTGCAGCTCGACGAACTCGGTGAAGATGGCCCGGTTGTTGTACGTGGTCTCCAGGCCCGACCTGGGGTTGACCGAGACGATGAGGGTCTTCATCCAGTTGCTGCCGGTGCCGACCCAGTTGCAGGTGTCGAGCCTGGCGGTCGCTCGCGCGGCCGGCGTCAGCTTGCCCGGCCCGAGGCCGATCGCGGAGACCGTGGCGGCCGGCACGAGGTCGCACGGCGACTTCCCGGAGCCGTCCTTCGGGGTGGCGACCTTCGGCGCGCCCGGCCGCCCTGGCGTGGGCGAGACGTCGGCCGACGTCGGCGCGGCCGCCGCGGCCGCCGAGGATGCCGAAGCGGCCGGAGCACTCGACGACGAGGCGCCGGGGTCCGCGTCCGAACCGCACGCCGCGAGCGCGGCCACGAGCGCCGATCCGGCGAGTACCTGCAGAGCTCTCATGGCCTGTAGATCATGGTTGGTGCGGCGCACGGGCCGGAACCCCCGACCCGCGGATGCCGGGGTGTCCGAACAGCGCGTCCTCTTCGCCGCAGCGCCGAGACGTTCCGGCCACCGGCGTTCTCGCCCGCGGCTAACCGGCGCGTTCGTGCGCGATGCGAGAACCCGGCTGATCCTGGTGGTGCTGGACTGATGGGCCCGACACTGGCCGGCCCCGGGGCGCGCGGCTGCGGCGCGGTCTTGGGTCAGGCCGCGTCGACCAGTTGGTGCGGCGGGGCGGTCACCGTGCGGGCGCCCGGGGGGCCGGCCAGGACGACCTGGCGCTGGGAGATGTTGTTGCTCGGGTCCGTCTCGTACAGCCGGCGCTCCGGGTTGGCGGTCACCTCGACGTAGTAGGTGCCGTTGGGCAGGTCGGTGATGTCGAACGACTGGCCGGGCAGGTCCTGGCGGTAGGTGTCGCCCGAGCCGACGTCCAGCACCTGGCGCAGCGATGCGACGGTCCGTCCGCCGCAGCCGACCCGCAGGTCGTTGTTGGCCGGCTGCCAGTTGGCGTGCGGGACGGTCAGGTCGATCGGGTCGGTCGAGGACAGGCAGAATCCGGTCTTCTCGCTCGTGGTGACCTGACGGTACTGCGCGTCGAGCATCCGGTAGCTCGCGAAGTCAGCGAGGTGCCAGTGCCGGTGGCCGTCGCGGTCGTCCCACCGCAGCACCCCGGCCGGGGCCCAGCCGACCGTGCGCCCGTCGCCGTCCAGGAAGTACTGGTAGGCGTCCATGGTGCCGGTCTCCTCCCAGCGGTACGCGTCGATGACCAGCGGCGCCGGTCCGGCGTTCCACACGGTCGCGAAGAACGCCAGGTAGTCGCGGCCCGCGTCGTGCTTGACGGTCATGCCGCCGGCCGGGAGGGGGCGCAGGTCGGGTCGCGGCCAGTCGGAGATCACGGCCGGTCCGGTCGGCCGTGCCGCCTTGGCCTGCAGCGGGGAGAGCGTGGCCTCCGGCGGCGCCGCGGGCACCTGCGCCGCCGGGCCGTCGACGACGGTGAGCGCGACGGTGGCGCTCGCCTTGTCCGCCGGGATGTTCAGCAGCGCGCGGTACCGCTCCGCGATCGCGATCCGCGCGGTATACGCCCCGGGTGGCAGGTCGACCGGCGCGCCCACCGGGTCGTGGACGGACGCCGACCAGCCGGCCTGGATGCCCCACACGGCGCCGAGCGCGAACGGGTTGGTGGAGCAGCGCGCCGGATACGGCGAGGTGGCCGGCGCCGACGGCCGGCGCCGGGCCGGGCGGTGCCCGGGGCAGAACGTCGGCTCGACCGTGCGCACCGTGGCGCCGCCGGCGTCGGCGATCGTCACCCGGACGAAGCCGGGCAGGCCGGCGAGGTCCTTGAGCAGCCCGTCCGTCAGCGCCCGGTCGCGGACGCCGATGCGCTCGACGGCGACGATCGGGTGACCGTACGACCGGCGGGTCGCGCGGATCTGCCACGGCGCGCCATCGACCACGAGGTGGGCGTCGAGGTCGAGGTCGACGCCGAGCGCACCGTGACGCTGCAGGGTCACCTCGGCGGACGCGGCGACCAGCGCGAGCCGCGGCCCGTCCGGCGCCGGCTGCGGGTCGGGCGCGCAGCCGGCCAGCAGCACGGCCAGCCCGACAAGCGCCCTACGCAGGAGCGATCCACATCGGCTTGTGGCTGTCCGTGCGGCCCGGCTCCAGCACGACGACCGGCCCCGGCTCAAGCGGCGGACCGTCCAGCCACACCGACTCGTCGCTGTCCTTCGCGACGGCGGCGTGGACCGGTGCGATCGTGGCCGTGGCCAGCAGTGCCGCTGCAACGCCCAGCATTGTTCGACGAGCTGCCATCCTGATCCCCCGCGATCCGGCGCACGAGCGGTCGAGTGACCGAAGTATCGCACGGCCGCGCGTCGATGGCCGCCCCGCGAATCCTCGTCGCCCACGGCGATGCCGCTGATGTCGACCACCACAGGTGCATGCCGGGCGTCAGGCGGCGTAGTTGCGCAGGACCCGCAGCGCCGCTTCCGCGTCCGGGCCCTCGGTGTGCAGGCCGGCGTCGGCCGGGGCCAGGCGATGGGCGCCCACCCGGCAGAACGCGCCGGCCGCGCCGCGGATGGCCGATGCCGCCGAGCGGTTGCCGAAGTGCCACACCGTGCCGTCCGGGGCGGTCAGCTCGCAGTACACCTCGGCCGGGGGCAGGCCCGCCAGGCGGAACGCATACGGCAGGGTGCTGTGGCCGAGCCAGGCGATGTGCCGCAGCCGGGCCGTGTCCGGATACGCGATCCGCAGCGGGCCCGTGACGTCCAGCGCGTGTGCCCAGTGCTCGGCCACGCGGGTCGTGGCCAGCGTGCGGGGCTTCAGCGCGCCGGCCACCCAGCGCACCGGGCGGCCCGGGGCGGCCTGCCGCAGCGCTTGTACCGCGGCCCGGCGCGCCGCCTGCCAGCGTGCGAACACCGTCTCCGACGGCGCCCGCTCGGCCTCGACCAGCGCCGCCATCGCGCCGTCGACGGTGTCGCCGAAGCGGTGCCAGTCGGGCGGCCCGCCCGCCACGCTCGCGACGACCGCCTCCTCGGTCTGGGCCAGGTGCAGGACCACGTCCGTCACGGTCCAGCCGGCCGCGGCCGACGGGCTCGCCCAGGCCGACGGGGACAGGCCGGCCAGGACGGCCGCCAGGGCCTCCTGCTCGGCTTCCAGGTCGTCGACGACATCGGGTCCGGTCACAGTACCTCCCACGTCAGCCTCGACGAGACGATACGCCTGAGCGGTCAGCGGAAGGCGGCGTGGCCGGTGACCGTCTGACCGATGATCAGCTGGTGGACCTCCGACGTGCCCTCGTAGGTCAGCACCGACTCCAGGTTCGCCGCGTGGCGCAGCACCGGGTAGTCCAGTGTGATGCCCGCCGCGCCGAGGATGGTGCGGCACTCGCGGGCGATGGCGATCGCCTCGCGGGTGCTGTTGAGCTTGCCCAGGCTGATCTGCCGGTGGTCGAGGGTGCCGGCGTCCTTCAGCTCCGCGAGCTGCAGCGCCAGCAGGAAGCCCTTGCCCAGCTCCAGGGTCATGTCGGCCAGCTTGAGCTGGGTGGCCTGGTAGGCGGCGAGCGGCCGGGCGTAGATCTCGCGGCTGCGGGCGTACTCGACGGCCGTCGACAGGCAGTCGTGCGCGGCGCCGAGCGCCCCGAAGACGATGCCGAAGCGGGCCTCGTTGAGGCAGGACAGCGGGGCGGACAGGCCCGCCGCCGACGGCAGCATCGCGTCGGCCGGCAGCCGCACGCCGTTGAGGACCAGCTCGGCGGTCACCGAGGCGCGCAGCGAGAGCTTGCGGGTGATCTCCGGGGCGGTGAAGCCGGGCGTGCCGGCGGGGACGAGGAAGCCGCGGATGCCCTCGTCGGTGCGGGCCCACACGACGGCGACGTCGGCGACCGAGCCGTTGGTGATCCACATCTTGGTGCCGTCGAGCACCCAGTCGGTACCGTCGCGGCGGGCCCGGGTGCGCATGCCGGACGGGTCGGAGCCGAAGTCGGGCTCGGTGAGGCCGAAGCAGCCGATCGCCTCCCCGCCGGCCAGCGCGGGCAGCCACCGCTGCCGCTGCGACTCCGAGCCGTACCGGTGGATGGCGTACATCGCGAGTGAGCCCTGCACCGACACGAGCGAGCGCAGGCCGGAGTCCCCGGCCTCCAGTTCGAAGCAGGCCAGCCCGTAGGCGAGGGCGGAGGTGCCGGCGCAGCCGTAGCCCTGCAGGTGCATGCCGAGCACCCCGAGCTCGCCGAGCTCGCGGGCGAGGTCGCGGACCGGCAGGCGACCCTGCTCGTACCAGCCGGCGACGTGCGGCCGGACCCGCCGGTCGACGAAGGCGCGCACGGCGTCGCGCAGGTCGCGGCTCTCGTCGTCGATGCGGCTGTCGACGCCGAAGTAGTCCAGCACGGGCAGCGTCACAGCGATCGTCCCTTCCCGAGGTAACCGAGGACGCCCCGGGCGACGGCGACGGCCATCGCGTCGAGCGCGTCATGGGTCATCGCCGCCATGTGCGGCGTCGCCAGGACCCGTGGGTGGTGCAGCAGCGGATCGCCGGGAGCAGGCGGCTCCGGGGCGAACACGTCGACGGCGTAGCCGCGCAGCCGCCCGGCGTCGAGCGCGGCGAGGACGGCGGAGCCGTCGACGACCCCGGCGCGGGCGGTGTTGACGAGCAGCGCGCCCGGCCGCATCGTGGCGAGCGCGGCCGCGCCGATGAGGCCGACGGTCTGCGGGGTCTGCGGCACGTGCAGGCTGACCACGTCGGAGGAGCGGAGCAGCTCGTCCAGCGGCACCAGCCGCACGCCCGGTGGCGGTACCACCGCCGCGACGTCGAAGGCGAGCACCGTCATGCCCAGGCCGAGGGCGCGGGCGGCCACCCCGCGGCCGATCGCGCCGAGGCCGACCAGCCCCAGGGTCCGCCCGGCGAGCATGGTCCCGGTCAGCCCGGCGGCGACGACCGAGGACGGCAGGGAGCGGCCGGCCGGGAACCCTCCGCCCGCGAGGGCCGCCACGGCCGCCGGCAGCTGCCGGGCGAGGGTCAGCGCGGCGAGGAGGACGAACTCGGCGACGGACTCGGCGTTGGCGCCCGGCGTGCTGACCACGGGGATGCCCAGCCGCTCCGCCGCGGCCAGGTCGATGCCGTCGAGGCCGGCGCCGTGGCGGCCGACGACCCGCAGCCGCGGGGCCGCCTCCAGCATGGCGGCGGTGACGGGGGAGGAGCGCACGACGAGAGCGTCGGCGGTGGCGAGCGGGCCGGCGGCGAGCGCGGCCGGATCGGTGACGCCGGCGACGTGCACCTCGCCGGCGGCGCGCAGCAGGTCCATCCCGGCGGCGGCGATCGGCTCGGTGAGCAGGATCCGCATCGGGCTCACCATCCCGTGTAGCAGGTCACCGGCACCGTGTAGAAGTCCCGGGCGTAGCCGCCCTGCTCCCGCGGGCCGTGGTTGGAGTCGCCGGTGCCGCCGAACGGCAGGTGCAGTTCGGTGCCGGCGGTGGGCAGGTTGACGGTGACGATCCCGGCGCGGGCGTCGCGCTTGAACCGCTCGGCGGCGGCGAGGGACGTGGTGACGATGCCGGCGGAGAGCCCGTAGCGCGTGTCGGCGGCGACGGCGATCGCCTCGTCAAGGTCGCCGACCTTGATGACGCAGGAAACGGGGCCGAAGATCTCCTCGCGGGCCACCCGCATGCCGTTGCGCGCGCCGGTGAGCAGCGTGGGCCGCATGAACTGCCCGTCGCTGGTGCCGCCGGCCGCCAGGGTCGCGCCCTCGGCGGCGCCGATCGCGACGTAGCCGAGGTTCTGGGCGAGCTGCTGCGGGCTGACCACCGGGCCGACCTGGCTCTGCGGGTCGAGCGGGTCGCCGACCCGCAGCGTGTCGGCGGCGCCGACGAGCGCGGCCACGAACCGGTCGTGGATGCCGGCCTGCACGATCAGCCGGCTCGACGCGGTGCAGCGCTGGCCGGTGCTGAAGAAGCTGCCGTCGAGGGCGCAGCGCACGGCCACCTCGAGGTCGGCGTCGTCGAGGACGACCAGCGGGTTCTTGCCGCCCATCTCCAGCTGGAAGCGCTTGTTGCCGTGGGCGAGGCACTGGCGGGCGACGTGGGCGCCGGTGGTGGTGCCGCCGGTGAACGACACGCCGTCGACGCCGGGTGCGGTGAGCAGCGCCTCGCCGGCCACCCGCCCGGCGCCGAGGACGAGGTTGAACACCCCCGGCGGCAGGCCCGCGCCGGCGATGATCCCCGCGAGCTCCCCGGCCGAGGCCGGCACCAGCTCGGCCGGCTTGAGCACGACGGCGTTGCCGTAGGCGAGCGCGGGCGCCACCTTCCACGCCGGGATCGCGAGCGGGTAGTTCCACGGCGTGACGACCGCGACCACGCCGAGCGGCCGGCGGCGCACCTCGGCGTGGACGTTGTCCCGCGTGGACGCGTAGACCTCGCCCTGCGGCTGCAGCAGCTGGTGGGCGTAGTAGCGGAAGGTCTGCCCGGCCCGGGCGACCTCGCCGCGGGCCTCGGCGAGCAGCTTGCCCTCCTCGCGGGCGAGCAGGACGGCGAGCTCCTCGGCGCGGCCGAGGATCGTGGCGCCGATCCGGTCCAGGATCGCCATGCGCTCGGCGACGGACGTGCGGGCCCAGCCGGGCTGGGCGGACCGCGCGGCCTCGACGGCGGCGCGGGCGGTGTCCGGGCCCGCCTCGGCGTACTCGCTGACGACCTCGCCGGGCCGGGCCGGGTTCACGTTCGCGCGGCGCTCGCCGTCGACCCACTCGCCGCCGACGAGGTTGCGGTGCAGCACGGTCACACCCCCGCGGCCGCGACGGACGCGGGCTCGGGGAAGTGGCACGCGACCCGGTGCCCGCCGGCGGTCTCGGCCAGCGCCGGCACTGTGGTGGCGCAGACCTCCTGCGCCTTCCAGCACCGGGTGCGGAACCGGCACCCGCTGGGCGGGTCGAGCGGGCTGGGCACGTCGCCGGTGAGGATCACCCGCTGCCGTTGCGTCTCCACCAGCGGATCCGGGATCGGTACCGCGGACAGCAGCGCCTTCGTGTAGGGGTGCCGGGGCGAGCGGTACAGCTCCTCGCACTCGCCGACCTCGACCACGGCGCCGAGGTACATCACCGCGATCCGGTCGCAGAGGTGCCGCACCACGGCGAGGTCGTGCGCGATGAACATCATCGTCAGGCCCAGCTCCTCCTGCAGCTGCTCGAGGAGGTTGACGATCTGCGCCTGGACGGAGACGTCGAGGGCGGACACCGGCTCGTCGGCGACGACGAAGTCGGGCCCGCTGACCAGGGTCCGCGCGATGCCGACCCGCTGGCGCTGGCCGCCGGAGAACTCGTGCGGGTAGCGGTCGTGCCAGCGGTCGCTGAGCCCGACCAGCCGCATGGTCTCCTGCGCCTTCGCCCGCCGCCCGGCGGCCGACAGGTCGGCGTGCACGAGCAGCGGCTCCTCGATGAGCTCGCCGATGGTCATGCGCGGGTTCAGCGACGCGTACGGATCCTGGAAGATCATCTGCATCCGCCGGCGCATCGCCCGCATCCGGCGGCCGCGCAGCGTCGTCAGCTCGGTGCCGTCGAACGTCACACTGCCGCGGCTGGGCCGCAGCAGCTGGAGGATGGCCCGGCCGGTGGTGGACTTGCCGCAGCCGGACTCGCCGACGACGCCGATGATCTCGCCGCGGCGGATGTCGAGGTCGACGCCGGACACCGCGCGCAGGCGGGCCGGCAGCAGCGAGCCCCGGCGGGGCACCTTGAAGTCGACCGCGAGGTCGCGCACCTGTACCAGCGGCGTCATCGTTCCTCCGAGGAATGCACGGCGAACCGGTCCTCGTTCGACAGCCAGCCACCCTCGCTCGGCGGGCGCATGCCCCAGCAGCGGTTCAGCTGGCCCCGGTCCGGGACCTGATGGGTGAGGAGGAGCTCGGGCACGCCGTCGGCGCAGGTCTCCCGGGCGTGCCCGCAGCGGGGCGCGAACCGGCAGCCGGGCGGCATCGCCGTCAGCTCGGGCGGGCGGCCCGCGATCGGCCGCAGCCGCCCGCCGCGGACGAGGTCCAGGCGCGGCACCGAGCCGAGCAGGCCCCAGGTGTAGGGCATCTGCGGGCGGTGGAAGAGGTCGACGGTCTCGGCCCGCTCGACGATCTGGCCCGCGTACATGACGTTGACCCGCTCGGCCATGCCCGCCACGACGCCGAGGTCGTGGGTGATGAACAGGACGGCGGTCGCGGTCTCCCGGGCCAGGTCCCGCAGCAGGTCGAGGATCTGCGCCTGGATGGTGACGTCGAGCGCGGTGGTGATCTCGTCGGCGAGGATGAGCCGGGGGTTGCAGGACAGCGCCATCGCGATCATGACGCGCTGCCGCATGCCGCCGGAGAGCTGGTGCGGGTAGGCCCCGAGCCGGCTCTCCGCGGCCGGGATGCGCACCATCTCCAGCAGCTCGACGGCCCGCGTCCGGGCGGCCCGGCGGCTCAGGCCGAGGTGCGCCCGCAGGGTCTCGGTGATCTGCCGCCCGATGGTGAGCACCGGGTTCAGCGAGGTCATCGGGTCCTGGAAGATCATGGCGATGCCCTTGCCGCGCACGGCCCGCAGCTCGCGGTGGCGCAGCCGGAGCAGGTCGCGCCCCTCGAAGAGCACCTGCCCGCCGGTGACCTGCCCGGCCGGCGGGACGATCAGGCCCATGATGGACTGCGCGGTCGCGGACTTGCCGCAGCCGGACTCGCCCACGAGCGCGACCATCTCCCCGGCGTCGACGGTGAACGAGACGCCGTCCACGGCGGTCACGGAGCCCCGTGCCGCACGGAACTCCGTGCGCAGGTCGCGCACCTCCAGCAAGGCCATCGAATCTCCCCAAAACTCCGGGCTCGAACGTCGCCGTTCGTCAATCGGGAGTGTTGCACAGCCGATCTTCGTCGTCTAGGCTCCGGCGAGCGACGAATTACGTCGATTGAGAGTTGGAGCCCGATGACATCCAAGAGCTCGATCGTGAAGGATCGCAACATCATCCGGGAGCTCGTGCAGGACCCGAGGCAGACCAACGTCGCGCTGGCGGCCAAGGTCGGCCTCTCCGAGGGGTCGGTGCGGCGCCGGATCGACCGGCTGCTCGCCGAGGGCAAGCTGCAGTTCTCCGCGATCCCCAGCGCCGCCTTCATGGGCCGCCCGGTGCACACGATCTTCGAGATCCAGAGCGCTCCCGGCGCCACCGAGCAGCTCATCGACAAGCTCGCCGGCATGCCCGAGATGGCCTACGTCTACCACGTGACCGGCCAGTTCGACATCATCGCCGTCGGCTACTTCGCCTCCACCAACACCATGCGCCGGTTCTGGACCGAAAGCCTGGGTCACCTGGAGGGCGTCATGGAGAGCCGGTCGGTGATGGTGCTGCGGGTGGCCAAGCGGGCGCACGAGTGGGCGCGCGATCTCGCCGGCACCGACGACGAGGACGAGGAGCCGGGCTGGGACGCCGGCGCCGACCCCGGGTTATCCGGTTACGAGCACTGACCGGCAGGGGAGCCCGCCATGCTGCGCATCACGCTGATCCGCTCGCTGACCGTCGTCCCCGTCCTGCTCGGGATCTCGGTGATCTCGTTCCTGGTCATCCGGATGATTCCGGGCGACGTGATCAGCTCCATCATGGGACAGGACTTCGGCGACCCGCACGTCGAGGAGGAGATGCGCCGCTACTTCGGGCTCGACATGCCGTTGCACGAGCAGTTCTTCACCTGGTTCGGCGACCTCCTGCGCGGTGACCTCGGCACCTCGATGCGCACCGGCCAGCCGGTGCTCGACGAGATCCTGCAGCGGCTCCCGTCCACGCTGCTGCTGGCCCTCTCCGCGCTGCTGGTCGCCGTGCTGCTCTCGATCCCGCTCGGGATCCTCAGCGCCACCCGGCGCAACGGGCCGCTCGACGCCGTCGCCCGGGTCGTGTCGCTCATCGGCCTGTCGGTGCCCAACTTCTGGCTGGGCATCCTGCTCGTCTACGTCTTCTCCGTCTCCCTCGGCTGGCTGCCCTCCCAGGGCGCCGGCGAGGGCGGCGGCCTGCTCGACAACCTGCGGTATCTGGTGCTGCCGGCCGTCACCCTGGGCGCCAGCCTCGCCGCGATCAACATGCGGATGACCCGCTCCAGCATGCTGGAGGTGCTCAACCAGGACTACGTGCGCACCGCCCGCGCCAAGGGACTGGCCGAGCGGGTCATCATGGTCCGCCACGCCCTGCGCAACTCGCTCATCCCGGTCGTGACCGTGCTCGGCATCGAGCTCGGCGCGCTGCTCGGCGGCACGGTCATCGTCGAGCAGGTCTTCGCCTGGCCCGGCCTGGGCACGATGGTCATCCGCGGGATCAGCCAGCGCGACTACCCGGTCGTCCAGGGCACCCTGCTCTTCCTCGCCTTCTTCTACGTCCTGGTCAACTACCTGGTCGACCTCGTCTACACCTACCTGGATCCGAGGCTGCGCAGTGGTCACTGACGTCGACACCGTCACGAAGGTTCGGGCGCGCCGGCTCAGCGGCGGCGGCGCGCTGGTGCGGCAGCTGATGAGGGACAAGGTCGGCGCCGTGGGGCTGACCATCGTCCTGCTCATGGCCGCGGCCGCGGCCCTCGCCCCGGTCATCGCGCCCTACGACCCGACCGCGATGTCCAACCAGCGCCTGGCCCAGCCCGGCGGCACCTTCCTGCTCGGCGCCGACGAGGCCGGCCGCGACCTGCTCAGCCGGGCCCTCTACGGTGCGCGCACCTCGCTCGCCGTGAGCCTGATCGTGGTCGGCTGCGCCGCCACCGTCGGCGTGCTGCTCGGCCTGCTCGCCGGCTTCTACCGGGGCGTCCTCGACGCGATCATCACCCCGGTCACCGACATCATGTTCGCCTTCCCGACCCTGCTGCTGGCCCTCGCCGTCGTGGCCGCCCGCGGCCCGGGCACGGAGAACCTGATCATCGCCCTGGTGCTCGTGTTCATCCCGAGCTTCGCCCGCATCGTGCGGGGCACGGCGATGTCCGTGCGGCGCGAGCCGTTCGTCGAGTCCGGGCAGGCGGTCGGGCTGAGCAACGCCCGCCTCATCGTCAAGTACATCCTGCCGAACTCGATCGCGCCGATCGCGGTGCAGTTCACCACGAGCATCGCCTACGCCATCCTCATCGAGGCGTCGCTGGGCTACCTCGGCCTCGGCGTCCAGCCGCCGCAGCCGTCCTGGGGCTCGATGCTGTCCAACGGCAAGGCCTTCATGGAGATGTCGATCTGGCCGTCGGTGGTGCCGGGCGTCTGCATCATGATCGCGGTCCTCGGGTTCAACCTGCTCGGCGACACCCTGCGCGACGTCCTCGACCCGCGGCTGCGTGGCCGCACCAACCGCTGACCCCCTTTGGAGCGCCGGTCTTGGAATCCATCGACGAACATGTCGTCCGCCGGCTCACCGAGTGGTCGGCCGGGCCGCTGCCCGCCGGCACCGCCGGCGACATCGACCGCACCACCCTGGTGGACTACTGGGAGGCCCAGGTCCAGGCCCGTCACCTGGACCTGGCGCTGCGCTGGCTGCAGGCCCAGAAGGAGGGCTTCTACACCATCGGCTCCAGCGGCCACGAGAGCAACGCCGCCGTCGCCCTCGCGCTGCGCCCGACCGACCCGGCGCTGCTGCACTACCGCTCCGGCGGGTTCTACGCCGCCCGGGCCGGCCAGGTGCCCGGGGCCACCCCGATCGCCGACGTGCTGCACTCGGCGGCGGCGTCCCGGCGCGACCCGATCTCCGGCGGCCGGCACAAGGTCTTCGGCCACCGTGCCCTGAACATCATCCCGCAGACCTCGACGATCGCCTCGCACCTGCCGCGCGCGATGGGCCTGGCCTTCAACCTGGGCCGGGCGACCGGCACCGGGCAGTTCCCGGACGACACGGTCGTGGTGTGCAGCTTCGGCGACGCCTCGCTGAACCACTCCACCGCGGCCGGCGCGCTCAACGCCGTCGGCTACAGCGCCCACCAGGGCCTGCCGGTGCCGCTGCTGCTCGTCTGCGAGGACAACGGCATCGGGATCAGCACCCGCTCGCCGCACGGCTGGGTGCGCCGCGCGCTGTCGTCGCTGCCCGGCATCGAGTACGTCCACGCCGACGGCACCGACCCGGCCGGCCTGCTCGCGGTCGCCGCCGCCGCGGCGCGCCGGGTCCGGGACGAGCGCCGCCCGATCGTGCTGCACCTGGGCACCGTGCGGTTCATGGGCCACGCCGGCTCCGACGCGGAGCTGGCCTACCGCGGCCGGTCCGAGATCCTCGCCGACTACGACCGCGACCCGATCCTGGCCACGGCGGCGCAACTGGCCCGCCGCGGCATCCTGAGCCCGGCCGAGAGCCTCGCCCGCTACGAGCACGCCCGCAAGCTCGTCATGGACGAGGCCCGGCTGCTCGTGGGGCGGGTCGAGCGGCTGGCCGACCCGGCGGCGGTGACCGCGCCGCTGACCGCCCGCCGGCCGGACGCGGTCAGCGCGGCCGCCGCGCGCGCCGGAGCGGGCCGCGAGGCCGTCTTCGGCGGCAGGCTTCCGGAGGAGCGCGGCCCGCTCACCCTCGCCCAGTCGATCAACGCGGCGCTGCACGACGCAATGCTGGCCCGGCCCGGCGCGCAGGTGTTCGGCGAGGACGTGGCCCGCAAGGGCGGCGTCTACGGCGTCACCCGCGGGCTGCGCAAGGCGTTCGGCGGCGGCCGGGTCTTCGACACGCTGCTCGACGAGCAGTCGATCCTCGGGCTGGCGCTCGGCGGCGCCCTGGCCGGCACCCTGCCCATCCCGGAGATCCAGTACCTCGCCTACCTGCACAACGCCGAGGACCAGCTGCGCGGCGAGGCCGCGTCGCTGCGGTTCTTCTCGGCCGGGCAGTACCAGAACGGCATGGTCGTGCGGATCGCCGGCCTGGCGTACCAGAAGGGCTTCGGCGGCCACTTCCACAACGACAACTCGGTCGCGGTGCTGCGCGACATCCCCGGCCTCGCCCTCGCGGTCGCGTCGCACCCGGCCACCGCCCCGGCCCTGCTGCGCCAGTGCCTCGCCCTGGCCGAGCAGGAGGGCCGGGTGTGCGTCCTGCTGGAGCCGATCGCCCTGTACCACACGCGCGACCTGCACGCCGAGGGCGACGGCGGCTGGCTCGCCCCCTACGCGGCGCCGTCGGCGTGGCCCGAGGCCCCGCTCGGCGCGGTCCGCACCGTCCGCGGCGGCGGCGACCTGGCGATCGTCACCTTCGGCAACGGCGTGCCGATGAGCCTGCGGGTCGCCGCGACGCTCGCCGCCGAGGGCGCCGAGACCCGCGTGGTCGACCTGCAGTGGCTCGCGCCGCTGCCGGCGGAGGCCATGCACGCCGCCCTGGACGGGGTCGCCCGCGTGCTCGTCGTCGACGAGACCCGGGTGAGCGGCGGGGTCTCCGAGGCGGTCGTCGCGGCCCTGGTCGACGCCGGCTTCGCCGGCCGGATCGCCCGCGTCAACAGCATCGACAGCTACGTGCCGCTCGGCCCGGCGGCCGACCAGGTGCTGCTCGGCGAACCCGACATCCTGGCGGCGGCCCGCGCGATGCTTGCCTGACAAATTCATCTCTTGCGCGGATAGGTTTGTAATGGAAACCTATCGGCATGACTTCCGATGCGGTTCCCGCCGGCGCTGACCCGCGCCGGCTGCTCACCGCCGGCAACCTCTCCCTGTCCCGCCGAGGTCTCATCACGGCCGCACTGGCCGCCGGTGTCACCGTTCCGCTCGGCCTCGGGGGGCGAGCGTCTGCGGTCCCGGCGGCGGGTCCCGGTGGCCCGCCCCGGCTGGTGCTGCCTGTGCCGACCGGGCCGTTCCCGGTCGGCACGGTCGCACTGCGCCTCGTCGACCGGTCCCGGCCGGACCCGTACGCCGGCCCGGGGCGCTTCCGCGAGCTGATGGTCAGCGTCTGGTACCCGGCCCGCGACGTCACCCGCTACCCGCGGGCGCCGTGGATGCCCGAGGCGTCCATGCGCGCGCTGCTCGCGGGCAGCGGCCTGCCCGGTGACGCGGCACTGGCGCCGATCACCGCGGGCCGGCAGGGCGCGCCGGTGCGGCGCACGGGCGAGCGGCTGCCGGTCGTGGTGTTCTCGCACGGCGCGCACGACCAGCGCGCCAGCCACACGACCGTCGTGCAGGAGTTGGCCAGCCACGGCTACGTGGTGCTCACCGTCGCCCACACCTACGACACCTACGTCGAGTTCCCCGACGGCCGGGTCCTCGAGCCGAGCAGGGAGATCCCGATGGGCTCGCGGGACTTCGCCGACGACATCCCGTTCGTCCTGGACTGCGTCGAGGACCTCGCCGCCGGGCGCAACCCCGATGCCGACGGCCGGCCGCTGCCGGCCGGCCTGCGCGGCGCCCCCGACCCGCGGAGCATCGGCGTCTTCGGCGCGTCGAAGGGCGCCACGGCGACCGTCTGGGCGATGCTCGCGGACCCGCGCATCCGGGCCGGGCTGAGCCTCGACGGCCCGATGGAGCCGAGGGTCGAGACCGACATCGACCGGCCCGTCATGCTGGTGACCGCCGCCTACCCCCGCACCGAGGAGCCGGTCGCCCAGGCCTGGTCGCACCTGACCGGGTGGCGGCGCAACATCGAGGCCGACGGTGCCGTCCACGCCTCGTTCGGCGACTACAAGGTGCTGCTGACGCAGCTGGCGCCGATCGTCGGCATGAGCGACGAGGCGCTGCGCGACTGGGTCGGCACCATCCCGCCGGCCCGCGCGGTGCGCATCCAGCAGGCCTACCCGCTCGCCTTCTTCGACCAGCACCTGCGCCACCGGCGGCAGCGCCTGCTCGAGGGCCCCAGCCGCGCCTTCCCCGAGGTGCGGTTCATTCCGTGACGGCAGGAGCGGCGGCCCACCCGGGAGACTTCGGGTAGGCCGCCGCCGTTTTCCTCAGTAACCCAGCTCGGGCTGCCGCTTGGTGCCAGCCAGCGGCGCCCCGGCCAGGAAACGGTCGAGGTTGGCGCGGAAGTCGGCGCCGAGCCGCTGCAGGTTGCCCGACCCCCGGAACGACGTGTGCGGGGTGATCGTCGTGTTCGGCAGGTCCCACAGCCGGTGCTCCGGCGGCAGTGGCTCCTCCTCGAAGACGTCGAGGACGGCGGCGCCGATCCGCCCGCCGCGCATGGCGTCCACGAGCGCATCCTCGACGACCAGCGCGCCCCGGCCGACGTTCACCAGCACCGCGCTCGCCCGCATGGCCGCGAAATGCCCGGCCCCGAAGAAGTACCGGTTCTCCGTCGTCAGCGGCATCGCCAGTACCACCGCGTCCGCCTCGGGCAGGAGGGCGAAGTGCTCGGCGAACGGCACGACCCGCGCGAAGCCGTCGACCGGGGCGCCCGTGCGGTTGACGCCGATCACGGTGGCGCCCAGGGCGGTCGCGCGCCATGCCACCTCGGAGCCGATCCCGCCGGTGCCGAAGACCAGCATCGTGCTGCCGATGACGTCGTTGGCGACGAGGCGGATCCACTCGTGCCGCTGCTGGGCCTCCCGCAGCGCCGGGAACGCCCGGCCGTGCATGAGCACCGCGCCGATGACGTACTCGGCGATCGGCACGTTGTAGGAGTTGGGCGAGCGGGTGTAGATCAGGCCCTCGTCGAGGCGGCGCCGCCAGACCGCGCCGCCGACCCAGTCGAAGCCGGCGGCGGTGATCTGCACCCAGCGCAGCCGGTCGCACTTGCTCAGCAGCTCCTCGAACGTGTCCTCGTTCATCGCGCTGCGCAGGATCACCTCGGCGTCGAGCCACTCGTCGCGCACCGGCTCGTCGTCCGGGATCGGCGTGAAGCGGCAGCCGGGGTAGTCCGCCCGCAGCCCCGGGATCAGCTCGGCGAGGTTCGGCGTGAGCAGTACGTGCGGGCCCGTCACGAGCCCTCCTGAGCCTTCTTCTTCCGGTTGTTGTAGGTGACGCCGCCCTTGGCCCAGTTGTCGTAGGAGACCTCGTAGAGCAGGACGTGGGTGTTCTCGCGGGGCGAGCCGTACTTGACCAGGACGTCGGTCAGCTCGGCGATGATCGCCTCCTTGGTCTCCTGGTCGCGGTGGCCGATCTCGGCCCGGATGATCGCCATGGTGTTCAGTGCTCCTTCGTCGCCGTCGCGAAATCGGGGTTGCGGGAGTACTCGGACGTGACCGCCAGGTAGGCGAAGGCGTGCGTGACGCCGGTCCGCAGGACGCCGTCGAAGACCTCGCGGGCCTTGACGACGTCGCCGTTGTAGTAGTGCCAGTTGCCCAGGCCGTAGCCCTGGGTGACGGTCTTGAGGCTGTCGCCGTCGCACATCGCCCACAGCTGCTCGGGGCTGAGCTCGCCGGTGTAGAGGCGCATCCGGCCCTCGTAGCCGACCAGGTGGTCCTCGTCGACGACCGTGATCTGCCGGAACCGGTCCAGCACCCGCTCGGCCTCGTCCGCCCGGCCGAGCCGTCGCAGCGCCATGTACTGCCAGTCCTGCGATGCGACGACCCCCTCCTGATGGCGGGCGGAGCGCTCGGCCGCGCGGAAGCTGGGCAGGCAGCCTTCGAGGTCCCCGTCGAGATACTGGGCGACGCCGAGGTGGTACCACACCGACGTGTGCAGGGTGGTGTTGTACCGCGGCAGCGCGTCGGGGTCGGCAGCCGCCATCGTCTCGGTGAGGTGCTGGGGCCGCACCGCCCCGGGCCGGCCCAGGATCAGGCTGACGACGTCCTTCTCCACCTCGGGCTGGTACATCTCGTACTCGTCCTCGACCTCGTCGAGCCGGTCCGCGGCGGCGCGCAGGTCCTCGATCGCCCCCGCATAGTCGCGGACCGAGATCCGCCGGTGCCCGCGGAAGCGCAGCAGGCGCGGGTCGCCCGGCTCGAGCTCGAGCGCCTCGGTGAGCAGCGCGACGGCCTCGGCGTGCTTGTTGAGGTAGCCCTTGAGCCGGGCGGCGATGATGTAGCGATGGCTCAGGGGGACGTCTTCCATGGGGCGCCTTTCGGGTTTCGGCAGGGGGCGCCCGCGGGCGGGCGCCCCCTGCTGTCGGTCAGCGGTTGAGCCAGAGGTTGCGGTAGAAGCGGTACGTCGGGGTCGGGTCGCCGCGGTAGCCCATGACGTCCTTCTGCACGACGTCGAAGTCCGCGTTGAGGAACGTCATCGCCACCGGGCCGCGCTCGGCCAGGATCTTCTCGGCCTGCTGGTAGAGCGCCGCCCGCTTGTCCTTGTCGAGCTCGGAGCGGGCCTGCACGATGAGCGCCTCGTACTCGGGGTCGCTCCAGTTGCCGTAGTTCAGGCCGCCGCCCTTGATGAAGCTGGCGCTGAACCGCTCGTCCGGGTCGTAGGTCAGGCCGAAGCCGGACTGGTACATGTCGAACTCGCCCGACTTGGTCTTCGTGTCGGCGATCGTGGACTCGACCGACTCGATGGTCACCTTGATGCCGATCTTCGCGAGCTGCTGCTGCTCGACCTCGGCCGAGCGCACCTGGAACGCCGAGGTGGCGATGACCATGAGCTTCGCCTCGAAGCCGTTCGGGAAGCCCGCCTCGGCGAGCAGCTGCTTGGCCTTGTCGATGTTGGCCTTGGCGTAGACCGGCGTGGTGAGCGCGCCGTAGCGGTCCGGCGGCAGGTAACCCGCGTTGAGCGCGGTGCCGAAGCCGGAGTTGGCGACGTCGAGGATCTCCTGCCGGTCGAGCGCGTAGAAGATCGCCTGGCGGACCTTCACGTTGTCGTACGGCGCCTTGGACGTGTTGAGCCGCACGTGCAGCGACAGCGAGCCGGACCCGCCGTACCACTTGAGCTTCTCGTCCTTCTTCAGCGCGTCGATGAACTCCGGCGCGGGCCGCCAGAGGAAGTCGACGGTGCCGCTGCGCACGGCCGCGGCGCGGGCGTTGTCGTCCGGGTTGAACGTGAAGTCCATCCCGTCGAGGTAGGGCACGCCGGCCTGCCAGTACTGGCTGTGCTTGTCGAGCTTGATGGCCTGGCCCGCCACCCGCGAGGCGATCTTGAACGGGCCGCTGCCGCCGTCGACGGCGGTGTTGAGCCCGCCCTTCTCGTCGACCACCGACTTGTCCACGATGGACGACGCGGCGGTGGACAGCAGGGTCAGGATGGCCGCGTTGGGCTTGCTGAGCTTGAGGATCGCCGTGCGCTCGTCGGGCGTCTCGACCGCGGTGATGCCCTCGTAGCTGCGGGCCCGCGGCGCCCGGGTCGCCGGGTTCTTGATCCGCTCGATCGAGTACTTCACGTCGGCCGACGTCACCTTGCGCCCGCTGTGGAAGTAGGCGTTGTCGCGCAGCTTGAACGTCAGGGTCAGCCCGTCGCTGCTCTGCTGCCAGGACTCGGCGATGGACGGCTTGATCTCGCCGCGGTAGGACTCCACGAGCGACTCGTAGATCTGCTCGTTGATGACGAAGGCCGAGGTCTCGGACATCTTGTGGGGGTCGAGCTCGTTGGCGTCCAGCCGGATCATGATCCGCAGCCGGCCGCCGGACTTCGGCGTGCCGGAGGGCTGCGTCTCGTCCTCCAGGCGGACGTTCTTGGTCAGGCCGTCGTTGGTGCTGGTGCCGTTCTCGCTGTTCGGCGGCTCGCCCCCGGAACAGCCGGCCGCGAGCGCCACGACGACGCCCCCTGCCAGCACTCCGGTCATGAATCGCGTTCTCATGGGTCTCCTTGGCTGATCTCTCAACTCGCGCCTACCGGCCGGCCGGGCTCCACGCCTCCCCAAACACCCGCAGCCAGTTGCCGCCGAGGACCTTCGTCACGTCGGCCGGAGAGAACCCTCCGGCCAGGAGCGCCTCGGTGAAGTTGGGGAAGCTGCCGGCGTCGTCCATGCCGATCGCCCGCCGCTCCTCCCACTTCCAGTCGCCGAGCAGGCTCTTGAACTCCTTGTCCTTGAGCTGCTCGGCCCGCATGGCCTCGGTGAGCGTCTCGTCGTAGTCGGTGGCGATCGCGACGTGGTCGACGCCGGCGACCTCCACGACGTGGTGGACGTGCTCCACGAAGCGGGTCAGGTCCGGACGCCGGGTCGGCTCGTCCGGGTGGTACAGGAACCCCGACAGGGTGGTGATGCCGATGACCCCGCCCTGCTCGGCGAGCCGGCGCAGGAACGCGTCGGACTTCGCCCGGATGTGCGGCGACTTGGCGTCGCAGAACGAGTGCGTGACGACGACGGGCGTCGAGGACGCCTCCATGGCGTCGAGCCCCGTGCGCTGGCCGCAGTGCGAGACGTCCACGGCGATGCCGAGCTCGTTCATCGCCGCGACGAAGATGCGGCCCTTGTGCGTGAGGCCGGCGTCGACGTCCTCCCCGCAGCCGGCGCCGAGCAGGTTCTGCCGCTGGTAGGTGAGCTGGAGGATCCGCACGCCGAGGTCGTAGAACGTGCCGAGCAGGTCGAGGTCCACCCCGATCATCTCGGTGTCCTGCGGCCCGAGGATCACGGCCTCCTTGCCCTCGGCCTTGGCCCGCTCGATGTCGGCGACGCTCAGCGCGAGCATCGCCCGGTCGGCGTGCGCGTCGATCCAGCGGCGGCACCGGTTCACCTCGCGCAGCGCGGTGGTGGTGTTCGCGTAGGGCGCGGTCACGGTGTGGTTGACGGCGGTGACGCCCCCGCGGCGGATGCGGTCGAGGTGTGCGTCGGAGAGCTCGATGACCGTGCTGCCGTCCACGACGGTGGCCGCGGCGTGCAGGTCGGTCGAGGAAAGGGCGGGGCTTTCCCGGGCAGCAGAGTTCAACGTCATCTCCAGGATCGGATCTCCAGGATCAGTGGAAGATGCCCGACTCTACGAGCAGCGCCAGTTTGCTGTCCATAGATCTTACGAACTCGTCATAAACGAGCTTCAGAACGACGAATTTCGTCGAATCGGCGACCATGACTACATTCGCTTCCGGGACGCCGGTGCCGATAAGCCCCAAATCGGCCGGACGCCGTGCGGTGTAACGGTTTCGGGCTCGAAATCGCTGCGGTTCGATGCGATGTACAGCGGGCGATCGAATGTTTAGGCTTCTTTCCTGTTCGATGCCCGCGCGGCCGAGGGGGTCCTCCGATGCGCCGAATCCTCGCTGTCCTCGCCCTGGTCGTCACCGTGCTCGTCGCGCCGGCCCGGCCGGCCGCCGCGGCGGTGACCCCGCTGCAGGTCTACGGCGCCTGGCACTGCGGCAACGACTTCTGCACCTGGGGCGCCGCGCGCACCGTCGCCGAGTTCGACGCCCAGAACCACTGGCTGGTGGACCGCGGCGACGGCCGCCCGTCGGTGAACGTCGTCGTGCTGAGCTTCGTCGACCCGCTCAAGCTGTTGCGGCTCACCGACGACGCCACGACCGTCGCCGGTGTCCCGCGGGGGATGACACCGGAGATCGTCGGCTACTTCACCGGGCGGGGCATCCGGGTCATGCTCTCGATCGGCGGCATCACCTACACCGGCGCCTGGAACACCGCCCTCGCCGAGGACGCGGCGCGGCTCGGCCGCAACGCAGCCGCCGTCGCGCGGCGGCTGGGCGTCGGCATCGAGATCGACTACGAGGAGAACACCGCCCCGAACCTCACCGGGTTGCAGGCGTTCATCGACGCGTACCGCGCGGCGCTGCCGTACGACGCCACGGGCGCCGACCCGGCGGCGCGGCTGACCATCGACGTGGCCGCCGGCGACCGGTACCTCATCGCCCTCAACCGCAAGGCGACCGCCGACTGGCTGCGCACCGACCGGCCGGTCCTGGACTACGCCAACGCGATGGTGCCGGCGAAGCAGCCGTCGGCCAGCGCGGCCGTCGCCAACTGGCAGGAGCACCTCGACGGCAAGGCGCAGTACGCGCCGCCGATCCCGCCGCTGGCCCCGGCCAAGTTCACCGGCGGGCTGTACGTCGCCAACGGCGGCCGGCCGCTGCCCGAGTGCACCGACTTCGCGTCGTCGCTGCAGCGCTCCACCGGCACGTTCGTGCAGTCGGCGGCACCGCACGGCGCCGGCACCACGGCGGGCCTGCTCGGCTACATGTTCTGGGCCGCCGAACGCCCCGCCGTCCGCGGCATCGGCACCGTGCCGCCGAACACGTGCGAGGGCGGCATGGGCGCGGGCGCCACGGCGTACCAGATCCCGATCCCGATGCCGGCACTGCGGCAGAGCTGACCCGGGCCGCCGCCTGCCGGGTCAGGCCGGCAGGCGGATGCGGAGCACCGCGCCGCCGGCCGGGGCGTTCTCGATGGTCAGGGTGCCGCCGTGCGCGGTCACGATGTCCCGGGCGATCGACAGGCCCAGGCCGGCGCCGCCGCCGTCGCGGGAGCGGGCGTCGTCCAGGCGGACGAAGCGGTCGAAGACCCGTTCGCGGTCGGCGGGCGCGATGCCCGGCCCGTCGTCGGCGACCGTGAGCTCGGCGCGGCCGTCGTCGCGGCGCAGGGCGATCCGCACCCGGCCCGCGGCGTGCCGGGCGGCGTTGTCGAGCAGGTTGCGCAGGACGCGTTGCAGGTGCTGCGGGTCGCCCTCGACCCGGACCGGCGCCACCTGGGTCTCGACCCGCAGTCGCGGGTGCTGGGCCGTCAACCGGTCGCGCTCGGCGTAGACGAGGTCGTCGAGGTCGACGTCCTCGCGGCCCAGCCGCAGCCCGGACTCGTCGGCGCGGGCCAGCAGGAGCAGGTCGTCGATCAGGGCCGCCATGCGGGCGCTCTCGCGGTGCATGCGGTGCACGTGGGGCGCCGCCGCCGCGGGCAGGTTCGCCTGCTCCAGGATGTCCAGGCCGGCGTGGATGGTCGCCAGCGGGCTGCGCAGCTCGTGGCTGGCGTCGGCGACGAACCGGCGCTGCGCCGCGGTCGTGGCCTCGATCCGGTCGAGCATCGTGTTCATCGTCGTGGCGAGCGCCGCGATCTCGTCGGCCGTCGCCGGCACCGGCAGCCGGGTGTGCAGGTTCTGGGCGGTGATCGTGTCGGCCTGGCGGCGCATGGCGTCCACCGGCCGCAGGCTGCGCCCGACGAACAGGAACGTGGCCACCCCGACGACCGCGGTGAGCAGCGGCAGGCCGACGGCGAGCGCGCCGATGGTCGCCTCGGTGCCGTCGTTGACCTCGTCGAGGGACTGCCCGACGAGGACGGTGCGCGGACCGTCGGCGGTCGCGACCCCGGTGGCGACGACCTGGAACGACTCGTTGTGCGCGACGGCCAGCCGGCGCTGTTCGCGCTGGGTCTGCCCGGCCTTCGGGCGCAGCGGTGAGATCGGGTCGGCGCCGCCGACCTCCGCGGACGCCGCGACGACCCGCCCGTCGGCGCCGACGACCTGCACGATGGTGCGGTCCCGCGGCGACGGGCGCAGCACCGCGGTGAGCCCGGCCCCGCCGTCGCCGAGCGCCGCCGCGACCTGCGTGGCGCGCTGGGTCGTGGACTGGTCGACGTTCTGGATGAGGATGATCCGGGCCGCCACGACGAGCGCGACCCCGCTGAGCACCGAGGCGATCGCGACGACCGCGGCGGCGGCGAGCGCGGAGCGCATCCGTACCCCGACCCGCTGCTGCAGGCGACCGACGCGCCACCGTGTGCTGCTCATGGCGTGAACCTATCCGGACCGGCCGGTGTGCGTACCGGGCCGGGCCGTTCCCGGCGGGGCGAGATCGTCGCGGCCCGGGCCAGCCAGGCCGAGGCGACGCCGTCGCGCAGGGTGTTCCGGGGACGCCAGCCCAGGTCGCGGGCGATGCGGCCGACGGCGGCGACGACCTCCGGCGCGTCGCCGGGCCGCGGCGGGCCGGTCCGGGTCGGCACCGGCGCCCCGGCGACGTCGGCCACGGTGCGGATGACCTCCAGGACGGAGTGTCCCCGGCCGGCGCCGACGTTGTAGACGGTGGCATGGCGGCCCGTGGCGAGCCGCCGGGCGGCGCGATGGTGGGCGTCGGCGAGATCGGCGACGTGGACGTAGTCGCGCACGCCGCTGCCGTCGGCGGTCGGCAGCGCGGTGCCGGCCACCGTCAGCGGCACGCCGGTGCGCAGCGCGTCGAACGCCAGCGGGAGCAGGTTGGTGGTGCCGCGGTCGCCGAGGTGAGCGGCCGCCGCCCCGATGGCGTTGAAGTACCGCAGCGCGATCCAGGAGATGCCGTGCGCCTGACCGGCGGCGGCGACAAGTTGCTCGGCGACGAGTTTCGTCCGGCCGTACGGCGACAGCGGGCGGGTCGGTGCGTCCTCCGTCACGGTCGGGGTGTCCGGCAGCCCGTAGACGGCCGCCGACGAGGAGAACACGAGCCGGGTGACGCCGGCGGCGACCATCGCCTCGAGGACCGCGGCGACGACGCCCACGTTCTGCTGGTAGTACCGGATCGGCCGGGCGATCGACTCCGGTGCCGACTTGCTGCCGGCCAGGTGCATGACCCCGGCCACGCGGTGGCGGGTCAGGGCGGCGCGGACCAGCGCCGGGTCGCCGGCGTCGCCGACGACCAGCGGCACGTCCGGCGGCAGGCGGTCCCGGTCGCCGGTGGACAGGTCGTCGAGCACGACGACCGGCTCCCCGGCGGCCCGCAGGTGCGCGACCACGTGCGCGCCGATGTACCCGGCCCCGCCGGTGACGAGCCAGGTCACCGCGACACCAGCTCGTGCTCGCCCAGCGGGCCGAGGCGCAGGCCGCGGTTGCGGGTCCAGTGGATCAGCCGGGGGAGCGCGTCCAGGGTGCGTCGCCAGGAACCGGCCGCGGAGGTGCAGTCGGAGTCGTGCAGCAGGACGGTGCCGCCGCCGACGAGCGTGCTCGTCACCGTCCGCACGATCGTGCCCGGCGTGGCCGAAGCCTGCCAGTCGCGGCCCCACGCGGTCCACAGCTTCGGCTCCAGGCGCAGCCGGCGGCAGGCGACCAGCGCGCCGGTGGTCAGCACGCCGTACGGCGGCCGGTACCAGCGCGGTCCGCCGCTGCCGCCGAGCGCCCCGACGAGGTCCCGGGCGCGGGCGATGTCGTCGTACGTCGCGCGCGGGGTGCGCCACAGCAGGCAGCGGTGGTACCAGCCGTGGACGGCGACCTCGTGCCCGGCCGCGACGAGCTCGCGACCCAGCCCGAGGTCCCGTTCGAGCATCGTGCCGAGCAGGAAGAACGTCGCCCGGACGTCGTGGTCGGCGAGCAGCCGCAGGAACGCGGGGGTCGACGCCGGGTCCGGCCCGTCGTCGAAGGTGAGCGCCACGTGACCGGCCGGTCCGGTGCCCGCCAGCGCGGGCAGCAGCGCACGCCGCCCGGGTGCGTAGGCGGTGAGGGCCGGCAGCGCGTGCGCGGCGAGACCGGCCGCGACGGCCAGGCCGGCGGTGGCGGCGACGCGGTTCATGCCGCCACCGCCAGGTCGGCGAGCACCGACTCCGGCCGCAGCGGCGCGGGCGCGAAGGCGTTGCCGCCGGCGAGGGCCGCCCGCAGGCCCCCGGCCAGGTCGGCCCGGCCGCGCAGCCAGGGCACCCAGCCGATCCGGTCGAGGACCTCGGCGTTCGCGGCGCCGTGGCCGGGCAGGCAGCGGTAGGTCACCACCGGCACGCCGGCGGCGAGCGCCTCCAGCGACGACAGCCCGCCCGCGTTCTGCACGACGACCTGGCACGCTCGCATCAGGCCGGGCATGTCGTCGACCCAGCCGAGCGCGAGGACCCGGCCGGATCGGTTCAGCCGGCGCCGCAGGGTGTCGTTGCGGCCGCACGCGACGACCGGCACGGCCAGGCCGGTGGCGGCGATGTCCAGGGCGGCCCGCTCGACCTGGCCGACCCCCCAGGCGCCGGCGACGACGAGGGCCAGCGGCCCGTGAGCCGGCAGCCGCAACGCCGGGCGGCCGGTTCGCGCGGCCAGGTGCCGGACCGCCGGCGCGACCACCCGCACGTCGGTCGCGCCCAGCTCCTTGGCCTGCCGGGCGGTGTCGTCGTGCAGGGCCAGGTGCACGTCCACGCCGTCGGCGATCCACATCGGATGCACGGACAGGTCGGTGAGGTAGGTGACGACGGGCGTGGTGAGCCGCCCCTGCCGGCGAAGCCGGCCCAGCACCTGGCTCGCCAGCGGATAGGTCGAGACGACCAGCCGCGCGTCCGGTCCGACGGCGGCGAGGGTCGCCTCGTCGGCGGCCGCGGTGAGCGTCGCCGCCCGCCCGCTGAGCCGGCCGGCGCCGGCGAGGGCGAGCAGCCAGCCCCAGCTGCGCGGTGCGACGGTGAGCTGCCGCCGGTACACCTCCCGCAGCAGCACGCCGGCGCGGCGCGGCAGCAGGTCGACGAAGTCGTGGCGGTGGACGGCGCGCCGCTGCGCCCGCAGCCGCGCGGCCAGCTCTTCGGCCGCCCCGTCGTGACCGGCACCGAAGCTGGCCGAGACCACGACGACCGGTGATCCTCGCTGCATGCGGAGCTCCTCTCGTACCGGCGGGGGCGCCGGACTGCAGAGGATCGTGGCCGCACGGACCTGAAGGGACGCTGAACCCGGCGGCGTTCAGCGCGCCTTCAGCCGGCCGCGCCTACGGTGCCGGCCATGAGAACCATCGGCATGCTCGCCACCCTCGCGACGGTCGCCGCGCTGGCGCTCGCCGGATGCGGCCACAGCGCTGCGCCGGATGCGGGCGGCGCCGGCGACATCCCCGACAACCAGGCATTCGTCGCGTACCATCCGGCCGGCGCCCAATACTCGATCAAGGTGCCGGAGGGCTGGTCGCGCAGCGAGTCCGGCGGCACCGCCACGTTCACCGACAAGCTCAACACCATCACCGTGACGCTCGGCGCCGCCGCGAGCGCCCCGGACATCGCCGCCGGCCAGGCCGAGCTCGCCGCGCTGCGGAACACCACGTCGGGTTTCACTCCCGGGCAGGTGTCCATGGAGCAGCGCACGGCCGGCCCGGTGCTGCTGATCCGCTACCGTGCCGACGCCGACCCCGATCCGGTCACCGGCAAGGTCGTCAACGACGACGTCGAGCGCTACGAGTACTGGCACTCGCCGGCGGACCTGCTCACGGTGACCCTGGCCGGCCCGCACGGCGCCGACAACGTCGACCCGTGGCGCACCGTCACCGACTCGGTCCGGTGGCGGTCGTGACCGCCCCGGCGATCCGGGCCGAGCGGCTCTTCCGGTTCTTCCACAGCGGCGACGACGAGGTCCTCGCGCTGCGCGGCGTGTCGCTGCAGCTGGCGGCGGGGGAGTGGCTCGCGCTCACCGGCCCGTCCGGGTCGGGCAAGTCGACCCTGCTGGCCTGCATCGCCGGGCTCGACGAACCCGACGGTGGCAGCGTGTGGATCGCCGGCCGGCGCATCACCCGCCGGCCGGAGGCCGCCCGGGCCCGGTTGCGGGCCCGGCACGTCGGCGTGCTGTACCAGGCCGGCAACCTCCTGGAGCACCTGACGGTGGCGCAGAACATCCGCTTCGTGCGGCGGATCGCCCGGCTCCGGCCCGACGGCGACGACGTGGCCGCCCGGCTCGCCGCGGTGGGGCTCGACGGACGCGGCGGCGCGCTGCCGGGCGAGCTGTCCGGCGGCCAGGTCGCCCGGGCCGGCCTGGCCGTCGCGCTGGCCAACGACCCGCCCGTCCTCGTCGCCGACGAACCGACCGGCGAGCTCGACGAGCTGACCGAACGGGCCGTCCTCAGCCTGCTCGCGTCGCGCGCGGCCGGCGGCACCGCCGTGCTCCTCGCCAGCCACAGCCGGGCCGTCGCCCGGGCCGCGCACCGGGTGCTGCACCTGCGCGACGGGCACATCGTCGAGGGCGGGGAGGGCTGAGTGGCGACCACCGGCGACGTCTTCATCGGCGAGCATCTCGTGCGCGCGTTCGGCCCGACGACCGCCGTGCGGGACGTCACCTGCGTCGTGCCCGCCTCCGCCCGCATCGCCGTCACCGGCGTGTCCGGGTCCGGCAAGTCGACCCTGCTGCACCTCGTCGCCGGCATCGACGAGCCGACCAGCGGCGTCGCCGGCTGGCCCCGCCTCGGCGGGCACCCGCGTCGGCACCCGGGCCGGATCGGCATCGTCCTGCAGCGCCCGGCGCTCGTCCCGACCCTCGACGTCGGCGAGAACGTGGCCCTGCCACTGCTGCTGGCCGAGCGTCCGGCCGAGGCCGCCCGGCACGCCGCGGCGGCGGCCCTGCGCCTGCTCGACCTCGCCGACCTCACCGCGCGCCTGCCGCACGAACTGTCCGGCGGCCAGGCCCAGCGGGTCGCGGTCGCCCGTGCGGTCGCACCCGGACCGGACCTGATCGTCGCCGACGAGCCGACCGCGGCGCTGGACTCCGCCGGCGCCGCCCACCTCGTCGACGTCCTGCTCGCCGCCGCCGATCGCATCGGCGCCGCGCTCGTGCTGGCCACCCACGATACCGCCGTCGCCGACCGGTTCCCCGGTCGCTGGCGGATGGCGGACGGTGCCATCCGGACGGAGCCGGCATGCTGACCTGGCTCGCCGGCGTGCTGCGCCGCCGCCGCACCCGGATCGCCGCCACCGCCGCCGGCATCGCCACCGCCGTCGCCCTGCTCGCCACCGTCGGCGCGTTCCTCGGCAATGCCGAGGCGTCGATGACGCGCCGCGCCACCGCCCCCGTCGACGTGGACTGGCAGGTGCACCTCGACGCCGGTGCCGACCCGGCGGCCGCGCTGGCCGTCACCCGCGCCGAACCCGGTGTTGCCGCCGCCGTGCCGGTCCGCTACGCCGACGTGCCGGCGCTGGCCAGCCGCGTCGCCGGCACCGTCAGCACGACCGGCGCCGCGGTCGTGCTCGGCCTGCCGCCCGGCTACCGCACGACGTTCCCCCACCAGGTCCGCGACCTCGCCGGCGCCGGCGACGGTGCACTGCTGGCCCAGCAGACCGCCGCGAACCTGCGCGCAGTGCCCGGTACCGTCCTCACCGTCGAACGTCCCGGCCTCACCGCGGCGCAGGTCACCGTCGCCGGCATCGTCGACCTGCCGCACGCCGACACACTGCTCGCGACCGGCCGGCCCGGCGCCACCGCACCACCCGACAACGTCCTGATCCTGCCCGACCGGGTGTTCGCCGAGCTCTTCGACCCGATGCGGGCCACCCGGCCGGACCTCGTCGGTACGCAGCTGCACGTGCGAACCCAGCGGCAGCTGCCGCCGGCACCGGACCTCGCGTACACGGCCGCCACCGGTGCCGCCCGCCATCTCGACGCACGGCTGGCCGGCGCGGGCCACACCACCGACAATCTCGGTGCGGCCCTCGACGCCGCCCGGTCCGACGCGGCCTACGCCACCGCCCTGTTCCTGTTCCTGGCCACGCCGGGGGTCGCCCTCGCCGGGCTGCTGACGGCGACGGTCGTCGCGGTCGCCGCCCCGCGGCGCCGCCGTGAGCAGGCGCTGCTGCGCACCCGCGGCGCCACCACCCGGCAGGTGCTGGCCATCATCGCGATGGAGGCCGCGCTCAGCGGCGTCATCGGCGCCCTCGCCGGCGCCGGGGTCGCGGCGGCGCTCGGGGCCGCGGTGTTCGGCGGGCCGGGCGGGCCGGCGTGGCTCGCGGCGGCCGGGACGGCGGGCCTCGCGGTCGCCGCCGGTGCGGTCCTGCTGCCGGCCTGGCGGTCGCTGCGCACCGGCAGCGTCGCCGCCGCCCGGGCCGGCAGCGACCTGCCGGGCACCCGGCTGCCGCTGCCGCTGCGGCTCGGGCTCGACGTCGCCGCGCTCGCCGCCGCGGTACTGCTGCTGCGGGCCACCACCGGCCGCGGCTACCAGCTCGTCGTCGCGCCCGAAGGGGCGCCCCGCATCGCCGTGGACTACTGGGCGTTCGCCGGCCCGGCCCTGCTGTGGCTGGGCGCGGCCCTGCTCGTCTGGCGGGTCGTCGCGGCCGCGCTGCGGTTCGGCCGGCCCGTCCTCACGGCGCTGCTGCGACCGCTGGCCGGGCCGCTGGCCGGGACGGTCGCCGCGACCCTGCACCGCCGCCGGCAGCCGATCGCGACCGCGGCGACCCTCATCGCCTGCGCGGTCGCGTTCGCCGTCTCGACGGCCGTGTTCACCGCCACCTACCGCCAGCAGGCGGAGGTCGACGCGAGGCTCACCAACGGCGCCGACGTCACCGTCGCCATGCCGCCGGGCGCGCCGGACGGCGACGTCGCCGGCACCATCGCCGCGACCCCCGGCGTCCGGCACGTCGAGACCATCGGGCACCGGTTCGCCTACGTCGGCGCGGATCTGCAGGACCTCTATGCCGTGCGGCCGGGCACGGTGACCGCCGGTGCGCACCTCGCCGACGCCTGGTTCACGGGCGGCACCGCGGCCGGGCTGATGCGCCGGCTCGAACAGCAGCCGGACGGTGTGCTCGTGTCGGCCGAGACGGTCGTGGACTTCCAGCTGCAGCCCGGCGATCGGCTCACCCTGCGCATCACCGACAGCCGCACCGGCACACCCGTCCCGGTGACGTTCCGCTTCCTGGGTGTCGTCAACGAGTTCCCGACCGCGCCGACCGACAGTTTCCTCGTCGCGAACGAGGGCTACGTCGCCGCCCAGGCGGGTGCCGGACCCGGCACGCACCTGGTCGACACCACCGGCGCCGACCCCGGCACGGTCGCGGCGGCGCTGCGGCAGCGCATCGGGGCCGGGCCGGCGATCACCGACATCACGGCGGCCCGCGCCACCGTCGGCTCCAGCCTCACCGGCGTCGACCTCGCCGGTCTGACCCGCATCGAGCTCGGGTTCGCCCTGGCCCTCGCCGTCGCCGCCGCCGGGCTGGTGCTCGCCGTCGACCTCACCGAGCGGCGCCGCACCTTCACCATCCTCGGGGTGCTGCGCGCCCGTCCCCGCCACCTCGCCGGGTTCGTCGCGGCGGAGGCCTGCGTCGTCACCGTCCCGGCCCTGCTGCTGGGCGCGGCGCTCGGCGCCGGGATGGCGCAGTTGCTGGTCCTGATCCTCGGCGGCGCGTTCGACCCGCCGCCGGACCGCCTGGCGCTGCCCTGGGGCTACCTGGCCGGCATTGTGCTGGCGATCGTCGCGGCCGCGGCGGGGACCGTGACGGCCCTGGTCCTGGCGACCCGCAGGCCCGTGCTGTCCCTGGTCCGCGGTGACTGACGGAGCGGGACCTGCGCGCGATGCCGGGCGGCGGGCGAGCACGGGCCGGACCCCCCGCGGGGGCCCGGCCCGGTGTGACGGTTACGGCTGGACGACGAAGGTGTAGACCTTCTCGCCGGTGGTGACGCTGGTGCTGTCGGCCCGCTTCGCGGTGACCTCGAACGTGACGGGTGTCCGGCGCCGTCTCGCCGTTCAGCGACAGGAGCCGCCGTCGGCGGCGTGCGGTGCGGCGTATCCGACAAGCGGGTAACGGCACAGGTCGCGGCCGATCCTGCGGCCGTGGGCGTCCGTCGTGGCGGCGGGCAGCGTGTCGGGTGCGCGGCCGTGTTCGACCCAGTCCACGAGGGCGGCAAGCGGGTCGGTGGGTGCGGGTCCGGCCCCGCCGGAGCAGTGGGCCACGCCGGGTGCGAGGAAGACGCGGAAGAACTGATCCGTGGTACCGGTGCCTCCCGTGGCGGCGTCGACCCGGCTCCGGTACTCCACGGTGCCCTGCGGGAAGACGGCCTGGTCGGCCAGGCCGTGCCAGGTGATCATCTTGCCGCCGGCGGCGCGGAAGGCGGACAGGTCGGCATCGTCGCTGCCGATGACGGCGTCGTAGCGGGCAACCGATTCGCCGAACATCCGCTCGTACTGCGGGTAGCCGACGGTGGAGGTGTCGAACGCCGGCCGGCGCTGGACGAAGTACCGGATCCAGTCCGCCGCGAGCGGGAACGGCGCGCCGCGCCGCGGGCCGATCAGGGGTTTGACGGTGCCGGCCAGCCAGCTGAACGAGGCGCCGGGCAGCAGGCCGTACCAGAGCGGCCGACCGGTCCGGGTGACCGGCCCCTGCCAGATCCGGCGGACGACGTCGGCGACGGCCGGGCTGATGCGGATCATGGTGCCGTGACAGCGGACCATCGTGCCGACGAGCTCGCCGGGGTCGAACCGGCAGGTCTCGGGGTGACCGATGACGCCGTCGGTGACTCCGTCGTCGCCGTCGCACGCGGCGACCGCGGCGCGGTTGAAGGCGGCGAACTCGCACGCCGTCGGGTAGACGCCGGCGTCGTTCATGACGACCTGCGGCCAGAGCTGGGCGAAGGTGAGGCGGTTCCAGGAGATGGCGGGAGCGGCGGCGAGGATGCCGTCGAAGTCGCCGGGGTAGCGCTGGGCCTCGACGAGGCCCTGCCGCCCGCCGGTGGAGCAGCCGGTGAAGTACGAGTAGGCGGGTGGCCGGCCGTAGAACCGGGTCGTGATCTGCTCGCCGACGCGGCTCAGGTCGTGCACCGAGCGGTAGGCGAAGTTGTCCAGCAAGGCGGTGTTGATCGTCCGGTCGTGGCGCAGTGCCCAGGTGGGGTGCTCGGAGCGGGCCGTCGGCACGCCGGCGTCGGTGGCCGCGGCCGCGTACCCCCGCTGAACCGCCGAGACGAAGGCGCGTTTGAAGTCGCCGGCGACGAAGCCGCCCCCGCCGACGGCCTGGAACCGCCCGTTCCAGGTGGTCGTCGGCAGCCAGATCCGGATGCGGACCCGATCCCCGAACGGCGGATGGGTCAGGACGACCGTGACGTCGCAGGTCGCGGGAGCGCCGCCGGTCGCGGGCCGGCCGGGCTTGCCCGGGATGCGGAAGTTGCCCGTGGTGCCCGGGCGGGCGATCACGGACACGGACAAGATCCGTGCCCCGGGCATGGTCGGTGCGGGCAGGCGCGGGCAACCCCCTCCGCCGCGGTCGGCCCGCGCTGCCGCCCCGGCCAGGGCGGCACAGGCGACGCCCGCCACCACCATGATCGCCGCCACGAAGGTCAGCCGGCGTCTCGTCACTGCTTGCGTGTACCCGTTGGGCGGCGTGGCTCACCCGGGCCGCTGCTGCACCGGTCACGCGTCATCGGCGCCGACCGGCAGCGCCCGCCCGGTGCAGGCCGCGATGAGTAAGCATGTCCGCCGCGTGAGTGAGCACTCAGAGCCCGGTGGAGTACCGGGGACTCGAACGCTTTCCCATGAGCGTCAGTGCGGCAGCGGCGGTGGTCGCGCATGCGAGCAGCCAGCCGCCGACGACGTCACTCGGCCAGTGCGCGAGCAGCGCCACCCGGCTGATCCCGACGAGCAGTGCCCACGTGCCGGCGACGGCGGCCAGTGCGAAACGGGACCGCCGGCTCGACAGGAGCGTCCAGCCGAGGACGATGACGATGCCGGCGGCGATGGCCGAGGACGTGGTGTGCCCGGACGGGTAGGCGAAGCCGCTCGTCGCGGTGAGCCGGTCGACCGGCCTGGGGCGGTGCACGAGCAGCATCACGGCGATCCGCACGGCGCTCGTGGCGGTGACGGTCAGGAGCAGGAAGACGACACCGGTGCGGTGCTGCCGGAGGAGGAGCACGATCAGTGCCACGGCGGCCAGTGACAGCAGGACGTTCGTGTCGCCCGTGTGGGTGATGGCCGACATCGTCGCGTGCCAGGCCGGGTGGGCCGGCGTGAACCGGCGGGCGGCGCCGCTGACGGCGGCGTCGAGGCGCATCAGCGGACCGAAGCGGGCCGCGACGAGGGCGGTGAGGACGGCGAAGAGCAGGGCGGGCACCACCGCGGCGGCCCGGCGGTCAGCCACCGCCGGGTTCCAGCCGGTAGCCGACACCGCGGACGGTCCTGATCGCCGAGCGGTCGTACGGGTGGTCGATCTTCTTGCGCAGGTAGCCGACGTACACCTCGACGATGTTGGGGTCGCCGTCGAAGTTGGCGTCCCACACGTTCTCGATGACGGCGGTCTTGGTCACAACCGTGCCGGCGTTTCGCATCATGAACTCCAGCAGTGCGAACTCGCGCGGGGTGACCGCGACCTCGTCCTCACCCCGGGTCACCCGCCGCCGGGCCGGGTCGAGGCGCAGGTCGCCGGCGGCGAGCACCGCGGGCCGCTCCGGGGCGCCGCGGCGGATCAGTGCCCGCAGCCGGGCGACGAGCACCACGAACGAGAACGGCTTCGTGAGGTAGTCGTCGGCGCCGAGGTCGAGCGCGTCGGCCTGGTCGTAGTCGCCGTCCTTCGCGGTGAGCATGAGGACCGGCGTCCACACCTCCCGGTGACGCAGCCGCCGGCACACCTCGTACCCGCTGAGGCCGGGCAGCATGATGTCGAGCACGACGGCGTCGTAGGCGCCGTGCGGGGTCTCGGTGGCCGCCCACAGCCCGTCGACGCCGTTGAACATCAGGTCGGTGGTGAAGCCCTCGGCGGCGAGCCCGTCGCGGATCGTCTCGGCGAGGCCGACCTCGTCCTCGACCAGCAGTATTCGCATCCAGAATTCCTATCTGAAGGCCCGCGCCGCCGCGGCGGCCGGCTCACGGGTGGCGTCGGCGCGGCTGCGGGTCAGGTACGCCACGAGCGCCACCGACGCGACGAGGAAGACGGCGCTCGGGCCGACGGTGCCCAGCCCGAGGCCGCCGTTGTCGCGGGGCTGGGACAGCCAGTCGCCGACCGACGCGCCGAGCGGGCGGGTCAGCACGTAGGCGGCCCAGAAGGCGAGCACGGCGCCGAGCAGCCGGAGCCGGTAGCCGAGGCCGATGAGCGCGATCGCGGCGGCGAAGACGCCGGCGGAGGCCAGGTAGCCGAGGCTGACGCGCTCGGCGAGCAGGTCACCCGCGGCGGTGCCGAGCGCGAAGGTGAACAGGATGGCGGCCCAGTAGTACCACTCCCGCTTCGTGGTGACGATCGTGTGGATCGACAGCGTGCGTTCGCCGCGGTACCACAGGATGAACGTGGCGGCGAGCGCGACGGCGAAGACCGCGGTGGTGACCTCCAGCGGCACGCCGAAGTTGTCGACGAGGTTGTCGGTGATCAACGTGCCGACGACGCTGACCAGGATGACGACGAGCCAGTAGCGCCACGGTACGTAGCGCTCGGCGCGGAACTGCAGCGTGACGGCGGCGGCGGTGAGGACGGCCATCACGATCGTCGTCCAGGTGAGGCCGAGTCCGAGGTTCATGTTGAGCAGGTCGGCGGCGGTCTCGCCGACGGTGGTGGCGAGGACCTTGATGATCCAGAAGTAGACGGTGACCTCGGGAACCTTGTTGGCCGTCCGGCGCGCGATCTTCATGCCGGGCACCCTCACAGAACCGACCTGAAAGGGCGCTGAAGCCGTGGTCCCCCGGACGGGTGCCGGTCGGGTGCGACGAGCACGCCGGCGCAGGCCAGCACGTAGGCGAGGGTCAGCCATCCGTGGGCGGCGTCGGGCATCGGCACGAAGCGGGCGGTGAACAGCGCGATCCAGGCGGTCGCGGTCCACCACGGCAGCCACGACCGGCCCGCGCGGGTGCCCAGCACGTCCCACAGGGCGGCTCCGACGACCAGGCCGGCCACGTAGTACCGGTTGGTGCCGGGGTCGAGCACGATCCGCGCGGCGACGGCGAGCAGCACGATCGCCGGCCAGCGACCGCGGCGCCAGGCGAGCAGCGCGAGGGCGACGCCGAGCGCGGCCTGCGCCGGCCGGTCCCAGGGTGGTGTCCGGGCGTCGTGCACGCCGAGGACGCGCAGCGCCGACAGCTCCGTGTTGGGGATGGTGAAGTGCAGCGCGTTGCTCGTGGCCGGGTCGGCGAGGAAGAACGGCAGCCAGGCCGCGGCGATGACGGCGGTGGTCACCGCGGCGCCGAGCACGACCCTGCGGCCGGTGCCGAGCAGCAGGAGCAGGCAGGCGAACGGCAGCGCCCAGGGCTTCGCGTCGACCGCCAGGCCGAGCAGTGCCCCGGCCAGGACCGCCCGGCCGCTGAGGGCGGCCCGCAGGCCGAGGACGGTGAACAGCAGCGCCAGCACGTCGTCGAGGTGGGCGACGCCGACGGCGAGGAACATCCAGACCGGCATCACGCACAGCCCGGCGGCGGCGACGCGCTGGTCGATCGTGCGCCGGCCGAGGTCCGGCCGGACGAGCGTCGCGATCTGCCGGATCTGCCACAGGATCGTGAGGCCGGCGGCGGCGCCCAGCACCTGCCAGATCGCGAGCGCGCCGGCGACGCCCCAGGGCATCGCCAGCAGTGCGGCCAGGAGCGCGACCGGGCCGATCTGCAGGACCGGCGCGGCGGCGTAGAGGTGCAGGCCGCCACGCACCGGGTCGTCGAGGTCGGCGAGCGCCCGGGCGCCCTGGACGAAGAAGTGCCACGAGGTTCCGCCGTTCCAAGCCATGCCGATGAACCACACGACGGTCCAGCCGGCCAGCGCGACCGCCGCGGGGCGGGCGCGTACCACTGCCATGTCCACCATGGCGGGGGACGGTACGGCCGCGTGGCTGAACGCCGCCTGAAACGCGCTGTGCCCCGATGTGGTGACCTTGCCGTGGCGCCGCTCGCCGGCACCAATGTACTCCTACAGCCTGTAGGAATGGCATGCGGCACAAGCCTGCTGCGCGCCACTCGGGGAGCGGCGGCCGATCGCAGCCAGGTCGCGCTACAGCCAGGCGCGGGCGACCGCGACGAAGTCGGCGACGGCGGTGGCTCCGGCGGCGGCTCCGGCGGTGGCGGAGGCGAAGACGACCGCCGCGGCCCCGGCGGTGGCGGGCCGCGCGCCGCTGGGTGCCGGGTGGGTGAGCGCGGCGACCCGGCGCGAGACGTCCGAGCCGCCGGCCGCGAGTCCGCCGGCCGGCCGGCCGGCTCCGGCGAGGGCAGCCTTCGCGATCGCGCGGGCCACCGCGCGGCGGTCGCCGACCACGAGGGCGGCGGCCTCGTCCGCGCTGCGTTCGACGAGCAGGGTGACGACCCGGGCGACGGGGCGCAGCAGCGGGTTGACCGCCGCCGCGGCCGCGGCGAACGCGACCGTGCGGTGGTGACGCCGCCGCAGGTGGGCCTCCTCGTGCGCGAGGACCGCGGTGCGTTCGGTCCGGTCGAGCAGGCGCAGCAGGCCCGCGGTGACCAGGACGTGACCGGGCCGCCCGGCGCCGGCCGGCACCGCGACGGCGTGCGCCCCGGGCAGGTCGGCGACGAGCAGCCCGCCGTGCGCCGTCCCGGCGGCGCGCAGGTCCCGGGCGACGGCGCGGTCGCGGCGCAGGCCGGCCACGAACTGCCAACCGGCCCAGGCCAGGGCGGCCGCGGCGGCGAGTGCGACCGGGCCCGGGACCGGCTCGGGCAGCGGTGAGGCCGCCGTGTGTTCGCGGGCCTCCAGCGCCGGGAGGTCGTCGAGCAGCGTCAGCGCCAGCAGCACCAGGCTGGCGGTGCTCACCGCCGCGGCCAGCACGGCCGCCGCGGCCAGCGCGCGGGCCGCCCGCTCGGGCGCCGCGGCGGCGGCCAGTGGCCGGGCGGCGACGGCCAGGAGGACGGGCAGCAGCAGCGGCAGGTAGACGGCGAGGTTCACGGCTGGTCGCCCTCCAGCAGGGCGCGCAGGGTGGCCAGGTCCTCCTCGGCGAGGTCGTTGGTGAACCTGCGCAGCACCGCCTGGCGGTCCGCGGGGCCGTCGAGCACCGCGCGCATCTGCTGGGCCGCGGCGGTCGCGGCGTCCCGGGCCGGCCAGTACACGTGGCCGCGGCCGGCCGTGCGCCGCTCGACGAGGCCCTTGTCGTGCATCCGGACCAGGATCGTCTGCACGGTGTTGTACGCGAGGCCGGGGTCGAGGGCCGTCTGCAACTGGGCTGTGGACAGCGGCTCCCCGGCGGCCCACAGGGCAGCCATCGCCTGCGCCTCGAGCGAGCCCGGTGGCCGCCGTGCGGAGGATTCTGCCACCCCCTCACCATAGCGGTGGCCTGCCGGGTTGACTCGCTCCTACATCGTGTAGGAGATTGTGGGCGTTAGGTTAGCCTACGCTTGGAGCGCACCTGTGGGATCGGTCTTCTTCGCCAGCTACCTCATCGGGCTGCGCGACGGACTCGAGGCGTCCCTCGTCGTCAGCATCCTGGTCGCGTTCCTGCGAACCCAGACCGAAGGCACCCAGACCGAAGACACCCAGACCGGCGGCACCCGGAACGGCGGCCCGGCCCGCGGCCGGTTGCGCCAGGTCTGGGCCGGCGTCGCCGCCGCCGTCCTCGTGTCCGCCGCCGTCGGCGTGCTCCTGACCACCGTCGCCGGCCGGCTGGGCAGCGGCACCCGGATGGAGCTGTTCGAGGCGGTCACGTCCCTCGCCGCCGTCGCCCTGGTCACCTGGATGATCTTCTGGATGCGCCGCTCCGCCCGCACCCTGCGTGGCGAGCTGACCGGCCGTCTCTCCGACGCCGTCGCCATGGGCGGCTGGGCGGTCGCCACGATGGCGTTCTTCGCCGTCCTGCGCGAGGGCGTCGAGATGGTCCTGCTGGTCTTCGCCGCCGCCGAGGGTGCCGCCGACTCGGCCGCGCCGCTGGCCGGCATGCTGCTGGGCATCGCCACCGCCGTCGCGATGGGCTGGGTCATCGCCCGCGCCACCGTGCGGATCAACCTCGGGCGGTTCTTCACCTGGACCGGCGTGCTGCTCATCCTCGTCGCGGCGGGCATTCTGAAGTACGGCGTCCACGGCCTGCAGAGCGCCGGCGTGCTGCCCGGCGGCGGTCGCGACGCCTTCGACCTCACCACCCTCGTCGACCCCACCTCGTGGTACGCCACGCTGCTCGCCGGCACCGTCAACCTCACGCCACGGGCCAGCGCGCTGGAGATCACCGCCTGGCTCGCCTTCGCGTGCGTGATGCTCGCCCTGTTCTTCCGCCCCGCCCCGCGGCGGGCCCGGGCGCACGGGTTCGTCGCGATCGCCGCCGTGGTCACCCTCGCCGGCCTCACCCCCGGCGGGTGCGGCGGCCCGGCGGCCCGGCCCGGCGGTGCACCGCAGCCCGGGCGGATCTCGGTCGCCGCCACCGACACCGCCTGCACCCTCAGCACCGATCAGACGACGGGCGGCACGACCATCTTCACCATCGACAACAAGGGCACCAAGGTCACCGAACTGTACGTCTACGGCACCGCCGACCGGGTCGTCGGCGAGGTCGAGAACGTCGCACCCGGCGTCAGCCGGGAGCTGCGGGTCGACCTCACGCCCGGCACGTACACCGTCGCCTGCAAGCCGGGCATGATCGGCGCCGGCATCCGCAGCACCCTCACCATCACCGGCTCGCCGAGCGCCGCCGGCTGATCGCACACCGGCCCGGCCGGCGCGGCCGACGCGCTCGCCGAGCAGGTCGCCGCCGTCGCGCCGGTCGTCGCCGGGCGCTGACACCGGCAGCCGCTCCGCACGCCGTCTTCAACGGATTCTCAGCTTCACCGGCCTACCGTGGCCGCCGAACGACAGACCCGACCAGCGAGGAGACCACCGTGCGGTACCTGGACCCCGAATGGCTCATCTCCACCTTCGGGGTGCTGGGCATTCTCGCGATCGTCTTCGCCGAGTCGGGCCTGCTCATCGGGTTCTTCCTGCCTGGCGACTCGCTGCTGTTCACCACGGGCCTGCTGGTCGCCGGCGGGCAGTACCTGCACCTGCCGCTGTGGCTGGTCATCGTGCTCATCGTCGCCGCCGCCATCGCCGGCGACCAGGTCGGCTACGTCTTCGGCCGCCGGGTCGGACCGGCGCTGTTCCGCCGGCCGAACTCGCGGCTGTTCAAGCAGGAGAACCTCACCCGGGCGCAGGAGTTCTTCGACCGCTACGGGGCGCGCTCCATCGTCCTGGCCCGGTTCGTGCCGATCGTGCGCACGTTCACCCCGATCGTCGCCGGCGCCTCCCGCATGCACTACCGCACCTTCGTGCTCTACAACGTCATCGGCGGCGCGGTGTGGGGCACCGGCGTGACCCTGCTCGGCTACTACCTCGGCCAGATCGAGTTCGTGAAGTCCAACATCGAGCTCATCCTCATCGGCATCGTCGTGCTGTCGGTCGTGCCGATCGTCGTCGAACTGCTGCGCGGCCGGGTCCGCGCCCGTTCATGAATTTCTCAGCAACGCCTCGCCAGGATGCCGGGCGTGACTGTAGACGCACACCACCTGACGTATCCCGAGGCGATCGTCGTCGGCCTCCTGCAGGGCGTGACCGAGCTGTTCCCGGTGTCCAGCCTGGGCCACAGCGTGCTGCTGCCGGCGCTGCTCGGCGGCCGCTGGGCCCGCGACCTCGACGTGTCGGCACCCGAGTCGCCGTACCTGGCGTTCGTCGTGGGGCTGCACGTGGCGACGGCGCTCGCGCTGCTGCTGTTCTTCTGGCGTGACTGGCTGCGCATCATCACCGGCCTCGTGACGTCGGTGCGGTACCGGCGCATCGAACGCCCGGACGAGCGCCTCGCCTGGATGATCGTGCTGGCGACGATCCCGGTCGGGGTCAGCGGGCTGGTGCTGGAGCACACGTTCCGCACGGTGCTGGGCCGGCCGGTCCCCGCGGCGATCTTCCTGACCGTCAACGGCGTGCTGCTGTACGGCTTCGAACGACTGCGCCGCGGTGCCACCACGGCGAACGCCGCAACGGTACCGGCGGTACCAGTGGCAACATCGGCCCCACTGGCATCAGGGGCACCGGCGCCACTGGCGGCAGGTACGGCGCCGGATCCCCGCGATCCCGGCGACATCGGCGACCCGGGCGTCGCGTCGGACCGGCGGATCGCGGGCGGCTCCTTCGGCCGGGCGATCCTCATCGGTACCGCGCAGGTGCTCGCCCTGCTGCCCGGGATCAGCCGGTCCGGCGCGACCCTCGGCGCCGGGCTGCTCAAGGGCCTGTCGCACGAGGACGCGGCCCGGTTCTCGTTCCTGCTCGCCACGCCGGTCATCCTCGCCGCCGGCGTGCTGAAGATCCCCGACCTGTTCGGCCCCCTCGGCGCCGGCATCCACGGCCAGGTCCTGGCCGGCAGCCTCGCGGCGGGCGTCGCGGCGTACGGCTCCGTGCGGTTCCTGACCAGGTACTTCGAAACCCGGACGCTCACCCCGTTCGCCGGATACTGTGTCGTGGTCGGCCTCGGCAGCCTCGTCTGGCTGCTGGCCGCGTAGTCCCGGCCGCCAGCGCCGCGCTTCAGCGTCCTTTCAGCCGCCGGCTGGGAGCGTGAGCCGTCGACGCGCCCTGGCCCAGGGAGCGCGGGACCCCCAAGGACTGTCATGCAGCGCAACCCGATGCCGCCCACGCCGGCGGCCGACCCGGCGGCCCGGAACGGGGGCCGATCGTGGGGCCGGTCCTGGGGCCGGGCCGCGCTGTTCGTGGCGGCCCTCGCCGTGGTGGTGTGGGCCGCGAGCCATGCCTCGGCGGTCGGCGCCTCCTGGTCGCGGGCCGGGCACCTCATCGCCGGCCTGGGCTGGGGGTGGCTGCTGCTGCTCGGTGTCGTGTGGTTCCTCGGCCTGTGGGTGCACACGGTGGTCCTGACCGCGTCGCTGCCGGGCCTCACCCACCGGCGGGCGCTGACCCTGAACCTGTCCGGCAGTGCGGTGTCCAACGTCCTGCCCCTCGGCGGCCTCGCCGGCACGACGCTGAACCTCGGCATGATCCGCGGCTGGGGGCACAGCAACCTCGACTTCGCCCGGTTCGTCATCGTGTCGAAGGCCACCGACCTGGTGGCGAAGCTGACGATGCCGCTCGTCGCCGTCGTCGCGCTCCTGCTGTGGGGCGTCGCACCGGGCGGCCACGGCGGGTGGTGGCTCGCGGCTGCCGCCGTCGCGGCCGCCGCCGGGTCGCTCGTCGTCGCGGCGCTGCTCGGCCGCGCCACGCCCCTGCTGCACCTCGTCGCCGCCGCCGAGCGGGTCCGGGACCGGATCGGCCGCCGCGCAAGCGCGCCCCGCACCACGTGGACGGCCGCGGTGACCGACTTGCTCGACGGCACCGACCGGCTCGTCCGGCGCCGCTGGGCGCGGCTCAGCTGGGGGATGGCCGCGTACTGGCTGCTGCAGGGCGCCCTGCTGTGGTACTGCTGCATCGCCGTGGGCCTGCACCTCTCGGTGCCGGTCGTGTTCGCCGCCCTCGTGGCCGAGCGCGCCCTCACCCTGCTGGCGATCACGCCCGGCGGTGCCGGCCTGGTCGAGGCCGGCACGATCGGCGTGCTCATCGCCCTCGGTGTCGACCCGACGGCCGCGCTCGCCGCGGTGCTGCTGTTCCGCGCCTTCGTCTTCGCCGCCGAGATTCCCGTCGGCGGCCTCGCCACCGGCCTCTGGCTGGCGTCGCGGCGCACGTCGCGGCGCGTCGCCTGAGCCGCACCTCGAACCCTCGGAGGCCCGCATGCGCATCGCTCACGTCACCGACGTCTACCTGCCCCGGCTCGGCGGCGTCGAGCTCCAGGTCCACGACCTGGTCACCCGCCAGCGCGCCGCCGGGCACGACACGCTCGTGATCACCACCACGCCGGGCCCGAGCGGCCGGCGGGTCGTGCGGCTGGGCGACGACCTGCTCGGGGCCGGACCCTACCGGGTGCTGCCCGGCCGTTCGCTCGTCGACGTCCTGCGGGTCTACGGCGTCGACGTGGTGCACGCCCACGTCTCGGCGCTGTCGCCGATGGCGTGGACGGCCGGCGGGCTGGCCGCGTCGAGCGGCCGGCCCACCGTGGTCTCGGTGCACTCGATGTGGCACGGCATGGTGCGGCTCGTGCGCGGCTACGCCCGCCTCCGCTCGGCCGCGACGTGGCCGGTGATGTGGGCGGCGGTCAGCAACGCGGCCGCGGCCGCCGTCAGCGAGGCGCTCGACGGCACGCCCGTGACGGTGCTGCCCAACGGGATCGATCCGGCCGAGTGGCGGCTGCCCACGCCGCCGCGGGCCGGCGGCGTGCCGACCATCGTCAGCGTCATGCGGATGGTCCGCCGCAAGCGTCCCCGGGCGCTGCTCGGCGCCGTCCGCGCCCTGCGGGCCACGCACGGCCGGCGGTTCCGGGCCGTCCTCGTCGGGGACGGCCCGCTGCTGCCCGGACTGCGTCGCGAGGTCACCGACGCCGGGCTCGGCGACCAGGTCCGGCTCACCGGCGCCCTGGACCGCGACGCCATCCGCCGGCTGCTGGCCACCGCGGACCTGTACGTGGCGCCGGCGCCCCGCGAGTCGTTCGGCATCGCCGCCCTGGAGGCGCGCAGCGCCGGCGTGCCGGTGCTGGCGCGGGCCGGCAGCGGTGTCGCCGACTTCGTCCGGCACGGCACCGAGGGCTGGCTGGTGGGTTCGGACGAGGAGCTGTACGCGACGATCGCCGCGCTGCTCGACGACCCCGGGCGGCTCGCCGCCGTCGCCGCCCACAACCGGGCCGTCGCGCCGCGCGTGCACTGGGAGGCCGTCCTGGACACCGCCGACGCGCTCTACGCCGCCGCCGGGCTGCGGCACGGCGTGGCCCCCGATCGGCGACTGCTCGGCAGCCCGGCATGAGCCGCCGGTACACCCTTGTCGCCTTCCACGCCCACCCGGACGACGAGGCGCTGCTCACCGGCGGCACCCTGGCCCGGGCCGCCGCCGAAGGGCACCGGGTGGTGCTGGTGACGGCCACGCTCGGCGGCGCCGGTCTGGCGGCCGGTGCGGCGGGCGAGGAACTGGCCGGGCGGCGGCACCGCGAGCTCCTCGCCGCCGCGGCGGCGCTCGGCTGCGCGCGGGTGGAGACGCTCGGGTACCGCGACTCGGGCCTGCACGGCGACGCCCCCGGGCCGGGTCGCTTCGCCGACGCGCCGGTCGACGAGGCCGCGGCGCTGCTCGCGACGATCCTGCGGGAGGAGCACGCGGACGTGCTGACCAGCTACGACGCCCGGGGCGGGTACGGGCACCCCGACCACGTCCAGGTGCACCGCGTGGCCGCCCGGGCCGCCCGGCTCGCCGACACCCCGGTGGTCCTCGAGGCGACGGTGGACCGGGGCGCGCTCCGGCCGCTGCTGGCCCTGTCGCGGTTCGCCGGCCGGCTGCTGCCGGCGCTGCCGCTCGGGCCGGTCGCCACCGCCTTCACCGGCCGCGCCGAGCTGACCCACGCGGTGGACGTGCGGCGGTTCCTGGGCCAGAAACGTGCCGCGTTGCGCGCCCACGCCAGCCAGGCCGAGGGCGGCCGGGGCCCGCGCACCCTCGCCGTGCTCAGCCGCCTGCCCGGCCCGCTGTTCGCCGCCGTCGCCGGCCGCGAGTGGTTCGTCGAGGCGGGCCGCCGGCCCGGCGGTGCCCTCGACGACGACGTGTTCGCCAGCCTCCGCCGGGCGGCGCTCAGGAATCCAGGCCCAGCTCCGTGAGGATCTGCGTCACCCGGGCGTCCTGCTCGCGCAGGAACTCGCCGAAGTCGGCGCCGGCCAGGTAGCTGTCGGTCCACCGGTGCCCGGCGATCGCCTGCTGCCACGGGTCCGACCCGCGCAGCCTGGACACGGCCGTGCCGAGGGCGGCCGTCGCCGGCGCGTCGAGGCCGGGCGGCGCCACCAGCCCGCGCCAGTTGGCGAACAGCACGTCCAGGCCCGTCTCGCGCAGCGTCGGCGCGTCGATGCCGGCGACGCGGCGCTGCCCCGTCGTGGCCAGCACCCGCAGCTGGCCGGAGTCGATCTGCCCGGCGACCTCACCGAGGCTGGACACCCCGACCGCGACCCGCGCGGAGAGCACCGCGGCGAGCAGGACCCCGCCGCCGTCGTGCTGGGCGTAGCGCACCGTCGGCGGCGCGATCCCGGCGGCCTTCGCCATGAGCATCGCCGCGAGATGGTCGGGTCCGCCGGGGGAGGAGCCGCCCCCGACGGCCAGCCCGCCCGGGTCGGCGCGCCAGGCCCGCACCAGCGCGTCCAGGTCGCGCAGCGGCGAGTCGCGGGTGACGACCACGACCTCCGGCTCCTCGATCAGCCGGGCGACCGGCGTGACGTCACCGAGCGTGACCGAGATCGGCGTGGTGTGCTGGGCACCGACGATGCCGAGGCCCATGAGCATCAGCAGGGACCCGTTGCCGCGCTCGTACACCAGGCGGCGCAGCCCGACCATGCCGCCCGCACCGGGCAGGTTGAACACCTCGACGCCGCGGCTGACCGCGGCGACGTCCATGGCCGTCGCCACGGTGCGGGCCGTGATGTCGTAGCCGCTGCCCGGCGCGTTGGGCACCATCAGCCGCAGCTCGGGGTCGTCGCGCGCCGCGCAGCCGCCGGCCAGCAGCACGGCCAGCGGCGCGGTGAGCAGCGACCGGCGATCCATCCGCCCACAATAGGCGCCTTGCCGTTGCGCGCCCGGCGAGTACCGTACGGCCAGACACGCACCCACCCCGGCGGCGTCGAGGCAAGGAGGAGGCAGGTGCGCTGGCAGTTTTCCCTCGCCCGGCAGTTCCTCGTGCTCCAGCTCGGCATCGTGCTGCTCGTCGTCGGCGCGGTCGCGGCGGTGTCGATGGCCGAGGCCGGCGCCGCGTTCCGCCGCGACCAGGGCGCCAAGCTGCGCTCGACGGCCGAGAACCTGGCCGCCACCGACCTCGTCCGGGCCGGCATGGGCGCGACGATCTGGTACGACTCGCTGGCGGCCAGCGCCGAGACCGCCCGCAGCGTCTCCGGCTCGACCTACGTGGAGTTCGTCGACGCCCACGGGGCGCTGCTCACCGGCCCGCGCCGGGGCCAGCCGGCGGTGCTCGGCGCCAGCAATGCGGCGACCGGCCGGGCCTGGCTCGGCGTCGTGGAGCACGACAGCCCGGTGCTGGAGGCCCACGCGCCCGTGCTCGACCCCCGGGACGGGCGGGTGCTCGGCCTCGTCGTGGTCGGCAAGACGTACCCGTCGCTGCCCGAGCTGCTGGCGACCGCGACCCCGGACCTGCTGACCTACCTGCTGCTCGGCTCGCTCCTGGGCATCGCCGGGTCCACGCTGCTGTCGCGGCGGATCAAGCGGCAGACCCTGGGGCTCGAACCGGCCGAGATCTCCGGGCTGGTCGAGCACCGCGAAGCCATGCTGCACGGCATCAAGGAGGGCCTCATCGGCGTCGACGCCGCCGGGCGGGTCACCCTCGCCAACGACGAGGCACGGCGGCTGCTCGGCCTGTCCGGCGACGTCACCGGCGTCCCGCTGCGGTCGCTGGGGATGCCCGAGGAGCTGCTGACGCTGCTGACGGTCGGGTCCGACGAACCCGACCACGTCGTGGTGCACGAGTCCCGGGTGCTGGTACTCAATCGGATGCCGGTGCTCGTCCGCGGCCGGCCGGTCGGCTCGGTGACCACGCTGCGCGACCGCACCGAGCTCACGTCGCTGGAGCGCGAACTGGACCTGAGCCGCCACACGACCGACACCCTGCGCGCGCAGGCGCACGAGTTCACCAACCGGCTGCACACCATCTCCGGGCTGGTGCAGCTGGGCCAGTACGACGACGCGGTCACGTTCATCCTCCAGGCCGGCCAGCACCAGGACGCGCTCAACCACGAGGTGCAGTCGCGCATCGCCGACCCGGCCCTCGCCGCGCTGCTCATCGCGAAGGCGAGCGTCGCGTCCGAGCAGCACGTGCAGCTGCGCATCGCCGACGACACCGCCCTCGGCCGGACCATGGACGCCCAGCTGTCCGCCGACCTGGTCACGGTGACCGGCAACCTCGTCGACAACGCCGTCGACGCCGCGCAGTCCGGCGGATGGGTCAGCGTGTCGGTGCGGGACCTCGGCGACGCGATCGAGGTCAGGGTCACCGACTCCGGCGCCGGGGTGGCCAGCGAGCACGCCGAGCAGGTCTTCGGCCGGGGGTTCACCACCAAGGCCGCGGACGGGCACCGCGGCCTCGGGCTCGCGCTGATCAGCCGGGTGTGCACCGCCCGCGGCGGCCAGATCACCGTCGACGGGTCGGCGTTCACCGCGCGGCTGCCCGTCGGCGCCGGATCGGCGGCATGATGCCGCGGGTGCTCGTCGTCGACGACGACTTCATGGTGGCGCGGATCCATCAGGGATTCGTCCAGCGGGTGCCGGGCTTCACCGTCGTGGGGGCCGCGCACACCGGCGCCGCCGCGCTGGACGCCGTGGCCCAGCTGCACCCGGACCTGGTGCTGCTCGACATCTACCTGCCCGACATCTCCGGGCTGGACGTGCTGCGCCGGCTGCGCCAGGACGGCAACCCGGTCGACGTGCTGGCGATCACCGCGGCGCAGGACGTCGAGACCATCCGGGGCGCGCTGCGCAGCGGCGTCGTGCACTACATCATCAAACCCTTCAGCTTCGAGACGCTGCGCGAGCGGCTGGAGCGGTACGCCGACGCGGTACACCGGCTGACCGAGGTCCGCCGGGCCGGGCAGGCCGACGTCGACCGGCTCTTCGCCACCCTGCACCCGAGCGACGCGGGCATGCCGAAGGGCCTCGCCCCGGCCACCGCGGAGCTGGTCGTCGCCGTGCTGCGCGACAGCGGGACCGACCTGTCCGCCGCCGAGTGCGCCGAGCGGGCCGGCCTGTCCCGCGTGAGCACCCGGCGCTACCTCGAACACCTCGTCCAGACGGGGAAGGCCGAGGTGCGGCTGCGCTACGGCGGGGCAGGCCGGCCGGAGCACCGATACGCGTGGCGGGGCTGACCACCGGCGCCGGCGTGGCTCGCGGTCACGGCCGCGCCGGCCCGGCGGCCGCCGCCGGGCGGTCCGGGCGGTTCGGACGCTCGGGCAGCGGCGGTGCGATCGAACCGTCGACGAAGATGCCGTGCCACAGGCAGAACGACAGCAGGATCCACAGCTTCCGGCCGTGGTCGGCGTCGCCGCGCTCGTGCTCGTTCAGCAGCGAGTGGGCGTAGTCCAGGTCGATCAGCTGCTTGGCGCCCGACGTCGACAGCAGGTGGTGGGCCCACTCGGCGAGGTCCGTGCGCAGCCAGCGGGCGGCCGGGGTCGGGAAGCCGAGCTTCGGCCGGTCGACGACGAAGTCCGGCACGATGCCCCGCAGCGCCCTGCGCAGCGCGTACTTGGTCGTCCGGCTGTACGGCGGCACCTTCAACCGGGCCGGCAGCCGGGACATGACGTCGAAGACGACCCGGTCCAGGTACGGCACGCGCAGCTCCAGCGAGTGCGCCATCGAGATCCGGTCCGCCTTGGTCAGGATGTCGCCGGGCAGCCAGGTGTTGACGTCGATGTACTGCATCGTCGTGGCGTCGTCGAGGTGGACCGCCTCGGCGTACAGCGGCCACGTGACGTGTGCGTGCCCGATCACCGGCTTGGCCCCGAGAATCCGGGCCTTCTCCTCGTTGCTGATCACCCTGGCGTTGCCGAAGTACCGGGTCTGGATCGGCGTGGTGGCGCGCTCCAGGTAGCTCTTGCCCCGCACGCCGTCGGGGAGTATCCGGGCCACCGCGCGCAGGCCGCGCTGGAGCGGCTCGGCGAGCCGGCTCACCGGCGCCAGGGAGCGCGGCTCGCGATAGATGGTGTAGCCGCCGGCCAGCTCGTCGGCCCCCTCGCCGGACAGCACGACGGTGACGTGCCTCGCCGCGGTCCGCGCCAGGCAGTACAGCGGCACGATCGACGGGTCGGCGACCGGGTCGCCCAGGTGCCACACGATGCGGGGCAGCGCGTCGAGCACGTCCTCCGCCGTGACGACCGTGGGCACCAGGTCGACGTCGAGGTGGCGCGCCGTCTCCTCGGCCACCTCGATCTCGGACGTGGCGCCGGGCGTGTCGAAGCCGACGGTGAAGGCCCGGATCTGTGGATCGACCTCGGCCGCCAGGGCGACGATGCCGGTCGAGTCGATGCCGCTGGACAGGAACGCGCCGACGGGGACGTCCGCGCGCAGGTGGGCCCGGACGCTGTCGCGCAGCGCCGCGCGCAGCTCGTCCACGATCGCGTCGTCGTCGGCGGTCGGGTCCGGCCGGAACGTGACCCGGGTGTACCGGTGCACCAGCGGAGCGCGGCCGAGCGCCCGGGTCAGCATCCCGCCGCCGGGCAGCCGGGCGATGTCCCGGTGCATCGTGTAGGGCTCGGGAACGTACTGCATCGTCAGGTAGAGCGACAGCGCGGTGCCGTCGACCTCGTCGCCCGCGACCTCCAGCAGCGGCGGCTTCTCGCTCGACAGCCACAGCTCGCCCGGCGCCGCCAGGTAGTACAGCGGCTTGATCCCGAACGGGTCCCGCGCGGCGTACACCGTCTCGTTCGCGTCGTCCCACAGGACGAACGCGAACATGCCCCGCAGCCGGCCGAGGGCCGACTGTCCCCAGTGGTGGAACGCGGCCGCGACGACCTCGCTGTCGCCGGCGGTGGCGAAGGTGGCGCCGTGGTCGCGGATCAGCTCCTCGCGCAGCGCCTCGAAGTTGTAGATCTCGCCGTTGAAGACCAGGCCCCAGCGGCCGGCCTCCGGACCTTCCGGCGGGTACCGCAGCGGCTGCCGGCTGCCACCGCGATCGATGATGGACAACCGCTTGAAACCGGCCACCACGCCGTCACCGAGTTGCTCGACGGCGGTGTCGTCGGGGCCGCGGTGGTGCAGCAGGCCGAGCTGCCGCTCCATCCGCTCGAGCGTGTCGGGGGAGATCAGGCTGTCGCTGACGTGGACGAGGAAGCCACACATGGCATCGTTCCCTTTCGTCATCGTGGTGGCCGCGGGCGGCCGTGATGCGCCACGCCATCCAGCGAAACAGCACCCGGCGCCGGGGATGCCCGATTGCCCGGCCCTCGCCCGATTGCTCCCGAAGACGGAGTACCCCCTCGGCCCGGGGTGAGATGGCCCGCGGGTGATCCGGCCCCGCGGCGGCGGCCGCACCGTTTGCAACTCATTCCTCGGGGGTAGCCGCGCGTCCGCCGCCAGGCCGTACGGATGCCGGCGGCAGCCAACTCTTTGCACCGGTGGGAGAGCACGATGCGTTTGTTCCGCGCCCGAAACGGCACCGCCCGTCACGCCAGGCGCGGCGATCCCGCGGGCGCGGCACGGCCGCCGAAACGACCGACCCTGCTGCGCCGCCTGGGCAGGTTCGTGCTGTGCAGCCTCCTCGCGAGCGTGGCGGTGACCGCCGCCGTGCTCCCGCTCGGCCTGCTCGGCGGCTCCGCGGTGCGCACCGGCGTCGCCGTCTGGGAGGCGCTGCCGAAGGAGCTGGGCACGCCCCGGGCGCCGCAGATCAGCTACGTCTACGCCAACGACGGCAAGACGCTCATCACCACGTTCTACGACGAGAACCGGCGGGACGTGCCGTTGACGCAGATCGCGCCGGTGATGCTGCAGGCCGTCGTCGCGGCCGAGGACATCCGGTTCTACGAGCACCGCGGCGTCGACAGCCGCAGCGTCCTGCGCGCGCTGGTGTCCAACAGCAGGGGCCGCAGCCAGCAGGGCGCCTCGACGCTGACGATGCAGTACGTCCGCAACGCGCTCAAGAACGATCCGAGCCTGACCCCGCAGCAGCGCGTCGACGCCGGCGTCGACACCCCGGCGCGCAAGCTGCGCGAGATGCGGTACGCGGTCGAGCTGGAGAAGCACCTGAGCAAACCGGAGATCCTCAACCGGTACCTGAACATCGCCTACTTCGGCGCCGGAGCCTACGGCATCTACGCCGCCAGCCAGACCTACTTCAGCAAGACCCCCGCCGAGCTCACCCTGCCCGAGGCGGCCCTCATCGCCGGGCTGCTGCAGTCACCGGACGCCGACAACCCGGCCACCGGCGACCGGGCCGCCGCGCTGCTGCGGCGCGGCTACACGCTCGACTCGATGGTCAAGATGGGCAAGATCACGACCGGCGAGGCGGCCGCCGCGCGCGCCCAGCCGCTGACGATCAAGCAGACCCAGCCGCCCAACAACTGCGTGGCCGTCCCGCCGCAGCACACCGACTGGGGCTTCTTCTGCGACTACTTCCGGCAGTGGTGGAACAACCAGCCCGAGTTCGGGACCACCCCGTACGAACGCGACGACGAACTGCGGACCGGAGGCTACACGATCGTCACGTCGCTCGACCCCGGCGTGCAGGCGACCGCGCTCGCCCAGTCGCTGGGGGTCTACGGCTACGGCAACGCCCGATCGCTGCCGCTGGCCGTCGTCACCCCCGGCAGCGGCCGGGTCCTCGCGATGGCGGTCAACCGGCACTTCAGCCTGGACCCCAACCCGCCGGAGCATCCGAGCTATCCGAACACGGTGAACCAGCTCGTCGGCGGCGGTGGCGGCGTCGGTGGCTACCAGGCGGGGTCGACGTTCAAGATGTTCACCATGCTCGCCGCGCTCGAGGCGGGCAAGCCGCTGAGCACGTCGTTCAACGCGCCGGGGCGCCTGGTGACCCACTGGCCCGGCAGCGGCGCGGGCAGCTGCGGCGGCCGGTGGTGCCCGGCGAACGCCAGCCCGAGCTGGATGAACGGCAACCGCTCGATGTGGAACGCGTTCGGCCGCTCGGTCAACACCTACTTCGTCTGGCTCGAGGAGCAGATCGGTGTCCGCCGGGTCGTGGACATGGCGAAGCGGCTCGGCATCCAGTTCCGGGCGTCCGGTGACCAGGCGATGGTGGCGAGGGTGGACGACTGGGGCTCGTTCACCCTCGGCAACGCCTCGACCACCCCGCTCGATCTGGCCAACGCCTACGCCGCGGTCGCCGCGGGCGGCCTGTACTGCCAGCCGCTGCCCGTCATCTCGATCACCGACGCGGACGGCAAGGCGGTGAGCGCCGCGGCCCCGAAGTGCCGGCAGGAGCTCGACCCGGACGTGGCGGCGGCCGCGACCGACGCCGCGCGCTGCCCGGTCGGCAAGGGATCGGCGTACGGCAGGTGCGACGGGGGCACGGCCGAGGCCGTGTCCGGGATTCTGGGCGGGCGGCCGATCGCCGGCAAGACCGGCAGCTCCGAGTACAACTCGACGGAGACGTTCGTCGGCTTCACGCCGCAGCTCGCGGCCGCCGCCATCGCGGTGAACGCCGACAACCCGAACGACAACGTCGGCGACGGGGTCTCCAGCGCCGTCAACAGCGCCGTGGCCCAGACGCTGGCGGCCACCCTGCGCTGGCAGCCGGTCCAGGGATTCCCGGCACCCAGCAGGGCGCGGGCGCTGGGTCGCTGACGGAGTCCCCGTCCCGAATCCCCCGCAGGGGCCCGTTTACCGCCGTGGATCCGGGTAGGGCGGCCACCGTAGGCAGCAACGACATCTGGAGGTTATGCACGTGTCGGTCATCCCCGTTCACCATCACCGGCTGCAGTCGCTCGCCGAGACCGGGTACGTCACCCTGAAGCGGCATGCGGGCCAGCTGGATCCGAAGGAGTGGGAGAGCCTCAAGTACCTGGACTGGAAGTCGGGCGGAGACACGAACTTCGCGGTCCTGGCCTCCGCCAAGGGCGACGACGACCCGCGCGGGTTCTGGGAACACGGCCTGCCGGACAAGGGCGGCATATGGACGGCCAACGCCCGGCTCGCACCGACGCTGGTCGACTGGGTGACGTCGGTCGGGGCGAACTTCGGCCGGGTGCGCATCATCAAGCTGCAGCCCTCGGTCGACAAGCGCGAGGTGGTCGAGCGGCACCTGCACCAGGACGACAACAACCGGCTCAACCCGGAGGGTGAGGGGTGGGTCGTGCGGGTCTGGCTGAACCTCACCGACGACCCCGGCAGCTACATGATCCTGCGGGAGCAGCGCGACGACCCGACGGTCGAGCACCGCGTCCCGCTCTCCGGCGGCGCCCAGTTCGTCGTGGACACCGAGCGGCTGTGGCACGCGGCCTACCACCTGGGCCCGCACCCGCGGTACGCGCTCATCGCCAGCTTCGAGTCCGGCCCCGCCCTGCAGACCTGGATGGACGAGCAGCGGTCGCCGGCGGTGGTCCGGCAGGCCGGTCCCGGCGACCGGACGGACGACCCCGCGGTCGCCGGTACCGCCGAGACGCTCTGACGCCCCGGCCGGTCGGGGCGCCGTCCGGCGCGGACGGCACCCCGACCGGCTGGTTCAGGCGGAGTACCCGCGCAGCGCGATCCAGTGCGCGAGCCGGACCGTCGACATCGTGTACCGGCCGACGCCGCGGGCGTCGGCGGGATCGGCGATCGTCACGTTCTGGCCGTCGTCGCTGTAGCCCACGACGGTGAGGAAGTGACCGCCCGGGTACGAGTGGTCGTTGCCGTCGTTGTCGGTCGCGGAGCCCGCGATGTTCGCCACGACGGCGTATCCGTTCGAGACCGCGTGGACGACGTCGGCGCGCAGCTGGTCCGCGTCCGCCTGGCTGGCAGCCTGGGTGCGGATGAAGTGGGACTTGTAGAACGAGCCGTTGGTGAGGGCGTTGAGCGCCCGGGTGGTGTCGTCGGCCGAGTTGGTGCCGTTGACCGTCGTGCCCAGGCTCTGCGCGACCTGGGACTGCGACTGCTGGGCGCCGCGTGCGGACAGCGCGATGCGGGTGGCCGCCGGACCGCAGAAGTAGTAGTTCTCCTGCCACTGGAACTCGTAGCTGAGCGTCTTCGCCGCCGGAGCACTCGGGGTGCTCTGCGCGCTCGGGGTGCCCGCCGCGCTCGTCGTGCTCTTCGGACTCGGGGTGCTCTTCGTACCCGGGGTGGACCCCGCGCCCGAGCCGCCGCCCTTCGCCCCGGTCGCCGCGTCCGGCGCGCCCTGCAGTTGCTGGTTGCGTTGCGCCGGTTGGGCGCCGTCCCGGGACGGCTCACCGGCCGCCGACCAGGCCTGTGCGTCCGACGACGGGACCGCGGTGGCCGAATGGTAGAGGGTGAGGCCACCCGCCGACGCCGCCGCCACGAGAACCGCCGCGGTCGCCACGACGGGCAGCCGGCGCAAGCGCGAGGGCGGGGGCGAGGGGGACTGGGCGGGGGCGAGCGAGTGCCTGGGTTGGTACCGGTAACTCATGAGAACCACGCGGGGGTACGCACGCAGCGCGCTCCTTCCGTTGCCGCCTACCGGGTTAGCTGACGGGTTCGGGCGGGAAGACGGCCCTACCACGCGGCTCGACGGCCTCGCGGACTCACCCCGGAGGTGCTTGGTTCCCCGGCTCGTGTGCACACGACTCAGCGGATCCACCCCGGAGTCACCCCAGGTGGTGACGGTCAGCCCGGGCGGACAGGACGACACTAGCGGGTAGGCAAGGGGGCGTTGAACCCCTGCGCGGGAAAGGCTGCCTCGCCGAGCGCGCGGTGGCCGGCGGCGGTGTGCCCATCGTCTGCCCGCCCGCTCCGCGGACCCGGTCCGGCAGCCGGACGGTGGCGTCCTAGGCTCGCCGGATGTCTCCGGGCGCCGAAGAAGAACAGCAGCTCAACGGTGCCGCGCACAGTCGTGGACCGCTCAGTCTCCAGCGTTACCTGCACCGGTACCGCCGCGGCCGGCACATGGCCGGCACGCTGGTCCTGTACCGGATGTACCGGCTATATCGGCTGTATCGCCGAGGCCGGCACCTGGCCGGCACACCGTTCCGGCTCGCCGTGGTCGGTCCGGCCACCACCCGCACCCGCGTGACGGCGGCGGCCGCCATCGCGATCACGGCGGCCGGCCTCGCCGCGCTGCTGAGCTCGTCCGCCGCGCCGGCCGGTCCGGTCACGGGGGTCGCGCTGATGGCCGACACCGGGCGCACGGCGGGCGGTGGCGGCGTCTCCCGCGACTACCAGCGCGGGTCGCTGCCGTGGGCCGGTCATCCGCGGGCCGTCGCGCCGAGCAAGGCCGCGCCGTCCCGGGCGCCGTCATCGGCGCCGCCGCCGTCGGCAGCGGCTCCGGCGGCGCCGTCACCGACCACGCACGCTCCCGTCGGCGGCCTGAGCCAGGCCGAGATGGACAACGCCGTCGCGATCATCGAGGCCGGCCAGCAGATGGGCCTGCCGCCGCGCGCGTACGTGGTGGCCATCTCGACCGCCCTGCAGGAGAGCCACCTGCGGGTCCTCGCGAACCCGAACGTGCCTGGGTCGACCGACCACCCGAACGAGGGCGTGGGCTACGACCACGACTCCATCGGCCTGTTCCAGCAGCGTCCGAGCTGGGGCAGCGTCGAGCAGCTCATGGACCCGCACGAGTCCGCGCGCCGGTTCTACGCCCGGCTGGTCACGATCCCCGACTGGGCGCAGATGGCCGTCACGGTCGCGGCGCAAACGGTGCAGGTGTCCGCGTTCCCGGACGCCTACGCCAAGTGGCAGCCGCTCGCGGAACAGGTCGTGGGCGCCGTCGCCTGAGCTGCACGCCGAGTCTGAGCCGCCCGGGCCGCTTGTCGCCCGGGCGGTCACTCGCATTCCGGCCCGCGATCGCCCGGCTCCCCGTGACGATCGGGCCATGTCCGTACTCAGGCACAGAACATGACACGGCTGCGCCGCGGCGCGGCGACGCTGATGGTGCTCGCGATGGGAGCACAGTTCGGGCTGTCCGCGTGCGACAGTTCGAAGAAGCCGACAGCGACGAAGGTGACCACGCCACCGGTCGGGTTCACCGTGACCCCCGGCACCGGCAACGCGAGCGTGCCCGTCAGCACCGAGATCGGCACGGAGGTCACCAACGGCAGGGTCACCGACGTCGCCCTCGTCGACGCGACCGGCCGGCAGATCGCCGGGGAACTGCGCGCCGACGGTACCTCCTGGGTGCCCGGCTCGACGCTGCAGTACAACACCCGCTACACGGCGAAGATCACGGCCGTCGGCAAGGACGACAAGCCCGTGACCCACGAGAGCACGTTCACCACGATGGCGAAGCCGAGCGGCGCGGCCGTCACGTCCGAGCTGATCCTGACCAACGGCGCGACCTACGGCGTCGGCATGCCGATCGTCGTCGAGTTCGGCTCCGACGTACCGCCGGAGTCGCGCGCCGCCGTGCAACAGCGCCTCTATGTCAAGAGCGACCCGCCGCAGCCCGGCGCCTGGCGCTGGTTCTCCGACCGCGTGGTCATGTACCGGCCGGAGAAGTACTGGCAGCCGGGCACGAAGATCACCGCGCGGAAGGCGCTCGACGGCGTCAAGATCGGCGACCGCTATGCGAACGAGGACGCCTCCGCGACCGTCACCATCGGGCGGAAGCTCACCATCGACATCGACAACGCGACCAAGATGCTCAGCGTGTACGTGAACGACGCGCTCGTGAAGACGGCGCCGGTCAGCCTCGGCAAGGCCTCGACACCGACGTCGAGCGGCACCACCGTGATCATGTCGCGTGAGCCGTACACGGTGTTCCGCACGCCCGAGTACGTCGCCCCGGTGGAGTACGCGATGCGCCTGACGTGGGGCGGGCAGTACATCCACGCCGCACCGTGGTCGGTCGGGGACCAGGGCCACCGCAACGTCTCACACGGGTGCACCAACGTCTCCACGGCCAACGGCCGGTGGCTGTACGAGAACACGCTCGTCGGCGACCCGGTGACCACGCGCAACACCGAGGTCGGCCTGGATGCCGGCGACGGCTGGACGGTGTGGGACATGCCGTGGGAGCAGTACAAGACCTGAGCGCCCGGCATGACGATCGGCCCGCTGGCAGCGCTCGGGTGCGCGATCGTCGCGGCGATCGGCTACGGGCTGGCGTCACTGCTCCAGGCGATCGGCGCCCGCCGGGCGTCGGGCACGCTGAGGATACTGCGTCAGCCGCTGTATGCGGCCGGGGTCGGTCTGGACCTGGTGGCCTGGCTGATGTCGCTCGTCGCGCTGCGGACACTGCCGGTCTACCAGGTCCAGTCGGTGCTGGCCGGTTCACTGGCGGTGACCGTGGTCGCCGTCCGGGTGTGCCTGCGGGTCCGGCTCCGCCGGGCCGACGTGGCGGCGATCGTCGCGACGATCGCCGCCCTGGTCGTGCTCGCGGTGAGTGCCGGTCCGATGCCGCCGATCCGCGCCACCACCGCCGAGCGGGCCGGCCTGCTGGCCGCGGCCGTCGCGGTCGCGGTGCTCGGGTCGGTGCTGGCGCGGGCCGGCCGGGCGTCGGCGTGCGCGACCGCGGCCGGGTTGGGCTTCGGCGGCGCCGCGCTGGCCGTTCAGGCGGTCAACGTACCGTCGGAAGCGTGGCGGCATCCGCCGGCGGCCGCCGGCCGGCTCGGCACCGATCCGGCCGTCTGGGCGCTGGCGCTGTTCGCCGTGGCGGGAATGCTGCTGTACGCCCGCGCACTGGCGCTCGGCGATCCGGCCCGGGCGACCGCGCTGCTGTGGATCGCCGAGGTCGCGGCGCCGTCCGCCGTGGGGGTCGCGCTGTTCGGCGAGACCGTCCGGGCGGGCTGGGCGCCGGCCGCGGGGCTGGCGCTGCTGGTCGCGATCGGGTCGGCGGCGGTGCTGGCCACCGCCCCGGCGCAGCGGGCGCTGCTCGCCACGTCCGACCGGCCACGGGAGGTGACCCGATGAACGCCGTGGTGGACATGACCGCCGACGCGATCCGGGAGAAGTCGCGGCTCCGGCGGATCCTGCGCCGCTTCGACCTCGTGTTCTTCCTGATCTGCACGGTCGTCGGCCTCGACACGATCGGCGCGGTCGCCAAGAACGGGGCGCAGGGCTTCACCTGGCTGGCGTTCCTCGCCGTGTGCTTCTTCGTGCCGTACGGGTTGCTGATGGCCGAGCTGGGCGCGGCGTTCCCGGTCCAGGGCGGCCCGTACGTGTGGTGCCGGCTGGCCTTCGGCCGGTTCGTCGCCGCGCTGGTCACCGCGCTGTACTGGTGCTCCAACCCGATCTGGCTCGGCGGGACGCTGACCATTCTCGCCGTCTCCGCGTTCGACGCCTTCGTCGCCCCGCTGCACGGCCCGGCGAAGCTGCTGTTCGCCCTGGCGTTCATCTGGTCCGCGGTGGTCTCGGCGATCGTGTCGTTCCGGTTCGGCCGGTGGATACCGAGCATCGGCGCGTTCGTCCGCGTCGCCGTGCTCGGCTTCTTCACCGCCTCCGTCGCCGTGTACGCGGCCCGCAACGGCGTGCACGGCTTCAGCTTCCCCGATTTCGCGCCCGCGTATGCGGGCTTCATCGCCGTGGTGCCGGTGCTGATCTTCAACTACGTCGGGTTCGAGCTGCCCAGCGCCGCCAGCGAGGAGATGCTCGACGCCCGCCGGGACGTCCCGCGCGCCGTCGCCTGGTCCGGTGCCGGCGCGATCCTGCTCTACGGCCTGCCGATCCTGGCGATCCTGCTCGTGCTGCCGACCTCGCGCGTGACCGGCGTCAGCGGGTTCCTCGACGCGGCGAAGGAGGTGCTCACCGTCTACGGCGGCACCGTGCACCCCGGCGGCGGGGTCACCCTGACCGGTGCCGGCAAGGTGCTCGGCGAGCTCACCGCGGCGGCGTTCATCTGGGCGCTGCTGTCCAGCGGCACCACCTGGCTGATGGGCGCCGACCGTGTCCTGGCGGTGGCCGGTCTCGACGGCGCCGCACCGCGGGCACTCGGGCGGATCTCACCCCGGTTCGGTACCCCGGTCACCGTGAACCTGCTCAGCGGCGCCCTGTCGACGGCCGTGATGCTGCTGGCCTTCTGGCTGTCCGGGGGAAGCGCGGAGCAGTACTTCGAGGCCGCGCTCGGCGTCGCCATCTCGACCACGATGATCGCGTACCTGGGCATCTTCCCGGCCCTGGCCCGCCTGCGCCGCACCCACCCCACCGCGCACCGCCCGTACCGCGTGCCCGGCGGTACGCCCGGGGCATGGATCGCCAGCGGCCTGACCACGTTCTGGGCCGCGGCCGCCACCACGTGGCTGCTCTGGCCGGGACTCGGCGTCGACTGGTTCGGCGCCACGGGCCACCCCGACCAGGCGCTGCCCGCCGGCGTCGGCCGCACCGCCTTCGAACTCACCCAGGTCGTCCCGGTGCTCCTGCTGCTCGCCACCGGCGTGCTCTTCTACGTCGCCGGGGCACCGACCAGAGCCCGCGCGGCATCTACCAGGTCGGCTCAAGGTCGGGACTGCGGTCCACCGGCCGATGGGGCAGGAAGATGCTGATCGGCGGCCGCAGGTACTCGGCGTCGGTCACCTGCGCGCCCCACTCGGTGGCGGTCGCCGGGTCGCCCGCCTCGCGCACCGTGTGCACGGACAGGGCGGTGCCCGGCGCCGCCCCGTGCCAGTGCCACTCGCCGGCGGGAACGACGACGAGGTCGTCGGCGCGGATCTCCTGGATCTGCCCGCCGCGCCGCTGCACCCGACCGGCACCGTGCAGCACGCGGATCACCTGCTCGTGGTGGCACCGATGCCACGCCGTGCGCGAACCCGGGCTGAAATGGGCGCCGAATGCCAGCAGGCCGCCCGGCTCCGGCCCGCCCGGGTGCTGCTCGATCCACACCACGCCGTGGTACCAGCTCGGTGAGCCGGGCGTGCCGGCCCGCGCACGGACAACGTTCAAGGATGCCTCCGCGGTGATGGCCGGCGCCCGTCGGCGCCGGCACGACTGCGCACCGCAATTGCCAGTACGGCGGATCCGAAACCCACGCCCTCGTGTGAAATCAGTCCTCGTCCCCGAACGCCAGCCGCCGGGCGTCCCCGCGGCCACGCACCCGCGCGATCAGCCGGGGCAGGTGCGGCAGGCCGAGCGCGGCGACGGCGAGCAGCAGCAGGATCAGCGTCAGCGGCCGGCGCACGAAGATGGTCAGGTCGTTGTCGGACAGCAGCAGCGCCCGCCGGAACTGGATCTCCATCATCGGCCCCAGGATCACGCCGAGGATCACCGGCGCGACCGGGAACTCCAGGTGCCGCATGAACATCGCGATCACCCCGATGGCCAGCGCGATGAACACGTCGACGACGCTGCCCGACACCGCGTACACACCGAGGATCGCGAACACGACGATACCGGTGTACAGCAGCGGTTGCGGGATCTGCAGTACCTTCACCCAGATCCGGATCATCGGCAGGTTGAGGGCCAGCAGCAGGACGTTGCCGACGAACAGCGACGCGATCAGTCCCCAGACGAGGTCCGGCGACTTCTCGAACAGCTGCGGGCCGGGGGACAGGTCGAAGTAGCCGAACGCGGCCAGCATGACCGCCGCGGTCGCCGACGTCGGGATGCCCAGGGTGAGCAGCGGCACCAGCACGCCGGAGAACGAGGCGTTGTTCGCCGCCTCGGGCCCGGCCACGCCCTCGATCGCGCCGTTGCCCCACTCCTGCTGATGCTTGGAGCGCCGCTTCTCGACGGTGTAGGACAGGAACGTCGGGATCTCGGCCCCGCCGGACGGCAGCGCGCCGAACGGGAAACCCAGCGCCGTGCCCCGCAGCCACGGCCGCCACGAGCGGGCCCAGTCCGATCGGCTCAGCCACGCGAACCCGCGTCCGGGCGGTTCCAGCGGGGTCACGGTCGCCGGGAGGTCGCGCAGCCGTGAGGCGATGTAGAGCGTCTCACCGATCGCGAAGAGCCCGACGATGATGGTGACGACGTCGATACCGTCGAGCAGCTCCGGCACGCCGAAGGTGAACCGGGCCTGGCCGGTGAGCGAGTCGATGCCGATCAGGCCGAGGAACAGGCCGAACGCGAGCGACATCAGCCCCCGCACGATCGACGAGCCGACCATCGCGGTGACCGTCACCATCGCCAGCACGGCGAGCGCGAAGTAGTCCGACGCCCGGAACGTCACGGCGAGACTGGCCATCGGCGCGGCGACGAAGGTCAGCAGCACCGTCGAGATCGTCCCGGCGACGAACGAGCCGATGGCGGCGGTGGCCAGGGCGGCGCGTGCCCGTCCGCGACGGGCCATCTGGTAGCCCTCGATCGACGTCGCCACCGAGGCCGACTCGCCGGGCGTGTTGAGCAGGATCGACGTCGTCGAGCCGCCGTACATGGCGCCGGCGTAGATTCCGGCGAACATGATGAGCGTGCCGGTCGGGTCGTCCAGCCGCAGCGCCACGGGCAGCAGCAGCGCGATCGTCAGGGCCGGGCCGATGCCGGGCAGGACACCGACGAGCGTGCCGATGGTGACGCCGACGGCCGCGTACAGCAGGTTCTGCGGGGTGAGCACCGTGCCGAACCCCGCGAGCAGATCCATGACCGAGTTCACAGCGGCAGCACCCCCGCGGGCAGGGCGATGCCGAGCAGGCGGGTGAAGACCAGGTAGATGGTCAGCGCCAGGGCGATCGCGGTGACCAGGTCGCGCACGATCACCTCGCGCAGCGGCCGGGTGCCCAGCAACTGGGCGCAGAGCAGGACGAACGCGGCGGTGGACAGGACGTACCCGACGACCGTGTACTTGAGCACGACCGCGTAGCCGACGATCGCCGCCAGCAGCACGAACGGCGTGCGCCAGTTCGTGGTCGTGCCCTCGGTCGCCCGGGTGCGCCGGCGTACCTGGCCGAGCAGGTAGGCCGCCGCCACCGCGACCCACAGGCCGGTGACGATGATCGGCGCCAGGGTGGGCCCGCCGAGCGTGACCCCGTTGTCGATGCCGGTCCGGATCGCCTGCCAGAGCAGGGCGATGCCGATGATCAGCAGCAGGCCACCGGCCACCAGCGGGCCGGGGGTGGCCGTGGCCTCCACCCCCGGCGCCGCGCCGGTGTCCGCTGGCTCCTGATACTCAGGTGTCGCGGAGCTCATGTGCGGCTAACCCAGTCCGATCTCGGTGAGGACCGCCTTGATCCGGGTGCTCTCGGATGCGAAGAACGCCGCGGCGTCGTCGCCGGACTTGTAGAAGTCCTGCCACTTCTTCGCGGTCAGCTCGGCCTTCCACTGCTGCGAGGCGTGCAGGTCGTCGATGAGCTTGATGACGGCCGCGCGCTCACCCGCGCTGAGACCGGGCGGGGCGGCGACCCCACGCCAGTTCATCAGCTCCAGGTCGTAGCCGGACTCCTTGATGCTCGGCGCCGGGGTGCCGGCACCGGCGTCCTCGCCCTTGGCGCTCGACACCGCGAGGGCGCGGACGGTGCCGGCCTTGACCAGGTCGGCGAACTCGCTGGTGCTGGAGACCGCCACGCTGACGTCGCCGGAGAGCAGGGCGGCCTTCGTCTCGCCGCCACCGGAGTAGGCGATGTACTGCTTGGCGACCACCTTCGGGTCCGCGCCGCCGGCCTTGGCGAGCAGGCCGACGAGGATGTGGTCGGTGCCACCGGCCGAGCCGCCACCCCATTTCACGCCGGTCGGGTTCGCCTTGACGTCGTCGACGAGCTGTTTGAGGGAGGTGTACTTCGAGTCGCTGCGCACGACCACGACCTCGGACTCGGCGGTCAGCGTGGCGATGGGCGTGGTCTTGCCGAGATCGACCGGCGACTTGTTCGTCACGACACCGCCGATCATCACCAGGCCGGTGACCATCAGCTGGTGTGCGTCCTTCTGGTGGCTGGTGACCAGCTCGGCCAGGCCGATGGTGCCACCGGCGCCGGTGACGTTGCGGACCTCGGCGGACTGGCCGTTGAGCAGCTTGGCCTCCTGCAGGGTCTTCTGCATGGAACGCGCGGTGGTGTCCCAGCCGCCGCCGGCGCCGGCGGGGGCCATGATCTGCAGGGTCTTCGTCGGGTACGCCACCGCGGACGAGCCGGCCGGGGCGGGGGAGTCGCCGACCGACTGGTTGGCGCAGCCGGCGGTGAGCAGCAGCGCGGCGGGTAACGCGACCGCAAGGCTCCGTCTCAACATGAAGATGTTGCTCCTGTCACGGGGGGAGGGCGAACGTGTTACGCACCATGCACCACCGCGTGACCCACGTCACGATTGTGAAGGCTGCGAGCATATTGGTCTTTTTGGTCGCGACGCGGCGACCGGCCGCGCAACGGACCGACCTCGACCACCTTGCCGACCCCGGGCACGACGACGCTCATCCCATCGCGACGCCCGCCGGGCCGGCCTGCTGCCGACGACCCGGATGCGCTGACGAAGTGTGACCTTCCATTTCCGTACGGCCAGAAACAAAGCGTAGCCTTACCTTGGGTTTGACGGAGCCGCAGCAAATACCCGGTTCTTTTTCGGCGAATCGTTTCACCCGGCTGAGCTGGTGTGATGCCACCGTGAACCATCCTGTGCGGCCCGCGGAAACGCGCCCGCCGGACGACTTCCCGACTATTCTCGGGCTTGGTCGCGCTTTGTTGCCGATCAGGGCTTTGTCGATCAGGGCTTTGTCGATGACGGCGCAGAACAGTGAGCGGAGGAGTCATGAAGACCCTATTGCAGATGCCTGCCGTGCGAGAATGCGCCGCCGTCACGTGCAGCTTCAACGACGGTGGCTGTCACGCCCCGGCCGTGACCGTCGCGGCGGCCGGTGCGGCCGCGTCCTGTGCGACGTACGTCGAGTCGTCGGTGCGCGGGGGGATGCGGGAGGTCACCGGCAGTGTCGGCGCGTGTGCCCGCACCGACTGCACCCACAACACCAACCTGGCCTGCACGGCGCAGTCCGTGAAGGTCGGCCCGGGTGCCACGGTCAGCGACTGCCTGACCTACCAGCCGGCCTGAAGCTGATCTGACGTCAACGGCCTCCTTGCGCCGCAGCCGGGTTCGACTAAGGTAAGCCTTACTTGCCGAGGTAGGCTTGCTCGAACTCGATCGCGGCGCAAGGAGGCCGGTGTGGCATCCGCAACGGAACCGTCGTCGGCGCTCGCCCCCGACCGGCAGCCGGCCGACGCGGTCGAGGTCCGCTCCGCCCTCGCGACCGCCACGTCGGTGCGGCTGGAGGTGGCCGGTGCGGCCGCCGACCTGATCGACGCGCACGCCGTGCTGCCGGACGGCACGATCGTCGTGGCCGTCGACGCGATGACCCGGCTCGGCGGGCTGCTCGTCGTCGCCCGCGGAGCGGACGGCGCCGTCCGGCTCGACGTCACCCACCTGGTGCCGGTGCCGGTGCGCGCCCGGGTGCGGGCGCGGATGACGGTGACCGGCAGGGTCCGCCGGCTGGACCCGGCCTTCCTCGACTCGTGCGACGACGACGCCGTCATGGCGCTGCTGGGCCTCCCGCCGGTGGCGCTGTGGACGATCGAGCCCGGCAGCGTGCACGTCGAACGGCACGGGGCCGCCGTCGAGCTGCCCGTCGAGGCCTACCGCGCGGCGCGTCCCGACCCGATCGCCGCCGTGGAGGCGGCGCACCTGGCCCGCCTGATCCGGCAGCACCGCGAGGCCGCGCACCGCTTCGCCGCACTGGTCGACCCCGACCTGGCCGCCACCGGCGCCAGGTTGGTCCCGGTGGCCGTCGACGCCGACGGGCTGACGCTGCGGGCGGAGACCGCGCACCGGCATCACGACGTCCGCCTGCCGTTCCGCCTGCGGGTCACCGACGAGGCCACGCTCGACCGGGAACTGCGGCGGCTCCTGCCTGACTAGGACGCTTCGGCCGCGCACGGGCGCCGGACTATGACTGCGCGGCGTCGCGGTCGTTGCCGTCGCGGGTGACCTGCCGGCGACCGGGCTGCTGGTCCGGCGGCGCTGACCGGCACGATCCACGGCCGCATCCGGACCGCCCGGTCGGCCCGCCGCGCCGCCGGCCCGGCCGCAACCGTGAACCGGGTGGCGTCCCGCGCCTGAGGTGAGCGCGGGCGCTGTTCGAAAGATGTGGTGCCGTCGCTATTCGATGCGGGTCCGGTGGTCGTTGGCGAGACCGTGCAGCGGGCACGGCCGTCTCGGCTCGCGTGGGCACAGGACCCATACTTCGGTCGCTGTCGCCCGGTAGAGGCGGTACGGGGAGGATCCGGTCACGTCCTCCCGGGTCAGCGCGGTGGCGCCCCGGTCGCTGGGCCCCGGGTACACCTGCAGTCCGCGATCGAGGTCGTCGCCCTGCAGCTCGCACGCCGGCCCGACCGCGTACAGGGCACGGCCGTGGTAGGGCCGGACGCTGGAGTCGAACACCACGATGCTCACGTGCGGGCGTTCGGTGAGGTTGCGGGAGTGCACGGCGCCGGTGTCCGAGCTCCAGTAGAACTCCCGCAGCCCGGCCGCCGCGAAGTAGACCGGGGAGGTCCAGGGCCGGCCGGCCGGATCGACCGTGCCCAGGGTCAGAAACGCGTTCGCATCGAGCAGGGCCCGTGCGTGTGCGGCGAGATCGTCGCGTGCCATGGTTCTTGCTCCTGTCCTTCGGTGCCGCAGTCCCTGTCGACCTCGTAGGTGAGTCGGTGCGGCCGTCCAACCGGCGCCCGACGATGTGCGCATCCTGCCGCGGCACGGTGAAGACGCACCTCTCGCACATCTTCACCAAGCTCGGCACCACCAACCGCGCCAAACTCGTCGCCGCCGTGATCGACGGCGGGCTGTCAGCCGGCCGGCGCGTTCCCGGCGGCTGAAGGACCGAAGGGGCCGTGCTTGGACGCGGCGACGGCCCGGGGCGTCGTGCCCCGGGCCGTCGCTGGTTGGACGGGAGCGGTCAGCCGCGCAGGCCGGCCATGCCCGCCGCGCTGATCTTGGAGAATCGCAGGGACTGGCCCGGGTCGGCGTTGCCGCCGGGGGCGTTGTCCTGCTCGTAGTTCGAGTTGTGGAACCCCTTGGCGCCGATGTTGCTGTAGAACCCCTTGTAGTTGATGTCGCTGCGGGGGTCGCCGAACGGGATCCACGAGTAGCCGTCGCCCACGCCGGGGGCCTGGCCGGTGGCGTCGCCGTCCTTGGCGTGGAAGAGCGCGTACCGCTTGGTCTGCTTGGAGACCTGGGCCGTCGGGTCGAAGATGTCCTCGACGCGCTTGCCCTCCCAGTCGTAGCGCCAGCGGTGCTGGTGCTGAGCGACGTGGGCCCAGTAGACGTCCATCTCGATGACGACGAGGTCGGGGCTGGTGACGTCGAGGTAGTGCTGCATGAGCCGCTTGCCCGACTCGCCACGGACCTGGGTCGGCGCGATCGGCTCACCGGTGATGCGGTGCTGCGTGACGGTGACCAGCGGGCCGTCCTGCAGGAAGTTGTACGCCGGCGAGTGGTTGTGGGTGTACATGTGGATGCCCCACTGCCCGACGCTGATCTCGTTCAGCGCCGACCACTTCTCGCCCGCGAGGGTCCACGGCTCGATGTTGCGGTTGTTGGCGCTCGTCGGGTCGCTGCCCGTGCCCATGTACGGCATGCCGAGGATCGCCGCGAACTCCAGTTCGGCCTGCAGCCGGTTGTAGTCCTGGGTGGTCATCGCGCCGCCGGCGCTGCCCGGGCCGTTCCAGGTGTTCGGGACGAACCCGTGGTTGCCGATCGCCTCCAGGCCGAAGGCGTCGAGGAAGCCGCGCAGGGTGCGGGCGTACGCCAGGTAGGCCGCCCGCGCCTCCGGGGTGGTGACGCCGCCCGGCGCCGGGTTCGGCGCGGCGCCGCCCGGGTTCGAGGCGTGCTGGCCGTAGCCGGCGAACTCGATCTGCTTGAAGCCGGCCTTGGCCAGGAACTCGAACAGCTCCAGCCAGCCACCCGGGAGCGGCACGAGCGGCCCGAGGTCGGTCGGGTCCTGGGGGAAGTTGGGGCCGCCCAGGTACCCCATCGTCGGGGCCACACCCAGCGCGGCGCTCGCGGCGATGCCGATGCGGGTCGGGACGTCACGCTGGGTGTACGTGATGGTGCCGAGCTTGCCGCCGGGGATGAGCCGGCCGTTGGCCGCGCTCGCCGACGTGGGGGAGAAAACGGAGGCCGGGCCGAGCGGGGTGAACGCGGCGGCGGCCGTCAGGCCCGCGCCGGCCAATAACCGGCGGCGGCTGATCTTTCCGGACATGTGTTGCTCCTTCTGCTGTTTGTGCGTGTGGTGCAGACCGGGGCGGGGTGCGGCGTACTGCGGGGTGACACACCCCGCCCCGGCGGGTGGTGCTAGGGCGCGCTTACGCCCTGGCCGCCGAACTCCACCCAGTTCAGGTTGAAGAAGTTGTTCGTCGGCCCGCCCGCGACAGGTCGGAACACCAGATAGATCCGGTGCGCGCCGCCTGGGTCGGTGATGGGGAAGGTCTGGCTGGCGTAGGTCGTCGCGTTCGCGGTGGGCGCGATCGTGACCGTGGTCAGGACCGGCCCGTTGACCGCGTCCAGGCGGACCTCGACCGAGCCGGTGCCGGCCGCGCCGCTGCCACCCGACGTGCGGAACGTCAGCGAGTTGATGTTCTGCAGGTTGATCTCGCCGTTCAGGGCGATCCAGTCACCGCTGCCGAGGCTGCCGCGTTGCAGGCCGCCGCCGGTGTCGGTCGTCGCCGCCGTGTTCGTGCCGGACTGGTCGACGACGAACTCGACCTCCTGCTTCTTCTGCCGGATGGTCGCCTGGTCGACCGTGGTCAGCGCCGGGATGCCGCCGGGGCCGCCCTTGTCGGTGTAGGAGGCGCTGATCACGCCGAACACGTTGCCGCCGTGGGAGACGTCCTCGGCGAACGTGGGCAGCGTCCCGGAGCAGCCGGTCGCGGTGGACTCGGCGTGGCCGTGGCTGTCGTGGCCGAGCACGAACGTCACCTCGACGCGGGAGCAGTCGATCGTGCCGTCCTGCGGGTCGGTGACCGTCACGTTGAACGGGATCGAGTCGCCGAAGGAGAACAGTCCACCCTCGGTCGGCACGGTGACCTTCACGGTCGGTGAGGTGTTGCCGACGGTGATGGTCGTGTTGGCCGACGCCGTCTTGCCGCTGGAGTCGGTCACGGTGAGCCGGGCCGTGTAGACGCCGTTCGTCGTGTACGTGAACGTCGGGTTCGGGTCGACCGAGTCGGTCGTACCGTTGCCGTCGAAGTCCCAGGCGAACTTGATGGAGTCGCTCGGGTCCGGGTCGTTCGAGCCTTCGCTGGAGAACGCGACGGTCAGCGGCGCGACGCCGTCGGTCGGGGTGGCGGACAGCTTCGCGATCGGTGCCCGCGTGCCCTTGACGTAGCTGAACTTCACCAGCGCGGCGTCGGGGTTGATGTTGAAGAAGCCGTCACCGTAGGTCAGCAGGTAGAAGTTGCCGTCCTTGCCCCACATCATGTCCATGGGGTTGTCGCACAGGAACGGCCGGGCGGGCGTGGTCGGCCCCGCGCCGCAGCTGAGCAGGTCATTGATCTTGAAGACCTGCCCGGACGAGTCCAGGCGGATCTCCCGCAGGTAGTCGCGGGTGAACTCGCCGAAGAAGATGGACTGGTCGTAGTACGCCGGGAACTTCGTCGGGTTGGGGTTGTTCGGGTCGTAGTCGTACTTGGCCGCGCCGTGCGGCCCGACGCCGCCGGTGCCGAGCTCCGGGAACAGCTGCGGGCACTTGCCGGGCGGGTTCTGCATGTAGTAGGCCGCGCAGGGCGTGCCCAGCGGGTTGGCCGCGTTGTTGTCCTGGAACGAGTACCACATGTCCGGCTGCGCGATCGGCGGCGAGTACGTCAGGCCGGTGTTCCACCGGGACGTGTTGGCCGGGCCGCGGTCCGGGTTGTTGCACTCGAACGCCTGCGGCGGGTTGTCCAGCGGCGTCGAGGTGTTGAAGTTCCACCGGTAGTACGGCAGGGTCGGCGAGTAGCACAGCGGCCAGCCGTAGTTGGCCGGCTTCCGCACGATCTCCATCCGGCCGGTGCCCGCGGGACCGCGGTTCACCTGCGGCGTCGACGAGTCGGGCGAGTAGTCGGTGACGTAGGCGACGCCGTCCTTGTCGACGGTGATGCGGAACGGGTTGCGGAAGCCCATGGCGTAGATCTCGGGCCGGGTCTTGCCGCCGCCCTCCTCGTTGCCGGTGAACAGGTTGCCGGCGGGGATGGTGTACGAGCCGTCACCCTGGACCTTGATCCGCAGGATCTTGCCGCGCAGGTCGTTCGTGTTCAGCGCCGAGCGCCGGGCGTCGACGTAGGGGGCGTTGTACTGCCCGGTCGTGGTGAGCATGTCGTTGAACGGCGCGAAGCCACCGGAGTTGCCACCGCCCGCGGGGGTGTCGTCGCCGGTCACCATCCACAGGTTGTTGTCCTTGTCGAAGGTGATGTCGCCGGCGACGTGGCAGCAGGCACCGCGGTCGACCGGCACCTTCATGATCTTCTGCTCGGACGCCACGTCGAGGGTCGGGTTGGGCCCGTCGACGAACTTGAACCGCGACAGCTGGAAGTAGCCCTTCCACGGATCCCAGACGCTTGGGTCGGCACCGGTCGTCGGGGAGTTCGCGGTCGGCGTCGTCTGCGGGTACGGCGCTTCCATGGTCAGCGGCGAGTAGTACAGGTAGACCCAGTGGTTGTTGGCGAAGTCGTTGTCGATCGCCGGGCCGTACATGCCGTCCTCGCTGGCCATGTACACGGGGATCTGCGCCAGCAGGTGGGTGGTGTTGTTCGCCGGGTCGTGCAGGCGGACGCCGCCGCGACGGTCGGTCTGCACGACGCGGCCGTCGGGCAGCACGTCGAAGCCGATCGGCTCGCTGACGTTCGGCGGCGCGGCGATGTAGTCCATCTGGTAGTTGGCCAGCACGGTCGCGCCGCAGTCGCCGTCGGTCATGCCGGCGGCCCACTGGATCGCACCACCGAGGTGCGCCCGCAGGTCCTGCGTGCCGAAGCTGGCCGCGGTGTCGCCCAGCCCGGTGTAGAAGGAGCGGCCGCCCTTGTAGTCCTTGCACCAGGTGATCGGGTGGTCGTAGCCCATCGTGCCGCCGGCGTAGGAGTTCTCGTCGACGGTCGCGAGCACGTGCGAGAAGCCGCGCACGTTGGACGTGAAGTTGTACCACTGGTCGGTGCGGTTCCACGACTCCGGCAGACTCTTCGACGCCGGGTGGACGCGGTCGGCGACCTTGATCCTGGCCTGCGTGACGGCGGACGAGCCGGACGCGCGGGTGCCGAGGACGTCGGTGAGGAACGACCAGTCGGTCTCGGTCTCGATCGCCGAGTGGACGCCGACGAAGCCGCCGCCGTCGGTGTAGTAGTCCTCGAAAGCGGCCTGCTGTGCCGCGTTGAGCACGTCGCCGTAGGTGTTGAGGAAGACGACGACGCGGTACTGCTTGAGATGTGCCTGGTCGAACTTGCCGGCGTCGTCGGTCTCCACGACGGTGAATCGCAGCTGGTTGCCCAGCTGCTTGATCGCGGCGACGCCCGCCGCGGTCGACGAGCTCTTCGTGCCGACGGCCTTGGTGAAGACCAGCACCTTGAACTGACTGCCGTTGCTCTCCGGGGCGGGCGCGGCGAGCGCCGGCGCGGACGCCGACGTCGTTCCCACCAGCAGTGAAGCGCTGAGGGCGAGCAGGCCGGCGAACGTGGTGCGCCGACGGCCTGGAGCGTTGAACATGAAACCTCCTCCGCGGGGTGTTGCCGGACGTGCGGGCCGCCGACGAACCGAGGCAGCAGCCGTTGGCGGACACGTCCGACCGGGGAACGGTTCGGGTGGGGTTGCGGCGCGCCCGGAGGGAAGGCGCACGGCAAGGGTCGATCGCTGGGGCGTGGCAATGCGGCGACGTCGTACCGAGCTGCGCCCAGTGCTCGCCTGGATCCCGTGCAGTGGGGCGAGCGACTGGCTCGGTCAACGCATAGCCGTCACCATATACGTCGCCCCAATCGAAAGATAGGGTGATGTCGACAAAAGTTGAGCTGTGAACGATCTAACTTCTGTTGGGAGCGCCGAAAGTTCGTCAGAATCGGACAGAAGGTGCCGAGACGCAGTCGCCCTAGTGAAGGAGTGCAACAGAAGCCCCCAGCGTTACTCGTCGGCGGTGATCGAGTTCCGGTACCGGCCGATCGCCACTTGCGAGGCATGGGGAACCGGCGAGTGCGGATGAAAGCCACCTAGCTGTTCGACAGGCGTCGAGAGCTTTTGTCGAATCGCAGGAAAGTTAATCGGAAATACTACTAACTTTTGTGCTGCGATACTCTTCCGCCGAGTGAACGGTCACTTCGAGGTCGATCGTTCTCCGGCCAACACCCCGGGACGCTCGAGGCCAGCGACGCGACCGGCGAGCCGGCCACACCCTGACCCGGTCCGACGCCGGGTCCGCTGCTCGCCATGCGCGCCTCGCTCGTCGACGCCGCCTCCGCGTCCCATCACGCAACTGGAGGGAAGCACATGCCCAGCCAACCCCCGACCGCACGAGGTCCGCGAGATCCCCGCCGACGTCTGCTCCGCTCCCTGGTCGCCGTCGCCCTGCCGGCCGCCTCCATGTCCGTCGGGTCGCTCGTCATCGCCGCATCGGCCTGGGCCGCGCCGACCAGCGTGCCGGCCACGCTCACCCCGGCCGTTGCCACCGGTACCAACAACTGGTACCGAGGGCCGGTCACGCTGAACCTGTCCGCGACCGACGGGGCCGGCGGCGTCCAGCGCCTCGAGTACCGTCTCGGCAACGCGGCTCCCTTCCAGACCGCGGTGTCGGCCGGCAGCCCCTATCCCGGCACGCTGACCGGGTCGGTGGAGATCACCCAGCAAGGCTCCACGACGGTCGGGTACCGCGCCGTCAGCGGTGACAACTCGGTCGAGGCCACCCGCACCATCACCGTCCGGATCGACACCGTCGCCCCGGTCGTCAGCTGGCCCGGTGTCGTCGCCGGGAAGGTCGGCCACACCGCCACGCTGATCCCGACCCGGACCGATCCCGCGCCCGGCTCCGGCGGCGTCTTCATCCACAAGATGTGGATCGACCAGATCGAGACGACCCCGCTGCCGGTGCGCACCTCGACCCTGTCGACGGGCGCGCACACGATCAGCGTGGTGGCCAGCGACGCGGCCGGCAACGCGGCGCGGTTCGACCAGACGTTCGTGGTGACCACGTCGTTCGCCGAGCTCGGCACCCTCATCGACGGTTTCGCCAGCGGCGGTTCGATCGGTGCCGGCCTCGCGGCTGACCTGCAGGCCAAGCTGGCGGAGGCGGCGAGCCTCGCCGAGGCGGGCAACACCAACCAGGCGAAGCGGGCCCTCAACCAGTTCGTCGCCGCCGCCCAGGGCGGGTCGACATCCGGCCAGGTCCGCGACACGCTCGTCGGCGATGCCCGCTACCTGCAGCAGCAGATCGCCGGCGAGCTGCCGGCTGATCCGGCGACCGGGATGATCGTCACGCCCGTCGCCGGGCCCGACCCGATCGCGGCGGCCGTTCCGCTCGCGGCGTCGACCAACTTCCCCGGGGCCAAGTTCCGGGTCCTGTACTTCTCGGCCACCAAGGGCTTCCGGCACGACCACATCCCGGACACCGCCCTGCTCGTGCAGCAGTGGGGCCAGCGGTACGGCTTCGACGTCGACATCTGGGACCCGCGGCTCGCCCCGGCATCGCTGGCGAGCACGCCGTTCACGTCGGGCGCCGACCTCGCGAAGTACAAGACCGTCATCTTCTCCTCACCGGTCGACGGGACCAACGCGAACAGCCCGGCGAGCGCGGACGCCCTCAACGCCGCCGAGCTGGCCGCGTTCCAGGAGTACATCCGGGCCGGCGGCGGATACCTCGCGCTGCACGGCGCGTCCGACGCGATCCACAACGTTCCCTGGTACCGCGACCTGGTCGGCGCGTGGTTCACCAACCACCCGGGCGGCCAGAACGGCGAAGGCACCTGCGGCAGCTGCATCAACGTGCGGGTCAACACCGAGGACACCACGAACCCGGCCACCGCGCACCTGCCGAAGACCTGGCTGACCATCGACGAGCTGTACAACTTCGACCACAACCCGCGGGCCGAGGTGCACACGCTGCTGAGCCTCGACGAGGAGTCCTACCGGCGCAGCCTCAACAGCGGCAACGCCGCGAACAACCCGCTGCCGCTGATGGGCGGCGACCACCCGATCGCGTGGTGCCAGGAGTACGACGGCGGCCGCGCGTTCTCGTTCATCCTCGGCCACGACCGGGCGCAGTACTACCGCGACTCGTTCACCCAGATCCTGCTGGCCGGGATGAACTGGACGGCCGGGCAGGTCGACGCCAACTGCTCGACCTTCCGGCAGACCCGCACGTTCATCACCGCCGGCGCCGCGGCCGGCACCCTGACGCCGGAGTCCGCCGCGGCCGCCGCGGCGCTGCTCGACGACGCCCAGGCGGCCTACCTGCGCCAGGACTACAACGCGGCCGGCAACTCGCTCAACAAGATCAGCGCGATCACCGGCTCGCCCGCCGCGGGCACCGCCGCGGCGCGTGACGAGCTCGACCGCCAGGCCCGCCAGCTGCGGAGCTGGATGTCCGCCCTGAAGAACGCCTGACCGGTGCCGCCGCCGGTCCACCACGTGGGCCGGCGGCGGTGCGGCGGGGGAACCGGTCAGAGGAGCGCGGCGACCTCGTCCGGCGGGGCGGGCGCGCCGAACAGGATCCCCTGGGCGTGGTCGTACCCGAGCTTGCGGACATGGGCCGCCTGGTCCTCGGTCTCGACGCCCTCCGCCACCGCGTGCAGCCGTAGCCCGTGTGCCAGGGTCACCAGCGTGGTGAGCAGGACGTCGGAGCTGGCCAGCAGGGAGCGGTCGACCTTCAGGCTGGTCACCGCCGTGCGGCTGACCTCGTGCAGGCGGGCGAAGTTGGAATACCCCGTGCCGAAGTCGTCGACCGCGAAGCTCGCGCCCAACGCGGCCAGCGCCGCCAGCGTCGATGCCTGCGGCGTCGTGATCGACTCCTCCGTCACCTCGAAGGTCAGCAGGTCCGGCGGGAAGCCCGTCTCGTCCAGCGCCTCGCCGACGATCGCCGGCAGGGACGGGTCGGTGAGCTGGGCCGTCGACACGTTGAGGTTCAGGCGCACCGGTCGGCCGGTGCGCTGCCACTTCAGGGCGTGCCGGCCCGCCGCCCGCAGCTGGGCGCCGATCAGGCGGTTGAGCAGGCCGATGCGCTCGGCCAGCGGGATGAACTCGGCCGGGGCGACCTCGCCGTGGTCCGGGTGACGCCAGCGGGCGAGGGCCTCCACGGCCACGACCCGCCGGTCGGTGAGGCTGACGATCGGCTGGTACGCCAGGCGCAGCGCGCCGTTGCGCACCGCGCCCGGCAGGTCGCGGGACAGGGTGTGCCGGCGGCGGTCGGCGTCGTGACGGTGCTGCTCGAACATCGCATACGAGCCGACCGGGTCGCTCTTGGCCCAGGTGAGCGCCATCTTCGCGGTGCGCAGCAGCTCGCCCGCCACGGCTCCCGTCGCGGCGCGCTCCAGCAGGCCGCCCTTCGCGTCCAGCTGGACCGGGTGGGCGGCCGGGCCCCAGGGGTACGCGAGAGCCTCCCGGACCAGGTCGAACAGCTTCACCGCGTCGTCCGGGCCCCGGGTGCCGGCCTGCACGAGGACGAACTCGTCGCCGCCCAGGTGGGCCGCAAACAACCCGTGGGTGACCGCGAGGTCGCGCATCCGCAGGCCCACCTCGCGCAGCAGCGCGTCGGCCGGGTCGGTGCCGAGCGCGTCGCTGATCTCGGCGAAGCGGACCAGGTTGAGGACGCACACCGCGAGGCGGTCGGACTTGGCGGCGAGCGTGGTCAGGTGCTCGGTGAGGGCGTGCCGGTTCGGCAGGCCCGAGACCTGGTCGTGCAGGAGGGCGTGCTGCCGCTCCTGCTCGGCCTGCAGCACCGCGCGCTGCGCCGTCGCCCGTTCGTGGCGGCGCAGGTCGTCGGTCTCGGTCAGGGCGACGGCGCGGACGCCCTCGGCGAACGCCTCGGTGAACGCGCCGAGCAGCGGGCCCAGCCGGTCGGCGGCGTCCGGATGGGTGATGCCGAGGTCGCTGCGCAGCCGGGTGTGGATGTGCTCGACGCTGGCCCGTAGCGCGGCGGGCGACCACAGCTGCGCCTCGACGAGCGCGGTGCCGGCGTGGTGCCCGGCCGCCGGGTCGGGCTCGTCGCCGGTCAGGGCGGCGGCGAGCAGGGCGGTCAGGTCCTGCAGGAGCGGGATGGTGCGGCCGAGGCGGCGGGGCACGAAGGAGACCTCGTGCAGGCGCTGGGCCCAGGCGCGGGCGAATGTCCGGGACGGCGACTCGTGATCGTCAAGCGGGTGGGCAGGCCGCTGCCGCATGGAGACCTCATTCGCTCGGGAGGCGACGAGTGAAGTATGTCGAGATTTCCCCACGCGCGCTAGTTTGCGACCGATTTGCGACCCACGGCGGCGAGGACGGCCGGCTGCTCCGGCTCGTCGACCTCCGGGTCGGGGTGCCACGCGGTCGCCGGCACCACCCCGGGCCCGATCAGCTCCAGCCCGCCCAGGATCTCGGCCACCTGCTCCGGGGTGCGGGCGCGGACCGAGGTCGGCGTCTGGTCATACAACTTGGTGACCCGGTCCTGCTCCGAGTCGAGGCCGGTGGTGCGGGTGAAGTGCGAGACGGCGACGTAACTGCCCCCGACGAGCGCGTCGCCCAGCTCGCGCACGATCCCCGCCGGGTCGTCCTCGTCGGCGATGAAGTGCAGCACCGCCACCAGCAGCACCGCCACCGGCTGGCCGAGGTCGAGCAGCTCCTGCACCCGCGGGTTGGCCAGGATCTCCTGCGGCTTGCGCAGGTCACCCTGCACGGCCGCGGCGCGCGGGTTGCCGGCCAGGATCGCCTCGCTGTGCATGACGGCGACCTCGTCGATGTCGACATACATCACCCGCGCGTCCGGCGCGAGGGCCTGCGCCACCTCGTGGACGTTGCCGAGCGTCGGGATGCCCGAGCCGATGTCGAGGAACTGGCGCACCCCGGCGTCGACGAGCCACTCCACGGCCCGCCCCAGGTAGGCCCGGTTGGCATACGCGACCCGCCCGATCCCCGGCCAGGCCTGCATCGCCCGCTCGGCGAACTCCCGGTCGACGGCGAAGTTGTGGTAGCCGCCGAGCGCGTAGTCATACACCCTGGCCGCGTTCGGCACGGTCGTGTCCACCCCGGCTGGCGCCCAGTCCGGCAGGCTCACGGCAGCCCTCCCCATGTTGATCACGGTCGGTACGTGACAGGTCAGCCTATCGTGTACCCGACCGGCATTGTGGTCCCGTTGGCACCCGTTGCTTATCTTGGTCGTGTGACCGAGCCGACCGCATCGCCCGATCTCTCTGACAGCGCCGCTGACGGCGACGACGGGCCCCCGAGCGGTCTGTGGCAGAAGATGAAGGCCGACCCTGAGTACGCGCCGGAGCACCTGGCGCTGGAAGCGGTGTCGCGCCTCGGCCCGCGGATGGCCCGCGAGCTCGACAAGCTCAAGGGCCAGAACCCCGGCGCCCCGCCCGACGCGCTCGCCAACATGATCGTGTACCGCTACGTGAACCAGTCCCGCCTGTCCGGCGCCGTGTCGGGTGCCGTCCCGCTGGCGGGCGCCGTCCTCGACATCGGTGTCCTGGCGTGGACCCAGGCCCGCATGGTGCTGATGCTGGCCGCGAACTACGGCGCCGACCCGGCCCACCCGGACCGCGCGGCCGAGCTGCTCGTGCTGCAGAATGTGCACAAATACGCGCAAACGGCCCGCACGGCCCTGGCCGTGGCCAAGGGCCGCGAGCGCTTCGACGCCCTGCTCCCGCAGGACCGCCCGACGGTCGGCCGCGTCATGGTGAAGCTGGGCCTCAAGCTGGCCCAGATGGCCGGCGTCCGCGCGGCGAAGAAGATGCTCGCGAAGGTCGTGCCGGGCGCCGGCATCATCCTGGGCGGCGTCACGAACGGCAACGCGACGAAGGCGCTCGGTGGCCGGGCGATCACGTTGTACCGCCGGCCGCCGTTCCAGCCCGCCCTGCCTCCCGGCGTGCCGTTCGCGCCGCACCGGGCGGGCCCGCCGCCGCAGCACTACCCGGTGCACCCGCCGCACGCACTGCCCCCGGCCCCGTTCCACCCTTCGGTGCCACCTCAGGCGGCCCCGCCGGTCGCGTCGGCCCCACCGGCCCGGTCCGCACCGCCGGTGCCGGCCGCGCCGCCCGCCCGGGCGGTGGCGCAGCCGCAGGGCTGGTTGCTGGAGCCGCCGACGCCGCCGGCGCAGCCCGGGACGGGGGTGCCGGCCGAGGCGGCAGCGCAGCCGGGCCCGACCGCGCAGCTGCCCGGCGAGCCGGACGCTCCGGTCTGGCCGACGCAGCCGCTCCCCGCGGCACCGGTCGCCCCGACGAAGGTCCTCCCCGCCGAGGGCACCCCGGCGGTCTGACCCACGGGCGCCCGTCGACGTTCCCGGACGCCGCACCCGGCGACCGTTCGATCGCTGGGTGTCCAGGCTCGTCAGCCCGGGGCACCGTCGAGGCGGCAGCGCAGGGCCAGCCGGGCGAACGCCGTCGCTGTGCCGTTCCAGAGGATGTCCGAGACCTGGGTCAGCAGGACGCACACCCGCCCCGTGGCCGGGTCGTTGCACCATGACGTTCCGTAGCCGCCGTCCCAGCCGTAGCGGCCCGCCGCCGAGACCTCGTCCGGCCGCACCGTGACCGACATGCCGTAGCCCCAGCCCCTGCCGTCCAGGAGGACGCCGGCCGCGTCGATCTGGCCCTGCGTCAGGTGGTTCGTCGTCATCGCCGTCACCGACGCCGGCGACAGCAGGCCGGCGCCGCGCGACAGGAGGAACCGGCCGAACGTCACCACGTCGTCCACTGTGGACGCCAGGCCGGCCGAGCCGTCCGGGAAGACCGGGCGTTGCGTCCAGTCCGACGGGGCCGACAGCGGCTGGCGTATGCCGCCCAGGTAGCGGGCCGGGAGCCGCGCGGCCACGGCCGGGTGCAGCGAGAAGCCGGTGGACGTCATGCCGAGGGGAGTGAACAGGCGCTCCCGCAGCAGTTCGTCCAGCGCCGCGCCGGACGCGCGGGCCAGCAGCGCCCCGAGGACCAGGGTGCCCGAGTTGTACATCCACCGCTCGCCCGGCTGGTGCAGCAGCGGCAGGGTCGCGAATCGGCGCAGCCACTCGTCGGGCGGGTGCGGGGTGCGCGGGTCCGGCTCGGCCAGGGCCAGATCGAGCGCCCGGCCCGCCGCCGCCACCGGGTAGTCGGCCTCCGGGCCCAGCAGCAGCCCGTGGCCCAGGCGGAACGTCAGGAGATCCTCGACGAGCAGGGGGCGATCCGCCGGCACCGTATCGTCCAGGTCCGCGTCGGGACGGCGCAGGACCCGGCGGCCGGCCAGCTCGGGCAGCCAGCGCTCGACCGGCGCGTCCAGGGCCAGGGTGCCGTCCTCGACGAGCATCATGGCCGCCGCCGCGACCATCGGCTTCGTCATCGACGTGATGCGGAACGGGGTGTCGCGGCGCATCGGGGCCGTACCGCCGAACTCCGTCACGCCGAGCGCCTCCACCCGGGCATCGCCCGTGGTGGTGGCCACCGCGGCGACGGCGCCGGGAAGCTCGCCCGCCTCGATCCTCGTCTGCAGCGCTCGGAGCAGTTCGTCCATGCGGTCCACCCTATGTACGATTCCGGCCTCGTGCCGGGGAGAGGCCCGTACGGGGGGCAGAGGCACGTACGGGGGCAGAGGCTCGTACGGGGGAGGGGAACGATGGAGTTCGACTACGGCTCGCCGGCCGCGATCCGGGCCGCGCGCCAGGCGATCCGCGCGGAGGCGGCCCGGTGGGACGACGCCGGGGAGCGCATGACGGCCGTGCGGGCCGCGACCGCGGGGCTCGGGCTGTCGCCGCTGGGGTTCGCCGTCGCGGATGTGCCGGACACCGGGCAATGGCGGGTGTACGAGGAGATGCGCGCGCACCTCGCCGGGCTGTTCGGCGACGCCGCGGCGGAGTTCCACGGCATCGCGGCGGCGCTGCGGGCGTGCGCCGAGCGGTACTCGGCGGCCGACCTCGGCGCCGTCGCCGACCTCGCGGCGGTGTGGGGTGACTGAGCCGCTGCGGCACGCGGTCGCGGCCGTGGAGGTGAGCCTGGCCGAGGTGCGGGCCGAGTGGGACCGGCTCCTCGGCCGGGTCGAGGCCGGGATCCGGCTGGTCGAGCGGCGCCTCGCCACCGACGGCTGGTTCGGCGGCATCGTCGAGCGGGTCACCGCCGACGCCGCCGACGGGCTCGCGCTCATCCGGCACCGGCTCGCCATGCTCCGCCTGCGGGTCGGGCGCGTCCTGGACCGGGCCGAGCTGGCCGCCGCCCGCGCGGTGCCCGTGCTGGCGCTGCTGGACGCCAGCCTGGCCTGGCTGCCGGCCGTGTTCACGCCGGTCACCGGGGTCGCCGCGGCGCTCGACCCGCCCGGGCGCAACCTCGTCTACTGGGCCGGTCCCGCCAAGGACGCGTACCTCGAGGTCGCCCGCGAGCAGCTCGACGCCCTCGGGCAGGCCGCCGCCCAGGCCCGCGCCACCAGCGACTGGCTCGCCGAGGTGGCCACGGCGAACCTCGCGTACCTCACCGGCCTCGCCGACCGCGTCGCCGCCGTCGCCGCCGCGCTGACGACGGCATGCCTGGAGGGCGCCGCGACGATGGCCGGCGTGCTCACCCAGTTCCCGTCGTCGCTGCAGGACCTGGCCGACCTCGTCGGCACGGTCGTCGGCGAGCTGGTCTCGGGCGCGGCCCACCTCGCCGAGCGCCTCGCCGCCGACGTGGCGAGCGTGCGGCGCCTGTCCGGCGAGCTGGCCGACCACACCGCCCTGCCCGGCGGCCGCTGGCCCCGCTCGATCAGGATGGACCGATGACCGAACCGCTGATCCGCCTCGCGCGGCCGGGCGACTACGACGCCATCGCCGCGGTGGTCGACGACTGGTGGGGGCGGCCGATCCTGGCCGGGCTGCCGCGGCTGTTCCTCGACCACTTCCACCGCACGAGCCTGGTGGCGGAGGGGCCGGCGGGGCTGCGCGGGTTCCTGGTGGGGATCCTGTCGCCGTCCGAGCCGGACGAGGCGTACATCCACTTCGTCGGCGTCCACCCCGGCACCCGCGGCCAGGGGCTGGCCCGCACGCTCTACGAGCGGTTCTTCGCCCTCGCCCGGGAGCACGACCGGCGGGTCGTCAGCGCGATCACGTCGCCGGTCAACGAGGCGTCGATCGCGTTCCACCGCCGGCTCGGGTTCACGGTCGGCGGCCCGGTCCCGGACTACAACGGGCCGGGCCGCACGCTCGTGACCTTCGTCCGCGACCTCTAAGCTAAGCCGTCTTCGTCGGCTTGGGGGCGTCGCTGCCGCGCGGCTGGCGACTCGGCTTGTTGCCGCGCAGCGACGTGTCGGCGATCCTCGTCGCCGTCACCGTGGTGCCGTCCACGGTGCCGACGACCGTCACCGTGTTGCCGGTCTTGACGTCGCCGATCTTGCCGGAGCCGTTGCCGACCTTGGTGCTGTCGTTGACGGCGAACGTGGTGCTGTAGCCGTCCTCGCTCTTGACCGTGATGGACGTGTCGCTGACGGCGGTGACGGTGCCGGTCTGCAGGCGGTAGGTGACGTACTTGCCGGAGCTGTCCTTCACGACGAAGTCGCCGTGGAGGGCGCCGTGGGTGCCGCCACGCTCCATGCCGCCGCGGCCGCCGGGGAAGCCCCCGCCGGGGCCGCCACCCGGGCCGCCGTACCCGCCGTATCCGCCGTGGCCGCCGCCCGGACCCTGCTGGACGGCGTTCCCGGTGCTGGCCGCGTTCGCCACCGCCACGCCACCGCCGATCACGATCGCGCCGGACACGGCGGCCACGATGCCGATCTTGAGCTTCGAGGCGCGGCCGCCCCTCGGTGCGGGGGCCGGCGTCTCGGGCGCGGGCCCCGCCCACGGCGGCACCGGCGTGCCGTTCGCTGCGTCGTCGGTCATGTTCGGGTTCCCTTCGGGCTCATGGCTGTACCAGCCGACAATGCCCCGCCAGCCTGTGCCGTCAATCCCGCGGACCTTCGGGGTACCTGTGAATCGGGCCCGGCACCGGCCGTAGGGTGCGCGGATGGCTACCGCGCAGGATGAGGTCGTCGGGCTCGCCAGCGAGCTGATCCGGTTCGACACGGCCGTCACCGACGACCCACGGGACGGCAACGGGGAACGCGCCGCCGCGGAGTTCGTCGCGGAGCGGCTCGCGGAGGCCGGGTACCGGCCGGAGTACGTCGAGTCCGGGCCGCGGCGCGGGAACGTCGTCGTGCGGCTGCCGGGCGCCGACCCCGGCCGCGGCGCGCTGCTCGTGCACGGGCACCTCGACGTGGTGCCGGCCGACCCGGCGGAGTGGTCGGTGCACCCGTTCTCCGGCGAGGTCCGCGACGGCTACGTCTGGGGGCGCGGCGCGATCGACATGAAGCACATGGTGGCGATGTCGCTCGCCCTTGCCCGGCAGTACCGCCGGGAGAACCTCGTCCCGCCGAGGGACATCGTGTTCGCTTTCCTGGCGGACGAGGAGGCGGGCGGGTTCCAGGGTGCGCGGTGGCTCGTCGAGCACCGGCCGGAACTGTTCGACGGGGTCACCGAGGCGATCAGCGAGGTCGGCGGGTTCTCGCTCACCGTGCGCGACGGGGTCCGGGCGTACCTCGTGCAGACCGCGGAGAAGGGCGCCGTGTGGCTGCGGCTGAAGGTGCGGGGGACGGCGGGGCACGGCTCGCTCGTGCACACCGACAACGCCGTCGCCAAGCTCGCCGCCGCCGTGACCCGCCTGGACGGGCACCGGTTCCCGCTCGTGCTCACCGGGCCGATGCGCGAGTTCCTGCACGGGGTCGCCGAGCTGACCGGGGTGCCGTTCGACGAGGACGACCCGGAGGCGGCCGTCGCCCGGTTCGGCAACGCGGCGCGGCTCATCGGCGCGGCGCTGCGCGACACCGCCAACGTGACCATGTTCGACGCCGGGGTGAAGGCCAACGTGGTGCCCTCGGTGGCGTCGGCGACCGTCGACGGGCGCGTCCTGCCGGGTCGCGAGGCCGAGTTCCAGCGGACCGTCGCCGAGCTGCTCGGGCCGGACGTCGAGCAGGACTGGGCGTCGCTGCCGCCGGTCGCGACGACGTTCGACGGGCGGCTCGTCGACGCGATGACGGCCGCGCTCGTCGCGGAGGACCCGGGCGCGCACGTGCTGCCGTACCTGCTGCCCGGCGGTACCGACGCGAAGGCGTTCCAGGCGCTCGGCATCCGCGGCTTCGGGTTCGCGCCGCTGCGGCTGCCGCCGGAGCTGGACTTCACGTCGCTGTTCCACGGCGTCGACGAGCGGGTGCCGGTGGACGGGCTGCTGTTCGGCACGCGCGTGCTCGACCGGCTGCTGCGCAGTTGCTGATCCCGGAGGCGTTGGTACCGTCGGGATCATGGACCAGCGGATCAGCATCGTCACGCTCGGCGTCGCCGACCTCGCCCGTGCCCGGGCCTTCTACGAACGGCTCGGCTGGCGGGGCAAGGAGGTCCAGGAGACCGTCTTCATCCAGGCCGGCGGGCTGGCGTTCGTGCTGTGGGGCCGCGCGATGCTGGCCGCCGACTCCGGTCTCGACGACCGCGGCACCGACGGCTTCGGCGGGATCTCCCTCGCCCACAACGTGCGCTCCCGCGACGAGGTCGACGAGATCCTGCGCACCGCGCTCGCGGCGGGCGCGACGGTGACGAGCCCGGCGCACGAGACGTTCTACGGCGGCTACGCCGGCTGCTTCACCGACCCCGACGGGCACGTGTGGGAGATCGCCCACAACCCCGGCTTCCCGCTGGCCGACGACGGGTCGCTCATCCTGCCCGACTTCGGCTGAGCGGCGGCTGCCGCCACAGCCGGGCGAGGTACTCCCGCAGCTCCTTCGGGCCGGCGACCCACCCCTGCTCGCGGTACACGATGATCCGCCGGATCTCGCCCGGCAGCAGGTCGAAGGCGGTGGCGCCGGTCTCCGGCACCGGCGTGTCCGGCGCGACCGGGACGGGGACGGGCAGCAGCTGGACCAGCTCGTTCCCGCCGAGGTTCTGGCAGGCCTGGAGCAGGGTGAGATACACCCGGGGCAGATGGTACGGCGAGACGACCAGCCCGAGGCTGCGGATGTTCAGGTCCTGGACGCGCTGGGCGAGCCAGGCGGCCTGCTCGGCGGTGTTCGTCACCGGCTGCGGCTGCAGCTCGACCCCGTCGGTGCGGCGCAGCCCGCCGAGCTTCACGGGCGCGTACGTCGCCTCCGCCGGGTTGCCGTCGGCGATCAGCAGGTGCCGCAGCCGCGGGTTGCCCTCCCACAGCGTGAGCGCGTGCGCGAGCCGCCACTCCTCACCCTGCCCGATCGCCACCGCCAGCCCGTCGGCGTCCCGCGCGGCGTCGGCGGGCAGGCTGAGGATCATGGTGACGGCCTCGGCGACCTCGAACAGCCGCCGCGGCGGCACGTCGTCGAGGTCGGTGACGACCCGCGGAATGCCCGGCATGCCCACACCGTAGACGGCGGGACGGCCGGCCTGCGGCAGAATCGCCCCCCGCCCGCGGATGAACGCGCCGTCGACGGCACCGCCGGTCTATGCGGTGGCGCTGCGGGTGAGCTCCAGGACGGGGATGGTGCGGATGCCGGCGGTCTTCTGCGCGTACTCGGCGAAGCCGGGGTATCGGCCGGCCTGCTCGTCGAAGCGCTCGTCCCGTTCGGTTCCGGTGAGCTCGCGGACGCTGACGGCGTAGGACTCGGTGCCGCGTTCGATCGTGGTGTGGCCGGCCGCGGTGAGGTTGTAATACCAGTCGGGGTTCTCGGGTGCGCCACCCTTGGAGGCGAACACGTAGATGACGTCGTCGTTCGACCCGTCCGGCAGGTACATCAGCGGGTTGACGAGCTCGCGCCCGCTCTTGCGGCCACGGTGGTGGATGAGCACCATCGGCGCTCCGGTGAAGGGACCGCCGACGCGGCCTTCGTTGGCCCGGAACTCGTCGATGATGGTGGCGTTCCAGTCGCTCACGAGGTGCACCCCTGCTCTCTGTCGTACTCGAAGCTCCAGGTTCATGATGGCCCATGCCGGGCGGCGGCGCGGAGCTCGGGTCAGGCTGAGATCACGGCCGCCGGCCGGTGGGGGAGCCGGTCCCGGGTCGCCCGTCAGGGCGTCAGGGGCGCGGGGCCGGGCCGTCCGGCATGCGGGTCACGCGCGTCGCCTCGGCGGCGCCGTCCACCCGGAAGGTCAGGCGGGTGTTGCCGATCACGATCTCGTCGCCCGGGGACAGGTGGGCCGTGGCCACGCGGCGGCCGTTGACCATGGAGCCGTTCGCCGAGCCCAGGTCCGTCAGGACCACCTGGCGGCCGTCGTAGTCGAGGCGGGCGTGCTGGCGGGACGCGCGGACGTCGGCCAGGCGGACCGTGGCCTGGTCGCCGCGGCCGATCACCGTCGAGCCGACCGGGAGCAGGTAGTTGCCGCCGTCCTCGGTGACGAGGCGCACACCGAACGCGTGGCGGGCCGGGGTCTCGCCGCCCGTGTGGACCGAGGCGACGATCTGGAACAGGCCCGTGTCGAGCGTCTCGTTGCGGTCGACCTCGACGAGGACGTCGCCGTAGACGGCCCAGCCCTGCTCGCCGATGAACTCGGCCTGGGACTGGGCGAGCTCCTGGGCCAGGGCGTTCGCATACGCGGCCAGGCGGGTGTGGTCGGCCGGGGAGAGCTCGATCACGAACCGGTTGGGGACCAGGATGCGCCCGCCGACGTTCTGCTTGTGCGCGGCGGCCTCCCGCTGCATGGCGTTGAGCAGCTCGACCGGGTGGACCACACCCTTGAAGACCTTGGCGAAGGTGCCCTCGACCAGGCCTTCGAGCCGCTTCTCGAAGCGCTGCAGCACGCCCACGGCGCATTTCCCCCTTCAATCCCTGTCCGGGCTCCTGTGTACCACAGGACACCCACCGCGAAATGTCGGTGATCCTGCAACGATCCGGGTCCCGGCGTCCGTCTACAGCGCGAAGGCCGAAGGTTCACAGGTCGGGGCGCTATTGTGCCCGTCCGGGGGTGCAGGTGACGAGGAAGAGGCGCGCGAACAAGAGCCCGCTCTGGGCCCGGCTGGCGCTGCTGTCCGGCGCGCTGCTGCTGGTCGTCAGCGGCGGTGCGCTGGTGGGCGGCAAGGTGCTGCTCGACCACTACAGCAGCCAGATCACTCACGAGGGCGGGCTGGGCGGTGCGGCGGCCGAGGGCGCGACGATCGACGGGCCGATCAACATCCTGCTCGTCGGGGTCGACGAGCGCACCGGCAACGAGGCGATGGGCGTGCGCGCCGACTCGATCATCATCGCGCACGTGCCGGCCAGTCACGACGCGGTGTACCTCGTGTCGGTCCCGCGCGACACCCGCGTGCAGATCCCGCCGCACCCGTCGACGAAGTACGACGGCGGCACCGACAAGATCAACGCGGCGTTCTGGTTCGGTTACCAGAATGGCGGCGGCCGGGACGGCGGCCTGGAGCTGCTCGCCGAGACGGTGAGCAAGCTGGCCGGCGGCCTGCGGTTCAACGGCGGCGCGATCGTCAACTTCGAGGGCTTCAAGGGCCTCGTCGACGCGCTCGGCGGCGTGCACATGTGCGTCGACGAGAAGGTGACCTCGGTGCACACCGGCTGGAACACCAAGACCGGCGCCGAGGGCGTGCCGTACTACTTCAACGCCGACGGCCTGCCCACCGGCCTCAAGCCGAACATGCGCGCGCAGGTCTACAACGTGGGCTGCTACGACATGGCGGCCTGGGAGGCGCTCGACTACGTCCGGCAGCGCGACAAGCTGGCCAACAACGACGGCGACTACGGCCGGCAGCGCCACCAGCAGCAGTTCATCAAGGCGATGCTCACGAAGGCGACGAGCGCCGGCGTCGTCGTCAACCCGCTCAAGGTCAACGCGATCCTCAACTCGGTCGGCAAGGCCGTGTCGTTCTACAACAACAACGTCTCGCTCGCCGACTGGATCTTCACGCTGAAGGGCATCAAGCCCGACCAGATGGTCACGCTGCGGGTCAACAACGGCAAGTTCAACTCGCAGACCATCAACGGGCAGTGGTTCGAGTTCCTCGACGAGACCGCCCAGGGACTGCTGGCGGCGATCTCCCAGGACAAGGTCGCCGACTACGTGGCCGGCCATCCGGAGATGATCAACAACGATGCGGCGCAGCCGGCGACGTCCCCCACGACCACCGGCTGAACCGGTAGCATCCCGCCGATCACCACGACGGGGGAGGCGCTGGTGGAGTCCGACGCTCCGTTATCGCAGGACCGCCGCGCGCTCGCGGCGGTCCTCGCCGTCTGCGCCGTGCCGATGGTCGCCAGCGCGCTGCTCCAGCGGTACACCCGCATGCCCGAGGGCGACGAGCCACACTATCTGGCCATCAACGAGGCGCTCAAACGGTACGGCTCGATCCACGTGCGGCCGGTCTATGACAACTGGGACTTCACGGCGTTCCACCCGGGGCCGCTCTCCGCGCACGTGGCGGCCCCGCCGCACGACACGCTGCCGTGGCACGGGATCGGCGGGCCGCTGCTGTGGCACGGGCCGTACCTGCTCGGCGGCCGCACCGGCGTCCTGCTGTTCATGGTGGCGGTGTCGCTGCTCACCGTGGCCAACGTGTGGTGGCTGCTGCGCGGCCTCGGCCTGGATCGGCGACCCGCCGCGCTGACGGCGGTCGCGATCGGCCTCGGCTCGACGGTGCTGACGTACACGGCGAAGGTGTTCGTCGAGCCGCTCGCCGCGCTCGTCGTCGTGTACGCGCTGCGGGTCCTCGCCACCCGGCCGCGACCCCGGGACCTGCTGCTGCTCGGCGCCGGGCTGGGCGCGCTGCCCTGGGTGCACAGCCGGTTCCTGCCGCTGGAGGCGTCGCTCGCCCTGCTCGCCGCGTGGCGGATCGGCCGGGACCGGCGCCGCTGGGCCGCGTTCCTGGCCCCGCTCGCCGCGCTCACCGCCGGCCTGTTCGCGTACCTCTGGACCGTCTGGCACAGCCTCAACCCGTCGGTGAACCAGGCCGGCGACAAGCACCTGCTGTTCGGCGCCAACCCGGTCAAGAGCCTGGTCGGCGTGCTGCTCGACCAGGAGCACGGGGTGTTGTTCTCGTACCCCGTGTTCCTGCTCGTCCTGCCCGGCGTGCTCCTGGCGGTGAGCGGCGGCCGTCGCGAGCCGCTGATGATGCTGCTCGTGGCGGTCGGGCCGTACTGCGCGATCCTGCTCACCTCGCCCGGCTGGTGGGGCGGCTGGGCCCCGCCGGCCCGGCTGTGGGCGGCCGTCCTGCCGGCCTTCGCGTTCCCGATCGGCTACGCGCTGCACCGCGCCCGCCACGCGGTCGTCACCGCGTTCGCCGGGCTGTGCGTGCTGGCCACCGTGGCGCTGGAGACGCTGAGCCGGTTCAGCCCGAGCAACGGCTTCTCGGCCGACTTCGGGTACCTGGTGCCGCTGCGCGTCCTGGAGAGCCTGGCCGGCCTGCGGTTCACCGCCTACCTGCCGGCCTGGTACACCCGCGCCGACGCTCCCTGGCCGTTCCTGTGGTGGGGCCTGGCCGCGGTCGCCGTCGCCCTGCTGGTCCTGCTCCCGACCCGGGTCAGGCCGGCAGCCGGAACCGGTCCGGTGGCCGGGCCGCCGTGAGCGCCAGGTCGGCGAGCAGGTCACCGACCGCGGTGGTGAACTTGAACCCGTGGCCGGAGAACCCGGCGGCGACGACGAGCGGCCCGGCCCGGTCGAGCACGAAGTCCGCCGTGTCGGTGCTCGTGTAGGTACAGCTGATCGGCGCCGGCGTCGCCGGATCGACCCCCGGAAGCCAGCGCTCGACGTACTGCTGGAGCCGCCGCAGCTGCGCGGGCTCGGCGGTGAAGTCGCGCCGGTCCGGGTCGACCTCGGGACCGGTGGCGTGGAACCCGGCCTTGACGCCCTCGCCGGGGGTGAGCAGCCCGTACACGGCGCCGTCCGCCCGGTGATGGATGAAGCTCGGCCAGCTCGCGTCCGTGACGGGCGTGAAGTGGGCCGGCTGCTCCTGGGTCACGGTGAGCGACGGCAGGCGGACGCGGTCCTTGAGCAGCTTCCCGGTCCAGGCGCCGACGGCGACGACGACCCGCCGGGCGCGGTGGACGCCGTCGCCGGTGACGACCTCGACGTCATCGTCGCCGCGGACGGTGACGTCGGTGGCCGGCGACTCGTGCCGCACGACCGCGCCGTGCGTCGTCGCGGCCCGCTGGAGCGCCGCGACGGACCGGTCGGCGTGCAGCCGGCCGCCGGCCGGGTGGAACAGCACCTTCGTCTCGAACCGCAGGCCGGGCCAGCGCTCGGCGGCGGCGCCGGGGTCGAGGATCTCCCCCGGTACACCGGCCTCCGCCAACGCGTCGGCCAGCGCTTGGATCGCCGTGGGGTCGCCGTGGTCCACGCCGCCGGTGACGTCGAGCAGGCTGGTGCCGGTGGCCTCCTCGAGGTCGCGCCAGAGCGGCAGGGCGCGGCGGGCGAGGGCGATGTAGCCGGGCTCGGTGTACGCGACCCGGAAGATGCGCGACGCCCCGTGGGACGCGCCGCGGGTGTGGCCGGCGGCGAACCGTTCGAGCAGCAGCACGCTCGCGCCGCGCAGGGCGAGGCGCCAGGCCGCGGCGGAACCCATGGCCCCGCCGCCGATGACGATGACGTCGTACCGCACGCGCCCTCCCGGCCGTCCTAAAACCCACTCGGACGGTAGGCAATCCGCCCGCCCCGGTCAAGCGGCCGGGCCATCGATCATGGGCTCGCCGTGGTGTGACGGGCGGCATCTTCTCCTATTTATCCGATAGGAATATGGTGGAGCGCATGACCGCGCGACCGCCCCGCACGCTCGGCATCGTCACCGGCGCCGGCGGGTATCCCGGACCGTACGAGCTGGCCCTCGACCCCGCCCGCTCCACCGTCGACACCGCGAGGACGGTGGCGCGACGGGCCGAGGCGGCCCGCATCGACGCGCTCTTCGTGCCCGACCTGCTGACCTTCGGGGCGCAGGGCACGATCGGGGCGCAGGAGCCGATCGTGTACGTCGCGGCCCTCAGCCAGGTGACCGAGCGCGTCGGGCTCATCGCGACCGTCTCCACCACCTTCCACCACCCGTACAACCTCGCCCGGCTGTTCGGCACCCTCGACCACGTCAGCAACGGGCGGGCCGCGTGGAACCTGGTGACGTCCTCGATCGGCGAGGAGAACTTCGGGCCGGGCGGGCTGCCGGGGCCGGAGGAGCGGTACGCGCGGGCCGCCGAGACGCTCGACGTCGTCAACGCGCTCTGGGACAGCTGGCAGCCCGGCGCGCTGCGGCTCGGGCCCGACGGCCGGGCCGTGCTCGACCCGTCCCGCATCCGGCCGATCGACCACCGCGGGCGGTACTTCAGCGTCGAAGGTCCGCTGAACATCCCGCCCCTGCCGCAGCGCCGGCCCGTGCTCATCCAGGCGGGTCAGTCGTCCGCCGGCATCGAGCTCGGTGCCCGCTACGCCGAGGTGGTCTTCACCGCGCTGCCGACGCTGGACGCCGCCCGCGAGTTCACCACCCGCATCCGCGCCCGGGCCGCCGAGCTCGGACGCCCGCACGGGCTGCCCTTCGTCTTCAGCTCGTTCCACGCCACGTTCGGCGCGACCGCGCAGGAGGCGCTGCGGCGGGTCCGCGACCGGCGCGAGGCGATCGACTTCGAGGCCGGCCGGGCCCTCGTCGCCGACATGCTCGGCGGCGGGGTCGACCTGAGCGAGGCCAAGCTCGACGAGCCGCTGCCCGAGTCCCTGCTGCCCGACGTCGACGCGGTGCACCGGCGCCGGGGCCGGGTGGAGATCTTCAGCCGGTACGTCCGCGAGGGCCTCACGCTGCGCGACATCATCGTCAAGGCGCAGGACACCGGGCACTGGAGCGTCGCCGGCACGCCCGGGCAGCTCGCCGACGCCGTCGAGGAGCGGTTCCGGGCCGGCGTGCTCGACGTGCTGTCGGTCGGCGGCCTGCACGACCCGCGCGAGCACGAGTTCGTCGTCGACGGCCTGCTGCACGAGCTGCGCCGGCGGGGCATCGTCAAGCCGGACTACCTCGGCCCGACCCTGCGCGAGAACCTCGGCCTGCCTAGTCTTTGAGCGTGACCCACCAGCTCTCCCGGCGGGAGGCGCGGCAGATCGCCGTGCGTGCCCAGCTGCTCGACGCCCATCGGCCCGCCGGGCTGCTCGACGTCGTGCGCGGCCTGACCCTGCTGCAGCTCGACCCGACCGCCGCCGTCGCGCCCAGCGCCCACCTCGTGGCGTGGAGCCGCCTCGGCCGCGAGTACGCCCCGGCCGACCTGGAGGAGGCCGTCGAGCAGCGGTCGCTGGTCGAGCTGCGCGGGATGATCCGGGCGGCGGAGGACATCCCGTTGTACCGCGCCGAGATGGCCGAGTGGCCCGGCGAGCCCGGCGGCTGGCGGCACCAGCGGGCCGAGTGGGTGCGGGCCAACGACGACTGCCGCCGCGACATCCTGGACCGGCTCGCCGCCGACGGTCCGCTGCCGTCGCGCGACCTGCCCGACACCTGCGCGGTGCCGTGGAAGTCCAGCGGCTGGACCAACAACCGCAACGTCACCCAGCTGCTGGAGATCCTCGTGCAGGCGGGCGAGGTCGCGGTGGCCGGCCGGCGCGGCGGCGAGCGCCGGTGGGACCTGGCCTCGCGCGTGTACCCCGACGCGGCGGTCCCGGACGCGGCCGAGGCGAAGCGCCGGCGCGACGAGCGGCGGCTCGCCTCGCTCGGCATCGCCCGCGGCCGCGCCGCCGAATGCCCGGTCGAGCCGCAGGACGTCGGCGAGGCGGGCGAACCGGCCGTCGTCGAGGGGGTCAAGGGGGTCTGGCGGGTCGACTCGCGGCAACTGGCCCGGCTCGGCCGGCCGTTCGAGGGCCGCGTCGCGCTGCTGTCGCCGTTCGACCGGCTCGTCTACGACCGCAGACGCACCGCCGAGCTGTTCGGCTTCGACTACCAGCTGGAGATGTACAAGCCGGTCGCCAAGCGCCGCTGGGGCTACTACGCGCTGCCGATCCTGGCGGGCGACCGGCTGGTCGGCAAGGTGGACACGATCGCCGACCGCGCGTCGGGAGTACTGCGGGTGCACGCGGTCCACGAGGACGCCGACCTCGACCACGAGGCGGTCCTGGGCGAGCTGGTCTCGCTGGCCGCCTGGCTGCGGCTGGATCCGCCGGAAGAAATCCTATCGGTGAAGTAGGGTTAATGATAGACTCGTCTCGTGTACCTGAGGCGACTGCTGCACCGCGCGGCCACGCTCGCGCACCGGCTCGCCGGCCTCGGCGCCGGCGCGCCGCCCGAGCCGCAGGTCTGGGCCGAGCTGGCCCCCGAGCTGGCCCTGCGCCGGATCTCCACCACCGCGACGGAAGGCAGGTTTGCGCGATGACCATGCGCGCCGTGCTGCACCCCACCGAGCTGCGCCGCGTCTTCGGCGCGTTCCCGACCGGCGTGACGGCCATCGCCGCTCTCGTGGACGGGGAGCCGGTCGGGTTGGCCGCGAGCTCGTTCACGTCGGTGTCGCTCGACCCGCCGCTCGTCTCCGTCTGCATCGCCCACACCTCGACGACGTGGCCCGTGCTGCGCCGCGCCGACCGGCTGGGCGTCAGCGTCCTCGGCGCCCACCAGGAGCACCTGGGCCGCCAGCTCAGCGCCCGCTCGGGCGACCGCTTCGCGGGCGCGACCTGGCGCGCGAGCCGCGGCGGCGAGATCGTCCTGGACGGCGCCTGCGCCTGGCTGGACTGCACGATCGAGCACGAGATCCCCGCCGGCGACCACGACATCGTCCTGCTGCGGGTCCACGACCTGGACGCCGACCGCACGGTCCCCCCACTGGTCTTCCACCAGAGCACCTTCGGCCGCCTGCACCGCGCCGCCTGACGGTCGGGCACCCGGGCTTGACCTTGACCCGCGGCTCAGGGTTTAGCGTCCGGGCGCGACGAACATCGACGTCCGGCTCGCCGCGCCCGTCGCGGGGCCACCCACCCTGGCCGACCTCCTCGTGCACGCGTCCGGCACACCGGAGCCCGGGCCCGGTCAGGTCCTCGTCCGCAACCGGTGGATCGCGCTCGACACCGTCCAGCGCACGCTCATGGGCGCGCGGGGTGCTCGCCGCGAAGTCGCTCGGTGAGGTGGTCGGCACCGGCGAGCTGGTGACCCACACCGGGCCGCGGCACCTCAGCCGCCGCACGTGCGGCGTCGGCCGCCGCGTCGGCCGTGGCCCGCAGCCGCATCGTCGTCGGCGGCCGGGCCGCCGGACAGCGGGCCGTAGCCGGCCGGCGTCTCCTTGCCCAGCGCCGTCTGGCCGGCCGCCGGCGCCGGAGGGGGCCCACGACCGGCACCGCCGGGCCGTCCTGCGGAGTCTTCTCTATGAGTGAGATGGGAAATACAAGATTTCGGGGCGGCCGGGGGTGGCCGGGGCGGCCGGCGGGCGGGCAAAATCCTATTGAGCACATCGGAATAGTGGGCAGGATGGTCATCGTTGAGCGCGCACCGCCTGATCGTGGGGGCCTGCCTGGCCGCCGGGTTCACCACCCTGCTCGACCAGTCCGTGCTCAACGTCGCCATGCCCGCCCTGCGCGGGTCGCTGCACGCCGGGGACGCGGCGCTGCAGTGGATCATGGCGGGGTACTCGCTCACGTTCGGGCTCGCGCTCGTCCCCGCCGGGCGGCTCGGCGACATGTACGGGCGGCGCACGCTCTTCGCCGGTGGGCTCGTCGTGTTCGCCCTCGGCGGGGTCGTCGCCGCGCTCGCCGGCAGCGCCTGGCTCGTCGCCGCGGCCCGGCTCGTCCAAGGGGCCGGGGCCGGCGTGGTCAACCCGCAGATCATCGGGCTGTTCCAGGACCTGTTCACCGGCACCGAGCGGGCCCGGGCGCTCGGTGCGTACGCGGTCGTGGGCGGGGTCGCCGCCTCCGTCGGGCCGCCCGTCGGCGGGGTCATCCTGCACCTGGCCGGGGCCGACCCGGGCTGGCGCCTGGTGCTCCTGCTCAACCTGCCGTTCGCGCTCGCCACGGTACCGCTGGCGCTGAAACTCCTGCCGGAGGAGCTTCCCGACCGGCGCCGCACCCAGCTCGACCTGCCCGGGCTCCTGCTGCTCGCCGCCGCCACCCTCGCCGTGCTGCTGCCGCTCGTCGGTGTGTCCGGCGGCTGGTGGTGGGCGGCCGCCGCCGTGGCCGGGGTCGGGGCGCTCGTCGCGTGGGAGCGGCGCTACACCGCCCGCGGGCGGACCGCGCTGCTGCTGCCGGCGCTCACCCGCAGCCGCGGGTTCGTGCTCGGCACGCTCGTCGCCATGTGCTACTTCGGCGCCGCGCTCGCCCTCAACCTGGTCATCGCGCTGTTCCTGCAGGACGGGCTCGGGCTGTCGCCGCTCGCCGCCGCGGCCCTCTCGCTGCCCGGCGCGGTCGGGTTCGCCGCCTCGTCGACGGCCAGCCACCGGCTCGTCAGCCGGTACGGGCGTCTCGGCGTCTCGGCCGCCCTCGCCGTCGCCGCCGTCAGCATCGCCGCCGCGGCCGCCGCCACCACGCTGCTGCCCACCGGCGGGGTCGTCGTCGCGCTCGGCCTGAGCCAGCTCGTCACCGGCGCCGCCGGCGGCCTCGTCAACGCGCCCAACCAGGCGCTGACCCTCACCCACGCCCCGCCCGGCGCCGGCGGGCTCAGCGCCGCGATGCTCCAGCTGTCCCAGCGGCTCGCGGCCAGCGTGAGCATCGCGGCGGTCACCGGCATCTTCCTGCACACCGCGCAGGCCGGGTTGCTCCCGTCGTACCGCGCGGCGCTGACCCACGGCACCCTCCTGTGCCTGGCCCTTGTGTTGCTGTCGCTGCTGTTCGCGGTCGCGGACGGCCTGTCACCGCGCGCCGTCACCGACGGCCTGTCCACCCGGAGGTCCACCGCATGAGCGCACCACCGCTGCACCTGGCCGTCGAGCTCGACGGCGTCCCGTTCGCCGACCTGCCGGCCGCCGCCGGGGCCGCCGAGGCCGCCGGCTTCGCCCTCGTCACCCTCGCCGACTCGCCGCTGCCGCTCCCGTCGGGGGAGGAGCGGATCGAGGCCGGGGTGCGGGCCGCGTACCTGTCCCGGCGCACCGGTCGGATCGGGCTCGCCCCGGCGCTGCCGGTCACCACCACCGAACCGTTCCACCTGGCCACCCAGCTGGCCAGCCTCGACCACGCCTCGGGCGGCCGGGCCGCCTGGCTCGTCGCCGCGCCCAACGGCGCCGACGAGCTCGCGACCGTCGGGCGGACCCCGCTCGACGCGGCCGGGCTGCGCCGCGAGGCCGAGGACGTCATCCGCGTCGCCCGGCTGCTCTGGGACTCGTGGGAGGACGACGCGATCGTCCGCGACGTGGCGACCGGCCGGTTCCTCGACGCCGACCGGGTCCACCACGTGAACTTCGAGGGCGCCACGTTCTCCGTCGCGGGACCGCTCATCACGCCCCGGCCGCCGCAGGGCCAGGTCGTCGTCATCGTCCCGCACACGCTCGGCCTCGACGCGCTCGCCGACGTCGTGCTGGTCGAGGACCCCGCGGCGGCGGTCGAGCCCGGCCCGCTGGTCTTCGCCGAACTGCGCTCCGACCCGGCGCGACTGCGGGAGCTGGGCGGCGTGGTCGACGGCGTGCGGCTGCACCCGCAGTCGCTCGACGAGCTCACGGCGATCGTGGCACTCGCCCCCGGCCGGCCCGTCGCCGGGCCGACCCTGCGCGACACGCTCGGCCTGCCCCGCCCCGTCAACGCTTTTCAGGAGGCCTGACATGAGCCTTGACCGAAGCCCCAGACTGCACCTCGGCGTCTTCTTCACCGGCGTCGGGCCGAACCTGCTCTGGACCGAGCCCGGCGCCGCCGACCACACCCACATCGACACGTTCGTCGGTGTCGCCCGGACCCTCGAACGGGGGCTGTTCGACGCGTTCTTCCTCGGCGAGGGCCTGCGCGTGCGGGAGAACCGCGGCCGGGTCCACGACCTCGACGTCGCCGGGCGGCCCGACGCGATCACCCAGCTCGCCGCCCTCGCCGCCGAGACCACGCACATCGGGCTCGTCGCCACGCAGAACACGACGTACAACTTCCCGGCCGACCTCGCCCGGCGGCTCGCGTCGCTCGACCGCGTCTCCGGCGGGCGGGCCGGGTGGAACGTCGTCACCACCGACAACGCGTGGACCGGCGAGAACTTCCGGCAGGGCGGCTGGCTGCCGCACGAGCGGCGCTACGAGCGGGCGGCCGCGTTCGTGGCCGCCGCCAAGGCGCTGTGGCGCGGCGACCCCGTCGACGAGCACACCGACCTCGTCGACGTCCGGGCCCGCGGTACCGTGGCCGGCACGCGGCCCGTCATCTTCCAGGCCGGCGACTCGCCCGGCGGCCGCGACCTGGCGGCGCGGCACGCCGACGTGGTGTTCTCGGCCAACACCGACTACGACAAGGCCGTCGAGTACGCGGCGGACCTGCGGCGGCGCCTCGCCGGCCACGGCCGCTCGCCCGACGCCGTGCGCATCCTGCCCGGCGCCTCGGTCGTGCTCGGCGACACGCCGGCCGAGGCCGACGAGAAGGCCCGCTGGATCCGCCGCGAGCAGACCACCGGCCCCCGCGCGATCGCGTTCCTGGAGCAGTACTGGGGCAAGGACCTCACCGGCTACGACCCCGACGGGCCGCTACCCGACATCGAGCCGGCCGAGGGCGAGCTCGACCCGTCGCGCGGCACGATCCCGATCGGGCTGCGCACCGGCAAGCTCGACCGGGTCCGCCAGTGGCGGGAGCAGGCGGCCGCCAACGGCTGGTCGATCCGCGACCTGGTGATCGAGGTGACCCCGAACCACACCGCGTTCGTCGGCACCCCCGGCCAGGTCGCCGACGAGTGGGCCCGCTACGTGCGCGACCGCGCGGTGGACGGCTTCAACCTGCTGCCCCAGCAGCTGCCCGGCACGGCGGAGGACGTCGTCGACCGCCTGGTCCCCGAGCTGCAGTCGCGCGGCGTGTACCGCACCGCCTACGAGGGCACCACCCTCCGCGAGCACCTCGAACTGCCGCCACCGAGCTGACGGCGGGGCCTACACCGCCGGCGAGACGACGTTCTGGTCCAGATACCAGCCGTACGGGCCGGGGTGGGCGCCCTCGTCCGCCCTCGGTTCGTAGTGGCGGTGGTAGATCGCGGCCACCAGTTCGCTGCGGCTCCGCACGCCGACCTTCGCGAAGACCGACTTGAGGTGGTCGGCGACCGTGAACGGCGAGATGCCCAGCTCGTTCGCGATCTGCCGGGTGCTGCGGCCCAGCGCGGCCAGCCCGGTCACGTCGCGCTCGCGGGCGGTCAGGCCGTGCGCGCCGGCGATGACGTCGCTGACCACGACGGGGCGGGCGCCCTCGATGATCACCGCGACGACAGGCCCACCGGCGCCCGAGACCGGCGTCACCGCAGCGGGATGTCGCGGCCGTGCTCCTCGGGCGGGCGGGGGCCGAAGAGACGGCGGTCCGCCTCGGCGATGCGCACGTCGTTGATGCTCGCCTCGCGGCGGCGCATCAGGCCGTCGTCGGCGAACTCCCACAGCTCGTTGCCGTAGCTGCGCCACCACTGGCCGGCCGCGTCACGGCACTCGTACTGGAAGCGGACCGCGATGTGGTCGCCGCCGAACGTCCACAGGCTCTTGCGCAGCGCGTAGTCCAGCTCGCGGGACCACTTGTCGCGCAGGAACGCCACGATCGCGTCCCGGCCGGTCAGGAACGTGTCCCGGTTGCGCCATCGCGAGTCCGGGGTGTAGCCGAGGGACACCCGCTCGGGGTCGCGGGTGTTCCAGGCGTCCTCGGCGGACTGGACCTTCGCGGTCGCGGTGGCGAGGGTGAACGGCTCCATGCCGTCCAGGGTTCCCCGGCCGCCGGGCGCCCGGCAACCGCGACGCGGTGCCGGTGCACCCGGGGGGTCCCGGGTCACCGGGACATTCCTCCCGGCCGGGTGGGATGCCCGGACGGTCCGGCCCGGGTCGGTCGGACGGCACCGTTTCGGCCATGACGACAACACCCTCGCGCACCTGGGCCCTCTGCGGCGCCCTGGGCGGACTCATCGGCCTCGTCGGGCTCTTCGTGGGCGCCGAGCTCACCTCGGCCGTCGGCGACGGCATCAAGGACAACGCGCTGGTCGTGGCCGAGATCGCCGGCCGGCGCAACTACGTGTGGCTGTACCAGGCGGTCAGCGCCGCCGCGGCCGCGCTCCTGCTGGTCTTCGCCGCCGGGCTGCGCCGGCACCTCGCCGCGCAGGAGCCCGCCGGCAGCCTCGTGCCCGGCGTCGCCGCCACCGGCCTCGGCCTCGTCGCGGCGGCCCTGGTCGTCGGCGGCGGCATGAGCACCGAGCTGTACTGGGCCCTCGGCGAGCCGGACCGCTGGGACCCGGACACGATCGCCGCGATGGTGGAGATCTACAACACGATCGCCTGGGTGTGGACCGGCGCCGGGGTGGCGGCGCTCGCCGTCGCGGCCGGCGGGTTCCGGCACGGCTCGGTCGCCAAGTGGCTGGCGCTGGTGAGCACCCTGCTCGGCCTGCTCGTGTTCGCCACCCAGGCGTACCCGGCCCAGTACGCGGCGCTGTTCCCCGGCGGGCTCTGGGTCATCGTCGCCGGCCTGGCGTTCACGTTCGGCGGCCGCCGCCCAGCGCCGACCGCATAAGGTCTGAGGATCATGAGGATCGCCTGGCCGCTCGCGGCGCTGACGCTGGCCCTGGCCGTGGCCGGCGGCTGGCTGGCGGCCGGCAACGGGGCGACCCTCGGCGACCTCGGCCACCTGCCGGCGGTGGCCGCCTGCGCGGTCACCGGCGGCCTGCTCACCCGGCGCCGGCCCGGCAACGCGGTCGGCCCGCTGCTGCTCGGCAGCGCGTTCTCGTTCGCGCTGCAGGAGGCCTGCGGGCAGGCCGCGACCCGGTGGGCCGGCGCCGCGCTCGCCTGGCCGCAGACGTGGCTGTGGGTGCCGGCCAACCTCGGGCTCGCGCTCGTCCCGCTGTACTTCCCCGACGGCCGGCTCGCGCCGCGCGCCCGGCCGGCCGTCGCGGTCCTGCTCGGCCTGGCCGCGGTCGCCGCGGTCACCGGCGCGCTGCGCCCCGGCGTCAACGACCAGGTCGGCCCGGCCGCACCGGCGAACCCGCTCGGCGTGGCCGCGTTCGGCGGCGTCGCCCCGGTCGTCGAGGCGCTGTTCACGGCCGCCGCCGGAGTGTGCTTCGTCGCCGGCGCCGCGGCCGTCGGGTGGCGGGCCCGGCGCCGGGCCGGGGTCGCCGGGGCGCAGGCCCGCTGGCTGGCCTACCCGGTCGGCCTGGTCGCCCTCGTGGTCGTGGTCCGCCTCGCCGTCGGGCTGCTCGACGCCGACCCGGGCCGGATCTGGCCGGCCGGGGGCTCGCCGTGGAACCTCGCCGGCGGGCTGGCCAGCGCGCTCATCCCGGCCGGCATCGGGATCGCCGTCCTGCGCCACCGGCTGTTCGACATCGACCTGCTCATCAGCCGTACCGCGGTGTTCGTCGCCCTGTCCGCCGCGGTCGCCGCCGCCTACCTGCTCGTCGTCGGCGTCCTCGGCGCCTCGTCGGTGGTCGCCGCCGTGGCCGCCGCGCTCGTCTTCGGCGCGCTGCGCCAGTGGGTCCAGCGGAGGGTGAACCTTCTCGTGTACGGCGAGCGCGACGACCCCTACACCGTCCTCGCCCGGCTCGGCGAGCGCCTGGCGACGGTCCCCGACCCGGGCGCGATCCTCGCCGCCGGCACGGTCACCGTCCGGGAGGCGTTGCAGCTGTCGTACGTCGGGATCCAGGTCTCCGGCGGCCGCTCCTACGAGCTCGGCCGGCGCCCCGCCGACCCGGTCGTCCTGCCGCTCGTCGCCGGCGGCGAGCCGGTCGGTGAGCTGCTGCTCGGCCCGCGCCCCGGCGAGGCCACGCTCGGCCCCCGCGACCTGCGGCTGCTCGGCGACCTGGCCCGCCACCTCGGCGTCGCGGTGCAGGCGGTGCGGTACTCGGCCGACCTCCAGCGCTCCCGCGAGCAGCTCGTCCTGGCCCGCGAGGAGGAGCGCCGCCGGCTGCGCCGCGACCTGCACGACGGGCTCGGCCCGACCCTCGCCGCGCTCACCATGCGGGCCGAGGCGGCCCAGGAGGTCGGCGGCGACGCGGCCCAGCGCCTGCTGGAGGAGATCGTCGCCGACACCCAGACCGCCCTCGCCGACGTGCGGCGCATCATCGAGGGGCTGCGCCCGCCGGCGCTGGACACCCTCGGCCTGGTCGGCGCGATCCGGGCGCACGTGGCGTCGTGGCCGTCCGGCCCGCGGGTCGTCGTGGACGCGCCCTCCTCGCCGGTCGACCTGCCGGCGGCGACCGAGGTGGCCGCGTACCGCATCGCCGTCGAGGCCCTCGCCAACGCCCGCCGCCACGCCGGGGCGACCACCGTGCGGGTCACTGTCGCGGTCGGCGGCGACGCCCTCACACTGTCCGTGAACGACGACGGCCGCGGCGCCGGATCCGCGACCCCGGGGGTGGGCATGCACTCGATGCGCGAACGGGCCGCCGAGCTGGGCGGCGACTGGTCGGTCTCGGCGACCGGGGAGGGCACCAGCGTGACCGCGCGGCTGCCGCTGGGCGGTGCCCGGTGAGCGCCGTGCGGGTCCTCATCGTCGACGACCACGACCAGTTCCGGGCCGGCCTGCGGGCGCTGCTGTCGACCGCGCCGGAGATCGAGGTGTGCGGCGAGGCGGCCGGCGGGGAGGAGGCGATCGCCGCGGTCGCCCGGCTGCACCCGGACGTGGTGCTGCTCGACCTGGCGATGCCGGGCATGGGCGGGATCGCCGCCACCGAGCGGATCGTGGCGACGACCCCGCACGTGCGCGTGCTGGTGCTGAGCATGGCGGACGACGACGACTCGGTGTTCGCCGCGCTGCGCGCGGGGGCCCGCGGCTACGTGCTCAAGGGCGCCCGCCGGGCGGAGCTCGTCCGCTCGATCACCGTTGTCGCCGAGGGCGAGGCGATCTTCGGCCCGGCGATCGCCGGCCGGCTCATGGGCTACTTCGCCGGTCTGGACCGCTCCGCACCGGACCCGTTCCCGGAGCTCACCCAGCGCGAGCGGCAGATCCTCGCCCTGGTCGCCCGCCACCTGACGAACCCGCAGATCGCCGAGCGGCTCGGCCTGAGCCAGAAGACGGTCCGCAACCACGTCTCGAACATCTTCGCCAAGCTGCAGGTGGCCGACCGGGCCCAGGCGATCGTGATCGCCCGCGACGCGGGCCTGCCGGACGCCTGATCAGGCCGACCAGCCGGTCCAGGACTCGACGTCGATCGCCAGGAGGGTCCCCGTCAGGCGGAAGGCGGGGTAGCGGTCGGCCAGCCGGGCCAGCGCGGCGACGCCCTCCTCGCCGGCCGGGTCGACCTCGCGGGCCACGCCGTCGGCCCGGACCCACCACAGCCGGGACCAGTCGTCGTCGTAGTGGTCGACCAGTAGCGCCGCCCGCGGGTTCGCGGCCAGGTTGGTCACCCGGCGCAGGGTCGTGTGCCGCTTCGGCTTGGCGTCGACGCCGTGGTACACCACGTCGCCCGCCACCGCGAACACGATCGGGACGACGTGCGGGCGGCCGGCCGGCGAGACCGTCGCCAGCCGGGCCACCCGCGCCGCCGTGAAGCGGCGCCGCGCCTCCTCCGCGGACAGGGTCATCCCTCGCCGGCGAAGGTCGCGATCGCCGCCTCCCACCCGTCCAGTGCGCGCTCCACCGTCGAGCGCGGGCCGGAGGGCAGCCAGTGGCTCGCGCGCGTCACGCCGGCGTCGTGCAGCTGCTGCAGTACCGCCGGATCCGCCGGGGCACTGAGCACCTGCACGTCGATCGGGCGCTCGGCCCGGGCCCGCAGCTGCGTGACCCGCGGGAACATGTCGGGGGAGTAGTTGGGGAACCAGGCGTCGCCGAACGCGAGCACCCGGTCCAGCACCGTCGGGCCGGTGCCGCCGACGAGGATCGGCGGGTGCGGGCGCTGCACCGGCTTCGGCCACGACCAGATGCGGTCGAACGAGACGTGCTTGCCGTGGTACGTCGCCTCGTCGTCGCGCCAGATGGCCCGCATCGCCTCGATCCGCTCCCGCATGACGGCCATGCGCAAACGCGGGTCGGTGCCGTGGTTGCGCATCTCCTCGCGGTTCCAGCCGGCGCCCACGCCGAACTCGAACCGGCCGCCGGAGAGCACGTCGACCGACGCGACCTCCTTCGCAGTGATGATCGGGTCGCGCTCGATCACCAGGCAGATGCCGCTGCCGACGCGCAGCGTGCGGGTCGCGGCCGCCGCCGCGGTGAGCGCCACGAAGAGGTCGAGGGTGTGCCAGTACCGCTGGGGCAGCTCCCCGCGCTCGTAGGGCGTGTCCCGGCTGGCCGGGATGTGGGTGTGCTCGGCGAAGAACAGCGCGGTCTGGCCGCGCTCCTCGACGAGCGCCGCGAGCGGCCCGGGCAGCATCGCGTTGTGGGTGGGGAAGTATCCGACGCCGAAGTCCACGATCCAGTGTCTTACCCGGCGGCCGACTGGGTAACCAGACGACATGCGCAAGAACGACGAGCGGTACACCATGGGCACCACCGGCACCCCCGGCCGCTCGGGTGCCGACACGATCGACGAGGACGACGCGCCGAACGGCTCGGCCATCGGCACTCCCTCCGCGACGCTGGGCGGCGAGCCCGACGACCCGGAGCTGCCGTACGACCACGCGCCGGGCCCGGACGACAAGCTGCACATGCCGCGCAACGCGATCCAGCGGGGCGACTGAGGTAGCGTCCTACGAGCTCAACGAGGCCGCCGTGGCGCGGGCCTCCGCCGGGTCCACCCCACCGGGTTGATCGCCTGCGTCCACCGGGCCGCCGAGTGGCGGCACAAGGCCGTCGAGCCGGCCGCGCACGACCGCTGCAGCACCTGGACGAGGTCGCGCCGCGCCGGCCGCTACGCTCTTGGCGTGCGGGCTCTGGTGATCGGCAACAGCGACGGTATCGGGCTGGCGTTCACCCGGCGGCTGCTCGACGAGGGCTGGACGGTGTGCGGCCTCTCGCGCAGCGACAGCCCGCTGACCCACGCGTCGTACTCGCACGTGACGGCCGACGTGGTGACGGCCGCGATTCCCGCCGATCCGGTCGACCTGTGCGTCTACGCGGCCGGGGTGGGGGAGCTGCTCGACCTCGACGACCTGGCCGCCCAGACCCGCGCGATCGAGGTGAACCTGCTCGGGGCCGCGCGGACCGTGGAGGCGGTCGTGCCGGCGATGGCGGCCGCCGGGCGCGGGCACCTCATCGGGCTGTCCAGCCTGGCCGACCTCGTCATCTCGCCGGACGCGCCCGGGTATGCGGCGTCCAAGGCCGGGCTCACCGCGTATCTGCTCGGGCTGCGGGCCGCGCTGCGGCCGCGCGGGGTGGCCGTCACCGCGGTCCGGTTCGGCTTCGTGGACACCAAGATGGCCAAGGGCGCGAGCAAGCCGCTCATGATCCCGGTGGACGAGGCCGTCGAGGTCCTCATGCGGTGCGTCCGGCGGCGACCGGCGGTCATGTCGTACCCCAGGCGCGTCTCCGCCGCCGCCCGCGTCATCCGCGCGGTCACGCGGGCGACGCTGAGGTAGGCTCAGGCGGCGCGGAAGCGCAGGCGGCGGTTGTCCACTGTGGACACCTTCACGTCCGTGAAGCCGGCCGCGCGCAGCCGGTCCGGGAACGTCGCCGGGTCGACCGTCACCATCGTGTCGGCGATGTGCAGCAGGCGGAACCGGGGCGACGGCAGGCTGTCGCAGCCGGCGAACACGCCGCCGCCGGCCAGCACCCGCCGGGCCTCGGCGAGCAGCCGGTCCTGCAGCTCCACCGACGGCACGTGGTGCAGCATCGTGCAGCAGACGACCGTGTCGAACGCCCCGTCCGGGAACGGCAGCGCGGCGCCGTCGCCCTCCACCACGTTCACGCTCGGCGGCAGCGTCCGGCGCAGGTGGCTCGCCAGCTTCGGGTTGATCTCGACCGCGGTCAGCTCCGGCGCGTCGCGGGCGAGCACCCGGGTGGTCGCGCCGAACCCGGGCCCGATCTCCAGCACCCGCGGCCCGAGCGGGACGCCGCGCAGCGCCCACGGCAGGACCTGGTCCTCGACCGTGCGGAACCACTTCGCCGACCGGCAGATCCGGTTGTGCAGCAGATTCATGCCAGTCACCGTAGGCGCGGGCCGGCGATGGCCGGAAGCCGCTATGCTGCCAACTGATGTCGGGATCAGGACATCCGGCGATCATGGTCGGCGACGTCACCATGACCCCGGGGACGCGCTTCGACCAGCACCGCCACCCTGTGCCCCAGCTGGCCTGGGCCGTGAGCGGGGTGGTGCGCATCAGCACGCCCGGCGGCGTCTGGGTGCTGCCGGCCACCCGGGCGCTGTGGATCCCGACCGGGGTGCCGCACGCGGTCGACGGCGGCGTGGCGGGCGGCCCGGCGGTGTTCCGCGCGGTCTACGTGACCCCGCCGCCGGCTCCGGACGCCCCGGCCGGCGGTGCGGGCGCGCTGGCCTCGCCGCACGACTGGAACGAGCCGACCGTCGTCGCCGTCACCCCGCTGCTGCGGGAACTGGCCACCCACCTCGCGAGCCGCGACCTGCCCGCGGACGCCCGGCGGCGGGCCGAGGCGGTGCTGCTCGACCTGCTGCGGCCCGTCCACGCCACCCCGCTGCCCGTGCCGCTGCCGGCCGACGACCGGGCGCTGCGGGTCGCGCAGGGCATCGTCGCCGAGCCCGCCGACGGGCGCTCCCTCGACGCCTGGGGCCGGGCGGTCGGCGCGAGCGGCCGGACGCTCGCCCGGGCGTTCGCCGCCGAGACCGGGCTGAGCTTCGGGCGGTGGCGCACCAACGCCCGGCTGCGGGCGGCGCTGCAGCTGCTCGCCGCCGGCACGCCGGTGGCCGTGGTCGCCCGCCGGGTCGGATACAGCACGCCGAGCGCGTTCATCGCCGCGTTCCGCCAGGCGCTCGGCGCGCCGCCGGGGGCGTACTTCGACCAGCGTCCCGCGGCGTTTCGACCGGTCGCGGCGGGGAACGAGCCCCTGCATGCGCGCCTTGCTGAGCAGACTCGAACGGTTCCGGAGCGTCGACCGCGTCGGTGACCCGGCGCGGGCCGCGGCGGAGGCGGTCCTGCCGAACCACGGGGTGCGCGACGCGCTGCACGGCCGCTGGCTGGGCCACCCGCTGCACCCCGCCGTGGTGCAGTTCCCGCTCGGGGCCTGGCTGAGCGCCACGGTGCTCGACCTGCTCCCCGGCACCCGCCGGGAGGCAACCACCCTGCTGGTCGCCGGCACCGCCGCCGCGCTGCCGGCCGCGGTCACCGGCACCGCCGACTTCACCACCCTCTCGCGCGAGCAACGCCGGGTCGCCGTCGTGCACGCCCTCGCGAACACCGCCGCGCTCGGTCTCATCGCGTCCTCGATCGTCGCCCGCCTGCGCGGCCGCCACGCGACCGGCCGCTGGTTGTCGCTCGCCGGCGTTGGCGTGGCGGGCGGTTCGGCGATGCTCGGCGGGCACCTGTCGTTCAGCCAGGACGCGGGCGCCAACCACTCGGCCGCCGCCCTGCCCCTGGTCCCGGAGGGCTGGCACGACCTCGGCCCGGCGGCCGCGTACCCGCCCGGTGCCCTCGAGGCCCGCATGCTCGGCGAGACCCCGGTCCTGGTGCACCGCGAGGACGACCGCTTCAGCGTCCTCATCGGACGGTGCGCCCACCGCAGCGGCCCGCTCGTCGACGGCACCCAGGTGGAGATCGACGGCGACGCGTGCGTGCAGTGCCCGTGGCACGGCAGCGTCTACCGCCTCCGCGACGGCCGGGCGATGCGCGGCCCGGCGTCGTCCGACCAGACCATCCTGCGCACCCGCATCCGCAACGACCGCCTGGAGGCGGCGAGGCCCTGACCCGGGCGCTGGAATAAACGACTTGCGGGTGATCGTTACCTTGGACGTAGTCGAGGCGTCGAGTGGAGGGAGCCGGCCGTGCGCTACCGCACCGCTGTCGTGGTTCCCCGCTCGCAGCACGAGGTGATCCTCGTGTCTTCGTCGCTCCCGGTGCCCGCACGCGCGGCGGCACCGGGTCGTCCGTGACCCCTGAGTAAAGGCGGTCACGGGCGTAATCGCGCCGTCCTGGCCAAAATCCTTTCGAAGGGTTCATCGGACCGTGCGCACCGACCTGAAGACCAACCTGGGCACCATCAGGAACCTCGGCATCCTCGCCCACGTCGACGCGGGCAAGACCACCACCACCGAACGCATCCTGTTCGCCACCGGCGCCACCTACAAGCAGGGCGAGGTCCACGACGGCACCACCGTCACCGACTTCGACGCCCAGGAGCGCGACCGCGGCATCACCATCTTCGCCGCGGCCGTCAGCGTCACCTGGGCCGGGCACCGCCTCAACATCGTCGACACGCCCGGCCACGTCGACTTCGCCGACGAGGTCGAGCGGTCCCTGCGCGTCCTCGACGGCGCGGTCGCCGTGTTCGACGGCGTCGCCGGCGTCGAGCCGCAGAGCGAGTCGGTGTGGCGGCAGGCCGACCGCTACGGCGTACCGCGGATCGCGTTCGTCAACAAGCTCGACCGCACCGGCGCCGACCTCGACGCGGCCGTCGCGTCGATCCGGGACCGGCTGCACGTCACGCCGCTCGTCGTCCAGCGGCCGATCGGGCGCGAGGACGGCTTCGCCGGTGTCGTGGACCTCGTCGGGATGCGGCGGCTCACCTGGGAGCCCGCGCTTCGCGAGTCTCCGGCGACGGACGCCGACGAGAACGCCCGGCGGGAGCTCGAGGAGCGCGTCGCCGAGCTGCACACGGGCGCGCTGGAGGAGTTCGTCGGCACCGGCCGGCTCACCGACGCGACGCTGCGCGCCGCGCTGCGCGAGCTGACGCTCGACGGCTCGGCCGTGGTCGTGCTGTGCGGCTCGGCGTACCGCGACAAGGGCATCGAGCCGCTGCTCGACGCCGTCGTCGCGTACCTGCCGTCGCCGCTGGACGTCGCCAGGGTCGACCCGGACGCGCCGTTCGCCGCGCTGGTGTTCAAGGTGCATGCCGCCGCGACCGGGCGGCTGACGTTCCTGCGCGTGTACTCCGGCACCATCGGGAAGGGGGCGGCCGTGCTCGACGCCGGCACCCGGCGCACCGAGCGCGTCGGGCGGATCCTGCACGTCCAGGCCGACCGGCACACCGAGGTCGACCGCGCGTCGGCCGGTGACATCGTCGCCGTCGTCGGGGTCAAGCACGCCCGCGTCGGCGCGACGCTGTGCGCCCCCGACGCCCCGGTCGTGCTGGAGCCGCCGACGACCGCGATGCCCGTCGTGTCCGTCGCGGTCGAGGCGCGGGTGCGCGCCGACACCGACCGCCTCGCCACCGCCCTCGCGCGGCTGGTCGACGAGGACCCGTCGCTCGTCGTGCGCAGCGACCCCGAGACCGGCCAGACCGTGCTGTCCGGCCTCGGCGAGCTGCATTTGGAGGTCGCGGTGGAGAAGATCCGGCAGGGCACCGGGCTGTCGGTCAACGTCGGCCGGCCGCAGGTGGCGTACCGCGAGACCGTCGTGCGCGGCGTGACCGGCCTGCTGTACCGGCACGTCAAGCAGGAGGGCGGGGCCGGGCAGTACGCCCACGTCGTCATCGACGTCGAGCCGTCGGAGGACGAGTTCGCGTTCCGGTCCACTGTGGTCGGTGGCCGGGTGCCGAAGGAGTACGTCCGCGCGGTCGAGGCCGGCCTGCGCGACGCGCTCACCCAGGGCCCGCTCGGCGGCCACCCGGTGACCGGCGTGCGGGTGACGCTCACCGACGGGGCCACGCACCCGAAGGACTCGTCGGAGCTGGCGTTCCGCACCGCCGGCCGGCTTGCCCTGCAGCAGGCGTTCCGGCAGGCCGAGCTGGCGCTGCTGGAGCCGGTCGTGGAGGCCACCGTCACGGTGCCCGACGACGTCGTCGGCGGCGTGCTCGGCGACCTCGCGGCCCGGCGGGGCCGGGTCACCGCGTCGAACGCCCGCGGCGGCACCGTCGTGCTGACGGCGACGGTGCCCCTCGCGGAGCTGTTCGGCTACGCGACCCGGCTGCGCAGCCGGACGCAGGGCCGGGGCACGTTCACCACCCGCCCGGCCGGGTACGCGCCCGCTCCCGCGAGCGTGCCGGCCTGACCCGACGGAGACACCCGGGGTGCGCCATGTGCACCCCGGGTGTTTCGTGGGCGACAGCGCCGGGTACCCGGCCGCCTTTACAATGTCGGCTTCCGGGGGAGGACCTTATGCGAGTGGCGGTACTGGACGTCGGATCGAACTCGGCGCACCTCCAGGTGGTCGACGACTCGTTCGATCCGGTGTTCCGGCTCAAGGAGCCGACGCTGCTCGCCGAGTCCGTCACCCCGGACGGCGCCCTCAGCCCCGACGCCGTCGAGCGGCTGGTCGCCGCCGTGGCCCGCACCGTCGCCGCCTCCCGCGAGCAGGCGGTCGCCGACCTCATCCCGCTCGCCACGGCCACCATCCGCGACGCGACGAACAACGCCGAGATCCGCCGCCGGGTGCGCGACGCCACCGGGGTCGAGCTGCGCTCGCTCAGCGGCGAGGACGAGGCCCGCGTGACGTTCCTCGCGGTCCGGCGCTACCTCGGGCCGGCCGCCGGCCATCTCCTGCTGCTCGACATCGGCGGCATGTCGATGGAGGTCGCGGCCGGCGCCGGCGAGCGTCCGGACGTGGCGGTCTCGCTGCCGATCGGCGCCGGCCGGCTCACCCGCCAGCTGCTCCCGCACCACCCGGCCTCCCGCGACGCCGTCGCGGAGGTCCGCCGGCGGGTCCGGCACGCGCTGCGCGACCTGCCGAAGGTCTCGTCGCCGGACCTGGTGGTCGGCACCTCGAAGACGTTCAAGCAGCTGGCCCGGGTGGCCGGCGACGGGCGGCGGCTCACCCGGCGCAAGCTGCGCGCCTGGGTGCCGCGGCTGGCCGGCATGACCCCACGGGAGCGGGCGAAGCTGCCCGGCGTGGCGGCCAGCCGGGCCCGGCAGCTGCTCGCCGGCGCGGTGATCGCCGAGGCGGCGATGGACGCGCTCGGCGTCGAGGCGCTCAAGGTCTGCCCGTGGGCGCTGCGCGAGGGCCTGCTCCTGCGCCGCCTCACGGAGCTGGCCCAGGCCTAGGACCGACCGGGCACGCATGTGCGCGGGCGTTCCCGCAGCCCGGCGGCTATCTGTTCAGAAACTTTACCAAAGGCATTGACAGTGGTGCTTCTTCCATCGAGGGTTGGTACAAGTCCCGAAGTTAGCCTCCCTCCCCGCCAGGAGCGCCCCGCATGGTCCGTTCCCGACCGCTGACCACGCTGCTCGCCGTGGCCGCGATCGCCCTGCCCGCCCTCGTGGCGGCGCAGCCGGCGACCGCCGCCGCGACCACCGTCCAGGTCTACTGGAGCTCGGAGTCGCGCACCGCCGGCTACGAGCCGAAGAACGCCAACTGGTACAGCAACCCGGCCACCGGCCTGGCCGGCACCCCGTACCAGCTGTCCCGGCAGGCCGACCTGCCGATCACCGCGGCCGGCGGCACCGCCACCATCACCGCCGACACGAACACCCGCTACCAGACGATCCTCGGCGTCGGCTCCTCCCTGGAGGAGTCCACGGTCTACAACCTGTCCCGCATGAGCGCCGCGGCCCGCGACCGCGCACTGCGCGCACTCGTCGACCCGGTGAACGGGGCCGGCTTCAGCGTCGTGCGGATCACGTTCGGCACCAGCGACTTCACGTCGGGCGCCTTCTACACGTACGACGACGGCGCGACCGACCCGTCGCTGTCGCGCTTCTCCATCCAGCGCGACATCGACCTGAACATCGTCGCCACGCTGCGGCAGGCCCTCGCCGTCAACCCCGACCTGAAGATCTTCGCCAGCGCGTGGTCGGCGCCGCCGTGGATGAAGACGAGCAACGCCATCATCGGCGGGAGCCTTGTCAGCTCGTACATCCCGACGCTCGCCACCTACTACCGGCGGGCGATCCAGGCGTACCAGGGCCAGGGCATCCCGATCCACGGCCTCACGCTGCAGAACGAGCCGCTGTTCTCGCCGCCCGACTACCCGGGCATGCTGGTGAGCGCCGACCAGGAGCGGCAGCTCGCCAAGGCGCTGCGCACGGAGCTGACGAACAACGGCCTCGGCGCGACGAAGATCTGGGCCTTCGACCACAACTTCAGCGAGGGCGCGAGCTACGCCGCCGGGGTGCTCACCGCCGACGCCCGCGCGTCGGTCGACGGCATCGCCTTCCACGACTACGCCGGTGAACCCACGGCGATGTCCCAGGTGCACGCGTCCTACCCGGACAAGGACGTCCTCATGACCGAGCGTTCGGTGTGGGGTACCGCCGGAGCCGACCGCATCGTGCAGTATTTCCGCAACTGGTCGACCCTCTACGAGGGCTGGGTGAGCATGCTCGACCAGAACCGTTCGCCCGAGCGGTGGACGGGCTCGCCCGACCCGACCATGCTCGTGCAGAGCACCTCGAACCGGGACACCTTCTGGGCGCTGCCCGACTACAACATCATCGCCCAGTTCTCGAAGTTCGTGCGGCCCGGCGCCCAGCGGGTGGCCACCGGCTACGGCTCGACCGGCACCGTCACCAACGTCGCCTTCCGCAACCCCGACGGCACGCTCGTCGCCGTCGTCGTCAACCAGACGGGGTCGAACCAGGCGTTCACCCTGCGGGTCGGCGCGCAGCAGGTGACCAGCACGCTGCCGGCGAAGACGGTCGGCACGTACCTGTGGGCCGGCGCCGACAGCGGCACCCCGACCGGCCGGACGGGCCAGATCACCGGCTACGGCGGCAAGTGCGTGGACGTCGCCGGGGCGTCGACGGCCAATGGGGCGAAGATTCAGCTGTACACCTGCAACGGGACCGACGCCCAGCGCTGGACGGTCTCCTCGGACGGCTCGCTGCGGTCCCTGGGCAAGTGCCTCGACGTCGCCGGTGCCTCGTCGGCGAACGGGACGAAGGTGCAGCTCTACGACTGCAACGGGACGACGGCGCAGCAGTGGACGGCTGCCGCGGACGGTTCGCTGCGGGCCCTCGGCAAGTGTCTCGACGCGACCGGGCCGAGCTCGGCGGACGGGACGCAGCTGCAGATCTGGTCGTGCACCGGTGCGGCGAACCAGCGCTGGACGCTGCCCTGACGTGCCTCGGGGCCCCGCCTCGGCGGGGCCCCGGTGTGCTTACTGGATCACGAACGTCGTGAAGTACACGTCCATGACGAGCTTCTTCTTCTCCTCCGTGTAGGCCTTCACGAGCTTCTCCTTGAGCTCGGCCTTCGTCCGCTCCCGCTCGCCGTTGGACATCAGCTCGGCCATGTCCCGGCCGCTGTACTCATC
>NZ_BMPI01000032.1:1348-5746 GCF_014647515.1 Dactylosporangium sucinum | reverse complement strand
CCCCCCCCCCCCCCCCCCCCCCCCCCCCCCCCCCCCCCCCCCCCCCCCCCCCCCCCCCCCCCCCCCCCCCCCCCCGCGTCCCGCGCCCCTTCGCGTCGATCTTGCACTTGTGGTGCCTGACAAATTCGGACATTCACGGCGTGTCCTGGCACCACAAGTGCAAGATCGACGCAGTGGGGACGGTTGGGCGGGGGCGGGTCAGGGCTGTAGCGCGCGCAGGACCAGGGTCAGGGAGCGTGTGGTCAGGTTGGCGATCGCGTTCGGCAGCAGCATCATCGCCGTCCCGGCGACCATGAGCGTGAGGAAGATCTTCGCCGGGAAGCCGAACGCGAACGGGTTGAGGGCGGGGGCCGCGCGGGTCAGCAGGCCCAGCGCGACGTCGACGCAGAGCATGATCGCGACGAGCGGGGCCGCGATCTGCAGGCCGGCCAGGAACATCTGCGCGGCGCCGGTGGTCACCAGCTGGGTGAGGTTGTCGACCGACATCGTGCCGTCGAGCGGGATCGCCTGGTACGAGCGGGTGAAGCCGCGCAGGATCAGCTGGTGCGAGTCGGTGGCGTACATGATGGCCATCGTCAGCAGGCTGTAGAACCGGCCGAACACCGCGTTGCCCTGCAGCGAGAACGGGTCCATCGCGAACGCGAGGCTGAAGCCGCCGACCATGTCGATGACGTTGCCGGCGATCTGGGTCGCGGCGAAGATCAGCATGGTCAGGAACGCGAGCGCCGCGCCGACCACCACCTGCTCGACGGCGACCGCGATGAGCGTGCCGGTCGACAGGTTCGCCGGCACCTGGGCCGCCAGCTTCGGCTCCAGCGGCAGCGCGATCGCCACCGAGAAGAGCGCCTTGACGGTGGCCGGGATGCCGCGGTTGCTGAACGGCGGGCAGAGCGTGAGCCACACCGCGGCCCGGATGGAGGCGAGCAGCACGGCGATGACCGTGTTCAGCGGGACGCTGAGCTCCATCAGGCGCCGCTGATGAGGTCCGGGATCTGGGCGTAGAGCCGCTCGGTGTAGGTGATCATCTCGTGCAGCATCCAGTTGCCGGCCAGCAGCAGGGCGATGCCGATCGCGGCCGCCTTCGGCACGAACGACAGCGTCTGCTCCTGGATCTGGGTCACCGACTGGAACAGCGACACGACGAAGCCGACGACGAGCGCCGTGACGAGCATCGGCGCCGAGAGCTTGGCGGCGATGGTCATGGCCTGGACGCTCAGCTCGATGATCTTGGTGTCGGTCATGAGAGGGGTTCCCCCGTCATCCTCGATAGCTGGCCACGAGCGCGGTGAGGATCAACCCCCAGCCGTTGACCAGCACGAACAGTAGGAGTTTGAACGGCAGTGCGATGGTCACGGGCGGCAGCATCATCATGCCCAGCGACATCAGGGCGGCCGAGACCACCATGTCGATGACCAGGAACGGGATGTAGATGACGAAGCCGATGATGAAGGCGGCCCGCAGCTCGGAGAGGATGAACGCCGGCACCAGCGTGCTCAGCGGTACCTCCTCCTTGTTCTTCGGCGCCGGTCGATCGGCGATCTTGGTGAAGAGCGCGATCTCGTCCTTGCGGGTCTGCTTGAGCATGAACGTGCGCAGCGGCTGGGTGCCGTCCTTGAACGCGACCGCCTGGGTCTTCTCGCCCTTGAGGTAGGGCTGCACGCCGTCGCGGTTCATGTCCGACAGCACCGGCGACATGATGAACAGGCTGATGAACAGGGCCAGGCCGGCGAGGACCTGGTTGGGCGGCACGTTGCTCAGGCCCAGCGCGTTGCGGGTGATGCTCAGCACCACGAAGATCTTCGTGAACGCCGTGCAGGTGAGCAGCAGCGCCGGCGCGACGGACAGCAGCGTCAGGGCGATCAGGATGGTGATCGACTGACTTGGCTGCACGCCGTCGATGTCGATGTTGACGGTACCGTCGGGCGACCCGTCCACCACCGGCGCCGACGGCGGGGCCGGCGGTTTCGGCGTGGGTGCCGCCTCCGCGAGACCCGGCCCGGCGAGGATCGCGGCGCACAGGAGCGCGGCAACCGCCAGTACCACTCGGATCATCGCTGTCCTCGGAACAGCTTCATCGCCTGCCCGACCGGGTTCTCGGGCGGCGGCGGCTCCGGGAACAGCTTGGCGTCGGCGTCGGCGAGCAGCGACACCCCGTTGTCGGTCACGCCGAGCACGAGGGCCCGGTCGGCCACCTTGACCACGGCGAGGGACGATCCGCGGCTCAGCTGCTGGCGTGCGACCACGGTGACCGTTCCTCCACCGCGGCCGGCGAGCGGGCGCCGGACCAGCCGCGTAAGCGCCCAGAGTATTCCGAAAACTACGGCGAGTGAGCACAGAACGCGCAGAGCCAGCTCGATCATCGTGGTCTTCCGGCTCAGGCCCGGTCGCTCGGGCCGACGATCTCGGTGATGCGGATGCCGAAGTTCTCGTCGATGACGACGACCTCGCCGCGGGCGATCAGCCGGCCGTTGACGAGCAGGTCGGCGGGGCCGCCGGCGGCCCGGTCGAGCTCGATCACCGCCCCGGGGGCCAGCGACAGCAGCTCGCGCACGCTCATGCGGGTGCGGCCGAGCTCGGCGGTCACCTCCATCTCCACGTCGTGGAGCAGGTCGAACGCGGGGCGGGCGCCGCGCTCGCCACGCTCGCGCGGCGCGTCGGCCGGGTCGCCGCCGCCCACCACCTCCGCGGCGACGGCGAGGCCGACCACGGCGTGCACGGCGCCGTCCTCGGCGGTCAGCGGCACGAGGACGCCGTTGGCGGCCACGAGCTGGCCCATCGCGTCGGCCGGCTCGAGCACCTCGCCCGGGTCGACGACGACCGGGCCGATCGTGGCCGCGGCCGCCTCCAGGGCCGGCCGGACGGCCTGGCTGAGGTCGAGGCTGCCCATGGGGGAGTTGGCGAGCGCCTCGACGAGGTCCTGCGTGACGACGATCGCGACCTCGCCCTGCGCGGCGCCGGCGAACCGGGCGCGAACGGACTGGCCGGTGATGGCGAACTCGTCGAGGTTCTGCGTGGGCGCACCGACGGAGAGCGGAGAGCTGGCGGGCAGCAACGCGACGGCGGCCTGGGCGGCCGCCTCCGCCCGGCCCAGCAGCGCCTCGTTGGTGGCGATCGTCATCGGCTGGTCTCCTCAGCGAGGTTCTTCTGGCCGAGTTGCCCGGGGGAGGGCCGGCGCGCGGCGCGCTGGCCGGGCTGGGGGCTCGGCACCACGAGACACGCCATGCGGTTGCCCTGCGCGCCGGGCACGGCGTAGGCGAACGTGATGTCCGCGGTGGTCACGGCGAGGGGCGTCGACGTCGTGTGGGCCAGCGGCACGACGTCGCCGGGCCGCAGGCCGACCAGGTCGGCCGGATGCATCCGGACCGGCTGGAAGCGCACGGCGACCTCGATCGGGGCGCCCTCCAGGCCGGCGACGACGTTGCGGTAGGCGGCCTCGCGGGCGACCCGCTGCGCCTCGGTCAGCACGCCCTCGCCGCGCTCGCCCTGCAGCCTCGGGAAGATCGAGCCGAACGGCAGGCAGATCGTCGCGATGCACTCCTCGGTGCCGACCCGCATCTCGAACGACGACACGATGACCGCGTCGGAGGTCGCACCGGCCTGCGCGAACTGCGGGTTGTACTCGATCGTCGTCATCGTCGGCCGTACCGCCACGATCCCCTCGAAGGCATAGCGGAGCTCACCGAGCGTCCGCTCGATGAGGCTGTGCAGCAGTGGCGTCTCGATGTCGCTCAGCGGTCGCTGCGGCTGCGGGCCGCCGGGGCCGCCGAGCATGTGATCGATGCAGGCCATGGCCGTGCTCAGGGAGAACTCCAGGATGGCGGTGCCGGGCAGGGGGTCGATGTTGAACATCGCGACGATGGTGGGACTGGAGAGGCCGCTGATGTACTCGTCGTAGGTCAGTTGCTCGATGGACACCAGACTGACCTGGGATACCGCGCGCAGGCTCGTGGTCAGCAGCGTGGCGTACTGGCGGGCGAAGGTCTCGTAGGCGATCTGCAGGGTTCGGATGTGCTCGCGGGACAGCTTGGTGGGGCGACGGAAGTCATACGGTTCGGGACCGGAGGTCTTGCCGCCGCGCCGGCTCATCTTGCCGGGCGTGCGGCCGCTTCCGGTCGCGGACGAAGACTGCGTCACTCTCTTACCATCGGCCTTTTCGGGTGCAGCTTGACGTAAAACGGCCGAAACGGACCCGGAGGTTTCCGTAGAAACCACCAGATCCGTCGTGGATCCGCCTGATCCGGCTTACTGGATCACGAACGTCGTGAAGTACACGTCCATGATGAGCTTCTTCTTCTTCTCCGTGTACGCCTTCACGATCTTTTCCTTCAGCTCCGCCTTGGACTTGTCCCGGGCGTCGTTGGTCAGCAGCTCCGACTCGCTGCGGTTGCTGTACAGGCT
>NZ_BMPI01000032.1:0-1301 GCF_014647515.1 Dactylosporangium sucinum | reverse complement strand
GATGGCGATGTCGAGGGCCTTGGAGCCGTCGAGTGCTTCGCCGGCGTCGGTGGTGGTCTGGAGGCTGAGTTTGAGTTTGAGGTAGTGGCCGTCGGCGAGGTTGATGGTGATGGCGTCGAGGACGAGGACGGTGCCGGGGGTGGGTTCGGGTTCGGCTTTGGCGGTGTTGGGTTTGAACATGAAGTACCCGCCGGCGCCGCCGCCGATGAGCGCGACGAGGGCGACGGTGATGATCATGATGAGTTTCTTCCGGCCGCCCTGCTTCGGGGCTTGTTCGGTGGTCTTGTCGGTGCTGGCCATGCTGGGCTGCTCCCTCAGTTCGCGGTGGTGGTGGCGGCCGAGGGCAGCAGTGCCCGGGTGTCGGCTGGCAGGTTGGACAGGACGATGATCTCGACGCGGCGGTTGAGGGTGGCGGCGCGTGGGTCGGTGGTGGGGTAGAGGGGTCTGGTGTCGGCGAACCCGGCGGCGATGAGCCGGGTTTCGGGGATGCCGGCGTGCTGGTGCAGGAGGCGTAGGACGCTGGCGGCGCGGGCGGTGGACAGTTCCCAGCCGGAGGGGTAGGTGCCGGTGCCGCCGGTGAGCTGGTTGGTGTGCCCGTCGATTTCGATGGTGTTGGGCAGGGCGGCGATGGCGGGGCCGACGCCGTCGATGATGGCGCGGCCGGCGGGCAGCAGGGTGGCTTCGTTGCCGTCGAAGACGATGCCGGTGGTGATGACGGTGACGACGAGGCCGCGTTCGTCGATGGTGAAGCGGACCTGGTCCTGCAGGCCGTGTTCGGCCAGTGCGTCGGTGATCTGCTGTTTGATCCGGTCGAAGTTCTGGACCTCCTGGGCGGCTCTGGCCTGGCGTTGGGCGGCCCGGGCGCGTTCCTTGGCCGCGACCGCTTCCTGGATCGCGGTGGCGTCGGAGGTGGTGCCGCCGATGCCGGAGGACATGTCCATGGGCGAGTTGCTGTCGGAGGACTCCATGAGGGAGGCCTCGCCGCCGTTGAACGCCACGGAGGGGTTGCCGAACCCGACGGCGAGGCCGTTCTTGAGCTCGGTGAACTTCTTCTGGTCGACCTGCGAGATCGCGAACAGCACGATGAACAGCACCATCAGCAGCGTCATCATGTCCGCGTAGGACACCAGCCACCGCTCGTGGTTCTCGTGCTCCTCCTCGTCGTGGCCGCCCTTGCTGTGTCTGGCGCGCGCACCCGCCTTCACGGCGGCGTGTCCACCACCACTCACCACGGCCTCCCCTGCAGGTCTGTAACGCTGACGGAGAGACCATCGACCCAACCGGACGACACGTAAGTTGCG
>NZ_BMPI01000031.1 GCF_014647515.1 Dactylosporangium sucinum | reverse complement strand
GGGGGTGCTGCGCGGGCGAGCGCTGCCGGAGCGCAGCGGAGGCGGCGTGAGCGGTCCGGAGCGCAGCGGAGGGGCCGCTCACCAGGAGGCGCAGCTCGGGTCGCGGCGGCGTAGCGAAGCGGAGGCGTCGTGACGGATCCGGTGCTGAGCTCGTTCGCTTCGGACGAGGACTCCGCCGCCGAGCAGAGTGTCCGGCCGCGGCGGCTCGCCGAGTTCGTCGGCCAGCACCGGGTCCGCGAGCAGCTCGACCTGCTGCTGCAGAGCGCGCTGCGCCGCGGCAGCCCGCCCGACCACATCCTGCTGTCGGGCTCGCCCGGGCTCGGCAAGACCACCCTGGCCATGATCGTCGCCGCCGAGCTGGGCGCCGGGCTGCGGCTGACCAGCGGGCCGGCGATCGAGCGGGCCGGCGACCTGGCCGCCGTGCTCACCAGCCTGTCGCACGGCGACGTGCTGTTCATCGACGAGATCCACCGCATGGCCCGGCCGGCGGAGGAGTTGCTGTACAGCGCGATGGAGGACTTCCGCGTGGACGTCGTCGTGGGCAAGGGCCCCGGCGCCACCGCGATCCCGCTCGACGTGGAGCCGTTCACGCTGGTCGGCGCGACCACCCGCAGCGGCCTGCTCACCGGGCCGATGCGCGACCGGTTCGGCTTCGTCGGCCAGCTCGACTTCTACGATCCCGAGGAGCTGGAGCTGGTCATCGTCCGCTCGGCCCGGATCCTCGACGTCCCGATCACGGAGGAGGGATCCGTGGAGATCGGCCGGCGCTCGCGCGGCACCCCGCGGATCGCCAACCGGCTGCTGCGCCGGGTCCGCGACTACGCCGAGGTGCGCGGCACCGGCGTGGTCGACCTGGCCGCGGCGCGGGCCGCCCTGGCGGTGTACGACGTCGACGAGCTGGGCCTCGACAAGCTCGACCGGGCGGTGCTCACGGCCCTGATCAGGGCCGGGGGCGGGCCGGTCGGTCTCTCCACGCTCGCCGTCGCGGTGGGGGAGCAGCCCGACACGGTCGAGGAGGTCTGCGAGCCGTTCCTGCTGCGGACCGGCCTGCTGGCCCGCACGCCCCGTGGTCGGGTCGCCACGGCAGGTGCGTGGCGCCATCTAGGCCTCCCAGTTCCCGCTGGTACCGTCGGGGGCGGACATTCCGCGGGTGGCTCGCCGCAGATGCCCGATCTGTTCAGCTTGGAGCCGTAGCTCCCAGCCTGTCGTGATCGGACCGTGACGGATGCCGGTCTGCGTGGCGTCCGACACACCGACTAGACTCGCCGCGATCCGCTGCGCGGACCTCATGACCTCAACCGGAAGGCTTTCAACGTGTATCACGCCGAGCAGGCTTCAGGCGGCAGCAGCGGCTTCTTCACGATCATCCTCTTCGCCGGCTTCTTCGTGCTCATCTACTTCCTGATGATCCGCCCGCAGCAGAAGCGCCGCCGTGAGGTCGAGAGCATGCAGTCGGCGATGGGGATCGGGGACGAGGTGGTCACCGTCGGCGGCCTCTACGGCACGGTGCGGGGGATCGAGGACGACACCGTGCTGCTGGAGATCGCGCCGGGCGTCACCGCCAAGTACGCCCGGGCGGCCATCGGAAAGGTGACCAAGAAGGCTGATGCCGGCGACGACGAGGCCGCCGACGACGATGAGGCACCGGCCGACCCCGCCCGCGACGCCGACTGACCCGTTCGCAGCCGCACATACGTGAAACATTCACGCCGCGCGAACCCCGCCGGCGTTACCGCAGGGAGACCCGAGAGCCGTGGCACAACCTCAGGCACCGATGCGCCCGAGCCGCTCACTCGCCGTCCTCGCCGTCATCTTCATCGCCTTCGGCCTCTTGACGTGGTTCGGTGGCAGCGGTGGGTGGCGGGACCGGCTGGAGCCGAAGCTCGGTCTTGACCTGATCGGCGGGACGACCGTCACGCTGCAGGCGAAGACCGACAACGGGCAGGCGCCCTCGCGCAACCAGATGGAGACCGCTCGCCAGATCATCGACAACCGGGTCAACGGCCTGGGTGTCGCCGAGGCGGAGGTCGTCATCGAGGGCGACAACAACATCGTCGTCTCCCTGCCGGGCAAGAGTGACGACCGGTTGAAGCAGGTCGGTCAGACCGCGGAGCTGCGCTTCCGCAAGGTGCTGAACCAGACCGCCGACACCGGCGCCGGCTCGACCTCCGCGTCGCCGTCCGCCTCTCCCTCGGGCTCCGCGCCGGCCTCGGGTTCCCCCGCGCCGTCGGGGTCGGGTTCGGCCCCGGCTTCGGGCTCGGCCTCGGCCAGCGCGCCGGCCTCGCCGAGCGCCTCGGACTCCGCGCCGGCCTCCCCGGCCGCCAGCGCGTCGCCGTCGGCCTCCCTGCTGCCGGGCGTCGCCGAGCGCCGCGCCGAGGTCCAGAAGAAGCTGGGCGAGGCGCTGTGGGCCGCCGCCATGGCCGAGCAGACCCCGATCGACTTCAGCCAGGACCCGGCGAAGGCCCAGCAGTACAAGCCGTTCGAGAGCCTGACGCCGGAAGAGGTCGCCGTCCTGCCGGCGAGCATGCAGTTCAACATCCCCTACGTGAACTGCGACAAGCTCAACCACCGGCCGGTCGGCTCGATCCGCACCGCCGAGGACCAGGTCGTCGCCTGCGGTCCCGACGTGAAGTACCAGCTCGACGTGGCCAAGGTCCTGGGCACCGACGTCTCCAAGGCCGACTCCGGGATCAACCCGCAGAACAGCAAGTGGACGGTCAACCTGTCCTTCAACAGCAACGGCCAGGACCGCTGGACCAACCTCACCAAGGAGGCCTACAACGGCGGCACCAGCCCGTCGCAGGTCGCCGTGGTGCTGGACAACGAGGTCGTGTCGGCCCCGACGATCCAGAGCGTGATCCCCGGTGACGCCGAGATCAGCGGCACGTTCACCAAGTCCGAGGCCCAGCTGCTGGCCAGCCAGCTGCAGTACGGCGCGCTGCCGCTGTCGTTCCAGTCGCAGGACGCGCAGAGCATCTCGGCCACCCTGGGCAGCTCGCACCTCGAGGCGGGCGTCCTCGCCGCCGGCATCGGCCTGCTGCTGGTCGTGCTCTACTCGTTCTTCTACTACCGGCTGCTCGGCGGCGTGATCATGATCAGCCTCCTGCTCTCCGGCGCGCTCGTCTACATGGCGCTGGTGATCCTGGGCCGGCAGATCGGCTTCACGCTCACCCTGGCCGGCTTCGCGGGCTTCATCGTCTCGCTGGGTGTCGCCGCCGACTCGTTCGTCATCTACTTCGAACGGCTCAAGGACGAGATCCGCGAGGGCCGCAGCCCCCGCAGCGCGGTGCCGCGCGCCTGGGTGCGGGCCCGCCGCACGATCATCTCGGCGAACACGATCACACTGCTCGCCGCCGCGATCCTGTACTTCGTGTCGATCGGCTCGGTGAAGGGCTTCGCCTTCGCCCTGGGCGTGGCGACGATCCTCGACCTCGTGGTCGTGTTCCTCTTCCGCCATCCGATCATGACGCTGTTCGCGCGCAGTAAGGCATTCTTGTCACCGCGGGTCAGCGGCCTCGGCCGCGTGCTGGAGCAGCGGTCCACGACGGACGCCGCTCCGACCACCCGTCGCAACCGCCCGAAGGAGGCCTGACGATGAGCGGCGGCATCGCAGCACGGCTCTACCGGGGTGAGGCCGGCGTCAACGTCGTCGGCCGCCGGAGGCTCTGGTTCATGATCGCCGGGATCGCGGTCCTCATCGCGGTCGGGAGCATGTTCGTGCGGGGCTTCACGCTCGGCATCGAGTTCGAGGGCGGCAACCAGTTCAACGTCCCGGTGAGCGTCGGCACCCTCGAACAGGTCGAGAACGCCTTCGGCGACGCGGGCGTGGAGGTCAAGACCGGGCAGACGGTCGGCGACAGCCAGTACATCATCAAGACCGAGCAGATCAACGACGTTGCGCGCCAGACGGCGATCAAGGACGAGGTCGCCCAGAAGTTCGGGATCAACCCGACCCAGATCAGCGACAGCGCCGTCAGCACCTCGTGGGGCGGCCAGGTCACCAACAAGGCCGCGCTGAGCCTGGTCATCTTCCTGGCGGCCGTCCTGGCGTACCTGGTGTTCCGCTTCGAGTGGCGGATGGCCGTGGCGGCGATCGCGTCGCTGCTGCTCGACCTGGTGCTCACCGGCGGCGTCTACTCGCTGGTCGGCTTCGAGGTCACCCCGTCGACGGTCATCGGCTTCCTGACGATCCTCGGCTTCGCGCTGTACGACGTGGTGGTGGTGTTCGACAAGGTCCAGGAGAACACCAAGGGCATCACCGGCTCCAACAACACGACGTACGCCGAGGCGGCCAACCTCGCGGTCAACCAGACGCTGATGCGGTCGATCAACACCGGCCTCGTCGCCCTGCTGCCCGTCGGCGGCCTGCTGTTCATCGGCGCCGGCCTGCTCGGCGCCGGCACGCTCAAGGACCTCGGTCTCGTGCTGTTCATCGGTATGGGCGTCGCGGTGTACTCGTCGATCTTCTTCGCCACGCCGGTCCTCGCCGAGCTCAAGTCCCGCGAGCCGCGGCTGCAGGCCCACGCCCAGCGGATCGCGACCCGGCGGACGGCGGCGGCCAAGGAGCAGGCGCGCGCCGCGGCGGTCGCCCTCGACAGCGACGGCGTGCCGATCGGCAGCGGCGGCGCCAAGGCCGAGCGCACGGTGAACCCGGAGCTCGCCGGAGCGGCGCCCCGCCCGGGCGCCCGGCCCGCGGCCCGTCCCGGCGCCGGCAAGCGCCCGCGGGCCGGCGGACGGCCGAGTGGCGGCAGCGGCCGTCGCTGAGGATGTTGGTTCACTTGCACGGGCGTCGCGGTCGCGGCGCCCGTGCCGTCTTGCGTGAGGAGTGCGGGTGGAGATCTCCGAGCTGGTCGCGAGCAAGGTCCTCGACGTGCCCGACTTTCCGAAGCCGGGCATCCTGTTCAAGGACCTGATGCCGCTGTTCGCCGACGGGCCCGCGTTCGCGGCGGCGGTCGACGCGATCATCGCCGAGCAGGGCGCCGACACGTTCGACGTGGTCGCCGGGATGGAGGCGCGCGGGTTCGTGATCGCCGCCGCGGTGGCCTACGCGACCGGCAAGGGCATCGTGCCCGTCCGCAAGGCCGGCAAGCTGCCCCGGCAGACGGTGTCGGCGACGTACGCCCTGGAGTACGGCGAGGCGACCCTGGAGGTGCACGCCGACGCGTTCCTCGCCGGCGAGCGCGTGCTGGTCGTCGACGACGTGCTGGCGACCGGCGGCACGGCGGCCGCCACCCTCAACCTCGTCGAGCAGGCGGGCGGCCGGGTGAGCGGCTTCAGCGTGGTGCTGGAGCTCTCGTTCCTCGCGGGCCGGGAGCGCCTGGAAGGACGTCCGGTTCATGCCCTCTTGACCGTCTGAGCGGTCCTTTTGCTGCGGGGAAATGTCAGCCGGGGCAGGTAAGCTTGGCGTTCCTACGTTGTCGGCGATGAGGAGCGGCCGGTGACCGGCGACATCGCACCCCCCATTGAGGGTACGGTCGACCACGTGCAGGATGAACCGCGGCAGGACACGCCCACGACCCCCGAGCCGGAGACGGCCGAGGCCGGTGGTGTGGTGCTGCAGTTCCCCGTGGCGCCCGTGCAGTCCGAGACGCCGCAGCGGCGGGCGAGCGACCGCCGCCCCGCCGGCGACGCGCCGGGGGAGGACACCGAGGACCTGACCGAGGCCAGCACCGTGACCGGCGCCGCCCTCGGCCTGGTCGGCGCCGCGCCGACCGGCCGCCGGGTCCGCGCCCGGCTGGCCCGGTTCAACGCGCCCTGGCAGAGCCCGCAGGTCAGCGAGGTCCTGGAGCCGCTGATCGCGCAGCACAAGGCGAGCCACCCGAAGGCCGACGTGCGCCTGCTCCAGCGGGCCTACGACATGGCCGAGCACTTCCACAAGGGCCAGTTCCGCAAGTCCGGCGATCCCTACATCACGCACCCGCTCGCCGTCGCCACCATCCTGGCCGACCTGGGCATGGACACCACCACGCTGGTGGCCGCGCTGCTGCACGACACGATCGAGGACACCGAGTACACGATCGAGCGGATGCAGGTCGACTTCGGCGGCGAGGTCACGCTGCTCGTCGACGGGGTGACCAAGCTCGACAAGGTCAAGCTCGGCGACGCGGCGAAGGCGGAGACGATCCGCAAGATGGTCGTGGCCATGGCCAAGGACCCGCGGGTGCTGGTCATCAAGCTGGCCGACCGGCTGCACAACATGCGCACCCTGACCTTCCTGCCCCGCCCCAAGCAGGAGCAGAAGGCCAAGGAGACGCTGGAGATCCTGGCCCCGCTCGCCCACCGCCTCGGCATGAACACGATCAAGTGGGAGCTGGAGGACCTGGCGTTCCGCACGCTGTTCCCCAAGCGCTTCGACGAGATCAGCCGGCTCATCGCCGAGCACACCCCGCAGCGCGACTCGCTGCTGCGCACGGTGACCCAGAAGGTCGCCACCGACCTGCGCGCGGCGAAGATCAAGTCCGAGGTGACCGGCCGCCCGAAGCACCTCTACTCCGTCTACCAGAAGATGATCGTCCGCGGCCGCGACTTCGGCGACATCTACGACCTGGTCGGCGTGCGCATCCTGGTCGACACCGTCCGCGACTGCTACGCGGCGCTCGGCGTGATCCACGCGAACTGGCAGCCTGTGCCGGGCCGGTTCAAGGACTACATCGCCATGCCGAAGTTCAACATGTACCAGTCGCTGCACACGACGGTCATCGGCCCCACCGGCAAGCCGGTCGAGCTGCAGATCCGCACCTACGCGATGCACCGCACCGCGGAGTACGGCATCGCCGCCCACTGGCGCTACAAGGAGACCAAGAACGCGACGATTGCCGGTCCGCCGGCACACATCGACGAGATGACCTGGCTGCGGCAGCTGCTCGACTGGCAGCGCGAGGCGAGCGACCCGAGCGAGTTCCTCGACGCGCTGCGCTTCGACCTGTCCAGCCAGGAGGTCTACGTCTTCACGCCGAAGGGCGACGTGATCGCGCTGCCCACCGCCTCCACCCCGGTCGACTTCGCCTATGCGGTGCACACCGAGGTCGGCCACAAGTGCATCGGCGCGCGGGTCAACGGCAAGCTCGTGCCGCTGGAGAGCACGCTGTCCAACGGCGACGTGATCGAGATCTTCACGTCGAAGTCCGAGACCGCCGGCCCCACCCAGGACTGGCTGGGCTTCGTCAAGAGCCCCCGGGCGCGCACGAAGATCCGGCAGTATTTCAACAAGGAGCGCCGCGAGGAGGCGATCGAGGCCGGCAAGGAGGCGATCGTCAAGGCGATGCGCAAGCAGGGCCTGCCCCTGCAGCGCCTGCTGACCTCCGAGTCGCTCATGACGATCGCCCGCGAGCTGCACCTGGCCGACGTGGCGGCGCTCTACGCGGCCGTCGGCGACGGCCAGGCCTCCGCCCAGTCGGTCGTCCAGCGCCTGGTCGCCGGCTACGGCGGCGAGGAGGGCGCGGTCGAGGACATCGCCGAGACCGCCATTCCGACCCGCCCGGCCCGCACCCGCACCGGCGCCTCCGACCCGGGCGTCGAGGTGCTCGGCGTCGACGACGTCTGGATCAAGCTGGCCCGCTGCTGCACGCCGGTCCCCGGCGACGCCGTCTTCGGCTTCGTGACCCGCTCCGGCGGCGTCAGCGTCCACCGCGACGACTGCGCCAACGCGGCCGACCTCAAGGAGCAGCCGGAGCGCGTGCTGGAGGTGAGCTGGAAGCCGACTAGCGCGTCGACCTTCCTGGTCGCCATCCAGGTCGAGGCCCTCGACCGCCACAAGCTCCTGGCCGACGTGACCCGCGTCCTGTCCGACGAGAAGGTCAACATCCTCTCCGCGACGGTGACGACCACGCGCGACCGGGTGGCGATCAGCCGCTTCAGCTTCGAGATGGCCGACCCGAAGCACCTCAACCACCTGCTGGCCGCCGTGCGCCGCATCGACGGCGTCTACGACGCCTACCGGGTCACCTCGGGCGCCTGACGCCGAACCCTGCCTACCACGACCCCGACGACCCGCTCGACGGGTACCGGACCGAGCCGACGCGAGTCAATGCTGTCCGGTCGGGTGCCTAGCACGACCACCGCACCGGTTGGCACGACCATGCCCGGGATCGCGTGCCGTATGGCGTCCGGCACGGGATCACCGGCAACCGCGACTATCCGCTTGACCATCGGCATGCTGCCTGGCTCGAGCCGCAGGAGCGCGATGTTGCCCGACCGGTATCGGCGGCGGCGGTGGACCAGCACGACGTCGCCTCGGTTGAGATCCGGGGCCATGCTGTCACCGTTGATCGTAACCAGGAGCAGGCTGCTGCGCGCGCGCCAGAGCATCGCCAACAGCGCGACGATCGCGGCTGCGACGGAGACGACTGTCATCTCGACGCCACGCGCTCGTCCTGATAGCGACTGGCCTGCAAGGTGAACAGGCGGGCGTAGGCGCCGCCGGCTGCCATGAGTTCGTCGTGGGTCCCCCGCTCGGCGATCCGCCCCCCGTCGAGCACCACGATCTCGTCGGCGTCTCGGATCGCACCGAGTCGGTGTGAGACCAATAGCGTGCTCCGCCCAGCCCGTACGTTCCGCAGGGTGCAGTGCACCGCGTTCTCGGCGTCGGGGTCGAGCCCCGAACTCGGCTCGTCCAGGATCAGCAGGTCGGCGCCGTCGCGCAGGACGGCGCGGGCGATCGCCAGGCGTTGCAGTTGCCCACCGGAGAGCATGGTGCCGGCCTCGTCGGAGGCACCGAAGAAGTCAAGGCTGATCATCGTGGCGTAACCATGGGGGAGACGCTCGATCCGATCGGCGATGCCGGCCAGTGACGCGGCGCGCTCAACGGCGGCCTGGTCGGTGAGCCGGGCGAGGTCACCGACCCCGATGTTTTCCGCGGCGGTCATGTCGTACGTGGTGAAGTCCTGGAAGACGGCAGAGATCCGGCGGCGCAACTCGGCGACCCGTAGGTCGCGGAGATCCAGCCCGTCCCATGTGATCGAGCCGCGGGTCGGGTCGTAGAGCCGGCACAGCAGCTTGGCGATTGTGCTCTTGCCAGCACCGTTGAGCCCAACCAACCCAATCGAGCGGCCGGCTGGGATCGTCAGGTCGACGCCGCGAAGCACCCACGGGCCGTCATCGCTGTAGCGGAACCAGACGTCTCGCAGTTCGATGCAGTTGCGCAGGGGTGGCGCTGCGGCGCCGCCGTCCGGCAGATCTGGTGAGCCCGTCATGAACTCGTGGTAGTGACCGAGTAGTGCTGCCGCCTCCTCGACGCGGCCGAACTGCACGATGATCGTGCCGATGGCGCCCTGCAGCGCCGCGACGGCTGCGATGAACATCGTGACGTCGCCGACCGTCAGCGTGCCGCGCTGCGCCTGGACGACCACGACCGCCACGCCGACGCAGCTGACCAAGCCGTTGGCCAGCGTGAGGCCGCCCTGCAGCAGGGTGGCGCGGCGGTGGACAGCCTGCTCGGTGCCGGTGCTTTCGGCCAGCGACGCCACCATACGCTCTCGAAAGAAGCTGCCGAGTCCGAAGATCCGCAGCTCTTTGGCGGGCTGAACCTCGGTCATCAGCGACCGGTAGTAGAACTGCAGCCGCTGCATCGGCGACACCGCCTCGGCAACCGCAACCTGGTGTCGTACCAGCCCTCGCTGGGCCAGATACGCGGGTAAGGCGGCGATCAGCAGCAACAGGGCCATCGGCGGCCAGATGCCGAGCATCGCGGCGACGAACCCGGTAAGGGCGGCGGCCTGGCGTGCCGTGTCGAGTGTGAACGCGGCAACGTCGTGCGGCGCGCTGTCGGCGGCCTGGCCGGCAAGCCGCAGACGATCGTGGTGGGCGGGATCTTCGAAGTACCGCAATCCCACGAACTCATCGAGCCGCCGCGCGAGCCTGTCCTGTACCTCAATGGTGACCGTACGCCGGACGAGCGCGTTGACGTACATGCCGACCTGACCGAGCACAACGATAACGGTTGTGCAAAATGCGGCGCCGATCGCTGGCCACAGGACGGCGGCGGCGTCCGTCCGCCCCGCAGTCAGACGGTCGATGAAGACTTTGCTCAGCCAGGCCGCGAGAGGTGCGGCGGCGCCGCCGGCAACGGCGAGCGTAACGAGCAGGACGTATCCGCCGGGGGCGGCGCGCAGTCCGAGGAGCAGCGCCTGGCCCGCTGCCCGCCATCGACTGCTCTCATGAGCAAATGGTGGCGGGCTTCCCACAGAGAATCGCACGCTCATGGTGTATGGGCGAACTGGTAGTCCTTCTCCAGGTGCTCGAGCGTGATGCCCCCGCGGGCAATGACCCCGCCGGTGACACGAACGACCCGCGGATAGCCGTCGATGCCACCGAAGGCGGCGGCCACGTCGCCGCCAACGGCGGCCATCGCCACGCGGGCCGCCGAGAGCCGGGCGGCTATCGCCTCGACGTCGGCCTCGACGCCGAAGACGAACACCACGAGCGTCCCGAGGGTGTGCTGCTGTCGCTCCAACTGCTCCAAGACCTGCTTGCACGTTTCGCACGTTGCCGACACAAACGCCACAACGCTGTCGGTGGCGACGTCCTCGGTCGTGACAACGACGCCACCGGGTGTAGTGGCCCGGAACGGTCCGACTCGGGCGCCGACGGGCACCAGCGACATGGAGTGGTTGCCGTGCTGCTGTCCATGCCCGTGCCCCGGCTCTGTTGGGTTGTCGCGCATGCGTCGGACGATCGCGAAGGTCAGCGTCAGGTTGAGCAGTGAGATGACGAGCGCCGCAATGACGGCGACGGTCAGTATCCAAGTCACGATATGACCTCCGGTCAGCCTCGGTCGGTGCTCTGGGAGCCCGCTGTTCCGAACAGGAACGAGAGATCCCGCCAATGCGTCAGAGCGACGGCGCACAGCATGCCGGAGCTGATCGCGACTCCGGCGGCGACTGCTGGCACATCGAACGCCGATGCCTGATCATGGGCCGGGAGTGTCCCGGCCAGGAAAGTCCCGGTCGCGATGAGTATCAGAAGACCGTTGCGTACGAAGTGCCAGCCTTCGACCGGTCGGTCGTCGGCGCCGAAGCACGCGCAGCGGATATCGCCGCCGGCCGCGCGTGCTGCGGCCAAGGCCGCTGTCACGACGCTGAGGAACAGCGCGCAGAGCACCAAGCCGAGCAGGGCGGTCTGCGGGATCGCGAGCAGGACGATCAGCGCCGCCTCAGCCACCATCACGCTGAGCGGCAGAGTCGGGCGCAACGCGCGCGGGACCCAAGCAAGAGCCTCGAGTGACGCCCGAAACGCGCGCCTCGATTCGACGTCGGAGAGTTTGCCGGCGACGGCAAGCACCATGACGAAAGCTAACAACCCGCGGCCGGCGAGATATCCGTATGTCAAAATTGTCCCCGTCCGGAAAGCATGGCCGGAGCTGGGCCCGAACCCGGCTCCGGCCATGCTCTGCAATTATTCCGGATATTCATCCGGAATATGTTCTGGTCAGCAGGTGCCGATCTTCGGACCGTACGTGCAACGGCTCCAGTTGATCTGGCAGCCGCAGTCGCAGGTGTAGTAGCGCACGCAGGTCACCGTGCTGTAAACGGTGCCACGGCACGCGTAACCCTGGTACGGAGAGCACGGGCCAGGGCACTCGGTGCAGGCGCCAGCCTCTTGTTTGCGCAGGAATGATCCAAGCATCTTGTCGCCGACGCGCGCCAATACTTTCGTCATTTGATCCTCCCGTGATGCGCTGAAATGACTTAGACGCTGATCATCGTCGAGGAACTATAACCGGGCCTCGCCCGCCGGTTCAAGACATTGACAAATGACGAATATTGAGCTTCCCTGAACGAGATAAGGCGCGGCCCGGCAACTGCCGGGCCGCGCCATATCTGCGGTGAGCGGGACTTCAGGGGGTCGGGGGGCCCACCGTCAGTGTCTTGATCAGGACCTCGGTCTTCGGTGCTCCCTCGCTCGCCGGCGAGTTCGGATCCGCTGAAGCGTCCGGGACGACCCCGGCCTCGGCGACCTTCTTCACCAGGTCCAGGCCCTCGGTCACCTTGCCCACGACGGTGTAGTCCGCCGATAGGGACTCGATGTCCTTGTAGACGATGAAGAACTGGCTGCCGGTGCTGTTCGGGTCCTGAGTCTTGGCCATCGCGACCATGCCCTCCGTGTAGGCAGGGCGACGCCCGGTCGGCAGGTTCTCCTCCGCGTAGCGGTACGTCGGACCGCCCAGGCTTGTACCGCTCGGGTCACCGCACTGCAGCACATAGATGTTCTGCGTCACGAGGCGATGGCACTTCGTGTTGTCGAAGAACTTCTTGCCGGACAGGTAGGTGAAGCTCGCCGCGGCGCAGGGAGCGTGCGCGGTGTCCATCTCGATCTTGATGGTGCCCACGGTGGTGTCGAGCGTCATCAGCTGGGTGCCGGTGCGGGGCTCGCCGGACGTGGGCGGGGTGCCGACGTCCTTGACCTCCTTGGGGATCTCCGGCTTCGGCGACGCCGACGGGTCGACGAGCGGCAGCCAGGTGCAGTTCGCCGGGGTGGCGGTCGCCGAGGGGTTGGCGCCCGCCTCGGTCGACGTCTTGTCGTCGCCGGTCAGCGCGACCACGAGCCACGCCACGCCGAGCAGGACCACCAGGCTGCCCGCGCCCACGGCGATCGTCGTGTTCCTGCGCCGTCGGTGCCGGGACTTCTCGGCGCGATCAGCCATCTCCCGCTCCAGCCGCGCACGTGCCGCGGCGCGCTGGCGGTCCCGGTTGGTGGTCACGGTCGGTACTCCTTGCTCAACGGGGATGGATGATGTGTCACGACTGGCTCGAGGCGCTCGCCGCGGGCGAGGCGGAGGCCGACGTGCTCGCCGAGGTCGACGCGGACGGCGCCGTCGACGGCTCCTCCGGCGCGATGTCGGTGACGGTCAGCGAGCTGATCTTGACGTCCTGGTTCGGCTTGCCGCCGCCGGCCTGGTTGCTGCCGTCGTTGCCGCCCTCGCCGATCTTGGTCAGCACGTCCAGGCCGCCGACGATCGTGCCGAAGACCGTGTAGTCGGCCGGGTACTGCACGTCCTTGAAGACCAGGAAGAACTGGCTGCCGTTGCTGTCCGGCTCGGACGAGTGCGCCATGGCCAGGGTGCCCATCGGGTAGAGGGCGTTGCCCGTCGACGAGGCGTCGGCCGAGGCGGAGGCCGAGGGGTCGACCGTCGGCGACGGCACGTTCTCGTTCGGGAAGCGGTACGCCGGGCCGCCGCTGCCGGAGCCCGACGGGTCGCCACACTGCAGGATGGCGTCGGTCAGCCGATGGCAGACCGTGTTGTCGAAGAACTTCTTGCTGGCCAGGTAGGTGAAGCTCTCCACCGTGCACGGCGCCTTGCTCGGGTCGAGCTTCGCCGTGACGGTGCCCTGGCCGAGCGAGATCGTCATCGTCTTCACGCCGTTCTTGACGATGTCGTTCGTGCGCGGCTTGCCCACGTCGACGATCCCCGAGCCCGCCTCCACCGAGGTCCAGGCGCACTCCGAGGCGCGGACCGGCTCGGGCTCGAACCCCCCGGTCTTCCAGATCACCACGAGGACGATCAGGGCGAGCGCGACCGCGCTGCCGATGCCGGCCTGCCATTGGCGGCGGCGCCGCGCCGCGGCTGCTCGTCGCGCGATCTGCCGCTCGGTCTTCGCCCGCGCCAGAGCGCGCTGCCGGGCCTTACTGGAAGCCACCGGTGCTCCCCTCCAGGAAAATACATTTGGGTGCCACGTCACACGCCCGCCAGAGTGTACGGGTAGAACCCGGAATGCGGGTCGCCGCCCGGTCACGGTTCGCTGTGCCTGACCTCCGGATAGGGTTTACGAGGTCCTCAGCGGCCGGATTCAGGACATCGACAGGGAGGAGCGCCGCGTGCTCATCGCCGGCTTTCCCGCCGAGGTGTTCGGGACGAACTGCTTTGTCGTCGCCCCGGCCCCCGGCGAGCAGTGCGTGGTGATCGACCCGGGCATCGGCGTCACCGACCGGCTCGACGAGGTGCTCGCCGAGCACCGGCTGCAGCCGGCCGCGGTCCTGCTCACGCACGGCCACCTAGACCACACCTTCTCGGTCACCCCGGTCTGCGGCGCGCGCGGCATCACGGCGTACATCCACCCGGACGACGGCGAGATGCTCAAGGACCCGGCGAAGGGCATCAGCGCCGACCTCACCGCCCTCTTCGGGGGCCGCCTCACCTGGACCGAGCCCGACGACGTGGCGCCGCTGGAGGGCGGCCTGGTGCTGCGCATCGCCGGCCTGGAGCTGACCGTCGACCACGCGCCCGGCCATACCCGCGGGTCGGTGATGTTCCGCAGCGAGGGCACCTGCTTCAGCGGTGACGTGCTCTTCCGCGACTCGATCGGACGCACCGACCTGCCGGGCGGCAGCATGAGCCAGATGGTCGCGAGCCTGCGCGACAAGGTGCTCACCCTGCCCGACGAGACCGTCGTCCTGCCCGGCCACGGCCCCCAGACCACCATCGGCCGCGAGCGCCAGCGCAACCCGTACCTGCGCGAGGCCGCCGAGGCCCCCCGAAAAGGCTGGTAACCGATGTCCCTTTCCGCCTCGCTGTCGGGCTTCCCGGAGTGGACGCCCGCGCAGCGCATCGTCGAGCAGCAGGTCCTGGACCGGCTGCGGCGCACCTTCGAGCTCTACGGCTTCTCCTCGCTGGAGACGCGCGCGGTCGAGCCGCTCGACCAGCTGCTGCGCAAGGGGGAGACCTCCAAGGAGGTGTACACGCTGCACCGCCTCCAGGCCGCCGAGGGCGAGGAGGAGGCGAGCCTGGGGCTGCACTTCGATCTGACCGTTCCGTTCGCGAGGTACGTGCTGGAAAACGCCGGTAGGTTGCAGTTTCCCTTCCGGCGGTACCAGATCCAAAAGGTCTGGCGGGGAGAAAAGCCCCAAGAAGGACGGTATCGGGAATTTCTCCAGGCCGACATCGACATCGTCGACCGTGACACCCTCCCGCCGCACTACGAGGCCGAGATCCCGCTGGTCATCGGCGACGCGCTGCGCTCGCTGCCGATCCCGGCCGTCAAGATCATGGTGAACAACCGGAAGCTCTGCGAGGGCTTCTACCTCGGCCTCGGCCTGGCGGAGCCCGACGAGGTGCTGCGCACCGTCGACAAGCTCGACAAGATCGGCCCGGACAGGGTCGCCGAGGTGCTGATGAACGCCGGCGCGAGCGACGCGCAGGCCAAGGCCGTCCTCGCGCTGGCCGAGATCCGTTCGTCCGACGCGTCCTTCGAGGCGGCCGTGCGCGGCCTCGGCGTCGAGCACCCGCTGCTCGACGAGGGCGTCGCCGAGCTGGCCGCGGTCGTCGAGACCGCTCGCGAGCACGCGCCCGGCCTGGTCGAGGCCACGCTGAAGATCGCCCGCGGGCTCGACTACTACACCGGCACCGTGTACGAGACCGAGCTGGCCGGCTACGAGCGCTACGGCTCGATCTGCTCCGGCGGGCGGTACGACAACCTCGCCAGCGCCGGCAAGGACGTCTTCCCCGGCGTCGGCATCTCGATCGGCGTCTCCCGCCTGCTCGGCCTGCTGTTCGCCCAGAACGCGATCAGCGCGTCCCGGCCGGTGCCGACGGCCGTGCTGGTCGCCCTGTGGAACGAGGAGGAGCGGCCGGTCAGCAACCGCGTCGCGGCCGCCCTGCGGTCCCGGGGGATCGCGACCGAGGTCGCGCCGGTGCCGGCGAAGCTCGGCAAGCAGATCCGCTACGCCGAGCGCCGCGGGATCCCGTACGTGTGGTTTCCGGCCAACGGCGACATTCCGGACCAGGTCAAGGACATCCGCTCCGGCGAGCAGGTGGCCGCGGACAGCGCCGGGTGGAACCCCCCGGCCGAGGACATGGCGCCGACCCTGCAGTGAAAGAATGGGGCGTCTTGCGTAGTTCGCCGAAGGAGACCCTGTGATCCGATCCCATGAGTCCGGCACCCTGCGGGGGACCGACGCCGGCACGACCGTGACGCTGGCCGGGTGGGTGGCCCGCCGCCGCGACCACGGCGGCGTGATCTTCGTGGATCTCCGGGACGCCTCCGGCGTGGTGCAGGTCGTGTTCCGCGAGGAGATGGCGGCCGCCCACGCCCTGCGCAACGAGTACTGCGTGCTCGTCACCGGCGAGGTGCGGGCCCGGCCGGCCGGCAACGAGAACCCCGACCTGCCCACCGGCGACGTCGAGGTGGTCGCGACCGCGCTGGAGGTCCTCTCCGAGGCCGCGCCGCTGCCGCTGCCCGTCGACGACAACGAGGCGGCCAGCGACGACGTCCGCTATCGGTACCGCTATCTCGACCTGCGCCGCTCCGGCCCGCACAAGGCCATGAAGCTGCGCTCCCGGGCCAACCAGATCGCCCGCAACCTGCTCGCCGACCGGGACTTCGTCGAGGTGGAGACCCCGACGCTGACCCGCTCCACGCCCGAGGGCGCGCGCGACTTCCTGGTGCCGGTGCGCCTGCAGCCCGGCACCTGGTATGCGCTGCCCCAGTCGCCGCAGCTGTTCAAGCAGCTGCTCATGGTCGGCGGCCTGGAGCGGTATTACCAGATCGCCCGCTGCTACCGCGACGAGGGCTTCCGGGCCGACCGCCAGCCGGAGTTCACCCAGCTGGACATCGAGATGTCGTTCGTCACCCAGGACGACATCGTCGAGCTCGGCGAGGCGATCGTGCGGGCGCTGTGGTCCGACCTGGCCGGGCACGAGGTCGCCGGCGAGATCCCGAAGCTGACCTGGCACGACGCGATGGCGCGGTACGGCTCGGACAAGCCCGACCTGCGGTACTCGGTGGAGCTCACCGAGCTCACGGAGTACCTGCGCGGCACCGAGTTCCGGGTGTTCGCCGGCGCCATCGACGCGGGTGGCTACGTGGGCGCGGTCGTGATGCCCGGCGGCGCCGCCCAGACCCGCAAGGAGCTCGACGGCTGGCAGGACTGGGCGAAGGCGCGCGGCGCGAAGGGCCTGGCCTACGTCGTGCTCGACGCCGACACCGGCGAGCCCCGCGGCCCGGTCGCCAAGAACCTCTCCGAGGCCCACCTGGCCGGCCTGGCCGACGCCGTCGGCGCCAAGCCCGGCGACGCGGTCTTCTTCGCCGCCGCGGCCGAGCGGCGCGAGGCCCAGGAGCTGCTGGGCGCGGCGCGCATCGAGATCGCCAAGCGGGCCAAGCTCGTGGACGAGAGCGCCTGGGCGTTCTGCTGGGTGGTCGACGCGCCGATGTTCGAGCCCACCGACCCCGACGCCGGCGGCACCGGCGGCGGCGCCAAGGGCTGGACGGCCGTGCACCACCCGTTCACCTCGCCCAACCACGACTGGATCGAGCGGTTCGAGGAGTCGCCGGGCGAGGCCCTCGCCTACGCCTACGACATCGTCTGCAACGGCAACGAGATCGGCGGCGGCTCGGTCCGTATCCACCGGGCCGACGTGCAGAAGCGGGTCTTCGAGGTGCTCGGCATCAGCGCCGACGACGCCGCCGACAAGTTCGGCTTCCTGCTGGAGGCGTTCAAGTACGGGCCGCCCCCACACGCCGGCATCGCCTTCGGCTGGGACCGCATCTGCATGCTGCTGGCCGGCGCCGACTCGATCCGCGAGGTCATCGCCTTCCCGAAGACGGGCGGCGGCTACGACCCGCTGACGGGCGCGCCCACGCCGATCACCCCGGAGCAGCGGGCCGAGGCCGGCGTCGATGCCAAGCCGAAGGCTCCTGTTCCGCACACCGTCACCGTCCCGGTCGAGCGTTCGAACTGAGCGGTTACCCGCCGGTCGGCCCCCGACTGTAGGGTCGGGGGCCGTGGACGGGTTGTTCGAGGTGCAGTCGTCGGTGGGCAGCGGTGATCCCGCGGTCACCGGCGGTTTCGACACGGTCGCGCATGACGCGCCGCTCGCGGTGCGCATGCGCCCGGCGACCCTCGACGAGCTGGTCGGGCAGGAGCACCTGCTGGCGCCGGGCGCGCCGCTGCGCCAGCTGGTCGGTGGGGCGTCGCCGATGTCGGTGATCCTCTGGGGCCCGCCCGGCTCCGGCAAGACCACGATCGCGCACCTGGTGGCCGGCGCCACCGACCGGCGCTTCGTCGCCCTGTCGGCCCTGTCGGCCGGCGTGAAGGACGTGCGCGGCGTCATCGACACGGCCCGCAAGGAGCGCCGCCGCGGCGGCCCGCCCACCGTGCTGTTCATCGACGAGGTGCACCGCTTCAGCAAGACCCAGCAGGACTCGCTGCTCGCCGCCGTCGAGGACCGCACGGTGACGCTGCTCGCGGCGACCACCGAGAACCCGTACTTCTCCGTCATCTCGCCGCTGCTGTCCCGCTGCGTGCTGCTGACCCTGCAACCCCTGACCGAGGAGGCCGTCCGCGCGCTCCTGCGCCGGGCGGTCACCGATCCGCGCGGGCTGGACGGCGCCGTGACGCTCGCTCAGGCGGCGGAGGATCATCTGGTACGGCTGGCGGGTGGCGACGTCCGGAAGGCGCTCACGGCGCTCGAGGCGGCGGCGGGGGCCGCGCTCGCGCAGGACATGCCGGAGGTCGACCTCGCCACCGCCGAGAAGGCGGTCGACGTCGCCGCGCTGCGCTACGACCGGGCCGGCGACGAGCACTACGACGTGGTGAGCGCGTTCATCAAGAGCATCCGCGGCTCCGACGTCGACGCCGCCCTGCACTACCTGGCCCGCATGATCAGCGCCGGCGAGGACGCGCGCTTCATCGCGCGCCGGATGGTGATCTCGGCCAGCGAGGACATCGGCATGGCCGACCCGACGGCGCTGCCGGTCGCGACGGCCGCGGCGCACGCGGTGGAGTACGTCGGACTGCCCGAGGTCCAGATCGTCCTGGCCCAGGCGGTGATCCACCTGGCCCTGGCCCCGAAGTCCAACGCGGTCGTCGCCGCGATCGGGTCCGCCATGGCGGACGTGCGGTCGGGCCACGGCGGTGCAGTTCCCGCGCATTTGCGCGATTCGCATTACAAGGGGGCGGCCCGGGTCGGGCACGGCCAAGGGTACAAATATCCCCACGACGACCCCAGAGGCGTTGTGACGCAACAGTACGCGCCGGAGGGGCTCGGCGACCGGGAGTACTACCGCCCCACGGGCCATGGCGCAGAGCGCGCGGTGGCGGAACGATTGCCGAAACTGCGGCGTATCGTGCGGGGGACCGGAGCGGCCACCGACACGGCCGCCGCCCCGGACACGACCGGCACGGAGGAGCGGCACCGGTGACATCGGGTCGAGATGAGGCCAAGAAGCGGCGCGGCCGCGGCAAGGCCGAAGAAGGCCCGAGCGACGAGGACCTGGGCTGGCTCGCCGAGCTGCGCAGCGCCCGCGGCGACGACGCCCCGGACCTCGGCTACGGCGGGCCGCCACCGATCCAGCGCGACGTCCTCGACCAGGTGACCCCCCCGGCGCCGGCGCCGCAGCCCCGCGCCCCGGAGCCGACGCAGACGTGGCGGGCTCCCGCGGCGCCGGATGCTCCGCCGGCCCGGCGCGCTCCCGCGGCGCCCGAGCCGACGCAGGCGTGGCGTGCTCCCGCCGATCCTCCGCAGGGTCGCCGCGCTCCGGCGCCTCCTGCGGCGCCGGATGCTCCGCCGGCCCGGCGGGCTCCCGCGGCGCCGGACGCTGGGCAGGCCCGACGTGGGCCGGCGGCGCCCGAGCCGACGCAGGCCTGGCGGGCTCCCGCGGCTCCCGCGGCGCCGGATGCTGCCCAGGCCCGGCGTGCTTCCGCGGCGCCCTCGGGTCCTGCCGCACCTGCGGCATCCGAGCCGATCCGGGGCCGGCGCGGTGCCGCCCCGGACGCGGGGGAGCCGGCGACGGGCTGGCGCGGCTCGGCGGCCGAGCCTCCTGCCGGCCGGTCCGCGGGCCGCGCGGGCGTCCCGGATGCTCCGACCGGCCGTGCCGCCGCTCCGACCGGCCGCCCTGGATTACCGGACGCGCCGGCCGGGCGTGCCGCTGCTCCGACCGGCCGTACAGGGGCACCGGACGCCGTTCCGGGCCGCCCGGCCGTGCGTGCCGCTGCTCCGACCGGCCGTACAGGGGCACCGGACGCCGTTCCGGGCCGCCCGGCCGTGCCCGACCAGCGGCCGCCCTCCATCGAACCCCCGGCCGCCCCGCACCGCCCGGCCCGCCACGACGCACTTCCGGTGTGGCCGTCCGGCCAGGAGGAGTCCCCGTCCGGCCGCCGCCGCGCCGATGACGCGTTCGAGTCCCCGTCCGGCGGCCGCCGCCGCGCCGACGAGTCCTTCGAGTCGCCTTCGGGCCGCCGTCGCGCGGAGGAGGCCTTCGAGTCGCCGTCCGGTCGCCGGCACGCGGCGCCTGACGACGCGTTCGAGTCGCCGTCCGGCCGTCGCCATGCGGCCCCGGAGGAGTCTCCGTCGGGCCGCCGCCGCGCCCTTCCCGACGACGAGTCCCCGTCCGGCCGCCGCCGTGCCCTTCCCGACGACGAGTCTCCGTCGGGCCGCCGTCGCGCGCTGCCCGACGAGGAGTCTCCGTCGGGGCGGCGGCGCGCCAACCCGGATGACGAGTCTCCGTCGGGTCGCCGTCGTGCGCTGCCGGACGAGGAGTCCCCGTCGGGTCGCCGTCGGGCCGCCGAGCCCTGGCGCCAGGAGCCGCCCTCCGGCCGCCCCGGCGGCGACGGCACCGGCCGCCCCGGCGGTCCGGGCGGCGGCCGCGCGACCGGCCCCGATGGCCTCCGCTCCGGCGCACCCAGCGCACCCGGCCCGCAGCGCAGCCCGCAGCCCGACCAGCATCAGGGCCCGCAGGCCGGCCCACGTTCGGCGTCCGGCGCCCAAGGCGGCCCGCCCGGAGGCCGCGGCGCCCCTGGCCGCGCCACCGTGCCCGGACGCTCCGGTCCGGGCGGCCGCCACCCGGGCGGCCCCGGTGGCCCAGCCGGTCCCGGTGGACCCGGTGGCCCAGCCGGTCCCGGCGGTCCTGGCGGTCCTGGCGGTCCTGGTAGGCCCGGCGGCCCCGGTGGCCCTGGCGGGCACCCGGGCGAGGCGCCGCCGAAACCGTTCGTCGACCTCGCCCGCTTCGACCCGAACCCGGTCACCTACCGGGGCACGGCAAAGACCCCGGGCGCGTTCGACTGGGAGTCAACGACGCAGATCGCGCCGTTCGGCCTGCTGCAGCGCGCCCAGGCCAAGCGGGTGCGGCAGCTGCGGATGGCCACGATCATCTTCATGGTGCTTGCGGTGGTCAGCGCCCCGGCCGCATTCTTCATCATCCGCGAGTTCACCCGCGACCCCGTGTTCGTCGAGCTCGACCAGCTGAACCTGCCGGAGTGGGCGGCCCGCAACCCCACCGACGGCGCGCTCGGCAGCCGCTGGTGCATTGGTGAATGCCGATCCCGCCAGCGTACCTGGGAGTCCGCCCGCGGTCCGGAGGAGACCAACCGGGCCTTCGTCGGCAAGCTCCGCGACGCGGGCTGGGTCGAGTGGGACATCCCCGACTGCCAGCCGGAGGGCGTGGACGGCATCGAGACCTGCTGGCAGCGCGACGAGTACGTGCTGGACCTGTGGGTGCGGGCCGCCGTCTGCGACGTCAAGGGCACCCGGCCGACGGTGAACGCGTCGCCGCCCCCCGCCAGCGGCAAGCCCACCGGCAAGGCGCCGGTCAGCCAGCCCGCGAGCCAGCCGGCCGAGCCGCAGCCGAGCGAGATCGAGTCGCCGGCGCCCGGTCCGACGGCCATCTGCCCCCTCGCCGTGACCACGATCAAGGTCTTCAACCGGATCAGTTACGACCCCGGCGGTACCCGCGGCGGCGAGTGACGCCAGAATTGACGCCGGATTCTTGTCGTACCCCCGGCCTACGGTCTCTCCCAAGACCAGCGACACGGCCGGTCGAAAGGCGGCGATGCGTCACGGAGGGTAGATTTCCTCCGTCGGAGACGCGCGTCCAGTGAGCAAAGGAGGAACGGCGTGACCGTGACCTGGGGCGGTTTGGCGGCGCTGATCGCAGCGCTGGCGTTTCTCGTGCTCGTGTGCGTCCTCGCGGTGCCGATCCTGCGGCTCCGCCACACCATCGACGCCGCCACCGGTGCGCTGCGTGACGCCGCGGACCAGACCACGCCCATGCTGGAGCGGGTCAACATGACGATCGACAACGTCAACGTGGCGCTGCAGCAGACCCACACCACGCTGGACGGCGTCAACATGCAGCTCGCGAGGATCGACACGATCACCGAAAACGTCTCGCACATCAGCTCCAACGTTGCGAACCTGTCCACTGTGGTCAGCGCCGCCGCGGCCAATCCGCTGGTGAAGGTCGCCGCCTTCGGCTACGGCGTGCGCAAGGCCGCCGCCAACCGCCGGCGCGAGGCGGACGAGGCCGAGGTCCGCGAGCAGATCAAGCAGCGCCGCCGGCGCGGCTGAGCCAGACGCGGGCGTCCGCCCGCACTACATTCGAAGCGATAGAGAGGTTGAGCCATGCGGCGTTTGCTGTGGCTCGGGATCGGACTCGCCGTCGGGGCGTTGGTGGTCCGCGCGATCACCAAGAAGGCGCAGGCCTTCACCCCGCAGGGCATCGCCGCGTCGGCGCGCGACTCGGCCGCCGGCATCGCCGGCTCGGTGCGCGACTTCGTCGCCGACGTGCGTGACGGCATGGCCGAGCGTGAGGCCGAGATCCAAGCCGCGTTCGCCGACGGCTCGACCCTGGACGATGACCTTTACCCGGAAGGCCCGCAGCACCGATGAGAACCGCGGAGATCAAGCGCCGTTTCCTGGCCCATTTCGAGGCGAACGGGCACGCCGTGGTGCCGTCGGCGCCGCTGCCGGCCGTCGACGACCCCAACCTGCTGTTCGTCAACGCCGGCATGGTGCAGTTCGTGCCGTTCTTCCTCGGCCAGCGCACCCCGCCCTACCAGCGGGCGACGTCGGTGCAGAAGTGCATCCGCACGCCGGACATCGACGAGGTCGGCAAGACCAGCCGCCACGGCACGTTCTTCCAGATGAACGGCAACTTCAGCTTCGGTGACTACTTCAAGGAAGGCGCGATCAAGCTCGCCTGGGAGCTGTCGACCAACCCGGTCGACAAGGGCGGCTTCGGTCTCGACCCCGACCGGATCTGGGCCACCGTCTACCTCGACGACGACGAGGCCATCGACATCTGGAAGCGCACCGGCCTGCCCACCGAGCGGATCGTGCGCCGCGGCAAGAAGGACAACTTCTGGTCGATGGGTATCCCGGGCCCGGCCGGCCCCTGCTCCGAGCTCTACTACGACCGCGGCTCCGCCTACGGCCAGGAGGGCGGCCCGGAGGTCGACGAGGACCGCTACCTGGAGTATTGGAACCTCGTCTTCATGCAGCACGAGATCACCAACGTGCGCTCGAAGGAGACGTTCGACATCGTCGGCGACCTGCCGAACAAGAACATCGACACCGGCATGGGCCTGGAGCGGATCGCGTCGATGCTGCAGGGCGTCGACAACCTCTACGAGATCGACGAGGTCAACCCGATCCTCAGCAAGGCCGCCGAGATGACCGGCAAGCGCTACGGGCAGGCCGTGTCGCACGTGGCCGCCGAGTCGCACCCCGACGACGTGCGCCTGCGGGTGATCGCCGACCACGTCCGCACCGCGCTGATGGTGATCTCCGACGGCGTGATCCCGTCGAACGAGGGCCGTGGCTACGTGCTGCGCCGCATCCTGCGCCGCGCGATCCGGTCGATGCGGCTGCTCGGCTGGCAGGAGGGCCCGGCGCTGCCGCTGCTGCTGCCGATCGCCCGCGACTGCATGTCGCCGTCGTATCCGGAGGTGGCGGCCGAGTACGACCGCATCTCGTCGTATGCGTACGGCGAGGAGGAGCGGTTCCTGCAGACGCTGCACGCGGGCACGACCATTCTCGACCTGGCGGTGACCGAGACGAAGGCCAAGGGCGACAAGACCCTGGCCGGCGACAAGGCGTTCCAGCTGCACGACACCTACGGCTTCCCGATCGACCTCACGCTGGAGATCGCCGCCGAGCAGGGCCTGCAGGTCGACGAGGACGGCTTCCGCCGGCTCATGGCCGAGCAGCGGGCCAACGCCAAGGCCGACGCCCAGGCCCGCAAGACCGGGCACGCCGACCTGTCGGTCTATCGCCAGGCGCTCGACGAGGGCGGCCCGGTCGAGTTCACCGGCTATCGCGAGGTCGCCCGCGAGACGCGGATCCGCTCGCTGCTCGGGGCGAAGGTCGCGGGGGAGGGCGAGGAGGTCTCGCTGGTCCTCGACGCGACCCCGTTCTACGCGGAGAGCGGTGGCCAGCTGGCCGACCTCGGCGTCATCACGGTCGGCAGCGGCCGGGTCGAGGTGCTCGACGTCCAGTCGCCGGTCCCCGGCCTCGTCGTGCACCGCGCGCGGGTCCTGGCCGGCGAGGTCCGGCCCGGCGAGGCCGCGTTCGCCGAGATCGACGTCAACCGGCGCCGCGCCGTCTCCCGCGCGCACACCGCGACGCACCTGATCCACCAGACGATGCGCAACTTCCTCGGCGAGTCGGCGACCCAGGCCGGTTCGCTCAACGCGCCGGGCCGGCTGCGGTTCGACTTCAACACGCCGGGCGCCGTGCCGCAGAGCGTGCTGACCGACGTCGAGCAGCAGGTCAACGAGGTGCTGCTGCGTGACCTGCTGGTCCACGCCTTCATCACCACGCAGGAGGAGGCGCGCAAGATCGGTGCGATGGCGCTCTTCGGCGAGAAGTATGGCGACGAGGTCCGCGTCGTCGAGGTCGGCGACTACGCCCGCGAGCTGTGCGGCGGCACTCACGTCGAGCGCTCCAGCCAGCTCGGCCTGGTGAAGATCCTGTCCGAGTCGTCGGTCGGCTCCGGCGTCCGCCGGGTCGAGGCGCTCGTCGGCATCGACGCGTTCAGCCACCTGGCCCGCGAGCACGTCCTCGTGTCCCGCCTCGCCGAGCTCTTCCGCGTCCCCGGCGACCAGGTCGCCGACCGCGTCGAGCAGACCGTCGCGCAGCTGCGCGACGCCGAGCGTGAGCTGGAGAAGCTGCGCACCCAGCTCGTCCTGGCCGGCGCCGCCGGCCTGGCCGACTCGGCCCGCGACATCGGCGGCGTGGCGTTCGTGGGCACCGAGGCCCCCGAGGGCACCTCCGCCAACGAGGTCCGCACGCTCGTCCAGGAGATCCGCGGCCGCTTCCCGGCCGACCGCCCCGCGGTGGTCGCCGTGACGTCCCGCGCGGGCGGCAAGGCCTCCCTGGTCGTCGGCCTCAACGCCGCGGCCAAGTCCCGCGGCCTCAACGCCGGCACGCTGGTCAAGGCGGCCCTCTCCGGCCGCGGCGGCGGCAACGCCGACCTGGCCCAGGGCGGCGGCGTCCCGGCCGCGGACGCCCCGACCCTCCTCACGGCCGTGGAGCGCGCCCTGTAGCAAACCCGGCGCGCGCCCGAACCACCGTTGCCCTGCCCGTCCCCGACGGGCAGGGCGCCGCTGTCTCCGGCCCGGGCCGCAGGGGCAGGGCGCCGCTGTCTCCGAGCCCGGCCGCAGGGCGCAGCGCGGCGCCGTCTCCGAGCCGGGCCGCAGAGGCAGGGTCTCCGGCCGTGCGGGTGCCTGGAGCGGTGGACCGGGGCGAGGCCACGAGGGCGTGGGTCGTGTCCGGGCGCGGGAGACGCTCGGGTCGGAGCTTTCCGGGCGTGGGAGCAGCGCCCATGATCGATGGAGACTTCTGGTTGCCATGACAGCCAGCGGCCTCCATTGATCATGAGGCCGCGTCCGGGGCGGTCTCCAGGGAGGCTCCTGGTTGCCGGGGCAGCCAGCTGGTTCCCTTGATCATGGAGTGGCCGCAAGGGTGGCGCGACGGAGTGGGGCACCTGTGCGCATGTCCGAAATGTCGCCCAACGGGTGAGGCGTGCGGTGCTGGTGGGAGCTGAGTGACGCAGGGTGAACGCCGTGGGTGAACGATGTCGATGGGAACGGGCATATTGCCCCGAACGCGGTCGTAACAGCGACGGCAAGGGCTAGATCAACGACTCCGGGGCGGTTCGGGGGAGGCGAGGAGGGTTAGGGTGCCTAGCGTGACAGGCGAGTGGGTCCGCGGCAGGCGGATCGGTGTCGATGTCGGCAGTGTCCGCGTGGGGATCGCCGTCTGCGACCCCGACGGGATTCTCGCCAGCCCCGTCGCCACGCTCGCGCGCGACCAGCGCGCCGACGACGGCGACCCTTCCGACATGTCGCAAATCATGGCCTACGTCGCCGAGTACGAGGCGATCGAGATCGTCGTCGGGCTCCCCATCAACCTGGCCGGGAAGGAAGGGCCCGCGGCCGGGCTTATCAGGCAGTACGCGGATCGGCTCGGGCGAATGGCCGCGCCCGTGCCTGTCGTGCTCACTGACGAGAGGATGTCCACGGCGGCGGCAGCACGTAGGCTGTCCGAGCGTGGCGTCCGAGGACGGCGCCAGCGGGCGGTCGTCGATCAAGTGGCCGCCGTGGAGATCCTGCAAGGGTGGCTCGACGCGCGACGGGCCGGACCAGTTCGCGGCTGAGCAGCCAGGAGGCAGTGTGCAGATGAACGAGCTGGATCTGGCGTGGGACGAAGAGGAGCGGCCGCGGCACCGGCGCCGCGCTTCTTCTGCGCCCCCCAGGAAAAAGAAGAAGGGGCGCGGCGGAAGGACCTTCCTCGCCTTCTTCATCAGCCTGCTGGTCATCGGCGGTCTCGCGTTCGGGGCCTACGCGGGCATCGACCGCGTCAAGGACCTGTTCGCCGCCCCCGACTACAACGGCGGCGGCACCGGTGAGGTGACGGTCGAGGTCAAGAGCGGCCAGACGTCGCTGGAGATCGCCCAGACGCTGCTCGAGGCCGGCGTCGTCAAGAGCACCAAGGCCTTCGTCGAGGCGGCGAAGAAGAACGAGGAGCGCAGCAAGAAGATCCAGCCCGGCTTCTACAAGCTGCGCAAGCAGATGCGCGCCGAGGACGCCCTGACGACGCTCGCCGATCCCAAGAACAAAGTGGTCGACCGGGTGACGATCCAGGAAGGCCTGACGATGAAGGCCACCTTCGAGCTGCTGGCGAAGGAGACCGGCATCAAGGTCGAGGAGTTCAACGCCGCGGCCAAGGACCCGATCGCGCTCGGCGTGCCCGACTTCTGGTTCAACCGCACCGACGGCAAGACGGCCAACAAGACGGTCGAGGGCTTCCTGTTCCCCGACACGTACGAGTTCGGGCCGGGGGAGACCGCGACCACGATCCTCAAGAAGATGGTCGCCCATTTCCTGTCGGTGGTGCAGGAGCTCGACCTCGTCAACATCGCCCAGGGCAAGGAGCTCATGCCGTTCTCGGCGCTGATCAACGCCTCGCTGGTGCAGGGTGAGGCCGGCACGATCGCCGACATGCCCAAGGTCGCGCGGGTCATCTACAACCGGCTCAACAAGAAGCCGCCGATGAACCTCGAGTTCGACTCGACCACCAACTACTGGCGCGAGCTGCAGGGCCAGCCCCGCAAGCACAACCTCACGACCGCCGAGCTCACCGACCCCAACAACCCGTACCGCACGTACGGGCAGGCCGGCCTCCCGCCCGGCCCGATCTGCAGCCCGGGCAAGGACGCGCTCAGCGCGGCGCTCAACCCGACGCCGGGCGAGAAGTGGCTGTACTTCGTGCTGATCGACAAGGACAAGAACTCGGCGTTCACCGACGACTACCAGCAGCACCTGCGCAACATCGAGACGGCGAAGAAGAACGGTGCCTACTGAGCAACGAGCGGCCGTGCTCGGCAAGCCGGTGAGCCACTCCCGCTCACCGGTCCTGCACAACGCGGGCTACCGGGCCGCCGGTCTGACGCACTGGCGGTACACCTCCTTCGAATGCGGCGAAGAGGACCTCAAGGGGCTGGTCGAGGGCCTGGGCCAGGAGTGGGCCGGGCTCTCGCTGACCATGCCGCTCAAGGAGGAGGCGCTGCGCGTCGCCGCGCTCGTCGACCCGTTCGCGCAGGCGATCGGCGCGGCCAACACGCTGGTCCGCCGGGCCTACGGCTGGCACGCGTACAACACCGACGCCCCGGGCATGGTCCGCGCCCTGCTGGAGGCGGGCGTGTCCCGCACCCGGCGGCTCGCCCTGCTCGGCGGCGGTGGCACCGCGCGGGCGGCGATCGCGGCCGCGGCCAGCCTCGGCGCCGACGTCACGGTCTACACCCGCCGGCCGGAGGCGGCCGAGGAGCTCAGGCCGGTGGCGGAGGCGCTGAACGTCGACCTGGCCGGCGAGCCGTGGGACCGGGCGCACGAGGCGGCCACGGCGCCGGTGGTGATCTCGACGGTACCGAAGGGGGCCGCCGACCACCTCGCCACCGCCGACTGGTCGGGCCGTCCCGTGGTGTTCGACGCGGTCTACGACCCGTGGCCGACGCCGCTGGCCGCCGCCGCGCAGGCGGCCGGGTGCGCGATCGTCTCCGGGCTCGACCTGCTGCTGTGGCAGGCCGTCGACCAGTTCGAGTTGTTCACCGGCGTGGCCGCGCCAGTGGGTGAGATGCGCGCGGCCCTCTACGCCGCCGGATGACGGCGGCGTGACAGACTTGCCACGTGTTGCGCTGGTTGACCGCTGGTGAATCCCATGGCCCGGCGCTCGTGGCCATCCTGGAGGGCGTCCCCGCCGGGATCGAGCTGACGAGCGCGTCCGTGGCGGCAGAGTTGGCCCGTCGGCGCCTCGGCTACGGCCGCGGCGCGCGGATGAGCTTCGAGCAGGACGTCGTCGAGTTCGTCGGCGGCCTCCGGCACGGGCTCACGCTCGGCAGCCCGGTCGCCATCCGCGTCGGCAACAGCGAGTGGCCGAAGTGGGAGACGGTCATGGCGGCCGACCCGGTCGACCCCGACGTGCTCGCCGCCCAGGCCCGCAACGCGCCGCTGACCCGGCCCCGGCCGGGGCACGCCGATCTTGCCGGCATGCAGAAGTACGGGCACACCGACGCCCGCCCGATCCTGGAGCGGGCCAGCGCGCGGGAGACCGCGGCGCGGGTCGCGGTCGGCACCGTCGCCAAGGCGCTGCTGCGCCAGGCCCTCGGCGTGGAGATCGTGTCGCACGTGATCGAGCTCGGCTCGGTCGCCGCGAAGCCCGGCCTGGTGCCGCGGCCCGAGGACTTCGAGCGCATCGACGCCGACCCGCTGCGCTGCCTCGACCCGGAGGCGAGCGCGCGGATGGTCGAGGAGGTCGACGCCGCCAAGAAGGACGCCGACACGCTCGGCGGCATCGTGGAGGTGCTGGCCTACGGCGTGCCGCCGGGCCTCGGCAGCCACGTGCAGTGGGACCGCAAGCTCGACGCCCGCCTGGCCACCGCGCTCATGTCGATCCAGGCGATCAAGGGCGTCGAGATCGGTGACGCGTTCACCCAGGCGCGCTCCCGCGGCTCGGTCGCGCACGACGAGATCATCAACACGCCCGACGGGGTCCGCCGGATCACCGACCGGGCCGGCGGCCTGGAGGGCGGCATCACGACCGGCGAGCCGCTGCGCGTGCGGGCCGCGATGAAGCCGATCTCGTCGCTCAACCGGGCGCTGCAGACCGTCGACGTCACGACCGGCGAGCCGGCGACCGCGATCAACCAGCGGTCGGACGTGTGCGCGGTCCCGGCGGCCGCCGTCGTGGCCGAGGCCATGGTGGCGCTGGTGCTGGCCGAGGCCGCCCTCGAGAAGTTCGGCGGCGACTCGGTCCCGGAGATCCGCCGCAACGTCGCCGGCTACCTCGAGCACCTGGTGATCCGGTGAGCCCCCGCGCCGTGCTCGTCGGCCCGCCGGGGGCCGGCAAGACGACCGTCGGCGGGCTGCTCGCCGAGGCGCTCGGCGTCGAGTTCCGCGACGTCGACACCGACATCGAGACGATCGCCGGCAAGCCGATCCCGGAGATCTTCTTCGACGAGGGCGAGGACCACTTCCGGAAGCTGGAGCGCGAGGCCGTCGCCACCGCGCTGTCCACGTTCGGCGGCGTGCTCGCCCTCGGCGGCGGCGCGATCCTGGCCGAGCAGACCCGGGCCGCCCTCGCCGGGCACACCGTGGTGTACCTGTCGGTCGGGCTCTCCGACGCCGTCTCGCGGGTCGGGCTGGGCGCCGGCCGGCCGCTGCTCGCGATGAACCCGCGGGCCACCCTGAAGTACCTGCTCGACCAGCGCCGCCCGCTCTACGAGGAGGTGGCGACCGTGACGGTGGAGACCGACGGCCGCGAGCCGGAGGACATCGCCGCCGAGCTGGCGGGGCGGCTGTGACGATCGTCGACGTCAAGGACTACGCGGTCGAGATCGGCCGCGGCCTCGCCGACCGGGTGCCGGTGCTCGTCAAGGGCGCCAACCAGGTCGCCGTGCTCTACGCCGGCCCCGTCGAGGGCCACGCGACCGCCGTGCTGGACGCGCTGCGCGCGGCCGGGTTCGGCGTGCTGCCGATCGAGCTGCCCGACGCCGAGGCCGGCAAGGACATCACGGTCGCCGCCCGCTGCTGGGACGAGCTCGGCGCCGCCGCGTTCACCCGCTCCGACGCGGTCGTCGGCGTCGGCGGCGGGGCGGTCACCGACCTCGCCGGCTTCGTCGCCGCCTGCTGGCTGCGCGGCGTGCGCCTGGTGCAGGTCCCGACCAGCCTGCTCGGCATGGTCGACGCGGCCGTCGGCGGCAAGACCGGCGTCAACACCGCCGCCGGCAAGAACCTCGTCGGCGCCTTCTACCCGCCGGTCGGCGTGGTCTGCGACCTGGCGACCCTCGACACGCTGCCCGGGGACGACCTGCGCGCCGGGATGGCCGAGGTGGTCAAGTGCGGGTTCATCGCCGACCCCGGCATCCTCGACCTCGTCGAGGCCGACCCGGCCGCGGCGCTCGACCCGCGCGGGACGGTGCTGCCGGAGCTCGTCGAGCGGGCGGTGGCGGTGAAGGCGCGCGTGGTCTCGGCCGACCTGCGCGAGGCGGGCCTGCGCGAGATCCTCAACTACGGGCACACCCTCGGCCATGCCATCGAGCGCCACGAGGGGTACCGCTGGAAGCACGGCCACGCGATCAGCGTCGGCCTGGTCTATGCCGCGGCCCTGGGGCGGCTCACGGGGCGGCTCTCGCCGGAGGTCGCCGCGCGGCACCGGGCGATCCTGGAGCTGCTCGGGCTGCCGGTGACCTACCCGGCGGCGGCGTGGCCGCAGCTGCACGCGGCGATGCGGGTCGACAAGAAGGCCCGCGGCGCGATGCTCCGGTTCGTCGTCCTCGACGGGCTCGGCGTGCCCGGCACCCTGGAGGGCCCGTCCGACGAGCTGCTCGTGGCGGCGTATCAGGACGTCGTCACGACGTGACCGGGCCGGAGCGCAGCGGAGGTCACACGACCGGGACCAACGCCGGCACCGGCGGGCGCAGCCTGAGGTAGAGCAGGCCGGCGACGGTGCCGATGACCGCGGCGACGACCGCCTGCGGGTAGCCGGGGGCGCCGCCCGGCAGCAGGAACATGGCCACCCCGACGCAGCCCCAGACCGCCGCCGGCGGCACCCGCCGCAGGCCCGCCGCGATCGGGACGATCGGCCACAGGAGGTACCAGGGATGCACCACCGGGCCGAAGAGGACGATGGCCGCCAGCGCGATGCCCACGCCCGCCACCGGGTTGGGTGCCCGTAGCAGCGCCCAGGCGGCGATGAGGCAGCCGAGCCCGAGCGCCACCGTGCGGATCGCCTGGGTCGCGCCCGGCCAGCCGGCCTCACCGACGAGCATGGCGATGTCGGTGCTGAACGACAGCCCGTTGCGCACGGTGGTCGGGGTCCGCAGCGCGCCGATCCAGCCCAGCCCCAGGTCGGCGGCGAGCTGCAGGGAGAGCAGGGCGCCCGCGCCGGCGACGACGATGCGCAGGATCTTGGTCGGGGCGAGCGCGATGACGGCGACGATGGCGAGCGCGGCCGGCACCTTGATGAGCGACGCGGCCACGATGAGGGCGGTGGCGAGCATCGGGCGCTGCTTGGCGGCGCAGTAGAGGCCCGCGGCCATCAGCCCGACCATCACCGCGTCGTTGTGCACGCCCGCGACGAGGTGCAGCAGCAGGAGCGGGTTCAGCGCGCCGAACCACAGCGCGCGCTGCGGCGGCACCCCGAACCGGGCGGCGATCCCCGGCAGGCACACGACCACGAGGGCGACCCCGGCGAGGGCGACGACGCGCAGCCCGAACACGCCCCAGACCGCGTGGTCGCCGGTCACCTCCACCACGCCGGCGGCGGCGCGCAGGAACACCGGCCCGTAGGGCGCCGGGGTGTCCTGCCAGATCGGCGGCACGTTGGCCGCCAGGGGACCGCCGAGGCTCGACGGCCCGAACTTGTACGCGTCGAGCCCGTCGCGCACCATCGCGCCCTGGGCGAGGTAGCTGTACACGTCCCGGCTGAACATCGGCGGGGTCAGCGCGAGCGGCGCCCCCCACCACAGCAGCGTCTTCACCAGGTCGCCGGGGCTCTGCTCGTCGAGCGTCGAGCGCAGGCGCAGCCAGGCGCCGCACAGCAGGGCCAGCCCGAGGTAGGTGCCGGCCACCCCCAGCAACGGGAACGCCCGCAACTCCCGCACCACCGGCCAGTGCTCGAACGGGTCGCGCAACGGCAGGGCGCCCGCGGCCAGGCCGCCGATGGCGATCGCGATGGCGCCGGCGAAGCCGAGGGTACGGTTGACGGTGAGTTCCGGTCGTCCCACCCGGGCACGCTGGCAGAGTCAGATGTCTCGATGGAAACGTGCGGGTGAACACAGCCCGTTGCGGCCGGTATGCTGCTTCGGGCCGATTTCACTTCGACCGGTACACTTCACCGGGCCTTTTTCCGCCGGCGGACGCCGCGGACCATTCGACGAAAGTGACGTCTATCCACATGGCAACCACGAACGACCTGAAGAACGGCCTGGTGCTCAACCTCGACGGCGACCTCTGGACCGTCGTGGAGTTCCAGCATGTCAAGCCGGGCAAGGGCGGCGCGTTCGTGCGGACCACGCTGAAGAACGTGCTCTCCGGCAAGGTGGTCGACCGCACGTTCAACGCCGGGACCAAAGTTGACACCGCCACGGTCGACAAGCGCACGATGCAGTACCTCTACCTCGACGGTGAGGACTACGTCTTCATGGACCTGGAGACGTACGAGCAGATCAGCGTCCCGGGCGGCACCGTCGGCGAGGCGAGCAACTTCCTCCTGCCCGAGGCCGAGGTGATCGTCGCCACGCACGAGGGCGCGCCGCTCTACATCGAGCTGCCCACCTCCGTGATCCTCGAGGTGACCTACACCGAGCCCGGCCTGCAGGGCGACCGCTCGACCGGCGGCACCAAGCCGGCCACGGTGGAGACCGGCGCGACCGTCAACGTGCCGCTGTTCATCTCCACCGGCGAGAAGATCAAGGTGGACACCCGCGACAGCCGTTACCTGGGCCGGGCGTGAACTCTTTCCTTGGGGGCGACGTCACCGCGCAGATGACCGCGCGGCGCAAGGCCCGCAAGCGCGCCCTGGACGTGCTCTACCAGGCCGACCTGCGCGGTGAGCCGCGCGGGTCGGTCCTGACGGCCTACGTGGCCAACCTGGAGGAGCCGAAGCCGGCGTATCTGCCCTACACGGTCCGCCTCGTCGAGGGCGTCGAGTCGCACGCCGCCCGCATCGACGAGCTGCTGTCGAGCTACGCCGAGGGCTGGACCCTGGAGCGCATGCCGGTGGTGGACCGCAACCTGGCCCGCATCGCGGTGTACGAGCTGCTGTACAACGACGAGATCGACAACCCGGTGGCCATCACGGAGGCGGTCGAGCTCGCCGAGACGCTGTCGACCGACGACAGCCCCCGCTTCCTCAACGGCATCCTGGGCCGCATCGCCGACTACGCCACGTAGGGTTATCCACAGGCCGCACCCGGGGGCAGCGCTCGCCACCCGGCTCGTGCCACGGTCGGGGCATGTCCTGGAACACGGCGGAGCGCGAGCCCCCGCGCGGTGACGACCCGTTCGAGCACCTGCTGTTCCGGCAGCACCGGGTCGTCTCCCGCCGCCAGGCCCTGGGTCACCTGTCGGAGAGCGCCCTGCGGCACCGGGTCTCGTCCGGCCGCTGGCAGCGGCCGCACCGATCGGTCTACGTGGCCGTTCCCGGCGAGCTCGGCGTCGCGCAGCGCCGCTGGCTCGCGGTGCTGGCCACGGACGGCCTGCTCGCCGGGCTCAGCGCACTGGAGGCATCCGGCCTGCGGCACTACTTCCGGCATGAGACGTACATCCTGGTGCGCTCCGGCCGCAAGCTCGTGGCGCCGCCCGGGACCGTTGTGCGCCGGACCGTCCAGCTGCCGGCGGCCGACACGCTGGGCAACGCCGCACCGCCCCGGACGTCCGCCGCCCGCTCGCTGATCGACGCGGCGCAGTGGGCGGTGGACGACGCCGAGGCCGCGGCGGTGATCTCGGCCGGGTTCCAGCAGCGGCTGGTCGCGGGCGACGACGTGCACGCCGCGCTCGACCGGATGCGCGGCCTGCGGCGCGAGCGGCTGATCCGGGCCGCCGCCGACGACGCCCGGGGCGGCTCGGAGTCGCTGCCGGAGGTGGACTTCGTCCGGCTCTGCCGGCGTCACGGGCTGCCCGAGCCGAGCCGGCAGGTGGTGCGCCTCGACAGCCTCGGGCGCAAGCGGTACCGCGACGCGCTCTTCGACGACTTCGGCGTCCACGTCGAGATCGACGGCGGTCAGCACATGGAGGCGCGGGCGTGGGTCGCCGACATGCGCCAGCACAACGACGTGGCGATCGCGGGCGGCCGGCTGCTGCGGTTCGCGGCCTGGCAGGTCCGTCACCGGCCCGCCGAGGTGGCGGCCCAGGTGCGCGCGGCGCTGTGGTCCGCCGGCTGGCGCCCACCGGACGGCGCCCGTGCGCCTGGTCCTCGTCCGGCCGCGGACCCGGCGCGCGGTCGCCGTCCGCTGCCGGGTTGACCTTGGTGGATTTCCGCTGCCCTGGCGACCGGAATCCACCAAGGTCAACTTGAGGAACAAGGTCAACCAGAGAGACAAGGTCAACTTGAGAAATTGGTCACGGCCCGGGAGCGGGGCGAGGTGCGGGGCGTGCGGCGTGGCGGCGCGCGGTCGCCGTCCGCTGACCTTGGTGGATTTCCGCTGCCCTGGCGACCGAAACCCACCAAGGTCAACTTGAAGGAGCCGGCCGCCGGCCGGGCAGGGGCCCGCGGGCAGGCGGCCGGCGGTGGGGACGCAAAAGGGCCGCCCCCGGCCGGGCGCGGCCCCCTCAAGAGGCGCGTTTCGTCAGCTCTGGAACAGGCTGCGCGGGTCGGTCACCAGGACGCCGTGCTCGTTCAGGCGCTCGACCAGGCCCGACGGCGAGGCGTCGTAGACGATCGCCAGAGCGCGCAGGTCGTCCGCGCGGATCGACAGGACGCGGCCGTTGTAGTCGCCGCGCTGCTGCTGGATGGCCCGCGCGTACCGCGCCACGTAGGCCAGGTCCTCGGCGCCGGCGTCGTAGAGGCGCTCCAGGTCGAGGACGATCTTGTTGGTGGGCTCGTGGCGGACGCCGCTGCCCTCGGGGAGCAGTTCGGCGACGGGGACGCGGTAGAACTCGGCCAGTTCGGCGAGGCGCGACACCGTGACGGCACGGTCGCCGCGCTCGTAGGAACCGACGACGACGGCCTTCCAGCGCCCGGCCGACTTCTCCTCGACACCCTGCAGAGACAGCCCCTGCTGCTGTCGGATGGAACGCAGGCGAGCACCAAGAGACTTGGCGTACTCAGACGGCATACGGACACTCCCAGTCACTGGCCTGAGGGGTTTCCCCAGCGATCGCTACGGAGCGTGACCGTAACTGGGTTACGGCGCGTGGTCAAGTGCCCGAGACCCTTCCGTTGCCCTGGTCAGGGCGGTTGTTAGGGTAGGTGACGTTCGACGTCCTTTAACGACCCGTCCAGCGAGGCGGGGAAGGAGGTCTGGTTTGTCGTCCCCGACAACCGGCACTGAGCTGGGAAAAACCATCCTCTCGGCGGAAGATGTCGCCCGGGTGGTGGACCGGATTGCCCACCAGATTCTGGAAAAGACGTCCGGCGCGGCCGAAACTGTGCTGTTGGGCATACCCACCCGCGGCGTGCCGCTGGCCCGGCGCCTCGCCGCCCGGATCGCGACCTTCGAGGGCACGGACGTTCCGGTCGGTGTGTTGGACATCACGCTCTATCGGGACGATCTGCGCCTCCAGGCGACCCGTGCGGTTGGTCACACGGAGATCCCTCCCGGGGGCCTCGACGGGCGCCGCGTCATCCTCGTCGACGACGTCCTCTTCTCCGGCCGCACGGTCCGCGCCGCGCTCGACGCGCTGAAGGACCTGGGCCGCCCCCGTGCCGTCCAGCTCGCCGTCCTCGTCGACCGGGGCCACCGCGAGCTGCCGATTCGCGCCGACTACGTCGGGAAGAACATCCCGACCTCGCTGGACGAGAACGTGCGCGTGCTGACCGCCGAGCACGACGGCCTCGACGCGGTGATGATCCAGACGAAGGGGCAGAAATCATGATCAAGCATCTGCTCAGCGCCGCCGACCTCGACGCCGCCACCGCGACCCAGGTGCTCGACACCGCGGAGGAGATGGCCGGGCTCGCCGCCCGCGAGGTGAAGAAGCTGCCGACGTTGCGCGGACGCACCGTGGTGAACCTCTTCTACGAGGACTCCACCCGCACCCGCATCTCGTTCGAGGCGGCCGCGAAGCGGCTCTCCGCCGACGTCATCAACTTCTCGGCCAAGGGCTCCAGCGTGTCCAAGGGGGAGAGCCTCAAGGACACCGCGCTCACCCTGCAGGCGATGGGCGCCGACGCGGTGGTCATCCGTCACCCGGCCTCCGGCGCGCCGCACCGCCTCGCCAACTGGGTCGAGGGCAGCGTGGTCAACGCCGGCGACGGCACGCACGAGCACCCGACCCAGGCGCTGCTCGACGCGTACACCATGCGCAGCCGGCTCAAGCGGGTCGCCGGGCTCAACGTGGCCATCGTCGGCGACGTGCTGCACTCCCGGGTCGCCCGGTCCAACGTGCTGCTGCTGCACACGCTCGGGGCGAAGGTGACGCTCGTCGCGCCGCCGACCCTGCTGCCGGTCGGGGTGGCGGCGTGGCCCGCCGAGACCAGCTACGACCTCGACGCCGTGGTCCCGGACGCCGACGTCGTCATGATGCTGCGGGTCCAGCGGGAGCGGATGGACCAGGCGTACTTCCCGTCCGAGCGCGAGTACGCCCGCCGCTACGGCTTCGACCTGCCGCGCATGCGCCGCCTGCCGGAGCACGCGATCGTCATGCACCCCGGCCCGATGAACCGGGGCATGGAGATCGCGCCCGAGGTGGCCGACTCGGCCCGCTCCACGATCGTCGAACAGGTCGCCAACGGCGTGTCCGTGCGGATGGCGGTCCTCTACCTGCTCCTGGGGGGAAAGTCATGACCGTCATCAAGGGCACGCACCTGGGCGACATCCACGTCGAGAACGGGGCGATCGTCCGCATCGATCCGGACCGCAAGGGCGACCTCATCGCCCTCCCCGGCCTCGTCGACCTCCACACCCACCTGCGCGAGCCCGGCCGCGAGGACGCCGAGACCGTCGAGTCCGGCTCCCGCGCCGCCGCCCTCGGCGGCTACACCGCCGTCTGCGCCATGGCCAACACCTCACCCGTCGCCGACACGGCCGGCGTCGTCGAGCAGGTCTGGCGGCTCGGCCGCGAGGCCGGGCTGGTCGACGTGCAGCCCGTCGGCGCGGTGACCGTCGGCCTGGCCGGCGAGCAGCTCGCCGAGCTGGGCGCGATGGCCGACTCCGCCGCCCGGGTGCGGGTCTTCTCCGACGACGGGCACTGCGTGAGCGACCCGCGGCTCATGCGGCGGGCCCTGGAGTACGTGAAGGCCTTCGACGGCGTCATCGCGCAGCACGCCGAGGAGCCGCGGCTCACCGTCGGCGCGCAGATGAACGAGGGCGAGGTCGCCGCCCGGCTGGGCCTCACCGGCTGGCCCGCCGTCGCCGAGGAGGCGATCATCGCCCGCGACGCCCTCATGGCCGGGCACGTCGGCGCGCGCCTGCACATCTGCCACGTCTCCACGGCCGGCAGCGTCGAGCTCATCCGCTGGGCCAAGTCGAAGGGCTGGCGGGTCACCGCCGAGGTGACGCCGCACCACCTGCTGCTCACCGAGGACCGGGCCACCGGCTACGACCCGGTCTTCAAGGTCAACCCGCCGCTGCGCACCCAGGCCGACGTCGACGCGCTGCGCGAGGGCCTGCGCGACGGCACGATCGACTGCGTCGCCACCGACCACGCGCCGCACACCGTGGAGGACAAGGAGTGCGAGTGGGCGTACGCCCGGCCGGGCATGCTCGGCCTGGAGACCGCCCTCGCCATCGTGGTCACGACGATGGGCCCCGACTGGGACCGCATCGCCGAGTGGATGTCGGCGGCGCCGGCCCGCATCGCCGGGCTGGAGGGGCACGGCCACGCCCTGGCGGTGGGCGCCCCCGCCAACATCGCGCTCTTCGACCCGGCCGTCAGCTGGACCGTCGACCCGACGGCCCTGGCCAGCCGGTCCCGCAACACCCCCTATGCCGGAACGGAACTGCGCGGCCGCATCGTGGCGACCTACCTGCGCGGGGAGCCCACGGTACTGAACGGAAAGGCCACGCGGTGAAGCGCAGAGAGGCACTGCTCGTCCTCGAGGACGGTCGCACCTTCCGCGGCGAGGCGTTCGGCAGCATCGGCGAGACGTTCGGCGAGGCCGTCTTCAACACCGGCATGACCGGCTACCAGGAGACGCTCACCGACCCGTCCTACCACCGCCAGGTGGTCGTGCAGACCGCGCCGCAGATCGGCAACACCGGCATCAACGCCGAGGACGACGAGTCGGACCGCATCTGGGTGGCCGGCTACGTCGTGCGCGACCCGTCCCGCTCCTACTCGAACTGGCGCGCGGGCGGCAGCCTGGAGGACCGGCTCGCCGTCGAGGGGATCGTCGGGATCAGCGGCATCGACACCCGCGCGCTCACCCGCCACCTGCGCGAGCGCGGGGCCATGCGGGTCGGGGTGTCCAGCGTCGACGACGACCGCGGAGGGCTCCTCGAGCGCGTCCGGCAGCAGCCGGAGATGCTCGGCGCCGACCTCTCCGCCGAGGTGAGCACGCCCCAGCGGTACACCGTGGAGGCCGACGGCGAACGACGGTTCACGGTCGCCGCGATCGACCTCGGCATCAAGCGCAACGTGCCGCGCCGGCTCGCCAAGCGCGGCGTCACCACCCACGTGCTGCCGGCGAGCGCCACGCTCGACGACATCAGGGCCGTGGGCGCCGACGCCGTCTTCTTCTCGCCCGGCCCGGGCGACCCGGCGACCGCGGACGGCCCGGTGGCGCTGGCGCGGGCCGTGCTGTCCGCCCGGATCCCGTTGTTCGGCATCTGCTTCGGCAGCCAGATCCTGGGCCGCGCGCTGGGGTTCGGCACGTACAAGCTGGGGTACGGCCACCGGGGCATCAACCAGCCGGTCGTCGACCGGATCACCGGCAAGGTCGAGATCACCAGCCACAACCACGGCTTCGCGGTCGACGCGCCGGTCGACCGCCGCCACGACACCGAGTTCGGCGCGGTCGAGGTGAGCCACGTCTGCCTCAACGACGACGTCGTCGAGGGACTGCGGTGCCTGGACGTGCCGGCGTTCACGGTGCAGTACCACCCGGAGGCGGCAGCGGGGCCGCACGACGCGGATTACCTGTTCGACCGATTCGCGGAGTTGATGAACACCAATGCCTAAGCGGACCGACCTCCGGCACGTCCTCGTCATCGGCTCCGGCCCGATCGTCATCGGCCAGGCGTGCGAGTTCGACTACTCCGGCACCCAGGCCTGCCGCGTGCTGCGCGCCGAGGGCCTGCGGGTCAGCCTGGTCAACAGCAACCCGGCGACGATCATGACCGACCCGGAGTTCGCCGACGCCACCTACGTCGAGCCGATCACCCCCGAGTTCGTCGAGCAGGTGATCGCCAAGGAGCGGCCCGACGCGCTGCTCGCCACGCTCGGCGGGCAGACCGCCCTCAACACCGCCGTCGCGCTGCACGAGGCGGGCGTGCTGGAGAAGTACGGCGTGGAGCTCATCGGCGCCGACATCGAGGCGATCCGCCGCGGCGAGGACCGCCAGCTGTTCAAGGACATCGTGGCGCGGGCCGGCGGCGACACCCCGCGCTCGCGGGTCTGCCACTCGATGGAGGAGGTCCACGCGACCGTCGCCGAGCTCGGCCTGCCCGTGGTCATCCGGCCCTCGTTCACGATGGGCGGCCTCGGCTCCGGCATGGCGCACACCGCGGAGGACCTCGACCGGCTCGCGGGCGGCGGCCTGGCCGCCTCGCCCGTGCACGAGGTGCTCATCGAGGAGAGCGTGCTCGGCTGGAAGGAGTACGAGCTGGAGCTGATGCGCGACAAGCACGACAACGTGGTCGTCGTCTGCTCCATCGAGAACGTCGACGCGATGGGCGTGCACACCGGCGACTCGGTCACCGTCGCGCCGGCGATGACGCTCACCGACGTCGAGTACCAGCGCCTGCGCGACCTCGGCATCGCCGTGCTGCGCGAGGTCGGCGTCGACACCGGCGGCTGCAACATCCAGTTCGCGGTGCACCCGCGCACCGGCCGCCTGGTCGTCATCGAGATGAACCCGCGGGTGTCCCGCTCCAGCGCCCTGGCCAGCAAGGCCACCGGCTTCCCGATCGCGAAGATCGCCGCGAAGCTGGCCATCGGGTACACGCTCGACGAGATCCCCAACGACATCACCCTGAAGACGCCGGCCGCGTTCGAGCCCGCGCTCGACTACGTCGTGGTGAAGATCCCGCGCTTCGCGTTCGAGAAGTTCCCGGGCGCCGACCCCGAGCTCACCACGACGATGAAGTCGGTCGGCGAGGCCATGTCCCTCGGGCGCACCTTCGCCGAGGCGCTCGGCAAGGCGATGCGGTCGCTGGAGACGACGGCCGCGGGCTTCTGGACGGTGGCCGACAAACCGGACGTCAACGCCCTTGACGCCCTGAAGACGCCGCACGACGGCCGGCTCTACACCGCCGAGCGGGCGCTGCGCGAAGGGCACAGCGTCGCCGCCGTCGCCGCGGCGTCCGGCTTCGACCCGTGGTTCGTCGACCAGCTCGCCGCCCTCGTCGACCTGCGCGCCGAGATCCTCGACGCCGCCGTGCTCGACCTGCCGCTGCTGCGCCGGGCCAAGCGGTCGGGTCTGTCCGACCGGCAGATCGCGGCGCTGCGCCCCGAGTTCGCCGGCGAGGACGGCGTGCGCACCCTGCGCCACCGGCTGGGGCTGCGGCCGGTCTACAAGACCGTCGACACGTGCGCCGCCGAGTTCGCGGCCGGCACGCCGTACCACTACAGCACCTACGAGGAGGAGACCGAGGTCACGCCGTCGGCGCGGCCCAAGGTGATCATCCTCGGGTCCGGCCCGAACCGCATCGGCCAGGGCATCGAGTTCGACTACTCGTGCGTGCACGCGGTCATGGCGCTGCGGGCCAAGGGCTACGAGACGGTCATGGTCAACTGCAACCCGGAGACGGTCTCGACCGACTACGACACGGCCGACCGGCTGTACTTCGAGCCGCTCACCTTCGAGGACGTCCTCGAGGTGTTCCACGCCGAGGACGAGTCCGGCCACTCGGCCGGCGGCCCCGGCGTCGTCGGCGTGGTCGTGCAGCTCGGCGGCCAGACCCCGCTGGGCCTCGCCGAGCGGCTGTACCGGGCCGGGGTGCCGATCGTCGGCACCTCCCCGGCGGCGATCGACCTCGCCGAGGACCGCGGGCTGTTCGGCAAGCTGCTCACCGAGGCCGGCCTGCGCTCGCCGGCGCACGGCACCGCGACCACGTTCCCGGAGGCGAAGCTCATCGCCGACGAGATCGGCTACCCGGTGCTCGTCCGGCCGTCGTACGTGCTCGGCGGCCGCGGCATGGAGATCGTCTACGACGAGCCGACCCTGCGCGACTACATCGGCCGGGCGACGGAGATCTCGCCGGCGCACCCGGTGCTCGTCGACCGGTTCCTCGACGACGCGATCGAGATCGACGTCGACGCGCTGTGCGACGACACCGGCGAGGTGTACCTCGGCGGTGTCATGGAGCACATCGAGGAGGCCGGCATCCACTCCGGCGACTCGTCCTGCGCGCTGCCGCCGATCACGCTCGCCGCGGTACACCTGGCGGAGGTGCGCCGCTACACGGTGGCCATCGCCCGCGGGATCGGGGTGCGGGGGCTGCTCAACGTGCAGTACGCGCTCAAGGACGACGTCCTCTACGTCCTGGAGGCCAACCCGCGCGCCTCGCGGACCGTGCCGTTCGTGTCGAAGGCCACCGCGGTGCCCCTGGCCAAGGCGGCCGCCCGGATCGCGCTCGGCGCGACGATCGCCGAGCTGCGGGCCGAGGGCCTGCTGCCGGCCGAGGGCGACGGCGGCACCCTGCCCGACGACGCGCCGATCGCGGTCAAGGAGGCGGTGCTGCCCTTCAAGCGGTTCCGCACCGCCGAGGGCAAGGGCGTCGACAACCTGCTCGGCCCGGAGATGAAGTCCACCGGCGAGGTCATGGGGATCGACGCGTACTTCGGGCACGCCTTCGCCAAGTCCCAGGCCGCCGCCTACGGCTCGCTGCCGACCGCCGGCACCGTGCTGGTCACGGTGGCCAACCGGGACAAGCGCGGGATCGTCTTCCCGGTGAAGCGCCTCGCCGACCTCGGCTTCGCGATCGTCGCCACGGCCGGCACCGGCGAGGTGCTGCGCCGCTACGGCGTCGCGTGCGAGATCGTCCCGAAGCACTACGAGGAGGGCAGCGGGCGCAACGCGGTCGCGCTCATCGCGGGCGGCGAGGCCGACCTCGTCATCAACACCCCGCAGGGCTCCAGCGGCCGCCAGGACGGCTACGAGATCCGCAGCGCGGCCGTCGTCGCCGACATCCCGTGCATCACCACGCTGCCGGGCGCCGCGGCCGCCGTCATGGGCATCGAGGCACTGCTGCGCGGCGAGATGACCGTGCGCCCGCTGCAGGAGCTGCACGCGACCATGCGCGAGGCGCGGTGAGCCGCTACGAGCGCGTGGTCCGCCCCCTGCTGTTCCGGTGGGGCGGCGGGGACGCCGAGACCGTCCACGAGCGGACCCTCCGCGTGCTGTCGCGGGTGCCGGGGACCCGGCGCCCGGTCAGCCCGCCCGGGGCCCGCCGGACGGTCTTCGGCGTCGACTTCCCCAACCCGGTCGGCCTGGCCGCCGGGATGGACAAGGACGGGCGCGCGCTGCGCGCCTGGCCCCAGCTCGGCTTCGGCTTCGTCGAGGTGGGCACCGTCACCCGGCACGCCCAGCCGGGCAACGAGCGGCCCCGCCTGTTCCGCCTGCCCGAGCACGAGGCGATCGTCAACCGGATGGGCTTCAACAACGCGGGCGCGGAGGCCCTGGCGGCCCGCCTGCGCGCCCTGGGGCCGTTGCCGGTGCCGCTGGGCATCAGCCTGGGCAAGTCGAAGGTGACCCCCCTCACGGGCGCCGTCGAGGACTACGTGCACTCCTTTCGCCAGCTGTACGGCCTGGGCTCCTACTTCGCCGTGAACGTGAGCTCGCCGAACACGCCCGGGCTGCGCCAACTGCAGGACAAGGCCCAGCTGTCGGCCCTGCTCGGCGCGCTGCGCGCGGAGAACCGCGAGGGCAAGCCGGTGCTGGTCAAGGTCGCCCCGGACCTCACCGAGACGGCGCTGGGCGAGCTGCTCGACGTGTGCCTGAGCCTGGGTGTCGCGGGTCTCATCGCGACGAACACCACGGTCGAGCGCCCGGTGCCCTTCGCCGGGCCGGGCGGGCTCAGCGGCCGCCCGCTGGCGGCGCGGGCGCTGGAGGTGGTCCGGTTCGTGGCCAAGGAGAGCGGCCTGCCGGTCATCGGCGTGGGCGGGATCACCCGCCCGGCGGACGCCCAGCGCCTGATGGACGCCGGCGCGAGCCTGGTCCAGCTCTACAGCGGCCTGATCTACCACGGCCCCGCCCTCGTCCGCGGCTGCGTCGCGGCCACCCGGTTGCCGCTGTGACCCGGGCGCCCGGCCCACCCCGCCGCGGTCGCCGCCGGGCCGTTTCCCCTCTCCCGTCCCGCCGCGGTCCGGCCGCGGCCGATCTCTGGAGTCGCACGTGACCGTTCCGTTCGGAGCCCGGCTGCGGGCCGCCATGGACGCCCTGGGGCCGCTGTGCGTGGGGATCGACCCCCACCCCTCCCTCCTCGCCTCCTGGGGCCTCTCCGACGATGTCAAGGGCCTGGAAGCGTTCAGTCAGACGGTGGGGGAGGCGCTGGCCGAGCGGGTCGCGGTGATGAAGCCCCAGTCTGCCTTTTATGAGCGTTTCGGCTCCAGGGGCATAGCGGTTCTGGAGTCAACTATCCGACAGTTGCGCTCGGCCGGAACTCTTGTGCTTCTCGACGTCAAGCGGGGTGACATCGGTTCCACGGCCGCCGCGTACGCCGACGCCTACCTCGACCCGGCCGCTCCGCTGTGCGCCGACGCGATCACGATCAGCCCGTACCTCGGCTTCGGCGCACTGCGCCCGATCGTGGAGAAAGCCCAGCAGAACGGCCTCGGCGCGTTCGTGCTCGCCCTCACCTCGAACCCGGAGGGCGCGGCCGTCCAGCGGGCCGTCGGGGCCGGCGGCAAGACCGTCGCGCAGGCCGTGATCGATGAGATTTCCCAGGTCAACCAGGGTGCGAAGCCGCTCGGCGACGTCGGCGTGGTGATCGGTGCGACGATCGGGCCGACCGGTCACGATCTGACCAACCTCAATGGACCGATCCTCGCGCCCGGGCTCGGCGCCCAGGGCGGGCGGGCCGAGGATCTGCGGGCCGTCTTCGGCGACGCCCTCGGCGACGTCCTCCCGTCGTGGTCCCGCGAGGTGCTTTCGGCGGGCCCGGACGTGGCCGCGCTGCGGGCCGCGGCGGACCGCGCGAGGGACGTCTGCGCCGCCGCAATTGCGGTCACCGCCTGATCACCGAATCGGCACGGGCCGTCGATCTTGTCTTCCGACGTTGCTGAAATGGCTTCTGACCGCTAGTTTTCCCCGCGCTAGACCATCAACACTTTTTTTCAAGGGACCTGAGGAGACCTGGTGCCGCTCCCGTCACTGAGCCCGGAACAGCGCGCGGCCGCTTTGGAAAAAGCGGCTGAGATCCGAAAGGCTCGCGCTGAGCTGAAGGAGCAACTCAAGCAGGGCAAGACGACGCTTGCTGCCGTGATCGACCGCGCGGAGTCCGACGACGTCGTCGGCAAGCTCAAGGTCTCGGCCGTGCTCCAGGCGATGCCCGGCATCGGCAAGATCCGGGCAACGCAGATCATGGAGAAGCTGAAGATCGCCGAAAGCCGTCGCCTGCGCGGCCTGGGCGACCAGCAGCGCAAGGCACTGCTCGGGGAGTTCGCCGGCGGCAAGTGACCGCCCAGCCGGTCCCCCCCGGACCAGTGTGAGACCTCGAAGCGCCCGGGCCACGGCCCGGGCGCTTCGCCGTTGCCCTCCGTGTCGGCCATTCGACACCCCGATCGGCTGGCTTGCGCTGGTCATCGCGCGACGCTGCGACGAGGGTCACGCCGACGGTCGTCACGCTCTGGTAAGGTTGCTGGGTTCGTGAGCCGTCAATTGCGAAAGTGTTGAGGTTGTTTCCGTGGCCGGAACCGTGGCAGACCCGCAGGGGATCACCAACCCGCCGATCGACGAGCTGCTCGAGAAGACGACGTCGAAGTATGCGCTGGTGATCTTCGCGGCGAAGCGTGCCCGCCAGGTCAATGCCTACTACAGCCAGCTCGGCGAGGGTCTTCTCGAATACGTGGGCCCGCTCGTCGAGACCACGCCGCAGGAGAAGCCGCTCTCCATCGCCCTGCGGGAGATCAACGGCGGTCTGCTGACCGCCGAGCGCATCGACGAGGCCTAGGCCTCGATGGACCAGCACGCCGAGGCACGGCCGCGCGTCGTGCTCGGCGTCGCCGGCGGGATCGCCGCCTACAAGGCCTGTGAGCTGCTCCGCCTGCTGACCGAGTCGGGCCACCGGGTGCGGGTCGTGCCCACCGCCGCGGCGCTCACCTTCGTCGGCGAGGCGACCTGGGCGGCCCTGTCCGGCCAGCCGGTCGCCACCGACGTCTTCACCGGCGCCCACGAGGTGCCCCACGTGCGGCTCGGCCGCGAGGCCGACCTGGTCGTCGTCGCGCCCGCCACCGCCGACCTGCTCGCCCGGGCCGCGCACGGCCTGGCCGACGACCTGCTCACGAACACGCTGCTCACGGCCCGCTGCCCGGTCCTGTTCGCGCCCGCGATGCACACCGAGATGTGGGAGCACCCGGCGACCCGGGCCAACGTCGCGACGCTGCGCGAGCGCGGCGCGGTCGTCCTGGAGCCCGCCGTCGGCCGGCTCACCGGCGCCGACACCGGCAAGGGCCGGCTGCCCGAGCCGCCCGAGATCTTCGCCGCCGCCGTCCGCCTCCTGCGCCGCGGCGGGCTACCCCCCGAGCAGGCCCTCGACCTGGCCGGACGGCACGTCGTGGTCACCGCCGGCGGCACCCGCGAGCCGATCGACCCGGTCCGGTTCATCGGCAACCGCTCGTCGGGCAAGCAGGGCTACGCCATCGCCCGGGCCGCGATCGCCCGCGGCGCCCGCGTCACGCTCGTCGCCGCCAACGTGGCGCTGCCCGACCCGGCCGGCGCCGACGTGGTGCGCGTGGAGACGACCGAGCAGTTGCGGCAGGCCACCGTGGCCGCGGCCGGGACGGCCGACGTGGTCGTCATGGCCGCCGCCCCCGCCGACTTCCGCCCGGCGGTGTTCGCCGAGAGTAAGATCAAGAAGGTGGACGGCGCCGCACCCACGCTGGAGCTGGTCACCAACCCGGACATCGCGGCCGAGCTGGGCGCGGCCAAGCCGGCCGGCCAGGTGCTCGTCGCGTTCGCCGCCGAGACGGCCGAGCTGGAGCGCGCGGTGGCCAACGGCCAGGAGAAACTGCTGCGGAAGCGGGCCGACCTCATCGTCGTGAACGAGGTGGGCGTCGGCAAGACGTTCGGCGCGGAGCACAACCAGGCCGTGATTCTCACCGCAGAAGGCACGCGCGTCGCAATGCCCGAACTGTCCAAAGACGACCTAGCCGATAGGATTTTGGATCTGGTTTCGGACCGTTTGCGCTGATCACTGAGCCGGATTGGGGTCCCCAGGGTGAGTTTCTGGGGTTGTTTCACGCGATGCCTTTGCCGGTCGTCATGCGTAGGGTCGTACACTCTGGCGAAGCCCGAAATCCGATCGCCGTAACCCCTGAGGAGCACCATTGGCCCGCCGCCTGTTCACGTCAGAGTCGGTCACCGAAGGTCACCCGGACAAGATCGCCGATCAGATCAGCGACGGTGTCCTCGACGCGCTCCTCGCTCAGGACGCGCGGAGCCGCGTGGCGGTCGAAACGCTGATCACCACCGGTCAGGTCCACGTCGCCGGCGAGGTGACCACCAGTGCGTACGCCGACATTGCCAAGATCGTGCGGGAGACGATCCTCGGCATCGGTTACGACTCGTCGAAGAAGGGCTTCGACGGCGCGTCGTGCGGCGTGAGCGTCTCCATCGGGTCCCAGTCGCCCGACATCGCGCAGGGTGTCGACTCGGCGCTGGAGGTCCGCGAGGGCAGCGGCGAGGACGCCCTCGACCTGCAGGGCGCCGGCGACCAGGGCATGATGTTCGGCTTCGCGTGCAACGAGACGCCGGAGCTCATGCCGCTGCCGATCGCGCTCGCGCACCGGCTGGCCCGCCGCCTCTCGGCCGTGCGCAAGGACGGCACGATCCCCTACCTGCGCCCCGACGGCAAGACGCAGGTCACGATCGAGTATGACGGGCTCCGCCCGGTCCGCCTGCACACCGTCGTGGTGTCCAGCCAGCACGCGCCCGACATCTCGCTGGAGTCGCTGCTGACCCCCGACGTGCGCGAGCACGTCATCGCCCCCGAGCTGGAGGGCCTCGGCCTCGACACCGAGGGCTACCGCCTGCTGGTCAACCCGACCGGCCGCTTCGAGATCGGCGGCCCGATGGGCGACGCCGGCCTGACCGGCCGCAAGATCATCGTCGACACCTACGGCGGCTACGCCCGCCACGGCGGCGGCGCCTTCTCCGGCAAGGACCCGTCGAAGGTCGACCGCTCCGCGGCCTACGCGACGCGCTGGGTGGCCAAGAACGTGGTGGCGGCCGGCCTGGCCGACCGCTGCGAGGTCCAGGTGGCGTATGCGATCGGCAAGGCCCACCCGGTCTCCCTGTTCGTCGAGACGTTCGGCACCGAGGTCGTCCCGGTCGAGCGCATCGAGAAGGCCATCAACGAGGTCTTCGACCTGCGCCCCGCGGCCATCATCCGCGACCTGGACCTGCTCAAGCCGGTCTACCAGCAGACGGCTGCCTACGGTCACTTCGGCCGCGAGCTGCCCGGCTTCACCTGGGAGCAGGTCAGCCGCACGGCGGAGCTCAAGTCCGCCGCCGGCGCCTGACCCCGGCCCCGCGCCCGTGCCGCCGGCCGACCCGTCCCGTTCGTGGACCGGTCGGCCGGCGTCGTCTGCGCCCTCGCCCGCCGCGCCGCGACCGGCCACCGTATTGACTTCGGACGATGTTGTCATTCCGGCGACATCCGCCGTCGCGGGTGCCCGCGAAGCACCCATAGATCCACTGGCGTCTATAGAATCGACCGGCGGGGAAGCGCCCGCGCTCTTTCCCGAATCGGCCGTCGCGCCCCGCGGGGCCGCCCGGGCCGGGAAGGCGCGCAAGGCCGCCGCCGAGCGCCCCGCCGCCGCGGAGCTGCCGATCGCCCGGGTCTGCGTCGACACCCCGCTGCCGCACCTCGACCGGCCCTTCGACTACCTCGTCCCGGCCGATGCCGACGCCGCCGCCCGGCCCGGCGTGCGGGTCCGGATCCGGTTCGCCGGCCAGCTCGTCGACGGCGTCCTGCTCGACCGCACCGCCGCCTCCGGGCACGACGGCCGCCTCGCCTTCCTCGACCGCGTCGTGTCGCCCGAGGTCGCCGCCGCCCCGGAGGTCGTCGCCCTGGCCCGGGAGATCGCCGACCGGTACGCGGGGACGCTGTCGGACGTGCTGCGCCTCGCGGTACCCCCGCGGCATGCGAAGACCGAGGCGGCGCCGGTGCCGGATCCCCCGCCCGCCTGGGCCGGGACCGTCGCGCCCGACGGCTGGGGCCGCTACCCGGCCGGCGCCGCCTTCCTGCGCGCCCTCGGCGACGGGCGGGCGCCCCGGGCCGTCTGGACCGCGCTGCCCGGCGAGGACTGGCCGGCCCGCCTCGCCGAGGCCGCCGCCGCCTGCCTGGCCGGCGGGCGCGGCGCGCTGCTCGTCGTCCCCGACGCCCGCGACCTCGACCGCGTCGACGGCGCCCTGACCCGCGTGCTCGGCGGGACGGCGCACCACGTCGCGCTCTCCGCCGCGCTGGGGCCGGCCGAGCGGTACCGCCGCTTCCTCGCCGCCGCCCGCGGCCGCGCCCGGATCGTCGCCGGCACCCGCGCCGCCGCGTTCGCCCCGGTGGCCGGCCTCGGGCTCGTCGCGATCTGGGACGACGGCGACGACCTGCACGCCGAGCCCCGGGCGCCGTACCCGCACGCCCGGCAGGTCCTGCTGTCCCGCGCCGAGCAGACCGGCTGTGCCGCGGTCGTCGGGGGATTCGGCCGTACCGCCGAAGCCCAGCAACTCGTCGAGACCAACTGGGCGATCGAGGTCACCGCCGGCCGGGATGGGCTGCGCCGCGCGATGCCCCGCGTGATCACGACCGGCGAGCACGACCAGCCGCGCGAGCCGGAGGCCGTCGCCGCCCGGCTGCCGTCGATCGCCTGGCGCGCGGCCCGCGAGGCGCTGGCCCGCGACGCGCCGGTCCTCATCCAGGTGCCCCGGCGCGGGTACATCCCCGTCGTCGCCTGCGCCGACTGCTACACCCCGTCGCGCTGCGTGCACTGCGCCGGCCCGCTCGCGCTGCCCTCCGCCACCGAGGCGCCGCTGTGCCGCTGGTGCGGCCGCCCCGCGGCCAACCACGCCTGCCCGGAGTGCGGCGGCCGCCGGCTGCGCGCCGCGGTGATCGGCGCCCGGCGCACCGCCGAGGAGCTGGCCCGCGCCTTCCCCGGCACGCCGGTGCGCACCTCCGGCCGCGACGAGGTCCTGGCGACGGTCCCCGCCGGCGCGTCGCTCGTGGTGGCGACCCCGGGCGCCGAGCCGGTCGCTGCCGAGGGCTACGGCGCCGTGCTCCTCCTCGACACCTGGGCCCTGCTGACCCGGGCCGACCTGCGCGGCACCGAGGAGGCGCTGCGCCGCTGGCTGGCCGCGGCCGCGCTGGCCCGCCCGGCGGCCCGGCACGGCCAGGTGGTCGTCGTCGCCGAGGGCGGCCTGGCGGTGGTGCAGGCCCTGCTGCGGTTCGACCCGGGGTGGCTCGCGGCGCGGGAGCTCGCCGACCGCCGGGAGCTGGGCTTCCCGCCCGCGGTCCGGATGGCCGCGGTGACGGGGGTGCCGGCGGCGGTCGCGGAGCTGCTGGCCGCCGCGCAGCTGCCGGCGGGGGCCGAGGTGCTCGGGCCGGTGCCGGTTCGCGAGCCGGGGCACGAGCGGATGCTCATCCGTACCCCGCGGTCAGCCGGACGGGCGCTGGGGCTGGCGCTGCGGGCGGCGGCTGGGGTGCGGTCGGCGCGCAAGGCCCCGGACCCGGTCCAGATCCAGATCGACCCGCTCGACCTGCTCTGACCGCCGCGCGGTGCTTGCTCATGATCCAGGGAAGCTTCCGGCCCGCCCCGGCAGCCAGACGCTTCCCACGATCATGGGCGGACGCGGGCCCGGGCGGTGGTGGCCTCGCTCATGATCGATGGAGCGTTCCGGCTGCCATGACAGCCGGAACGCTCCATCGATCATGAGCGCGGCCGGTCGCGGAGCGGCGGCCCGGTGCGCGGCGGTGCGGGCGCGGTGTGCTAGGCGGTGCGGCGCAGCAGCGCCAGGAACATCGCGTCCGTGCCGTGCCGGTGCGGCCACAGCTGCACCGTCGGCCCGGTGCCCACCTCGGGCAGCGAGCCGGGCAGGTACGGCCGCGCATCCACCAGGTCCACCTCCACGTCCGAGCGCCGCGCCGCCTCGGTCACCGACACGGAGGTCTCGGCCTGGTGAGGGGAGCAGGTCACGTACGCCACCAGGCCGCCCGGCCGGACCGCCCGGAACGCCGCCTGCAGCAGCTCCCGCTGCAGGCGAGTCAGCGGCGGCAGGTCCGACGGCTGGCGGCGCCAGCGGGCCTCCGGGCGGCGGCGGAGCGCGCCCAGGCCGGTGCACGGGGCGTCGACCAGGACCCGGTCGAAGCCGCCCGCCGGCAGGTCACGGTCGCGGCCCACGTCGCGGCCGTCGGCGTTGATGGTGTACACCGGCAGGCCCGTCGTCGCCGAGGCCACCAGGGCGGCGCGGTGGTGGGCCACCTCGACCGCGGTCACGTGCGCGCCCCGCTGCAGGGCCAGCGCGCCGAGCAGGCCCGCCTTGCCGCCGGGGCCCGCGCAGAGGTCGAGCCACGTGTCGTCGCGACCGTCGAGCGGGGCCGTCGCCAGGGCGTTCGCGACCAGCTGGCTGCCCTCGTCCTGGACGTGGGCGCGGCCGTCGCGCACCGCCGCGATCGCGGCCGGGTCGCCGCCGCCGGACAGGACGACCGCATAGGGGGAGTACCGGCCGACCGACGCGCCGCGCAGCGAAGCGGCCAGGTCGGCGGTGTCGATGAGACCCGGGTGGGCGCACAGGTGCACCGGCGGGGCCAGGTTGTCGGCGTCGAGCGCCAGCTCCGCCTCCTCCAGGGAGCCCAGGGCGTCGGCGAAGGCGCGCACGATCCACGCCGGGTGGGCGTGGGTCAGGGCGGCGCGGTCCACCGGGTCGGCCGGGGCGAGCCGGGCCAGCCAGGCCGTGCGGTCGGTCTCGGCGACCCGGCGCAGCACGGCGTTGGCGAAGCCGGCGGCGCCGGGCACGAGCGAGCGGACCAGGTCGACCGTGGTCGCGACCGCCGCGTGGGCGCCGACGCGCAGGTGCAGCAGCTGGTAGGCCCCGAGGCGCAGGGCGTCGCGCACCGGCGGGTCGATGCGCTCCATCGGCCGGTCGGCGGCGGCCGCGACGATCGCGTCGAGGGTGCCGGTCTGGCGCAGCGTGCCGTACGTCAGCTCGGTCGCGAACGCCGCGTCGCGGCCGGTCACGCCGGACTCGCGCAGGATGCGAGGGAGGACCAGGTTGGCGTAGGCGTCGTCGCGGTGCACGGCCGCCACCGCCTCGTACGCGGCCTCGCGGGCCGGGTCGAGCGCGGGCCGCCCACCGCGGGGCGGGCGGGCGAGGCGGTCGTCGCGCCCGCCGGCCGGCCGCGCGCCCGGACCACGGCGCGCGGATCTCAAGACGCCCGCTCCCCCGACTCCACGCGGGCACCGCGGGCCCAGGCATCGGCCGGCATCGCCTTCTTCCCCGGCGCGGTGACGCTGCCGAGGACGACGGGCACGGTCCCGGTGCCGGCGAGCACCCGGTTGCGCTCGACGACCAGCTCCCCGGGCGCGGGCGACGGCGACCCGCCGATGACGGTCGCGGCGGTCAGCGGCGTGACCGGGCCCAGCTTGAGCCGCTCGCCGCGGAACGTCGTCCACGCGCCGGGCGCCGGCGTGCAGGCCCGGATCCGCCGGTCGACGGCGAACGCCGGGTCGGCCCACCGGACCTGCGCGTCCTCGACGGTCAGCTTCGGCGCGAGCGAGATGCCTTCCTGCGGCTGCGGCACCGCGGACAGGTCTCCCGAGGCGATCCCGTCGAGCACCCGGACCAGCAGCTCCGCGCCCGACACCGCGAGCCGGTCGAGCAGGTCGCCGGACGTGTCGCGCGGCCCGACCGGCTCGGTCAGCGTGCCGTAGACGGGGCCGGTGTCGAGGCCCTCCTCGAGCAGGAAGACGCTGGCGCCGGTCATGTCGTCACCGTGCAGCACCGCGTGCTGGACGGGCGCCGCGCCGCGCCAGGCGGGCAGCAGCGAGAAGTGCAGGTTCACCCAGCCGTGGCGGGGGACGTCGAGGGCGATCCGCGGGACCAGCGCACCGTAGGCGACGACGGGCGCGCAGTCGGGCTCGAGGGCCTTGAGCCGGTCGAGGAACTCCGGCTCGCGCGGCCTGGCCGGGGTGAGCACCGGGATGCCACGCTCGGTCGCCCAGGCCGAGACCGGCGACGGGACGAGCTGGCGGCCCCGGCCGGACGGCGCGTCGGGCCGGGTGACGACCGCGACGAGCTCGTGGCCCGAGGCGGCGATGGCGTCGAGGGAGGGCAGCGCGACCGCCGGCGTCCCCGCGAAGACGAGCCTCATCCGCGCCTCACCGGATCCCGAAGAGCCCGTGCGGGCTGGACTTGACGACGGGCGGGGCGTCCGGGTTGTACCACTCGGCCGCGCGGATCTCCTTCATCGCCTGCTTGCGGCGCTCGGCGTCGAGCCGGTCGACGAACAGCACGCCGTCGAGGTGGTCGGTCTCGTGCTGCGCGCAGCGGGCCATGAGCCCGGTGCCGACGATCTGGATCGGGTCGCCGTGCTGGTTGAAGCCCTTGGCGATGACGTTCTGCCGCCGCTTGGTGTCGACATACACCCCGGGGATCGACAGGCAGCCCTCGGGCCCGTCCTGCTCCTCCTCGTCGGGGAACTCCAGGACCGGGTTGATGAGGTGCCCGACCACGTCGTCGACGTCGAACGAGAACACCCGCAGGCCCACCCCGATCTGCGGGGCGGCCAGGCCGGTGCCGTTCTGCTGGGCCATCGTGTCGAGCAGGTCCTTGACCAGCTTGCGCAACTCCTTGTCGAAGTCCACGACGGGATCGGCGGGCGTGCGCAGCACGGGATCGCCGAACAGGCGGACGGACTGGACGGTCAAGCGGCACCTCTTATCTGATCCGAGTCAATCAAGTCTAGTGTGACCGGGTGACCAGCCTGCACCTGCGTGGCACCGTGCTGCCGGAGGGTGAGGTCCGCGACGTCTGGGTGGTGGGCGACCGGCTGACGTTCGCCCGCCCGGCCGGCGGCGCGGACACCGTGGTGGACGGCGGCTACCTGCTGCCCGGCCTGGTGGACGCCCACGCGCACCTCGGGCACGACCCGGCGACGATGGCGTTCGACCCGGCCCTGTTCACCGAGGCCGCGCTGGCCTACGCGGCGGCGGGCACGACCCTGCTGCGGGTGCCCGGGCACCGGTCCCCGATCCCGGCCGGGCTGCGGGCCGACCGCCGCCTGCCCCGCCTGGTGACGGCCGGCGAGTGGCTCGCCTGGAGCGGCCTGCACGACCTCGACGGGCCGCAGTCGACGCCCGGGGACCTGACCGCGGCCGCGGTCGCGCAGGCCCGGGCGAACGACGGCTGGTGCAAGACCTACGGCGACTGGGAGCCGTTCACGCCCGCGGTTCCGGCAGGTGTACTGCGGGAGCTGTGCGCGGCCGTCCACGCGGCCGGCGGCCGGGTCGCGGCACACTGCCAGACGGCGGAGGGCACCCGCAACGCCGTCCTCGCCGGCGTCGACTCGATCGAGCACGCGTGGTACCTCACCGACGACCTCCTCGCCGTGCTGGCCGAGCGGGGCGGGGCGGTCACGCCGACCTGGTCGGGCTTCCTCCCGCACGTCGCCGGCGTGCGCACCAAGCCGGAGGGCCCGCGCAAGGACTGGTTCCTCGGCGGGGTCGAGAGCCTGCGCACCGCGACCGTCGCCGCGCACGAGGCCGGGGTGACCGTGCTGGCCGGCACCGACTCGCTCGCCTTCGGCGACGTGGTCACCGAGATCGAGCACCTGGTGTCGGCCGGCCTCCCGCCCGCGGCGGCGGTCGGCGCGGCGAGCTGGGACGCCCGCCGCTACCTGGGCTTCCCGGGCCTCACCGAGGGCGCGCCGGCCGACCTGGTCGCCGTCGCGGACGACCCGCGCCGCTTCCCCGGTGTGCTGCGTCACCCGTCGCTCGTCCTGCTCAGCGGTACCTCAGCGAATCCTGGCTACCGTTGACCCGTGGCGGATGAACGGGCGGCCGTCGGACTGCGGTCGTTGTTGCCCTACCTGCGGGACCACCGCGGCACCCTCGTGGTCGTCGGGGTCCTCTCCCTCGCCGGGTCGGTCACGACCCTGGCCCAACCACTGCTCACCCGGCAGGTGCTCGACGGGCTGCAGGCCGCGCGGGCGGTCGGCGGCACCGTCGCCGTCCTCGTGGCCGTCCTGGCCGGCGTCGCGCTGCTCAACGCGCTGCGCGACTTCCTGCTCCAGCGCACGGCCGAGGGCCTCGTGCTCACCGCGCGGCGGCGGCTGACCCGGCACCTGCTGCGGCTGCCGATCAGCGAGTACGACCGGCGGCGCACCGGCGACCTGCTGTCCCGCGTCGGCGCCGACTCGACGCTGCTGCGGGCCGTGGTCACCGCCGGGCTGTTCGAGACGGTCACCGGCGTGGTCATGGTCGTCGGCGCCGCGGTCGCGATGGTGCTGCTCGACCCGGTGCTGTTCCTCACCGCCGGCGCCGGGCTGGCGCTCGGGCTGACCATCGCGCTGGTCTTCGCCCGCCGGGTGCGGCCGGCCTCGGAGGCGGCCCAGGCCAGGATCGGCGAGATGACCAGCGCCGTCGAGCGCGCGCTGACCGCGGCCCGCACGATCCGGGCCAGCAACGCCGAGGAGCGGGAGCTCGCCACGGTCGACGCGAGCGCCACCGAGGCGTACCGCGCGGGCGTGCGCATCGCGAAGCTGCAGGCGCTCGTCGGCCCGGCCAGCGTCGCCGCCATCCAGGGCGCGTTCCTGCTGCTGCTCGGCGTCGGCGGCGCCCGCGTGGCGGCCGGGACGATCACGGTCGGCGATCTCGTGGCGTTCGTGCTGTACCTCTTCTTCCTCGTCATGCCGCTCGGCCAGGCCATCCACGCGTACACCCAGCTGCAGACCGGGCTCGGTGCGCTGCAGCGGATGGAGGACGTCCTGGCCGTGCCCCTGGAGGCCGACACCGGCACCCGGGCACCCACCTCGGGCCCGGTCGCGGTCGCGTTCGACGGCGTGACCTTCGGCTACGGCCCGGACGGCGTGGTGCTGCGCGACGTGACGTTCACCGTGCCCTACGGCACCCGCACCGCCCTCGTCGGGCCATCGGGCGCGGGCAAGTCGACGCTGCTGCAGCTCGTCGAGCGGTTCTACGACGTCACCGGCGGCGCCGTGCGGGTGGCCGGCGTGGACGTGCGGGAACTGCCGCGCACGACGCTGCGGGGGATGCTCGGGTACGTCGAGCAGGAAGCCCCGGTGCTCGCCGGCACCCTGCGGGAGAACCTGCGGCTGACCGTCCCCGACGCCACCGAGGCGCAGATGCTGGCGGTCCTGGACGCGGTGAACCTCACCGACATCGTCGCCCGCACGCCCGAGGGCCTCGACGCCCAGGTCGGCGAGGGCGGCGTGCTGCTGTCCGGCGGCGAGCGGCAGCGGCTGGCGATCGCCCGCACCCTGCTGGCGGCCCCGCCGATCCTCCTGCTCGACGAGCCTACGTCCAACCTCGACGCCCGCAACGAGGTCGCCCTCCGCGAGGCGATCGACACGGTCGCCCGCAACCGCACGATGATCGTCGTCGCGCACCGCCTCTCGACGGTCGTCGACGCCGACCAGATCGTGGTCATGGACGGCGGCCGGGTCGTCGCCACCGGCCGGCACGAGGAGCTGACCGAGACCAGCGCCCTCTACCGCGAGCTCGCCACCAACCAGCTCCTCGTCGCATGACGGCTGTCGCCTGGGTGGTCGCCGGGCCGCCGGGAGCCGGCAAGTCGACCGTCGCCGACCTGCTCCTCGGGATGCTGTCGCCGGTGCCGGCCCTGCTCGACAAGGACACCGTCTACGGCGACTTCGTGGCGGCCACCCTCGCCGCCGCGGGCCGGCCGCCGGGCGAGCGCGAGGGCCCGTGGTACGACCGGAATATCAAGGTCCACGAGTACGCCGGCCTGGCGGCGACCGCCCGGGAGATCCGCGCCCACGGCTGCCCGGTCCTGCTGTCGGGCCCGTTCACCGGCCAGATCACCGACCCGGCGCGCTGGTCGGCGTTCGCCGGCGCGCTGGGCGGCGAACCGGTCCGCCTGATCTGGGTCCGCTCCGACCCCGAGACCCTGCGGGAGCGGCTGACCGCCCGCGGCTCGCACCGCGACGGCCAGAAGCTCGCCCGCTGGGACGAGTTCCTGGCCGCCATCCCGCCGGACCGCGCCCCGGCGGTGCCGCACCTCGCGGTGGACAACCGCCGCGACGCCCCGTCCCCGGCCGAGACGCTCAGGGAGGCGCTGCGAACGGCGGGCTGGCTGGGCGCCCCGCCCCCACCTGGCCGCCGCTGACCCCGGCCTCGTGCCCGCGCCGGAGGCCCGACGCGGCCGGGCTTCCCGCGCCCCGACCACGCCGGCCGCGCCCCGACCACGCCCCGGACCGCGCCGCGCCGCGCCGGCCGCGCCCCGACCACGCCCCGGACCGCGCCGCGCCGGCCGCGCCCCGACCACGCCCCGGACCGCGCCGCGCCGGCTGCGCCCCGGACCGCGCCGCGCCGGTGCGCGCCCCGACCGCGCCGCGCCGGCTTGGCGAAGACGTTGGTCGATCTACCATCAAGTTGATCTCGAGTTTTGAGGGTAGATCGACCAACGTCTTCGCGGGAGCGGCCCGGTCGAGGGCCCCGCGCCGCCCGGGCGCCGGCCGGCCCGGCTCCATGATCGTGGGAACGATCTGGTTGCGCCGGCAGCCGAATGGTTCCCACGATCATGAGCGCGGCGGCGGCCGTGGGCGCGATGCCGTCCCGCGGCGCGGGTCAGTCGGGGAGGAGGGCGGCCACGGCGTCGCGCGAGCCGCAACCCGTGGCGATCAGGCGGTCACGCTCGGCCAGCCAGGCCGCGCCCAGCGACGCCCGCGTGTCGGCGTCCAGGTTCAGGCGGGCGTCGTTGAGCAGCGTGCGCTCCTCCTCGTCCAGGTGGTGGGTCAGGGAGTTGGCCAGCTTGCCCAGCGCCCGGTCGAAGTCCTTCGCCGTCACGTCCGCGACGTCCAGGAGGGCCAGCAGCTTGCGGTGGCCGTCGACGTGCTCGTCCTCGCCGTGCTCCACGTGGCCGTCGCCGCCGAAGAGCTCGCGCAGCTTCGGGTACACCTCGGACTCCTCGGCCAGCGCGTGCGCCACCAGCAGGCCGGCCAGCTCCGCCCGGTCCGCGCGGCGGCGGGCGCGGAGGGCGTCCAGGTCGATGTCACGGGCGCGGAGCCGGCGCAGCAGGTTCTCGAACCGCACATGGTCGGCGATGATCACGTCCACGACATCCATGCCGGCCATTGTCGCAGTTGGGTGACCGCCGGCGCACAGTACAGTGAGCGGGTGCAGGAGAACGTGCTGATCGCGCCGTCGATTCTCGCCGCGGATTTCGCCCGTCTGGCTGACGAGGCGCGGATCGTGGAGGGTGCGGCCGACTGGCTGCACGTCGACGTCATGGACTACCACTTCGTCCCCAACCTCACGATCGGGCTGCCCGTGGTGCAGAGCCTGCGCAAGGCCACCACGCTGCCGTTCGACTGCCATCTCATGATCGCCGACCCGGCGCGCTGGGCGACGGAGTACGCGGAGGCGGGGGCGTACAACGTCACGTTCCACGCCGAGGCGGCCGCCGACCCGGTCGCGATCGCGAAGGACCTGCGCTCGGCCGGCAGCCGGGCCGGGCTGGCGATCGACCGGGACACGCCGGTGGAGGGGTACCTCGACCTGCTGCCCCACTTCGACCTGCTGCTGATCATGACGATCAAGGCGGGCTTCGGCGGCCAGCGGTTCCTGCCGCACCTGCTCGACAAGGTCCGCGCCGCCCGGCGCCATGCCGACGCCGGCCACCTGGAACTGCGCATTGAAGTCGACGGCGGGGTGGCCGAAGATACCATCGCGGCCTGCGCCGAGGCGGGTGCCGACACGTTCGTGGCGGGCACCGCGGTCTACGGCGCCGACGACCCGGCCGCCGCGGTGCGCAAGCTCCGCGCCACGGCCGCAGCGGCCAGCGCACAGACGGGATAGATGTGGGCGAGCCGGACGTCATCCTCGTGGTCGACGACGACGTCGACATCGCCCGCTTCATCAAGGTCAACCTCGACCTGGAGGGCTTCGAGGTGCTGCTCGCCCACGACGGCGAGACCGCGCTCGACATGATCGCCCGGCGCCAGCCGGCCCTGGCCGTGGTCGACTGGATGATGCCGCAGCTCGACGGCCTGGAGCTGACCCGCCGGCTGCGGGCCGACCCGATGACCGCGCCGATGCCGATCATCCTGCTCACCGCCCGCGGGCAGACCGCCGACAAGGTGATCGGGCTGCAGGCCGGGGCCGACGACTACCTGGTCAAGCCGTTCGACACCATGGAGCTGATCGCCCGGGTCCGCTCGACGCTGCGGCGCAACCAGGAGAACCGCGAGGTGTCCCCGCTCACCGGGCTGCCCGGCAACAGCCGCATCCTGCGCGAGATCACCGACCGGGCCCGGACCGGCATCGACTTCGCCGTCTCGCACGTCGACATCGACCGGTTCAAGCCGGTCAACGACGTCTACGGGTTCGCCCGCGGCGACGAGTTCATCACCTCCCTGGCCCGGGCGCTGCACCGGGCCGTGGTCGAGGTGGGCCTGCCGCCGGCGTTCCTCGGCCACATCGGCGGCGACGACTTCCTCGTCGTCTGCGCCCCCGAGCAGCTCAAGGACCTCACCACCAAGGCGATCCTGGAGTTCCAGAACGCCGCCGACGCCCTCTACGACCCGATCGACGCCGAGCGCGGCTACATCGAGGTCGTCCAGCGCAACGGCGAGGTCCAGCAGGCCAACCTGGTGACGCTGTCGATCGGCGTGGCGATCGGCACCCCGTCGATGGGCGGGCCGCTCAGCGACCCGCGCGACGTCATCTCCGTCGCCACCGAGATGAAGTCGGTCGCCAAGAAGCACCACGGCAACTACGTCGCCGTGGACCGGCGGGGCGTGGTCGGGCTCTGAGCGGGTCTGTGACGCATGTCCCTCGCCCGGGACGGCGGTAAGGACCGCATTCGTGTGGCAGACTCGGGTTACGTACCCACCACGCGCTGGCGGGGCTCGGTGCAATTCCGAACCGGCGGTGACCGGCCGAGAGGCCGGAAGCCCGCGACCCGGCCGAAGCCATCGGCCGGTGGACCTGGTGTGAGTCCAGGGCCGACGGTGAAAGTCCGGATGGGAGTTCAGCGCGCGGAAGCAGGGGACGGTCCGCGCGTCCGCGCGTGACCCGTCACCCCCTGCCGCCGTTGTGTCCCCATCAGCCTCCCCACGCGTGACCTTGACCGCGCGGGAGTTGGCGATGGACGACCAGGAGCTCATGCGCCGAGCCGTGGAGCTGGCGCGCCTGAGCCTCGGCGAGACCAGCCCCAACCCCAACGTGGGCGCCGTCATCGCCGCCCCCGACGGCACGGTCGTCGGCGAGGGGCGCACGGCCCCGGCCGGCGGGCCGCACGCCGAGGTTCGGGCCCTGGAGCAGGCCGGCGAGCGGGCCCGGGGCGCGACCGCATACGTCACGCTGGAGCCCTGCAACCACACCGGCCGCACCGGCCCCTGCACCCAGGCGCTCATCCGCGCCGGGGTGACCCGGGTCGTGGCCGGTGTCCGCGACCCCAACCCGGTCGCGGCGGGCGGCGTGGAGGCGCTCCGCGCGGCCGGGCTGGCGGTGGAGATCGGCACGGTCCTGCCGGACGAGGCCCGGGACGCGATGGCCGGCTGGCTGACCGCGGTGACCCGCGGCACTCCTTACGTCATCTGGAAGTTCGCGGCCACGCTCGACGGGCGCTCCGCCGCCGCCGACGGCACCAGCAAGTGGATCACCTCGCCGGAGGCCCGGGAGGACGTGCACCGGCTGCGGGCCGGCGTCGACGCGATCATCGCCGGCGGCGGCACGGTGCTGGCCGACGATCCGCAGCTCACGGTCCGGCTGCCGGACCGGCGGGCGCGCCCGCTCCGCGTGGTCGTCGAAGGCTCCCGCAGTACACCCGGGGGATCCAAGGTCCTCGACGACAGCGCCCCGACCTGGGTCGTGACCGGGGAGGGCGGCCGGGTGGCGCTGCAACCGATGCTGCACGAGTTGTACCGCAGGGGCGTGCGCACCGCGCTCCTGGAGGGCGGCCCCACCCTCGCCGGGGCCTTCCTCGCCGAGGGCCTGGTCGACCGGGTGGTCGCCTACCTGGCCCCGAAGCTGCTCGGCGCCGGGCCGGCCGCGCTCGGCGCCGCGGGAATCTCCACGATCAGCGAAGCATTGACGTTCGACGTTGTCGACCTCGCCAGGATCGGGCCCGACGTCCGCCTGACGGCAACTGTGAAAGGTGTGTGACCAGTGTTCACGGGCATCATCGAAGAGCTCGGGACGGTCGTCTCGATCGACGAGCTGGGCGACTCGGCGCGGCTGGCGATCCGCGGCGCCACCGTCACCTCGGACGCCGCCCACGGCGACTCGATCGCCGTCAACGGCGTGTGTCTGACCGTGGTCGACAACGCCGACGGCGTCTTCACCGCCGACGTGATGGGCGAGTCGCTCAAGCGCTCCACCCTCGGGTCGCTGCGCGTGGGCTCGGCGGTCAACCTGGAGCGGGCCGCCACCGTCGCCACCCGGCTCGGCGGGCACATCGTCCAGGGCCACGTCGACGGGGTCGGCGAGGTACTCGCCCGCGAGGCCGGCGACCAGTGGGAGACGGTGACGTTCGCGCTGCCGGAGCAGCTGGCGCGGTACGTCGTGGAGAAGGGCTCGATCACCGTGGACGGCATCTCGCTCACGGTCACCGCCGTCACCGCGGACACGTTCTCGGTCGGGCTCATCCCGACCACGCTCAAGCTCACCACGCTCGGCGCCCGGGGCGTCGGCGAGCGGGTCAACCTGGAGGTCGACATCATGGCGAAGTACGTGGAGAAGCTCCTCGGGGCGGTGCGGTCATGAGCGACCCCGTCACGGGCCTGGACCCGATCGAGCGGGCGATCAAGGACATCGCCGCCGGCAAGGCCGTCATCGTCGTCGACGACGAGGACCGCGAGAACGAGGGCGACCTCATCTTCGCCGCCGAGTTCGCGACGCCCGAGCTGGTGGCGTTCATGGTGCGGTACACGTCGGGGTACATCTGCGTCCCGATCACCGAGGAGGAGGCGGACCGCCTCGACCTGCCCCCGATGTACCGCACGAACCAGGACCGCCGCGGCACCGCCTACACGGTGACCGTCGACGCCCGGTTCGGCGTCTCGACCGGCATCTCCGCCGCCGACCGCGCGCACACCATCCGGCTGCTCTCCTCGCCCGACACCGCCCCGACCGACCTCTCCCGCCCCGGCCACGTCGTGCCGCTGCGCGCGAAGGCCGGCGGCGTGCTGCGCCGCGCCGGCCACACCGAGGCCGCCGTCGACCTGGCGAGCATGGCCGGCCTGCGCTCCGCGGGCGTGCTGTGCGAGATGGTCAACGACGACGGCACCATGATGCGGCTGCCCGACCTGCGCCGCTTCGCGCAGGAGCACGACCTCGCGCTGGTCAGCATCGCCGACCTCATCGCGTTCCGCCGGCACACCGAGCAGCAGATCGAGCGGGTCGCCGAGACCCGGCTGCCGACCGAGCACGGCGTGTTCCGCGCGGTCGGGTACACCACGATGTTCGACAACGGCGAGCACATCGCCCTCGTCTACGGCGACCTCGGCGACGGCGAGGACGTGCTGGTCCGGGTCCACTCGGAGTGCCTCACCGGCGACGTGTTCACGTCGGTGCGCTGCGACTGCGGCCCGCAGCTGCAGGCCTCGATGCAGATGGTCGCCGCGGAGGGCCGGGGCGTCGTGCTCTACATGCGCGGCCACGAGGGGCGCGGCATCGGCCTGATCCACAAGCTGCAGGCGTACCAGCTGCAGGACCTCGGCCGCGACACGGTCGACGCCAACCTCGACCTGGGCCTGCCCGCCGACGCCCGCGACTACGGCACCGGCGCCCAGATCCTGGTCGACCTCGGCATCAAGACGATGCGCCTGTTGACGAACAACCCGGCCAAGCGCGCGGGCCTGGAAGGGTACGGTCTGTCCGTGCTGGGTCGCGTGCCCCTGCCGACCCGGCCGCACCCGGAGAACGTGCGGTACCTGCGCACCAAGCGGGACCGGATGGGTCACCTGCTCGACGAGCTCGACGAGGTCGCGGAAGGACTTGCGTAAGATGGCTGGTAGTGGAGCGCCCGTCCTGCAGCGCGTGGACGGCACCGGACTGACCCTGGGCATCGTCGCCACCCGCTGGCACGGCGAGCTCGTCGACCACATGCTCAACCGGGCGATCGAGGCCGGCGAGGCGTCGAACGTCGACCACATCACGGTGGCCCGCGTCGACGGCGCGGTCGAGCTCCCGGTGCTGGCCCAGGCCCTGGCCCACCGCTTCGACGCCGTGGTGGCGCTCGGCGTGGTGATCCGGGGCGACACGGCCCACTTCGACTACGTCTGCCAGTCGGTCACCGACGGGCTGACGCGGGTCGCGCTGGACGAGTCGACCCCGGTCGCCCACGGCGTGCTGACCGTGGACAACTACGACCAGGCCCGCGACCGGTCCGGCCTGCCGGGCTCGTCGGAGGACAAGGGCTACGCGGCGACGCTGGCCGCGCTGGACGCGGCTCACGCGCTGCGGCTGGTCGCCAAGTCCTGAGGGCTGCGCTCGGCCCGCCGCGCGCCCCGGCGTCCGGGTCCAGGGAGCGCAGCGTGCCCGCCCGGGCCCGCGCCGCCCGGGCCCGCGCCGGCCACGCTCGCCTGGCGGCACTCGCGTGTCCGGCGGCGGCCCCGTGTCCGGCCGCGCTTGCCTGCCCGGCCGCGATCTTGGAGTTGTGGTTCCCGCTTTATGCGGAAATTTCCGACAAATCCGGGACCCAACTCCAAGATCGTGGAGGTGCGCGCGGCGTGGAGGTGCGCGCGGCGCGGTGAGTCGCGGTGAGTGTGGTGCGGTGAGTGACGTCCGTTCGGGCGGGCGCAGCGCGGGCCAGCACCGTGCGGGCAGGCGCGGCCGCGCCGCCGGTGAGCACGGCGCGGCCCGAGACAGCGGGGGAGGGGCGGGTCAGACCGCCAGAGCCGTGGCCAGGGAGTCGCGGAACGAGCGCTCGGCCGGCGTCACCTGCTCGCCGCCCAGCCCCAGCACGCCGCCGGTGCGGGTGGCGCTGACGACCGCGTCCGTGACGGTGATCAGCCAGAAGCGGTACGCCTCGGCGTCCTCCGGGTCGGCCTTGGCGACCAGCAGCTCGTGGGCCTGGCCCGCGCGGCTGATCACGTCGGTGATGCCCGCGTCGCGGTCCGGGAACTCGATGATCGGGGGCTCCTCGCCCTCCTCGACGTTGCCCTGGCGGGCGACCACCTCGGCGGCCACCGACTGTACCAGCGACGACGCCGAGCCGCGGCCGTCGGCGATCGCCGTCATGCCGACCGTCCACTCCTCGCGGGTGCGCCGGCTGCCGTCGGCCTCCGCCTGGGAGGCGGCGATGAGCACGGACTGCGGCAGGCCTACGAGGAGGCCCCACTCTTCGTCGGTGTAATCCACATCCACGATCGACAGATTATCCGCGGCGCCGATCAGGTAAACCGACGGGCACGTTCGTGCGTCAGTGGGGCGTGATGGCGAATGCCGGGGCGGCGGCGTGGGACGGTAGGCCCATGGTGGGTGAGGCCGCCCTGGAGGAGCCGTGGAGCGCGGACGAGGCCGTCACCATGCTGTTCTCCGCCCACTACCGCGGCCTGGTCCGCCTCGCGGTGCTGCTGCTGCACGAGGAGCCGCTCGCCGAGGACGTGGTCCAGGATGCGTATGTGGCGCTGCACCGGCACTGGTGGCGGCTGCGCGACGCGGACAAGGCGCTCGCCTACCTGCGCACCAGCGTGGTCAACGGCGCCCGGTCGGCGCTGCGCAAACGGGGGGTCGCCGACCGGTATGTCGCCCGCAGCAGCGCGGACGAGCGGACCGTCGCCAGCGCCGAGACCGGCGCGCTGAGCCTGCTGCGGCACCGGGAGATCCTGGAGGCGGTGCGGCGCCTGCCGGCCCGGCAGCGGGAGGCGATCGTGCTGCGGTATTACGCGGAGCTGTCCGAGGCCGAGATCGCCGACGCGATGGGGGTCAGCCGCGGCGCGGTCAAGAGCCACGCCGCGCGGGGCATGGCGGCCCTGCGGGAGATTCTGGAGCACGCGCCATGAGACCAGGCGAGACGCCCGAGGACCGGCTGCGCGACGCGCTGCGGGCCCGCGCGGTCGAGGTCGAGCCGGCGCCCGACGCGCTGGCCCGGATCCGGATGCGCACCGCCGGGCGGCGCCGCAGCGGCTGGGCGATGATCGGCGCCGCCGGCGCGGTGGCCGCCGCCGTGGCGGCCGCCGTGGTCGTGTTCGCGCCGGAGCGCGGGCCGGAGCCCGACCCCCAGCCGGCCGCCACCGCGAGCCGCGTCACCCCGTCGCCGGCGCCGCCGAGCGCGTCGGCGGCCCCGTCGCCGGCGAGCGTGCAGCTGCCGGTCTACTTCATCCGCAACGGGATGCTGTACCGCGAGTTCCACGCCGTCCCGCTGACCGCCGACACCGACGCCGACCGCATCGCCGCCGCCGTCCGCGAGTCGCTGACGGGCGAGGCGCGCGACCCGGACTACGGCACGGCCTGGCCCCCGGGCATCACGGTCCGTGGCGTGTCGATCGACGGCAAGGCCGTGACGGTCGACCTCGGGGACGTCGGCGCCGACGCGCGCGACGGCGCCCGGGCCCTCGCCGTGCAGCAGTTGGTGTACACGGTGGCCGCCGCCAGCACGTACACCTCGATCAAGAAGGCCGACGCGATCCGTCTCGTGGTCGACGGCGCTCCCGTGGCGAAGCTGTGGGGGAGCGTCGACGCGGGCGGCCCGCTGCGCCAGGCGCCGATGACCGAGGTCCAGGGCCCCGTCTGGGTGATCGACCCGCAGCAGGACCAGCAGGCCGGCCGGAGTTTCACGGTGTACCTCGCGGGCGTGGTCCACGAGGGCACCGTCCAGCTGCGGATCCGCGGCGCCGGGGGGAAGGTCGTGTTCGAGCGGACCGTCCAGCTGAGTGCGGGCGCGCCGGCGCTCGGCGAGGCGCGGGTGCCGGTGACGCTGCCGCCCGGTCGCTACACGGTGGAGTCGTGGTACGTCTCGATGCAGGACAGCAGTGTGCAGGCCGTCGACGACCACGAGTTCACGGTGGGGTGAAGCGGCGGCGTGCAGCGGCGGCGTGCAGCGCGGTGGCGTGAGGCACGACACGCCTGTCGAGATATGGATTCCGTGCCGGGGCCGGAGCCTGCGACAATTCGTGCCCGTGAAGACCTTCGACGAGCTGTTCGCCGAGCTGGCCGCCAAGGCCGAGGCGGGCACCCCGGGATCCGGCACCGTCGCGGCGCTGGAGAAGGGCGTCCATTTCATCGGCAAGAAGGTCGTCGAGGAGGCCGCCGAGAGCTGGATGGCGGCCGAGCACGAGGGGCCGGAGCGCACCGCCGAGGAGCTGTCCCAGCTGCTCTACCAGGTGCAGTGCCTGATGCTGGCCACCGGGCTGTCGCTGGAGGACGTGTACCGACATCTCTAGTCGGACACCCGCCTTCCCCCAACGACGCACAAAGGAGCCCGCGCCATGCTGCGCATCGCCGTCCCCAACAAAGGAACCCTCTCCGGCCCCGCCGCCCAGATGCTGCAGGAGGCCGGCTACCGCCAGCGCAGCGACCCCAAGGACCTGCTCTGCCGTGACGTCGCCAACGACGTCGAGTTCTTCTACCTGCGCCCCCGCGACATCGCCACCTACGTCGGCTCGGGCGACCTCGACCTCGGCATCACCGGCCGGGACCTGCTCATCGACGCCGAGAGCGACGCCGAGGAGCTGCTCGACCTCGGCTTCGGCAAGGCCACGTTCCGCTTCGCCGCGGTGCCGGGCTCGCTGAAGGGGTCCGAGCCCGGCGACCTGGCCGGCCTGCGGGTGGCCACCGCCTATCCGGGCGTGATGCAGCGGTACCTCGCCGAGCACGGCGTCACCGCCGAGGTGATCCGCCTGGACGGCGCGGTCGAGAACGCCATCCGGCTGGGCGTCGCCGACGTGATCGCCGACGTCGTCGAGACCGGCGCCACGCTGCGCCAGGCCGGCCTGGAGACGCTCGGCGAGCCGATCCTGCGCTCGTCGGCGGTGCTCATCCGCCGGGCCGGCTCGGACACCGGGAACGCCGGGTTCAAGCAGCTCCTGCGCCGCCTGCAGGGCGTCCTGGTGGCCCGCCGCTACGTGATGCTCGCCTACGACGTGCGGGCCGACTCGCTCGACGCCGCCGTCGCGCTGACCCCCGGCATCGAGTCGCCGACCATCTCCCCGCTGCACCGCGAGGGATGGGTCGCGGTGCAGGCCATGGTGCTGCGCGAGGAGATGCACCGGATCATGGACGAGCTGTACGACGTGGGCGCGCGCGCCATCCTGGTGACCGACATCCACGCGTGCCGGCTGTAGTGGCACACTCGAACCCGTGAGCAGCACCGTCTCCGCACGCCCGCAGCGGGCCCGCGTCATCGCCTACGTCCTGGCGGCGGTCGTCGTCGTGGTCTTCACCCTCATCGCGTTCGGCCTGCACGGCAAGACCGGCGACGGCCCGGGTTACTTCCAGCGCGGCGACCAGGCCGCGATGATCGGCCTGGGCCTGTGCGCCGCCGCCGGCATCCTGCTGATGACCCGGCCGCGGGTCGTCGCCGACGAGCAGGGCGTGCGGGTGCGCAACATCGTCGGGTCCTACGACCTGCCGTGGGACGTGGTCCGCGCCGTCACGTTCGGCCGGGGCACCCCGTGGCTCACCCTCGACCTCGAGGACGACGAGCGGGTCGCGGTCATGGCGGTGCAGATGGCCGACAAGGAGTATGCGGTGCAGGCCGCCCGCCGCCTGCGGGCCCTGCACACCGCGCACACCGCGAGCCGCGCGGCGGGCGTGGTAGAGTAGTCGGCGTCGACCGCATCCTGCCTCCGGGTGGGATGTTCGAAGCGGAGCGCACCAGGCTCCCACCCGTGCGGCGCAAGGCGGCCGGGTCCGGTCTGACCGTCACGGCCCGCCGGGCTGGCGTCGGTCGAATGGGACCTCGCATGCGCACAAGCGCGGCGGGGCCTTTCCGTTTTGGAGGCCCAGCGTTTGGGTCCAGCGTCGACCACCGGAGTTGAAACACCGATCGAGGAGGCCACATCAGCGTCGAGCCACGCGTCAACGAGCAGATCCGGGCACGTGAGGTCCGGCTGGTCGGCCCGGAGGGTGAGCAGGTGGGCATCGTCCCCCTGGAGCGCGCTCTGCAGCTGGCCGCCGACGTGGACCTGGACCTGGTCGAAGTTGCGCCCATGGCACGCCCGCCCGTTTGCAAGCTCATGGACTTCGGCAAGTTCAAGTACGAGAGCGCGCTCAAGGCCCGGGAAGCCCGGCGTAACCAGCAGCAGACCGTCATCAAGGAGATGAAGCTCCGCCCGAAGATCGACCCGCACGACTACGAGACCAAGAAGGGTCACGTGGTGCGGTTCCTGAAGGCGGGCGACAAGGTCAAGGTAACGATCATGTTCCGTGGCCGCGAGCAGAGCCGCCCGGAGCTGGGGTTCCGGCTGCTGCGCAAGCTCTCGGAGGAGATCCAGGAGCTGGGCTTCGTCGAGGCCGCGCCCAAGCAGGACGGCCGCAACATGATCATGGTCTTGGCACCGCACCGCAACGTGAAGGCCGCGGCGACCCAGTCCCGCGAGACCAAGGCGGACGGCGGCGCGGGCTCGGAGGGTGAACCAGCCGCCGTGCCCGAGGTCGTCACCGCAGACCAGGCATAACCAGCACCGACACATATCAACCAACCGCGTCGTGCGGGCGGGACCTGCACCACGCGGGGTTCTCGGCTGCGCGCCGGCGCGTCACGGCACCCTGACCACGGCAAGATCAGGGTGCCGGCGCACCTCATGAAGGGCAACACCAGCATGCCGAAGTTCAAGCCGCACTCCGGGATGAAGAAGCGCGTGAAGATCACGGGCAAGGGCAAGTTCCTCGCCGAGCCGGCCGGCAAGCGCCACCTGCTCGAGGTCAAGCCCACCAAGCGCACCCGCCGCCTGAGCGGCAACGTCGAGCTCGCCGGCACCGAGACCCGGAAGATCAAGAAGCTGCTCGGCCTCTGACCCGCTGCGCCACAAACCCCCCGACTTTGACCGTTTCTTTCCGGCCGGCCCATCTCCCCGGGCCGGTCTCGCATGAGGAGTACGAACCGTGGCACGCGTGAAGCGGGCAGTGAACGCCCAGAAGAAGCGCCGCACCGTCCTGGAGACCGCCAGCGGCTACCGGGGCCAGCGCTCCCGGCTGTACCGCAAGGCCAAGGAGCAGGTGCTGCACTCGATGCAGTACGCCTACCGCGACCGCCGTGACCGCAAGGGCGACTTCCGCCAGCTGTGGATCACCCGGATCAACGCGGCGGCCCGCGCCAACGGCCTGACCTACAACCGGCTCATCCAGGGCCTGCGCCTCGCCGGCGTCGAGGTCGACCGCAAGATCCTCGCCGAGCTCGCGGTGAGCGACGCCAAGGCGTTCAGCGGCCTGGTCCAGGTGGCGAAGACGGCCGTTGCCGCGGCCTGACGTGATCCGGCAACCCGGGGCGGTCTTCACCACGCGGACCCCCCGGGTTGTCGCTGCCCGGCGCCTGCAGCGCCGCCGCGACCGCGACGAGACCGGCCGGTTCCTGGCCGAGGGTCCGCAGGCGGTCCGCGAGGCGCTCCGCGCGGGCGTCGTCGCCGAGCTGTTCTGCACCGCCGACGCGCACGAGCGCCATCCCGAGCTGACCCGCGACGCGAGCCTCGTCGACGACGCCGCCCTGGAGGCGCTCACCGAGACGGTGAACCCGCAGGGCATGGTCGCCGTCTGCCGGCAGCGCGACGTGCCGCTCGCCGAGGCCCTGGCCCGCGCGCCCCGCCTCGTCGCCGTGTGCGTCGAGATCCGCGACCCCGGCAACGCCGGCACCGTCCTGCGCACCGCCGACGCCGCCGGCGCGTCCGCCGTGGTCTTCGCCGGCGACAGCGTCGACCCGTACAACGGCAAGGCCGTCCGCGCCTCCGCCGGCAGCCTGTTCCACGTCGACGTCGTCCGCGCCCGCGACACCGCGACGACCGTCGACGCGCTGCGCGCCGCGGGCCTGCGGGTGCTCGCCGCCGACGGCTACGGGCCGGTGGACCTGTTCGACCTTTTCGATACGGGGACGCTCGGCGCGCCGACCGCCTGGCTGTTCGGCTCCGAGGCACACGGCCTGCCCGAGGACGCCAAGGCGCGTGCCGACGCCCGCGTCCGGGTGCCCCTGCTGGGCGGCGCCGAGAGCCTCAATCTGGCTGCGGCCGCGGCGGTATGCTTGTACAGTTCCGCGAAAGCGATGAGGGAGTAGATCCGTGAGCGTCCTGTTTATGCGGCCCGCCGGTGACGGTGGGCGACAGGCGCTCTCGCACGCCTCCTGACGCCTCCCACGATCCGGCGGGCGGACCTCACTACACTGTCCGAGGCCAATCTCGCGTGGGAAGAGTCTGATGACGTACCGCAATGATCCGTACGATCCGAAACAGGCCGCGCTGCTGGACCAGGGCGCACTCGACGACGCCGTCGCCGCGGCCGAGAAGGCGTTCGCGGGAGCGGGCGACCTCGACGCGCTCGCCGCGCTGAAGCACCAGCACCTGGGCGACCGCGCCCCGGTCTCCCTGGCGCGCCGCGAGATCGGCAGCCTGCCGCCGGCCGCCAAGGCTGATGCCGGCAAGCGGGTCAACGTGGCCCGCGTCGCCGTGCAGGCCGCCTACGACGCGCGCCTCGCCACCCTCACCGCCGAGCGCGAGGAGCGGGTCCTGGTCGAGGAGGCCGTCGACGTCACGCTGCCGGTCGACCGCCGGCCCCGCGGCGCCCTGCACCCGCTGACGAAGATCATGGAGCGGGTCGGCGACCTGTTCGTCGGCATGGGGTACGAGATCGCCGAGGGCCCCGAGGTCGAGTGGGAGTGGTACAACTTCGACGCCCTCAACATGCACCCCGACCACCCGGCGCGCTCGATGATGGACACGTTCTTCGTCGCCGCCGCCGGGGTCGAGGAGGACTCCCGGATCGTCCTGCGCACCCACACCTCGCCGGTGCAGGCGCGCACGATGACGACCCGCAAGCCCCCGATTTACATCGTCTGCCCCGGCCGGGTGTACCGCACGGACGAGCTCGACGCCACCCACACCCCCGTCTTCCACCAGGTCGAGGGCCTGGTCGTCGACAAGGGCATCACGATGGCGCATCTCAAGGGCACCCTCGACCACTTCGCCCGGATGATGTTCGGCCCCGAGGCGAAGACCCGGCTGCGCCCGTCGTACTTCCCGTTCGTCGAGCCGGGCGCCGAGATGGACCTGTGGTTCCCGCAGCACCGCGACGGCCCGCGCTGGGTCGAGTGGGGCGGCTGCGGCATGGTCAACCCGCGAGTGCTGCGCGCCTGCGGCATCGACCCGGAGGAGTACTCCGGCTTCGCGTTCGGCATGGGGATCGAGCGCACCCTGATGTTCCGCAACGAGGCGAGCGACATGCGCGACATGGTGGAGGGCGACGTGCGGTACGCGCGGGCGTTCGGATGGGAGGCCTGAGGTGCGCGTAACGCTGTCCTGGCTGCGCGAGCACGTCGACCTGCCGGCCGGCCTCGACGCCGACGGGCTGGAGAAGGCCCTGGTGAAGGTCGGCCTCGAGGTCGAGGAGATGACCGACACCGGCGCGGCCGTCGAGGGGCCGCTCGTCGTCGGCCGGGTCGAGTCGATCGAGGAGCTGACCGGCCTCAAGAAGCCCATCCGGTACTGCCTGGTCGACGTCGGCGAGGACCAGCCCCAGGGCATCATCTGCGGCGCCCGCAACTTCGCCGAGGGCGACCTCGTCGTGGTCGCCCGGCCCGGCGCCGTGCTGCCCGGCGGGTTCGCGATCTCGGCCCGCAAGACCTACGGCCACGTCTCCAACGGCATGATCTGCTCCGGCCGCGAGCTGGGCGTCTCCGACGACCACGACGGCATCATCGTGCTGGCCGCCGACTCGGCGAAGCCCGGCGACGAGGCCCGGCCGCTCGTCGGGCTCGACGACGTCGTGGTCGAGATCAATGTCACGCCCGACCGCGGGTACTGCTTCTCCGTGCGCGGCATCGCGCGGGAGCTGTCGCACTCGCTCGGCGGCGCCTACCGCGACCCGGTCGCGGCGATCCTCCCGCTGGAGGGCGACGGCACCGAGGCGTACCGCATCGACGTCCGCGACAGCATCGCCTGCGACCGGTTCACCGCCGTCGCCGTGCGCGGCGTCGACCCGGCCGCGGCGACGCCGAAGTGGATGAAGGACCGGCTCACGGTGGCCGGCATCCGGTCCATCTCGCTGCCGGTCGACATCACCAACTACGTGATGGTCGAGCTGGGCCAGCCGATGCACGCCTGGGACCTCGCGCAGCTCACCGGCCCGCTCGTGGTGCGCCGCGCGGCGGCGGGGGAGAAGCTCACCACGCTCGACGGCGTGCAGCGGACCCTCGACCCGCAGGACATCGTCATCGCCGACGACACCGGCGTCGTGTCGCTCGCCGCCGTCATGGGCGGCACCACGACCGAGGTGTCGCCGGCGACCGTCGACGTGCTGCTGGAGGCGGCCCACTGGGACCCGCTGTCGGTCGCGCGCACGATCCGCCGGCACAAGCTGCCGAGCGAGGCCGGCAAGCGGTACGAGCGCGGCGTCGACCCGCAGATCACCGCCGCTGCCTGCGCGCGCGCCGCGCGGCTGCTGGCCGAGTACGGCGGCGGGACGATCGAGCCGAGGGTCACCGACGTCTACGCGGTGCAGCCGCCGGCGCCGGTCACGATGCCGCTGTCGCGCCCGTCGGCGCTGGCCGGCATCGACTACACGCCGGAGCGGGTGCTCGAGGTCCTCGCCATGATCGGCACCCAGGCCGAGGTCACCGGCGACACCGTCACCGTCACCCCGCCGAGCTGGCGGCACGACCTCAACGACCCGGCCGACCTGGTCGAGGAGGTGCTGCGGCTCGACGGCTACGACCGGATCCCGAGCGAGCTGCCGATCGCGCCGCCCGGCGCCGGGCTCAGCGCGACGCAGCGCCGCCGCCGCACCGTCGGGCGGGCGATCGCCGACGCCGGGTTCGTCGAGGCGCTGAACTACCCGTTCGTGGGGCAGGCGACCCTCGACGCGATGCGCGTCCCCGACGGCGACCCGCGCCGCGACCTGGTGCTGCTGCGCAACCCGCTCTCCGACGAGGAGCCCGGCCTGCGCACCACGCTGCTGCCGCCGCTGCTCGCCGCCCTGCGCCGCAACCTCGGCCGCGGCCAGCGCGACGTCGCGCTGTTCGAGGTCGGCATGGTGTTCCTGCCCCGCGGGCCGATCGCGGTCGCGCCGGCCGCCGGGGTCGACGGACCGCCGCCGGCCGCGGAGCTGGCCGCCGCCGACGAGCTGCTGCCGCACCAGCCGTGGCACGTCGCCGCGGTGCTCGCCGGCGACGCCCAGCCCGCCGGCTGGTGGGGCGCCGGCCGCCCGGCCGACTGGGCCGACGCGGTCGAGGCCGCGCGCATCGCCGCCGATGCCGCCGGGGTCGAGCTGACCGTCCGCCCGGCGGCCGAGGCGCCCTGGCATCCCGGGCGATGCGCCGCCCTCCTGGTGGGTGACACGGTGGTGGGCCACGCGGGTGAACTCCACCCGGCCGTCTGTGCCGATCTGGACCTGCCGCGGCGCACCGTCGCAATGGAGCTCGACCTCGACCTGCTGCCGATCCCGGGTGCGTGGCCCGCGCCGCGGCTGTCGTCGTTCCCGACCGCGCTCATCGACGTCGCGCTCGACGTCGATGCGGCCACCCCGGCCGCCGACGTCGAGGCGACCCTCGCCGAAGGGGCCGGTCCGCTGCTGGAATCGGTGCGGTTGTTCGACGTCTACGCCGGAGCGCAGCTCGGCGAGGGTCGCAAGTCGCTCGCCTACAAGCTCACGTTCCGGGCGCCCGACCGGACGCTCACCGGTGAGGAGACGCTCGCGGCCCGTGACGCCGCGGTCGCGCTGGCCGCCGAACGGCACGGCGCGGCCCTCCGCGGGGCCTGATCGAAGGATCGACGGCGGCCACTTCAACGTGGGTGGCCGCCGTCGCTCCGGGTCAGATATCGGACCGTTGGCCTTCGTCCGCGTCCGATCGCCGAGTCGCGAAAGTGGTACCGTCACGGCGCCGAGCCGTACTTCCGCCGTGCACCCTGCGGCGTGACCCGATTGCAGGCTCGGCCCGCGCCAAGCGCCGGTATCGAATCTCGGCTTCCTGGAGGGGCAGCGCGTGTCAGAAGTGAGTGCATCGGCGGGGTTCACCACCGACGTCGTGGTGATCGGCGGGTGCGGCCGGGTGGGGCTGCCCCTGGGCATCGCCCTCGCCTCCCGCGGACTGCAGGTGACGCTGTACGACATCAACGCGGCCGCGGTCGCCGTGGTCAACGAGGGCCGGCTGCCCTTCGACGAGGAGGGCGCGGCGGCGCCGCTCGCCAGCTCGGTCGCGGAGGGCCGCCTCAAGGCGACCACCGACCCGGCCAGCGTCGCGACGGCCGAGCACCTCGTCGTGATCGTGGGCACACCGGTCGACGAGCACCTCAACCCGAACATCGCGGCGGTGCCGGCGGCGATCGAGCGCTGCGCGGACTTCCTGCGCGACGGCCAGCTCATCGTCCTGCGCAGCACCGTGCACCCGGGCGTCACCGCGCTGACCGAGAAGCTGCTCAAGCGGCTCGGGGTCAACGCCGACGTCGCGTTCTGCCCGGAGCGCATCGCCGAGGGCAAGGCCATGACCGAGCTGTTCGAGCTGCCGCAGATCGTCGCCGCCCGCACCCCCGAGGCGACCCAGCGCGCCGAGAAGCTGTTCCGCAACCTGGCCAGCCAGATCGTCGTGCTGGAGCCGGAGGAGGCGGAGCTCGCCAAGCTGTTCACCAACACCTGGCGATACATCAAGTTCGCGGCCGCCAACCAGTTCTGGATGATGTCCAACGACTTCGGCCTCGACTTCGAGCGGATCCGCCACGCGATCCGGTTCGAGTATCCGCGCGCCGCCGACATGCCCGGCGCCGGTTTCGCCGCCGGCCCGTGCCTGCTCAAGGACACGATGCAGCTCGCGGCGTTCAACAACAACAACTTCGTGCTCGGCCACAGTGCGATGCTCATCAACGAGGGCCTGCCGCTCTACGTGGTGTCGAAGCTGCAGGAGCGCTTCGACCTGTCGGAGCTGACGGTCGGCATCCTGGGCATGGCGTTCAAGGGCGGCAGCGACGACATCCGCGAGTCCCTGGCCTACAAGCTGCGCAAGGTCGTCATGCTGCGGGCCAAGGAGACGCTCTGCACCGACCCGTACGTGAAGGACGACCGGTTTGTCCCGCTCGACGAGGTGCTCCAGCGGGCCGACCTGCTCATCGTCGCCGCCCCGCACCCGGAGTACCGTGACCTGCAGACCGACATCCCGGTCGCGGACATGTGGGGTGTGACCAACAAGGGCGTGCGCATATGAGCGGTCCGGAGCGAAGCGGAGGTCGCGTGGCGGGTCCGGAGCGCAGCGGAGGGGCCGCTCATCATGGGCTCAGTGTGAAGGCGTGCCGACGGAGCGAAGCGGAGGCGGCATGACCTTGACGCCGCAGATTTCTGTGGTCATTCCGGTGTACAACGAGGGCGACGCGATCGTCCCGTGCCTGGAGCGCATCCTGCGCGCGGTCATGATGCCCGCCGAGGTCCTCGTGGTGCACGACATGCCCGAGGACACGACCGTCCCGTTCGCGCTGGAGGTGCAGGCCCGCGACCCGCGGGTCCGCCCGGTCCTCAACACCTACGGCCGTGGCCCGGCCAACGCGATCCGGTTCGGCATCGACGTCGCCCGGGCTCCCGTCGCGGTGGTCACGATGGCGGACGGGTCCGACGACCCGCGCCAGATCGAGGACCTGGCCCGGCTCGTCGACCGCGGCGTCGTGGTCGCCGCGGCCTCGCGGTACATGCCGGGCGGTCAGCAGGTCGGCGGCCCGCGCTTCAAGCGGCTGCTGTCCCGCACCGCCGGCCGCACGCTGCACATGTTCGCCCGCGTCGGCACGCGCGACGCGACGAACAGCTTCAAGGCCTACTCCACGAGCTTCGTCCGGCAGGTCGGCATCGAGTCGAAGACCGGCTTCGAGATCGGCATCGAGCTGACCGCGAAGGCGACCCGGCTGCACCTGCCGGTCGCCGAGATCCCGACGATCTGGCTCGACCGCCAGCTCGGCGAGTCGCGGTTCGACATCGGCCGGTTCATGCCCAGCTACCTGAAGTGGTTCCGCTTCGCCTTCGGCCGGCGCCTCACGATGGAGCAGCTGGCCAAGCGGCCCGCGTCGTCGGCGGCCCGGTCGGACGCCCAGACGGCACGCGCCAACTTGTCCGAGAATCAGACAGTCCAGAGCTAGAAGGAGCGTTTGTGGCAAAGGTCCTGGTCACCGGCTCGGCCGGCTTCATCGGTGGATACGTCGTCGAGGAGCTGCTGTCCCGCGGCTACCAGGTGGTCGGCCTGGACAACTACTCGAAGTACGGTCCGGTCACCCGCAGCTACGACTCCCACCCCGACTACCGCTTCGTCGAGGGCGACGCGCGCGACGTCGACCTCGTCTCCGAACTGCTGGACGGCTGCGACCACTTCATCGCCGGCGCGGCGATGATCGGCGGCATCTCGTACTTCCACGCCTACGCCTACGACCTGCTCGCCACCAACGAGCGGATCATGGCCTCGTCCTGCGACGCGGCGATCAAGGCGCACCAGGCGGGCACGCTGAAGAAGATGACGTACCTGTCGTCCTCGATGGTGTTCGAGTCGACCACGCACTGGCCGTCGAAGGAGGGCGACGAGCGCAAGGTCGCGCCGCCGCTGTCGTCGTACGGCTTCCAGAAGCTCGCCGTCGAGTACTACGCGAAGGCGGCCTGGGACCAGTACAAGCTGCCCTACACGATCGTCCGGCCGTTCAACTGCGTCGGCGTCGGCGAGGGCCGCGCGCTGGGCGAGGTCGAGGTGCTCTCCGGCAACGTCAAGCTGGCGATGTCGCACGTGGTGCCCGACCTGGTGCAGAAGATCGTCAAGGGCCAGGACCCGCTGCACATCCTGGGCTCCGGCGAGCAGGTCCGCCACTACACCTACGGCGGCGACCTCGCCAAGGGCATCATCGCGGCGATGGAGCACGAGAAGGCCTTCAACGAGGACTTCAACATCTCCACGGCCGAGTCGACCAACGTGCTCGAGCTCGCCGAGGTGATCTGGCGCAAGATCAAGGGCCCGGACGTGCCGTTCAGCGTCGTGTCCGACGACCCGTACGAGTACGACGTCCAGAAGCGCGTCCCGGACGTCTCGAAGGCCAAGGAGATCCTCGGCTACGAGGCGACCACGTCGCTGGACGAGATGCTCGACGAGGTCATCCCGTGGGTGACCGAGGCGGTCAAGGAAGGCCGCCTGTAGTTCCGCCTGCTGCCGAGCGCCCCGCCACGACCGTGGCGGGGCGCTCGTTGTTCTCTGCGTGGCAGTGACGACCCGGCCGGCGATCGAGGAGATGCGGCCCTCAGCTCCAGCTCGTGCTCCCCGACGGCGGTGGGCGGCCCCGGTGCTGGCCGTCGTGGGCGCGGCGGTGGTCGGGCTGTGGCGGACGCGCACGCCGGCCGCCGTCGACTCGATCTGGGCCGAGGACGGGCAGAACTTCCTCACCGACGCGGTGACGCTCCCGTGGTACGAGGCGATCGTCACGCCCTTCAACGGGTATTTCCACGTCGTCGCGCGCGCCTGCTGGGCCGTCGTCGCGCTCTTCCCGCTGGCGTGGGCGGCGGCGCTCAACGCGGTCGTCGACGCGGTGCTCACCGCGCTGCTGGCGCTCGGCGTGTACGCCGCCGCCCGCAGCCGCCTGCCGCGCGCCGCCGCCGTGGTCGTCGGGGCGAGCGCCGCGGTACCGATCGGCTTCGAACCCAACACGCTCGCACAACTGCAGTTCCCCCTGGTGTACTGCGGCCTCTGGATGCTGCTGCGGGAGCCCGGCGGCCGCGTCGCGCGGGTGGTCGCCGCGGCGGTGCCGGCCCTCGCCGTGCTCAACTCGATGCTGGGCGTGCTCCTCCTGCCGGTCGCCGTGCTGCGGCTCGCCGCCCGGCGGGACCGCGCCCGGCTGGTGCCGGCGCTCGCCCTGCTGCCGGGGGCGGCGCTGCAGGTCGTGCCGCTGCTCACCGGCGCCAGCGAGCGCTCGCTGGGGGAGCGGCCGGACACGAACCCCGTCTCGGTGGCCGAGACCTACCTGCGGTGGGGCGTGCCGCGCTCGTTGCTCGGGCAGGCCTGGCTGGCCCCGCCGTACGAGGACGCCGCCGCGCACACCGCGCTCGTCGCCCTCGGCCTGGTGATCCCGGCGGTGATCGTCGCGCTGGCGGTGTCGCGCCGGACCCGCGCCGAGTGGGGGCTGGCCGCGACCCTGGCCGGCTTCGCCGCCCTCGCCGGCGCCGTCCAGCTCGCCGCGCACGGCGGGCCGGAGGACCGGTACCTCGTCCTCGTCGCCCTGCCGAACATCGCCGCCGCCGTCTGCCTGCTGTTGCCGACAGGCGCAGAAACCGGCAGAACGCCACTTGTCGTGTTCGCGACACTCCTGAGCGTGGTTTTCGCGGCGAACCTGCGGGTCCCCGGCCCGCGCGACGGCATCCCGGAGTGGGGGCCGACGGTCGCCGCGGCCCGGGCGGAATGCCGCGCTGCGCCCGGATTGACCTGGGTAACCGTCCACATCGCGCAATGGCCGGAGATCGGCTGGCAGGCCGTCCTCCCGTGTGATCGACTACGCTGACCGCTCGTAGCCCGTCTGTCATCGGACGGCCGGGTGACGTTCGTCAGCCGTTGCGGTGAGGAAGCGTTCGTTAGAGACTCGGCGTCGTGGTGAGACGGTCGTGGTGAGCACAGGGTCGGCCGCGCCCATCGGCCGCGCGGACCTGCTGGCCCACGCCCGGGAACGGCTCGCGGGCGGCGGCAGCGTGGTGGTCTGCGGACCGGCCGGCATCGGCAAGTCGACAATCCTCGACGCGCTCGCGGCCGGCGAGACGGAGGCCCTGGTCCTGCGCGCGGCGGCCGCCGAGGCCGAGGCCGACCTGCCCTATCTCGCGCTGGTCGACCTGTTCGACGGCGCGCCCGACGCGGCCGAGCACCTGCCGCCCCACCTGCGCGCGGCCCTTGACGGCGCCCTGCTGCGCAGCGCCCTGCCGGCCACCCCGCACGACCAGCTCGCGGTGCGGCTGGCGGTGCTGGAGCTGTTCCGCGGCCTGGCCGCCAACCGGCCGGTCCTGCTCGTGCTCGACGACGTCCAGTGGATCGACGAGCCGAGCGCGGGCGTGCTGCGGTTCGTCGCGCGGCGCCTCGGCGACGTGCCCGTGCGGGTGCTCGCCGCCGAGCGGCTGCCCGACGGCGGCGCCCCGACCCGGCTGGACCTGTGCCCGCCGCCGAGCATCACGCTGCCGGTGCCGCCGCTGCCGCAGAGCGACATCGCCGACCTGCTGCGGGCCCGCTACGGTCCCGAGGCCGGCCGGGCGCACGTCCAGCGGATCTACGACGCCAGTGCCGGCAACCCGCTGTACGCCGTGGAGCTGGGCCGGACGCTGGGCAACGCGCCGTATCCGGCGACCGATCCGCTCCTCGTCCCCGAGCGCCTCCGCGAGCTGCTCGCCGCGCGCCTGGCCACGCTGCCGGCCGAGGACTGGCCGGTGCTGCTCACGGTCGCGGCGGCGGCCCGGCCGAGCCTCGCGCTCCTGGAGCGGTGCGGCCTCGCCGAGGCGAACCTCGAGGCGGCGGTGGCGGCGGGTGTACTGCAGGTCGAGCCGGACGGCGCGATCCGGTTCAGCCATCCGCTGCTGCGCGAGATGGTCTACGCCGACGCCACGGTCGCGGCGCGGCGGGAGACCCACGAACGGCTGGCCGAGACCGTCTCCGACCCGGTCGACCGGGCCCGGCACCTGGCCGCGGCCCGCCCCGAGCCCGACGAGGCGCTCGCCGAGTGCCTCGCCGACGCCGCGTCCGCCGCCCGGCTGCGCGGCGCCCCGGCAATGGCCGCCGACCTGGCCGCGCTCGCCGCCGAGCGCACCCCGCGCGACACGCCCGGCGTGGCCGCGGTCCGGCGGCTGAGCGCCGCGCAGTACGCCTACGCCGCCGGCTCCCCGGTCGACGCCCGCCGCCATGCGGCCGCGGCCCTGCGCGACGCCGCCGACCGCCGCACCCGCGTCGGTGCCCGGCTGCTGCTGGTCGAGATGTCCGGCGAGGACCACTCGAACTCCGGCCCGCTGCTCGACGCCGCGTTCGTCGAGGCCGTCGAGACCCCCGACCTGCTCGCCCACGTGCGGCTCTACAAGGCCGTGAAGGCGTATTACGACGGCGACGGCGAGGCCGCGCTCGCCGAGCTCAAGCGGGCCGAGGAGGCCGCCGAGCTGTGCGGCGACATGGAGCGGCTGGTCGAGGTCCTGAGCTGGCGGGGCAACATCCTGCTCGGCACCGAGGGCGACGAGTACCTCGAGCGCGCCGGCAAGCTGGCCCGCGGCCTGTCCCTCACGCCCGCCACGGTCGCGGCCCGGCAGGTGGCCGCGATGAGCCGCCTCTTCAAGGGCGAGACGGCCGAGGCCGTGCGCCGCATCGAGGCCCTGCGCATCGCCGTCGAGCGGGCCGGCACCGTCCGCGACCTGGCCACGGTCCTGGTCTCGGTCGCCGGCATCTACTGGCGCGCCGGCCGCTGCGCCGACGCCCTGGCCGCCGGCCGCGACTGCGTCCGCCTGTACGTCGACGTCGAGACCACCCCCGGCCCCGGCTACCTGGTCGCCGCCCTCGCCGAGAGCGGCGGCGGCACGGCCACGGCCGCCGCGGGCTTCGCCGAGCGCGGCCTCGTCGCCTGCCTGGCAGCCGGCGACGAGGACTGGATCAAGCTCGCGTACGCCACCAGCGGCCTGGTCCACGTCCTGCGCGGCGACCCGGTGGCCGCCGCCGAGGCGATGCGCGAGGCCTACGCCCTCGACCAGCGCCTGGGCCGCCTCGACCCGGGCATCCTGCCCTGGCACGCCGACTTCATCGAGGCCCTGGTCGGCGCGGGCGCGCGGGCCGAGGCCGCCGAGGTGCTCGACGAGGTCGAGAAGCACGCCCGCCACCTGGACCGCCGGGTCGTGTTCCTGGGCCTGGCCCGGGCCCGGGCGGTGCTCACGGCGGCGACGGGCGAGGCCCGCGAGGGCGCGGAGACGCTGCACCGGGCGATCGAGGAGTGGCAGGACCACCCGTACCCGCTGGAGGTCGCCCGCGCCTATTACACCCTCGGTGGCCTGGAACGCCGGGCCCACCGCCGCGGCGCCGCACGGGCGGCCCTGTCGGAGGCGGTCCGCCGCTACGCGCTGGCGGAGGCGCACCCGTGGCGCGAGGTGGCGTCGGCCGACCTGGCCCGCCTGGACGGCGGCCGGGGCGCGGGCCTGTCGGAGACGGAGCGCCGCATCGTGGAGCTGGTCCGCGGGGGCGCCACGAACCGCGAGATCGCCCGGGCGCTGTTCCTCTCGATCAAGGCCGTCGAGGCCAACCTGACCCGCCTGTACCGCCGCCTGAACGTCCGCAACCGCTCCCAGCTGGCCCGCTTCCTCGATCCGGAGTAGCGCCCGCGTCCGACGGCTCGGGCTTTCCGCACGGTGGTGTCAGGTGTCCGTCCCCGCCTCCTGCTTCCGTCGCGCGTCCTGCCCGCACGCTGTCCCTCAGCGCGTTTGTGTCCGCGCGCCCGTGGTCGCCTTCCGATGAAGACGGACTAGGTTCCTAGGAAGCTTTGCACGGCGGGTGCGCTGTCGCTGTCGCTCCATCTTCGGCCGGCGGGCTGCTACGCGCGGCGGCCCGCCGGAACCCGCGTCCGGGCCGTCGAAGGCGCGGCGCAGCCCAAGACGTTGGTCGATCCACCCTCGTTTTTCGAGATCGACATGAGGGTGGATCGGCCAACGTCTCTGTGTTGGGATGGTGCGGGACGTGTGGGCGGAAGCGGACGGCCCCGTGCGAGCGCCAGCTGCGCCCCTTGGTCATGGAATGGCGTGTGCAACCGCTCTGCGGCCGGCCGGCGGGTGGCCCGCGGGTGAATGGCTGGCCGACCGCATGGGAGGCGGAGGTGGCAATCTCATCGGCCGGGGTGACCCTGGCCGCAATCTCCTTGAAACCTACGGATGCATAGAGATACAGTCGAGCGCATGGGAATACGCGTCGCTGTGGTGGGTGCGTCCGGGTATGCGGGCGGTGATCTGCTGCGCATCGTCGCCGGGCATCCGCATCTCGAGCTGGCCGTCGCCACCGGGCATGCACAGGCCGGCTCCACGATCGGGAGTGTCCATCCGCACGTGCGATCGTTCCGCGACGTCGTGCTCGCCAAGACCGAGCCCGCCGCGCTCGCCGGGGTGGACCTCGTCTTCCTCGCGCTGCCGCACGGGCAGTCGGCGGCCGTCGCCGCGCAGCTGCCGGAGTCGGTCAAGGTCGTCGACCTCGGCGCCGACTTCCGGCTCAAGGACGCCGCGGCCTGGTCCCGATACTACCCGGGAGAGCACGCCGGCACCTGGACCTACGGGCTGCCGGAGCTGCCGGGCCAGCGCGAGCTGATCGCGGCCGCGAGCCGGGTGGCCAGCACGGGGTGCTACGCCGTCAGCACGACGCTCGCGCTCGCGCCGCTCATCGCGGCCGGCGTCGCGGACCCCGAGGACGTGGTCGTGGTGGCCGCGTCGGGCACGACCGGCGCGGGCCGGGCGGCCAAGCAGCACCTGCTGGCCTCGGAGGTCATAGGCTCCCTGTCGCCGTACAAGGTCGGCGCCCACCAGCACGTCCCCGAGATCAAGCAGGCGACCGGCGCGCGGACGCTGTCGTTCACGCCGGTGCTGGCGCCGATGCCGCGGGGCATCCTGGCGACGGTCACCGCCCGGCCGACCGGCGACGCCGACCCGGCCGAGGTGCTGCGCGCGGCGTACGCGGACGAGCCGTTCGTCCACGTGCTCCCGCCCGGCGAGTGGCCGCGCACCAGCGCCACGTTCGGGTCGAACGCCGCGCACCTGCAGGCGACGATCGACGTCGACAGCGGCCGGATCGTCGTCGTGTCCGCCATCGACAACCTGGGCAAGGGGGCGGCCGCGCAGGCGGTGCAGAACGCCAACCTGATGCTCGGCCTGCCCGAGACCGCCGGCCTCGCCGTGGACGGGGTGGCACCGTGAGCGTGACGGCACCGAAGGGTTTCCGGGCCGCCGGCGTCGCGGCCGGGATCAAGGCGAGCAACGCCCTCGACGTGGCCCTGGTGGTCAACGACGGGCCCGACACCACCGCGGCGGCGGTGTTCACCGGCAACCGGATCAAGGCCGCGCCGGTCCTGTGGAGCCAGCAGGTCCTGCGGGCCGGGATCGTGCGCGCGGTCGTGCTCAACTCGGGCGGCGCCAACGCCTGCACGGGGCCGGCCGGCTTCCAGGACACGCACGCCACCGCCGAGCACGCGGCGGCCGTGCTGTCCGGCCGTGCGTCGCGCTTCCCGGTCGGCGCCGGTGACGTGGCGGTCTGCTCGACCGGCCTGATCGGCGAGCGGCTGCCGCTGCCGAAGCTGCTGTCCGGCGTCGACGCGGCGGCCCGCGGGCTGTCCCGCGACGGCGGCGCGGACGCGGCCACGGCCATCATGACGACCGACACCGTCTCGAAGACCGCGGTCCACAGTGGACAGGGCTTCACCGTGGGCGGGATGGCCAAGGGCGCCGGCATGCTGGCCCCGGGCCTGGCGACGATGCTGGTGGTGCTGACGACCGACGCGGTCGCCGACGCGTCCACGCTGGACGGTGCGCTGCGGGCGGCCACCCGGCGCAGCTTCGACCGGGTCGACTCCGACGGCTGCATGTCGACGAACGACACCGTGCTGCTCATGGCGAGCGGCGCGTCCGGGATCGAGCCGACGCCGGAGGAGCTGACCGCGGCGGTCACCGAGGTCTGCGTCGACCTGGCGCTGCAGCTCGTCGCCGACGCCGAGGGCGCCACGAAGGAGATCGCGATCGAGGTCCGCGGCGCGGCGAGCGAGGACGACGCCGTCGAGGTCGGCCGGTCGATCGCGCGCAACAACCTGGTGAAGACGGCGTTCTTCGGCAACGACCCGAACTGGGGGCGCATCCTGGCCGCGATCGGCACGACGGCGGCCGCGTTCGAGCCGGACGAGGTCGACGTCGCCATCAACGGCGTCTGGATCTGCAAGGGCGGCGCCGCGGGGGAGGACCGGACCAAGGTGGACCTCACCGACCGCTCCGTGACCGTGTCGGTCGACCTGCACGCGGGCGGCGCGGCGGCCACGGTGTGGACCAACGACCTGTCGATGGGCTACGTCCACGAGAACTCGGCGTACAGCTCGTGAGCGCGCGGGTGCGGGACCTCGGCATCGCGCTCGGCAAGGCCAACACGCTCATCGAGGCACTGCCCTGGCTGGAGCGCTTCTCGGGCTCGACGATCGTCGTGAAGTACGGCGGCAACGCCATGGTCGACAACGAGCTGAAGCGCGCCTTCGCGGCCGACATGGTCTTCCTGCGGCACGTGGGCATCAAGCCCGTCGTGGTGCACGGCGGCGGCCCGCAGATCTCGGCCATGCTCAAGCGGCTCGGCATCGCCAGCGAATTCAAGGGCGGCCTGCGCGTGACGACGCCGGAGACCGCCGACGTGGTGCGGATGGTGCTCGTCGGGCAGGTCGGCCGGGAGCTCGTCGGGCTCATCAACGAGCACGGCCCGCACGCGGTCGGCATGTCGGGCGAGGACGCGGGCCTGTTCACCGCGGTGCGCCGCCCGGCCATCGTCGACGGCGCCCCGGTCGACATCGGGCAGGTCGGCGACGTCGAGCACGTGAACGTCGGCGCCGTCGCCGACCTCATCGCGGCCGGCCGGATCCCGGTGGTGTCGACGGTCGCGCCCGACGCCGACGGGGTGCTGCACAACCTCAACGCCGACACGGCCGCCGGCGCGCTGGCAGTGGCGCTCAAGGCGCGCAAGCTCGTCGTCCTGACCGACGTCGAGGGCCTGTACGCGCGATACCCGGACCCCGATTCGCTCATCTCGCAACTGACCACCGACCAGCTGGCGGACCTGCTGCCGACGCTGGAGGCCGGGATGGTGCCGAAGATGGAGGCCTGCCTGCGGGCGGTCAAGGGCGGAGTCCCCGCCGCCCACGTGGTCGACGGCCGGGTGCCGCATTCGTTGCTGTTGGAAGTGTTCACGTCGGAGGGTTTCGGGACCATGGTGGTGAGCTCATGAGCCTCGTTGAGCGGTTCGAAGCGTCGGTCATGAACACCTACGGCGCACCGCAGCTGGGCCTGGTGCGCGGCGCGGGCGCCGTGGTCGTCGACGAGTCCGGCCGGTCCTACCTGGACCTGCTCGGCGGCATCGCGGTGAACCTGCTGGGCCACGCCCACCCGGCCGTCGTGGCCGCGGTGACGCAGCAGATCTCGACGCTGGGTCATGTCTCGAACCTGTACGCGTCGCCGCCGCCGGTCGCGCTCGCCGAGAAGCTGCTGTCGCTGGCCGGCCGCACCGGCGCGGTGTTCTTCTGCAACTCGGGCGCCGAGGCCAACGAGGCGGCGTTCAAGCTGTCCCGCCGCACCGGCCGCACCAAGGTCGTGGCGGCCCAGGCCGGTTTCCACGGCCGGACGATGGGCGCGCTGGCGCTGACCGGCCAGCCGGCCAAGGCCGACCCGTTCCGCCCGCTGCCGGGCGAGGTGGTCCACGTCCCGTACGGCGACGTGGCCGCCCTCGATGCCGCCGTCGACGGCGACACCGCGATGGTGCTGCTGGAGCCCATCCAGGGCGAGTCGGGCGTCGTCGTCCCGCCGGTCGGGTACCTGACCGCCGCCCGCGAGATCACCGCCCGCCACGGCGCGCTGCTCGCGCTCGACGAGGTGCAGACCGGCACCGGTCGCACCGGATACTGGTTCGCGCATCAGGCCGAGGGCGTGCGCCCCGACGTGGTGACCCTCGCCAAGGGCCTCGGCGGCGGGCTGCCGCTCGGCGCGCTGCTCGCCTTCGACGACGCCGCGACCCTGCTCGGCCCGGGCATGCACGCCTCGACCTTCGGTGGCAACCCGGTGTGCTGCGCGGCCGGCCTCGCCGTCATCGACACGATCGAGTCGGAGCAGCTGCTCGACCACGTCAAGCAGCTCAGCGAGCGGATCCGCCGCGGCGTCGAGGCGCTCGGCCACCCGCTCGTCACCGGGGTGCGGGGCGCCGGCCTGCTGCTCGGCATCACGCTGCGCGGCCCGGCGGCCGGCGCGCTCGCCGCCGTGCTGCGGGACAGGGGCTTCCTCGCGCAGGCGGCCCAGCCGGACGTGCTGCGGATCGCCCCGCCGCTGATCCTCACCGACGAGCAGGCGGACGCGTTCCTGGCCGCGCTCGGCCCGTCGCTCGACGCCGTGCAGCCGTCATGACCGGTCCGGAGCGCAGCGAAGGGCGCATGACCGGTCCGGAGCGCGGCGGAGGGGCCGGTCAACATAGGCTCGGAGTGGAAGGCGTCATGGGCTCAGTTTGGAAGGCATGCGACCGGAGCGAAGCGGAGGGCGCATGACCAGGCATCTCCTCCGGGACGACGACCTGACCGCGGCCGAGCAGCGGGAGGTGCTCGACCTCGCCGCCGCGATGAAGGCGGACCGTTTCGGCTTTCGCCCCCTGGCGGGCCCACGGTCCGTCGCCGTCATCTTCGAGAAGCAGTCGCTGCGGACCCGCGTCTCGTTCGAGACCGGCATCGCCGAGCTCGGCGGCACCCCGATCATCATCGACGCGCTGTCGACCCACTTCGGCCGCGGCGAGGCGATCGGCGATGCGGCCCGGGTGCTGTCGCGCTACGTCGACGCGATCGTGATCCGGTCGAACGTGGACGCCCGCGTCCGTGAGCTCGCCGAGCACGCGACGGTGCCGGTCGTCAACGCGCTCACCGACGGCTTCCACCCCTGCCAGCTGCTCGCCGACCTGCAGACCGTGCGGGAGCGGCTGGGCGGCACCGAGGGGCGCACGCTCGCCTACCTCGGCGACACCGCGAACAACATGGCCCACTCCTACGCCCTGGCCGGCGTGACGGCCGGGATGCGGGTGCGGCTGTCCGGCCCGGCCGGCTTCGAGCCCGCCCCGGAGGTACTGGAGGCGGCCCGCCGGCGCGGCGTCGTCGAGGTCGTCACCGACCCGGCGGAGGCGGTCAAGGACGCGGACGTGGTCGCCACCGACACGTGGACGTCGATGGGCCAGGAGGCTGACGGGCTGGACCGGGTCACGCCCTTCCGCCCGTTCCAGATCAACGACGCGCTGCTGGTGAACGCCAAGCCCGGTGCGATCGTGCTGCACTGCCTGCCGGCGCACCGCGGCGACGAGATCACCGACGACGTGATCGACGGCCCGCAGAGCGCGGTCTGGGACGAGGCGGAGAACCGCCTGCACGCACAGAAGGCGCTGCTGGCCTGGCTGCTGGAGCACTCGTGAGCGGGCCGGGAAGCCGGGCGGCGGGATGAGCTCGCCGACCACCAAGGCCGCCCGGCACGACCGCATCTCGGCGCTGATCCGGGGTTCGGCCGTGCGCTCGCAGACCGAGCTGGCCGAGCTGCTCGCGAGCGACGGCATCCAGGTCACCCAGGCCACGCTGTCGCGCGACCTGGAGGAGCTGCGGGCGGTGAAGGTCCGCGGCGCGTACCTCATCCCGGAGGACGGCGAGCGCGTCCTGCGCCCGGCCGAGGAGCCCCCGACGCGGCTGATCCGGCTGCTGCGGGAGCTGCTCACCGGCGTCGACTGCTCCGGCAACCTCGTCGTGCTGCGCACCCCGCCGGGGGCCGCGCAGTTCCTGGCCAGCGCCATCGACCGGACCGGCCTGCCCGACATCGTGGGCACGATCGCCGGCGACGACACGATCCTCGTCGTTGCCCGCGAGGCGCCGGACCCCACCCGGCATCCGTCGGCCGGCGAGCTGCTGGCCGCGAAGCTCACGGCCTGGGGCCAGCCCGGCGACGAGCATCTGGAAGGAACGCCGAAATGACCGACCGGGTCGTCCTGGCCTACTCCGGTGGCCTGGACACGTCGGTCGCGATCGGCTGGATCGCCGAGCAGACCGGCGCCGAGGTGGTCGCCGTGACCGTCGACGTGGGTCAGGGCGGCGAGGACCTGGCCGTCGTCCGGCAGCGGGCCCTCGACTGCGGCGCGGTCGCGGCCGAGGTCGTCGACGCCAGGGAGGAGTTCGCCGCCGGCTTCTGCATGCCGGCGCTGCGGGCCAACGCCCGCTACATGGACCGCTACCCGGTCGTGTCGGCGCTGTCGCGCCCGCTCATCGTGAGGCACCTCGTCGACGCGGCGCTGCGGCACGACGCGACGCACGTCGCCCACGGCTGCACCGGCAAGGGCAACGACCAGGTCCGCTTCGAGGTCGGCATCGGCGCGCTGGCGCCCTGGCTGCGGGTGATCGCCCCGGTCCGCGACTCGGGCTGGACGCGGGACAAGGCCGTCGCCTACGCCCAGGAGCGGGGCCTGCCGGTCGGCGTGACGCACCGGTCGCCCTACTCGATCGACCAGAACCTGTGGGGCCGCGCCGTCGAGACCGGCTTCCTGGAGGACATCTGGAACGCGCCGATCGCCGAGCTGTACTCGTACACGCAGGACCCGGGCCTGCCGCGCGACCCCGACACGGTCGTCATCACGTTCGACCAGGGGGTGCCGGTCGCGCTCGACGGCGAGACGGTGACCCCGCTGCAGGCGATCCGGGAGCTCAACCGCCGCGCGGGCGAGCACGGCGTCGGCCGCCTGGACTTGGTCGAGGACCGGCTCGTCGGCATCAAGAGCCGCGAGGTCTACGAGGCGCCGGGCGCGATCGCGCTGATCACCGCCCACCAGGAGCTGGAGAACGTCACCGTCGAGCGGGACGTCGCCCGCTTCAAGCGCTCCGTCGACCAGCGCTGGGCCGAGCTCGTCTACGACGGGCTGTGGTTCTCGCCACTGCGGCAGGCTCTCGACGCGTTCGTCGACGAGACGCAGCGGCACGTGTCGGGCGAGGTCCGGCTGGTCCTGCACGGCGGCAAGGCCGTGGTGACCGGCCGCCGCTCCGAGGCGAGCCTCTACGACTTCGGCCTGGCCACCTACGACTCGGGCGACACGTTCGACCAGTCCCTCGCGCGGGGCTTCGTCGAGCTGTGGGGCCTCCCGTCGCGGCTCGCCGCCGACCGGGACCGCCGGCTGGGCTGACGCGCGACCGTTCCCCGCGCCGATCGGCACGTGGCGGTCCGCGACCGCAACGCCAAGATCGGCGCTCGTCGTCCGTGTGGAAGGATGGACTTCGTGGTGACCTCTGATACGCCGACCCGCCTGTGGGGCGGCCGGTTCGCCGGCGGGCCCGCCGAGGCGCTGGCCCGGCTGTCGGTGAGCGTGCAGTTCGACTGGCGGCTCGCGCCCTACGACATCGCCGGCTCCCGCGCCCACGCCCGGGTGCTCGCCCGCGCCGGCCTGCTCGACGCGGAGGAGCTGGGCCGGATGCTCGCCGCGCTCGACGACCTGGAGTCGGCGTGCGCGGCCGGCGAGTTCCGCCCGACCGTCGACGACGAGGACGTCCACACCGCGCTGGAACGCGGGCTGCTGGAGCGGCTCGGCACGCTCGGCGGCAAGCTGCGCGCCGGCCGCTCGCGCAACGACCAGGTCGCCACGGACCTGCGCCTCTACCTGCGTGACCACGCCCGCGGCGTCGCCGCCCGGATCGTCGAGCTCGCCGACGCACTGGTCGAGCAGGCGGCCCGCCACGTCGACACGCCCGCGCCGGGCTTCACCCACCTGCAGCCGGCCCAGCCGATCGCCTTCGGCCACCAGCTGCTCGCCCACGTGCAGGCGCTGCTGCGCGACCTCGACCGGCTCCGCGACTGGGACGCCCGGGCCGCGGTGAGCCCGCTCGGCGCCGGCGCGCTGGCCGGCTCGTCGCTGCCGCTGGACCCGACCCAGGTCGCCAAGGAGCTCGGCTTCACCTCCGCCGCGCCGAACTCGATCGACGCCGTCGCCGACCGTGACTTCGTCGCCGAGTTCCTCTTCGTCGCGGCCCTCACCGGCGTGCACCTGTCGCGCCTGGGCGAGGAGGTCGTGCTGTGGACGACGCCGGCCTTCGGCTGGGTGCAGCTCGACGACGCCTTCGCGACCGGCTCGTCGATCATGCCGCAGAAGAAGAACCCGGACATCGCCGAGCTCGCCCGCGGCAAGTCGGGCCGGCTCGTCGGCCACCTCACCGGCGTGCTGACCATGCTCAAGGGCCTCGCCCTCGCCTACGACCGTGACCTGCAGGAGGACAAGGAGCCCGTCTTCGACGCGGTCGACACGCTGGAGCTGGTGCTGCCCGCGCTGGCCGGCATGATCTCCACGATGACGGTGCGGGTGGACCGGCTGGCCGCGCAGGCCCCGGTCGGCTACACCCTGGCCACCGAGGTCGCCGAGTGGCTGGTGCGCCAGGGTGTGCCGTTCCGCGAGGCGCACGAGATCACCGGCAAGCTCGTCGTCATCTGCGCGGCCCGCGACGTCGGCCTCGACGAGGTGTCGGACGACGACCTCGCCGCGGTCAGCCCGCACCTGACCCCCGCGGTCCGTGAGGTGTTCTCGGTGCCGGGCGCGCTCGCGGCCCGCGTCACGCCCGGCTCGACCGGCCCGCGCCCGGTCGCCGACCAGCTCGCGGTCGCCTCCGACAAGCTCGACCGGTGGCGCGACTGGTCCGCGGAGCCCGTCCTGCCGGCGTAGCCTGACGCCGTGCGGAAGATCACGCAGGACGTCCTCGGCGGCCCGTCGGTGCTCCGGCTGGTCGAGACCGAGGTGCCGGTGCCGGGCCCGACCGAGATCCTCGTCGAGGTGCACGGCATCGGGGTCAACCCGGTCGACTGGAAGGTGCGCACGTCCGGCGGGGTGCTCGGCACCCCGCCGTTCACCGTCGGCTGGGAGGTCTCCGGCGTCGTCGCCGCCACCGGCCCCGGCGTGACCCGCTTCGCCGTCGGTGACGAGGTCTTCGGCATGACCCGCTTCCCCAAGGAGGCGGCCGCCTACGCCGAGTTCGTCACCGGGCCGGCCCGCCAGTTCGCCCGCAAGCCCGACGGGCTGACCCACGTCGAGGCCGGCGGCCTGGCGCTGGCCGGCCTCACCGCCTGGCAGGTCCTCGTCGAGACCGCCGCCGTGCTGCCCGGCCAGCGGGTCTTCGTCCCGGCCGCGGCCGGCGGCGTCGGCCACCTCGCCGTGCAGATCGCGAAGGTTCGCGGCGCCCACGTCATCGCCACCGCCTCGGCCCCGAAGCACGACTTCGTCCGGTCGCTCGGCGCCGACGAGGTCCTCGACTACCGCACCGAGGACCTGTCCGCCGTCACCGGGATCGACGTGGCCGTCGCCACCGTCGCCGGCCAGGTGCCCGACCTGGCCAGGATGCTGCGCCCGGAGGGCCTGCTCGTCGCGCTCAACGGCGTCGACGCGCAGGCCGCCACCGACGCCGGGGGTGTCTTCCTGCTCGCCGAGCCCGACCGGGCCGGGCTGGAGACCCTCGCCGCGCTGGTCGTCGAGGGCCGGCTGCGGGTGCATGTCGACCGGGTCTTCCCGCTGGCCGAGGCGGCCGAGGCCCACCGCGCCGGCGAGGCGGGCCACACCACGGGCAAGCTCATCCTGACGCCGTGACAGCCATCGAAGGAACATGGCCGACACCGTAGAACGGGTGTACGACAAAACCGGTCAGGCCGTCGCCCGCCGCAGCGTGGCCCACGACGCCAGCGCCAGCACCACGGCCAGGCCCAGCGGCAGCAGCCCGAAGAGCGTCAGCACCGACTGGTCGATCAGCCACCGCCCGATGGCGGGCCAGCTGCGCGTCCAGGTCAGCAGCGCCGCCAGCCCGCCCAGCACCAGGAGCAGCCCGGCCGTCGTGGCGAACACGCCGTTGACCTTCCAGCGGATGTGGATGGCGCCGAGCGTGACCCCGATGAGGGACATGGCGAGCATGGGCAGGCCGTAGGCGGCCAGCTGTGCGGGCACGCCGACCTCGTCGATGATCCCGAGGCCGAAGAACCGCAGCCGCATGCCCCAGCCGTCGGTCGCGTGCTCGATCGCCTGGCAGACGGTCAGGATCACGCTGTACAGCACGGCCTGGCCGAACAGGAACAGCCCGAGCCCCGTCGCGAACTCGCGTCGGGTGACGCTCATGCCGAGCGCGAACGGGAACTGCTGGCTGACCGCGACCGCCCCGAACGCGAGCGACGCGATGTAGACGCTGGCCAGCCCGCCGGTGATCGGCTCGCCGTCGAGGGCCTCGTCGCCGATCGCGGCGAAGACCAGCAGGTTGACGGCGAACGCGATGGCGGCGATGACCAGCGGCCAGAGCAGGCCGTCGCGGCGGCCCAGCGCCTGCAGGCGGGCGATGGCGAGGATGCGGTTCATGACGTGGGTTCCTTCCTCGTGATCCGGACGACCAGCTGCTGCAGCGAGACCGGCTGCAGCTCGACCCCGGCGGCCCGCGCGTCGCCGGCCTCGACCCGGCCGCGCACCGTCGCGCGGGTCAGGCCGCCGAGCCGCTCCCGGTGCAGCTCGTCGGTGTTGGCGGTGAGGGCGTCGACCGCCGGCGCCGGGCCGGTCAGCGTGACGACCTGGCCGCGCAGGGTCTCGGCGTCCTCGTCGAGGACGATCCGGCCGCGCTCGATGAGCAGCACGTGCTCGATGAGGTCGGCGACCTCGTCGATGAGGTGGGTGGACAGCACGACCGTGCGCGGGAACTCCGCGTAGTCGGCGAGCAGCCGGTCGTAGAAGAGCTGGCGCGAGACGGCGTCGAGCCCGAGGTACGGCTCGTCGAAGAAGGTCAGCGGCGCGCGGGACGCCAGCCCGATGGTGACGCCCAGGGCCGACAGCATGCCGCGGGACAGCTTCTTCACCGGCCGGCGCAGCGGCAGCTGGAAGTCGTGGACGAGCTCGCGCGCGAACCGCTCGTCCCAGTCGGCGAACATCAGCCGGCCGGCGAGGAGCGCGTCGCGGACGCGGTACGTGTCGGGGTACTTCTGGCTCTCCTTCACGAAGGCGACCTGCCGCAGCACGGCCGGGTTCTCGACCGGCGACGCGCCGAAGACCTCGACGCTGCCGCGGGTCGCGAACTGCTGCCCCGTCAGGATCTGCATGAGGGTCGTCTTGCCGGCGCCGTTGCGGCCGAGCAGGCCGTAGACCCCGTTGCGTCGCAGGGAGAAGCTGACGTCGTCGAGCGCGGTCACGTCCCGGAACCGCTTCGAGAGGCCGCTCACCGTCACGATCGTGCTCATCGGTTCTCCTCGTAGCGGTCGATCATCGACTTCAGTTCGGTCGGGTGGATGCCGAGCTTGGCGGCCTCGGCCAGCAGGGGCTGCAGGAACTGCTCGGAGAACTGGTCGCGGCGGCGCTGCCGGAGCTTGGCCTGCGCGCCGGGGGAGACGAACATGCCGATGCCTCGCTTCTTGTGGAGCACGCCGTTGTCGACGAGCTGGTTGACGCCCTTCGCGGCGGTCGCGGGGTTGATGCGGTGGAAGGCGGCCAGCTCGTTCGTCGACGGGACCTGCGTCTCCTCGGGCAGGCTGCCGTCGATGATCGAGTTCTCGATCTGCTCCGCGATCTGCAGGAAGATCGGCCGCCCGTCGTCCATCAGTCGCCCTGGTTCATCGGTTCGTTACTCATGTAACTAACCATGCAACCGAGGAACCCGGGTGTCAAGCGCTATGTTCGAGGGGTGACGACGGCAGGCTTCGGCCCGAAGATGAGCTGGCTGGCGGTGCGGGCGGACGACCCCGAGCCGGTCATGGCCGGGTTGGGCCTGCGTGACCTGGGTGAGGTCGACGTGCGGGCCGGTCTCGACCTGGCCCACTTCACGGACGACCGCGTCATCGTCACCGGGCCGATCGAGGGCTGGGTGCTGGTCGCCGGTCGCTGGCTCTTCGGCGAGCACCCGGCCGCGGGCCTGTCGGCCAAGCTGTCGACCGAGGTGCAGTATTTCGCCACGCACCGCGGCACCCTGACGCACCGCTGGGAGCGGGCCGTCGACGGCGACCTCTCCGACGTGTTCCGCGGCACCGAGGACGACCTGGTCGACGAGCAGGACGTCTTCGCCCGGGCGAAGGGGTGGAGCGTCGACCCGCGCCGGCTGCCGGTCGCGACGTTACATATCGCGGCGGTACCTGTTAACTAATAATCTTCCATGCGTCGATGTATTTCCAAGAGGATTGAGGCTCCCCGATCCTCTTGGAGGCATGCGTGACCCGTCTGCTGTCAAGGCTGACCCTCGCCGCCGTGCTGGTCGCCGGCCTGATCGCCGGCCCCGCCGTGGTGGCCCCCTCGACCGTCGACGCCGCCCAGGCGTCGGTCTTCTCCTCGTGCAACATCTCCGGCTGCGCCGACGCGCGGGCCGCCCGCTCCGGCTGGAGCAGCCTCGGCTTCCCGACGACCCGCGCCTGGTACCAGTGGCCGGCCGGCAAGTACAACTTCGCGGGCGGCCGCTACTACAACCGGGAGGCCGAGCTCCCGGCGAACGCGACCTACTACGAGTACGACGTGATCCCCCGCAACCAGGGGGCCGCCCGCGACGCCAAGCGCATCATCGTCAACCGCAGCACGGGCGCCACCTGGTACTCGCCGAACCACTACACCGACTTCTACCGGCTCTGAGGCACCGGCGGCAGGGGCGGGCGGGTCAGCTCCGCTTGCCCTTGCTGCGCCACGAGAACGGGCCGGGCAGGTCGTAGCGGTGGGCGCGGGTGCGGGAGTTCCACGACCAGCGGCCGATCTTCAGCCCCCACGAGGAGAACCCCTTCGGGGTGAAGTTCAGCACCAGCGGGCCGATTCGCATCGCCTTGCGGAACAGGATCGGCACTGCGTTCCTCCTCGGGGTGGTCTACGCCATCCAGCATGACCCATGGCCGCCACACCATCGGCCGAGGGGTCCATTGACGGCGCGCCACGCCGCGGCGTGCGGGTCGGACGGTCGCCGGAACATGACTGCGGTTGCGGCTTCCGCTTAGGTTGGAGGCATGGCACAGCAGGTGAAGTACGACCGGCGGGAACAGTACGAGCAGATCGTGTCCGGGCTGCTGCCCGGCGAGAGCGTCATCGCGGTCTACGACGCGGTCGGGGTGGGCACCGGCTTCATCGGGCTCACCGACAAGCGGGTGATCCTGCAGGACCGGTCGTTCGTGGGCAAACGGGTCGCCATCACGTCGATCCCCTACGGCAAGGTCACCGCCGTGTCCGTGGTGAGCAACAAGTCGTGGGCCGGCAGCTTCTTCAGCAGCGGATCGATCGCCGTCCACGTCGGCACGCACACCTACGAGGTCGAGCTGCGCGGGGTCGAGAAGACCCAGCACGTGCACAACGTGATCCTGCACTACGCCGCACGGTGACCGATCGGTGATCCGCCCGCCGCGTCCAACTAGGCGGTCAGCAGCCGCCCCAGGGCGCGGGCGACGGCGGCGCGCTGGCGCGGGTCGCGGCGGATCACCCAGCCGAGCTCCAGGTGGATGAACTGGGCGCCGACGGCGGCCGCGGCCTTGCCCTGCTCGTTCCCGGCGCCCTCCAGCCGGCCGCAGCGCTGGTCCCAGGCCCGGCGGACGACCAGGCCGGTGCCGGCCTCCAGGCCGCTCGCCAGGTCGCGGGCCAGCCGGCCCGGCGCGCCCGCGCCGGTCGACACGACGACCTGCGCCTCGGGCAGGTTCCGGTCGGCGAAGCCGTGCAGCTGGACCTGCGGCAGGCCGCGCCCGGCGAACGCCGTGGCCAGCGTGTGGAACATCGAGCCGCTGTTGTGCGCCACGTCGGCCGCGCCGCCCTGGGCGGCGCGGTGCGCGCCGGCGACCAGCAGGACGGCCCCGGGGACGAGGCGGTGCACGGCCACGCCGAGCTTGTCGGTGTTGGTGTCGAAGCCCGGATGCGGTACCTCGACGACGACGCTCGGCGGCGCCGACCGGTCGACGAGGAGGAGCCCCCAGGCCGGCTCCTCGGTCGGGCTCATGGCGAACATGCGGTAGGGCCGGCCCGTCGCCGGGTCGGTGCCCGCGGACGCCGGGTAGCCCAGCGCGCCGAACGCCGCGTCGACGGCCGCCCGGTCGTCGGGCCGGTCGAGCAGCAGCCGGACGGCGGCGCGCGCCTTCGCCCGCTCCGGCGCGGACGGGTCGCGGTAGGGCCCGTCGCGCGAGAGCCGGGCGGTGTGCGCCTCGACGATTGAGCCCGGCGGCGAGCCCTCGACCGGTGGGCCGCACGCCGTCGGCCGGACCACCGGCCGGCCCGCCGGGGAGTCGCGTGACACTGGAACGACACTACCCAACGGCTACGGTGGCACTATGAGCGCCTTGCGGAAGCTGCGGTCCGCTGCCCCGGTGATGCTGGACGACCTCGCCGAGCTGGTCCACGTCGAGTCGCCCTCCGCCGACGTCGACGCCCTCGCCCGCTGCGCCGACGTGGTGGCCGAGCTGGGGCGGCGGTGCACCGGGGAGGCGCCCGAGCGGCTCGTGGTCGGCGGCCGGCCGCACCTGCGCTGGCGGTTCGGGTCCGGCACGCCCCGCGTCGTGCTCATCGGCCACTTCGACACCGTCTGGCCGATCGGCACGCTGGCCCGCTGGCCGTTCACCGCCGAGGGTGACCGGGCCACCGGGCCGGGCGTGGTGGACATGAAGGCCGGCCTGGTCATGCTGTTCCACGCCCTCGCCGCGCTCGGCGGCGACCTCGACGGGATCACGGTGCTGGCCAACAGCGACGAGGAGATCGGCTCGCCGACCTCGACGGCGCTCATCGAGGACACCGCCCGCGGCGCGGCCGGCGCGCTGGTGCTGGAGGGCAGCGCCGGCGGGCGGCTCAAGCTGGCCCGCAAGGGGATCGCCCACTACACCGTGCGGGTCGCCGGCCGGGCCGCGCACGCCGGCATCGCCCCGCACCTCGGCGTCAACGCCGGCGTCGAGCTGGCCCACCAGATCATCCGCATCGCTGCCCTCGGCGACGCCGAGCGCACCACGACCGTCACCCCGACCGACGCCACCGCCGGCACCACCAGCAACACCGTGCCCGCGTCGGCCCGGGTCAGCGTCGACGCGCGCTCCTTCGACCCGGATGAGCTGGCCCGGGTCGACGCCGCGTTACGGCGGCTGACCCCGGTGCTGCCGGGCGCCGAGGTGCACGTCGAGGTCGGCCCGGCCCGGCCGGCCATGCCCGACTCGGCCTCGGCCGCGCTGTTCGCGCTCGCCCAGGGCCTGGCCGCCGGCCAGGGCCTGCCGCCGCTGGTCGGCGAGGCGGTCGGCGGCGGCTCCGACGGCAACCTCACCGCCGGCATCGGCGTGCCGACGCTCGACGGGCTCGGCGCGGTCGGCGGCAACGCCCACGCCGAGGGCGAGTGGATCGAGCTGTCCAGCCTGCCGGACCGGGCCGCCCTGGTGAGCGTGCTCGCCGGCGCGATCGGCCGATGAGCGCCCGGGAGGCCGCGGCCGAGGCCGCCGCGCGGGCCGGGGTCATCGTCGCCGAGCTGTTCACGCCGGACGAGTGCGAGGCGGCGTCCGCGCTGCTGCAGCAGGTCTGGCGGGCCGACCACCCGGCCGAGATCGCGGCGCCGTCGCTGCTGCGCACCTACGCGCACGCCGGCGAGTACGTCGCCGGCGCCTACCGCGACGGCCAGCTCATCGGCGCGGCGACGGGGTTCTTCGGGTTCCGGCACGGCCGGGCACACCTGCACTCGTTCGTCGCCGGGGTGACGCCGGGCCGGCTGGGCAAGGGCGTCGGCTTCGCCCTCAAGCAGCATCAGCGCGCCTGGACGCTGGAACGCGGCGTGGCCGAGGTGCACTGGACGTACGATCCGCTCATCCTCCGCAACGCGTACTTCAACCTGCAGAAGCTCGGTGTGACCGTGACCGGCTACCTGCCGGAGTTCTACGGGGTGATGACCGACGGCATCAACCGCGGCGACCTGAGCGACCGCCTCTACGTGGAGTGGCGCCTCGACGCGCCCCACGTGGTGGCCGCGGCGAACGGGTCACCGGCCGAGGTCGACGCGGGGCGGGCGGTGGCGGCGGTGGCGGCCGGTCCGGACGGCGGACCGGTCGAATCCACAATGGACGAGGAGGAGATCTCGGTGGCGGTACCGGAGGATGTCGAGGCCCTGCGCGGGCACGACCCGGGGCTGGCGCTGCGCTGGCGGCATGCCGTCCGCGCGGCGCTCGCCGACCGGCTGGCCGGCGGCTGGCGCGTCGAGGGCATCACCCGCGACGGGCGCTACCTGTTACGGAGGCCGTCGTGAAACTCAACGGGCTGGAGCTGCGGCGCATCGCGATGCCGCTCGTCGCGCCGTTCCGCACGTCGTTCGGGGTCGAACGGGAGCGTGACGTGCTGCTGGTGCGCGCGGTCGCCACCGACGCCGAGGGGTGGGGCGAGTGCGTCGCGATGGCGGCGCCGCTCTACTCCGCCGAGTACGTCGACGGTGCGGCCGAGGTGATCCGGCGGTATCTCGCCCCGGTCATCGGCGCCGGTGACGTCGACGCGCACATCCTCGAGGCGCGGTTCGCCCGCTTCAAGGGCCACCCGATGGCGAAGGCCGCCGTGCTGACCGCGGTCCTCGACGCCCAGCTGCGGGCGGCCGGGATGCCGCTCGGCACGTACCTCGGGGCGGTCAAGGACCGCGTCCCGGCCGGGGTGTCGGTCGGCATCATGGACTCGATCGGCGAGCTGCTCGACGCGGTCGCCGGCTACCTCGACGCGGGGTACCTGCGGATCAAGCTGAAGATCGAGCCGGGCTGGGACGTCGAGCCGGTGCGGGCGGTCCGCGAGCGCTTCGGCGACGCGGTGCTGCTGCAGGTCGACGCCAACACCGCGTACACGCTGCGCGACGCCCGCCACCTCGCCCGGCTGGACCCGTTCGACCTGCTGCTCATCGAGCAGCCGCTCGACGAGGACGACATCCGCGGCCACGCCGAGCTGGCCAAGGTCGTGCGCACGCCGGTCTGCCTCGACGAGTCGATCACCTCGGCCCGCGCGGCGGCCGACGCGATCGCGCTCGGCGCCTGCTCGGTGGTGAACGTGAAGCCCGGCCGGGTCGGCGGCTACCTGGAGGCCCGCCGCATCCACGACGTCTGCGCCGCGGCCGGGGTGCCGGTCTGGGCCGGCGGGATGCTCGAGACCGGGCTGGGCCGGGCCGCCAACGTCGCGCTCGCCGCGCTGCCCGGGTTCACGCTGCCCGGCGACACCTCCGCCTCCGCCCGGTACTACACCCGCGACATCACCACCCCGTTCGTCCTCGACGGCGGGCACGTGGCCGTGCCGACCGGCCCGGGGATCGGCGTGACGCCGGTGCCGGAGCTGCTGGAGGAGGTGACGACGGCCACGTCGTGGATCGAGCTCGGCTGACTTTACACGCGTTAGCTGACGGGTCTAACCTTACGGGCGTAAATACACGCCCGTAAGGAGCCCCGGTCATGTCCGAGTACCCGCGCAGGTGGGCCGCGCTGGCGGTGCTGAGCCTGACGCTCGTCGCCGTCACCCTCGACAACTCCGTCCTCAACACCGCCCTGCCGTCCCTGGCCCACGCCCTGCGCGCCGGCACCGCCGACCTGCAGTGGATCACCGACGCGTACACGCTGGTCTTCGCCTCGGCGCTGATCCTCGCCGGCACCATCGGCGCCCGGATCGGCTCGCGCCGGGCCCTCATCGGCGGCCTGGCGGTCTTCGGCGGCGGCTCCGCGATCGCGGCGCTGTCCGACTCGCCCGGGCAGCTCATCGCCTGGCGCGCGGTGATGGGCCTCGGCGCCGCGTTCGTCATGCCGGCGACGCTGGCGATCATCACCCGGATCTTCCCGCCGGCCGAGCGCCCGAAGGCGTTCGGTGCCTGGTCGGCCGCCGCCGGCATCGGCGTGCTCATCGGCCCGGTCACCGGCGGTGCCCTGCTCGAGCACTACTCGTGGAGCAGCGCGTTCTGGATCAACGTGCCGCTGGTCGCGGCGGCCCTCGTCGCGGTGCTGTACCTCGTGCCCGCGGTGCCCGCCGTGTCGAGCGGCCGGCTCGACGTCCTCGGGGCGCTGCTCTCCACCGCGGCCGTGGCCGCCCTGGTCGACGCCGTCATCCAGGCGCCGTCGCGGGGCTGGACCGACGCCCTGACACTGGGGGAGCTCGCGGTGGCCGCCGGGCTCGCCGCCGGGTTCGTGCTCTGGCAGCGCCGCGCCGCCGCGCCGCTGGTCCGGCTCGACCTGTTCGCCAACCGTACCTTCCTCGTCGCGGCGCTGTCGCTCTCCGTGGTTTTCTTCGTGCTCTTCGGGACGCTGTTCGAGCTGTCGCAGTACCTCCAGCTCGTCCACGGCTTCACCCCGCTGGTCGCCGGCCTGGGCGCGATGCCGTTCGCGGTGGCCGTGGCGCTCACCTCGGCGACGTCGGCGCCGCTGTCGGCCCGCATCGGCGTGCGGGCCACCCTCGCCGCCGGCCTGCTGCTGGCCACGGCCGGCCTGCTGGACCTGGCCACCACCGGGGTCGCGACGCCGTTCTGGAAGATCGCCATCGGTACCGGCGTGATCGGCCTCGGCATGGGGATGATGATGGCGCCGGCCAGCCTGCAGATCTCGGGCTCGGTGCCGGTGCAGTTCACCTCGATGGCGAGCGCGCTGAACAGCGTCATCCGGGAGCTCGGCGGGGTGCTCGGCATCGCGGTCCTCGGCACGGTCGTCTCCTCGGCCTACCGGTCCGGCGTCGGTACCGATCTCGGGCCGGCCGGCACCGACCTGCCGACCGCCCACGCGGTGGCGGCACAGCTCCCGGCGCCGGCGGCGGAGCGGGTGCTGTCGACGGCGGACGCGGCGTTCACCTCGGCGATGGACCGCGGGGCGCTGGTGGCGGCGGGGATCGCGTTCGCGATGGCGCTGGTGGTCATCCTGGTCCGCCCGCGGGTCGCCGCTGCGGTCCCGGCTCCCTCGCCCGTCGAGGCTTCCCTCGCCGCCAGCACGGCATGATGAATGGCATGACAGCGGACTCGCCGGGTGCGGCCAGCGGTGGCCGCACCCGCAACCGTCGTGGTGAGGGCGGCCTGCTGCGCGACGAGATCGTCGCCGCGGCCGAGCGGATCCTGGAGCGCGAGGGCAACGAGGATGCGCTCACGCTGCGCTCGGTCGCCCGCGAGGCCGGCATCGCCGCGCCGTCGATCTACGCGCACTTCGCCGACCGCGAGGCGATCCTCGACGCCGTGCTCGACATCGCGTACGAGCGCCTCCGCCGGCTGGTCCTCGACACCGTCGCCGAGATCGACGATCCGGTCGAGTCGCTGCTCGCCGGCTGCCGGGCCTACGTCCGGTTCGGGTTCGACGAGCCCGCGCGGTACACCGTCCTCTTCGGCCGCCGCCGCGCCGACCGCCCGGTGATCACCTCGGCGCAGAGCCTCGCCGACCTCCCACCGGAATGGCGCCGGCGCACCGAGTCGTTCATGGTGATGGTCGACGCGCTCGCCGCCTGCGTGAAGACCGGCCGCTCCGCCAGCACCGACCCGTTCACCGACGCGACCGCCCTGTGGACGTCGCTGCACGGCGCCGTGGTGATGCGCCAGTTCGTGCCGGGCTTCCCGTGGCCGCCGGTGGAGGAGGCGGTCGACGCGATGGTGCGCCGGCTGGCGCTCATCCGGCCGTAGCGCGATTGCGCAGCACGGCCTGGCCGTGCTCGTCCACCCAGCGGATGAGCCCGTCGACCGGGTCGAGCAGCGTGCGGCCCAGCGGCGTCAGCGCGTACTCCACCCGCGGCGGGGTCTCGGCGTGCGCGGTCCGCGACACGAGCCCGTCGCGCTCCAGGTCGCGCAGCGTCTTGGCGAGCATCCGGTGCGAGATGCCGTCGGTCTCCCGCTGGATCGCGGTGAACCGCTGCGCCCCGCCCACGAGCGTGGCGACGACGGCGAGCGTCCACTTGTCGCCGATGGTGGTGAGCAGCCCGCGCAGCACCGCGCGCAGCTCGTCGTCCTGGCACGTCTCGGTCATGGCCGGTTACCTCAAAGTGCGTAATTCCGATAGGGAATTTGCAGTATCGCGCCGTCGCTCACCGGTTCGTCAAGCACCACCGGACCCTCAGTGAGGAGCGATTCCCATGACCGACATCGCCATCGTCGTCGGCAGCGTCCGCCCCGGCCGGTACAGCCGGCAGGTCGCGGACTGGGTGCACGCGGAGGCCTCGAAGCGCACCGACGCGACGTTCGAGATCGTCGACCTGGCCGACTACCCCCTGCCGCACCTGGACGAGCCGGTCCCGGCGTCGGCCGGGCAGTACGCGAACGAGCACACCCGGTCGTGGTCAGCCGCGGTCGCGGCGTTCGACGGCTACGTGTTCGTGACCCCGGAGTACAACCACTCGACGAGCGGCGTGCTGAAGAACGCGCTGGACTACCTGTACGCCGAGTGGAACAACAAGGCGGCCGGCTTCGTGAGCTACGGCGTGGCCGGCGGCGCGCGGGCCGTCGAGCACCTGCGGCTCATCGCGGCCGAGTTGCAGCTGGCGACCGTCCGCTCGCAGGTCGCGCTGTCCTTCTACACCGACTTCGAGCAGTTCACGACGCTGACCCCGGGCGCGCACCAGTACGACGCGCTCACGGCGACCCTCGACCAGCTCGTCGCCTGGTCCAACGCCCTGGCCCCGCTGCGGACCGAGCTTCGCCTGTGATCGGATTGCCCGGTGGAGTACCCCTGGATGCGCGCACCCGCGGCCGCGATCGCCGACACCGCCCGGACGCTGCTGGGGTGGCACCTGTCCGCCAACGGGGTGACGGTCCGGCTGACCGAGGTCGAGGCGTACGCGGGCACCGGTGAGGACCCCGCGTCCCACGCCCACCGTGGCCCGACGCCCCGCACGCGGGTGATGTTCGGCCCGGCGGGGCACGCGTACGTCTACTTCATCTTCGGCGTCCACTGGTGCCTCAACATCGTGTGCGGCGCCGAGGGCGAGGCGGCCGCGGTCCTGCTGCGCGCCGGCGAGGTCGTCGCCGGCGCGCAGCTCGCGTCGCAGCGCCGGTCCGGCGCCTCGGCCCGCGAGCTGGCCCGCGGCCCGGCCCGCCTGGTCCAGGCCCTCGGCATCGGCAAGGACGCCAACGGCACCTCGGTGGTCGACGGCACCGGCCCGTTGCTGCTGTCCCCGCCACCGACCCCGCTCGACCCGGCGTCGGTGAGCTCCGGCCCCCGGGTGGGCGTGGCGAGCGCCCACGACCTCCCGTGGCGCTTCTGGCTGACGGCCGACCCGACGGTGAGCGCGTACCGCCGCCACGTGCCGCGCCTTCGCAAGTGATGGCCGCACCTGCTGGGCTCTGTCCGTTTGTCACCCTCGGTGGCTGTGGGTCGGGGCTCGGCGCCGCGCGCCCGCCTGACCGCGCGGGCACGTCCGGCCCGCACGCGCGACCGGCCCGGCTCGTGCTTGCGGCCCGCCCCGACCCCGACCCCGACCCCGGCGCCAGCCCGGCCCGGTGCGGCCTGGCGCCATCCCGCCCGCACGATCCCGCACGATGTCGCCTCCGGCCTGGCACGATCCCGCCCGGACCTCGACCGCGGCCGCGGGTTGGAGCGTGCCGTGGCGGCGGTCAGGGCGTGGCGTCGGCGATCGTGTCGAGGATCTGCTGGCCGAACTTGGCCAGCTTGTTCTCGCCCACGCCGTTCACCGTGGCCAGCGCGGGCAGCGTGCGGGGCGCCTCGGCGGCGATCTGGCGCAGCGTGGCGTCGTGGAAGATGACATACGCCGGGACGCTCTGCTCCTTGGCCGTGGCCGCGCGCCAGGCGCGCAGCCGCTCGAACAGCGCGGCGGCCTCGGGGGAGAGGTCGGGGGCGTCGGCGCGGGACTTGGCGGCCCGCGCGGCCTTCGACGGGGAGACCGGGCGGTCGGGCTCGCGGCGGAGCATGACCTGGCGGCGGCGGCCGAGGACCTCGCCGCTGGCATCGGTGAGGACCAGCGTGCCGTAGTCGCCCTCGACCGCCAGCAGGCCCTGGGCCAGGAGCTGGCGGATGACGGCACGCCACTCGGCCTCGCGGAGGTCGGCGCCGATGCCGAAGACGGTCAGCTCGTCGTGGTGCCACTGGACGACCTTGTCGGTCTTCTTGCCGAGCAGGATGTCGATGCACTGGCCGGCGCCGAACTTCTGGTTGCGCTCGCGGTGCAGGCGGAAGACGGTCGACAGGAGCTTCTGGGCGGCCACCGTGCCGTCCCAGGACTCCGGCGGGGCGAGGCAGGTGTCGCAGTTGCCGCACGGGGCGCTCTGCTCGCCGAAATAGGCGAGGAGCTGGACCCGGCGGCACTCGACGGTCTCGCACAGAGCGAGCATGGCGTCGAGGTGGCCGCCGAGGTTGCGGCGGTGGGCGGCGTCGCCCTCGGAGCCCTCGATGAGCTTGCGCTGCTGGACGACGTCCTGCAGGCCGTAGGCCAGCCAGGCCGTGGAGGGCAGGCCGTCGCGGCCCGCGCGGCCGGTCTCCTGGTAGTAGCCCTCGACGGACTTCGGCAGGTCGAGGTGGGCGACGAACCGGACGTCGGGCTTGTCGATGCCCATGCCGAACGCGATCGTCGCGACCATGACCAGCCCGTCCTCGCGCAGGAAGCGGGACTGGTTGGTGGCGCGCAGGTCCGCGTCGAGGCCGGCGTGGTAGGGCAGGGCGGGGATGCCGTTCTCCTTGAGGAACTCGGCGATCTTCTCCACCGAGTTGCGGGAGAGGCAGTAGACGATCCCGGCGTCGCCGCGGTGCTCGGTGCGCAGCAGGTCGAGCAGCTGGCGGCGCGGGTCCTGCTTGGCCACGATGCGGTATTGAATGTTGGGGCGGTCGAAGCTCGACACGAAGTGCCGCGCCTCGCCCAGGCCGAGCCGCGTGGCGATCTCGCGGTGCGTCGCCGTGGTGGCGGTCGCGGTCAGCGCGACGCGGGGCACGTCGGGCCAGCGCTCGTGCAGCAGGTTGAGGTTGAGGTAGTCGGGCCGGAAGTCGTGGCCCCACTGCGAGACGCAGTGGGCCTCGTCGATGGCGAACAGCGCGATCCGGCCCCGCTCCAGCAACCGCAGCGTCGACTGGGACGCGAGCGCCTCGGGCGCCAGGTAGAGCAGGTCCAGCTCGCCGGCGGCGAACCGCGCCTCGATGACGCGGCGGGTGTCGAAGTCGAGCGTGGAGTTGACGAAGCCGGCCTGCACGCCCAGCTCGGTCAGCGCGTCGACCTGGTCCTGCATGAGGGCGATGAGCGGGGAGACGACGACCGCGGTGCCGGGGCGGACGAGCGCCGGGATCTGGTAGCACAGTGACTTGCCGCCACCGGTCGGCATGAGCACGAGCGCGTCGCCGCCGGCGATGACGTGCTCGATGATCTCCTGCTGCTGGCCGCGGAAGGCGTCGTAACCGAACACCCGCCGCAGGACCTCGACCGCTGCTGCATCCACGGCCGCGAGTCTACGAGCCCCCACCGACAAAAGCCGCCCGGCCGGTCCGTTGCTGCACGGACCGGCCAGGCGCCATCACGCACCGTCACGCATCCTGGGAGTACACGATCGGGCGAACCTCGATCGCGTTCCACTTCGCGTCCGGAATCATCGCCGCCAGCTCGGTGGCCCGCTCCTTGGACTCGCATTCGACGAGGTAGAAGCCGGCCATGAACTCCTTTGCCTCGACGTACGGCCCGTCGGTGACGGTCTCGGCACCGCCACGGATGCGCACGACGGCGCTCTCCTTCGGCTCGGCCAGCGCGTGCGTGCTGAGCATCTCACCGGACTCGGTGATGGTCTTGATGAACCGCTCGTGGCCGGCCATGACCTCGTCGACGTCGGCCTGCGTCAGGGTCGACCAGACGTCGGGGTTCATGTGGATCAGCAGCAGGTATTTCACGTTTCGCTCCTTCGACGAACCGTAGGGACACCATCAGGTCGGAGCCGTCGTCCCCACATCTACACGAGTACCGTCCCCGATGTGGATTTCCGGGAACTCTTCGAACGCCACCGCCGTGAGCTGCACGTTCATTGCTACCGCATGCTCGCCTCGTTCGAGGAGGCCGACGACGCCGTGCAGGAGACGTTCCTGCGCGCGTGGCGGCACCAGGAGCGGTTCGAGCCGGGCACCAACCCGCGCGCCTGGCTGTACCGGATCGCCACCAACGTCTGCCTCGACGCCATCCGCAAGCACGACCGCCGCCCGCCGAGCGAGCAGGAGGTGACCTGGTTGCAGCCTTATCCCGACCACCTCCTCGACCGGGCGGCGCCGTCCGACGAGCAGCCCGACGCGGTGGTGGTCGCCCGGGAGACGATCGAGCTGGCGTACCTCACCGCGATCCAGCTCCTGCCGCCGAAGCAGCGCGCCGTCCTGCTGCTGCGCGACGTGCTCGACTGGTCCGCCGCCGAGACCGCCGAGCTGCTCGAGCTCTCCGTCGCCTCGGCGAACAGCGCCCTGCAGCGGGCCCGCGCGACGCTCAGGAGCGCCCGGCCGGCCGAGCCGCAGGCGCCCGACGAGAGCGAGCGCCGGCTGCTGGCCCAGCTCATCGACGCTCATGAGCGCGCCGACATCGAGGCGGCCGTGGCGCTGCTGCGGGCGGACATCCGCGTCACGATGCCGCCGCTTCCCCAGGTGTACCTCGGGGTCGATGCGTTCCTGGGACTGCTGGACCGCGCGTTCAACAGCGGGATGGGCGAGTGGCGCCTGGTGCCGACGAGCGCCAACCGCACCCCGGCCGCGGCCAGCTACCTGCGGGCCCCCGGCGACGACCGGTTCCGGGCGTTCAAGCTCGACGTCGTCCGGATGGCCGGCGGGAAGGTCGCCGAGTTCACCACCTTCGGGCCCGGCTTCTTCGAGCGGTTCGGGCTTCCGGCGGTACTGCTGGAATCATGATTTTGTCTCCTGCGGCAGCGGCAGGGACCTTGCGATCTTCGTAAGCGTCGCCGCGGCGGTCGCGAACTTCGTGCCGTCGGGGTGGACGGTCAGCACCGCCACCAGGTAGCGGTCGCCCTCGCCGACGGTGCCGGTCGTGTGCAGGACCTCGCCGCTCATGTCCGGGTTGTTCGGCGCGGCGGCCGGCACGACCTCGGGGTCGGACCCGCTGTCCGCCGCGCCGGCCGCGCACGGGGTGTCCGGGTCGTCGCCGAAGCCCGACCAGCCCTGCTTCGCCGACCACGGCCTGCGGAAGGCGCTCGGGATGCCGAAGGACTGGTCGTAGCGGTCGGTGCCGCACTTCGTCGACGCGTGCAGGTTGCCCATGATGTAGTCGCGGACGGGTGCCGGCGCCTGTTCGAGGAGGTAGCGGTACACCCGGACGAGATCCGCGGCGCTGACCGCCGTGTAGCCCCAGTAGCCCGGCTGGCTGACCGGTGGCGGCGCGGTGTCCTGCAGGCCGAGGCGCTGCACCATCCGGGTCACCACCTCGCGGGAGCCGTTCGCCTTCCACAGGGCGGTCGCCGCCGCGTCGTCGCTGCTGCGCAGCATGACGTCGAGCTTCGGCTTGTCCGCGGCCGGCACCGTGTAGTCCGGGCCCTTGTTCCAGAAGTAGTCGAGCGCGATGAGCAGCTTGACCAGCGACGCCGACCGGAACCGCCAGCTGGCCTTCTGCTGCAGCACGAACGTGCCGGCCTGCCGGTCGTAGATCACGATGCCGGCGGTGACGCCGGCCGGGATCGGCACCGCGGTCGCCGACGGGCTCGTCGACGGGGACGGGGACGGGGCCGCGCTCGGGGTCGGTGACGCCGTCACTGGGAGTGGCGAGGCGGCGACCGGCAGGCGCGCGGCGGCCGGCTGACCGCCGCCGCAGCCGGCGAGCGCAACGGCCGCCAGCAGGGCGATTGATGCTGCACGCGCGATGGGCACGGTCCATCCTGACGCACGGAGCGGCCCGCGTCACGGTGGTGGTGAGGGACCATGAACTCGTGGGGTCTGGTCGGGGACGTCCGGGGTGGCTTGTCCTCGCCGCCGCGGTCCCGGTCGGGCTGCCGCTGCTCGGCCGGTGGCAAGCCATGGCCATGTTCGCCGCCGCGGTCGCCGCGGTCGCCGTCCCGGTGTTCGCGGCGCAGTGGCGGGACCGGGAACGGCAGCGGGCCGCCCACCGGGCCGGGGTGCGGACCTGGACCGGGCACGTTCCCCTCGACCACGCCGTCGGGCTCTGGGACCTCGGCGTCGTCGCCGCGTTCCGGTTCGGCGGCGGGCTGCCCGTCCGGGTGACGCCGACGCAGGCCGGGCTCTTCGTCGCGGTCCGCTCGTCCGCGGGCGGACGGCGGTACGCGCCCGTGACCGTCCAGTGGTCGGACATCGCCGGGGCGCGCACCGAGGCCGCCGGCCGGGCCACCGACTGGGGCCGGGTGGCCATGCTGCCCCTGACGACGGTGACCGTCGAGCTGGCGCCGCCCGGCGCGGGCGCGTTCGTGATGACGACGACCGATGCGGCCGGGCTTGTGGAAACGGTCACCGCCCGGCTCGGGTGATGGTGCGGGCACCGTGCGTGGCTGAGTTGCGTCAATTTCTGGCGGTTCCGTACGGTGGTCTTCCATGGCGGAGTTGATCGAGGTTGGTGTCTGGTACGAGGCCCGACCGATCACGGTTGACCAGGGCGTCGACCGATACGAAGCGCTTCGGCGCGGTGATGACGGGTGGGCCGCGCCCGATCCCGGCGTCGAGCGGTTCCACCGCGAGGTGCTCGCCGGGGTCGATCCCCGGTGGTGGGCCGGGCCGGTCGGCGGCACGGCGAGCTACGTGCTGCTGAGCCTGCTCGGCGGCACCCCGGAGGAGATTCTCACCTTCGTGCACAAGCTCGCCGACGAGTGCGAGCTGCTGTGTTTCCAGCGGCCGGGCCGGCACCAGCCGGCGGCCCTCTGGCAGCCCCGGCGCCTGCTGCGCGTCCCGGTGCCGCGGATGGCCACGGAGGACGGCTCGCTCGCGCACCATCCGACCCGGTCGGACATCCGCGACTTCCTCGGCCGGCTGCACGAGGACAACCGGTCGGCCGTGCTCTGGCGGGAGGACGGTTCGTCGATCCGGGTGGCGTTCGTGCCGGCGCAGCGGCGCTGGCGGATCGAGACCACCGAGGGCGAGCGGGTGACCTCGGCCGAGCAGGACGACCTGGACGGGGTGGCCGAGCGGTTCGAGGAGTTCGCGCTCGGGTCCTCGTAGGCGTATACTCGTCGGCGAGCATCCGGCGACGTGTAGGAGGTGGGGCGGGTGGCCAAGCGACGCAAGGTCGGCAACCTGCTCGGCCTCCACGTGCTCGCGACCCTCTTCGGGCGGCCCATGCATCCGTATGAGATGGCCGCCGAGATGCGCAGTCGCGGCAAGGAGCAGGACGTCAAGATCCAGTGGGGCTCGCTCTACACGGTGGTGCAGAACCTCGAGAAGCACGGCTTCATCGAGGCGGCGGAGACGACCCGGGAAGGTCGTCGCCCCGAGCGCACCGTCTACCAGATCACCGAAGCCGGGCGGGCCGAGGCGGCCGACTGGCTCCGCGAGATCCTCGCCGTGCCGGAGCCGGAGTATCCGCGGCTCAAGGCGGCGCTGTCCGTCGTCGGCGTGCTCCCGCCCGACGAGGTGATGTCGCTGCTCGACGAGCGCATCGGCGTGCTCGACGCGGAGATCCGGACCGTCACCGGGATGCTGGAGGAGTGGGGTCGCGACGTGCCCCGCATCTTCCTCATCGAGACGGAGTATTCGGTGGCCCTGCAGCGGGCCGAGCGTGACTGGCTCATGGGCCTGCAGGCGGAGCTCAAGGCCGGCACGCTGCCCGGCATGGCGGAGTGGCGGCACTACCACGAGACGGGGGAGCTGCTGTTCGGCCAACCCAACTGAGAAGAAAGCCCCGGCCGGGGTGCGGGAACACCACGGCCGGGGCCCAGAGAATCCCTCGACCGGCCCGCGGGAACGAGCACGGCGCAAGGTGTCTGCAACCACCAGCTTAGCGAACCCCCGCGGTCCGGTCCCCAGCTCGGGAACCGGAGACCCACCATGGCTGCTGCCGTCACGGCGCACGACCTCGTCAAGACCTACCCCAAGGGCGTCACCGCCCTCGACCACCTCTCGCTCACCGTCCAGCGCGGGGAGGTGCTCGGCCTGCTCGGGCCCAACGGCGCCGGCAAGTCGACGACCGTCAAGATCCTGACCACGCTTGCCCGGCCCGACCGCGGCACCGCCATGGTCGGCGGCCACGACGTCATCACCGCGCCCGACCGGGTGCGGCGCGTGATCGGCGTCGTCGCGCAGCGCTCGGGTGCCGACCCGGCCGCGACCGGCCGGGACAACCTCACCCTGCAGGGCCGCCTGTTCGGGATGCGCGGCGCCCCGCTGCGCCGCCGCGTCGACGAGCTGCTCGGGCGCTTCGAGCTGGCCGACGCCCAGCACCGCGTGGTGCGCGACTGGTCCGGCGGCATGCAGCGCCGGCTCGACGTCGCCATGGGCCTCGTCCACCGCCCGGAGGTGCTGTTCCTCGACGAGCCGACGACCGGCCTCGACCCGGAGGGCCGCGCCGCGCTGTGGGCCGAGATCGCCCGGCTCGCCGGCGACGACATGGCCGTCCTGCTCACCACGCACTATCTCGACGAGGCCGATCGGCTGGCCGACCGCCTCGTCATCGTCGACGGCGGGCGGGTCGTCGCCGAAGGCCCGCCCGACGCCCTCAAGGGCGAGCTGCGCGGCGACGCCGTGCACCTGGAGCTGGAGGCCGGCACCGACGGCGGGCGCGCCCGGGCGGCCGCCGAGCGGGTGCCCGGCCTGCGCGAGATCACCCTCGACGGCACCCGGCTGTCCGCCCGCGCCGACGACGGTGCCGCCGCCGTGCCGGCCGCGCTCGCCGCGCTCGACGCGGCCGGCCTGCGGGTGGCGACGGTGACCGTGGCCCGCCCCAGCCTCGACGACGTCTACCTGCGCCACGCCGGCCACCGGATCACGGAGGCGGCATGAACCTCGTCCACCTCACCGCCCGCCGGCTCAAGGTGTTCGTCCAGCAGCCCGCGTTCCTGCTCATCACGCTGATCCAGCCGGCGATCTGGCTGTTCCTGTTCGGCAACCTCTTCCGGCGCATCGTCGAGCTGCCCGGCTTCGGCGGCGGCAGCTACCTCGACTACCTGGTGCCCGGCGTCGTGGTCATGACGGCCATCTCGTCGAGCATGTGGTCGGGCATGGGCGTGCTGGAGGAGATCGACCGCGGCACCATGAACCGCTTCCTGAGCACCCCGGTCTCCCGCGGCGCGATCCTCACGGCGGTCGTGATCGAACAGGTCCTGAGCGTGACCGTCCAGGCCGTGATCATCATCCTGCTGGGCCTGCTGGCCGGCGCCTCCCTCCCGGGCGGCGTGCTCGGCAGCGTGTTCCTGATCCTGTCCGCGGCCCTGCTGGGCACGATCTTCAGCGCCCTGTCGAACACGGTCGGCATGCTGGTCCGCCAGCGCGAGACCATCATCGGCCTCAACACGCTGCTCCTCCTGCCGCTGACGTTCCTGTCGTCGGCCTTCATGGCCCCGGCGCTGATGCCCGGCTGGATGCGCACGCTGGCGGACGGCAACCCGGTGAACTGGGCGCTGCGAGCCGCACGGGCCACGATGTCCACGACGGTGGACTGGCCGGCGCTGGCCCGCTCCGGCGGCGGCTTACTCGTGCTGGCCGCGGCGATGCTGTGGTTGTCGACCCGGACCTTCCGCTCGTACCAGAAGTCGGTCTAGCCGCTCGCCCCCGGCCCGGACGCCTGCCGCCTGCCGCTCGGCGGTGCCGTCCGGGCCGGGTTCGGCGTGCTGGCCCGGCCATGATCGATGGACGCAGCTGGTTGCCGTGGCGGCCAGGTCGTTCCATCGATCATGGCGAGGTGGGGCTACGGCTCCAACGCGTACTGCTCGCGGTGGTGGTGCGGGGTCGTTGCCTCGTCGAGGAGGGCCTTGGCCAGCTCCGCGTACGTGTAGCCGGCCGACTCGTCGGCCACCAGCGTCATCGGTGGGGTGCAGACCGCCCAGTCGACCGGGCCGGCGTACGAGCGCAGGACGTCCAGCTCCGCCGCGCGGGCCTCGCTGAAGGGGCGCCACTCCTCGGGGAAGTCCGCGGACTCGAACAGCATCGTGCCGTCCGGCGCCCGCAGCGTCGATGCCAGGCCCACCACCAACAGGCGGGGGATGGCGGCCTGCTCCAGGTCGGCCAGCACGCGGTGGGTGCCGGCGACGTATACGGCGTCGTAGTCGGGGCCGTACACCGTGCGGATCGCGACGTCCGCGCCCGGCTGCGGTGGGGCCGTGCGTGACGCCGGGATCACCTGGAGGCCGCGGCGGGCCGCCTCGCTGCGGATCTGGGTGCCGGCTCGGCCGTTCGCGCCGTACAACAGGATCGAGGTCATGCCGGGACCGTAGTGGGCCCCACCACGGTAACCGCAACGTAACCGCAGCGTGCGCTACCGTCGGCGGGTGCGCGAGCCTCTGCCACGGGACCTGTTCGACCCTGCCTGCCCGTCCAGCGTCACGCCGTTCCGGATCGGGGACAAATGGGCCGGGATGGTGCTCACCTGCCTGCGGGACGGGCCGCGGCGGTTCTCCGAGCTGCGCGTGCCGATGCACCGGGTGTCGGCCAAGGTGCTCGCCGAGACGCTGCGGGCGTTGGAGCGGGACGGGATGGTGACGCGCACGCGGTACGACGGGATCCCCCTGCGCGTCGAATATGCCATCACGCCGCTCGGGCGGTCCCTCTTCCCGGCGATGGATGCCTGCCGCCTGTGGGTGGACGAGCACCTGGGCGAGCTGATCGCCGCCCGTGAGGCGTATGCGGAGCGTGGCGCATGACATTCCGGCGGTACGTCGCGATCGGCGACTCGACGACCGAGGGCATGGACGACCCGGACGGCCGCGGTGGGTACCGGGGGTGGGCCGACCGCTTCGCCCAGCACGTGGCGGCGGCGCAGGGCGGGCTGGAGTACGCGAACCTGGCGATCCGCGGCCGCACCACCGCCCGGATCAGGGCCGAGCAGCTCCGACCGGCGCTCGACCTCAGGCCCGACCTGGCGACCGTGGTCGCCGGGATGAACGACATCCTGCGGACCTCGTTCGACGTCGGGACCGTGGCCGGGGACCTCGCGGCCATGCAGGCGGCGCTGGTCGGGCAGGGCGCGACCGTCCTCACGTTCACGCTGCCGGACCCGGCGCCGGTGATGCCGATCGCCAAGCCGCTGCGGGGCCGGGTGCTCGCGCTCAACGTGGCGATCCGGGAGGCCAGCGCGGCGAGCGGGGCGCTGCTGCTCGACCTCGGTGCGTACCCGGTGGCGTCCGACCCGCGGCTGTGGAGCGACGACCGCCTGCACGCCAACGCGGCCGGGCATGAGCGGATCGGGGCGGCGCTGGCGTACACGCTGGGGCTGCCCGGGTTCGACGACTCGTGGACGGCCCCGCTGCCGGCGCCCGTGCGACGCCGGCGGCATCAGGCCGTCGCCGCCGAGCTGGCCTGGGTGCGCCGCCATCTGCTGCCGTGGGCGGCGCGGCACCTGGTCGGGCGCTCGTCCGGCGACGGCCGGACCTGCAAACGGCCGGAGCCGCTGCCGGTCGCGGCCGCGGAATGAGTCGCGGCCGCGAACCTGGTCGCGGCGGCGGATTGCGGTCGCGGCCGCGGACCCGGTCGCGGCGGCGGATTGCGGTCGCGGACTCGGTCGCGGCAGCGGACTGCGGTCGCGGTCGCGGCCCGGCAACCGGTTACGGGAACAGAATGATCTTGCCCCGGGTGTGACCGGACTCGCTCAGGTCGTGCGCGGCGGCCGCCCGGGCGAACGGGAACGTCGCCTCCACCGGCATCCGGAAGCGCCCCTGCTCGAACAGCTCCGCGGCCTCGCGCAGCGCCGTCCAGGAGCGGCCCTCCGAGCCGTCCGTCACGCGCGCGCCCAGCTTCGGCGCGTCGAAGTCGGCGATGCTCACCACGTCGGCCGGCGTGGGGGTCAGGGTGACCAGCTCGGCGACCGCGCCCCGCCCGGCCGTGTCCAACGCCAGGTCGACGCCCTGCGGTGCGAGCGCCCGCACCCGGTCGGCGAGCCCGGGGCCGTAGGTGACCGCGAGCCCGCCGAGGGAGCGGATGTACTCGTGGTTGCGCTCGCTCGCGGTGCCGATGACGGTCGCGCCGCGGGCCACCGCGAGCTGCGTGGCCGCGCTGCCGACGCCGCCGGCGGCGCCGTTGACGACGAGCGTCTGGCCCTTCTCCAGGCCGAGCAGCGCGAGGGCGCGGCCGGCCGTCTCGACGACCGAGGGCAGGCCGGCGGCCTCCTCGAACGACATCCCGGCCGGCTTGGCCTGCCAGACCTTCAGCTCCACGAACTCGGCCGCGCCGCCGGCGGCGGACACGCCGAACACCTCGTCGCCGTCGGTGACCCCGTCGACGCCGGGACCCACCTCGTCGACCACCCCGGAGACGTCGGAGTGGGGGATCACGGGCAGGCGGCTCGGCGTGGTGTCGCCGAAGGCGCCGCTACGCACCTTCCAGTCGAACGGGTTGACGCCGACCGCGCGCACCGCGATGCGGATGCGGCCGGGGCCGGCGGTCGGCTCGGGCACGTCGACGACGTGCAGGACGCTCGACGGGCCGTACTCGGCGTACTGCAACGCTTCCATGGGCGGCTGCCTTTCAGGTGTTGAGCGGGCGCCGGGCGACCAGGAGCACGTGGGTCACCGGCCAGTCCAGCGGGGCGCCGTCCAGTGTGGACAGCTCGGCGAGGGAGGCGATGCGGTGGTCGACGATCCAGTCGTTGCGCCAGGCGTGGGACGCCCCGTCCATCTCGAAGCCTACGTCGGTCAGCAGCGCCTTCCAGTCGGCGAACTCCAGCCCGCAGAACTGCTCGTGCGCCTCCGACAGCCAGTTGTCGGGGTAGTCCTTGTGGGTGAGGAACTCCATGGCGTCGCCGAGGGCGAGCTCGACGGACGAGCCGTGGTCGGTGAACGGCAGCGGGAAGTGGAAGTCGGCCGCGAACCGGTCCAGGCGGGCCCGCACCGGCAGAGCCTCGACCAGCGCGGCGATCTGCTCGCGGGTGAGCCCGTCGAGCGACGGCGCCGGCGCCGCGGCACCCTGCAGGGCGAGCCGGACCGGCCGGTCCCGCCCGTCCGGGCCGCAGACGTCGGAGTTGATCCAGACACCGCCGGGCACGGTGTGCTCGTAGATCGCCGCCGCGAACGCGCGCAGGGAGTCGAGGCGCTGCCCATACGACCAGATCTCGTGCGTCAGCGCGAACGTCAGCGTCGTGTCGACCGACCTGCTCGGGAAGACCGCGCCACCCAGCACGTTGCGGCAGTAGAAATACACATTCGGGTTGCTGAACCAGCCCTGCGCCTTGCGGTGCACGCACTCCTCGTAGAGGTGCCGGGCGACCTCGACGCCGATCAGGTCGCTCTCACGCAGCGCCGGCTCGCGGTCGGCCAGGGCGAGCACCGCCCCGGCGCCGCAGCCCACGTCGACGATCCGGCCGGGCCGCACGTGCCGGCGCACCAGCTCCCACTTGCGCGCCGCGCTCGCCTCGAACGCCTCGGCATAGGTGCGGTAGTCGCGGGTCGTGGTGAGCCCGCCCTCCTCGCCGACCACCGGGTCGTTGACGACGAGCGCGACCTGCTCGCCGAGCCGATACCGGTCGTAGACGTCGAGCGTCGCCGGGTGGGCGAGGTCGCGCCAGGCGGATTCGCCCGCGGCGAGCATGAGCAGCACGTCCCACGGCCGGGCCGGTGCCGGGTCACGGTCGGCCTCGACGCCGGCGATCTCGAAGCCGAGCGCCTCGTACAGCGCAGCGACCTCCGGCGTCGAGCACGCCACGAGCGCGTTCTGCGGCGCCAGGCGGATGCCCAGCGCCGACTCGACGCTCTTGAGGGTGACCTCGGCGAACCGGTCGGTGTGTGCGGTGTCGAACACCGGCACGACCAGCGATCGCAGCCCCTCCTGGACGCTGAACCGCTCGATCGCGGCCTCCCGCCGGTCGTAGGCGACCGGGTTGCGCTTCGTGTTCTGGTGATTGGCGCTCGTCACCGCCCAGACCACCGTGCCGCCCAGGCCGCGCAGATACTCCGCCTGGAACCGGGTCAGCAGATGGTGGCGCCCCGGGAACAGGACGAAGCGCTCCACCGTCAGTCCTGCGGGCCGGCGGACTGCACGACCTCGAACTCCAGCAGGCTCGAACCGGACGCCACCGGCTTGGCCCGCTCGCCCGCGTGCGCCTCCTTCGCCGGGCCGTTGGCCCAGGCCTGGAAATGCTCCTCGGATTCCCACTTGGTGTAGACGAAATACCGCGTCTCGCCGGCCGTCGGACGCAGCAGCTCGAAGCCCAGGAAGCCGGGCGAGCCCTCCACCGCGCCGTGCCGCGCGGCGAAGCGCCGCTCCAGCTCCGGCCCCGCACCCTCCGGGACCTCGATCGCGTTGATCTTCACAACCGCCATGCACCCACCCTACTGGGCACCGGACACGGCATCCCGGGACCTGGTACGGCCCCGGGACGCCCCCTCGTTGTGTCAGTTGTTGACGTTGACGATCTCGCGGCCGGTGTTGAGGTTCCAGTAGCCGGCCGGGCCGCTGATGTCCGCCGAGCCGACCGCGTAGGCGACGCCCGGCTTGAACGGCGCGCCGTCGGCGAGCACGTGCAGCTTGACGTTCTCGACGGCGCCGGTGCAGACCTGGTTGTAGAGATACGCCGTGCCGTGCGCGGTGGTGTTGCCGTTCACGACCTGGCCGACCTCGACGCCGACCTGGTAGCGGGCGCCCACCGGGCAGCCCACCTTCACCGTGACGACGGTCGCCGCGCCCTTCGCCTTCAGGTTCGCCGTCTTGGCGATCTTGATCGACGAGCTGCCGTTGGACTCCGACTGCAGGTTGACCGCCGCGCCCGCCGGGACGGCGAACGCGAGCACCGCGCCGAGGGCCAGCGTGCCGGCCCCGAGGTGGGTCTTCGTGAGCTTCATTGCGGTTGTTCCTCCCCTGTGAGTGATGGTGCGGGTTCTTCACCGGGGAGCGGACCGGCCATGCCCACCAGCACGCCGAAGAGCAGCGGGACGACCGCCAGCTCCCACAGGAAGTCGAAGGCGCTGTGCACGGCCAGGGCGGCGATCGCCGCCACCGCGCCGGTCCACAGCAGATGGGGCGCGCCCGAGCGGCGGCCGCGCCGGAGCACGACCACGACGGCGGCGCCGAGCACGCCGAGCAGCACGAGGCCGACGGCGCCGAAGTCGACGAGCCACTGCAGGTACTCGTTGTGCACCCAGCGGCTGGCCACGAGCTTGCCCTCGTAGTCGGACCAGAAGAACCGCGCCAGCCCGGGCCCGGTGCCGAGGACCGGATGCGCGGCGACCTGGTCGAGGGCCGAGCGCAGCGCGCCTTCGCGGCCCATCGAGTCCAGCGTCAGGCGGCGCACCGCGATCGCGTCGAGCTGCGCCGGCAGTGGACGCGACGCGGGGAACGCCACGGCCCCGGCCGCCAGGGCGAGCAGGCTCGTCCATGCCGCGAGGAGTCTTCGTCCGTGCAGACGTGGCAGGTGTACCGCGAGCAGCCCGCCGATCAGCAGCGCCGCCACGGCCGGCAGCGGCTCCGGCTCGCCACCGGCGGGGAACGACGGGACGAGCCCGGCCAGGGCGACCGCCGCCCCCAGCCCGGCGGGCGCGACGTGGCGCAGCATTGCCCGTGCTGCCGACGCGAAGGGCAGCAGCAGCGCGCCCGCGGCGAAGGCCAGCACGCCCGCCCGGCTCAGCGTCGCGCCCAGGCCCACCAGGAGCAGGTACGCCGCCACGGCCCGCCACGTCGAGCCCGGGTCCGCGAGCAGTGACGCGAGGGCGAGCAGGGCCAGCGCCGCCAGCACGGCCGCCGCCGCGTTGGGATAGGTGAGGGTGGACGCGCCGCGCCACAGCTTCGTCTCGACCAGCACCGACCACCGCTCGATCCGCCACGCCACCCCCGCCCACGCCGTGACCGCCACCAGGACACCCAGGCCGACGAGCGCGTCGGCGAGCGACCGCCGCTCGTCGGCCCGGGTGCGCCCGGTGACGGCGACGGCGGCGACGACGACGGCGAGGGTGACGCAGACGCCGGCCGCCGTGGGCCAGCCACCGGCTGTCGCGGCGCGGATCAGGGCCCAGGCCGCGACGGCGCCGGCGGCGGCTGCGAGCAGGACTGTCGGGCGGTTCCACGGCGTTCGTCGCCTCGGCTGCTCCTGGACCTGGGCCTGCTTCCCGGCTGCCAGGTGCTCGCGCACTGCCAGCGCGGCGGCGGCCAGCGCCAGGGCCGTCACGAGCGCCCGGCCCGGCAGGTAGAAGCCGCCCTGGGCGACCAGGCCGGCCGTCGCCGCGGCGAGCACCGCGATGAGCGGAAACCGTTGCAGCGCAAGCGAATCCACCAGAACCACCCACCCCCGTCGAGTGCCTGTCCCGTCCGACTATAGAGATCGAGTCCGATCCGTGGGGCCCCGCGGGACGTTGGGAAATCGACACAACCAAACGGCCGGGCAAAGCGTTGGGAGCCGCTCGGACCCGGGTGCGAGAATCGCGGAATGACCGATGTGCTGGAAGATCTGCAGTGGCGGGGCCTGATCGCGCTCTCGACCGACCTCGACGAACTGCGTGCCGAGATGGCGAAGGGCCCGATCACCTACTACTGCGGCTTCGACCCGACCGCGCCGAGCCTGCACATCGGGCACCTGCTGCAGGTGCTGACCGTGCGGCGGCTGCAGTTGGCCGGGCACAACCCGCTCGCGCTCGTCGGCGGCGCCACCGGGCTGATCGGTGACCCGCGCCCGTCCGCCGAGCGGCAGCTGCACTCCCGCGACCAGGTCGCGGAGTGGGTCGAGAAGATCCGCGGCCAGATCGAGCCCTACCTGGACTTCACCGGGAGCAACGCGGCCCGGATCGTGAACAACCTGGACTGGACCGCGCCGATGTCCGCGATCGACTTCCTGCGCGACATCGGCAAGCACTTCCGGGTCAACAAGATGCTCACCAAGGACGCCGTGAGCGCCCGGCTCAACTCCGACGCCGGCATCAGCTACACCGAGTTCAGCTACCAGATCCTGCAGGGGATGGATTTCCTGGAGCTGTTCCGGCGGTACGGGTGCCGGCTGCAGACGGGCGGCAGCGACCAGTGGGGCAACCTGACCGCCGGCACCGACCTGATCCGGCGGATGGAGGGCGAGTCCGTGCACCTGCTCGCCACCCCGCTGCTGACCAACAGCGCCGGGGAGAAGCTCGGCAAGTCCACCGGCGGCGGGAGCCTTTGGATGGACGCGGGGATGACCAGCCCCTACGCGCTGTACCAGTACCTCGTGAACCTCGAGGACGCGATCGTCGGCGGACTGCTGCGGCAGCTGACGTTCCTCTCGCGGGAGGAGATCGACGTGATCGACAAGGAGACCGCCGACCGGCCGCAGGCCCGGATCGCGCAGCGGCGCCTCGCCGAGGAGGTCACCCGGATCGTGCACGGCGCCCACGAGACGGACCAGGTGATCGCGGCCAGCCAGGCGCTGTTCGGCCGGGGCGAGCTCGCCGAGCTGTCGGCGTCGACGCTGCGGGCCGCGCTGAGCGAGGCGGGGCTGGCCAGCGCGCCGGCCGGGTCGACCGTGGCCGATCTGTTCATCGCCGCGGGCCTGGTCAGCAGTCGCAACGAGGCGCGCCGGACGGTGGCCGAGGGCGGGGCGTACGTGAACAACGAGCGGGTCAGCGACGCCGAGGAGGCCGTGCCGGCCGAGCGGGCGCTCGCCGGCGGGCTTCTGGTGCTGCGCAAGGGAAAGCGCACGTTCGCCGGGGTCGAGCTCACCGCGATGTGACGATGTCGCCGGGCGCCGCGTGGCCTTGCGCCGCGCTACGGCGCCTGGCGGACACCGGATCTTCACCAAAGGGAGTGATCGATTTGGTGGAGATCGGCAAGCCGGGTAACGTGGATGGCCGGCAGGGAAACGGACGAGACAGCGGAGCGCACAGCGTGCCGCGGCGGTTGTCCTGCCGGAAGCCCGAAACCAACTCGGCGGCCTCGATTTGGACGCTGAGGGAGGAGCGGGTAAGGTAAGCAGCCGGCAGGGACACGGACGAGACCCGCGGGTCGCGAGAGCGAGCCGCAGCGGACGTCCTGCCGAATACCCTACGACATCCTTCCGGTTACCGGAAGCGTTGTTGTGTGTCTGTGAAACGGGACAAAGTGCGGCAAGCCGGACTTGACACCGCAAAGCGGGCGGGTTAGGATTGAACGGTACGAAAACGCCCCGGGTGGGTGGCGCCGGAAACGGTGCGGCTCGGCGGTGTGTGTTGG
>NZ_BMPI01000030.1 GCF_014647515.1 Dactylosporangium sucinum | reverse complement strand
GACGTCCGGGCCCTGCTCGACCTCGTCGAGGTGCGCCAACTGTTCGAAGAAGGCATGGCCGCACGGATCATCGAGCGGCTGGACTCCGAGCAGCTCGCCAGCCTCGAGCACCTCGTCGGCGAGCTCGAGCGGTGCTCGGCCGACGGCGAGTCCTTCATCGAAGCCGACCGCGCGTTCCACAACCTGCTCATGCAGCAGCTCGGCAACCAGCTCGTCAGCCAGCTCACCGCGGCGTTCTGGGACGTCTACGCGATCGTGGCGCCACATCTCGGCCTGACCAACCCGGAGGAGGAGGCCGACACGGTTGCGGCACACCGCGCCATGGTGAAGGCCGCCCGTGACCGTGACATCGACGCGTTCGCCGCCGCCGTGGTGGCCCACTACGCGCCGGTACGCCGCCGGATCGCCGCCGCAAGCCGGCGCTGAGCGCCGCCGGCACGCACGACCCCTGACCTGATCAGGCGTTCGCACACCGGACGCCCGATCAGGCATGCGCATCTCTTGACGCTCCACGGGCATCGATCTACGGTCATCAGACATCTCATGTCCGATGATTTCGGCGTGCCGGTCATCGCATCCCCCGAAGGAGCCGATGTGACCCCCCGAAAATGCCTGATCCGAGCCATGGCGGTGACGGCGGCGCTCGCCCTGGCCACCGCCCTGCCGGCCGCACCCGCCCAGGCCGCCGCGCCCACCGGCGTCATGGCCGTCGCCGGCGCCGACTGCACCACCAGCCGCCTGACGCTGACCCTCGTCAACGACAGCACCGCCGCCCAGACCTACACCGTCACCTGGCCGGGCCGGTCCGGCTCGCCGTGGATCCGCACAGTCCCGGCGGGCGGAACGTCGCTGCACTACTGGACCCTCTCCCCCGGCACGGCGTACAACCTGCGCACCACCACACCGACGGGGCTGGACACCACCACGGCGGGCCTCTTCCACTGCGGCACCGGCATGTCGGCGCTGACCAGCATGGACTGCACCGCAGGCAGGCTGCAGCTCGCCCTCGAGAACCGGACCACCACGGCGAAGACGTTCACCACCACGTGGCCCGGCCGGACCGGATCCCCGTGGACCACCGACGTGGCCGCGGGCGGCAACGCCCTGCTCTACTGGACCGTCCCGTCCGGCACGCCGTACACGTTGCGGACCACCGCGACCGGGTTCGACCTGACCAACCAGGGCACCGCCACCTGCGGGCTGGGTGCCGGCGCCCCGCAGATGAACGCGGTGACAGTACTGACGACCCAGAGCGTCATCCGCGGGCTCAACGGGCCGAACGGTCCCTACGACGGCACCGTGGCGTCGGTGCGGATCCCCGGCATGGCCGTGACGAACAACGGCACCGTCATCGCCGTCGCGGACGCACGGGTGAACGGCAGCTACGACCTCGGCGGCGGAGACAACAACATCCAGATCGCCATGATGCGCAGCACGAACGGAGGGCTCACCTTCGAGCAGCCTCGCATCATTCACCACGCGCCGTCGCTCGGCGCGGGCGTCGGCGATCCGAGCGTGCTCGTCGACCGCAGCACCGGCGTCGTGTACTGCTTCTACACGTACTCCCCACGGGCCGGCATCAGCTACTGGGCGGCCGGCTCCGGCACCAACACCGCCGACGACCCGAACAGCCTGCACCTGCAGTACATCAAGAGCACCGACCACGGAGCGACGTGGAGCGCGCCGGTCGAGCTCAACCCGCAGGTGAAGGACCCGGCATGGAAGCAGGTGTTCTTCTCCTCCGGCCACGGCATCCAGACCAGCTCCGGCCGCCTGGTCCAGCCGATCTCGTACCGTGACGCCAACGGCGTCAGCAACGCCGGCAACGTGTACAGCGACGACCACGGCGTGACCTGGCGGCGCGGCGGATCCGCCGGCGCGAACATCAACGAGAGCAAGGCGGTCGAGCGCAGCAGCGGCGCCGTGGTGCAGAACATGCGCCACGACTCCGTCCGGAGCCGCTACTACTCGACGTCCACCGACGGCGGCGCCACGTTCGGCGCCGCGACCGCGAGCAGCCTGCTGCCCGACCCCGGCTGCAACGCCGACGAGATGAGCTACCTGCGTCCCGCCGACGTCGGGACGAACGGTGCTCCGACGCGGACCGGCACCGTCCTGTTCAGCAACAATGCCAGCTCGAGCAGCCGCAACAACCTCACCGTGCGGCTGTCCACCGACAACGGGGCCAGCTGGCCGGCCCGCGCACTGCTCAAGCCGGGCGCCGCCGGCTACTCCACGATGGCCGTACTGGCCAACGGCCAGGTCGCCGACCTGTACGAGATCGGCAACTCCGGCGGCATCGTCTTCACCCGGTTCGCCCTGGACTGGGTGCGAGGCGCCTGACCCGTCCGGCGCCGGCGGTGGGTGCGTCCACATCGGACGCACCCACCGCGCTCGGCGCCCGGGTGACCGCCCTTCGGTCCCTGCGCGCCGGGCCCGAACAGCGTCGCGGCACGCGGGTCAGCGCCATTCGACGAAGACAGCGGCGTCCCCCACGACGGAGAACTCGCCGGTCCGTGCCACCTTGTTCGGCGTGGCGCCCGGCCTGGTCGCGGTGATCCAGTATTCGCGTTCGGTCCCGGCCGCGCTGAGGAACACGACCTGCCCGCCGTCCGGGGAGATCACCATGCCGATGTTGCTCCGGTTGTTGTCGGGGAGGATGGGTTGCCTCGCCGTGTTCTTCGGGCCGTCGACGGCGACCGCCGCCAGGTTCCCGTCGAGGCCGACCGGGCACAGCAGGGTGTTGTCGTCGAGCCAGCCCACGGCCCCAGCGCAGCCGTTGTCCGCGACCTTCGGGGTGGCGTCCGTGAGCGCCGCGGTGCCGGACGGCACCGCGAACACGTCGTCTTCGTTGTTGTCCGCCGGCGCCCAGCCGCTGTAGCGCCTCCCGTCGGGTGAGACCACGACGTTGTACGCGACCAGGGCGTGGACCGGGTCGCCGGCCAGGAACAGCGGAAGGTCGGGCACCTCGCCGGTGCTCCGTTGCGTCAGCTGGTGGTCGGCGCCCGTCGACCGGCTGCCGACCTTCCACGTGCCGTCCGCGCGGTAGCTGAACCAGACGTCCGCCCCGTCCGGGCTGAGGACCGCGCGCTGCTCCCTGGGCGTGGAACCGAAGCCGGTGTCAGTCGCGGTGAGGTCGGTGAGCTTACCGCTCCGGTCGACGTAGCCGACGTGGCTGGCGCCGCTGTTCCCGTCCCGGATGACCACGGCCATCTTGGTGAAGTTCCGGTCGAACAGCGACCGGACCAGCCGCACGGACGCCGCGCGGTCCTCACCGTCTCGCGTGCTCCGGCTCAGCGGTCCCCCCGGGTCGGACGTACACAGTGCGACCAGACCCGAGCGGACCTTCGGGCTGGCGTCGGCCTGCTGCTCGGTGGCCAGAACACCGGCCGGAACCGGGAACTCCGCCGTCGACTCGTGCTTCCAGGTCTTCGGGTCCCAGCCGTCCACCGACACCAGCCAGCCACCGTTCGCGCCGGCCGAGCAGACGGCCGTGACCAGCAGGTTCCGGTCCCGGAACCCGGCACCCGGACCGTCGGCGGCCGTCGATCCGCTACCGGCGTCGGCTCCCGGTGCGCCATCGTCGTCCGATGAGCCGCAGGCTGCCAGGGCACCCACCAGCAGCGACGCGCTCAGGACCGCGAGGACCCGCATACGGCATCCATCCTCCACTGTAGAGACCCGCTCGCGCCGGTGGTTTCGCTCGGTTTCACGCTGCCCGTTGGGGGCGATGGTGCGCGGCGAGCAGCGCCGCCCATGCCAGGGCGAGCGCGATCGCCAGGGCGAAGGCGACGTTGGCGGGGCGCGAGCCCTGCAGGGTGAAGAGCAGGCTCCAGGTGGCGAGGAACGCCGCGCCGGTCACGCCGCTGAAGGCCGCCCAACCGGCACGGCCGGCCGCGGCGAACCGCCGGGCGAAGACGAAACACGCGGCGATGAGCGCGAGGAAGGCGATGCCGGCGACCAGGAGGTGCACCGCCGCGTGCCAGCTCATCGTGGTGGGAGTGCCCTTCGGGGTGCCCGGCGGGAAGCCGTCGGCGGGGTCGGCGGAGAACGCGGCCGCGCCCAGCATGCCGGCGCCGAAGACACCGATCAACCGTGGTCCCCACGTAGCTCCCGGACCCGCCGCCGGGCCGAGGACCCGGTGCAGCCCGATCGCACCCGCCACGAACAGCAGGCCGCTGACCACGAAGTTCGCGATCTGGATCCATCCCTGGTCGCCGTTGCTCAGCATGCTGGCCGGGTGCCGGCTGATGTCGAATCCCTCCCTGGCGAGCATCTGCGAGACGACCACGACGATGTAGAGCGGCCCGGCGACAACGCCGCAGGCCAGCAGCGTTCTCGCCGACCCGGTGGCCGCCGCGGGCGGTGCGCCGGCGGCGCCGGTGACGTCGTGGGTCATCAGACGTCCTCGATCGGGGCGTCGTAGACCCGGCGCAGCAACACCGACCGCCCCGCACCGGTGGCAACAGCCTGATCGCCTATCTCTCGTTGGGTGGCGTTGATCTGGTTGACGATGTCGATCACGTGTCCTCCTCGCTGACGGACTCGGTCCCCTGATAACGAGCCGGTGTCCCGGCAGTGCTTGCATCGTTGTCGGGCTGTTCGCGGCGTTCGCGTCTGCCACGGACGAGTTCGGTGGCCAAGGCGTCCAGGCGCTGGCTCCAGAACTGCCGGAACCGCTCCAGCCAGATGTCGATCTCCTGCAGAGGTGCCGCCTCCACCGCGTAGAGACGCCGCGTGCCGTCCGGACGGACGGTGACGAAACCCGACTCCCGCAGCACTCGCAGGTGCTGTGACACCGCGGGTGGCGAGATGCCGAACTCGGCCTGGACGACCTCGCTGACGGCCCCGGCGGCCTGCTCGCCGTCGGCGAGCAGCTCCAGTATTCGGCGCCGCACCGGGTCGCCGAGGATGTCGAACGCGTGCACCCGGGAACTATGTCAGTATCGACTTAATTAAGTCAAGTCTTAAATAAGCGGACCTCGTCGGCTACCTGGCCCGCAACCGCGGCTCGAGCGCACGGCCTGGCACGGCTTCGGGACCCCGGCGGCGGGGCAGCAGCAGCGGGCTGGCGAGGATGAACAGTCCCGCGACGGTGATGGCCGTGCGTGGGCTCGTGGCTTCGGCGAGCAGTCCGCCGAGCGCGCCGAGGATGGCGATGGCCGCGCTGCTGCTGATCGACCAGGCCGACAGGGTACGGGCGATGCGGTCTTCGGTGGTGTGTTCCAGCCGATAGGTCGCGAGCACCGGGTTGTACAGGCTCATGCCGATGATGATCGCGAGTTCGACCGCGATCACGGTCGCGAGGCCGGCGATGCCGGGCTGGACGAAGGCGAGGCCGATCAGCCAGATCGCGCGCAGCGTGCCGACGGTACGCAGGACGCGGTGCTGGCCGTACCGGGCCACGACGCGGCGGGCCAGGCGTGAGCCGATGAGTCCGCCGACGCAGGGCGCGGCGAAGGCGAGGCCGTACTGCCAGGGTGGGAAGTCCAGTTCGCTGAGCAGCAGCACGGCCAGCAGCGGCTCGGTGGCCATGATGAGTCCGCTGACGAGTAGTTGGTTGAGGTAGAGCGCCCGCAGGCCGGGATGGGTCAGGAGGTGTCGCCAGCCGTCGAGCAGCTCGCCGGCCCTGACCCGGGGCCTGCCGGCGCGCTGCGGGTGTGCTTCGCGGCCGCGGATCGCGGTGATGCCGAGCGCGGAGAGCAGGTAGCTGAGCCCGTCGGCCACGATGGGGGCGACCGGCCCGAACAGGCCGACCGCCGCGCCGCCCAGCGGCGGCCCGACCGCGACGGAGCTCCACGTCGTCGACTCGAACCGCGCGTTGGCCACGAGCAGGTCATCGGGACGGACGGTGGCCTTGAGGTAGGCGCCGCCGGCGGCGTTGAACGCGATCTTGGCAGCGGCGACCACGGCCGAGACGACGAGCAGCTGGACGAAGGTGAGCCGGCCGAAGGCGTAGGCGATGGGGATGGTCAGGATGACCGCGAACCGGGCCAGGTCCATCGCGATCATCACCGGCCGCTTGCGGTGGAACTCCACGAACGGCCCGAGCGGCAACGCGACGAGTGCGCCCACCGCCGGCCCCGCCGCGGCGAGCGCGGACACCTGAGCGGGGGTGGCGTGCAGCACCAGCACTGCGATCAGCGGCAGGGCACCGAATCCCAGCCCGGAGCCGTAGGCGCTGACCGCGTACGCCGCCCACAGCCATCCGAACTGCCGGCCCAGGGATCGTCTCGCCGCCAAGCCCCACACCTCCCCCTTCGAACAACGCGTCGTTGACCGCTGTGATCAGAGCAAGGCGGGAAAGGGCGGATCAAACAACCGCACCGGCGGCGAGCCACAACCAAATGTTGTGAGAGTAGGGTCCGGTACGTGGATCTCGACGCCGTTCGTACCTTCGTCGCCGTCGCGGATGCCGGCCAGTTCCAGGACGCCGCGGCCGCGCTGTCGATCACTCAGCAGGCCGTGTCCAAGCGCATCGCCGCGCTGGAGAAGGACGTGCAGGCACGGCTGTTCACCCGCACGGCGCGCGGCGCCCAACTCACGATCGACGGCCAGGCGTTCCTGCCCCACGCCCGGGAACTGCTCCGGGTGGAAGCGCGCGCCGACGCTTCCGTGCGTCCCGGCCGGCGCGCCCTCCGCGTCGACGTCCACAGCCGGCGGATCGCACCGGCGGTGCTGCTGCAGGACTTCCACCGTGCGCATCCGCGGATCGAGCTGGATGTCGTGACCCTCGACGCCGACGTCCACGCCGCGACGGCCGCCGTCGAGGCGGGGACGATCGACGCCACCTTCCACGCCGTCACCGTCCCCGCACGCCAACTGCCGGGCGCGATCAGGACCGGCCGCGTGATCGACGAACACCACGAGATCCTCGTCGGCCCACGCCATGCGCTCGCCAACGCCCGCGTCGTCACCCCGGCGCAACTCGCCGAACACCGCATCTGGATGCCCGGCATGGCCGCGGGCACCGAGTGGGCCGCCTACTACGACGAACTCGCCGCCGCGTTCGGCCTCACCATCGACGGGGTCGGGCCGGTATTCGGCAACGAGGCGCTGCTGGCCGAGATCGCCGACTCCGCGCAACTGGCGACGCTGGCCGGCGAACGCACGCGATACCTGTGGCCGGACAGCTACGACCTGCGGCGCATACCGGTGCGCAACCCGGCACCGGTCTACCCGATCTCATTGATCTGGCGCGACGACAACCCGCATCCCGCGCTCCGCAGCCTTCGCGACCACCTCGGCTCCAGACGAGTGGACACGCCCGGCGAGACAACGTGGATGCCGACGTGGGCACAGCATTCAGCCCCGATGTCATGAGCCGTGCACCAGGCCGACAATCCGTTGCGGTTCGACGATCCGGTGCTCCAGGCCAGGACGGCGATTTCGGTACGGTGGCGGCGGCCTAGTGAACGGTGCCGAGGCCGTCCAAGGCCGCCGCGACGGTGACCTGCGTGACCCGCCGGGGTGGTTCGCCGGCGTCCATCGCGGTCACCGCGGTGTTGATCAGCCCCTGGAGGAGCGCCGCGGCGAGATCCGGGTGGGGGTGGCCAAGCGCGTCGAGCAGCGGCACGGCGCTCGGCACGAGCTCGTGGTGCATGGCGACGATGCGCTGGCGGGTCGACTCCGAGAGCGGGGCGCTGGCCAGCGCGTGAGCGATGCGGTATCGGCGCTGCTGGGCAGCGCGCAGCTGGGCCCGGACGAACGCGGCGAGCTGTTCGCGGGGCCCCTCCGCGCGCTCGACCGCACGGGCGATGTCCACCGCGACCAGGGGCAGCTCAGCCTCGCACAGCGCGAGGACGATGTCGTCCTTGGTCGTGAAGTACGAGTACACGGTAGGGCGGGCCAGCCCGGTGCGGCTGGCGAGGGCGGCGAAACTCAGCGCGGCGTAGCCCTCCTCGACAAGCACGTCCCGAGCCGCGCCCAGCAACGCGCGGCGCTGCTGGGCGCGGTGCTCGGCGACCGTCGCCGCGTTGATCCTCGGCATGGCTCCTATGCTATCGAGGCCTCCGCGACCTTCCCCGGTGTGCGCTGGTGCGCCGATCGCCCCGGCCACCAGATGCGGGGCCCGATGAGGTGAAAGAGCGCGGGCACCAGCAGGCCGCGGATGAGCAACGTGTCGAGCAGGATGCCCACCGCCATGGCGAAGCCGAACTGCAGCAGCGAGTTCAGCGGCTGGCTCGTCAGCACGGCGAACGTGCCGGCGAGGATCAGCCCGGCCGAGGTGATCACACCGCCGGTGCGGGTCAGCGCGGCCCGGATGCCCTCGGTGAATCCGCGTGCGGCCGACTCCTCGCGGATTCTCGCCGCCAGCAGGATGTTGTAGTCGACGCCGAGCGCGACCAGGAAGATCAGCGAGTAGAACAGCACGCGGCTGTTCGTCCCGGCCTGGCCGCCCAGCACCACCCAGGTCAGCACCGTGGCGCCGACCGCCGCCAGCAGCGACAGTGCGGTGGTGGCCAGCAGTACCAGCGGCGCCACCAGCGCGCGGAGCAACAGGGCCAGCACCGCGAAGATCAGCACCGCCATGGCGATCGCGATCATGGCGAAGTCACGCACGTCGCCGCGCCGGTTGTCGAGCGCGTTGGCGCTCTCCCCGCCGACAAGTACCCGCCCGCCGGGCAGCGCCCGAGCCGCCACGTCGCGGAGGCGTTGCGTACGGTCGAGGGCCGGCGTGCCGTACGGGTCGTCGCCGTAGATCACCTGCAGCCGCGCCACCGTGCCGTCCGCGGCGGCGACCGGGGTGCTCACCTTGCTGACCCCGGCGACGCCGAGGATCGCGGCGCCGACCTGCGCGGCGGCGCCGACCGGGTCGGGCGCCTGCACGAGCACGGTCGTCGGTGCCAGCTGGCCGGGCGGGAACGCGGCGTCGAGTATCTGCTGCCCGCGCAGCGAATCGGTGTCGCCACGCAGCTCACTGATCAGGTTGGCGTTGGGCCGGTAGCCCAGCATGCCGGTGGCGAGCACGGCGAGCAGCGCCGTGGCGGCGACCGCGGCCCGGGCCGGCCGCCGGGCGACCAGGGCGGCGGCCCGGCCCCACAGCGACCGCTCGCCCGGGTCGCGCTGGACCCGCTGTATCGGCCAGAACGCCGCCCGCCCGGCCAGCAGTACCGCGGCCGGCACGAAGGTGAGGCTGACGAGCAGGACGAACACCACGCCGAGCGCGAGGAACGGGCCGAACTCGCGGGTGCCCGGCACGACCGCGAGCAGCGTGGTGAGCAGCGCGAGTACCACGGTGAAGCCGCTGGACAGCACCGACCGGCCGACCTTCGTCAGCGCTCCGCGCATGGCCGCGTACCGGTCCTGGGCGGCCCCCAACTCCTCGCGGAAGCGCATCAGCACGAACAGCGCGTAGTCGGTGCCGGCGCCGAAGAGCAGGACGGTCATGATCGACGCGGCGGACGAGTCGATGGAGATGGCACCGGCCTTCGCCAGCACAGCGCCCGCCGCGTTCGTCAGTTGCATCGCGACGCCGACACCGATCAGCGGGATCAGGGCGAGCAGCGGCGCCCGGTAGATGAGCAGCAGGAGCACCAGCACGAGCAGCACGGTGAAGCCGAGCAGGACGAAGTCGGCGTTGCGGAACACCTCCACCGCGTCGGTGGCGATCGCGGCGGGCCCGGTGACCCGGATCTCGGTGCCGCCGGTGCCGGTGCCGGCCACCTCACGGATGTGCCGGACGGTGTCGGCGAAACGCTCGTCGTTGCCCGCCAGGCCTTTGATCGGTACCAGCATGATCGACGTGGTGCCGTCCGGTGAACGCAGTTGGTCCCGGGCCTGGGGCATGGTGGCGGTGCTCACCACGCCGTCGACGCCGCGCGGCGCGCGTGGACCGCTGAGCGCGTCGCCGATCCGGGTGACCTCCGCCTCGTCCGCCGCGGTCAGGCCGCCGGGGTGGCGCAGCACGATGATCGCCGGTATGCCCTCCTGGTCCGGGAACTTCGCCAGCAGCAGGTCGCGCGCCTCGGCGGACTGGGTGCCGGGCACCGGCGAGTTGCTGCCGCCCGCCTGCTTCACCTCGTCCACGGTCGGGGTCAGTCGCGGCACGACCGCGGCGAGCACGAGCCACAGCCCCACGACGACCAAGGCCCGGGTCCGCGACCGGGCGACCAGGCGGCCGAGCGTGGTCATCATGCCGGTTGTCCCGTCTCGATGGTGGTGGCACGCGCATGGGCGCGGCCGGACCGCAGCAGCAGCACGGCAGCCAGGCCGCAGAGGGCGGCGCCGAGGTAGTACGGCAGTCCCGGCCGCAGGTCGAAGGCAACACCGGCGGCGATCGGTCCGAGTGCCCGAGCCGCCGCGGCGGCCGCCTGCCCGACGCCGAGCATCCCGCCCAGTGCCCGGCCGCCCGCATCGGCGATGAGCGCGGCCGCGGTCGTGCCGAGCAGGCCCTGGCCGGCGGCGACGAGGGCCAGGGCGGGATAGCCCAGCCAGGGCGGCGTGAACGGCAGCACCGCCAGGCCCGCACCGAGCAGCGCCGCCCCCGCCACCGCGACCCGCCGGTTGCCGAACCGGTCCGCTGCCCGGCCCGCCACGCCGCCCTGCACGACCGCCATCACCACGCCGACTCCGGTGAAGACCAGACCGAGCCCGGCCGGGCCCAGCCCGTACCGGCGCGCGCCGAGCAGCGCATATGTCGCCTCCATGGCAGCGAACGCGCACATGGATACGAAGACCGCGGCGACCACCGGCCGTAGCGTGGGGAGCCGGATCGCGTGCGCGAGGGCGGTATGGGCGCCAGGCGTCCGCCGCGGCGGTACCGCGTCGTTCGGTCCCGGCCGGCGCGGCAGGAGGACCATGCCGGCGAGCAGGTTGATCAGGGCGATGCCGGCGGCGGCCAGGCTGACCCCGGTGAAGCCCAGCCCGGCCAATGCCGCCCCGATCGCGGGGCCGATCACGAAGCCCATGCCGATCGATGCGCCGACCATGCCCAGCGCGCGGGTCCGATGTTCCGGATCGCTCAGGTCGACCGCGTACGCCTGGCCGACCGCGATCGCGCCGCCGCACAGGCCGGCCACCACGCGGGCGGCGAGCAGCATGACCAGCGAATCGGCGAACCCGACCAGTGCGAGTGAGACCGCCGAACCGGCCAGGCTGGCCAGCAGGAGCGGCCGGCGGCCGTAGCGGTCCGACATCGCACCGAGCACCGGCGCCATCACGAACTGGGCGAGCGCGTAGGCGGTCAGTACCGCGCCGACCCACGCTCCGGTGCCGCCGAGCTGCTCGATCCGGAACGGCAGCAACGGCAGGATCACGCCGAAGCCCAGCATGTCCACGAACAGCGCCAGGTACACGACCAGCAAAGCCTTGCGTTGCATCCGAGCTCCAACGATCGTCGACGTCCGTCGCACAGTTACCGACGCAGCGTTGGTATCTTAGCGACACGATGTCGGCAACATGCAAGGGGCGGCACACTCGCTCGGCGGCGTCGTCACCCGGCGATCGGCAGCGAGAGGCGGCAGCCTAGCTGCCGGCGGTGCACGCCGCCGCGTGCTCGGTCAGCCACGCCAGAGCCTGCGCCAACGACTCGGCCTCCTCGTCGATGCCGCATCCGGTGCACCGCTCGGTGAGGTACCCGGCGAGGTTCATCTCGATCCACGCCTGTCCTCCGCCGGCGGTCGCGAGGATGTCGGACACGATCTCCCGGTACTCACCCATGCCGGCCATCGTGCCGCCGGCGGCAGGCTGCCGCTGCGCCGAAGGCTCCGAACCATCCGTGCCATGTGGCACAACCATTCCCGCAGTAGCCCGCACACGCTGTGCGCTCGGCGGCCGGCCCCCGTTCAGGCGGCTGTCGCCAAGGTCATGCGCGAACACAACTCGTGCCCGCTCGCCGGTCCGTACACTGCTGGCCATGCCAGTCATCCGTACCATCGGGTCGGTCGAGGTCATCGCCTTGGAGGACGGGATCGGGCCATTCTTCAAGCCCCGGGAAACGGTCTTCCCCGGCGCCACCCCACAGCAGTGGCACCACGCCGATGCGTTCGATCCGGGCGCGACGACCGCCGACGGCCGGTGGCTGCTGCGCTTCCGCTGTTTCGCGGTACGCGCGGCCGGCCGGGTGGTGCTCGTGGACACCGGGATCGGGCCGGCGGACTCTCCCGCCGCCGGCTGGGCACCCGTACCCGGCCGGCTCCCCGAGGAGCTTGCCGCGATCGGAATCGCACCCGACGACGTCGACACGGTGGTGCTCACCCACCTGCACACCGATCACATCGGCTGGGCAGTGGCGGCTGCCGGCACACCGTACTTCCGCAACGCCTCGTACCTGCTGCAGCGCGCCGAGGACGAGGCGGTCATGTCGATCAACCCGGAGCTGCGCGAGCGTCTGCTCGACCCCCTGCGGGCGGCGCAGCAACTGCGTCTGCTGGACGGCGTCACGCCGCTGGCGACCGGGCTCACGGTCCTGGCCACTCCGGGCCACACCCCGGGGCACCAGTCAGTCCTGATCGCCGCCGCTGACGAGGCAATCCTGGTCACCGGCGATCTGCTGGTGCACCCGGTGCAGCTCCTCGCGCCCGAGCTCGCGTACAGCATGGAGATGGACCCGCAGGCGGCACGCGAATCGCGGACCGCCCAGCTGCGCAACCTCGCCGAGTGGCCCGCGGCTGCGCTGGCGACCTCGCACTTCGGCGACGCCTTCACCGCGCTGCCCTGAGCCGCGCGAACACCTGCCCGCGCGAATACCCGGACCGGCGCAGTGGGTTCCAGCCACCGCGCTCGGCAATGCCTGCCGGACCGGCCAGGATCACCGAACGGCCAAATGTAGAATCGCCCTCACGTTTCCGGCCGTTGGGTTCAGGGCTTGCAGGAGGTCGCATGTCGAGGCCGATCGTCGGCGCGCCCGTGACCTCGGCCGACGGCGCGATCCGCGGTGCGCTCGGTGGGCGGACGTGGGTGTCGCTGGTGCTGCTCGGGTTCGTCGGGCAGTTGGCCTGGACGGTCGAGAACATGTACCTCAACCTGTTCGTCTACGACACGATCACCGACGATGCGTCGGCCATCGCCACGATGGTGGCGGCGAGCGCGTTGGCTGCCACCGTGGCCACGCTGCTGCTGGGTGTTCTGTCCGACCGGGCCGGTCGGCGTCGCGCCTTCATCGCCGTGGGGTATCTCGCGTGGGGTGTCACCACCGCGGCGTTCGGTCTGCTCACGGTGGAGGGCGCCGGCGCGCTGACATCGGCGTCGAGCGCCGTGCTGGTGGCGGTGATCGCGGTGATAGCCCTGGACTGTGTGATGTCGTTCCTCGGCGCAGGTGCCAACGACGCCGCGTTCCAGGCGTGGGTGACGGATGTGACCCGGCCGGCCAACCGGGGGCGGGTGGAGTCGGTGCTGGCGGCGATGCCGTTGCTGGCGATGCTGGTCGTCTTCGGCGCGTTCGACGGCCTGACCCGCTCCGGGCAGTGGCGGACGTTCTTCCTGATCGTCGGCGGGATCATCGCCGTGGTGGGCGTGTTGGCGTGGTTCCTGGTGCGTGACGAGCGGGTGCCCGTCCGCCACGGCGAGAGCGTACTGCGATCGCTGATGCACGGCCTGCGCCCGGCCACGGTTCGGGGCAATCCCGGGCTGTACCTGGCGTTGTCGGCCTGGTCGATCTGGGGAGTGTCGACGCAGGTGTTCCTGCCGTACCTGATCATCTACGTGCAGTACTACCTCGACATCGAGGGCTATGCCGTCGTCCTGGGCTCCGTGCTGCTCGGTGCGTCGATCGTCAGTGTCGTCGCGGGCCGCATCATCGACCGCGTCGGCCGAATCAGGTTTCTGCTTCCCGCGGTCGGTGTCTACGCGGCCGGCCTGCTGGCGATGTACCTGGTCCGCGGGATGGGGCCGGTGATCGCGGCAGGGCTGCTCATGATGTCCGGGTTCATGTTGGTGCTGGCTCCGATCGGAGCACTGGTGCGCGACTACTCGCCGCCGGAGCGGGCCGGGCACGTCCAGGGCTTGCGGATGATCTTCGCGATCCTGGTACCGATGGTGGTCGGGCCGTACCTCGGTGCGGCGGTCATCGCCGGCGCCGGCGAGACCTACACCGACCTCGGTGTCGTCAAGCAGGTGCCGACCCCCGGCATCTTCCTCGCCGCGCTGGCGGTGCTGGCCCTCATCGTCGTCCCGGTGCTGGCGCTGCGGCGCCGGCAGGACCACGCCGGGGTGCGGGCATGACCCGGCCGTTGCTGACACCGTGGGGCGAGGCGCTCGACCCCGACCGCCCGCTGCCGGAGTATCCGCGCCCGCAGTTGGTCCGCGACAGCTACCTGAACCTCAACGGCCGCTGGCAGTATGCGATCACCGGAGCCCGCGGGGAGCCGGACTCGTACGACGGGGAGATCGTCGTGCCGTTCTCGCCCGAGACGCCGCTGTCCGGCGTCGGGCGACAGCTCCGGCCGGATCAGCTGCTGTGGTACCGGCGGTCGCTGCGGCTACCGGCCGGGTTCCGGCCCGACCCGTCGTCGCGGGTGCTGCTGCACTTCGGGGCCGTCGACCAGACCTGCGAGGTGTTCGTCAACGGCACGCCGGTGGGCGGGCACACCGGTGGCTACCTGCCGTTCCACTGCGACATCACGCCGACGCTGCACGACGGCGACAACATCGTCGTCGTCGCGGTCCGCGATGGCACCGACAGCGGTCACCACTCACGGGGCAAGCAGCGGCTGGACCGGGGCGGCATCTGGTACAGCCCGCAGTCCGGGATCTGGCAGACGGTGTGGGTCGAGTGCGTGCCCGCGGTCCACGTCCGGCGGCTCACACTGACCCCGCTGCTGGCGGAGCGCTGCGTCGAGGTGACCGTCCACACCGACCCTGACGCACCGGACGCGGCCGTGTCGATCATCGCCGGTGACGACGTCGTCGCCACCGCGCCGGTGCCCGCCGGGCAGCCGGTCCGGGTGCCGATCCCGCAGGTGCGGACGTGGAGCCCGGAGGACCCGTACCTGTACGACGTGACCGTCGAGCTCGGCGAGGACCGGGTCCGCGGCTATTTCGGCATGCGATCGTTCGGTGTCGGCCCCGGCCCGGACGGCACGCCCCGGCTGCTGCTCAACGGCGCGCCGTACTTCCACGCCGGCGTTCTCGACCAGGGCTACTGGTCCGACGGCTGGTACACACCCCCGTCCGACGACGCGATGGTGCACGACATCGCGACGATGCGGCAGCTCGGCTTCACCATGCTGCGCAAACACATCAAGATCGAACCGGCCCGGTGGTACTACCACTGCGACCGCCTGGGCATCCTGGTGTGGCAGGACATGGTCAACGGCGGTGGCCGCTACCGGCCGCTCGTCGTCACCGCCCCCGCGGTCACCCCGCTGCGGCTCAGCGACCGCCGCCGTCACTGGTTCTCCCGAGGCGACGCGGCCGGGCGTGAGCAGTTCCGCGCCGAGCTGCACGACACCGTCGAGCACCTGCGCAACGTCGTCAGCATCGCGGTGTGGGTGCCGTTCAACGAGGGCTGGGGCCAGTTCGAAGCCGCCGCGATCGCCGCCGAGGTCGCGGCGCTGGACCCGACCCGCAGCGTCGACCACGCCAGCGGCTGGCACGACCAGGGCGGCGGCGACCTGCGTAGCCTCCACGTCTACTTCCGGCGGTTCCGGGTGCCGCGTCGCGGCGGTGACCGTCGTGTGCTGGTGCTGTCCGAGTACGGCGGCTACGGCCTGGCCGTCGACGGGCACACCACGACCGACCGCCAGTTCGGGTACCGCCGCTGCACCGATGCCGCGTCGCTGGGCGAGGCATTCCGGCGGCTGCACGCCGAGCAGATCGCGCCGGCGATCGGGCGCGGGCTGAGCGCGACCGTCTACACCCAACTGTCCGACGTCGAGGACGAGGTCAACGGCCTGCTCACGTACGACCGCCGACTGCTCAAGCTCCCGGCGGACCAGGTCCGCGAGGTGAACCTGCGACTGCGGCTCTGACCGACCGTCACCAGCGGTTCCGGGCTTCCTCGGCCCAGCCGACGAGACCGTCCAGCTCAACCTTCGTGCCGTCGTCGGCCTCCGCCCAGCCGGAGAAGTGCCCGAAGCACTGGTGCGTCTCGTTCGCCACGACCAGAAGGTTGGTGCGGGCGACCTTCTCGTGAAACGGCCGGAACTCGACGTCGACACGCGCACCGCTGATCCGCCACGGACGCAGCCAGTTCGACCGGTCGTAGCGCCACTGCAGCTCTTCGCCGATCTTGTGCAGGCGACCGTCGACGAACAGACCGTTCTCGGTGACCCCGGTGCCGTCCGTCCACTTGCCGCCCAACTGGACCGCCCGGCCGGGCGCGGCTCCGGCAGCCCAGTTCCACGTGATCGCATACGGCCACCTGCCGCGGCCGTGGTCCAGCACTGCGAAGGCTTCCGGCCCGCCGATCTCGTGCGCCTTGCCGTGCACCTCGAGCCGGCCGTGGGCCGGGCGACCGACGTCCTTGACCGTGTACTGGAATCTCGTGTCACTCCACGGAACGACCACGCCCAGCGACTCGTGCCCGGCCGGCAGCGGCACGTCGACGTCCAGCAGCACCCCGGGTGCCCGAGCGAAGATGGCGGTCCCGTCCGGGCGCTGCGTGATGCGGATCTCCAGCCCGCCGCTGCGGACGTGTGCCTCGCCTTCGCCACTGCGCGGCGGCAGCACCGCTCCGCGAGCCAGCGGCACCACCGCGTCGGTGTTCGTTTCGACGCCGTTCGACCGGTCGAGCACGTACACGCTGTGGACACCGGCGTAGTCCAGCGACGAGACGACCAGACCGACAATGTGCCGCGACGTGACGATGCCCCAGTACTCCCACCGCTTCGTCCGGCCCCAGCCGCGCAGGTTGGCGGTGTGCAACGGCCGCCGGGTCCAGCCGACCGCAGCGGGATTCAGCCGGCCGTCCGGCAGACACAACTCCGTCGCGTCGGTTACCTCGGGCTCGCGCGTCACCCCGTCAGGATAGTGCCGGATCACCGCAGGCATCCTTGGCGGCCGCCTGCATTCGGCGTCGACGCCGGCGTACGGCGGTCGCCCCTGCTCCGTGACCGCCCTGGCACAGCGACAGCCGCAAAGTTGACAGACCCGTGCCCTGTGGCCGCCAGACCATCAACCTGGTCGATGGAGCCGTCCGGTTCCATCCCCGTTCTCGGGAGGTAGCCATGAAAGTCGCTCGACGGCTGGGCCGCAGGCTGGCCCTGGTCGTGCTCTGCGCGGTCGGCCTGATCGGCGCGGGTCAGGCCCCGGCGGCGTTCGCCGCCGACGGGAGCCCGTATCACACGATCTTCTTCGGCAAGGAACTCCTGGCGTTCCAGTGTGCCCTGCACGGCGGCACGTACTACGAGACCGGCGCTGGGTACGGCTGTCACATGGCCGACGGTGGCGAGGTGTACTGCAGCCAGGGCGACTGCTGGTGGTGGCCGGCGGCGCGGACCATCGACCCGAAGATCCTCGACTATCTCGTCACCGTCGTGCAGCCCCAGGTCAGCGGGGCCGACCCCTACCCGGTCGGCACCAAGGCCGGCTACGAGCAGGTGATGGGGCTCGACCAGGCAGCCAAGGTGACCGTCAACGATGTCCGGCTGCTGACCAGCCTGGCCACGCCGGCCAAACTGGGGGCGGTGAACCAGGTCGTGGCGGTCCAGAGCCGCTCGGCCGCGCTGACCGCGGACCAGATCGACGCGGTGATGGCCGGCAAGGGCACCCAGGACGCACGCATCGTCGGCACCGTCACCGACCCGAAGCCCGATACGACGATGGGCGACGTCGTCGCCCGGATGAAGGTGCCGGGCAAGCGGCTGCTGGTGATCCGCGGGGAGATTCTCATCGATGGACTCCGAGTCCCGATCCTCACCATCATCGTGCTGGTGACCTGACCCACGCGCCGCCGGTCGTCCCCGGCCACGGCCGGGGACGACCGAGCGTGTCCGGGCCGTGCGATCAACGACGTCCACGAGGACACCGCGCGTCACGTGTGTTCCGCCATGCGGTCCAGCATTGCCTCCGCGGCAGCGACGTCAGCCGGTCCCACCGCCGGTCCTTCGTACAGGTACGTGAGCTCGGTGCCCTCCGGAACTTCGGTGAGGATGATCGTGACGCGTTCGTCCTCGCCGGGATGGAGGACCACCCTCGCCATCGGTTCCAGGTCTCCGAAGCCGACGACGAAGGGCACCTGCGTGGCGTCGGCGTGACGTGGATCCCCGACGGTGCCGACGAGAACGCGATCGTCAGCGCCGCGGGCGCGGCGGGCGTCCGGATCGGCACGGTGGGGGCGTATCGGCGCAGCCCCGGCCGGCCGGGCCTGATCTTCGGATACTCGGCGTTGACCGAGCGGCGCATCGAGGCCGGCGTGGACCAGCTGACCGCGGCCCTGCGCCTCGCCGGCCTGGACGAGCCTTTGACCACCGGTCCAGGCGTCACCCGCAATCGGGGGATGGCCGGATCGCGCTGATCGGGCCGGCGGGGCTCGGCGCTCAGTGGCGGCCGGTCGTGCGCTGCCCCGCGGTCGGCGGCGGGGTCACGACGGGTTCGAGCAGCTCGACGAGCCCGTCACGCTGCTGCGGGTCCAACCGCCCGATCGCGGGCATCAGGGCGCGCCGGACCTCGCCCTGCAGACGTTCCGCCAGCTCCAGGCCGGCAGGAGTGATGTACACGTCGACGACCCGGCCGTCCTCGGGGTTCTTGCCGCGGGCCAGCAGCCCGCGGCGTTCGGCACGGTCGATCAGACCGGACATCGTCGACTTGTCGAGGCCGAGGAAGGCCGCCAGCTCGGTGACGCGGGCCCGGCGGTCGCGCAGGATGCCGAGCACGCGGAGCTGGGTCAGGGACAGATCGTGCTCGGCACCGATGCGGGTGAGCACCCCCATCACCTGGAAGGCGCTCCGGACCAGGGCGTCGACGAGGGCGTCGGAAGTCATGACCCGATGCTAGTTGACATTGTTTGTATTACCAACCATGATGGCGGTAGTTGGTAATACAAACCATTTCTCGGAGGTCGCCATGCACGCCGCCGTCATCCCCGCACCCGACGCCCTGCCGGTCTACCGCGACCACCCCGACCCCACGGAACGACACGGAGACGACATGGTCGTGGAGGTCCTCGCGGCCGGCCTGCACCACCTGACCCGGTCCAGGGCGAACGGCTCGCACTACTCCGGCAACGGCAGGTTCCCGCTCGTCCCCGGCGTCGACGGCGTGGTGCGCGACAGTGCGGGGAACATCCGCTACGTGGCTGTGGACGACACGTCGCTCGGGACGTTCGCCGACCGCACCCTGATCGATCCCCGCCGCAGCGTGATCCTGCCCGACGGCATCGACCCCGTGCAGATCGCCGCCGCGATGAACCCGGCGATGTCCTCCTGGGTCGCGCTGCGCCGCCGCATCGACTTCATACCGGGCCGGCACGTCCTCGTGCTCGGCGCCACCGGCAACGCCGGACGGATGGCGGTCCAGATCGCCAAGCTGTTCGGCGCCGCCCGGGTCGTTGCCGCCGGTCGTGACTGCGCCCGCCTGGAGGCGCTGACCGCGCTCGGCGCCGACGAGACGATCACCTACGACCAGATCGACCGCGCCGCCGACGTCGACGTCGTCATCGACTACGTGTGGGGTGAACCCACCGCCCGCGCCATGATCCCGATGCTCTCCGCCCGCGCCGATCGCACCGCCCCGCTGACCTGGCTCCAGATCGGCTCCATCGCCGGCCAGACGGCACCGATCCCCTCCGCCGCGCTGCGCTCGGCCCGGCTGCAGATCGTCGGCAGCGGCATCGGCTCCGTCCCCGCCCGCGACTTCCTCGCCGAGCTGCCGGCGCTGGCCTCCGCGGTGGCCGGGGGCGCGATCGACGTACGCGCCCGCGCCCTACCCCTCGCTCAGGTCTCGCACGCCTGGACCGCCGAGACCGACGACCGCATCGTTCTCGTCCCCTGATCGATGCGACGGCCGTCGCGGAGGTCATGACTCCTGGAGCGGCGGCCGCTCCACCGCAGGAGCTCACCGGGTCGGCGAGCGCTCCCCCGAGCCGCGCACGACGAGCTCGACGCCGACGGTGACGGTCTGCACCGGCCGCGCGTGGTCGGCGGCGCGGTGGCGGAGCAGGTCGATCGCGGTGCGGCCGATGGTCTCGCTGTCCTGGGCGATCACCGTCAGCGCCGGCCGCAGCAGGTCGGCGAGCGGGAAGTCGTCGAAGCCGACGATCGCCAGCGTCGCCGCCGCCGGCCCGAGGCGACGCAGCACCTCGAACGTCGTCGAGGCGTTGCCGGTAATGAGGGCCGTGGCCGGGTCGGGGCCGTGCAGCACCGCGTCGAGGGCGGCGGCGATGCGGGCCGGCTCGACCGCGCCGGGGTGGGTCAGGCCGGCGACGGGATCGCCGGTCGCGGCCATGCAGGCGCGGAACGCGGCGGCCCGCTCGTGGCCGGTGAAGATGCGCTCCTGGTCGCCGATGTAGGCGATGCGGCGGTGCCCGTGGGCGCGCAGGTGCCGGAACGCGGTGCCGATGCCGGCGGCGTTGTCGGAGACGACCGTGTCGACGGTGATGCCGCCCGCGGGCCGGTCGAAGGCGACGATCGGCGTGCCCGCGTCGAGCTCGGGGCCGAGGTACTGGTGGTTGTCCCCCACCGGCTCCAGGACGATCCCGTCGAGGTGGCGCCCGCACATCGAGATCACCACCTCGCGCTCGCGGTCGACCTCGTCGGCGGTGGCCGTGGCGTGCACGGTGAACCCGTGCGCGCGGGCGGCGGCGTCGAGCGAGCCGAGCACCGGGTGGCCGGCCGACAGGTTGCGCACCGCCGCCCCGATGAGGCCGCTCCGGCCGCCCCGCAGCTGGCGGGCGCGCTCGTCCGGGGTGTAGCCGAGCACCGAGATGGCCGCCCTGACCCGGTTGACGAATTCGGCGCCGACGGTCGGGTCCTCGTTGACGACCCGGGAGACCGTGCGCAGCGCGACACCGGCGTGCTGGGCGACGTCGTTCATGGTCGGCCGCTTGCGACGGGCCATCCGACTCCCTTCGAAATGGATAGCAGCGTAGCGCCCGGTATTCATCCCATGTGTCGATGCGAGCGTGCTGCCGTGACGACCAAGATAACGTTATCTCGGGTTTTGTAAACCATTGACATCCGATCTTTCGCCGCCGTATGGTCCCCGTGACCAAGGGACGAACCAAGCCAGGCCCGAACACCCCCACACCCACCTGCTCCGCGCGCAGGACGCCCGGCCGCCCGCCGGGCCGACGTTATCCCGCCCGGATCCGCCCAGGAGGTACCCGTGCCAAGCACGCGTCGCGAGTTCCTGATCTCCACCCTGTCCACCGCCGCGCTCGCCGCCCTCGCCGGCTGCTCGCCAGGCGAGTCGAAGGACGGCACCACGCTGACGTTCCTCACGTTCGAGACCCCGGCCCTGACCGCGAAGTTCTGGGACGACTCGATCGCCGACGCCACCAAGAACCTCGCCGGCGTCTCGGTCAAGAAGATCGTCTCGCCGACCAGCGACCGCAACGCCTACGCCAAGCAGCTGCAGGCGTCCGGCCAGTTCCCCGACGTGCTCGCCTCGATCAACCCGAAGGACTTCCTCGAGGCCGGCCTGCTCCAGCCGTTCGACCAGGCCTGGCTCGACGCCAACTTCCTGCAGCCCAACGCCAACGCGATCAACGGCAAGTCGTACATCCCGCCGACGAACTCCCAGATCCTGCCGATGGTCTTCTACAACAAAGACCTGTTCGCCAAGCACAACCTGCAGGTGCCGACCACCTGGGCCCAGTTCGCCGGCGTCGCCGACAAGCTCAAGGCGGCAGGCGTCACCCCGATCCAGCTCGCCGGCGCCGAGCCGTGGTCGGCCAGCATGCCGCTCGTCGGCCTGGTCAGCGCCGACGTCCTCGGCAAGAACCCGAACTGGATCAAGGACCGCTACGCCGGCAAGGCGAAGTTCACCGACGCCGACGTGGTCGCCGCCGTCACGAAGCAGCGCGACCTGGTGAAGGCCGGCGCGTTCGGCAACGGCGCCCTGGGCGTCAACTACGCCGACGCCAACAAGCAGTTCCTCGAGGGCAAGTCCGGCATGTACCTCATGGGCAGCTGGTTCATCGGCCAGATCAGCGCCGCGCAGGCGAATAGCTTCGGCGCCTTCCTGCTGCCGACCGACGACGGCAGGCAGATCGTGCCGTTCAACGTCGGCGGCACCACGGCCGTCAACGCCAAGTCCGCCAACGCCGCCAAGGCCGCCGAGTTCGCCAAGGCGTGGTCGCTGTCGCCGGACAACCTCAGGACGCTCATCGAGACCGACGGGGCGTTCCCGATGCTCAAGACGGTCAAGCTGGAGGACTTCGGGGCGAAGGTCACCCCGGTGTTCACCGACGGCTACAAGTACGTCCAGGACAGCAACACGAAGGTGAGCTCGATCGGCTGGGTCAACAACGACGACGCCCTGCCGCCCGGGATCGCCGACCTGTTCTACGCCCTGTCGCAGCAGCTGTTCACCAACGACGACGTCAAGGCCCAGCTGGCGGCCCTCGACACCGCGTGGGACAAGGCCGTCAAGCAGTGAGCAAGCGGCAAGGCCGAGGCCTCGCCCCCATCGCCTGGCTCGCGGTCCTCCTCTACGTGCTGTTCCTGCTGTACCCGCTGGGCCGCAGCCTTTTCCTCAGCTTCACCGACCGCAACCCGCTCAAGGCGGACAGCGCGTTCGTCGGCCTGCGCAACTACGCGGACCTCTTCGACGACGACCGGCTGCTGGCGACGCTGAAGTTCACGCTGCTGGTCGTCGTCGTGGTCACCGTCGTGGCCAACGTGTTCGGGCTGGCGTTCGCGCTGCTGCTCAACCGCGACACCCGCAACTACCGGGTGATGCGGACGCTGGTGTTCATCCCGCAGGTGCTCTCGGGCGTCATCGTCGCGTTCATCTGGCGCAGCATCCTCACCCAGAACGGCCTGCTGAACGCGGCGCTCAACATCAAGGACCAGCCGATCGCCTGGCTCGGCAGCACGAACCTCGCCACCCTCTCGATCTGCGCCGTCGTCAGCTGGATGACGATCGCGTTCGCCACCGTCGTGTACTCGGCGGCCCTGCGCACGGTACCGCCGGAGCTGTACGAGGCGGCGCGGGTCGACGGCGCCGGCGCGTTCGAGCGGTTCCGCACGGTGACGCTGCCGATGATCGCACCCGGCATGACCATCAACGTCGTCCTGTGCCTCATCACGACGTTCAAGCTGTACGACGTGATCGCCGTGCTGACCGGCGGCGGCCCGGCGAACACCACCCAGTCGACGGCGTACTACCTGCTCGAGGCCGCGTTCACGCAGAACCTCTTCGGCTACTCCTCGGCGATCGCGATGCTGCTGCTCGCGCTCACCGCCGGGATCGCGTACACCGTCACGTTCCTGCTGCGCAGACGGGAGGCCCGGCTGTGACCCGCCGGCGGTTCCACACGGGCTTCGCCTGGCTGGCGACGCTGCTGTTCTGCCTGCCGATCTACCTGGCGCTCGTCAACGCGTTCAAGGACCAGCGGCAGATCCTCGCCAACCCGGCCGCGCCGCCGGCCCCGTTCACGTTCGGCAACCTGGCCCGCGCCCTGCAGCGCCCGGACATGCTCGTGCAGGCCGGGCTCATCAACTCGGTCGTCGTCACCGCCGCGTCGGTGATCATCCTCGTCCCGCTGTCGAGCGCCGTGAGCTTCTACATCTCCGAGCGCTCGCCACGGATACGGGCGGCGCTGCTGGCGATGTTCGCGCTCGGGCTGATGGTGCCGCCCCAGGTGGTGCTCCTGCCGATCGTCGGGCTCCTCCAGTCGGTCGGGCTGCAGCACACGTACACCGGCCTGGTCCTGTCCAACGTCGGCGGCGGCTACCTGTCCTTCGCCGTGTTCGTCTACGTCGGCTTCCTGCGTGGCGTGCCCCGCGAGGTGGTCGAGGCGGCCCGCGTCGACGGCGCCTCCGACCTGCGGGTCTGGTGGCAGGTGGTGTTCCCGATGGTGCGCCCGGCGACCGCGACCGTGGCCATCTTCCTCGGCCTGTGGGTGTGGAACGACTTCCTCAACCCGCTGTTCATCCTCGGCCCGCTCAAGGGCCAGACCATCACGACCGGCGTCTACCTCTCCGTCGGCACCTACTCGACCGACTACGGCCAGCTCTTCGGCATCATGTTCCTCGCCGCGATCATCCCGGTGGTCGGCTACCTGGTCAGTCAGCGCGAGTTCATCCACGGCCTGATGTCAGGAGCTTCGAAGTGATCCGGAAATGATCCCCCCGCTGGACGACCTCGCCGGCGGCTGGCTCGACCGCGGTGACCTCGCGCACCTGCCGTCGCTGCGCAACCAGTGGGGCCAGGCCCACGCCAACGAGGACCTCACCTCGCTGTCCTGGCTCGCGATGCCGCCGTACAGCGGGGGCTACCACACCGGCGTCCTGCGCGTCGACGGCCGCACCGTCCGCGCCGACCGGCTCCGCTGGGCCCCGTGGGGCGTCCAGCGGGCCGGCGTCGCCGGCGAGTTGCACGTGGAGACCGACACCCGGCTCGGCTACGAACAGCACGCCGTGCTCTGGCGCACCCGGCTGGCCAACCGCTCCGCGAAGCCGGTCACCGTCGCCGTCGAGCAGGAGCTGTTCGCCCCGATCGGGCACAGCGAGGTCGACTGGGGCTGGCTCTACGGCACCCCGTGGAGCGCCGGGCACCACCACGACTACTACACCACCGAACGCATCCGGGCCGAGGTCCTCGCCGACGCCCCGCGCCACGTGCACCTCCTCGCCGCCGACCCCCGCCGGCTGCGGCTCGGCAGCCCGCGCATCCCCGGCATCCAGCGCGACGAGGACACCGCGCCGATGCTCCTGGAGTCCGAGCTGCCGGACCACTCCACGCCGGACAGCGGCCGCACCCGCGCGCCGTCGGTCCTCGCGTCGGTGCGGGCCATCACGGTACGGCCGGAGGCCGGCCGCCCGACGGTCGTCGCCGGCGTCTTCGAGCTGACCGAGCGCACCGCCGAGCGGCGCCTCGAACCGGTCGCGCTCGGCGCCGGGGCGGTGCTGCGGTTCGAGGTGCGACCCGCCGCCGACGGCGAGACCGGCGTCATCCTGACCCACGGCAACCACCCCGACTCGGCCCAGTTCGGGCTGGCCGACGGGCGGCCCTGGCTGCGCGTCGCCGGGGAGCTCGTCGTCGCCGACCGGCCGCTGCGGGCCGGGCAGTGGCACCGGCTCGCCGCCCGGATCACCGGCGACGGGGCCGAGCTCAGCGTCGACGGCGTCGCCGTCGCGTGGACCCAGCCCTGGTGGGGCGCCCAGCGCTGGTCGTCCACCATCGAAGACGGCACGGTCGTGGTCGCCGACCGGCGCAGCCCGGCCGTCTGCGGCTACGCGTTCGCCGCCGCCCCCGACGAGCTGCGGCTGCACGGCGGCGGGGCGGTCGCCCGGTGGTTCGTGACCGTCGAGCCCGACGCCGACGTGGAGTTCGGTGTGGTACTGACGGTGTCGCGCGACCGCACCCGCGCGGCGACGACGGCGGCCGCCACCGCGGCGCGGTTCGACGACGCCGTCGCGGCCGTCGCCGACCGGTGGCGGTCGACGTGGACGAGCGCGTTCACGCCCGGCAACAGCGAGTTCTCCGGCCACCTGCCCGTCCTCACCGGCGCGCCGGCCGGGCTGGCCCGCACGTACTACCTCGGGGCGCTGCTGGCGATCTACCTGCGCAACACCGGGGTCAGCCCGATCGGGCCGGTGTTCCTCACCGGCGGGCCGCGGCTGGGCCCGACGACGACGTTCTTCTGGGACCAGTCGGAATGGGCGCACACCGCGGCGCTGCTGGAGCCGGCCGGGCTGCGCGCCTGGATCCTCGCCGCGCTCGCCCAGCCGTACGACCACTGCCACTCGTTCGACACGCGCAACCTGCTGCCGGTCGGCAACCACTACGCCGCCAACGACCACGCGCTGTTCCGCACGATCCAGGGGTACGTCGGGATCACCGGCGACGTCGAACTGCTCGGCGAGAAGGCCGGTGACGCGACCGTGCTGGACCACCTGCGGGCGATGGCGTACCGGCCGCGGCAGCGGCGCGCCGGCTTCGGCGGCGGCGTGCTCGTCGACCTCGGCCGCGACCCGTGGGAGCTGCTGGAGTGCGTGCCGAACTACCGCGACGCGGTGGTGTCGTTCAACGCCGGCTACGCGGGCATGCTCCGCTCGCTCGCCGCCCTGCTGCGCCGCCTCGACGCGTCGCTCGCCGAGGAGGCGGCACGGGCCGACGCCGACGCGGACGAGCTGGCGGCGGCGGTGCTCGGGCAGTACGCGGGCGGCGGCCGCTGGAACATCGCGCACCCCGAGGGCGACGAGACGATCGGGCACGTGCTCGACTTCGTGTTCGTCGCCGCCGAGCTCGCCGAGGACCTCACCCCGGCGATGCGCGACGAGATGGTCCGGTTCGTCGCCGAGCACCTGCTCGACGGCGACTGGATGCGGGCCCTCTCCGCCGACGACCCGGTCGCGCCGCGCTCCGACCGGCCCGACCACGGCGCGGCCGGCGCGTTCGGCGCGTGGCCCGGCGCGACCGCCTACGGGCTGGTCCGGCTCGGCCGGCCGGACCTCGCCGTCGCCCTGCTGTCCCGCATCCACGCCGCCACCTCCGGCGCGGTGTGGGGCCAGGCGATGGAGGCGGCCGGCGGCGGCCGGTTCCGGGTCGCCGAGCGCGGCGTCGCCAACCGGGACAGCAACGCCGGCGTCGCCGCCACCGAGGCCGTCCTGGTCGGCCTGTTCGGCCTGCACGCCGGCTTCGCCGGAGCCTCCCACCGGCCCGCGACGCCCGGCGCCGGCACCCTCCACAACGTCCGGACAGCCCTCTGAACCACCGCACATCCGATCGTCCCGCCAGATGAAAGGAGCGATGGACATGCCGTCCACCCGAAGAAGGCTCACCGCCGGCGCGACCGGCCTGCTGGCCGCCGGCGTCACCGCCTTCGTCGTCGTCACCGCGCCCGACGCGCGGGCGGCGACGCCCACCCCGGCCCAGCAGTGGACCGACGTGCAGAACCTGGTCGGCCCCATCCGGGGCGTGTGGACCACCCAGGACTACGCCGGCGCGATCAGCCGGACGATGCCGAACACGGCGCTGCTCGGCAACGGTGACATCGGCGTCACCTCCGGCGGCGGCACCGGCTATAAGACGTTCTACGTCTCCAAGGGCAACTTCTGGGCCGGCAACCCCGGCCCGTCGTTCGTCGCGCTCGGCGGCATCACGATCGCGCCGGTCGCGGGCACGCCGTCGGGCAACCTGGCGCTCGGCGCGACCGCCACCGCCTCCAGCTCCCACCCGAACTTCCCGCCGCCGCGGGCCGTCAACGGCCAGTGGACCAGCGGCTACGAGGGCTGGGTGTCGGAGGTCGGCAAGCCGCAGACGCTCACGCTCGACCTCGGCAGCGCGAAGACGTTCAACCGGTACCTCATCCGCCACGACGGCGCCGCCCGCCCGGCGGAGACGGCCAACAACACGAAGAACTGGACGCTGCAGGTCTCCGGCAACGGATCGTCGTGGTCCACCGTGGACACCGTCACGAACAACACCGCGTCGACGACCGACCGCACGATCGCCACGCAGAACGTGCGGTACCTCCGGCTGAGCATCACCGAACCCACCCAGGGCACCACCCCCGACTCGCAGGCCAACCCGCGCGGCCGCATCGGCCAGCTGGAGCTCTACGGGCCGGGATCCGGACCGACCACGCCGCCGTCGGGCCCGTTCCGCGAGGAGCAGAACATCCTGCAGGGCGACGTCGACACGACCATGACCCTCGGCGGGCAGCCGGTGAGCATGAAGACCTGGGCGGCCGCGAACGACAACCTCGTGGTCACCCAGCTCCGCTCGACCGGCAGCGCCACCGTGCAGCTCAAGGCCGAGACGTTCGCCGGCTCCGCCGACGCGCGGTCGGGCTTCACGAACACGGCCGGGGTCAGCGGCCAGACCACCTGGGCCACCCGGCGCACGCCGTCGGGCACCAACTGGGTGTCGGAGGCGTCCCTCGCGACCCGGATCATCGGCGGCACCGGCACCGCGTCCGCGTCGGGCGCCACCGCCCGGCTCACCTTCGACCTCGCGCCCGGCCAGACGGTCCGGCTGGTCACCGCGGTCGCCGGCGGCGGGCAGAACCCGACGGGGACGGCCGCCTCGGCCCAGTCGCTCGTCAACGGGCAGAGCGGCGGGTCGCTCGACACGCAGTACACCTCCCATCTCGAATGGTGGAAGCAGTACTGGCTGAAGTCGTACCTCAACGTCGGCGACGACGTGCTGCACCGGTACTACTACGGCGCCCTCTACCTGCTCGGCTCCTCGATCCGTGCCGGGAGGATGTCGCCCGGCCTCTACGGCATCTGGGCGACCAGCGACTCACCCCAGTTCAGCGGCGACATGCACCTCAACTACAACTACATGGCCAACTTCTACGGCGTGTACTCGGCGAACCGCACCGACCTCGCCCTGCCGTACTTCGACCTGATCGGCGCCTACGTGCCCGAGGCGCGGCGGCGGGCCCGGCAGGACCTCAACCGGGTCAAGCCGGACTACGTCTCGCGTCGCTTCCCGAGCGGCGGCGTGCCCGCCGGGCTGCTGTTCCCCGTCGGCATCGCGCCCTACGGCTCGACCGCCGACAACAACTACCACCAGCAGGTCGGCAACGCCCTGTTCGCGGCCACGCAGTACGTCGCCTACTACGACTACACCCGGGACCGGGCGTTCCTGCAGAACACCGCGTACCCGTTCCTGAAGGAGGTGGCGGCGTTCTTCCAGAGCTGGCTGGAGTTCGACGGCCAGCGGTACCACCTGTGGTCGGGCCCGCACGAGGGCCTGTGGGGCCGCAACTCCAGCCCCGACCTGGGGCTGCTGCGGTACGTGCTGTCGGCGGTGCTCAATGCGTCGACCGAGCTCAACGTCGACGCCGGGCTGCGCACGACCTGGCAGGACATCCTGGCCCGGCTGGCGCCGACCCCGACGACGACGTACAACGGGCAGACGGTGTTCGCGCTGGCCGACGCGGGCACGATCCAGGGCTCCGACACCCGGCTGATCCACCCCGGCGACAACACGGTCAACCTGGAGTTCATCCACCCCGGCGAGGTGCTCGGCCTGGCCTCCCCGGCGGCTGACCGGCAGGTCGCGGTCAACACCCTGAACGCGATGAACTCCTGGGGCCAGGACAACAGCTTCCCGAAGGTGTTCACGCAGGCGGCGCGGGTCGGCTACCCGGCGGCGTCGCTGATCGACCAGCTGAAGGGCCAGATCAACCAGAAGCTCGGCCCCAACCTGCGCATCGTCGACCCGTCCCACGGCCTGGAGAAGACCGGCGCGATCGAGGCCGTCGACAACCTGCTGCTGCAGAGCGACAACGGCGTCATCCGCGTCTTCCCGGTCTGGCCGGCGTCGCGCAACGCCCGCTTCGTGAACCTGCGGGAGAAGGACGCGTTCCTGGTGTCGAGCGAGCTGGCGGGCGGCCAGGTCTCCTACGTGGACATCGTCAGCCAGGCCGGCCGCCCGGCCGCGCTGCTCAACCCGTGGGGATCCCGCGGGGTCACCGTCACCCGCGTGGGCGCCGGCCCGGTCGCCCACACGGTCACCAACGGCACCATCACCTTCCCGACCCAGGCCGGCGCGACCTACCAGATCGCGCCGGTCTGACCTCGGGGGCAGTGCGGGCCGGCGCAAGTGGCAGCGCCGGCCCGCCGCCCGGGCACTGCGGCCCGGCGCGGTCGTCGCCGGCGCCGCACCGCACTCAGGACCGCGCCGACCTGGCCTGCCAACGCCCCTCGTCATCCTGGGTGATCCTGATGGGGTGCCGAAACGCCTCGGTCACGTTCGCGGTGGTGAGGACGTCCACGGCCGGGCCGAGCGCGGTGATGGCGCCGTCGCGGATCAGCGCGGCGTGCGTGGTCGAGGACGGCAGCTCCTCAAGGTGGTGCGTGACGATGACGGAGGCCAGCGCCGGCCGGGCGGCGTGCACCCGGTCGACGACCTCGATGAGCTGCTCCCGGGCCGCCACGTCCAGGCCGGTGGCCGGCTCGTCGAGCAGCAGCAGCCTCGGCTCGGACAGCAACGCCCGGGCGATCAGTGCCCGCCCGCGCTCGCCCTGCGACAGCACCGGCCACGTCGCCTCCGCCCGGGCCTGCATGCCGAGCAGCGTGATCAGCTCCCAGGCTCGATCGTGCTCCTCGGGAGTGGGCTTCCAGCGGGGAACCAGGTCGACGCTGCCGGTCGCACCGGTCAGCACCACCTCCGTGACGGTCAGCGGCGAGCGCAGCGGATGCCGCGGGTTCACGTGACCGATATCACGGCGCAGTTCCCGCAGGTCGACCCGGCCCAGACGACGGCCGAGCACCTCGACCGTGCCCGTCGTCGGATGGGTGACCGCACCCGCCAGGCCGAGCAACGTGCTCTTGCCCGCCCCGTTCGCGCCGAGCAGCGCCCACCGCTCGGACTCACGCACGGTCCAGTCGACGTCACGCAGCAGCGTGCGGCCGTCCCGGCGCAACGAGACACCGGCCAGGCTGAGAACGGTCATGCGAGCGATCTTGCCACGACGTCCCTCACCCGCCGAACGACGCCTGGGCCATTGGACCAGCTCGCCGACGGGCCGGATGCGCGGTGCGGTTCGCTATCCCGTCCGGACGAGCCCGGCGTCCATCGTCTGAGGTGCCGTGGAGCGTTGTTCTGCGCGGTTGGTCAAGACGCCGAACAGCAGGCCGAGGGTTCCCCACAGGACCAGCTGGACGCTGACCGATGCCAGCCGGAAGCGCCACAGCAGGGTGGCGGGAAAGTCGGCGGGGACCTCGTTGACGGCCGGTAGGAGCAGTCCCGCGACGGCGACGACGGCAACGTACGCGCCGCCGGCGACCAGCACCGCGTTCCAGCTGCCGAGTCGGGGTGCGAGGCCGCGGGCGGCGATCACCGCGCCGATCGCGGCCAGCACGCTGATGCCGACCATGATGAAGTAGAGGGTCGCGCGCCGTCCGATGGTGTCCGGTTCGCCGACCGCGGGCGGGTTGGCCGGGTACTTCACGAACGGGACGAGGAACATCGCAACGAACCCGAGGCCACCGACCAGCAGCGCCGTGGCACGTGGCCGGAGCGCGCCGACGCGTCCGTGGCAGCAGGCGAACGCCATGGCGAAGATGCCGCCCAGGGCGGTGCCGTAGAGGAGCAGGGCGACACCCAGGCCGATGGTCGACTGCACGGCCCGGCTGACCGGTTCCGGCTCCGCCACGTCGGCGTGCGAGTGGGCATGGGTGTGCGCGTTCTCGAACGCGATCGCGGCACCGATCTGCGGTTCACCGAACATGCGCGCGAAGGCGAAGGCAAGTCCGGCGGCGATCACGCCGACCAGCATGCCGCGAATCAGGAGTGTACGAGCGGTCATGTCGTCGCGGCCGCTCAGTGGCAGGGGAACGACAGCAGGTGCCTGCCGTCGTGCGTGAACTCGTGAATGTACGTGCCGGAGAAGATTGCGGTGGCGCCCTGTTCGGCACCGACGAAGTACATCGCGAGGGCGGCCAGGAGCAGGCCGAAGACGGCCCAGGGCAACAGTTGGCGCAGCGGGATCGCTGCGGGCAGTGGTGCGTGGACGGGCGTCGGCAGGGCTGCGGTCTGGGACATCGGGAACCTCCATGAAGTGCTCAGCCGGCAGGTGGTGTCGAGGCGCACCCTCCCCCGCGATCCAGGCTGCAAACACCGCGGCAGAACTTCATCCCGCCCGGCGTGCGCGCGAACTCACGGGATGCGCAGCGGCATGGGCACGCTGGCGACGATGACGTCCGGGCGGGTCTTCAACGCGGCGGTGAGGGCCACCTCGAGATGGTTGTGCAGAAAGCGGTAGCGCAGCCGGTGCGGCAGCGCCACCGGGATCAGCACGACGATCTGCTCGTCACGCTCTTCGCGGAGTTCGTCGACGAACGCCACGATGGGCCGGGCGACCGAGGCGTACTCGGTGTGCAGGATCCGCAGCGGCACGCCCGGGTCCCACCGGGCCCACCGCTCGTCCAGCTCGCGGTCGTGCTCCGTGTCCTGGCCGGCGTCCTCGGCCACGACGTGGACGGCCACCACCCGCGAGCTGATCGAGAGTGCTTCCGCGACCGCGTGCTGGGTCAGCCGGTTCACCCCGGTCACCGGGACCACCACCATGGTGGGCTTGGCGCTCGGCCGGTCCGGAATCGTGTGCAGGCCGAGCGCGCGCCCGCAGCGCGCGTAGTAGGCGTGGGTGCGCACGAACAGCGCGATGAGCGCCGGCACGGCCAGCACGACCACCCACGCGCCGACGGTGAACTTGGTGACCAGGAATATCACGGTGGCCACCGCGGTCGTGGCCGCGCCGGCACCGTTGACGACCGCCCGGTACCTCCAGCGCGCCGGTCGGGTCTTCCACCAGTGCTTGACCAGCCCCGACTGCGAGAGCGTGAAAGCGGTGAACACCCCGATGGCGTACAGCGGGATCAGCCGGAGGGTCTGCCCGCGCACCGCGACGAGCAGCACCCCGGCCAGGCCGGCCAGCACCCAGATGCCGACGGCGAACACCTGCCGCTCGTCGCGCAGCGAGAACAGGTGCGGCAGGTAGTTGTCGGCGGCGAGCCGGCTGGTCAGCACCGGCAGTCCGCCGAACGAGGTGTTGGCGGCCAGCATGAGGACCACGGTGATGGTCAGGGACATTACGTAGTACGCCCAGTTCCTGCCGATGGCGAGGGCGATGACCTGGCTCAGCACGGTCTCACCGGAGCGGGGACCGATGTGCCAGCGGTACGCGAGGACGGCCAGGCCCAGCAGCATCACGCCGAGAATGCTGCCGAGCAGCAGCTCGGTCCGCTTGGCCCGGACCACCCGCGGTTGCTTGAACAGCGGCACGCCGTTGGCGATCGCCTCGACGCCGGTCAGCGCGCTGCACCCGGCGGAGAAGGCCTTCAGTACCAGCAGGACACCCACAGCCTCCAGGCCCTGCGTGGACGTCAGCGGCTGGCCCTGGCGAGGTGTGTCCTGCGCCAGTGGGTGGATCAGGCCGATCGCGATCACCCCCAGCAACCCGACGATGAACAGCATCGTGGGCAGCAGGAACGCCCGGGCCGTGTCGCCCAGGCCGCGCAGGTTGAGCGTCGTGACCAGGGCCAGGATGCCCAGGCAGATCGGGACCGTGGCCGGGCCCAGCGCCGGGAAGGCCGACGTCAGCGACCCGACCCCGGCGGCGATCGAGACCGCGACGGTCAGCGTGTAGTCCACGACGAGCGCGGCGGCGCCGAGCAGCCCGACGCTCGGCGGGAAGTTCGCCCGGCAGACCGCATACGTGCCGCCGCCGCCCGGATAGGCCTCGATGACCTGGCGGTAGGAGAACACCAGGATGGCCAGCAGCACGACGATGGCGATCGAGATCGGCAGCACCAGATGCAGCGCCGCGACTCCGGCCGCCGCGAGCACGGCGATGATCGCTTCCGGCCCGTACGCGACCGACGTCAGGGCGTCGAGGGAGAGGGCGGGGAGTCCCTCGATCGGCGTGATCTGCTGCTTGGCCGCCTGCCGTACCCGCACCGGGGGGCCGACGAGGAATCGCCATACCGCCGCCGCTGTGCCCAATTGCCCGCCGCCTGCCTTGCCGTGTCGGTCGGTACGTTTTCCATCGCGGCGATGTGGTCGGCGTCGAAGGCCTCAGCTGCTGATGGTGCCAGCACGGGATGTGGGGAGCCGCCGACGTGCCCGCCCGGCGCTGCCGGCGGCTGACGCTACCACCACGTGTTCCAGGGCGGGTTGATCAAACGTCCTCGAGCCTGGAGCGGACCTGCCGCATCTTCGATCGCAGCTCCTGCTCGTCCAGGATGCCCTGCTCGAGGAGTAGATGCGCCACCACGAGCGCCGATCTGGCGTGGACGGGATAGTCCGCGTAGACGCTCTCGCCCAGCCGGTCCTCGGCTTGCCGGCGTTCAAGGTTGTCGAGCGTGCCGCGCCAGGACAGGCACTCGCAGGTCGCCTGCATGCTCGACTCCCACGGGTCCGGCCTGCGGTCCAGCTCGGGCAGGCTGCGGTCCTTGCGCCGGCCTTCGGCGCCCATGATGTCGATCAGGACGTCATCGGTCCTTACACCGGTCATCGGCGGCCGCCAGTCTTCGCGTTCGGGGGCTGGGCGGCGGTCCACTCCGGGTTCGGCAGGGCGACACCGATCATGGTGTCCCGCGTCACGATCGACGCGAGTTGCTCCTCGGTCCACCCCTCGGTGCCCTCCGGACGCATGGGCATCACCATGAACCGCGACTTCTGGTTCGAGTCGTGCACCCGCACCTCGACGTCCGGCGGCAGGTGCAGACCGAACTCGGCCAGCACCTCACGCGGCCGCCGGACCATCCGCCGCCGGTAGTTCGGCGTCCGGTACCAGTCCGGTGACATCCCGAGGACGGGCCGCGGGTAGCAGGAGCACAGCGTGCAGACGATCACGTTGTGGACCTTCGGCGTGTTCTCCAGGACGTAGAAGTACGTGTAGTCGCTGGGCGTGCCCTTCCCCGTCGGGTCGAGCCAATCGACGCCCACCTCCTTGCTCGTCTCCGTGCCGTCGCTGAGCAGCCGCTGCTTGAAGGCCGGGTCGAGCCACGCCTTGGCCACGAGCTGGGCTCCCTTGGCCGGTGTGCGGGCCTCGGCCCACTCGGAGAAGCGGCGGTGCTCCTCGGCCGAGAACAGGTCGTGTTCGATGGCAAGCTCGCGCACGGCGAGCTCCAGCACCTCGAACTCGCTGACCTCTGTGGGCCCCTCGACGTGGGTGTGTTCGGCGGTACTCACTTCGCCCCTGCCTTCGCGGGTTCGAGCCAACGTTCGGAAAACTCGGTCTCCAACGTGTCGACGTCGAAGCCGGTGTAGTTGGGCCAAAGATCCTTCTGCTGGAACCGCACCACGTAGAACGGCTCGTGACGGCCGTTCTCGTCACGGCCCCACGCCTCGTCCTCCGGGATGACCCACTCGGGCCGGTTCTCGGTGACGACACCCGTGCGTCCTCTGGCGTACCGCTGCGTCCTGGTGTGGAACAGGCTGGTGGTGTCGCGCACCGTCACCTGGTCGCCGATCGAGAAGCGTCGCTGTGTCATGACGTACCTTTCAGCCGGGCTCGTACCTCGTCGATCTTCGACGACAGTTCGTCGGGCGTGATCAGCCCTCTGTCGATGAGTGTCTTGGCGGCGACCGTGATCCACCGTGCGTAGTACGGCAGGCCGTAGTACAGCGTCGCCCCGAGGTCGTTCTCCGCCCTGCGCCTCATCTCGGCGTTCCACGTTTCGTGCATCGCCAGGCATTCGCAGGTGACGTACGTGTTCATCTCCCAGGGTGCTTCACCCTTTTCCTTGTACGGTTCCGGCAGTGCCGGCTGTCCACCCACGTCGTGCAGGACGCTGCGCAGCGCCGCGTAGGTCTCGTTCGAGATCTCGTAGGGCGAGTCCATCGGGATGCGCTCGACCGGGGTTATTCCGGCGATCCCGTGCGTGATCTCCTCGAAGCGGGTATTCAGCGTCGATGTGCTCATAACTACCTCCATTGCTCGGTCACGGCCGGACCACGTTCCGGGGCGGTGACAACCGGGCGCAGGCCGCTCGCTCGGTCGCGAGGGACGTTCCTGCCCGGATTGGGCCCGAGGACGCCACCGGCCGGCGGTAGCTTGCTCGACATGCGGACCCAGGGCGCGACGATAGTTCCGATGAACGTCAATGACAGTTATCGCGGAATGCCATCGGGTGCTCCGCACAGAGGGCCCGATCTCCAACCGCAATGCTATCCAGGCAGGCGCTGGGAGGCTGCGGGTTCGTCGGGGGCGTTCGGCATCTCCTGCCGGCTATCACCCGCGGTAACCGACCGGGCCGTTGTGCGGTGTGCCGCACCAGCGGACGGCGGGTGAAGGTCCCCGAGGGCGCGGCTGGTGCCGGTGAGCCGGACCTCGGCCGGTTGACGGATGGCGAGGAGTCCGAGGGCCTGGGCGACCGGGCCGGCCTGACGCCGGGGGCAGTGCGGGCCGGCGCACGGGGGCGCACGGGGGCGCCGGCCCGCATGCGGCGTTACTCGGCGCGCAGGTAGTCCACGTCGTAGACGCCGTTGCCGTCGAACCAGACGTACACCGACCGCACGTCCGCCAACGCCGTGGCATCGCACGACATCGCTGTCGCCAGATCCACCTCGATCGTCGTCGTCGTGGCCGCGCCGGCGTAGCCCCACGTCGACTGGCACCACGCGTACGCGTCGCCCGTCTGCACCGCGATGCTGTACGAGGTGCCGGCGGTACCGGTGCGAAGATCGAGCCTCAGTGCTGACTTCCCGGACAGGTCGGCCCGCTCGGGCAGCGCCGCCGCGCCGAACCAGCCGCCGTCGGCGGTCGTCACCCGCAGGCCGGAGCCGCCGTGCGGGTGGAAGTCCGCCGTCTGCGCGACCGCACCCGCGTTGGCCTGCCAGCTCGCCGGTGCCCAGCCGTCGGTGCCGGTCTCGAACGACGCGAGCACCAGCGGGTCGCCCGGCCGGTTCTTCACCGTGACCCGCAGCTCGGCGACGTTCGATGTCCGGCCCGCCAGGTCGCGCACGGTGTACCGCGCGACCGAGCGGCCGACGAAGCCGGCGGCCGGCGTGAACGTCACGACGCCCGTCGCCGCGAGCGTGAGCGTGCCCCCGGCGACGGTGACGCTCGTCTGCTGCCCCGCCGCCACCGGATCGAGGTCGATCGTCGACGGCTTGACCTTCGTGCGGTACGCGATGTCGTTCAGCGCGGGGCTCAGCGTCACGGGCTCGTCCCGCAGGGTCTGCGCAGCGTCGTGGTCGGCGACCGGCGGGCGGGAGCGCTGCCCGTGCCGCAGCTCGTCGCCGGCGTTGCCGATCGTGGTGCAGACGGGGCTCGGGCAGTACACCGTGAAGCCGTCGTAGTCGGGATAGTCCGTGCCGTCGTCCTGGACGCCGGACAGGATCCAGTACAGGAACCCGTCGATCCTCGCCCGGACCGCGGCGTCGGTCCACTGCTGGTAGACGACGTTGCGGGTCGCCTTGTCCAGCAGCCCGAACTCGCCGAGCATGACCGGTTTGCGCAACCGCCGCGCCAGGTCCGCGTGGGCCTCGATCCAGCCGGTGCCCCTGGCCGGGTCCTTGTTCCAGTGGTCCGGGTAGAGGTGGAACGAGGCCAGGTCGATCGCCGGCAGCGCGGCGAGCGCGGCCGAGTTCACCCCGTCGGCGCAGTTGAGCGTGAAGTCGGCGCTCGACCGGTCGGTGCACAGGAAGCCCTCGTCACCGGCGCTGATCAGATGCTTCCGGTCGACGCCGCGGATGTACCGGCTGATCTCGCCGGCCCAGCCCGTGACGGTGGCGTCGGTGCACGACGCCGAGCGCGGGTACACACCGGAGCCGACGCAGCGGGGCTCGTTGGCCAGCTCCCACGCCATGACGGTCGGGTCGTCCTTGTACTTGACGCCGGTCAGGCTGTTCGTCCGGTTCAGCACGTGGGCGATCCAGTCCCGGTACCAGCCGCGGATGACCGGGTCGGTGTAGAACTGGTCGTGGTGGGTGCCGCCGCGCCAGCGGACATACTGGTCCATGCCGCCGAACGCGCTCCAGTTGTTCGTCAGCGGGACGACCAGCTTCAGGCCGTGGTCGCGAGCCGACTTGAGCACGTAGTCGAGGCGCTCCAGGCCGTCGGCGCCGTCGTTGTACGCCGGCCGGGTGCCGTCCCAGTACTGGAAGTAGACGCCGTTCTCCTTGTGGTGCACCGAGTTCGAGTCGTCCTGGTCGCCGATGTCCAGGAAACCCCACGTGCGCAGCACCGTGAACCCGGCACCGGCCGCGTCGGCGAACACGTCGTCGACCATCGCCGGCGAGCGATACATGAGATAGTAGTTGTTCGATCCGGCGAACCGGAACGGCCGGCCGTCGAGGCTGAGGTCCGCGCCGTCGCGGGTGACGAAGCCGTCGTGCCGCACCCCGGCGGACGCCGCGCCGGCGCTCGCGACGACCGCGAGCCCGGCCAGTGCGGCGATCAACCGTCTGATCATCGGTCGCCTCCTCATGCCGAGACGCAGGTGGTGCCGTTGAGGGTGAAGGAGGCCGGCACCCCGTTGGTCCCGGCGACCGAGGTGGCGCTGAAGCCAAAGTTGAGGCTGCCGCCCGCCGGGATGGAGGTGTTGTAGCTGGGCGGGTTGGTGGCGGTGACCTGCTTGCCGCTCTGCGTGGGAACGGCGTTCCACATGTTGATGATGACCTGGTTGCCCGGGAAGCTCCAGCGCAGCGCCCACCCGTTGATCGCCGTGGAACCGGTGTTGGTGATGGTCACGTCACCGTTGAAGCTGCTGCCCCAGTCCGCCAGCCGGTAGCGCACTGTGCAGGCACCCGCCGGCGGGCTGTTCGACGGACTGGCCGACACCGACGGGCTTGGGCTGGCGCTCGTGGACGGGCTTTTCGACGGGCTCGCCGACACCGAGACGCTCGGCAGGACGCCGCCGCTCTTGGCGATCATGTTCGCGGAGTGGGTGCGGAACGCGGCCAGTTCCGGCGCGCCCTTCATGACGCCGAACTTGCCGTCCACGTTGGTCGCCGAATACCACCAGAAGGCGCTCCCGTCGCCGCCGGCCGCCTCGAAGTCGGCGAACAGCGCCGAGAACCAGGCGCTGCGGTCGACGTTGTGGACGTTGAACTCGCCCATGAAGAACGGCTTGCCGACGACGTTGTGCGAGTCGTTGATCCAGGCGCGGATCAGCGCCTTCGTCTGCTCGATGCCCAGGTTGGCCCACGACTCGGTGGGGTACGGGTGGGCGGAGGTGAAGTCGATGTACGGCGACTGGTGGATGTACACGAACGGGTTGCCCTCGTCGCCGCCGAAGCCGTACCGCGACTCGTGCCCCTCCAGCCCGGTGCCGAGCAGGTGGTTGGGATCGATGCCCTTGACGAAGGCGCCCATCTCGTCGACCCAGGCCCGCAGCGTGGTGCCGGAGGTGTTCTCGTTGGGCGTCTGGTTCTCGTAGCGCGGCTCGTTCATGAGCTCCCACGCCATGATCGTGGGATCGTCCTTGTACTTCACGCCGCTGTAGTGGTTGGTGCGGTTCAGCGCGTACGAGACATAGTTCTTGTACGAGGTGAAGCAGCCCGGACACTTCAACTTGTTGAAGAACTGCCCGCGGCCCGGTTGCCCGCCGGACAGGCCCTCCCACTGCAGCCGGGTGTCGATCCCGCCGTACGCCTCCCAGTAGTTCTCGAAGACGGGGATGAGCCGGATGTTGTGCGCCCGCGCCGACTCGATGACGTAGTCGAACTGGGCGAACTCCTGCTCGTTGTAGACGCCCTTGGCGGTCTCGAACCCGTGCCAGCTCTCGTGGCTGAACATCCACAGCCGCAGCACGGTGACGTTGTCGGCGGCGAGGTTCGCCATGTGCGCGTCGATCTTGGCCTTGTCCATGTACTGCGTCTCGGTGTCACCCGAGCCGGCTCCGTACGTGAACACGTCGTAGGTGTTGGTGCCGGCGAAGTAGAACGCCTTGCCGTTGAGGCAGAAACGGATGCCGCAGCGCTGCACGAAGGCGGTCGCCGCGCCGGCCGGGTTCGTCCCGGCCAGCACCACGACCGCCCCGACCGCGGCCATGACCACGGCCACGAGCACGCCGAACCATCGGCGGGGTGTGTTGCCCATTCGGTTCCTTCGCTTCCTGATCGATCGGGCGGGGTGTGGGGCCCGCCACCCCGTCGGCGCCACAGGGCAGCGGCATTGATCGCGATCAGCTAAAGCGCTTAAGTAGCGGCTACGCTACGACCCCGCGCCACCGCAGTCAAGCCGAAGGATCTTCGAACTTATCCGCTTCACATAGGCGCGCACCGCGCGCCTATGTGGTCGGTCTGGAAAACTCGCCCGCGAAGGCGTCAGGGGCACTCTGCCGCCGCGCGGACCGCGCGTCCGTCAGCGGGCCGTCGCGCGCCGCTCCGGGGCGTCGCACCTCCCGCCCCGCCCCCGCCCCGCCCCCGCCCCGCCCCCGCCCCGCCCCCGCCCCCGCCAGGCGGCCGGGGTGCGACCGGCTTCGGCCAGTTGACCTTGGTGGATCTCGGTCGCCGGGGCGGCGGTAAGTCACCAAGGTCAACTTGAGGCCACCCCACGGTCCCAGCGCGACGACCTCGGCCGCCTTGCTGAGCGCCGGCCGCGCCGCGACGGCGCCGGCCGCCGCGGCGGCCGCGCCGCGAGCCGACGACCGCGCCGCGACGACCTCGGCTGCCTTGCTGAGCGCCGGCCGCCTTGCTGAGCGCCGGCCGCCGCGGCCACGTCGGTGTGGCCGCGGCGGCGGTCGGGCGGGGCTGCGGCGGCGGGGCTGACGGTGGCGGTCAGGCGCGGAAGTGCTGCCGGCTCGCCGGCAGGGCGAGCAGCCCGGCGCCCACCGCGACCACGGCGAGGAACACCAGCGAGGCCGACTCGCCGAACACGGTCAGCTTCACCAGGCTGAACGCCGTCTGCGCGGCGAGCAGGCCCAGCGCGCCGCGCAGCGCGCGGCCGCCCCGGCCGAGCCGCAGGCCGGTGACCACGCAGGCCAGCGACATCAGCACCGCCCAGGCGGCGACGGCGTAGTCCCGGCCGGACATCGGCATGGTGAGCGAGAAGGCGACGGACGCGACGAGCTGGAACGCGCCCAGCGGGACCAGCAGGACGAACTGCGCGATGCGGACCGCGACCGGGACCCGCTTGCGGGTGGCGACCGGCGCGACGGTTTCGGTGATGCTCATGGTGTACCTCCGGTGAGACGTGACTTCGATGCCGCCGATCCTGCGCCCGGCAGCGGCCCGGGCACGTCGACCCGAGGGCGGAACCTGTCCTGCCGCACTGGTCTGACCCGCGGCTCAGCCCAGGGGCTGACGACAAGCGGGGCCGGGACGCCTACCGTTGCGTCGTGCCCGCCGCCGTGTCCCGGTGGCCGCGGCCCGAGACGGTGGATCGGGTCGCCGCCGCCGTCCTCGCCGCCATCGCGCTCGCGCAGGTCCTCGTGTTCCTGCCGATCGCCCCGCCGCTCGCCGGCGCCCTGATCGCGCTCGGCTCGACCGCGCCGATCGCCTGGCGGCGCAGCCAGCCGGTGGCAGCGGCCCTCGTCGGCTCGGCGGTGTGGCTGGTGCCCGCCGACGGTTTCGTCCTCGTCGGGTATATCGCGGCGTTCCTGCTGTTCTTCGCGGTCACCGCCCACGTGCCGGACCCGCATCTCGCGGCCGCCGTCGTGCTCATCGGCACGGTGTTCTCGATCATCGGCACCGCTGAGCAACCCGCGCACGCCGGCGACTTCGTCGGCGCCGTCGTGGGCGTGCTGGCCCCGGCGGCGGTCGGCGTCCTCGCGCGCCGGCAGCGGCGCCGCCAGCGGCGGCTGGAGGAGCTCGCCGCGCACCTCGAGCAGGAGCGCGACCGCCGCGAGCGGGCCGCGGTCGCCGACGAGCGCGCCCGCATCGCCCGCGAGCTGCACGACCTGGTCGCCCACGCGATCAGCGTCATCGCCCTGCAGGCCGACGCCGCCGAGGCCGCGCTCGAGCGGGACCCCGCCCTGGCCCGGCGCCCCCTGTCGACGATCCGCGGCAGCGCCGGCCAGGCCCTCACCGAGATGCGCCGCCTGCTGGGCGTCCTGCGCGCCGACGAGAGCGACGCCGCGCTGGAGCCGCTGCCGGGCCTGGCCCGCCTGCCCGCCCTGCTGGACCGCGCCCGCGACGGCGGCCAGGCGGTCGACCTGGCGGTGGACGGCGCCCCGGTGACGCTGCCACCGAGCCTCGACCTGTCGGCGTATCGCATCGTGCAGGAGGCGCTGACCAACGCCGTCAAGCACGCCCCGGGTGCTGCGGTGCGGATCGGCTTACGCTGGCGCCCGGACGCCCTGGAGATCGCCGTGCACGACCAGGGCCCGGGCGCGCACGGCACACCCTCCCCGGACGCCCACGGCCTGGTCGGCATGCGCGAGCGAGTCCGCATCCACGGCGGCGCCCTCACCACCGGCAACTCGGCCGACGGCGGGTTCGAGGTGCACGCCCGTCTCCCGATCGAGGCCACATGACACCCACGGCCGCTGCCACCGGGCCGGCTTCGCGCGCCCCCGCCCGGCCCCGCGCCGTCCCGCTCCCACCCCGCGCCGTGGTGCGAGCCCGGCCGCGGTTCGAGGCCAGCCCTCAGCGCCGCCTCATGGTCCGGGCCGGGGCCGGCACTCGGCGCCGCCTCGTGGTGCGGGCCGAGCCCGGCGCTCAGCCCCGCCTCGTGGTGCGGGCCGAGCCCGGCGCTCAGCCCCGCCTCGTGGTGCGGGCCGGGGCCGGCGCTCGGCCCCACTCCCCGGTCCTGGCCTGCCCGCGGGTCAAGGCCGGTGCCCAGCTCCGACACCAAACTCGGGCGGCGGCATGACGAGCGTGCTCATCGCCGACGACCAGGACGTCGTGCGGTCCGGGCTGCGGCTCATCCTCGAGGTCGCCGGCCTGGACGTCGCCGGCGAGGCCGAGGACGGCGCCGAGGCCGCCGCCCTCGCGGAACGCCTACGCCCCGATGTGGCGCTGATGGACGTGCGCATGCCCGGCACGGACGGCATCGCCGCGACCCGCCGGATCGTCGAGGCCGGCCTGGACACGCGGGTCCTCATCCTGACGACGTTCGACCTGGACGAGCACGTGTTCGCCGCGCTGCAGGCGGGGGCGAGCGGCTTCCTGCTCAAGGACGTGGGCCGCCGCCAGCTGGTCGAGGCGGTGCACACGGTGGCCGCGGGCGAGGCCCTGTTCGCCCCGTCGGTGCTGCGCCGCCTGGTGGACCACTACGTGACCCGTCCGGCCGCCGCCCCACCCGCGACGGGCCTGGACGACCTCACCGCGCGGGAACGCGAGATCCTCCAGCTCATCGGCCGCGGCCTGTCCAACACCGACATCGCGGCGGACCTGGTGATCTCGATGGCGACCGTGAAGACCCACATCCGCCACCTGCTGCAGAAGCTCGCCCTCCGCGACCGCGCCCAGGCCGTCGTCCTGGCCTACGAGTCCGGCCTGGTCGTGCCCGGTTCCCCACCGCCGCGGCCGTAGCCCGGCCGGGAGCGCTGCGTCAGCCGAACCACCGCATGGCCTCGCCGTGGCCGCGGGTCCAGGCCAACGGGGTGCCGTCGAGGGAGAGGACGTTGTGCAGCGTGCTGTCCGGGGGTGGCGGCAGTGACTCGAACGGCACGACGTCCGGGGCCTCGACCGAGATCCAGTGGGCCGGCAGCGACCGGACCAGGTCGACGAACGCCGCTCGGCGTGCGGGCGGCACCTGGTACAGCACCGAGGTGTGGAACACGACCAGGGTCGCGTCCGGCGGCGCCTGCGCGGCCAGCGCCGGGAGGTCGTCCACCAGGTCGCCGCGGACCAGCACCGGCGGGTCGGCGGCCGCGATCGCGGCGGCGGCGCGCAGGCGGGCGCGGCGGTGCTCGTGCTCGGGCCAGATCAGCGCCTCCAGCCAGGCCAGGTCGGCGGCGGCGGTCACGTCGAGCGGGTTCAGGTCGAGGCCGGCCCGCCACGCCACCGACGGTCGCCCCGGCGGCGGCACGGCGCCGGTGAGGTCGCAGTCGAGGACGGGTTCGCCGGCGCCGACGACCGCCCCGCCGTAACGGTATGCGTACCGGTCCGGGTACAGGCCCAGCCCGGCGGCGCAGCCGACCTCCAGCAGCGCGAGCGGCTGCGGCAGCCGGGCGAGCGCGGGCAGCAACAGCGCGCACCGGCCGGCCTCGTTGGTCTGCGTGGACCTGGTCCGCAGCCCGTCCTCGACCGCCGGCCAGTGCTCGATCGTGAAGTCGTGAAATGCCGCAGGATCCGCAGCGGTACCACCGAGGAAGCGCACGACAGCCAGCAGCAGGTTCGGCTGGCGTTTGGCCGGCGGCACGGTCTCCAGCAGCGCCAGGACGGCCTCGTCGCGGGCGATGGCCAGGCACAGCCGCTCGTAGGCCGGCGACACCCCGCGGGCCTCGCGGACCGCGAAGTCGGCGTACGCCGCCGCAGTCGTGCCGCGCTCCCCCGTCACACCGGACATCCCATCACCTCGCATCGCGCGGCGCCAGGCATCACTGTGGGGCCGGACCGGTCGAGCCGCCGATGACGAGCTCGGCCGGCACCTCGATGCGCGACGGCACCTCGGCGGCGCCGTCGAGCAGCTCCAGCAGTACCGCGGCCGCGTGGTGGCCCAGCTCGGCCCACCGGTGCCGTACGACGGTGAGGTCCGGCCGGGTGAACGCGCCGAGACCCGCGACGTCGAACGCCGCGACGGACAGGTCCCGCGGCACGCGGATGCCACGCTCGTGCGCGGCGCGCAGGACGCCGGCCGCCAGCCGGTCGTCGCCGCAGACGACGGCGGTCGGCGGCTCGGCGCGGGCGAGGAGCTCCCGCGCGGCCAGCCATCCCGCTCGCTCGTCGGCGCCGTCGACCAGGCGGACCCGGCGCGGTTCGGGCACGACGGCGAGCCAGCTGTGGGGCGGCGCCGCGTCCCGGGCGTCGGCGACCGCGGCGATGCGGCGGTGGCCGAACCCGACCAGGTGCGTCACGATGCTGCGGGCCCCGGCCCGCTGGTCGGACCACACCGCGGCGTCGTCGCGCCGCGGCGGGGGCCGGGTGTCGACGAGCACGCAGGGGTCGCGCCCCGGCTCGCCCGGGCCGACCAGGATCGTCCCGCGGACGTCGGCCGGGTCGGCCGGTGCGGCGCCGAGCCGGACCGCCATGCCGTGCCGCTCCAGCGCGTCGGCGACGGCCCCGACGACGAGCCGGTGCGGGCCGGCCAGCGAGTACGCGCACCGCACCGACACCGCACCGGCCGGCACGGGATCGTCCGGCAGCGGCGCCGTCGACAACGTTGAGGTACTGAGGTTCTGCATTCCATCCCCTGTCAACGCCGAGCCCGGCGCGTCGCCCCGGCGACGGTGAGCCGCCGGTGTTGTCGGGGTCGTGCAGCTGGACGCATGTCGACCTTCCCAAGGGCGCGGGTGCGAGAGCGCTTTCCAGGCGGTTTAACAGTAAGTTTGTTTACTGGTGAGAGCGCTCTCATGTCTGCTGTTTGTACGCGTGCCCGCACTGGCATGTCAAGGTCGACCACGATGCCGATCCATCCCGACGCCGCTGACCTGCATCTGTCACTGGAGGCCGGGATGGAAGTGACGTTCGATCCGGCGGTCAGGTGATGTCGCGGCGCATGGGGGCGATCACGGCGATCGCCGAGGCGGTCAGCGCGTACGCGGTGAGCAGGAGGGCGCCGGCTGCCGGTGGGAGGAGCTGGACGGCGCCGCTGCCGAGTTGTTCGGACATGGCGTCGGCGAGGTAGGTGAAGTCGATGAGCGCGGCGGTGGCTCCCCCGGGCAGGACCGGGTAGAGCGTGTTCACGCCGGGGATCATCATGAGCACCGGCTCACCCAGGTACAGGTAGCCGATCACGACGCTCAGGGCTGCGACCTGGTTGCGGATGAGGGCGCCCATTCCGACTCCGATGAGCAGGTACACCACCATCGCGACGGCGATGCGGGCGAGCAGCGCCAGCACGGTGGCGGCCGGCAGACCGAGTGAGACACCGCGAGCGGCAGCGACGGTGAACAGCGCCACCGCGGCGGTGCTCGCGAGGATGAGCCCGTATGCAAGGCCGACGACCGCGTAGGTGGCGAGTTTGGCGGCGAGCACCCGCCCGCGGCGCGGCGCGAACAGGAAGGTAACGGCGGCGGTGCGGTGCCGGTACTCGGACGTGACCGCGAGGGTGCCGGCGGCCGCCGGCACGAATGCGGTGATGCCGAGGATGCCGAGGATCGAGCGGAGGCCGGTCTCGGTGTCCAGTCCCGGCATCGGCGGGTCGAAGTTCTCCGGGCCGACCAGCGCCATGGCGCCGATCATGCCGCCGCCCAGCAGGGCGGCGGCGAGCAGCAGTCCGCCCCACATCCGGGTGGCCATCAGCCTGCGAAACTCCGCTTTGATCAAGAGATGCATCGGGTGGCCGCCTCGTCGGTGGTCAGGTGGAGGAAGAGTTGTTCGAGGCTGGTGCTTTCGGTGACCAGCTCGTGCACCCGCAGGCGGCGGGCGGCAGCGAGGTCGGCGACGCCCGGCGCGTCCAGCCCGTGCACTCGCAGCCGGTCGGGCCCGACGACTTCGACGAACGGGACGGCGCCGCCGTTGGCCGGGCCGGCCGTCAGCGCGGAGGCGAGGGCCTCGGCGTCGGGTGAGGTGACCAGCACCGCCGGCGGGCCGGCGAGCCGGGACCATGGCCCGGCGGCGACGAGTTCGCCGCGCCGGATCACCACCACGTCGTCCACGAGCTGTTGGATCTCGCTGAGCATGTGGCTGGAGACCAGGACGGTGCGGCCCTGGTCGGCCAGCCGGCGCAGCAAGCCGCGCAGCCACGACATGCCCTCCGGGTCCAGGCCGTTGCCGGGTTCGTCCAGCAGCAGTACGCGAGGGTCGCCGAGCAGCGCCGTGGCGAGGCTGAGCCGTTGCCGCATGCCTGTGGAGAACCCGCGGGTGCGGCGGTCGGCGGCCTCGGCGAGGCCGAGCAGGTCCAGCAGTTCCGTGACCCGGCTGTCCGGACAGCCGCCCATCGCGGCGTAGACGCGCAGGTGGTCGCGGGCGGTGTGGCCGGGGTGGAACGCGTTGGCATCGAACACCGCGCCAACCGTGCGCGACGGCCGGGCCAGCCGGCTGTACGGCTGCCCGCCGATCGTGGCGGTGCCGCTGGTGGGCGACACCAGCCCGGTCACCATCCGCATCGTGGTGGTCTTGCCGGCGCCGTTCGGGCCGAGAAACCCGGTGACGACGCCGGGTTCCACGGTGAAGCTCAGATCGCGTACGGCGGTGACGTCACCGAAGCGCTTCGTCAGGCGCGACACTTCGATCGCCAGGCGGTCGCCGGTCATGCGCGGGCCGCCATCGCACGCCTGATCGTCTCCGCGAGGCCCGGCGCGGCCGGGCTGGAGAGCACGACCTCGTCGAACTCGCCGCCGGCCGCCGCCCGGTCCAGCACCAGGCGCAGCCCGGGCTCGCCCCGGCGGGCCGCCACGAGCTGCCGGGGACCACCGAACAGACCCCAGACGCCGACCTTGGCGAAGCCGGTCACCGCATACCCCCGCCGGGCGCCACGGGCCAGCCGGAGCGGGTTGTCCACCTGGACGACCTGCCGCACCGCGGTGAGCGGCAGCGAGAGCCGCTCCCGCCAGATCCACATCCGCTCCCAACCGGTGAACCGGATGTCGATCGCATTGCCGGTGACCGTGATCGATGCCATCAGTCATCCCCTTTCGTCGTGCCGGAGTCGTCCGCCGGCCCCGGTGCCCGCTGCTCGGCCGGCCGGTCGGCCGGCATCAGAACGGTCGCCAACAGTCGCGGTATCCGCCCGTCGCCTGGCTCGTTGCGGAGCAACGGCCCGACCAGCGCGTTGAAACCGGCGGCGAACTCGCCCAGTTCGGCGTCCGTCAGGTGCAGCACGAGCTGCTGGTATCCGACACCGTCGGCGGCGAAGTCGATCCGCTCCCGGGCGAGGTAGCGGGAGAACTCCGACAACAGACTCGACATGAACGCCGTGAAGTAGCGCGCATGGTCCTCCGGCGTGGCCGTGGCCAGGGCCGCCGCGTCCAGCGTCGCGCCGTGCGCGGGCAACGCATATACCCGCTCGACGGCGCCGCGTACCTTGCGCTCCTTGACCACGTCGAGCAGCCCGCTCTTGACCAGCGTCGCCAGGTGCCGATACATGGTGGCCTGCGGGATGTCGGGCAGCAGCTCGACCAGGTCGTGCGTGGTCAGCCGGGCGCCCGCGACCGCCCGCAGGATCCGGATCCGCACCGGGTGCAGCGCCAGCTCGGCCCAGCGCTCCCTCGACATCTCCATGGGGCAATATTATCACTATCGAGAATGATAATGAAACACGCCGATGCCGATGCCGGTGCCGGTGCCGGTGCCGGTGCCGGTGCGGGCGTGCAGGCGGGCGCGGTCCCACGCGTCGCGGGACGCTGACGCCGGGAGACGGCCCACCTCGACCTCAAGGTCGCCGACGTGGAGGCGGCCGCCGCCGAGCTGATGGCGTCCGGTGCGAGCCGGCCCGCCTTCCAGCCCGGCGACGGCGGCGGTTGGCTGGTGCTCACCGACCCGGCCGGGCACCCGTTCTGCCTGACCGCGGGCTGAGCAGCGGCAACATCGTGTCGTACCTCACGTCAGGCCCTGGTGGTTGAGGTACAGCACGATGCGCATCGCCTCGCCGTCGTCGTGCAGCAGGAACGACGACGACAGCAGCACCGGGTCGCCGCCGTCGGTGCGCGGGGCCGACCACTCGGTGCGCACCAGCCGGTAGTGGTCGTCGAGGGCCTGCACGCGCAGGTCGGTCAGGGCGGCGCGGCCGACGCCGGCGTCCGCGAACATCTGGGCACGCCGCGGCAGGGCTTGCAGGAACAGGTCGCGGGTGACCGGGCGGGCGCCGGCGGGGTCGGCGGTCAGGAAGGCGTCGGCGAAGCAGCCGGCCAGGGTTTCGGTGTCGAGGGTGTCACTGGCGACGCGGAACGCGTCAAAGAAGGCGCTGACTCGGTCGTTCATGCTGCCAACCGTAGGACGCCTAACCTCTCATCATAGTCGATGATGCACCTTTCTTCCAGTACCGACCGGATCGTTCCCGGTCAGCCGGACCGGCATTGCTGGCCAACGCCGCTGGCAACCCGGCAGCGACCTGCGCGGCGGGCTACCCTCCCTGCCATGGGGAACGTGGGCCGATGAGGACGGGCGCGGCGGCCGGCCACACCGGATACTTCCACGAGGCGATCCGCTACGACTCCGACGAGCACCTGCTCGCGGTCGTGGTGCCGTTCCTGCTCGGCGGGGTCGACGCGGGCGAGCCGACCATGGTCGCGTTCGGCGAGCGCAATGCCGGGCTGGTGCGCGCGGCACTGCCGGCCGGCTGCCCGGTCGAGTTCCTGACCGGCGGCGAGGTGTACGCCCGGCCGGCCGGCGCCATCCGTGCGTACCGGCAGCTGCTGGCCGGGCACGTCGCCGCCGGCGCCGGGCAGATCCGCATCGTCGGCGAGCTGCCCGCCGAGGCGCTCGGCGCGACCTGGGACTGGTGGGCGCGGTACGAGTCGGCGATCAACCACGCCTACGACGAGTTTCCGCTGTGGAGCATGTGCGCCTACGACGAGCGCACCACGCCGGTCGCGGTGCTGGCCGACGTCGACCGGACGCACCCGCGCACCGCCCGGCCGCACGGCCGGCACGAGCCGAACCCGCAGTACACCGAACCGGAGCTGTTCCTGCTCGAGAACCGGCCGCTCGTGGCCGACCCGATCCAGCAGGGGCCGCCGGTCGTGGACCTGGCCGGCCCGACGTCGGCCGAGGCGCGGGAGGCGGTCCGCGCGGCCGAGCTCGACGCCGCCAGGCGGGAGGACCTCGCCCTCGCGGTCAGCGAGATCGTCACGAACGCCGGCATGCACGGGCGGCCGCCGGTGCGGATGCGGGTGTGGGCCGGGCCGGGGCGCGCGGTCGTCACGGTCACCGACGGCGGGCCCGGGCCGGCGTACCCCTACGCCGGGCTGCTGCCGGCGGCCGGCGACGCCTCGGCCGGTTTCGGGCTGTGGATCGCGCACCAGACGTGCAGCCACGTGAGCCTCCACCGGTCGCCGGAGGGCTTCACCGTCCGGCTCGTGCAGCGCGAGCCGTGACGCAGCGGCGTCCTCGCCACCGGGCATCCCGCCGGCGCTGATCCGGCCGATGTCCGGGACGCCGGTGACCGGGGGCGAGCACCGTGGCGTGGTTCTGGACTGGTACCTCGGGCGCAAGGGCGTGGCGGGCCAGTTCACCGGCGGGCGCGGCCCCCGCTTCGGCGCGAACCTGTACCGGCCGCGCGACGAGCACGCCGACCGCGGCGCCCACGGCGGCCGCGGTGGCCCTCGCCCGGCGCCGCCGAGGCGAGGAGGCCCGCGGTGGCGCTGCGGATCGAGGACTACGGACTGCTGGGTGACCTGCAGACGGCGGCGTTGGTCGGCCGGGACGGGTCGATCGACTGGGTGTGCCTGCCGCGGTTCGACGCACCCGGCCGCTTCGCGGCGCTGCTCGGCGACGAGCGGGCCAGCCACGTCGGGCTGGTCAACGCCGCCCGTCACCTGTCCGGCACCGATCCGGCCGGCCTCGACTGGTCGCGCGTGAGCGCCGGCCACGGTTGAGCGTGGCCGGAGAAACGTCATACGACTGTCATGCGATTGCGGAAGTTCGGCGACATGCACCTCGGAAGGTGGCAAATGCACCCGATGAGGGAGGAGCCGCATGACCGCGCTGCTGAGCCGGGACGGCACGAACTTCAGCCTCGCCTGCGACACCTGCGGCCAGCTGGTCGCCAATCTGGCGCCGGCGATGGGCACGTGGCAGGTCGCGTGGAGCCTGTTCGTCGAGGACGGCTGGCGCGGCGCGCAGCGACCGACCGGCCCGCACGCCTGCGGGCGCTGCGCCACACCGCGCAGCCTGGGCATGGTCGAGGCGTCGTTCGGGCGGGCCACCCCGCCGGGCCGCGGGCCGCAGCCGGTGACCTGGCGCGAGCTGGACGGCGTCACCGTCGTCGAACTGCCGGGCACGCTGCAGCCGGCGACCCACGCCCGGCTCCACGACCTGCTGGCCGAGGACATCCGGCCGACCCGGCACGTCGTGTTCGACCTGAGCCGGCTGGCCGCGGTGGACTCGGCCCTGCTGGCCGTCCTCGTCGCCGCGCACGAGAACGCGGCCCGGCACGGCCGGCGGATCTGCCTGGCCGGCGGCGCGGAGCGGGTCACCGCCGCGCTGCGGATGCTGTCGGTCGAGGATCTGCTGCCGAACTTCCCCGATGTGCCCGCGGCCCTCGCGTGGCTGACGGCCGCGCCGCCGGGCAACCGTCAGTGATTGCCGGTGGCCGCCGCCTGCGCGGTGCAGCGGGGGCAGCCGTGCGGGCCGCCGGCGGAGCGGTCGCCGATCCATCCGTGCCGGCGGAAGAGGCTCCAGGCGAGGTCCCAGCTGTGCAGGTTGGCGCCCAGGTGCTCGACCACCAGGCCGCAACCGTCGCAGACCAGGTCGAAGTCCGTGCCGTCCGCCAGGTGCAGTGCCGTCATGTTCATCCCTCCGCACCGTCCGGTTCAGCCGCCCCCACCAGCTTCACTCCGGGTCATGAAAGCCGTTCCGCAAGAATATGACGATTTGACGACATTCGCCGCCCGTCGGGGCGAATGTCGCCCCGACGGCGGCGGACGCCAGCGGCCGGCGCAGCGGCTGAGCAGCCAGCCCGTCATCGCGCGCACGGCCGATGGCGCGCTCGTCCGGGTCGAACGTGGTGAAGTGCGGGGTGCACGCCGTGGTGCTGCCCCTACCGCAGCTCGACGCGCATCACCGCCCGGCGCGGCGTGGGGCGGCTGACCTCGGTGAACCCGGCCGCCGTGAACACGCCGCTCGTGCCGACGTAGAGGTCGCCGGTCGCGACCCGCTCGCCGGGCCCGACGACGATCGGATACCCCTCGACCGCCGACGCGCCCCGCGCGCGGGCGTGCTCGACGGCGGCGCGGGCGAGGGCGTGGCTGACCCCGCGGCGGCGGTGGCCGACCCGCGTGACGAAGCAGGTGACGCACCAGACCTCGTCGTCGCCGCGGTCCTCGGCGCGGCCGGACCACACGACCCGGCTGGTCCGCAGCCGCGGGTAGGCGGTCCGCCGGTCGAGCGCGCACCAGCCGACCGGCTCGCCGTCGAGGTACGCCAGCAGCCCGGCCGGATCGGCCCGCAGCGCCTCCCGCCGCTCCTGCGGGCCGGTGCCGCGCCAGGCGGCGTTGTCGCACTTGAAATACTGGCACTGGCAGCGGACCGGCTCGCCCCGCGGCCCGAACACGGCCTGGAGGTCGTCCCACCGTTCGGCGTCGGCCGCCACCACCGAGATGCTCGGGCCGGCACCGTCGCCACGGGGCGGGGTCATGCCACGCGCCCGCCGTACGAGGCGGCCAGGGCCCCGGCGACGGTCGCCGCGTCGGCGTCGGCCACGTTCTCGGGGTACTCCGGGAGCAGGTCGTCCCAGATCACCATCCACGAGCCGTACAGCTGGGCCTGGCCCTCGGGCCGGGCGCAGAACCAGACGTGCAGGTGGGCGCCGCCGTCGCCGACGCGGTAGACGTGGGCCCGCGTGATGTGCGGCAGGGCCTGCATGTGGCGGGCGATGTGCACGGTCAGCACGCCCAGCTCCGCGGCGAGCGGGTCCGGCAGGTCGGCCAGGTCGTGGTGGTCACGCGGATGCAGCATCAGGACCAGGGGCAGGCCGGCCTCCGGCACGCGCGTCAGCCGCCACCGGTCGTCGAGCCAGATGCCCTCGTCGCGGCGGCGGCACGAGTTGCAGTCCGCTGGGTCCTCGCCGTGCCGGGGCGGCTCGGGCAGCACCGGGGGCCGCAGCGGGGCGACGCGCAGCCCCTCGGGCTCGAACGGGCTGATGTCCCAGCCCGTCATCCGCGCGAGCGGCAGGCGGCGTTCCTCGTCGGCGGCGGCCAGGGCGTGGTCGTAGAACTCGTCGGGTCGCAATGCCATGGCCGGTACGTTACGCGGGCCGCAGCGCCCGCAACTGCCCGCGGCAAATCGGCAGCCGGCGCAGGGCAAGCGCGCCGGCCTCTTCTCCGGCCGTACCCGCGCCTAGCCGGTGGCGGCGCCGGCCGGGAGGACCATGGTGAACCGGGCGCCGTCGCCGGGGCTGCCCTCGATCCGCAGGTCGCCGCCGTGCGCCTGCAGCACCTCCTGGACCAGGGCCAGCCCGAGGCCGAAGCGACGGCCCGGCCGGTCGGCGGCCTGGTCGCCGCGCGCGAAGCGGGCCAGCAGCTGCTCGGCGCGGGCCGGGTCGAGCCCGGCGCCGTCGTCGACGACCGCGAGGCAGACGCGGCCGTCCTCCCCGCCGACGGCCACCGTCACGGTGCCGCCCGCGGAGACGTGGCCGAGGGCGTTGTCGACCAGCGCCGCCAGCGCCCGGCGCAGCGACGAGCGTATCCCCGTCACCACCAGCGGGCCCGGGCCGATCTCGGCGCGGAGCGTGACGTGCTGCGCGGCGGCGTAGGGCTCGACCGACGCGACGACCTCCCTGGCCAGGCCACCGGCGTCGACCGGCACGCCGTGGGCCGGCCGGTGCGACAACTCCGCGGACAGCAGCAGGTCCTCGACCACCTCGCCGAGGATCCGGGTGTCGGCCACCAGCTCGGCCGCGCCGGTGCGCAGCCGCTCGTCGCCGGTGGCGCGGTCGAGCCGGCGCTGCAGCAGTTCGGCCCGCGTGTGCAGCACGGCCAGCGGCGTGCGCAGCTCGTGGCTGGCGTCGGCCACGAAGCGCCGCTGCAGTGCCAGGGCACGGGCCAGCGGGCGTACCGCGCGCCGGCCGAGGACGGCGCCGAGCGAGGCGGCCGCGGCGATCCCGGTGAGCCCGGCGATCAGCACCGACCGGACGAGGCGCTCGCCGGACTCCTCGCGGGCGGTGACGTCGAGCAGGCCGACCGTGCGGCTGCCGTCGGCGCGGTCCACCGCGTACGCCTCGAAGTGCCGGTCCCCGACGCTGGCGTTGCCGCGCCCGGCCCGCAGGCGCATGAGGTCGATCCGCGCCATGGCGGGCGGCGCGCCGGTGCTCGCCTCGACGGCGCCGTCGGCCGTGCGGCGCAGGAGCACGACCCCGTCGGCGGCGACCAGGTCCGGGCCGGCGGCGAGCGTCACCGCGCGCACGGTGCGCTCCTCGGCCAGGTGCTCGGCGCGGATGGTCAGCGAGAACGCCAGCACGCTGACCAGCACGACGGTGGCGGCGACGGCGGCGGCGACCTGCACGGCGATCACCGTGGTCGCGCGTCGCAGCAGGCGCGCCTCGGGGTCGGCCGTCACGTGGTACCGATCTGGTAGCCGAGCCCGCGGACCGTCCGGATCACCGGTCGGCCCAGCTTGCGGCGCAGGTAGTGCACGTAGGTGTCGACGACGCCCGGATGCTCGGCGGCGTCGAACACGAGGGTGCGCAGGTCGTTGCGGCTGAAGACCTGGTGCGGCCGGGCCGCCAGCGCCTGCAGCAGGGCGCATTCCCGGTCGGACAGCGCCACCGCGGCACCCGACTGGTCGCGGACCTGCCGGGTGGCGACGTCGAGCCACCGGTGGCCGACCGGCAGCAGGTCGGCCCGTTCCCGGTGCCGGCGGCGCAGCGCGCGCAGCCGGGCCAGCAGCTCCTCGGCGTCGAACGGCTTGGTCAGGTAGTCCTCGGCGCCGGCGTCGAGCCCCTCGACCCGGTCGGCGACCGTGCCGCGGGCGGTGAGCACGAGCGCTGCCGTGGTGACCCCGCGGCCGCGCAGGCGGCGCAGCAGGTCGAGTCCCTCGATCGCCGGCAGCCGCCGGTCGAGCACGAGGACGTCGTACGAGCGGGACAGCCCGAGGTGCAGTCCCTGCTGCCCGTCGCGGGCCAGGTCGACCAGGTAGCCCTCGTCGGCCAGCAGCTCCCCCAGCACACCGGCGAGGCGATGGTCGTCCTCGACGAGCAGCACCCTGGGCGGCGCGGGCTGGTTGACCACGGCCCAAGCCTGCCACGCGCACGTCTAAGAATGCTCCAAGAACCAGGCGGCACAGTGACGACGACACCCGTCAGACGAGGAGGAGTCGTCCGTGCCCGACACCGTCAACGGCCTGCCGCTGCACCCGCTCGTGGTGCACGCCGTGGTCGTCCTGCTGCCGCTGGCCACCGTCGGCGTGATCGCGATCGCGGTCCGCCCGGCCTGGCGCGCCCGATTCGGGCCGGTCGTCATCGGCCTGGCCGCGCTGGCCGCCGCGGCGATCCCGATCGCCACGAGCACCGGCGACCAGCTGGCGGGACGCGTCGGCGTGCCGCACGACCACGAGGAGCTCGGCGACAGCCTCATCCTCTTCGCGCTGCCGCTGCTCGCCGCCGCGGTGGCCGTGGTGTGGACGAACCGCACGTCGTCCCGCGCGGTGCTGCGCAGGACGGTCGCGGCCCTCGCCGTCGTCGTCGCGCTGGCCAACCTGGTCCAGGTCGTGCGGGTCGGCGAGTCCGGCGCGCGGGCCGTGTGGGGCACCAGCACGGCCACCGGCCGGCGTTAGGGCTCGCGCTCCCGCTGTCGGAAGTCATGCAGACCGGCCCGCAGCTCGTCGTCCGTCATCACGAGGTACACCAGCGGACAGTCCTGCGGGCCGGTCGTGTTCAGCTGGCAGAGCGTGCACGGCTCGCCCGGCCGGAGGGGGCACCGCGCATCGGGCCGGCGTCTGCTCGTCACAGCTCCTCCAAGGTCCTCACCGTCCACGATGCGTGAGGTCCGGTCCGTGCGACAGGACCGAAGGTCCCGGGCTCGCGGGTCACTCCGGCCTGTGTCAGCGAACCGGGTGGGCCGGGTACCCTGGGGGGTATCGGTCCGCGGGTGGTAGGAGGCGTGGCGTGGAGATCGACGCTGAAGCGCTCGGCGACGTGATCAAGCGGCTGCGCCGCGCCGAGGGACAGATCCGCGGCGTGATCGCGATGCTGGAGGAGGGGCGCGACTGCGCCGAGGTCGTCACCCAGCTCGCCGCCGTCTCCCGCGCCCTGGACCGGGCCGGATTCAAGATCATCGCGACCGGGTTGCGGCAGTGCCTCACGGCGGAGGAGTCCGGCCAGAAGCCACAGCTCGACGTCGCCCAGCTGGAGAAGCTGTTCCTGTCCCTCGCCTGACGGAGCAGCCGGGACCTTCGACCCGCCACGCACGAGGCCGCGGCCGGCGTGGCGATGCTCGGCGCCCCTGATCGGGACCTGATCACAGCCTGGTCGCGGGCACGCGACGGCTTCTTGAGCATACCTATGGGGGTATCCCGGCGAACGTGTTCCACGGCATCGCGGTACAGTTGGCATACCCCCCGGGGTATGCGCCACCGCTGTGAAAGGACCGGTCCCGTGCCGAATGTTCTGCCCATCGACACCCCGTCCCTCGGCGACCGCGGCTACCTGGTCCACGACGGCCAGGTGGCCTTCGTCATCGACCCGCAGCGCGACATCGACCGCGTGCTGGACCTCGCCGCCACCGAGGGCGTGACGATCACGCACGTCTTCGAGACACACCTCCACAACGACTACGTCACCGGCGGGCACGCCCTGGCCCGGCGCACCGGCGCCGCCTACCACCTCAACGCCGACGACCCGGTCGCGTTCGACCACGTGCCGGTCCGCGACGGCGACGTCATCGCCGTCGGAGCGCGGATGCGGGTCCGGGTGCGGCACACGCCCGGCCACACCTTCACGCACCTGGCCTACGTCCTGCAGGCGGACGGCGCGGACGTCGGCGTGTTCACCGGCGGATCGCTGCTGCACGGCGCGGTCGGCCGCCCCGACCTGCTCGGCCCCGCGCACGCCGAGACCCTCGTGCACCACCAGTACGCCTCGGCCAACTGCCTCGCCGCCGAACTGCCCGACGCCGCGGCCGTCTACCCGACCCACGGCTTCGGCAGCTTCTGCTCCGCCACCCAGTCCGACGCCGCCACGTCCACCATCGGCCGGGAGAAGCAGACCAACCCGGTCCTGACCACGCCCGAGCGCGAGTTCGCCGACGAGCTGCTCGCCGGCCTGGACGCCTGGCCGGCCTACTACGCGCACATGGCCCCCGCGAACCGCGCCGGTCCGCTCGAGCCCGATCTCAGCCCGCCGCAGCGCGCCGACGCCGAGCAGCTGCGCCGGCGCATCGCCGCCGGGGAATGGGTCGTGGACCTGCGCAACCGCGTCGCCTTCGCCGCCGGGCACGTCGCCGGCACGCTCAACTTCGGCCTCGACGGCAGCTTCGCCACCTACCTGGGCTGGCTCATCCCGTGGGGTACCCCGCTGACCCTGCTCGGCGAGACCCCGCACCAGGTCGCCGAGGCCCAGCGCGAACTCGTCCGGATCGGCATCGACCGGCCGGCCGCCCACGCCACCGGCGGTCCCGCCGAGTGGGCCGGCGGGGACCGGCTCGCCACCTATCCGCGCGCCACGTTCGCCGACCTCGCCCAGGTCCGCCACCACCGGCCCGTCGCGGTGCTGGACGTCCGGCGCAACCTCGAACACGCCGAGAGGCACCTCACCGACGCGGTCCACGTTCCGCTGCACGAGCTGCTCCACCGGTTCGACGAGGTACCGACCGGCGAGGTCTGGGTCCACTGCGCGGCCGGCTACCGCGCTTCCGTCGCCGCCTCGTTGCTGGCCGCCGCCGGCCACCGCGTCGTGGCCGTCGACGACGAGTTCGCCAACGCGACGCTGGCCGGGCTGCAGCTCGCCTCCGGCACCGGCCGTTCATGACCGGCCGGCTGAACACGCTCACCAACACCACTCTGGAGCACACGATGTGTCGACGCGCCACCTGCAACACGTGCGGCAAGGCCACCTACACCGGATGCGGCAACCATGTCGACGAGGTCCTCGCCGGCGTCCCCGCCGCGCAGCGCTGCACCTGCGAGCCCAGGCGGCCGGCCTCGGGCCTCCTCGCCTGGCTGCGCCGGCGCTGATCGAGCGCTTCCGCTGCGCCGGGCTTTCTCAACGCGGCGGCGCTGCGTCGTGAGCGTGCCGGCGGTCCTGGATGCGCGGGTCCAGCGCCTGCGGGTTGGGCACCGAAGAATGCCGGAGCGTCACGGAGGGTCAGGGTGAGGTGGCCGGGTCGGTCGCGGCCGGTGGCCGGGCCTAGGCTCCAGGGGTGACACTGAACGCAGAATCGACCGCATTCCGGGCCGCGCTGGAGGCCGTGCGGGCCGTGGAGCCGCGCATCGCCGACGCGATCGCGAAGGAGCTGCACGACCAGCGCGAGTCGCTGAAGCTGATCGCGAGTGAGAACTACGCGTCGCCGGCGGTGCTGCTGGCGATGGGCAACTGGCTGTCCGACAAGTATGCCGAGGGCACCATCGGGCGCCGCTTCTACGCCGGATGCCAGAACGTCGACACCGTCGAGGCCGTCGCCGTGGAGCACGCGAAAGCGCTGTTCGGGGCGCCGTACGCGTACGTCCAGCCGCACTCGGGCATCGACGCCAACCTGGTGGCATACTGGGCGATCCTCGCCGACCGGGTCGAGGTCCCCCACCTGCGCAAGTTCAGCAAGCGGCAGGTCAACGACCTGACCGACGCCGAGTGGGCGCAGCTTCGGTCCGCGTTCGGCAACCAGCGGATGCTCGGCATGTCCCTCGACGCCGGCGGGCACCTCACCCACGGCTTCCGCCCGAACATCTCCGGCAAGATGTTCGACCAGCGCAGCTACGGCACCGACCCGGCCACCGGCCTCATCGACTACGCCGCCCTGCGCGAGTCCGCCCGCGAGTTCAAGCCCCTCGTCATCGTGGGCGGCTACTCGGCGTACCCCCGCAAGGTGAACTTCGCGACCCTGCGCGAGATCGCCGACGAGGTCGGCGCGACCCTCATGGTCGACATGGCCCACTTCGCCGGCCTCGTGGCGGGCAAGGTCTTCACCGGCGACTTCGACCCCATCCCACACGCCCACATCGTCACCACCACCACCCACAAGAGCCTGCGCGGCCCGCGCGGCGGCGCCGTCCTCGCCCAGCCCGAACTCGCCGACCAGGTCGACCGCGGCTGCCCCATGGTCCTCGGCGGCCCACTCAGCCACGTCATGGCCGCCAAAGCCATCGCGTTCGCCGAGGCCCGCCGCCCCGAGTTCACCACCTACGCCCAGCAGATCGTCACCAACAGCCAGGCACTCGCCGAAGGCCTGACCAAGCGGGGGGTACAGCTGGTCTCCGGCGGCACCGACAACCACCTCGTCCTGCTCAACGTCCACCCGTTCGGCCTCACCGGCCGCCAAGCCGAGCAGGCCCTGCTCGACTCCGGCGTCGTCACCAACCGCAACGCCGTGCCCAACGACCCCAACGGCGCCTGGTACACCTCCGGCATCCGCATCGGCACCCCCGCCCTCACCAGCCGCGGCCTCGGCACCGCCGAGATGGACCAGATCGCCGAACTCATCCACACCGTGCTCGCCAACACCACCCCCGCCGGAGACTCCAAGGCGAAGTACACCCTCGACCCCGCCCTCGCCGACCGGGTCAGCAAGCAGGCCACCGAGCTGCTCGCCGGCTTCCCGCTCTACCCGACCGTCTCGCTGGACTAGGTGCCCCGGGCCGGCGTGGTGCTCCCGCGCCGGCCCGCCGGCTCTTTCCGCCGCGCTGCGCTCTTCCCACCCAGGCGCTCTTCCCGCCCCGCGGCCTCCCGCTCCGGCGCTCTTCCCGGCCAGCTCTCCGCGCCCCGCTCTGTGCGCCCCGCTCTTCCCGGCCCGCGATCTTGGAGTTGCGGTCCCGGATTTATCGGACAAATCCCCATAAGATCGGGACCACAACTCCAAGATCGCGGAGCGCGGAACGTGTGGGGCGCGGAGAGCGGAGAGCGGAGAGCGGAGACCGCGCGCCGGCGATGCGGCGGCGAGCGTGGCGCGGGCTACGGTGGCGCGCGGCACGGAAAGCGCGCGGCGCGGCGTCCTGCACCGGGTGGGCCTGGCGCTCGACCTGGTGGATGCCGCGGGTCCGGCCCGTGACAAATGTCAGTGGCGTTCGTGTATGGACCGATGTACGGCAACCCGGTCGGTCGCTGGAGACTGAGCGCATGCCATTCATGAAGAGCGTGATGATCGCGATCCACAGGCGCACCGGGGACCGGGTCGCGGGAATGGACCTGTTGTACCTCACGACCGTCGGTGCGCGGACCGGGCGCGAGCGGGTCTCGCCGATGGCGCGCTTCGCCGACGGCGACGGGGCATGGCTCGTGGTCGCGTCCAACAACGGCAGCGACAAGCATCCCGCGTGGTACCACAACCTGCGCGCCCACCCCGACCAGCTCTCGTTCGAGGTGGGCGGCAAGCGCGTGCCCGCCCGCGCCGAGGAGCTCGCTGGCGCCGAGCGCGAGGCCGCGATGCAGCGGATCACGGCGAGCCAGCCGCGGTTCGGGCAGTACGTCCGCAAGACCGCCCGGACGCTCCCGGTCATCCGCCTGACGGCGCGGTAAGCCGCCGCAGGAGCAGCTCCCGCTCGGCCGGGTTCGCGGTGAGGCGCAGGGCCCGCTCGTCGGCGGCCCGCGCCTCCTCCGGGCGGTCGAGGTCGCGCAGCAGCTCGGCCCGGGCCGCGTGGCACAGGTGGTAGTCGTCGAGGTCGGCGGCCAGGTCGTCGACCTCGGCGAGCGCGGCGGCCGGGCCGGCGACGTACCGCAGCGCGATCGCGCGGTGCAGCCGGGTCACCGGCGACGGCGCGAGGTACAGCAGCATGTCGTACAGCACGACGATCTGGGTCCAGTCGGTGTCCTCCCACCGCCCGGCCTCGGCGTGGCAGGCGACGATCGCCGCCTGCACCTGGTACGGGCCGGGGCGGCGGAGGGCGGCGGCGCGGGCGATGAGCCGGCCGGCGTCGGCGATGGCCTCGTGGTCCCACCGCGTGCGGTCCTGGTCGGGCAGCCGGACGAGGTCGCCCGCCGGGGTGAACCGGGCCGCGGCCCGCGCCCGGTGCAGGCGGATGAGGGCGAGCAGGCCGATCACCTCGGGCTCGTTCGGCATCAGCCCGTGCAGCAGCGCGGCCAGGAACTCGGCGTCGTCGGCGAGGTCGCGGCCCAGCTCCGGGCCGGTGGGCAGGTACGCCTCGTTGAACAGCAGGTACACCACGGCGAGGACCTCGCCGAGGCGCTCGGCGAGTTCGTCGGGGCCGGGGATGCGGTACGGGATGCCGGCGTCGCTGATCTTCCGCTTCGCGCGGGTGATCCGCTGCGCCACGGTGGTCTCGGGCACCAGGAACGCCCGGGCGATCTGCGCGGCGGTCAGGCCGCACACCACCCGCAGGGTGAGCGCGACCTGGGCGGCGCGCGGCAGCGCCGGGTGGCAGCAGGTGAAGACGAGCCGCAGCCGGTCGTCCGGCTCGGGCTCGGCCGGCCACGGCACCAGGGCGAGCTTCGCGTGGTGGCGCCGGTCCCGGCGGAGCAGGTCGAGGCCGCGGCGGCGGGCGACGGTGTACAGCCACGCGTCGGGCCGGTCCGGGATGCCCTCGAACGGCCAGTGGGTGAGCGCGGCCTCGACGGCGTCCTGCACCAGGTCCTCGGCGGTGGAGAAGTCGCCGACGAGCGGCACGAGCGCGGCGGCCAGCCGGCCCGCGTGGTCGCGCACCACGCGGGCCAGCTCTCCGTGCGACGGTGACGTCATCCGGCGATCGGGCGGATCTCCACCACCGGGCAGCCGGGCCACGAGACCCCTCTACCGGAACAGCTCGGACAGGCGCCGGGCCAGCTCGTCCGGGCCCACGTCCTCCAGGTGGGTCCCGATGGTCCAGGCGTGGCCGAACGGGTCGACGATGAACGCGTCCCGGTCACCGTAGAACTGGTTCTCGGGGGCCCCGGTGCAGGGTGGCCCCGAGCTCCACCGCGCGGGCCACGACGGCGTCGACGTCCTCGACGTAGAGGTACTGGAACACCGGCGTGCCGGCCAGCCCGCCCGCCGGCGGGGCCTGGACGCCGCGGTTCGGGTCGGCGTCCTCGACGATGAGCACGGCGCCGCCGATCTCGATCTCGGCGTGGACGATGCTGCCGTCCGGGCCGGGGAACCGCATGCGTTCGGTGGCGCCGAACACCGCCGCGTAGAAGTCCAGCGCCCGGGCGGCGCCCTGGACGACCAGGCACGGCATGAGCCTGCGTGACGTGTCGGGAATCATGGCTCTCCTTCCTCCTACAGTGCAGACGTCGGGGACGCGGCCCGGTACGACATCCCCCTCAAGATTTTTCGGTGGTGAGGCGGGCGCCGTGGGCGGCGGCGAACTCCGCCGGGCCGCCGCGCAGCACGGTCAGGCCGGTGTGGCCGGCGCGCTCCAGGATGCTGGCGGCGGTCATCGCCCGCTCGCCGTGCCCGCAGGCGACGACCGCGCCGGCCGGGGCGTCGGCGGCGCGCCCGGCGAGCACGCCCAGCTCGACGTGCCGGGCGCCGGGCACGTGCCCGGCGGCGAACTCGGCCGTCTGCCGCACGTCGAGGTACGGCCCGGCGGGCGTCCGGCCGGCGGGGAGGAACGCGGTCGTTGCCGTCCTGGGGATCTCGCCGCAGAGCCGTCCCACGAGCCGTTCATAGCCGATCTTGTACCCCTGGGCGACCAGCTCGTCCGGGTCCTGGTCCTCGCCGAGGACGACCGCGACGGGGGTGTCGGCGGGGACCAGCCAGCCGAGCCACGTGGCGAACCGGCCGCGCAGCGGGATCGACAGCGACCCGGGCACGTGCCCGGCCGCGTAGTCGGCCGCGGGCCGCGCGTCGACGATCTCGCCGCCGGCGGCGAGCAGGGCGCGGACCTGCGCGGCGTCGAGCACGGGCAGCCGCGGGAGGCCGGCGAGGACGGCCGGGCCGCGCCGGTTGGCCTCGGCGAGCCGGTCGAAGTAGGCCGGGTAGCTGCCCAGGCCCGCGGTGAGCAGCCGGGCGAAGGCGTCCTCGTCCTCGGCCGCGAGCAGCGGGTTGTCCCGCCGCTGGGCGCCGATGGTGCTGGTGCGGGCGGTGCCGGGCGGGGCGGCGCAGAACGAGCCGGCGCCGTGCGTCGGCCACACCCCGGTGTCGTCGGGCAGGGCGGCGAGCCGGTGCAGCGAGCGGTACTGCGCGCGGGTCAGCTCCTCGGTGCGGTGCGGGCCGAGCAGATCCGTGCGGGCGGCCGAGTTCACGATCAGCGACCCGCCGGTGAAGACGCCCAGCTCGCGGGGGCCGTCGAGGAGGAGGAACGCCAGGTGTTCGTCGGTGTGCCCGGGCGTGGCGAGCGCCCGCAGGGTGAGCCCGCCGAGGTCGACCTCGTCACCGTCGCCGAGCCCGGTGTGCGGGAACGCCCGCCGCCCGGCGGCCGAGGCCAGCACGACGGCGCCGGTGTCGTGGCGCAGCTGCACGGCGCCCGACAGGAAGTCGGCGTGCAGGTGGGTGTCGGCGGCGTAGGCGACCCGCACCCGGCGCCGGCGCGCGGCGGCGAGCAGCGCGCGCAGGTCCCGGCTGGCGTCGACGGCGAGGGCGCGGCCGTCGCCGAGGTCGACGAGGTAGGCGGTGTTGCCCAGGCCCTCGTCGGCGATGGGGACCAGGTGCTCGTCGGTGAAGGTCACCCTTCCAACGGTGCCACCGCAAGTACACTTCCGAGTCGACAACGGAGGTGGATGTCCGTGACCGCTCCCGACGACGAGACCGCCAAAGTCCTGCGCGCCTGGAACACGCAGGCCGCCGTGTACGACAGGCAGATCGCGTTCTTCGAGCGGATCTGGTTCGGCGGCGGCCGCGAGTGGCTGGCCGCCCGCGCCCGGGGCCGGGTCCTGGAGGTCGCGATCGGCACCGGCCTCAACCTGCGGCACTACCCCGACGGCGTCACCCTCACCGGCGTCGAGCTGAGCCCGGCGATGCTGGCCATCGCCCGCCGCCGCGCCGCCGACCTGGGCGTCGACGCCGACCTGCGGGAGGGCAACGCCGAGGCGCTGTCGTTGCCCGACGAGTCCTTCGATACCGTCGTCTGCGCGCTGTCGCTGTGCGGGATCCCCCGCCCGGCCGCGGCGATCGCCGAGATGCGCCGGGTCCTGGTGCCCGGCGGGCGGCTGCTCCTGCTCGACCACATCGGCAGCACCTGGCCGCCGGTCCGGGCCGCGCAGTGGCTGCTGGAGCGGGTCACCATCCGGACCGCGGGCGAGCACTTCACCCGCCGCCAGCTGCCGCTCGTGACGGCGGCCGGGTTCGAGATCGTGGAGCGGGAGCGACGCAAGGCCGGCACCGTGGAGCGAATCCACGCCCGCAAATGACCCTCGTGTCCGCCGACACCGTGACCGAACGGTGATGTGTAGGTTCCGCCGGTCCGGGAACGGGTCGAAGCCATGCGGCGGCGGGTGCTCGGTGGGCGGTACCACCTGGATGATGTGCTGGGTGTCGGCGGTATGTCGACCGTCTGGCGGGCCACCGACGACGTGTTGTCCCGCAACGTGGCGGTCAAGCTGCTGGCCGGTCGCTTCGCCGGCGACACCGGGTCGCGGGAGCGCATCCGGGTCGAGGCGCGGGCCGCGGCGGCCCTCGCTCACCCGAACGTCGCCCAGGTGTACGACTTCGGGGAGACCGTCGAGGACGGGCGGCGCACCCCGTACGTGGTGATGGAGCTGGTCCCCGGCCCGACGCTGGAGCAGCGGACGGCCGGCGCGCCGCTGCCGCCGGCCGTCGTGTTCCGGATCTGCGCGGAGGTCGCGGCCGGGCTGGCCGCCGCCCACGCGTCGGGCATGGTCCACCGGGACGTGAAGCCCGCCAACGTGATTCTCGCCCCGACGGGCGCGAAGGTCGTCGACTTCGGCATCGCGGCGGCGGCCGGCGCCGGCGACCTCGACGACGAGGTGCTCGGCACCGCCGACTACCTGGCCCCGGAGCGGCTCACGTCGGACGCCGTCACGCCGGCGTCCGACGTCTACTCGCTCGGCATCCTGCTGTACCGCCTGCTGGCCGGACGGCTGCCGTGGAACGCGGTCGGGAACACCGACCTGCTCGACGCCCACCTGCACACGCCACCCGCCCCGCTGCCGCGGCTGCCCGACGTGCCGGCCGAGGCGCTGGAGCTGTGCCTGCGGTGCTTGGCGAAGCGGCCGGCCGACCGGCCCTCGGCGGCCGAGGTCGCCGCCGCCCTGGCCGAGGCCGCCGGGGTGCGGACGGTGACCGACGACCTCGCCCACAGCGTCGCGCCGCCGGCCAGGGACGGCGGGCCGTCGACGATCCTGGTCCGACCGGCGGGCGCGCCGGCCGCCGGGGAGCGCCGCCGGCACCACCGCGTCGCGGCCGGCGTGCTGGCCGCGGCCACGGCCGCCGTCGTGATCTGGACCCTCACCCCGGAGCCGGACACCTCGACCCCGGTGCCGGTCGAGGCCAACGCCCTCGCGGAACCACCGGCGACACCGGCCACCGCCGGCGCCGCCCCGCCGGGCCAGCCGCCGGCGAGCCCGCCGGCGGCGACGAGCACCCCGCCGACCAGCATCGCTCCCGCACCCGGGAGGGCCGCCACCGGCCAGGCGGAGACCTTCAGCTCCGCGGGCGGCTCGGTCGAGGCGCGCTGCACGCCGGCCGGCCTGGCCGAGCTGCTCGCCTGGTCCCCGGCCGCGCCGTACAAGGTCGACTGGACCAACCCGGGCCCGGCCGCGGCCGCGACGGTCGCCTTCACGCACGGCCACCGCACGGCGGCCGTGACGGTCACCTGCGCAGGCACCACCCCCGTCGCGACCACCAAGTAGGTCACCGGTACGTCAGGTCCATGGTGTCGGTGTGGTCGGCCCAGGTCAGCGTCAGGTGCCAGCAGCCGGCCCGGGGCAGGTCGATGATCGACGGGCCCGGGCCGCCGGCGACGCGGCGGGTCTCGGTGCGTGCCGATCCGTCCAGCTTGGCGTCGATGACGAGGTCGCCCGGGGGCGCCGGCGCCTTGGCGACCCAGAGGATCTTGTTCGACGGGCCGTCCGGGCGGGACACCGCCAGGGGGTGGCCGAAGATGGCCGCGACGATGTCGCCGCGGTCGCCGAGGACGTGGGGCATGCTCGAGTCGCCGGAGAAGCCGGCGCGGGCCCACTCCGGCAGCGGGCCCGTCGCCACCGGCGAGCCGCAGCCGGTCCGGCTCACGGACGGTGACGGCGGCGGTGCGGAGGACGCGCCGGCGGTACACCCGGCGAGCGTGCAGGCGAGAAGGAGCGGCAGGGTTCGCACACCCGTCAGGAGTCACCGCGCGGCCCGGCGGTTCCCGGCACGCCGAACGCGCCGACGGCCACGGCGCGCCGTGGCCGTCACGAGCCGGGCCGGCGGGCGGGGCCGCGCGCGACGACGTAGGCGAACAGGACCGCCATGACGGCGACGCCGGTCCACATCGCGCGCTGCCAGCCCTCGACGAAGGACTCCTGGGCGGCGCGGATCACCGCCTGCGCCTGCGGGGCGGCGGCGAGGGCGGTGGCGATGCCGTCCCGGGCGGCGTCGGCCGTGGCCGGGGGGACGCCGTCGAGCCGGTCGTCGATGGCGCCGCGGTAGCCGGCGGACAGGATCGCGCCGAGCAGCGCGACGCCGAGGGCCGTGCCCAGCTCGCGCGTGACGTCGTTGAGGGCCGACGCCACGCCCTGCCGGTCGCGGGGCAGCGCCGACGTGACGGCCTCGGTGGAGGGGGTCATCGTCAGGCCCATGCCGAGGCCCATGGCGACCATGCCGGGCAGCAGCGACGAGTAGCCGCCGTCGACGGAGACCAGGGCGGCCATGAGGGCCAGGCCCGCGCCGCTGAGCAGGATGCCGGTCGCCATCGTCGCCCGCGGGCCGACGCGGGCCGCCAGCCGTGGGGCGAGGCCGGAGGCGAGCATCATGAGCAGCGCCATCGGCATGAGCGCCAGGGTCGAGCGCAGGCCGGACCAGCCGAGCACCGCCTGGAGGTACGGGAACAGGACCACGAAGACGCCGGCCTGCACCCCGAAGAGGACCAGCAGCGCCACCGAGCCGCTGGCGAGGCCGCGCTCGCGGAAGAGGCGGACGTCCAGGAGCGGGCCCGGGCGGCGCCGTTCCCACGCGACGAAGGCGGCCGCGCCGGCGACGCCGGCGAGGAGGCCGGCGAGCGTCTCCGGCGCGGTCCAGCCGCGCTCCGGGCCCTCGTGCAGCGCCAGGATCAGGCCGACCGCGGCGACCACGGAGGTGAGCGCGCCCACGACGTCGAACCCGTGCCGCGACGCCTCGCGCGAGTTCGGCACGGCGCGCAGCGCGAGGACGGCGGCCACGGCGACCAGCGCGACCGGCAGCACGAACAGCCACCGCCAGCTGGCGACGTCGACGAGCAGCGCCGACAGGTACATGCCGAGCAGGCCGCCGCCGCCGGCCACGCCGGTCCACACGCCGATCGCCTTCGAGCGCCGGTCGTCGGGGAACGTCGAGGTGATGACGGCCAGCGTGACCGGCATGATCATCGCGGCGCCGACGCCGGCCAGGACGCGTGCGCCGACCATGACCGCGGCCGACTGGGCGAGACCGGCCGCGGCGCTCGCCGCGCCGAACACGGCCAGGCCGGCGAGCAGCACCGGCTTGCGGCCCCACCGGTCGCCGACCGCGCCGAGCGGCAGGAGCAGCGCGGCGAGCGTGACGGTGTACGCGTTGATGATCCACAACACGGTGCCTTGCGAGGCGTCGAACGCGAGCGCCATCTCCTGCTGGGCGACGTTGAGCCCGGACACGGACGCGATGACCGCCATGAGGGCGACGCAGACCGCGACGAGGATCGCGCGCAGCCGGCGTGGGTCGTGCAGCGCCGGGTCGGCCGGCGGGGAGGAGACGAGAGGAGTCATGCCCGAAAGCTAGCGCCGCTTTGCTGAACTGGCACCGATCCTTGCCGAAACCGCAAGACCCGCTCACGACTCGGCGTGGGCCCGCTCCCCCTCCTGGTCGAACATGGTGAGGATCTCGACCGGGCCGCCGAGCGCGCCGATGGAGTGCGGGATCATCGTGGAGAACTCCGCCGCCTCGCCCGCCCGGACGGCCAGCTGCCGCTCGCCGAGGTACAGCACCGCGGTGCCGCTGAGGACCGTGAACCACTCCCGCCCCGGGTGCACGGCGAGATGGCCCGGCCCGGTGCGCCGCTCGGCGGTGATCCGCATCTTGGCCACCAGGCGGCCGGCGTGCTGGGCCGCGTCGCGCGAGAGCACCCACGTGGTCAGGCCGGGCTCCTGGTGCTGCACCGGCCGGATGATCACGTCGGCGTCGTCGACCGGCTCGACGAGGTGGTCGATCGTGGTGCCGAGCGCCCGGGCGAGCGCGACGAGCTGCTCCAGGTCGATGCGCCGGTTGCCGGTCTCGATGCGGCTCAGCGTCGACGGGCTGATGTGGCACCGGGCGGAGAGCGAGTCGAGGCTCCAGCCGCGCGCCTGCCGCAGCCCGCGGATGCGCTGGCGGACGACGTCGGCCAGCTCGATCTGGGAGTCGGTCTGGGACATGTCCGCCAGGCTACCCGGCTTCTTGCCAAAACTGCATGAGATCTTGCCGGTACCGCGGCAGGCCGTAGCGTGGAGGGATGACCGCATCGTTCGACCCGCAGTGGTGGGAGCAGCACTACCGGGAACACGCGCCGCACGACCACGGCTCGCCGAGCCCGCAACTGGTGGCCGAGGTGACCGGCCTGCCCGCCGGCACGGCGCTCGACGCGGGCTGCGGCCGCGGCGCCGACGCGGTCTGGCTGGCCCGGCAGGGCTGGCAGGTGACGGCGGTCGACGTGTCGCCGACCGCCGTCGGTGACGCCGAGGCCCTCGCGGGCGACCTCGGATCGCGCATCGAGTGGGTCGTGGCCGACCTGACCACCTGGCAACCGCCGCAGCGGTACGACCTGGTGGTCAGCCAGTACGTCCACCCGACCGTGCCGTTCGGCGCGTTCGTCGCGCGGCTGGCCGAGGCGGTCGCCCCGGGCGGGACGCTGCTCGTCGTCGGCCACGACCACGCCGACGGGCACTCCGCGGCCCACGCACCGCGGCCGGCCTCGATCACGCCCGACGCGGTGACGGGCGCCCTGCCCGCGGAGGCGTGGGACGTCGCCGTGGCCGAGTCGCGGACCCGCGCGGCCGGCCACGGCTCGCACCGCACGACCATCGAGGACCTGGTCGTCAAGGCCCGGCGCAGGCCCCTGGCGTGACCCGGACGGCGTCAGCCCCGGGCGGCCAGGACCTGCTCGCGGAGGATGTCGGCATGGCCCATGTGCTGGGCGAGCTCGCGCAGCATGTGCAGGTAGATCTGCCACAGGCGGCGCTCGCCGCGCCCGGCGACGACATCGTCGAACGCCAGGGCGGCCGCGTGCTGCCGGGACACCTCGCACCTGGCCCGGTACGCGGCCTGGACGGACGCGATCGTGTCGGCCTGCCGGAGCGTGAACGACCGGTCGGGCGTCGAGGCGATCCCGATCTCCCGGGACGACCGGCCGGTGATCGCCTCGTCGAACCACACGCCCTCGACGTAGGTGACGTGCTTGACGAGCCCGAGCAGGGTCGTCTTCGACGGCACGAGACGCGCCCGCGCCTCCTCCTCGGTGAGCCCGTCGAGGCTGTCGTGCAGCCGCGACCGGTACTCGTCGAGCAGCGCGTCCAGCCGCGCGCGGACCTCGTCCGTCACCATGTGGGGTCAGGTTACGCGGCCGCGCGGAAGTAGTGGCCCTTGTCCAGGTCGTCGAGCAGGCCGGGCTGGGTGGGCTGCCAGCCGAGCAGCTCGCGGGTCTGCTCGGCCGACGCCGGGCTGTCGATGCCGATGAGGCCGGCGAGCCAGGTGAAGTGGTCGGGCTCGACCGGCGCCACCGGCACGTCGAGGTGGCGGCCGATCACCTCGGCCACGGCACGGATCGGCACGCCCTCGTCGCCGACCGCGTGCAGCACCGATCCGGCCGGGGCCCGCTCCAGCGCGAGGCGGAACAGGTGGGCGGCGTCGAGGCGGTGGACGGCCGGCCAGCGGTTGGTGCCGTCGCCGAGGTAGCCGGACACGCCCCGCTGCCGCGCGCTCGCCACGATGGCGGCCAGGAACCCCTGGTCGCCGTCGCCGTGCACGGTCGGCGGCAGCCGCAGCACCGACGACCGCACGCCCTGACCGGCCATGGCGAGCGTCGCGTGCGCGGTGCCCTGACGGACGCCGGGCCCGGTCTCCGCCGCCGGGTCGGGGGCCAGCCCGTCGCGCTCGGTGGCCAGCCGGCCCGGTGCGACGCCGAGCAGGCCCGAGGCCAGGACGAACGGGCGGTCGGAGCCCGCCAGGGCCGCACCCATCGCCTCGACCGCGCGCCGGTCGGCCTGCGCGGCGGCCAGGAAGCCGCCCGAGAACGCGACGTCGTGCTGGAACGCGAGGTGGATCACGCCGTCGGCCGCGGCGGCCGCGCCGGCCAGGACGTCCAGCTCGTCGAGCGTGCCGCGGCGCACCTCGGCGCCCGCGGCGGTCAGGGCGGCGGCCGCCCGGTCGGAACGGGCCAGGCCGACGACCGAGTGGCCGGCGGCCAGCAGCTCGGGAACGGTCGCGGAGCCGATCCAGCCGGACGCGCCGGTGACGAACACACGCATTGCGGTACCCCCATCATGTCAGTGGCTGTCATCAGCCTAGCGCGCTATGTCAGCCACTGCCATCACTATGATCGGGGTCATGAGTCGATGGGAGCCCAACGCCCGCGGCCGGCTGGAGCAGGCGGCCCTCGCGCTCTACCGCGAGCGGGGGTTCGAGCAGGTCACCGTGGCCGAGATCGCCGGGCGGGCCGGGCTCACCGAGCGCACCTTCTTCCGGCACTACGCCGACAAGCGGGAGGTGCTGTTCGCCGGCTCGGCCGCCCTGCAGGAGCTCCTCGTGCGGGGCGTCGCCGAGGCGCCCGCCGACGCGAGCCCGATCGCGGCCGTCGTGGCGGCCCTGGCGGCGGCCGGCGAGCAGTTCGACGCGCGCCGCGACCTCGCACGGCAGCGGCAGGTCGTCATCGAGACCAACCAGGAGCTGCTGGAGCGCGAGCTGGTGAAGCTCGCGACGCTCGCCGAGGCCCTCGCCGGCGCGCTGCGCGGGCGCGGGGTCGCCGCACCGGCCGCCGACCTGGCCGGGCAGGTCGGCATCGCGCTGTTGCGGGTCGCGTTCGTCCGCTGGGCCGCCGACGCCGACGACCGGCGGCTGGAGACGCACGTCCGCGCGGCGTTCGCGGAGCTGCGCGACGAGCTCAGGTGAGGCGGCGCAGCGTCAGCCGCAGCGTGCCGTCGGCGTCGCGCTGCTCGGTCGCCACCTCGAAGCCGTTGGCCGCGGCGTAGCGCAGCGTCGCCGCGTGCGCGTAGTGCTGCGACACGGTGCCGAGCCAGGCCTCGTCGTACTGGCGGCGGTCGTACTCGCTGATGATGGCCTCGAACGTGCCGTCGGTCGTGCGGCGGAAGCCGAGATCGTTGCTCGCCTCGCCGAGGTGGGCGCGGCGGACGATGACCTCGGCCCGCTCCGGCCGGGCGTCGCCGTGGTAGCCGAACAGGGTCTGCGGCTCGTCGTGGACCTCGACGGCGGGGAAGCCGGCCGCGCCGAGCGCGTTCGCCAGCAGGCCGGCGTCGCGCAGCGCGGTCCGGACGCGGGTGAAGTGGGACATCGGATACCTCCGGGGACGTCAGGCGAGCCGCACGACCGGCCGCCGGTCCAGCAGCCAGGTCTTGCGTTCGAGGTCGAAGGCGGAAACGGTGAGCCGCTTCTGCGAGTCGATGCGGAACTCCAGCAGGAACCGGTCGGCGCCGGCCTCGGCCGGCGGGTCGGCCTCCAGGAACGTCGGGCTGTCCTCGTTGAGCCACAGCGTGCTGCGCTCCTGGCGCTGCCGGTCGGTGACGCCGACGGCCCGGGCGCCGCCGTCGCGGTCGAACACGATCTCCAGGTCGGCGCCGCCGTCGCGGGCCGTCGCGTGGGCCAGCTCGTACACGGCGAGGCCGAGCCGCCGCTGGCCGCTGCGGACCCCGCGGATGGTGAGCGACCGCACCGGCTCCTCGGTCGGGTACGGGGTGCCCGCCGCGACGAGCGGCTCGAAGCGGTACACCCCGGAGGACTGGTCGACGTGCCGGATGGCGTAGTCGTGCTGGATGTGGTCGTGCAGCTCGCGCCCGCCCGCGATGCCGGCCGCCCCGACCGCGACGGCTTCCAGCGGCCGGTCCAGGTGCAGCACCCCGGGTTCGAACTGCAGCTTCAGCAGCTCTTGTACCGCGGGAATCAGGCTCGTGCCGCCGACCAGGAACACCCGCGCCAGGTCCCCGGCCGGGTAGCCGCGGCCGGCGGCGGCGTCGAGCACCCGGCGCAGGGTCCGGTTGACCCGGCCGAGCACGTCCTCCTGCCTGAGCAGCCGCTCGAACTCGTCCCGCCCGACCCGGACGGGCCGCGCGACCCCGGGGACGGCCACCGTCGTGGACTCGGTGTGGCTCAGCGACACCTTGGCGGTCTCGGCCTCCCGCAGTACCGCCGCGAACAGTTGATTGTGGTGGACCGGATCGCGCGGCGCACCGCCCGACCGCTCCAGCAGGTGCCGGGCCAGCAGGGCGTCGACGTGGTTGCCGCCCAGGTCCACGCCGGCCTTGGCGATGACCCGCACGCCGGCCCCGCCGCCCGCCTCGTCGGGGTCGCGCACCCGCACGACCGACACGTCGAGGGTGCCGGCGCCGAAGTCGAAGACGCAGAACGCGTCGCCCGGGCTCATCCGGCCGCCGTACCCGACGGCTGCGGCGGTCGCCTCGTCGACGACCCGCAGCCGGGCCTGCGGCAGGTCGGCGCCGACCTCGCTGACGAGCCAGTCGCGGTACGAGTCGAAGGTCTCCACCGGCGCGGTCGCGACGATCTCCAGGTCGTCGGCGCCGACCGCGAGCACGGCCAGGGCGGTGACGCCGCGCAGGAACTCGGTCGCCGCCTCCCGGCCGCTGACCCGGTGCTCGCCGATGCGCCGCGGCACGTCGGCGACCCGGCCCGACAGGTGGCTCTTCATCGACCGGAAGACCGTGGCACCGTCCGGCGGCAGGGTGAGCGCGCCGGCGCCGAGCACGGACGACAGCCGGCCGTTCGCCGCACGGTAGCCGATGACGGACGGCACGACCCGCTGCAGCAGCCCCGGCACGGGCTCGCGGAGCACGTCGTAGCCGGGCAGCGCGACGGGCTCGGCGCGCCCGGCGTCCCACCGCGCCACCACCGTGTTCGCCGTGCCGAAGTCGATGCCGATCCGTTCGGTCAATCCCGCTCCCCGGTCGCGACGACGATGTCGGTGTCGCCCGCCGGACGGACCGGGCCGCCCAGGGTGATGTCGGTGGCGAACCGGGCCCGCAGGCAGTCGTGCAGCACCGTCAGCAGCTCCCGGGCGGCGGGCGCGGCCGGGCCGTTCGCCAGCTCGTCCCGCACGGTGCCGAGGTCGGCCGGCGCGAGGTCGCCGAGCGGGCGGGTCGCCAGCTCGTACGCCGGGTGCGGCCGGACCACGACCTCGCGCGCCAGGCCGACGGCGACCCGGCCGGCGGCGGCCCGCGGGTACGGGCGGCCCGGCAGGAGGCCGATGCCGTCGAGGTCGCGCGGTTCCAGCGTGAGCGCGTCGCGGAGCCGGGAAGCGCGCCGGCCGTCGGCGAGCACGAGCAGGCCGGCGCCGTCGACCGCGTCGAGGTCGTCGGCGCCGGGCACATCGGTGGCGGCCTCCTCGGTGAGCCGGTCCCCCTCGAACCGCCAGCGGGTCAGCCGGGGTGTCGCGCCGGCCCGGTCGAGCGCGACGAGCTGGTCGGCGGCCGCGAACGCGACGCCCCGGAAGCGGGTGCCGGGCCGGGTGAGCACCGGGGCGCCGGCGCCGTCGAGCAGGACCACCGCCTCCTCGACGCCGACCGCCAGGTGCCGGCCGTCCGGGGCGACGGCCAGCCACTGGCCGTTGTCGTCGTGGTGCATCGACCGGCGGACCGGCCCGGCGGAGCGCTCCACCCCGTCCGGGCCGCCGAACAGCAGCGTGCCGTCGGTCCGCAGCGCGACGAAGCCGGCGCCGAGCCGCCACACGCCGGTGAACCCGGCCGGGCCGTGCAGGATGCTCTGCCGGCCGTCGGCGGACCGGCGCAGCCCGGCGGTCCGGCGCGCGTCGGCCGCGGCGGCGTCGACGATCGACTGTCCGAAGTAGACCATGCCGCGGCGCCGGCCGGCCTGCCCGCCGACCCGCCGGTTCGCGTACCGGTGCACGACCCGGCCGGTGGCGAGATCGACGTCGTCGAGGATCTCCCATGCGCCCGGTTCCGCGCGGTACCGCACGGCGAGGCGGGACGCGTCGGGCGACAGCGCCAGCTCGTCGAGCGTGCCGCGCACCGGCACCCGGACCGGCGCCGACAGCTCGGCCACGGCCCCGGGCAGCCGGTCCGGGTCGGCCGCGACGAGCACCGCGAACAGCTCGGCGTCCCGGCCGGGTCGCCACGGGCCGAGCCGGTGGGCGGCGGCGACGGCCTCGGCGACCGGCAGGTCCCAGATCATCCGCCAGGCCGCCGGCCGGTCCCCGCGCCCCGTGAGGTGCTCGACGACGAACGCCCGGTGCGCCGGTTCGCGCCCGACCCGCCCGGCGGCCAGCGACCCGAGGTCCACGCCGGCGTCGGCGCCGGCCAGCGCCGCGAGCAGCCGCCCGCGCCGCTGCGCAGGGGCCGCCGCGAACGCGGTCGCCAGCAGCGCACCGTCCGGGTCCAGCGCCCGGTACCGGTCCGGCTCGCCGGCCAGCAGCAGCAACGCGGCCGCGTCCGGCGGGTCGGGCGGCAGCACGCCGTTGGCCACGCACCACGCGGCCAGGCCCGGCCGGTCGAACGCGAGCCGGCTCAGCTCGGCGAGCACCGCGTCGTCCGCGCAGTCGAGGACCCGGTCGCGGGCGAGCGCGGCGACCGGGTGGCCGTCGTCGCGGCCGGCGGCCTTGACCGCGGCGGCCCGCACCATCGGGTCGTCCAGACTCGCCCCGTCGAGCGGCGCCCCGGTGAGCCAGGCCAGCGCGCGCACCCACGGCCCGCCGGTCGGCCGCCCGCGCAGCAGATCCCACAGCACCGGATCCGGTACCGGCGGGCCGAGCACCACCAGCCAGAGCTGCTCGGCCAGTCCCGGCGGCAGGGTGGCGCCCGGGCGCAGGTGGCCGCGCCGTCGCAGGAGCCGCCGCAGCGCCCCGGTCGCCGCGCGGTCACCGTCGGCAGCCGCGGTGAGCAGCGCGGTCCACCCGGGTCCGGTGAGGGAGCCGCGCACCGCGGCCGCGCGCAGGTGGGCGCCGAGCCGGTTCAGTTCAGGTCACCGTCCCAGTGGTCGCGGGTGTCGAGCTCCAGGCCGGGCACGCCGCCCACCGGGGCCTGCGGGTCGGCGGCGACCGAGGCCGGCTGGGCCCGCCCCTGGCGCATCCACGCCCGCAGGTGCTCGACCACCTCGCGCTGGGAGCGGCTCAGCGGGACGGTGTGCAGCAGGGCGTCGGTGACGTCGGCGGTGCGCACGTCGCGGTCCTCGGCGAAGGCGTGGTACATCGCGTCGACGACGGCCTGTTCGAGCTCGGCGCCGACGAAGCCGTCGGAGATCTGGGCCAGGTGGTGCACGTCGAACGCCTCCGGGTCGCGGCGGCGCTTGCGCAGGTGCACGGTGATGATCTCGCGGCGCTCCCGCTCGGTCGGCAGGTCGAGGAAGAACACCTCGTCGAACCGGCCGCGGCGCAGCGTCTCGGGCGGCAGCGCGGTCACGTCGTTGGCGGTGGCGACGACGAAGACCGGCGCGGTCTTCTCCTGCATCCAGGTGAGCACGGTGCCGAGAACCCGCTGCGAGGTGCCGCCGTCGTAGCCGCCGGACGCGAGCGCCTTCTCGATCTCGTCGACCCACAGCACGCAGGGGGCGATCGTCTCGGCGAGGGTCAGGGCCAGCCGCACCCGCTCCTCCGACTCGCCGACGAGCGGGCCGAACAGCGCGCCGACGTCGAGGCGCAGCAGCGGCAGCCGCCACAGGCCGCCGATCATCTTGGCGGTGAGGCTCTTGCCGGTGCCGGGGATGCCGACGAGCGCCAGGCCCTTCGGCGCCGGCAGCCCGAAGCGCTCGGCCTCCTCGCCGAAGGCCCGCTCCCGCAGGTTCAGCCAGCGCTTGAGGGCGTCGAGGCCGCCGACGTCCGCGCTCGTCTCCTCCGCCGGGTGGAACTCCAGCGCACCGCTCTCCCGCACGACGGCCTGCTTCTCCAGCAGTACCGTGTCGATCCCCCGGTCGTCGAGGGCGCCCTCGCGCACGATCGCCTTGGCGAACGCGCGCTTGGCCTGGGCCACGGTGAGGCCGAGCGCGGCCTGGGCGAGCCGGGCCCGCCCGGGGCCGGTGAGGGTCGAGCGCACCCCGGCGGTGCCGTCGACGAGCGCGTCGAGCTCGCGGCGCAGCTGCTCGGCGGTCGGCAGCGGCAGGTCGACCAGGACGGCGTCGTTGCGCAGCTCCACCGGTACCGTGCGGGCCGGAGACAGCACGACAAGCGACGCCCCGGTGTAGACGAGCTGCTGGGCCAGGTTCTTGAGCTTGCGCCGGATGCGCGGGTCGCGGCCCCAGAACTCGTGGAAGTCCTTGAGGACGTACAGGTCGCGCCGCTCGGGGTGCTTGGTCGCCAGTTCCCGGATCTTGTCGAGGGCGGTGCCGGGGTCGCCGGTGTCGGGCAGCGCTCGCTTGGCGGCCGAGGAGAAGTGGTCGGCGAGGTCCCAGGTGACCAGATCGGCGGTCGCGTCGCGGTCGCGGCGGACCTCGTCGAGGATGTCGACGGCGCGCTGCTCCTCGGTGGTGACGACGACGATGAGCGCCACGCGGGCCCGCAGGTACAGCCGGATCTCCTCGGCGATCGTCATGTGCCGACCATCCCTGTCGTGGTCACGGTGCCGTCGGCGGCGATCAGCACCTCCAGGTCGGGCAGCGCCTCGAGGTCGGCGGCGCGATAGCGGGCGGTGCGCCACCAGTACTCCTTGTTCGCGGACCCGCGCAGCCGGGCGCCGAGGTGCCGGCGGCGCTGGTAGCGGCCGGCGACGACGAGGTCGGCGTCGGCGACCGCGGCGCGGCGGGCCGGGTCACGCTCGATCTCGGCCCTGGTGAAGCCGGTGAGCACGATGAGGCCGAGCCCGGTGGGTCGCAGCGCCGCCCCGAACGCGGCCACCGGGGCGGGCTGTTCGAGCGGCTCCCCGCCGCTGAGGGTGACGCCCTCGACCCCGTCCGCGAGGGCCGTCGCGACGAGGTCGTCCACCGACCGGGCGGTGCCTCGTGCCGGGTGCGTGCCCGGGTTGAAGCAGCCGGGGCAGCCCAGCGAGCAGCCCTGGACCCACACGACGAGGCGCTCCCCCGGCCCGTTGGCCCGGCTGCGCCGCAGCACGCCGTGCAGGGTCAGGTCCACTGCCGGCGCACCTCGTCGGTCTCGACGGCCACGTAGGCGTCGGCGGTCAGCTCCTGGGACTCGACGTCGCCGCCGAGGAGGGTGACGAGCTGCTCGGTGTCGTCGACGCAGGCCATCCCGTCGACGCCCTGGACGTGCATCGAGACCTTCCCGTCCGGCCCGATGACGACATCGACGATCTCATCTGCCACGAAGCCCATCGTGCCACACGGCGTCGACACCCCCGCCCGCCTCGCGCCGCCACCCACTGGCGTCGATCTTGCAGTTGTGGTGCCTGACAAACCCGGACATTCACGGAGTGTCCCGGCACCACAGGTGCAAGATCGACGCGAATGGGGGGACGGACCGTTAGCGGCGGTGCGGGGTGGATGGGGTCGGTGCGGTCAGGTGGGCCGTGAACCAGTCGCCCGCGAGCCCGGCCACCACGTCCAGCGTGCCCGCCTCCTCGAAGAGGTGGCCGGCGCCGGCGACCGTGCGCAGCTCGACGGGGCAGTGCAGGGCCGCGCGGGCCCGCTCGTTGAGGTCGAGGACCTGCAGGTCGAGCGCGCCGACGAGCAGCAGGGTCGGCGCGGTGACGTCCGGCAGCGCGGCCGCGGCCAGGTCGGGGCGGCCGCCGCGGGAGACGACCGCCCGCACGGCGCCGGGGCGGGCCGCGGCGGTGAACAGGGCGGCCGCCGCGCCGGTGCTGGCGCCGAACAGGCCGAGCGGCAGCCCGGCCGTCTCCGGCCGCGAACCGGCCAGGTCGGCGATCGCGGTGAGCCGGTCGGCGAGGCGGGCGATGTCGAACGTCACGCCGCCCTGCCGCTCCTCCTCCGGGGTGAGCAGGTCGGCGAGGAGCGTGCCCAGGCCGCGGCGGCGCAGGGCCGCGGCGACCGAGCGGTTGCGCGGGCTGTGCCGGGAGCTGCCGCTGCCGTGCGCGAACAGCACCAGCCCGCCGGCCCCGGCGGGCACGCTGAGGTCCCCGGCGAGGTCGACTCCCGCGGCCGGCAGCTGCCAGGTCGTCGTGACGGGTGAGGTCGACTCCATACCGCCTGCGTACCCCAATTCCGCGGATTCCACGCCACGTCGCCAGGGTGACCTTGGTGGGATGCGCCGGTGGTGCCCGCGGGCACCACCGGCGCGGGGGGTCACATGACGAGCTTGCCGTTCACGGCGCGCGGCCAGGTCTGGTAGCCGTGCGAGAACAGCCGCTCGCCGACCCAGGCGGCGTCGTTGCGGACCTCGATGCGCGGGGTGAACGGGACGAAGTTGGCGGCGTCGTCGATGCTGCCGGAGCCGTCGTAGCGGGCCACCGTCGGGTACGGGAACACCGGGCGGGTGCGGGTCGCGCCGGCCGCGACGATCCGGCCGGGCGCGGTGGCCCGCTCCACCCACGACATCAGCGGCGTGAGGACGTCGAAGGTGTTCGGGCCCTCGCCGCCGCCGCAGTGCGCCATGCCGGGGAACAGGTAGAGCCGGGCGAACCGGTCGACGCTGCGTTCCCCCATGGTGCGCCGCACGCTGTCCCAGTAGACCAGCGTGTTCTGGGTCGAGATGTGCTGGTCGTTCCAGCCGTGCCAGAGGATGAGCTTGCCGCCGCCGCGCTGGAACGCGCCGAGGTCGGGGTCCAGCGCGGCCAGGTAGGTCGACGACGGCAGCACCGTCCGCCAGAACGACTCGACGGTGAACTGCAGTTCGCTGAGCCGGTAGGCCGGGTTCGGGTGGTTCGGGTCGGCCAGGTACCGAAGATACGACAGCGCGAAGTTCTCGCTCGCGACGGTCTGGCCCTGGGCGGCCGGCACGAACAGCGTCCATTCGAGCTCGGAGCCCCACGGGTGGGCGACGGCGGGCTCGAGCCGGTTGCCGCGGGCGTCGGTGGCGCCGTCGTGCAGCTTGCGCACCACGGTGGCCTCGGCCGGGGTCAGGCAGGTCGCCGGGTCCTGGGCCGCCGCGCAGTGCAGGCTCGCCGGGTCGAAGCGGCACAGCCGCGGGTCGTCGATCAGCCCGTCGGCGAGCCCGTCGATCCGGTCGCAGGCCCGGAGCACGGCGGCGTGCACGAGCGGCAGCTTGCCGGACAGCAGGATGAAGTCGCCGTTCGCGTCCTTGTTCGCCAGGACGTTCCAGGCGTGGTGGAAGGTGTTCTGCACCGCCATGTTGTTCGCGGGCGCCCCCGCGGCGATGCCGTCGAAGTCGTCCGGGTAGCGCTGGGCCTCCATGAGCGCCTCGCGGCCGCCGTCGGAGCAGCCGGTGAAGTACGAGTAGGCCGGCGCCCGGTGGTAGAAGGCCTTGATGAGCGCCTTGGCGGCCACGGCGGTCTCGTGGACGCCGCGGTAGGCGAAGTCGATCTGGGCCTGCGGGTTGCCCGCCGCCCACGAGCCGTCGTTCTGACCCTGGTGGCCCATGTCGGTGGTGGCGCTGGCGACGGTGCCGTCGGCGATCACCGGGCAGCCGGAGGACTGGCCGTAGTTGATGCTGGCGTTGCCGCACAGGCCGCCGCAGCCGGTCTGCACGTAGCGCTGGGTCCAGCCGGTGACGGGCAGCCGGACGACGATGGTGTTCGCGGGGGCGATGGTGCCGCGAACCTCGCAGTAGGGGGCCGCACCGGTGGTCACGACGGTTGCGGACGTGATCGTGACGCCCTTGAGCTTGACGCCGATGACCTCGGCGCACGGCATGACGGGCTGGACGGCGGCCAGGTCGGCGAGGCCGCCCGGGCCGCCGGGTGCGCGAGCCGGCTGGGCGGTGGCGGGGGTGGCGGCGGCGGTCGCGGTCAGGAGCAGTGCGGCGGCGACCAGGAGGGTGCGGACGGGTCTGTGCACGGTGCGTCTCCTCGGGGGTTGAGTGACGTGGTGCGGGGTCAGGCTGCGGCGGTCTGCCGGCGCAGCAGGGCGGCGTCGAGGCGGGGGTACACGCGGCGGGCGTTGGCCTCGTAGACCTTGTGGCGGTCGGCTTCGCTCAGGCCGAGCGCGTCGACGTAGCGGCGGGTGTCGTCGAAGTGGTGGCCGGTCTGCGGGTCGACGCCGCGCACGGCGCCGACCATCTCCGAGCCGAACAGGATGTTGTCGACGTCGATGACGCCGAAGAGCAGGTCGATGCCCGGCTGGTGGTAGACGCACGTGTCGAAGAAGACGTTCGGCATGACCGCCTCGGCGAGCGGGGGCCGGCCGAGCATGTCGGTGAGCCCGCGGAAGCGGCCCCAGTGGTACGGCACGGCGCCGCCGCCGTGCGGGATGACGAGCCGCAGGCCCGGGAAGTCCCGGAACAGGTCGGCCTGCAGCAGCTGCATGAACGCGGTGGTGTCGGCGTTGAGGTAGTGCGAGCCGGTGGCGTGGAAGCTGGGATTGGTGACGGCGGAGACGTGCACCATGGCCGGCACGTCGAGCTCCACCATGGCCTCGTACAGCGGATACCAGCTGCGGTCGGTGAGCGGCGGCGACGTCCAGTGCCCGCCGCTCGGGTCGGGGTTGAGGTTGCAGCCGACGAACCCGAGCTCCGCCACGCAGCGGCGCAGCTCCGCGACGGAGTGCGCGATCGGCGCGCCCGCCGACTGGGGCAGCTGGCACACGCCGGCGAAGTGCTCGGGGTACAGCTCGACCACCCGGGCGACGAGGTCGTTGCAGGCGCGGGTCCAGGCGGCGCTGACCGCCTCGTCGCCGAGGTGGTGGCCCATGGCCGAGGCGCGCGGCGAGAAGACGGTGAGGTCGACGCCGCGCTCCCGCATGAGCCGCAGCTGGCTGTCCTCGACCGAGGCACGCAGCTCGTCGTCGGAGATCGCCGGGTACTCCGGGGCGGCCCGCCCGGCCCGGTACGCGGCCTCCTGCGCCGTCCGCCAGGCGGTGTGCGCCGCGGGGGCGGTCGTGTAGTGACCGTGGCAGTCGATGATCACTCGGGATCTCCCGCCGCGTCGTCGAGGACCGGCGTGCCGTGGGTGTGGAAGGACTCGATGGTCTTGAGCCCCCACGCCTGGCCCTTGGCGCGCTCCTGCCTGGTCCAGCTGATCGTCTTCCAGTCGGGCGCGAGGATGAGCCGCGCGCCGGCGTTGCAGAGCTCGATGCGGTTGCCGCCCGGCTCCCACACGTAGAGGAAGAACGTCTGCTGGATCGCGTGCTTGTGCGGGCCGGTCTCGATGTGCACGCCGGCGTCGAGGCAGACGTCGGCGGCCCGCAGGATCTCCTCGCGGGTGTCGGTGGCGAACGCGACGTGGTGCAGCCGGCCGCGGGTGCCGGTCCAGTCCTCGGTGTAGACGAGGTCATAGGACTTGTTGCCGACGGAGTACCAGATCGCCTGCGGGCTGCCGTCGTCCTTGACGATCTGCTCGGTGCAGCGGGCGCCGAGCACGTCGCGCAGGAACGCCGAGGTGGCGGGGACGTCGGCGGTGAGGTAGTTGACGTGGTCGAGGCGGCGCAGGTTGGCGCCCCGGCCCGGGTAGGCGGCGGCCTGGTTCTTCAGCGCCGGGCGGTCGGTGTCGTCGGCCCGGTACCACTCGACGTCCCAGTACAGGCCGAGCTCGTGGCCGTCGGGGTCGGCGAACAGGTGCACCTCGCCGAGGTTGTGCACGTCGGTGGCCACGCCGCGGCTCGCACCGGCCGCGCCGACCGCAGCGGTGAGCCGGGCGAGCGCCGCCGGGCTCGCGGCCCGCAGGTACGTGCGCCCGATGCCGGCCCGGTCGCGCCGGATCAGCCGGACGGTCCACGACTGGTAGTCGTCCCAGGTGTGCAGGTACACGGAGTCGTCGTCGCGGTGGACCTCGCGCAGGCCCATGACGCGGACGAAGAAGTCCGCCGACGCCTCCAGGACGGGGGTGAACAGCTCGATCGGCCCGACGTGGGCGATGTCGCGGCGCCCGTCGGGGTCGTGGGTGAGCTGCGGAGCCGGGTTCAGCGGTGGGTTCATCCGGTTGCCTTTCCAACGCTTCCAGACCGGGGCCAGACCAGGCCGTCGGACAGCTTGCGGGCGGTGCGCACGACCGTGCTGCGGCGCACCCGTGTCGCCGCGCCGTCGGGGTCGAGGGCGACGGCCACGTCGAACGTGCCGGTCGGGTGCTCCACGCGGACCAACTCGTCGCCGGTGCCGTCGGCGGGGTTCGCGACGGTGCCGGGCGTGCGCAGGGCCACCGCGACCGAGACGGCGCCGAGCACGCCGATCGCGGCGTGGACCCGGTGCGGGATGAAGGTCCGCGTGGTCACGGTGCCGCCGTGGCGCGGCGCGGAGACGACGGTCATCTTCGGTACCGTCGAATCCCGGACGTCACCGAGGCCCATGGCGGCGCCGGCGGCGAGGCGCACCGACTCCACCAGCGCGCGCAGCTCCGCGTCGTCCTCCAGCACCGCCGGGGCCTCGTCGCCGGCCACCCCGAGGTCGGCGGCGCGCAGCAGCACCACCGGCATGCCCGCGTCGACGCAGGTGACGTCGAGCCCGGCGATGGAGTCCACGATCCGGCCGGTGGGGAACACCGGGGCGGCGCCGCCGGGGAACGCCAGGTGGATGGGGGCGGCCGGGAACGGGGTGCCGGCCATGGCCATGTCGCCGTCGTAGCGAACCCGGCCACCCGGCGTCTGCACCGTCGCCTCGACGAGGCTGGCGGTGGGGTTGACGATCCGGATGCGCACGGTGGTGGTGTCGCCGGCGACGGGGACCAGGCCGCGCTCGATGGCGAACGGCCCCACCCCCGCGAGCAGGTTGCCGCAGGTCTGCGCGTCGGTGACGACCGGCCGGTCGGGCACGACCTGGAGGAAGAGGTAGTCGACGTCGGCGGCGGGGTCCTCCGACCGGGAGACGACGGCGACCTTGCTGGTGAGCGGGTGGCCGCCGCCGAGGCCGTCGACCTGCCGCTCGTCGGGCGAGCCCATGACGCGCAGCAGCAGGTCGTCCCGCTCGGCGGGGTCGGACGGCAGGTCGTCGCGCAGGAAGTAGGCGCCCTTGGAGCTGCCGCCGCGCAGCTGCATGCACGGAATGCCGTCGATCATGCCGGGTCCTCGGGAAGCCGGTCGACGTACCGCACGCCCAGCTCGTCGAGCAGGGGCCGGAGGTTGTAGAGGTCGACGCCGAGGGTGCCGGCGGCGAGCCGCTCGCGCTTGCCGGCCTCGTTCGCCAGCCGCTCGGCGGCGGCGCCGGCCACGGCCCGGCCGCGGGCGGCGGGCAGGGCGAGCACGCCGTCCTCGTCGGCGACGACGATGTCGCCGGGCCGGACGAGCTGCCCGGCCGCGACGACCGGCACGTTCACCGAGCCGGGGCTGGCCTTGACGGTGCCCTGGGCGTGCACGGCCCGGGACCACACCGGGAAGCCCATCTCGCGCAGCGTGGCGATGTCGCGCACGCCGGCGTCGATGACCAGGCCGAGCACGCCGCGGGCCCGCAGCGAGGTGGCGAGCAGGTCGCCGAACATGCCGTCGGTGGACGGCGAGGTCGTGGTCACGACCAGCACGTCGCCGGGCCGGCAGACCTCGACGGCGGCGTGGATCATGAGGTTGTCGCCGGGGTGGCAGGAGACCGTGATGGCCGAGCCGGCGATCGCGTGGCCGGTCTGGCGGGCCTGGATCGCCGGGCCGAGCAGGCCGACGCGGCCGGCCGCCTCGTGGGCGGTGGCGACGCCCGCCTCGCGCAGCGCGGCGATGACGTCCGGTTCGGCCCGGTCGACGGACCGGACCACGTAGTGCGTTGCCATGTTCAGACCCTCGAACAGCGCGCCCAGATTGTCAACAACTTCGCAATCACGAGGTTCACACTGGCTTGAACAGCAGGCAAGATTGACTTCACAATTGTTGACGATATGTGTAACGTCCGCCTCGTCGACTCCGCGCGCGCCCCGCCGGGCGCTCGCCGTCCACCAGGAGGACCCATGCCCCGACCCCACGCCCCCACCGGAGCGGTCCAGTTGCGTCGTCGTTCCGTCCTTGCCCTCGGCGCCTTCGCCACCCTCGTCACCGCCGCCGGGTGCGGCGACGGCGGCACGGGCACCGCCCCGACCTCGTCGGGCGGCGTCACCAAGGTCAAGATCGGCGTCATCCCGATCGTCGACGTCGCGCCGATCTACCTCGGCGTCAAGCAGGGCTTCTTCACCGCGGAGGGGCTCGACGTGACGCTGGAGACCGCCCAGGGCGGCGCGGCGATCGTGCCGGCCGTCGTCAGCGGGCAGTACCAGTTCGGGTTCAGCAACACCACCTCGCTGCTGCTCGCGAACTCGCAGGGCCTGCCGCTCAAGGTCGCCGCCGCCGGGGTCGCCTCCACCGGCAAGGAGGGCGAGGACTTCGGCGCCGTCGTCGTCAAGGCCGACAGCCCGATCAAGACGGCCAAGGACCTAGCCGGCAAGCGCATCGCCGTGAACACCCTGAAGAACATCAACACCACGACGATCAACAACGTGGTGAAGAAGGCCGGCGGCGACCCGTCGACGATCAGCTTCGTCGAGCTGGCCTTCCCGGACATCGCCGCGGCCGTGGCGAAGGGCGACGTCGACGCCGGCCAGGTCGTCGAGCCGTTCCTGACCATCGCCACCGGCCAGGGCTTCCGGCAGGTGGTCTCCAACTACGCCGGCACCGACGCCGACCTGACCGTCGGCATGTACTTCACGTCGCAGCAGTTCGCCCAGCAGAACCCCAAGCTGGTCACCGCGTTCACCGCGGCGATGCAGAAGTCGATGGAGTACGCCGCCGCGCACCCCGACGAGGTCCGCGCGGTCCTGAGCACGTACACGAAGATCGACCCGGCCGTGCAGGCCAAGCTCGTGCTGCCCAAGTGGCCGAGCGCGGTCGACCGCGACTCGGTCCAACTGCTCGGCGACCTGGCCAAGGCGGACGGCCTGATCACCAAGCCGCTGACCCTCGACACGCTGCTGCCGTGACGCCTGCCGCACCGACCACCGAGGGGCCGGTTTCCGGCCGGCCCCTGCGGCAACCGCTGTTCGAGCGGTGGCGCCAGCCGGCGCTCGGCCTCGCCGGCCTGGCCTTCGTCGTCGCCCTGGTCGAGGTCCTGCCCCGCGTCGGCGCCGTCGACCGCCGGTTCCTGCCGCCGTTCAGCACCATCGCCCGCAGCCTCGGCGGCGCGCTGGCCGACGGCGGGTTCTGGACCGCGCTCGGCCAGACCCTGCGCGGCTGGGCGCTCGGCCTCGCGATCGCGATGCTCGCCGGCATCGTCCTCGGCGTGGTGATCGGCAGCGTGCCGCTGCTGCGCGCGCTCACCGCCTCCACGATCGAGTTCCTCCGGCCGATCCCCTCGGTCGCGCTGATCCCGCTCGTCGTGCTCATCTACGGCAGCCAGCTGCAGTCGGCGCTCGTCCTGGTGGTGTACGCGGCCTTCTGGCAGGTGCTCGTCCAGGTGCTCTACGGCGTGGCCGACGTCGACCCGGTCGTTCGCGACACCGCCCGCTCCTACCGGTTCTCCCGCTGGGCGGTCGTGCGCACCGTCGTGTGGCCCACCGCCCTGCCGTACGTCGTCACCGGGTTCCGCCTCGCCGCGGCCGTGGCCCTGATCCTGGAGATCACGGCCGAGCTGATCATCGGCGTGCCCGGCCTGGGCCGCTCGATCGGCGTCGCGCAGAGCTCCGGCGCCGTGGCCGAGACCTACGCGCTCGTCATCGTCGTCGGCGTCGTCGGCGTGCTCGTCAACGCGTCCGCGCGGGCCGTCGAGCGGCGGGTGCTGCGCTGGCACACCTCGGTACGGGGGGATCTGTGAAGGCGCGAGAACTCCTGCGGCGCGCCGCGCTCGCCGCCGGCCTGCCCGTCGTGCTGGTGGCGGTCTGGTGGTTGGCCTCCGCCGGCAGCACCAGCTTCTTCTGGCCGCCGCTGGCCACCATCGTCCGGGCCTTCCCGGAGACGTGGACGCTCGACCCGATCCTGCACGACGTGCTGCCCAGCCTGGCCCGGCTGGCCGTCGGCTACCTCATCGCCGTCGTCGCCGGGGTGGCCGCCGGCACCGCGATCGGGTCGTCGCGCACGCTGCGCGCGCTGTGCGAGCCGACGCTGGAGTTCTTCCGGGCCATCCCGCCGCCGGTGCTCATCCCGGTCATCGCGCTGTTCGCCGGCTACACCGGCTGGACGGCGAAGCTGGTCACGATCGCGCTGGGCTGCCTGTGGCCGATCCTGCTCAACACCGTGGAGGGGGTCCGGTCCGTCGACGAGGTCCTGCGCGACACCGCCCGCTCCTACCGGCTGGGCCGGCGCACCACGCTGCAGCACGTGATCCTGCGTGCGGCCAGTCCGCGCATCGTCACCGGCGCCCGCCAGGCGCTGTCCATCGGCGTCATCCTCATGGTCATCAGCGAGCTGTTCGGCGCCAACCGCGGTCTCGGCGCGGCGATCGTGCAGTTCCAGCGCGGCTTCGCCATCCCGCAGATGTGGACCGGCATCATCCTGCTGGGCCTCATCGGCGTCGCCCTCTCCGCGCTGTTCCGCCTCGTCGAACACCGAACCCTGGCCTGGTACCGCGGGCTGCGCCAGGCCGAACGGGAAGGCTGACCATGGAAACCGGAGCTGCCGTCGCGCTCGACGTCGACGGCCTGGCCAAGACCTACACCGGCCACGGCCGCAGCGTGGAGGCCGTGCGCGACCTGACCTTCCGGATCGGCAAGGGCGAGCTGGTCTGCATCGTCGGCCCGTCCGGCGCCGGCAAGACCACGCTGCTGCGCTGCATCGCCGGCCTGCTCGACGGGTCCGGCGGCCGGATCACCCTCGACGGTACCGCCGTCACCGGCCCGCCGCCCGGCATGGCCGTGGTGTTCCAGGAGTACGGCCGCAGCCTCTTCCCCTGGCTGACCGTGCGCAGGAACGTCGAGCTGCCGCTCAGGGAGAAGGGCCTGGGCCGCGCCGAGCGGACGGCGAAGGTCGACGCCGCCCTCGCCGCCGTGGGCCTGCTGGAGAACGCCGACGCCCACCCGTGGCAGCTCTCCGGCGGCATGCAGCAGCGCGTCGCGATCGCCCGCGCGGTGGCCTACGAGCCGAGCGTGCTGCTCATGGACGAGCCGTTCGCCGCCGTGGACGCCCAGACCCGGGCCGACCTCGAGGACCTGGTCCGCAAGCTGTGGCAGCAGCTCGGCGTCACCGTCCTGTTCGTCACGCACGACATCGACGAGTCGGTGTACCTCGGCCAGCGGGTCCTGGTGCTGTCGAACCGGCCGACGGTCATCCTCGAGGACGTCCGGATCGACCTGCCCGACGAGCGCGACCAGCTGCAGACCCGCTCGTCGCAGCAGTTCGCCGACCTGCGGACCCGGGTCTACGAGCTGGTCCAGCTGGCCAAGAAGGGCCACCGCCCGTCATGAGCGACGTCCTCGGCCGGCTGCGCGCGGCGATCCTGCGGGGTGAGTACGCGCCGCGCCAGCGCGAGGCCTGCGTCAGATGATCACCCTACCCGCCGCGACGGCGCGCACGAGCACGCACGTGCGGTGCGGGCCGTGCCGCTGTCGATGCGCGACACGGCCCGCACGGTGACGGCGACCGGCCGGGCGCCTACCGCCGGCGCTTTGGTCGCCGAGGTCCCTGCGAGAAGCCCACCGCGAGCGGCGTGGCGAGGAACACCGACGAGTACGTGCCGACGAGGATCCCGACCAGCAGGGCCGTCGCGAAGTCGACCAGCGAGTCGCCGCCGCGCAGGGCGAGCGCCGTGAGGACGAACACCGCGCCGAGGCCGGTGTTCACCGTGCGCGGCACGGTCTGCAGGCACGCGGTGTTCGCCACCGCGGCGAGCGGAAGGCGTTTGCCGCGAGCGGCGCGGACCAGCTCCCGGATCCGGTCGAAGACCACCACCGAGTCGTTGACCGAGTACCCGATGACGGTGAGCAGCGCGGCGAGGAACACCCCGTCGACCGGCTTGCCCAGCCAGGCGAACACGCCGATGAGCACGAGCACGTCGTGCGCCATCGCCAGCACCGCCGCGGCGCCCCACTGCCAGCGGAACCGCAGGGCGAGGTACGCCAGCTGGGCGCCGAGCGCCACGGCGAGCGCGACGACCGCCTTGCGCCGCAGCTCGGTGCCGAGGCTCGGGCCGATCCGCTCGTCGCGCTGCCGCTCGACGGTGCCCGCGCCGGACTGCGCCAGCGCCGCCCGTACCCTGGCCTCGGCCGCGTCGTCGAAGCCTCCGGCGCGCACGCTCAGCGCGCCCCCGCTCGCCTCGTTGACCACCGCCCGCGGCAGCCCGGCGGCGGCGACCGCGGTCCGCGCCTGCTCCACGGAGATCTGGGAGCTCACGGTGTACTGCACGAGCCGCCCACCGGTGAACTCGACGCCGAAGTTCAGCCCCCGCACGGCGATGCCGCTCACCGCGAGCGCGACGGCGATCGCCGAGATCGCCAGCCAGCGCCGCCGCCGTCCCATCAGGTCCGGGTTGCGCCGCTCCAGCGTGCGCCGCACCCAGCCCACGTGGGCGATCCCGCTCCACCGGCCGGGGCGGCTGCCCCGGAAGGTGAGGTCGGTGAGCACCCGGGTCAGCACCAGCGCCGTGAACAGCGACGCCAGCACGCCGACGCTCAGCGTCACGCCGAAGCCCCGCACCGGCCCGGACGCGAGGAAGAACAGCAGCCCGGCGGCGAGCAGCGTGGTGACGTTCGAGTCCACGATCGCCGACCAGGCGCCGGAGAACCCGCCGCGGACCGCGGCGCCCAGCGGCCGCCCGCGGGCGTACTCCTCGCGGGCCCGCTCGAACACCAGCACGTTGGCGTCGACGGCCATGCCGATCGCCAGCACGAACCCGGCCAGGCCGGGCAGCGTGAGCGTGGCCCCGAGCGCCAGCAGCGCGCCGTACGAGACCAGCCCGTAGGCGACGAGCGACACCGCGGCGAGCCCGCCCGCGAGCCGGTAGACCGCCACGATGAACAGCACGGTCGCGGCCACGCCGGCGACGGCCGCCTGCGCGCTCGCCTCGATCGCCTGCCGGCCCAGCGTCGGGCCGACCGTCCGCTGCTCGATCACCTCGACCGGCACCGGCAGCGCGCCGGCGCGGATGAGCACCGCCAGGTCCTTCGCCTCGGCGGCGCTGAACCGGCCGGTGATGGTGGTCCGGCCGTCGGTGTACCCGACGTCGCACCGCGCCGTCGATTCCACCTGCGGCGACAGGATCACCTGGTCGTCGAGGACGATCGCGACCCGGCGGCGCGGGTCGCCCGCCGGCGAGCAGGCGGCGGTGCCGGTGAGCCCGGCCCAGGCCCCCACGCCCGCGTCGCGGAAGGTGACGTTGACGTTCCATCCGCCGAGCTGCCCGGCGACCGCCCGGGCCGCCTCGATCTGGCTCCCGGCCACGGCGGCCGGTCCGAGCCGGAGCCGGGCCCGGCCGTCCTCGTCCGGCAGGACCAGGTCCTGCGTCGCCGTTCCGTCGTCGATGCCGAGCACGGGCCGGAACGTCAGCTCGGCCGTCCGGCCGATCACCTCGACGGCCCGCTGCGGGTCGTCGACGCCCGGCAGCTCGACGATGATCCGCCGGTCGCCGGACCGGGTCAGGGTCGGCTCGGTGAGCCCGAGCTCGTCGACGCGGCGCCGCAGGATCTCCAGCGCCTCGTCGGTGGTCTTCGCGGTGGCGTTGGCATGCTCACCGTCACGTGTTTCCAGGACTATCTGGGTGCCGCCGCGCAGGTCGAGGCCGAGCCGAGCCGGCCGGGTGGCGACGAGCCACCCGGCGAGCATCAGCACGACGAGCACGAGCGCGGCGCGCACCAGTAGGGCGCGCGACACAGTGGTTTCCTCGCTTTTGGGTTGTGAAGGGTCTAGGACACGGGTGGCCGGCCGGCGAGCGGCGGTGCCCGACCCCTGTTCGCGAGGGCGTACGTTGCGACGAGGTGCGCCGGTGGCGCGTCGGCCGGCGCGAACCAGCCGGGGCCCGGCGCGGCTGCGGCGCCGCTGGGCCCGGTGGTGGCCCACCCGGCGGAGGCGGCGCCCGGCCAGGACGGCGTGCTCTTGACGACCAGCCGCAGCTCGTGGGCCGGGGTGGCCACGACGAAGGGCGAGGCGGCGGCGACGCCGTGACCGGGGGCCTGACCGGATGCCTGACCGGATGCCTGACCGGATGCCTGGACGGCCTGCTGCGGTGGTGATGACGTCGGCAGTCCGGTCAGGAAGGCGAGCAGCACTGCGAGCAGTGCCCGCACGTGGCCTCCCGTCACCCTTGCAGCGTGCGGCCTGGCGCCGTCCGGGTCAAGCCGGCGCGGCCGGCGCCGGAAGGTCGGCAAGGAAGTCGGCGCTCGGGGCGAAGAACAGCGTGCCGGTCACCGCGGTGGAGAAGTCGAGGATGCGGTCGTGCCGGGCCGGCGGCACACCCAGGAACATCCGCTCCAGCATCCGCTCGGTGACGGCCGGGGTGCGGGCGTAGCCGATGAAGTAGGTGCCGAACTCGCCGCGACCGACCTCGCCGAACGGCATGTTGTCGCGCAGGATCCGGTGCTCGGTGCCGTCGGCGTCGACGACCGTCGTCATCGCCACGTGCGAGTCGGCCGGCTTGACCGCGTCGTCGAGCTCGACGTCGGAGAGCTTGGTGCGGCCGATCGCGTCCTGCTGGGCCTCGATCGGCAGGGCGTTCCAGGCCGCCAGGTCGTGCAGGTACTTCTGCACGACGACGTAGCTGCCGCCGGCGAACCCCGGGTCCTCGTCGCCGACGAGCACGGCCGCGTCCGCGACCGGCCCGACCGGGTTCTCGGTGCCGTCGACGAAGCCGAGCAGGTCACGCATGTCGAAGTTCTTGAACCCGTGCACCTCGTCGCGGACGGTCGTCACCTCACGCAGGCGATGCATGATCTCGGTGCCGAGCGCGAAGCACAGGTCGGGCCGCTGCGCCCGGATGTGGAACAGCAGGTCGCCCGGCGTGCCGACGGCCCGGTGCACCGGCCCGGCCAGCTCCCGGAACGGGTGCAGCCCGGCCGGCCGTGGCCCGGCGAACAGCCGGTCCCACGCGTCGGACCCGATGCCGGCGACGCAGCTCAGCCGGCCCTCCTGGGACCGGAAGCCGACCGCCCGCTGCAGCCCCGCCAGCTCGGCCAGCAGCGCCCGGGCCCGGGGCTCGCCGCCGGGGTCGATCGTCACCACCAGGAACAGCGCCGTCCGGGTCAACGGGCTCAGCACCGCCTGCGGCGTCATCGCACCCTCCGTCGCGTCTGCGTCGTGCCGCCGGCCGTGCTACCCGGGCGCGTCCCGGATATGCGGCCTGCGGCGACACCGCCTCCGCGCGCCCGCCCGGTCCTTCACCGGGGCGCTCCACGATCAAGGGAGGCTTCTGGCTGTCGGGGCAGCCAAATGCTTCCCTTGATCATGGAGCGCCGGGCGCCGAGGCGTCAGCCGGCGGGGCGGTGGGCGGCGACCAGGTACGGGCGGGCGACCTCCGGCCGGAAGGTGGGGCCGTGGCCCGGTGCCGCCGCTACGTGTTCCGCTTGCTCCGCGCCCGGCGGGTGCTCGCGGCGTTGGCCTTCTGGATCGCGGCGACGAGCTCGGCCTTCGTCATATGGCTGCGGCCGCTGACGTCGAGCCCCTTCGCCAGATCCATCAGGTGCTGCTTGCTGGCATTGGCGTCGACCCCGCCGGCGGTCTTCGCCTTCGTGCCGCGGCCACCGGCGGCTCTGGCGTCGCTCGGTCCCTTCCCGGCCTTCGGTTCCCAGTGATCTCCTGTCCTCTCGAACGAGTGCTTGAGCGCGGCGTAGGCCGTGCGGCTGGCGCGCTGCCCCTCGCCGTACTCCTTGACCGCGGCGTTGTGGGCCTTGACGTAGGTGTCCTGCGCCTCCTTCGGCGACCGCTGGATCGTGCTGGGCATGTCCTTGCGCGCAGGCATGACAACCTCCTCGAACGTTGATCCGGATCCGCTGCCCGGCCCCGGACCCGCTCAAACGGCGCCGGCGATCCCTGCGGTGCCGTTTCTGCGCCGCCCGGCCGGGGTGTCGTCCTGGCCTTAGTGCGGCAGCGACCCACCCGCCAGGACGATGACGACGCCCGCGGCGCCCGCGGACAGCAGGGTGAGCACCGGGCCGCGGCGCAGGGCCAGGGCGAGCACGGCCGCACCGGCGAGCACCGCATACTGCCACGGCTCGGTCAGCTCCCGGATCAGCGGCACGGCCGAGCCGAGGATGGCGCCGATCGCGGCCGGCGCCGCGCCGTCCAGGAAGGCGCGGACGGCCGGCGCCGCGCGCAGCCGGTCGAACCGGTGCGCACCGAACAGGATGAACGCGAACGACGGGCTGAACGCGATCGCGGCCGCGAGCAGCCCGCCGCCCAGCCCGGCCGCCGCATACCCGACCACGGCCACGGTGTGCACGACCGGGCCGGGCGTGATCTGCCCCAGGGCGACGGCGTTGAGGAACTGCTCCCCGGTCATCCAGTGATGGTTGTCGACGGCATCGGCCTGCATGATCGGGATGATGACGAACCCGCCGCCGTACGAGAGGGCGCCGACCTTCAACGCGACCCACGCCAGCGGCAGGAGCACCCCGCCGCCGAGCCCGCCCACGGCCAGCAGCGGCAGGGCGGGCACCCGCCGGCGGCCCGGCGCGGGCACGCGCTGCGCGACGATCTCCGCCACGCCGCACGCGACGAGCAGCAGGACCAGCCATGGCCCGACGGTCGCGGCGGCCACCGCGCCGAGGCCGAGATACAGCGCCCACCGCACCTTGGCGGGTGCCCGCTTCCAGGCGGCGGGCACCAGGCTGGTGCCCGCCTGGAGGGCCACCGCCGCCACGGCCGCGCCCGCGCCCGCCCCGGCGGCCTTGACCCACACCGGCGGGTCACCCAGGAACAGCGCGGCGAGCGCGAGGATGGCGACCAGCCCGGGCACGATGAACGCCGCACCGCCGACGAGGGCGCCGACCCGGCCGCGGACCCGCCACGCGCAGAAGATCGCCAGCTGGGTGGAGGCCGGCCCGGGCAGCAGGTTGCAGGCGGCGATCGCGTCCTCGAACTCCTGCGCGTCGATCCACTTGCGGTCGTCGACGCAGAGCTTGCGCAGCAGCGCGATGTGCGCGGGCGGCCCGCCGAAGCCGACGCACCCGATCCGTCCCCACTCCCGCAGGACGGTCCCCAGCGACGGCGCCGCGCCGGTCATGACGACCCCTCCGGGACGAAGGTGTGCAGCAGGAAGGCGATCCGTCCGGTCAGCTCGTCCGCCACGCGGGCGAACGCGGCCGGCTCGACCGGCTCGGGAATGCTCCAGTGGACCGGCCGGGGGTGGCCGGGGAACTCCGGGCAGACCTCCTTGACCCGGTCGCACAGCGTGATGACCCGGTCGAACCGCTGACCGGCGAACTCGTCGAGATGCTTGGCCCGCGCCCCGGCGAGGTCGATGCCCCGGGCCGCCATGGTGGCGACGGCGTGCGGATGGACGGCCTTGGGTCGGCTTCCCGCGCTGTGGGCCTCGACGGTGCCGCCGGTGCGATGCCGCAGCAGCGCCTCCGCCATCTGCGACCGCGCGCTGTTCCCGGTGCAGAGGAACAGCACCCGGGCGCGGCTCGGGTCCGGCGGCGGCTCGGGCGCCCGCAGCCGCAACCCGGGGTGCAGCGCTGCCCCGGCCCCGGCGAGCAGGTCCGCGCAGCGGGCGAGGTCGAGCGCGTAGTAGGTGTCGCGCCCGTCGGCGCTGCTGCGCCGCGCGGTGACGAGGCCGGCGTCGCGCAGCTTGCGCAGGTGATAGGAGACGAGGTTCTGCGGCTGCCCGACCCGCGCGGTCAGCTCGTGCACGGCGAGGTCGCTGCGGGCCAGCTCGCCGAGCAGCCGCCACCGCAACGGATGCCCGGCCGCGGTGAGGAACGCGGGTGCGGTCACGGTGGCAGATTACATCAAACCGATTTGATGCAATAGCCGGGTCACGCCAGCCGTGCGGCCGACCACGCCGTCCAGCCGCGGCCGAGCACGTACGCGGCGACCAGCAGGAGCGTGATCGCGCCGTCGGCGACCAGCGCGGTGCCGGCACCGGCGGTGCCGCTGCCGAACGACAGCGCGGCAAGGCTCAGGCCGAGCTTGTTCAGGATGGAGAGCTCCCAGATGCCGGCGTAGAGCCGGGGACGGTAGGCCAGCAGCAGGAAGATGCCGGCGAAGACGCCGAAGCCGAGCATGCGCCAGGTCTCGACCATGCGGGTGGCGGGCCCGGCGTCCGCGACGGCGCCGATGGCGCCGGCAACGGCGCCGACCGCGCCGAGCGCGGCGATGACGAGGAGGGTCCGGGCGGCTCGCTCACGAACCCGTCCGTCGCCGGCGACGGAGGGTGGACGGACAGGCATCGGCACAACCTTTCCCGAACGGTGTTAGGCTCGCACCCTAACACCGTTCGGAAGGTCGGGGAAAGATCGGGGAAGGACGATCGAGATGCATCGAGGGCCGACCGTGCCCCAGGCGCTGAGCGGACTCGGTCCGCGGGCCCTGCAGATCGTGCGCACGGCGCGCGAGCTGCTCGAACGGGAAGGCCCCGACGCGCTGTCGATGCGTCGCCTGGGCGCCGAGCTCGGGATGCGCGCATCCTCGATCTACGAGCACCTGCGCGACAAGCCGGCGCTGGAGGCGGCGATGATCTCCGTGGGCTTCGAGGAGCAGGCCGCGCTGTTCGCCGAGGCCGTCCACCGGTCCGACGATCCGGTGGCCGCCCTCGCCGGGGCGTACCGTGACTTCGCCCGCCGCCAGCCGAACCTGTACCGGCTGATGACCGAACGGCCCCTGCGCCGCGACCTGCTCGCTCCCGGCGTCGAGGAGGCCGCCGCGCGGCCGCTCCTCGACGCGACCGGCGGCAACGTCGAGCTGGCGCGGGCCGTCTGGGCCTTCGCGCACGGGATGATCATCCTCGAGCTGAACCAGCGGTTCCCGCCCCATGCCGACCTCGACGCCGCATGGCGGACGGGACTCGAGGCGTTCCGCGGCACGAGATGAGCGGCGTCACGGGGTCACCAGGCCGGACTCGTAGGCGATCACCACCAGCTGGGCGCGGTCGCGGGCGTGCAGCTTGGTCATCGCGCGGTTCAGGTGGGTCTTCGCCGTCACCGGGCTGATCACCATCCGCCCGGCGATCTCGTCGTTCGACAGGCCCTCGGCGGCCAGCGCGACGGCCTCGCGTTCGCGGGTCGTCAGGCGGGACAGCGCCTTCGGGGCCGACGGGAGCGGGCGGGCCACGTAGCGGTCGATCAGCTTGCGGGTGATCGACGGGGCCAGCAGGGCGTCGCCGCGGGCCGCCACGCGGATCGCGTGCAGGAAGTCCTCCGGGAGGATGTCCTTGACCAGGAAGCCGGCGGCGCCCGCGCGCAGGGCGTTGAAGACGTACTCGTCCAGGCCGTAGTTCGTCAGGATGACCACGTGGATGCCGGCCAGGTCCGGGTCGGCCGCGATGCGGCGGGTCGCCTCGATGCCGTCCACCACCGGCATCTGGATGTCGACCAGCGCGATGTCGGGGCGGTGCGCACGGGCCAGCGCCACGCCCTCGGCGCCGTCGCCCGCCTCGCCGACCACCTCGATGTCGTCCTCGGCGTCGAGCAGGGCGCGAAACCCGCTGCGGATCAGCGGCTGGTCGTCGACCAGCAGGACGCGGATCACGCGGTACCGTCGAGGGGAAGATCGGCGCGGACGCGGAAACCGCCCTCGTCGCGCGGGCCGGCGTGGAGCCGTCCGCCGAGCGCCGTCACGCGCTCGCGCATGCCCTGCAGGCCCACCCCGGGGACCGGCACGCCGCCGACGCCGTCGTCGTCGACCTGGACGGCCAGGGCGTCGGGGCGGTACTCGATCAGGACCGCCGCGCTCGCCGGGCCCGCGTGCCGGGCCACGTTCGTCAGCGACTCCTGCACGATGCGGTACACGCTGCGCTCGACCGCCACCGGCACGGACGGGCGCCGCCCGTCGACCGTCAGGGTCGCGCTGGCCCGGCGGACCAGGTCCTCGACCTGGTCGATCCCGCAGGGCGGGCCGCCGCCGTCGTCGCGCAGCGCCTCCAGCGTCGCGCGCAGCTCGCGGGCCGCCTCGCGGCCGGCCTCGCGGATCGCCAGCAGGGCGTCCGGCACCGCTTCGCCGCGTTTCTGCGCCAGGTGTACCGCCGCCTCGGCCTGCACCTTGATCACCGAGATCTGCTGGGTGAGCGAGTCGTGCAGCTCGCGGGCGATGTGCAGCCGCTCCTCGCCGGCCCGGCGCCGCGCGCTCTCCTCGCGCGTGCGCTCGGCCTCGTCGGCCCGCCGCTCGGCCTGCCGCAGCGCCTCGCCCGCGGCGCCGGCGGCGATCAGCCAGGCGATCTCCAGGACGCCCCGCGCCCGGGCGAACGCCTCGCCGGCCGGCAGCCCGGAGACCATGGCCGCGACGGGCAGCGCGGCCAGCATGACCACGCTCGCCACGATCGTGGTGACCCGGTGCCCCGCCCGGACCGCGCCGTAGACGGCGACGAGGTACGCGACGGCGAACACGTCGAACCCGGCCGCCTGGTAGCCGACCGCGCACGCCCCGGTGACGACCAGGACGGCGACGGGCGCCCGCCGGCGGGCGGCGAGCGCGAGCCCACCGGCCGCGAGCAGCACGTACCCGGCGGCGGAGCCCTCCGCGGAGTGCCCGGCGACGACGAGGATCGCCGCGACGCCGACAGCGATCAGCCAGTCCCCCATGGCGGCACGATAGCCGGACGACGGCCCCGGCGGCTCGTGCGCACGGAGGAGCCGGGCCTGCTGCGCCCGCAGCAGGCGCAGTGTCCGCATCGGCACGACGCCCTTTCCGGTCCGTGCGAACAGGATGGAGCCATGAACATCACCGACCTGCTCGCCGCGGACCCCGTCGCCGCGTACTCCCTCACGCTCGACCGGATCGTGGCGACGGCGGGCGCCCTGATCGCCCTGGCCGGCACGGTCGCCGGCGTCCTGGTCCGCCGCAACCGGCGGCGCAACGGCACCGTCGCCCTCGCCGCGGGGGCGGTGGGCGTGGTCGTCGGCGCGCTCATCATCGTCACCGCCGACGGCGGGCCCGGCACGGGCAACGGCATCGTCGGCGGCTACGTCGCCGTGGTGCTGGGGCTGGCCGCCGCCGCCCTCGGGCTGCGCGGGGTCACTCGAAGAACTTGAGTCCGAAGCCGGTGTCGGAGGTGGCGCCGGGCACGTTCGCGCGCCGGTAGGTGACGCTGCCCCACCAGACGGCCGAGCCGATGTACCAGTACCGGTTCGACCACGAGTACGGCGTGCCCTTGGCGACCGCGTGGTACATGGTCGGGAAGCGGTTGCCCGACGGCGGGCTGGTGGCGATGTCGCCTCGTTCGAGGACGAACGAGTTGTGGCCCGGACCGTCGACGTAGAGCGTGGGATCCCAGCCGGACATCATGTTCGGCGCGTACGAGCCGAACAGGCAGCCGTTGCTCTTGTACCAGTCCCACACGTACGTCGGGTCGCCGCCGGCCCGCAGGCGCAGCTCGGCCAGGCAGTACTTGCTGCTCCAGCTGCCGTTGGCGGAGTAGACGATGTGCAGCTGGCCCCGCGGGTCGAGCAGCGGCTCGGGCGCCTCGTTGATGTACGGGTCGCCGACCGCGCGCTCCCACGCCTCCCGCGGCTGGGAGATGACGTACCGCCCGCCGGTGGCCGCGGTGGGGCTGCTCATGCGGGCGATGTAGAGGTTCTGCTCGACGTTGGTGTCGCCGGCCCAGCCGGACCAGACGAACCAGCGCTGGCCCTGGTAGGAGAACGGCACGCCGTCGATGGCCCACTTGTCGCCGGGCAGGGTGACCTTGGTGGCGGCACTGTAGCCGGTGTCCGGGCTGGCCGAGCTGATGTGGTACATCCGGTGGGCGGCGCTGCGGCCCGCGGAGAAGTAGATGTGGTAGCGGCCGTCGTGGTACACGATCTCCGGCGCCCACACCTCGCCGAGGTTGCCGGCGTCCTGCCACACCTGGCGCTTGGGCGCGGCGGCGATGCCCTCGACGGTGGCCGCGGTCCGCACCGCGACGCCGCCGTCGACGGACTTGGCCGCGACGTAAAGCCCGCCGACCTTGATGACGCTGGGGTCGGCACCCCCGAGGGTGGTCGCGCCGGCGTTGGCGACGCCGGCGGTCGTCAGGGCCGGCACGAGCGCGAGCGCGCCGACGAGGGCAAGGCCGGCGAGACCGGCGCGCCGGGCGTGGGGCATGGTCGCACACTCCTGACGGTCGGCTGTACTCCGAGTCTCGCAAGGAATGGGCGACAGTCAATGGAATCTCACGAAATAGTAAGGTTCCCTTAAAATTCCGCGACCACACCGGCCGGGTGACCGGCGGGTGATACCGGCGGGTGATGCGTCGCCGCCGGGCGCCACGGCCCGGGCCAGACCGGCCGGACGGCCGCGGCCGTGCGGTAGCGTGACCGCTTGTCGTGCCGATCACCTTCGGTCAGGGTGCACCGATTACTCGTCTCGTTCCTTCCTCGCGCAGGTTCTGGTCGGCCCCGCTCACGATCGCTGCCGTGGCGGTGGCCGCCGTCGTCGGCCTTGCCAGTTCCGGGGTGCTCGGCCCGTGGTGGTCGCTGTTCGTCGACGACGCCGGGCAGCTCGCCGCCGCGCTCGCCGCCACCCTCGCCTGCTGGATCACCGCCGGCCGGCTGTCCGGCCCGCAGCGGTGGTGGCGGCTGTGGATGGGCGCCGCCACCGGCGGCTGGATGATCGGGCAGATCCTCTGGTCGTGGTACCACCTCTACCGCGGCATCGGGCTGCCGTCCCCGTCGCCGGCCGACGTCGGCTACCTCACCCTGCCGATCCTGGCGCTCGCGGCGGTCGTCGTCCTGGCCGCCGACCGGCCCCTGCCGGGCGGGCTGCGGCGGCGGCCGGGGCTGCCGGTGATCGTCCTCGACGGGCTCATCGTCGTCGGCGCGCTGTTCGTGCTCACCTGGAGCACCGCGCTCGGGTCGGTGGTGCGGGCCAGTGCGGCCACCCCGCTTGCGTACTCCGTCGCGATCGCGTACCCCGTCACCGACCTGCTGCTGGCCGTCATCGTCATCCTGCTCGTCGCCTCGGCGCCCGCGGCGAACCGGGCGCAGCTGGTCCCGCTCGGCGCCGGGCTGTTCTGCCTGTCGCTGTCCGACAGCGTCTTCGCGTATCTGGTGTCCTCCGGCGCGCAGGCCGTCTCGCCGCTGGCCGACGCCGGGTTCATCGCCGGGCACGCGCTCGTCGCCGTCGCCGCGCTCACACCGGTCAGCGACGCGTCGGCACCGGCGGTGCACCGGCCCGTCCGCTGGGGCCATCTGCTGCTGCCGTACGTGCCGGTCGCGGCCGTCGGCGTGCTGTTCATCGGTCAGCGCGTCCGGGGCGACCCGATGGACACCGTCGAGATCCTCGGCGTGGCCGTCGTCATCCTGCTGCTGGTCGTCCGCCAGGCGCTGACCCTGGCGGAGAGCGCCTCCCTCGTCGCGTCGCGCACGCGGCTCGTGCTCGCCGGCGACGAGGCGCGCCGGCGGCTCGAACGCGACCTGCACGACGGCGTCCAGCAGCGGCTCGTCTCGCTCGGGCTGGAGGTCCGCCGGGCCGAGGCGATCGTGCCGGGCGAGCTGCCCCAGCTGCGCCAGCAGCTGTCCACCGTCGCCGACGGGCTGCGCGGGACGGCCGACGACCTGCGCGAGCTCACCCGCGGCGTGCACCCCGCCATGCTGACCGAGGGCGGGCTGCGACCCGCGCTGCGCACCCTGGCCCGCCGCTCCGGCCTGCCGGCCGTGGTCGACGTGCACCTGGACGGGCGGCTGCCCGAGCCGGTCGAGATCGCCGCCTACTACGTCGTGGCCGAGGCGCTGACGAACGCCGCCAAGTACGCGCAGGCCACGTCCGTCGAGGTCGGCGCCGCGGTCCACGGCGGGTCGCTGCACCTGTCGGTCTGCGACGACGGCGTCGGCGGGGCGGACCTGCGGCACGGCACCGGCCTCATCGGGCTGTTCGACCGGGTGGAGGCGCTGGGCGGCCGGCTGACGGTCGAGAGCCCACCCGGCTCCGGCACCCGCCTGTCGGCCGATCTCCCCCTCGACGAGCCGGCGAGCGCCTGAACGGGGTCCTGGACCCGCGACCCAGGACCCCGCCCGCTCAGGACTGCCGGATGACGACGTTGTCGACGGCGGCCTCGACGAGGCTCGCCGTCGAGGCGTCGGCCGCCTCGATCAGGATCTGGATGCTCTGGCCCGCGTACGGGGTCAGGTTGGCGCTCGCGGTCGCCCAGGACGCGTCGCGGTCGGTCGCCGCCCCCGCGACCGTGGTCAGCACCGTGGTACCGCCGGATGTGACGACGCTGATGCGCAGGAAGTCCGCCGAGGACGCGTTGTTGCCGTGCGCGAGGTACCAGGAGTACGTCATCGTCAGCGTCCCGCCGGCCGGCAGCGCGATGCTCGGGGACCGGACGCTCGTCGTGCCGCCGTCGACGTCGTAGGCGCCGGCGCTGGCACCGGCCAGCCGGCCCGTCACCAGGTCGTTGGTGCCGACGGCGGCGGAGCCGAGCTGCTTCGGGCCGCTGGAGTCCGTCGCCTCCGGGTCGCCGCGCTCCCACGCGCCGCTCGTCGCGGTGTCGGTGCCGGCCGGGTTCACGACCCAGCCCAGGCTGGTCTCGAAGTCGTCGGACCAGACCGTCGTGCCTCCCGTGGCGCCGCAGTACACGGCCTCCTTGCCGATCACGCGGTACGGGCAGTCGGCGTACTCGGCGATCTGCAGGCTCGCCTCGCGGTTCAGCGCCGTCTGCGCGGCGATCACCTCGTCCGGCGGGTAGAAGCCCCCGCCGGAGGCCGAGCCGGGGTACATCTCGAACGTGTAGGACCAGATGCCCTGCGTGCCCCACAGCCAGTCGTCGATCGAGCCGTCGGTGATGTAGAGGTCGCTCGCCTGCTCGGGCGTGTACCCGTTGGTGCCGGCCATCTGGATGCCCAGCGTGCGGAACGTGGCCTCCTGGTCGGCGTCCAGGCCCGGCGCGGTGTTCGCGGTCGTGTAGCCGAACGGCCAGAGGACGAGCTTGCCGTACGTGTGGAAGTCGATGTGCGTCTTGATCTGCTGCACCCCGCCGACGCGCCGGCCCAGGACGAAGTCGCGCACCCGCTGGGTCTCGGGCGCGGAGAACGCCGACGGGCCGCGGTAGGTCTCGGAGCTGGTGGTGCCCGACGACCCGCCGCAGCAGCCCCAGTTGTAACCCCAGTTGCGGTTGAGGTCGGTGCCGACGTTGCTGCTGCCGGCGTTGGGCTGGCGGTTCTTGCGCCACGACCGGTAGGCGCCGGTCGCGATGTCGTACTCGCCGCCGTCCGGGTTCATGTCCGGCACGATCCAGATCTCGCGCGTGTTGACGACGTTGGTGATCCGCGCGTCGGTGCCGTAGCCGTCGGTGAGCTGGCGGATGAGGTACAGCGCCATCTCGACGGTGAGGTGCTCGCGGGCGTGCTGATGCGCCGTGTAGAGCACCTCGGGCTCGTTCTCGTCGGTCGCGACGTTGTCCGAGATCTTGATGACCGGGATGTCGCGGCCCTCGTACGAGGTGCCGAGGCTGGACTTGCGCAGGATCGCCGGGTGGTCGGCCACCGCCTGGTTGAGCTCCGCGGTCATCTCGGCGTAGTTGTGGTACAGCGAGTCGGCCGACGGGAAGTCGAGGATCGTCGCCGGCCCGGACGGGGTCGCGGCGCGCAGCGCGCGGGTGACGGTGAAGCCCTGCCGGCGCAGCTGCGCCACCTCGGACGGCGTCGCGCTGATGTCGGCGACGCCGTGCTCGACGCCGTCGAGCGACGCGCCCGTGGCGGCGATGCGGTTGCGGTCCGCGAGGGTGGTCACGCCGCTCACCAGGTACGGGGCGGCGGTCTCGGCGGTGTCGGCGCCGGCCGGGGTGGGGGCGACCAGAAGGGCGCCGGCCAGGACGAGCGTGGTGGGAATGGTGAGCCGTCGGGTGGTGTGGCTCATCAAGCCTCCTTGGATGTGGAGGTGCACGAGAGCTCCAGAGGACCACCCAAGGCATGGTCATATCAACATACGTCTTTTCAATAATATCGACGCAGGGCCGCCTCGGCCTGCGCGGCCAGGAGCTCGACCAGGCCGGCGGCGGAGGGCACGTCGCTGACCAGGCCGACCGCCTCGCCCGCCCACCGCCGGACACCCTGGAGACCGGGTTCCCGGGCGTGTACGCGGTCGGCGACGTGACCAGCGTCGGCACCCCGAAGGCCGGCGTGTTCGCGGAGGGCCAGGCGGCCGTCGCCGCGGCGCGGATCGTCGCCACGATCCGGGGCGAGTCCCCGGCCGCCACCTACGACGGGCGCGGCATCTGCTACCTCGAGTTCGGCGGCGACCGGGTGGCGAAGGTCGACGTCACGTTCCGCGCGGGCGAGCGGCCCTTCTGCGGCCTGCAGGGGCCCTCGGCCGACCTCGCCGCCGACAAGCACGCCTTCGGCACCGACCGGATCCGGCGCTGGTTCGGCCGGGAGTGGCGGTTCTAGGACGAGCCGGCGACGGTAAAGAAAGCGTAAGTGGTCGCCGGATCATCGGTCGTGGTCGGGCGAACGGCGCCCGAACGAACCTGTGAGGGCCACGATGGGTGATGTTCAGCGGGACGTGCAGCTGGCGGTCGACCAGCTGATCGAGCAGGATGCGGAGCGGGGGCTCCAGGTCGCCGTCTATCGCAACGGCGAGCAGATCGTGGACGCGGTCGGCGGGTTCGCGGCCGACGGGCGGCCCGTCACCGCGGACTCGCTGTTCCACGTGACCTCGACGGCCAAGGGGGTGGCCTCGACCGTGGTCCATGGGCTCGCGGCCGACGGCATCCTGGAGTACGACACCCCGGTGGTCGATCTGTGGCCGCAGTTCGGGGCCAACGGCAAGGAACGGACGACCGTCCGGGACGTGCTGACGCACAGCGCCGGGGTCCCGGCGGTGCCGGTCGGCACCACCCCGGAGGACCTCTGCGACTGGGACAAGATGTGCGACCTGATCGCCGGCGCCACCCCGTGGTGGGAGCCGGGGACCCGCACCGGCTACCACCCGCAGACCTACGGCTACCTGGTCGGGGAGATCGTGCGCCGCGCCACCGGCCGCACGATCTCCGAGGAGACACGCCGCCGGATCGCGGCACCGCTGGGCGTCGAGGAGGAGCTCTTCTTCGCCGTGCCGCGGGAGGCGCTCGGCAGGGTGGCGCGGCACGAGCAGCCGGACGCGATGCACCTGACCGCGGAGATGGCGGCGCAGATGGCCGGGACGGTGCCGTTCTTCCGGGTCCTCGACGGCTGGACCGCGGCGCCGCTGGGCGCTCTGCCCGATGCCGGCTACTGCAACCGGGTCGACGTGCTGACCGCGGAGATCCCCGCGGGGGGCGTGATGTCGGCCCGCGCGATCGCCCGCACGTACGCCGCGTTGCTGGGCCCGGTCGACGGTGTCCGGCTGCTGTCCGCGCAGCGGCTGCGCGATGCCGCCTCGGTCGTGGTGAGCGGCGAGGACGCGGTGCTCGGGTTTCCCGCGAAACGAGGGCTCGGTTACGACGTCGGATTCCCGGGGCCGCTGGACAGTCCGACGCTGTTCGGCATGGCCGGCAGCGGCGGCACGGCCGCCTACGCCGACCCGCAGACCGGCGTCGCGATCGCGGTCGCGAAGAACCGCGTCACGGCGGGCGACTACTCCACCTTCACGGCGATCAGCGCCGTCGTGGCGAAGAGCCTCTGAGGGGGTGGACGCCGTGACCGACATGGACGAGTACGTCGCCGCCCTCGACGCGGGGCAGGCGGCCGTAGTCCAGGCGCTCCGGGCGTTCATGGCGCTGCACGCGCCCGATGCCCGCGAGGTCATCAGCCGCGGCTCGCCGGCCTGGAAAGGGCGTGCGCTGATCGCCATCGTGAGCCGCAGCAAGACGCACGTCACCCTCGCCTTCGCCCGCGGCGCGGAGTTCTCCGACCCCGAGCGCCGGCTGGCGGGGATCGGCAAGACGACCCGGCACCTCAAGCTGCGGAACCCGGCGGACGTGGACGACGCGCTGTTGTCCGGCTACGTGCGGCAGGCCGTGCACCTCGACGGCACCCCGGCCGCCGCAACCGAGCCGGGAAGGGGCTGAGCGGACATGGGAACGGTGATCGTCTCGACGTTCATCACGCTCGACGGGGTGCAGGACGATCCGCAGGACTGGTCGTTCGCGTTCTGGAGCGACGAGTACGGGCGTCACGCGCGGGACCAGCTGTTCGCCGCCGACGCCGTCGTCATGGGCCGGGTCAGCTACGAGGCCTTCGCCGCGACGTGGCCGGCGGTCGACGACGCGGGCACCGCGACCGAGGGCTTCGCCGACCGGATGAACGGCATCCGCAAGTACGTCGTCACCCGCACCCTGGACCGGCTCGGATGGACGAACGCACACGTCGTGCCGGGCGACGTCACGGCGTTCGTGCGGGAGCTCAGGAGCACCGCGGACGGCGCCGTCCTGCTCTACGGATCCGGCCGGGTGGCCCGCTCGCTGGCCGCCGCGGGCCTGGTCGACGAGTTCCGGCTCTGGGTGCATCCGGTCGTGGTCGGCGGCGGCCCGAGCGTCTTCCGGGACTGGCCGCGGACCCGGATGATGCTGGTCTCGCAGACCCGGCTCCCCCACGGCGTCGTCGTGCTTTCCTACCGACCCGAGGAATCTGGAACCTAGGATCGTGGGCGTGCGTTTTGGGGTGCTCGGGCCGCTCGCGGTGTGGGACCGCGACGGCCGGCCCGTGCCGATCCCGGGCGCCAAGGTGCGGGCGTTGCTCGCCGCGCTCCTCGCGCGCGACGGCCGTCCGGTGTCCGCCGACCGCCTCGTCGAGGAGCTCTGGACCGGTCAGGCGCCGGGCAACCCCCCGGCGGCGCTCGCGGTCAAGGTGTCGCAGCTGCGCCGGGCGATCGAGAATGCCGAGCCGGGCAGTCGCACGCTGGTCGAGTCGGGTCCGGCGGGGTTCGCGCTGCGGGCCACCACCGTCGACGCCGCGGAGTTCGGTTCCCTGGTCGCCCGGGCCGCCGGCGAACGCTCGCCGGCGGCTCGGGCGGCGCTGCTCGGCGAGGCGCTGGGGCTGTGGCGCGGGGACGCGTACGCGGAGTACCGGGACGAGCCGTTCGTCGAGGCCGTGGTCGCCCGCCTCGAGGAACAGCGGCTGACCGCGGTCGAGGACCGCGCCGAGGCCCGCCTCGCGCTCGGCGAGGCCGCCGCGGTCGCGGATGCGCTGGCGGACGTGGTGAGCCGCCATCCGCTGCGGGAGCGGGCCCGGTCCCTGCGGATGCTGGCGCTCTACCGCGCCGGCCGGCAGTCCGACGCCCTCGACGCCTTCGCCGAGCTGCGCGCCCGCCTCGGGGACGAGCTGGGCATCGACCCCGGCCCGGACGTCGCGGCCCTGCACCGGGCGATCCTGGCGCAGGATCCGGCGCTGGACCCGCCCGCGACCGCGCCCGCCCCGCCCAGGCCGGTCAGCAACCTCCCCGCCGCGATGGGCGAGATGTTCGGACGGGACCCCGCGCTCACCGAGCTCGCCGCCCTGGTCGGCGCCCAGCGGCTGATCTCGCTGACCGGCGTGGGGGGTGTCGGCAAGACCCGGCTGGCGCTCGAGGTGGCCCGCACCGTGCAGGGCGAGTTCCGCGACGGCGCCTGGCTCGTCGAGCTCGCCGCCGTCGACGGGGGCGTGGAGGCGGTCGCCGACGCCGTCGCGGGGGCACTGGGCATCCGGGACGCCGCCGGCGGCAACGCGACGACCGTCGACCGGCTCGCCGCCGCGCTGCGCCCCCGCCGGCTGCTGCTGGTGCTGGACAACTGCGAGCACGTCGTCGACGCGGCCGCCACCCTGACCGGCCGCCTGCTCGCGGCCGGGCCCGAGCTGCGGATCCTCGCCACCAGCCGGGAACCGCTGCGCGTCGCCGCCGAGCTGGTCTGGCCCGTGCCGCCGCTGGACCTGCCGGCCGGCGGCGGCGACCCGGCCGCCGCCGGAGCGGTGCGGCTGTTCCTGGCGCGAGCCGCCGCGGCGCACCGGGGCTTCGAGCTGCAGCCCGCCAACGCCGCCCTGATCGCCGATCTGTGCCGCCGGCTGGACGGGATCCCGCTCGCGCTGGAGCTGGCCGCGACCCGGCTGCGCGGGCTGGGGATCGAGCGGCTCGTGGCCGGGCTCGACGACCGGTTCCGGCTGCTCTCGGTGGGTAACCGGGCCGCGCCGGCCCGCCAGCAGACGCTGAGCGCCACGATCGACTGGAGCTGGCGGCTGCTCACGGCGCCCGAGCGGATCGTGCTGCGCCGGCTGGCCGTCAACCCCGACGGCAGCAGCCCGGAGACCGCGCAGGCCATCTGCGCCGCCGGCGACGTGCGGGCGGCCGATGTGCCGGACCTCCTCGCCCACCTGGTGGACCGGTCGCTGGTGGTTCGGGTGGAGCGCGACGGTGAGCCGCCCCGCTACCGGTTGCTGGAGTCGATCGCCGCGTTCTGTCTCGAGCGGCTCGACGAGGCCGGCGACCTGGCCGCCACCCGCGCCCGCTGGCTGCGCTACTCCGTGGCGTTCGCGACCGGCGCCGAGGCCGAGCTGCGCGGACCGCGGCAGGCGCGATGGCTGCGCGTCCTCGACGGCGAGGCGGCGAACCTGCGCGCCGCCGCCGACCAGGCGGTGTCCGGCGGCCACCACCGCACCGCGCTCCGGCTCGTCGGCGCGCTGGCCTGGTACTGGTTCCTCCGCGGGCGCCTGGGCGAGGGCCGGCGCTGGATGCGGGCCGCGCTGGCCGCCTCCGCCGGTGCGCCGGCCGCCCCGGAACGGGCCCGCGTGGCCGCCTGGGAAGCCGGCTTCGCGTTCCTGCTCGGCGACGTCGAGGACTGGCCGATCCGGCACAAAGCCGTTCGGGAGGCCCTGGGCGATCTGACCGCCGACCCCGGACACGCCCGCGCCGCCTGGTTCCTGGCGCACGCGGAGGTCGATCTCGGGGACGTGGCCGTCACCGAGGCGTTCGTGTCCGAACTGCGCTCCGCGTTTCACGCCACCGACGACACCTGGGGCACGGCGGCAACCCTCACGCTCACCGCGAAGCTGGCCTACATCCGCGGCGACACGACCCGCCTGATGCGCGACGGCGACCGCGCCGCCGGTATCTTCCGGCAGCTCGGCGACCGGTGGGGCCTGCTGCAGGCGACCGAGTGGCTCGGCGCGCACGCCGGCCTGACCGGCGACCACGCGCTCGCCGCACGGCTGCATCGGGAGGGGCTCGAGCTGGCCCGGGAGCTGGGCCTGTGGGCCGACGTCGCCGGCCGGCTCGGATGGCTGGGCTGGCTCGCCATGGAGCAGGGCGACCAGGAGGCCGCCATCCGGCAGTGCACCGAGGCGCTCACCCTCGCCCAGGAGCAGAACGCGCCGCTGACCGTGACGTTCGCGCGCATGGGACTGGCCTGGGCCGCCCGACGCGCCGGCGACCTCGACACCGCCATGCTGCATCTGCGGACGCTGCTGCGGGACGCGGCATCCCAGTCCAACCGGGCGGGTCGTCCGCTCTACGTCCCCAGCGTGCTGGTCGAGCTCGGGCATGTGGCGCGGCACCGGGGCGACCTGGCCACCGCCGCCGGCCAGCACCGCGAGGCCCTGAAGGCCGCCCGGGAGCTCGGCGCCGAGCGCGACGTCGCCCTCGCCCTCGCCGCCCTGGCGGGCACGGCGGCAGCCGCCGGCGAGCACCACGCGGCCGCCTCGCTGCTGGGCGCCGCGCAGCGAAGCCGCGCCTCGACCGGCAGCACGCCGGCCGTCGCGGATCGGGCTGACATCGAGCGCACCACGGCGGCCGTGCGCGCGGCGCTGGGTGACGCGTTCGACCGGGCCTTCGCGGCGGGCCGGGACCTGGACCCGGCGGCGGTGACCCGGCTGGCCCGGGTGCTGCTCGTGGACGGCTGAACCACGCCGGAAAAAGTCGCACCCAACGCGGAGCGACCCCGAGCCTCTCTGGTCTGTGGAGGGAGGCAGCGTGCGGGAGGACCTGGAACGGGAGTACGTCGAGTACTTCGAGGCTCGCATGCCCCACATGCGCAGGCTGGCCGCGCTGCTCTGCGGCGACGTCCACCGGGGCGACGACGTCGCGCAGGCCGCGGCGACCACGCTCTACGTGAAGTGGCGGCAGGCGCGGGCGGCCGCGGATCTGGACGCGTACGTGCGGCGGATCGTGGTCAACACCTTCCTGCGGGAGCGCAAGCTGCGCTGGTCGGGGGTGGCGCTGACCGAGCGGCCGCCGGACCGGCCGGCCGCCGCCGGGCAGCCGCTCGACGAGCGGGTCGTGGTACGCGCGGCGCTGCGCGGGCTGCCGCGGCGGCAGCAGGCGGTGCTCGTCCTGCGGTTCGGCCTCGACCTGCCGGTCGCCGAGGTCGCCGCGATCCTCGGCTGCGCCGAGGGCACGGTGAAGAGCCAGACCTCGGACGGGCTGGCCGCGCTGCGCCGGCAGCTGGGCAGCCGGGACCTCGATACCGCCCCGACACGACGACAGGGGAAGCTGGCATGAGCGACGAGGTGGCGCTGCTGCGCCGGGCCTTCGACATCGACGAGTTGCCACCGTCCACGCTGGACGCCCGCGCGGCGGTCCGGGCCGGCCGGCGCCGTGCACGCGTCCGGGCGGCGGTGCTCGCGGGCGCGACGGTGGTGACGGTACTGGCGACGACCGTGCTGGTGGCCCAGGTCACCGGCGGCCCCCGGCGCGAGCCCGCCACCCCGCCGGCGCCGTGGGTCCGCCCGAGCGCGGTGACGAGCTACGCCCCCGGACCGGCGTCGCCGCCGCTCGGCACCTGCACCTACACCGACGCGCAACTGCCCGGCGTCAACGGCATCTTCGTGCTGGACCCGACCGGCCGGATCGTCGTCGGGAGCGCGTCCGAGCAGGGCGGCGGCGACCTCGTCCGGATCGAGAACGGCCGCAGCGAGCGGATCAGCCCGCCCGGCGGCGCGTCGGGGTCGGGACCCATCGCCGTCAACCGCGCCGGCGACGTCCTCTTCCGGACGGGTCAGGGCCGGCTCGGGCTGTACCGCGGCGGCACCTTCACGACCGTCCCGACGCCCGACGGCGAACGGCTGGTCAGCATGGCCGGCCTCAACAACCACGGCGAGGTGGCCATGACGCTGAACTCGATCGAGCGCGGCGGCGCCGACGTCCGGGCCGCGGTGTGGCGGCGCGACCACCCGGCGCGGCCGGCGCTGCTCGCGACGCCCGACGGCTGGTCGTCCAGCGCGATCGGCATCAACGACGACGGGACCGTGGCCGGGTACCTGCAGCGCCCGATGAACGGCTCGGACGCGACGGTGGCGACGGTCCCGGTGGTGTGGGACGGTGCCGGCACGATGCGCGCCCTGCCGGTCCCGGCCGAGGCCTCGGACATCACCACGACCGACATCACGGGCGACTGGGTCCTCGCCCGCGGCGTCCGCTGGAACCTGCGCACGGGCGGCGTCGACGTCATCGAGGGCATCCTCGCCGAGCGGGTCGACGAGCACGGCCGCGTCTTCGGCGAGGTCCCGAACATGGCCCCGCCGCACCCCGGCACGTGGGTGAACGGCACGGTCGCGCTCCTGCCGATCGACCCGGAGGTCCCGCTGGGCATGATGGGCGTCGTCAGCGACGACGGCTCCCGCATCATCGGCACCGCGACGAACGAGACGGGCGGCCTCCGCCGCCTGCTGTGGACCTGCGGCTGACCGCCCTACCGGTGTCCCGCTCCGGCGGGCCACCGGTCGGCCTCGTGGCGCTGGGCCCCGGCGGCCAGGCGGCGCAGGGTCGCCAGGCCGGTCACGATCCGGACGCGGGGGCCGGCCGCCAGGTCGCGCCAGGCGAGCGCGGCGGCGGCCAGCGACGCCAGGTAGAACGCCCCGAGGAGGGCCGGCAGCCAGCCGTAGACGAAGACCAGCGCGAACGACGCCACCGCGGTCACGGCGTTGAGGGCGACGTACCCCCGGGCGAGGGCCAGGCCCAGCCGATGCGCCCACAGCTGGTCCCGGCGCAGGCCGGCGCAGGCCACGCCGGTCGCGACGGCCAGCAGGACACCCACGACGGCCTCGGCCGCCACGATCTCCCAGGCGTGGTCGGTGGCGACCGCGAGCACGCCGTCGAGCGGGCCGAGCACCGGCCCGACGATGAAAAGGCTGAGGCACCACAGCGCACCGCGGAGCAGGACCGACGCGACCAGGCCGCCCACGAGCCACCCGTCTTTGAACATGTTCAAATTCTAGCAGGCGGTCCCTACGCCAGGTCGTAGCGGTACAGGTTGTACTTGGCCATGATGCCCGTGAGCTTGACCGTGTACTGCGGGTCCGTCGCGTAGCCGGCCCTGTGCATCTCGGCGACGAACTGGTTCGGGTTGGTGCGGTACTGGAACGCGACGCTGTACCGGCTGTTCGTGGCGAGCGACGCTCCGTGGTCGCGGAACGAGTTCGCCGCGGTGGCGTAGGTGCGGAACGACGCCGTGGTCGTGAAGCACGCACCGGCCGGCGTGCACTCGGCGGTGGAGTGGGACCTGCAGCCGTTGGCGTACACGCCCTGGCCGAAGCACTTCATGCCGAAGAAGTTGCGGTCGAACGTCGCCAGGGCGCTCTTGCCCCAGCCCGTCTCCAGGATCGCCTGCGCGATGGTCACCGACGCCGGCACGCCGTGCTCCCGCTGGCTCTGCTGGGCGCCCGGCACGGACGCGGCGATGAACTCGGCCTGGGTCATCGTGCCGTTCGGCTCGGGCAGTGCGGGCAGTGTCGGCGGCACCACCGGCGGCGCGACCACGGACACGACCGGCGGCGGGGTGGCTGGCTGCGGCCAGGTGCAGGTGGGCAGCTTCGGGTTGCCGACGACGTTCGCGTGCGGGATGTAGTCGCCGAGCATCAGCCGGTCCCACTGCGCGGTGCTGCGGACCGCGCCCCTGATGTACTGCCCGGTGAACTTGCACACGACGGTGACCGCGGTGTTGTTCTTCAGCGTGCGGGTCGGCGCCCACCAGGTCGCCGCGCCGCTGCGCACCGCGAGGGAGCCCTTGACCCGCACCCGCGAGACCGCGGCGTCGGCGGGCGCGGCCCCGACGACGAGCGTGCCGGTGGCGGCGATCACCGCCGCCAACGCGGTGACGAGTGTGTGCCTGAACATGGGGCCCCCTTTTGGACGGTGGTCGGTCCAACCACCGTCCGTGGGCCGCGGAGCCCCGCCGTTCCCGTCGCGGTGCGGGAACGTTGCCGCTGCCGGGGTGCACCGCTTTGCCGTGTCACAGCCGGCCGGGCCGCGTTGTCCTAGGGGTCATGACGAACTCGGAACGGACCTCGGTGCTGGTCACCGGGGCGAACAAGGGACTGGGCCTGGAGACGGCCCGCCGGCTCGGCGCGCTGGGCTGGACGGTCTTCCTCGGCTCGCGCGACGAGGAGCGGGGGCGCGTCGCCGCCGGCAAGCTTGCCGCCGAGGGGGTGGCGGTGGTGCCCGTCCCGCTGGACGTGACCTCCGACGCATCGGTGGATTCGGCGGTACTGCTGGTGCAGGCGCACACCGACCGCCTGGACGTGCTGGTCAACAACGCCGGCGCGCCGGGCAACGTGGTCGCACCCGCCGACGCGGGAGCCGACGAGCTGCACGCCGTGTACGACACGAACGTCTACGGCCCGGTCCGCGTCACGCGCGCCTTCCTGCCGCTGCTGCGGGCGGCCGACCACCCGCGGGTGGTGATGGTGACCAGCGCCGGCGGCTCGTTCGCGGTGGTGACCGACCCGTCGCAGCCCGTGTCGCAGATGCACGAACTGGCGTACTGCTCCTCGAAGGCGGCGCTGAACATGATCACCGTCCGCTACGCCCAGGCGCTCCCGGGCATCACGTTCAACGCGGTGACGCCGGGCGAGGTGGCCAACCACACGTTCGCCGCGACGGACATGAACGGCCACCGCGGCCAGCTGACGGTGACGGAGGGCACCGACCCGATCGTCCGCCTGGCGACCCTGCCCCCGGGCGCCCCGTCCGGCATCTTCGTCGACCGCCTGGGCCGCATCGGCTGGTGACCTCCTGAGCACGGGTGGCGGCGCCCGGTCACGACGGCCCGCCGCCACCCGCCCACACCGCCGCAGCGCCTACGGCGCGGCGCGGCGGGCCTGGGTGAAGGCGCGGGACAGGGTCCAGGCGTCGGCGACCGGGCCCAGGTGGCCGAGCTTGTCGGGATTGATCACCATGCGGATCGCCTGGATCCGGCCCTCCGCCACGTCCAGCACGAAGGCGTTGAGGATCCGGCCGTCGCGGTCGCGGAAGAGGGCGCCCGGCTGGGCATTGAGCTCGTGCGGCTCGACCGTGACGCCGATGCGGGCCAGCGGGGCGGCCACCGCGGCGAGCAGGCGGGCGACGTGGTCGGCGCCGAGGATCGGGCGCTGCAGCTGCGGGGCCTTGCCGCCACCGTCGCTGGTGAGCTGGACGTCGGCGGCGAGCAGCTCGCGCAGGCCGTCGAGGTCGCCCTCCCGGAAGGCGTCGAAGAAGCGGTCGGCGAGCTCGTCGCGCTCGCGCCGGTCGGCCTCGAAGCGGGGGCGGCCGGCCTCCATGTGCCGGCGGGCCCGCACCGCCAGCTGGCGGCACGCCGCCTCGGAGCGGCCGACCGCCGACGCGATCTCCGGGAAGCCGAACCCGAAGACGTCTCGCAGCACGAACACCGCCCGCTCCAGCGGGCTGAGCCGTTCGAGCAGCAGCAGCGCCGCCATCGACACCGAGTCGGCCAGCTCGGCGGCCCGCTCCGGGTCCTCGTACGGGTCGGTGAGCAGCGGCTCCGGGAACCACTGCCCGACGTACTCCTCCCGCCGGAAGCGCGCCGAGCGCAGCACGTTGATCGAGACGCGGGTCACCACCGCGGACAGGAACGCCTTGGCCGACTCGGGCTCGGTGCCGGAGGTCCGGTACCGCAGCCACGTCTCCTGCACCGCGTCCTCCGCCTCGCTCACGCTGCCGAGGATGCGGTACGCGATCGAGAACAGCAGCGGCCGCAGCTCCTCGAACTCCTCCACGATGATCACCTTCCCCGCCTTCCGAGTGTGCTCCCGGACCTGGGGACACCACAGCCCGGCCGGTTGTGACACGGTGCTCGACAAAACGGTGGCTTCCGCGAAGGTCGCCGGATCTGCTACCGATGGAGTAGGCGGAGGTGGTGATGCTGGACGGACCGGTGGTAGGGGTGCTGTCCCCGTTCGCGGGCGGCGTCTACTACGGCACGCTGCTGGCCGGGATCAGCGCCGCCGCCACGCGGGCCGGGAGCCGCACGATCATGGTGCAGACGCTCGACGCGGCCGCCTCCATCACGGTCAACGGCGGGGCGCCCGAGTTCGACGTGCCGGTCGCCTGGGACCACGTCGCCGGGTTCGTCGTGCTCGCCGACGCGGTGACCAGCCAGTACGTCGAGCGTATCCGCGCATCGGGGAAGCCCGTGGTGCTCCTCGGGCACGACGAGGGGCGGGCCGACCTGCCGGCCGTCCTCGCCGACAACGGCGCCGGGATCCGCGAGGCCGTCGCGCACCTCATCGCCCACGGGCACCGGCGGATCGCGTTCACCGGCAACATCGCCGCGACCGACGTCGCCGAGCGCTACCGGGCGTACCGCGAGACCCTCGAAGCCCACGGCATCGAGCCCGATCCGGCCCTGTTCCTGCCCGCGGTCAACAACCTGGAAAGCGGCGTGACCTGGGCCACCCCCGAGGCGCTGCGCGCCGGGCCGCCCGCGCCCGCCATCGTGGCGGCCACCGACCGCAACGCCATCGGCGTCGTGCGGGCGATGACCGCGGCCGGGCTGCGCTGCCCCGACGACTACGTGATCACCGGGTTCGACGACCTCGAGGTCGCCGCGTTCCAGGAGCCGGGGCTGGCCAGCGTCCGGCAGCTGCTCGGCGAGATGGCGGCCGAGGCGGTCGGCCTGCTGCTGCGCGCCGTCGCCGAGCCGGCGAGCCCGCCGGGCCGGCCCCGCATCCCGACGGCGTTCGTGCCGCGCGGCTCCTGCGGCTGCGCCATCACCACCGCCCACCCGGCGCCCGCCGCGGCCGGCCGGCTGGTCGAGCGATTCTCGGTGCTGCTGCCGCCCGAGGCGTTCCGCACCGCCGAGGACCTCGCGGCCCTGGGCGACGCCGTCGACCGGACGAAGGCCGTGATGGCGGCGGCCGCGGCCGGCGACCGGCCCGACCTGGTGCCGGCGTCGCGGGCGTTGATGCGGATCTACGAGCTGCGGCCGACGCCGGAGAGCCTGCGGGTGCTGTCCCGGGCGGTCCAGGAGTACACCCAGAGCCTCCACCTGCCCGCGGCGGCCGCGGCCCGCCGGGTCGACATCTGCGTGCAGGACCTGATCCTGGCCACCGCCCGCCTGCACCACCGCGCGCAGTTCGGCGAGCGGTGGCGGCTGCGCTCGACGATCAGCGCGCACTACGAGCTGAGCATGGCGCTGCTGTACGAGCGGGGCGCCGACCCGACCACCCTCACCTGGCTCGCGGCGACGCCGGCGAGCAGCGGCGCGGTCGGGCTGTGGACGCCCGACCGGCAGCTGCGGGTCCCGCCCGCCTGGCGCCGGCAGCCGGGCCCGCCGATCGGCCCAGCGGTGCTCCCGGTCTCCGAGTTCCCGCCGGCCGAGCTGGTCGCGTCGGCCGGTCCGGGCGAGACGGTGTTCGTGGTACCGGCGCGGGTCAACGCGAGCGACCGCGGGCTGCTCGCGATCGTCGACGTCGTCGACAGCCGGGTCGAGGACGGCCGGGAGCTGGTGAACCAGTGCGCGGCCCTGTTCACGGTGGCGCTGGACCTGCGCGAGCAGGAGGAGCGCCTGCGCCAGGCGGCGCTGTCCGACACGCTCACCGGCCTGCCGAACCGGGCCGCCTTCGTGGAAACCCTGCAGGACGCCGCGAGCACCACGAGCCGCCACTTCGCCGTGCTGTTCCTCGACCTCGACGGCTTCAAGCAGGTCAACGACACCCTGGGCCACGCCGCCGGCGACGAGCTGCTGGTCCGCGTGGCCGAGCGGATCCGCCACTCGCTGCGCTCGGGCGACGTCGCGGCCCGCTTCGGCGGCGACGAGTTCGTGGTGTTCCTGGACGACGTGACGGCCCAGTCGCAGCTCGACGAGATCGCCGAACGCCTCCGCGCCGCCATCGCCGCCCCGTTCCACCTGGCGGGCCGGATGGTGCGGATCGGCGTGAGCATCGGCGCGACGACCCGCGACAACCGCGACACCGCCGACGAGATCCTGTCGGCCGCCGACGCCGCGATGTACCGCGTGAAGGCCGGCACCCGCTGACGCCCCCGCGCGCGGCCCGGCCGCTGTCGCTGCCCGCGTGACCCGGGCGGCACCCTGTTCGCCGTTGGTCCCGACGCTGCGCTCCGCACGGTCCGGCGCCAGGCACTGTTCGACGTTGGTCGATCTACCCTCACGACTGTAGATCCATTCGAGGGTAGATCGACCAACGTCGAGTCGTGCGCGAGCTGGACGCGGGCTGGGGCGCGGGCTCGGACACGGGCTGAGATGCGGGCCGGGTGCGGGGTGCGGACGCGGGCCGGGCGCGACGCGGGCCGGGCGCGACGCGGGCCGAGCGGCGCCTCGCTCGACCTGGGCGGCGCGTCGGCGACGCGATCCGCTGGCCCACCGCGCAACCGCCGACAACCGCCAGGCCACCATGCAAGCGCGACAACCGCCGGGCCAGCGCGCAACCGCCGGGCCAACGCGAGAACGGTCGCCGTCGATGCGCCGCGACCGCCGGAGGAAGGGTGCCCCTGCCAACGACATTCCTGTGGGGAATACGTCTTCCTGACCGGAATACCGTCCGGACGACACCCCCTCCCCCGGGTCACATGTTCGCGGCGCCCGACCGGATGGCGGCGCGGATGCGTGGGTACGTGCCGCAGCGGCACACGTTGCGCAATGTGTCCAGGTCGGCGTCGGTCAGCGGCCGCCCCTCGGCGGCCACCCGGCGGACCAGCGCGACCGCAGCCATGATCTGCCCGGGCTGGCAGTATCCGCACTGGGCCACGTCATGGTCCAGCCAGGCCTGCTGCATCGGGTGCAGCTCCTGACCGGCCGTGGCGGCGAGGCCCTCGATCGTGGTCACCTCGTCGGCCGGCTGCAGATCCTTGACCGGGATCGAGCACGGCGTGATGCCCTTGCCGTTGAGGTGGCTGGTGCAAGCCTTGCACACGGCGATCCCGCAACCGTACTTCGGCCCCGTGATCCCGAGCAGGTCGCGCAGCACCCACAGCAGGCGCACGTCGTCGGGGGCGTCGACGGTGACCTGCTCGCCGTTGACGCGGAAGGTGTGCTCGGGCAACTCAGGGCTCCCAGGGGTGCGCGAGGCCGTCGGTGGGCGACGGCGGGATCGGTGGGATCGTCGGCTTCGGCGTGAACGACAGGGTGCCGTGGTTGATCGGGAACGTGGTCGGCATCGTGCCGGTGGCGCGGCCGTAGGCGCAGGCGACCGCGGCCATCGACGCGGCGACGGCCAGCTCGCCCGCGCCGCCGGGCTGCTCGGACGTGCTCGGCAGGACGATGATCCGCAGGTCGGGCGGGGTGTTCCACTGCCGGGTGTAGAAGTAGTTGTCCCAGCTTGCCTCGAGGAAGTACCCGTCGCGCAGGTGCAGGCTGGAGGTCAGCGCGAGGGCGATGCCGTCCATGATGCCGCCCATCATCTGCGCCTCCAGGCCGCGCGGGTTGACGGCGAGCCCCACGTCGACCGCGAACACCACCCTGGTCACCCGCGGCCCGGCCACGCCGTCGCGGACCGGCCGGTTGGCCGTGGCGGGGCGGCAGTCGATCTCCACCAGGGCGGCGCTGACCGCCTTGTACTCGGCGTGGAACGCGATGCCCTGGGCGGTGCCGGCCGGCATCGCCCGGCCCCAGCCGCCGGCCGTGGCCACCGACTCCAGCGCGGCCCGGGAGCGGTCGTCGCGCAGGAAGTCGCGGCGGAACCGGTACGGGTCCTTGCCCATGGCGGCCGCGAGCTGGTCGACGATCAGCTCGCGGGCGCACGTCACGTCGGGCGAGTAGACGTTGCGCATGCTGCCGGTGTTGAAGCTCTTGTCGGTCTCGCTGAGCAGCCGGCTGTTGACCCCGAAGTTGTACGACATCTGCTGGCTGAGCTGGAAGAACGTCTCGGAGAAGCCGATGTCGCCGACCGGGAGCCGGGCGGCCATGGCGGTGATGATCTCGCCGAGCCCGTGGCTGAGGTCGGTGGCCACGCTGGTGTGCCGCTGCGTGTAGCTCAGCACGGTGCCGCCGAGGTAGGCGATGCGGACCCGCGACGTGGCCATCGGATGGGCGCGCCCCTGGCGGGAGTCGTCGGCCCGGTGCCACATAAGCTTGACCGGCTTGCCGATCTTCTGGGAGACCTCGGCGGCCTCCAGCGCGGCGTCGAAAAACAGCTTGCGCCCGAACGAGCCGCCGCCCTCCGTGACGTGCACGGTGACGCTGCCCGCCGGCAGCCCGAGCTTGGCCGCGATGGCCTGCTTGGCCACGATCGGCGACTTCAGTGCCGACCAGATCTCGGCCCGGCCGGGGCGGACGTCGGCGATCGCGCAGTTGGGCTCCAGCGCGCCGTTGCTGCGGAAGTGGAAGGTGAACTTCCCCTCCACGACCGGCGTCGGCGGCCGCAGGCCGAGCGGGATCTCGGCGGCGGCCAGCGACCGCAGTACCGTGGCGTCGGACTTCCCCTCGGCGGTGCCGGGCCGCCAGGTCACCCGCAGCGCGCGCACCGCGTCGACGCACTGGCCGAAGGTGTCCGCGCGCACGGCCACGCCGGTGGAGACGACCACGACGTCGGTGACGCCCGGCATCGCCCGGACCTCGGCGGCGTTGGCCACCGAGCCGACCTTGCCGTTGATGGTGGGCGGGCGGCAGACCATCGCCGGCTTCGCGCCGGCGACGTCGAGGTCCATGGCGAACTTCTTGCGGCCGGTCACCGCGTCGAGGGCGTCGATGCGGTTGGTCGGCCGGCCGATGACGGTGAACGACGCGCGGGGGGCGAGCTCGACCGCGACCGGCACGGTCCACGTGCTCGCGGCCTTCTCGGCGAGGTCGCCGATGGGGATGCCGCGGCCGGAGCGGTCGGTGACCACTCCGGCGCGCAGGCTCAGGTCGGCGGGCGCGCCGCCGAGCTCGGTCGCCGCCGCCTGCAGCAGCCGCTGGCGGGCGACGGCGGCGGCGACCCGGATCGGGGTGTAGGTCGCGATCGTCGTGTTCGAGCCGCCGGTGAGCTGGTTGAACAGCAGCTCGGGCCGGGCGTCGGCGAGGGTGACCCGCACCCGCTGCAGCGGCACGGACAGCTCCTCGGCGATGAGCATGGCGGTCGAGGTGGTGACGCCCTGCCCCACCTCGGCCCGGGGCAGGGCGAACGACACCGTGCCGTCCGGGTCGACCCCGACGGAGATGAGGCCCGAGGTCGGCAGGGCGGCCGCGGTCATCAGGTCGTTGAGGTCGAGGATGTCGGTGATGTCGGCGGTGGCGGCGCCGGCCGGCAGCGGCGCGACGTCGAGCTGGGCTGCGGTCACCAGGACCGGCGCGGCCACGACGTAGCCGAGGAACCGCCGGCGCGGGATGGGTTCGGGCATCGGGGGGCTCACTCGGGGCGGTTCACGGTGGGGATGACGATCTTCGTCTCCTTGCCCTTGGTGAGGTAGAAGAGGATGTACTGGCGGGCGGCCTCGTCGATGACCCAGGCGGTCTCGGGCACCAGCGGCAGCGGGATGAGGCCCTCGCGGAACTTCACCAGCAGCGGCCAGACGGTGCTGATGAGCGGCCCCCACACCGGCTCGCGGCGGATGCCGTCCCAATCGGCGACCTGGTCGCCGACGAGGTAGCGGGCGAGCGCGTTGCACAGCGGCCGGCTGATGCTGCCGGGGCTGGTCTGCTCGGCGAGCTGGCCGAGCAGGATGTCGGTGAGGATGACGCCCTCCGGCGTCGGTCCCATGTTGCGGGGCAGGATCTGGTCGGACTGGGCGTTGGCGGCGGCCCAGGTGGCGGGGATGTACTCGTCGCGGATGCCGAGCATGTGCGCCGTCACCTGCCACACGTGCAGGTAGGCGTCGGTGTCGGCGGTGGTCATCGGCACCTGCCAGTCACGCATCCGGCGCATGGCGAACGTCGGCAGCGTGTGCCAGGTGACGAGCATGTCCTCCTGGCTGATCGGGATCGTGCCGTCCCAGTGCGGCGACTGCTGCAGCAGGTGCCGCACCGCCGCGTGCACCAGGCGGGTCTTCACCGCCTGGACGACGCAGTCGCCGTCGGGCCGGTACGCGTTGAGGTCGCCGACGGCGAACCCGAGGATGCTCGTCTTGGCGACGCGGTCCTCCATGTCGGCGCCGCCCTTGGAGTAGTAGACCGCGCGGGCCTCCTTGGGGATGGCGGTGCTGAGCATGCCGCCGCCGACGCCGTTGAGCAGGTTGAGGTACAACCCCCGGGACTTGTTGAACTGGGCCGCGCGCTCCAGCTTCACCCGGTCCGCCCACGCCGGCAGCTGCCGGGCGTGCTCCATGAAGTCCCGCAGGTCCGCCGGCAGCCCGGCGGGCAGCGGCTGGTCGTTGCGGTTCCAGTCCCACAGCAGCTGGTTGACCAGCGGCACGTCGCCGCGGTCGATGAGCGCGGCGACCAGCGGGTCGGCCTCCGCGTCCCAGACCCACCGCGGGTCGGCGCCGGTGCCGGCGCCCGCGATCGAGCCGCTCGGCGCCCAGGACCAGGCCGGGGTCGCCACCCCGAGGGCGCCGAGCGCGCCCAGTGCCCCGCCCGAGATCAGGATCTTTCTCCTGCTGAGCTCGGCCATGCCTCTAACCCTCCTCATGCGCATCGGATGATACGCAGATACGATATGCGTTTCTTTGTACCTGAACAAGACGTCCGTGGATGCCGAACTGGTCAGGACGGACGGTTGGCGACCGGGATCTCGATCCTGATGGGCTTGGCCTCGGACAGGAAGAGCAGCGCCGCCTTGCGGAGGAACTCGTCGAAGGTCCAGTACGCGGCCGGCGCCAGCGGGAACGGCAGCAGCCCCTCCCGGACGGCGATGAACGGCCCCCAGGCGGTCTTCAGCAGCGTGTCCCAGATCGGCTCCCGGTCGATCTTCAGCCACCCGGCGATCTGGTCGCCGAGCATGAACCGGGTGAACGCGCCGAGGATCGGCTTGGTGAGCAGGCCGCCGTCGATCACCGAGCCGAGGTTGAGCAGGATGTCGGCGAGCTTGATGCCCTCGGCGGTCGGGGCCAGCACCGGCGTGAGCACCTGCGCGGCCTGGGAGTTCGCCTCCACCCAGGAGGCCGGGATGTACTCGTCCCTGATGCCGAGCATGTGGGCGCCGACCTGCCAGGAGTGCAGGAACGCCTCGGACTCGGCGGCCGGGATCGGCACCTTCCAGGCGGTCAGCTTCTGCATGACGGTCGTCGGCAGGCTGTGCCAGGTCACCATCATGTCCCGCTGGCTGATCGGGATCTCCTCGTCGGCGACCGCCGACCAGTACGGCGACTGCGGCAGCAGGTGCCGGACCGCCGCGTGCACCAGCCGCGTCTTGACGCAGGTCACGATCATCTCACCGTCGGGCTGGTAGGCGTTGCGGGCGCCGATGTCGTACCCCAGCTTGGCCGTCTTGGAGATGCGGTCCTTCATGTCCGCGCCGCCCTGGGAGTAGTAGACGGCCCGCGCCTCCTTCGGGATGACCGTGCTCATCATGCCGCTGGCCAGCCCGTAGAGGACCCCGAGGTACAGCCCCCGCTTGTTGTTGAACTCGACCGCGAGGGCGAGCTTGCGCTGGTCGGTCCAGGCCGGCAGCTGCCGGGCGCGCTCCATGAAGTCCCGCAGGTCCGCCGGCAGCCCGCTCGGCAGCGCCTGGCCGTTCTTGGTCCAGGTCCGCAGCAGCTCGTTGACCCGCGGCACGTCGCCGCGGTCGATCAGCGAGGCGACCAGCGGGTCGGCCTCCTCGTCCCACACCCAGCGCGGGTCGGCACCCGCGCCCGCGCCCGCGACGGAGCCGCTCGGCGCCCAGGTCCATCCCGGGGTCGCCACCCCCAGCGCGCCGAGTGCGCCCAGCGCACCGCCCACCGCCAACACGTTTCGCCTGCTGAGCCGGTCCATGCCGTCGCTCCTCCTTGAGGTCGAGACCAGATCTGATACGATGAAACGCAGATTGCCTCGGTGTTTCACGTATGAGACCACACTGTGTCGGCCATCACAAGACGCTTCAGGAGGTGATCGTGACGTCCCTCGTCGAACGCGCATACATTGACGCTGTTGAAGGCATCGATGATGCGGACGAAATCCGGACCCGACTGCTCGACGCGGCCTACGAGCAGTTCTGCCGGGTGGGGATCCAGCGCTGCACCATGGAGGACGTGGCCCGCCGCGCCCGGGTCTCCCGCATCACCGTCTACCGGCGGTTCGCGACCAAGAACGCGCTGGTCGAGCAGGTGGTGCGGCGGGAGTTCCGGCGGTATTTCGACCAGTTCCTCGTCGACATCGCCCGCGCCGGGACCGTGGCCGACCGGGTGGTGGCCGGGTTCGTGAGCTCGCTGCGCGCGCTGCGGCACAATCCGCTGATCGGCGGCCTGATGGCCGCGGAGCCCGACCTGGTCGCGCCGTCGATGATCAGCGACGGCGGGCAGACCCTGGCGACCGTGCGACGGTTCCTCGCCGGGCAGCTGCGCCGCGAGCAGCGCGCGGGCAACGTGTCGCACGACCTGGACGCCGACCTCGCCGCGGAGCTGATGGTCCGGGTCTCGGCGTCGTTCCTCGCGATCCCCAGCCAGGTCGTCGACCTCGACGACGAGGCCCAGCTCGCCGCGGTGGCCCGGCAGTTCCTCGTGCCCATGCTCCAGCCGAGGGCCTCGTCGTGAACGTCGGGGGACCCCGGTGACCGGGCAGTTGCACGGCAAGGTCGCCTGGGTCACCGGGGCCGGCCGGGGCCTCGGCGCGGCGCTGGCCGAGGGGCTGGCCGCGCACGGCGCGACGGTCATCCTCCAGGCCCGCGCCGCCGACACCCTGCGGGCCGTGCGGGACCGGATCGTCGCCGCCGGCGGCACCGCGGAGACGGTCGTCGGCGACGTCACCGACGAGGCCACCGCCGACGCGGTCGTCGAGCTGGCCACGCAGCGCTGGGGCCGCCTCGACGTGCTGGTCAACAACGCCGGGATCAGCCCGTCGCTGGAGCGCAGCGAGCGGCTCGGCACGGCCGACTGGCAGCGCGTGCTCGACACCAACCTGTCCGGGGTCTTCCGCTGCGCCCGCGCGGCCGGCGCGGTCATGCTGCGGCAGGGCGCGGGCAGCATCGTCAACATCTCCTCGGTCCACGGCCAGGTCGGCCTGCCGCGGCTGGCCGCCTACAGCGCCAGCAAGGGCGGCGTCGAGCAGCTGACCCGGACCCTGGCCCTGGAGTGGGCACCGGCCGGCGTGCGGGTCAACGCGGTGGCGCCCGGCTACCTGGAGACCCGGATGACCGAGGGGCTGCGCAACCACGAGACGTGGTCGCAGCGGCTGCGCGAGCGCATCCCGATGGGCCGGTTCGGCCGGCCGGAGGAGGTCGTCGGCGCGGTCGCGTTCCTGGCGTCCGACGCGGCCGGATACGTCACCGGCAGCATCCTGCACGTCGACGGGGGCTGGACCGCTCAATGACCTGAGGGGGCACGTCGTGGACACTGACGAGGTGGCCGTCGTCGGCCGCGGCCTCACCGAGATCGGCCTGCGGGCCGGTGGCCGGGTCCTGATCATGATGTCCGGCCGCCCGGAGCACTGGCTGATCCACAGCGCGGCGGTCCACGTGGGCGCGACGCCGGTGCCCCTGCGCCCCGCGCTGAGCACCGACCAGCTGCGCCTGGTGGCCCGGCACAGCGCCGCGCAGCTGCTCGTGCTGGAGGGCTCGGCCGAGCTGGCCCGGTGGCGGCCGGTCCTGCCCGGGCTGCCGAGCCTGCGGCGGATCGTGCTGGTCGGCGAGCCGGCGCCGGAGGACCTGAGCCTGGCGACGGTGTCGCTGGCCTACGTCCGCTCCGCCGGGGCACTCGCCCGGCGCGACGACCTGGGCCGGCGCCGGAGCCCGGTATGATGACTCGATTCCGGCGTCGGGGAAAGGCGGGCCGTGGAACCGTTGTTGTCGGCCCTGGTCGCGACCGCCGACTCGGACTCGCTGCTGGAGCGGGCGTTCGCCGAGGCGGTGGAGCGCGCCGGGGACAACGACGAGATCACCACGCGCCTGCTCGACGCGGCCTACGACCAGTTCTGCCGCATGGGCATCCGGCGCTCCACCATGGAGGACGTCGCCCGGCGGGCCGGGGTCTCCCGCATCACCGCGTATCGTCGCTTCGCCACCAAGGACGCCCTGGTCGAGCAGGTGGTGCGGCGCGAGTTCCGGCGCTATTTCGACCAGTTCCTCGTGGACATCGAGCGGGCGGAGACCGTCGCCGACCGGGTCGTGCTGGGCTTCGTCAGCGCGCTGCAGGCCATCCGGCGCAACCCGCTGATCGGCGGCCTGATGAGCGCCGAGCCCGAGCTCGTCATCCCGTCGATGATCAGCGACGGCGGCCGGACGCAGGGCACCGTGCAGCGGTTCGTCGCCGGCCAGCTGCGCAGCGAGCAGCACGCCGGCACCATCTCGGCCGACGTGGACGTCGAGGTCGTGGCCGAGCTGTGGACCCGGATCTCCTCGTCGTTCCTCATCACGCCGAGCCAGATCATCGATCTCGACGACGACGAGCAGCTGCGTGCGATCGCCCGGCAGTTCCTGGTGCCCATGCTGTCACAGGCCGAGTGACCGGCCGACCACCTCCTTCATGATCTCGGTCGTGCCGCCGTAGATCGTCTGCACGCGGGCGTCGAGGTACGCCCGCGCCACCGGATACTCGCGCATGTAGCCGTAGCCGCCGTGCAGCTGCAGGCAGCGGTCCACGGTGCGCTGCTGCAGCTCCGTGCACCACCACTTCGCCATCGCCGCGGTCTGCGCCGTGAGCTCGGCGTCGACCAGGCACCGGTCGACGAACACGCGGCCGATGCGCAGCTCGGTGGCCAGCTCGGCCAGCACGAACCGGTTGTGCTGGAAGCTGCCGATCGGCGCGCCGAACGCGTGCCGTTCCTTGCAGTAGGCGACGGTCTGCTCGAACACCCGCTCGGCCCCGGCGAGGGCGGCGACGGCGATGGACAGCCGCTCGTAGGGCAGGTTGCGCATGAGGTAGGCGAAGCCCCGGCCCTCCTCGCCGAGCAGGTTGGCCGCCGGCACCCGCACGTCGGAGAAGAACAGCTCGGCCGTGTCCTGGGCCTTCTGCCCGATCTTGTCGAGGTTGCGGCCCCGCTCGAAGCCGGCCATGCCCCGCTCGACCACCAGCAGGCTGATGCCGCGGTGGCCGGCCGCCGGGTCGGTGCGGGCCACGACGATGACCAGGTCCGACAGGATGCCGTTGCTGATGAACGTCTTCTGCCCGTTCAGGACGTAGTGGTCCCCGTCCCGCACGGCGGTGGTGGCGATGCCCTGCAGGTCGCTGCCGGCGCCCGGCTCGGACATGGCGATCGCGGTGATGAGCTCGCCGGAGCAGAAGCCCGGCAGCCACCGCTGCCGCTGCTCGTCGTTGGTCAGGTCGGTCAGGTACGGCCCGATGATGTCGTTGTGCAGGCCGAACGCGGGACCGCTCGCGCCGGCCCGGGCCAGCTCCTCGGTCAGGACGGCGTTGAAGCGGCGGTCGGTCACGCCGGCGCCGCCGTAGCGCGGGTCGACGAAGAAGCCGAGCAGGCCGGCCCGGCCGGCCGCCCGCCACACCTCGCGGTCGACGATCCCGTCCTGCTCCCAGCGCTCGTGGTGCGGGGCGATCTCCTTGTCGACGAACGCCCGGACCAGCTCGATGAACGCCCGGTGCTCGTCGGTGTGGATGGTGCGGTTCACGTCGGCCGGCTCCTCACCGCGCGGATTTGATATTTGACATTTGATACTGCCTGCCGGTGGCACTCCCTGGCAAGTCTTCGTTTTGTTAGGCCCGGTTCTCATTCGATCGGCCGGCGAACAAGACAGAGCAGCGTCCTCTTCCCAAGAAGTTAACGCTGCTTTACAGTGCCGTGCAGAACGACGAGGGTCCGCCGAGGCGCGGGCCGATCAGCCTGTCACGTCGGTACCGCCGAACCGGCCGCACACCGGTCCGGCGGTACGCGCCATCCCGTGTCTGCACTGGACGAGCTGCCCGTCGACCGCCCCGACCCCTGCCGGGCGGCGACGACGTCTTCGAAATGAGGCAACCCATGCGCCGGTATCCCGCGGTCCTGCTCGTCGCCACCCTGGCGGCGGCCGGCTGCGCCTCCGAAACGCCCGCTCCCCCGGGCGCGTCGCCCACCTTCTCCAAGCCGCCGATCACCGTCGGCTTCCTCAATCCGTCCGGCGGGCCGGTCCCCCAGCCGGGCACCGACACCGGCGTCAAGGCGGCGGTGTCGTACATCAACGGCGAGCTCGGCGGCATCAACGGCCACCCGCTCGAGGTCGTGTCGTGCGACACCGACACCACGCCGGAACGGGCGCAGTCGTGCGCCAACACGTTCGTCGAGAAGAAGGTGGTGGCCGTCATGGACGGCTACAACCTCTCGTCGAGCGCGGCCCTGCCGGCCCTCACCGCCGCCCAGATCCCGCTCGTCGGCATGATCCCGTTCGACTCGGTGACCGGCGCCAAGGCGGAGAACCGGGTCTTCTTCGCCGCACCGCAGGCGTCGTTCCTCGTCGGGGCGCTGCAGGCGTTCAAGTCCGACGGCAAGAAGTCGGTCACCCTCGCCCTCGTCGACACCCCGTCGTCGCACCAGACCATCGACAACCTGCTGCCCGTGCTGGCCAAGACCCTCGGGATCGACGCCAAGGGCATCTACTTCTCCGCCACCAACCCGAACTTCACGGCGGTCGCCTCGACCATCGCGCAGGCCAACCCCGACGTCGGCGGCCTGGTGGCCTCGCCGAGCGAGGCGGTCTGCTCGGCCCTGGTGAAGGCGCTGCGGCAGCTGCAGTACAAGGGCGAGATCTTCACCGCCGCCTGCACCGACTACATCAAGAGCTCCCCCGCGCAGGCGGCCGGCGGCGCGCTGTACTCGTCGAACTGGCTGCCCGCCGCGGCGAAGTACGCGCCGGCCGACGTGCAGGCCGAGCTGACGCTGGCCGAGAAGTACATCTCCGGCGTCAGCGGCGGCACCCCCGGCTACTACGCCTACGGCGAGTTCGCGCTGCTCGTCAACTTCGCCAAGGCCATGGCAGCGGCGCCCGAGAGCGACCTCACCGGGCCCGGCGCGCTGAAGACCCTGAAGGCGCTGAAGGACTTCCCGACCTTCCTCGGCCCGAAGGTCACCTGCGGCAGCGCCACCTCGCCGAACTGCACGACCCAGATGCTGCTGTTCGTGGTCCAGGCCGACGGCACGGCCAAGCCGGTCACCGACGGGTGGATCACGCCGGTACCGCAGGTGCTCGCCGCCATCCCGGGAGCGGTGTAACCCGAACCATGGACCAGGTCCTGCTCTTCATCACGCTCGGCTTCGCCGCCGGCTCGGTCTACGCCGTGATCGCCGCGTCGATCGTGTCGCTGCACGCCGCCACCGGAGTGCTCAACTTCGCGCAGGGCTCGCTCGCCCTGTGGGGCGTGTGGGTCGTCGCCGAGCTGCGGCGCAGCGGCACCCTCGTGCTGCCCGTCGGCGCGGTGCCGCTCGGCGCGCCGGTGTCCGCCTGGGCGGCCGTTGCGCTCGGCGTGCTCTGCACCGCCGGGCTCGCGGTGGCCGCCCACTGGCTGGTGTTCCGGCCGTTGCGCGCGGCGCCGCCGCTGTCACAGGTGGTGGCGTCGGTCGGGCTGATGCTGGCGATCGCCGCGCTGGTGCCGCTGCGGTTCCCGACGAACGGCGCCCTCGCCGAGCCGCTGCTCACCGACCGGACGCTGCCGGTGGCCGGCACGTTCGTCAACGCGAGCGACCTGGTCCTGCTGGGCGTGGCGGTGACGGTCGCGGCGGCCCTCTCGGCGTACTTCCGGTTCACCCGGTGGGGCGTGGCCACCCGGGCGAGCGCGGAGGACGAGCGGGCCGCCCGGCTGACCGGGCTGTCGCCCGACCGGCTCGCCGGCGTCATGTGGCTCATCACCGGCGCGGCGACGTCGCTCGTGGCGGTGTTCGCCGCGCCGACCCTCGGCCTCGACCCGATCGGCTACATGTTCTACGTCCTGCCCGGCCTCGCCGCCGCCCTGCTGGCCCGGCTGACCTCGGTCGTCGCCGCCTGCGCGGCCGGCGTGGCGATCGGCTGCCTGCAGTCGATCCTGCTGCTGCTGAGCACCCGCGACGGCTGGCCGGCCTGGGCCCAGGCCGGCTTCGGCGAGGCGCTGCCGTTCGTCCTCGTCGTCGTCGCGCTGGTCGTGCTGGGCCGGCACATCCCGGCGCGGGGCGCCCTGGGCACGGTCCGCATGCCGGCCGTGGCCCTGCCCCGCCGCCCGTGGACGGCGGGCGCCGGGCTCGCCGCCGCGGCCGCCGTCGCCGTCGGGCTCACCTCGGGCAGCTGGCGGTTCGGCGTCGTCACCTCGATCATCATGGCGCTCATCGCCCTGTCGCTCGTCGTGCTCACCGGCTACCTCGGGCAGATCTCGCTCGCCTCGATGGCGTTCGCCGGCACCGGCGGGTTCGTGCTGTCCCGGGCCACGGTCGCCTGGGGCGTGCCGTTCCCGCTGTCGATCCTGCTCTCGGCCGGCGTCGCCACGCTCGTCGGCGTGGTGGTCGGCCTGCCGGCGTTGCGCATCCGGGGCGCGCAGCTCGCCGTGGTGACGCTGGCCGGGGCCGTCGCGCTGCAGCAGCTCATCTTCGCCAACCCGGCGCTCACCCCGTTCGAGGGCAACCTCATCACCGGCCCGGCGCTGTTCGGCTGGGACCTCACGGTGCGCCGCGGCACCGACCTGACCACCGTCGCGTTCTCCGCCACGGTGGTCGTCATCGTCGCCGCGCTCGTCGCCGTCGTCGCCCGGCTGCTCGCCGGCTCGACCGGCCAGTCGTTCCTGGCGATCCGGTCCAACGAGCGCGCCGCGGCGGCCGCCGGCATCGACGTGGCCCGCACCAAGCTGGCCGGGTTCGCCCTGTCGGCGTTCCTCGCCGGGGTCGGCGGGTGCCTCATCGGGTACAGCCGCTCGCAGCTGTCGGTCGAGTCGTTCAACGTCGTCGTCGGGCTCAGCGTGCTGTGCATGGCCTACGTCGGCGGCATCACCCGCATCGGCGGCGCGCTCGTCGCCGGCCTGATCGCCCCGCTCGGCGTGCTCTACACGCTGCTCGGCACCACGCTCGGCCTCGGCCGGTACTACACCCTGATCGCGGCCTGCGCGCTCGTCGTGACCGCGGTGCTCAACCCGTCGGGGATCGCCCACCTGGTGCGCCGGGGGGCGACCGCATGAACGCCTTGCTGCAGACCACCGGGCTCACCGTGCGCTACGGCGGGGTGCTGGCCAACGACGACGTCGGCCTCACCGTGGGCGCGGGCGAGGTCGTCGGGCTGATCGGCCCGAACGGCGCCGGCAAGACCAGCCTCGTCGACGCCGTCACCGGGTTCGCCCCGGCCCGCGGCACCGTCAGCCTGGCCGGTCGGCGCATCGACCGGCTGCCGCCGCACGCGCGCCGCCGCGCCGGCCTGGCCCGCACCTGGCAGGCCGGCGAGCTGTTCGCGGACCTCACCGTGCGGCAGAACGTCGCCGTCGCCACCGGCCGCGGGCCGCTGCGCAACCTGTGGGGCGACCTCGCCGGCCGCCGCCCGCCCGGCCGCGACGTCGACGAGGTCCTGGAGCTGTTCGGCCTGCACTTCGTCGCCGACCGCCGGCCCGGGGAGCTGAGCCTGGGCCGGCAGAAGATCGCCGGCGTGGCCCGCGCCCTCGTCGGAGGCACCCGGGTGGTCCTGCTCGACGAGCCGGCCGCCGGGCTGGACACCGACGAGAGCGCCGAGTTCGGCCGCCACGTGCGCGCGGTCGCCGAGTCGGGCCTCGCGGTCCTGCTGATCGACCACGACATGACCCTCGTCGCCGACGTCTGCGACCGCGTGTACGTCCTCGACTACGGCGTCGTCATCGCCGACGGCACCCCGCAGGCGGTGCTCGCCGACCCGGCCGTCCGCCGCGCCTACCTCGGATCGGAGCTGGCCCCGTGACGACCCCACTCCTGCGCCTGCGCGGCGTCACCGCCGGCTACGCCGGGATCCCCGCCGTCCGGGACCTCGACCTCGACCTGGCCGAGGGCGAGGTCCTCGCCCTGCTGGGCCCGAACGGCGCCGGCAAGACAACCACCCTGCTGGCCGCGGCCGGGGTCATCCGCCCGATGCGGGGCACCGTCGAGGCGTTCGGCCGGCCGCTGCACCGGCGGCTGGAGCGCAACGCGCGCGCCGGGCTGATCCTGGTGCCCGACACGCGAGGCGTCTTCCACGGCCTGACGGTGCGCGAGAACCTCGCCCTCGCCCGGCGCGGCGGCCGCGACCGGACCCACGAGGAGCTCTTCCCCGCGCTGGCCGGGCTGATGTCGCGCCGCTGCGGGCTGCTGTCGGGCGGCGAGCAGCAGATGCTCGCCCTCGCCAAGGCCCTGGCCGGCCGGCCTCGCGTCCTGCTGGTCGACGAGATGAGCATGGGCCTGGCCCCGGTCGCGGTCCAGGCCCTGCTGCCCGCCGTCCGGTCGCTCGCGGACCGGTTCGGCGTCGGCGTCGTGCTCGTCGAGCAGCACATCGACCTGGCGCTGTCGATCGCCGACCGGGCGATCGTGCTGCACCACGGCCGCGCCACGCTCGCCGGACCGGCCGCCGACCTGCGCGCCGACCGGCACGCCGTCGCCGAGGCGTACTTCGGCACCGCCCCGAACACCCTGGAGGCACCACCCGATGGAACTGACCGCCAAGCAGCGCGCCGCCCTGGTGAGCATCTGCGACACCTTCGCGCCGGGTGACGGCGACGGCGTCCCGCCGGCCAGCCGGCTCGGCGCCGCCGACGTCATGGCCGCGCTCGCCCTGCACAACCCGCGCGCCGCCGAGGTGCGGCAGTTCCGGCAGTTGCTGTCGGCCTGGGACTCCCCGATCGTGCGGCTGGTCCCCGGCGGCGGCGCGCGACGGTTCTCCCGCCAGCCGCAGGAGCGCCGGGAGCGGATGCTGCTCGCCCTCGCCGAGTCCGGCGTCACCCAGAAGCGCGCGCTGTTCCAGGCGCTCAAGGGCGCGGCCACCCTCGCCTACTACCTGACACCCGGGCCCACCGGGCACTCGCCGGTCTGGGACGCCATCGGCTACCCGGGCCCGCTCGGCACCCGCGCCGACGCCCCCGAGCCGCCGCTGACCCCGATCCGCCCGTCCGGCGCGACCGTCCTCGACTGCGACGTGGTCGTCGTCGGGTCGGGTGCCGGTGGCGGTACCGCCGCCGCCGTCCTCGCCGCCGCGGGCCTGGACGTGATCGTGGTGGAGAAGGGTGAGTACTACGACGACCGCGACTTCGACGGCGGCGAGCTGTCCGGCCTGTCCCGCCTCTACGCGCCCGGCCCGGCCGTCACCGCCGAGGGCCAGCTCAGCCTGCTGCAGGGCCAGTGCGTCGGCGGCGGCACGGTGGTGAACTACGCCACGTCGTTCCGCACCCCGCCGGGCGTGCGCGAGGAGTGGGGCGACCCGTTCACCACCGACGAGTACGACCGCAGCCTCGACGCGGTGTGGACCCGCCTCGGCGTGAACCTCCGCCACAACCGGATCTCGTCCCGCGACGCGCTCATGGAGCGCGGCCTGGAGAAGCTCGGCTGGCACGTCGACGCGATGCCCCGCAACGTCGAGGGCTGCGACACCGGCATCGACTGCGGCCGGTGCGGCCTCGGCTGCCGGCTCGGCGCCAAGCAGTCCACCGCGAAGACGTGGCTCGTCGACGCCCAGGAGGCCGGTGCGCGCCTGCTCGTCGGCGTCGACGTGCGCACGGTGACGATCGCGGCGGGCCGGGCCACCGGCGTCACCGGCACCGCGGCCGGCGGCCACCCGGTCACGGTCCGCGCCCGCGCCGTGGTCGCCGCGGCGGGCAGCGTGCAGACCCCGGCGCTGCTGCGCCGGTCCGGGCTCACCAACCCGAACATCGGCCGGCACCTGCGCCTGCACCCGGCCACCGGCGTGTGGGGCGTCTTCCCAGAGGAGGTCCGCCCGTGGGAGGGCGGCATGCAGACCCGCTACTCCACCGAGCACGCCGACCTCGACGGCCGCGGCTACGGCGTCATCTACGAGACGGCGGCCACCAACCCGGCCATCGCCGTGTCGTTCATGAGCTGGACCGGCGCCCGGGCCCACCTGAGCCGGATGCGGTCCCTGCCGCACCTGAGCGGGGTCGGCATCATCACCCGCGACCGCGACAGCGGCCAGGTCCGGGTCGGCCGCGACGGCGAGCCCGTCGTGCACTACCGCCTCTCCCCCTACGACGCGGCGCACATGCGCGCCGGGATCGAGGGCGGCGCCCGCATCGTCGAGGCGGCCGGCGCGGCGAGCGTGTTCTCCGGCCACCAGCGCGGGCTGACCTGGGAGCGCGGCAAGGGCTCCATCGACGACTTCATCCAGCACGCGACGGCCCTGGGCACCGCGCCCGGGGAGATCGCCATGGCCGCGCTGCACATCATGGGCGCGGCCCGGATGGGCGCCAGCCGGGCGACCTCGGCCGCAAACCCGGACGGCGCGACGTGGGAGGTGCCGAACCTGGTCGTGGCCGACGCCTCCACGTTCCCGACGTCGTCGGGCGTGAACCCGATGATCTCCATCCAGGCCATCGCCCACATGAACGCAGCACGCCTCGTCACCCGCCTGTGAAGGAGGTTCCGTGGACCACATCACCATCCCGTCCCTGCTGCACCGCAACGCGACCGAGTACCCCGGCCACGCGGCGCTGACCACCTACGGCCTCGACGCCGTCGTCACGTGGCGGGAGCTGCGCGACCGGGTCGCCGTGCTGGCCCGCGGGCTGAGCGGCCTGGGCCTCGGGCCGGGCGACCGCATGATCATGATGATGCCGAGCCGGGTCGAGCACTGGGCGCTCGACCTGGCCGCGGTCCACCTCGGCGCCGTCCCCTGCACGATCTACGCCACGCTGAGCACGGAGCAGCTGCGGTACGTCGCCCAGCACAGCGCGGCGACGGTGCTGGTGCTCGACGGCGCCGAGGAGCTGCGCCGCTGGGTCGGCGTGCTCGGCGACCTGCCCGACCTGCGGCACGTGATCGTGGTCGACGCCGGCGCGGCCGGGCCGGGCACGACGCCGCTCGCGGCCGTCGAGGCCGCCGGGTCGGTCGCGCACGGCGCCGATCCCGAGGTGTTCGAGGCGCTCTGGCGGGAGGTCCGGGCCGACCGGCCGGTGACGCTGCTGTACACCTCGGGCACCACCGGCGACCCCAAGGGCGTGCTGCTGACCCACCACAACGTCGTGCACCAGGCGGCGGTCCTGGAGGCCACCGCGGCGCTGCCCGACCATCCGCGCACCGTCGCGTACCTGCCCCTGGCCCACATCGCGGAGCGGATGCTCGGCATCTACAACCTCGTCTACCGGGCCGGGCACGTCACGATCGTCCCCGACCCGCGGCAGCTCGCCGCCGCGCTGCGCACGGTCCGGCCGCACTCGTTCTTCGGCGTGCCCCGGGTGTGGGAGAAGCTGGCGGCGGGCGTGCAGTCGCAGCTCGACGCGGCCGATCCGGCGGTGCGGGAGGCGTTCGCCGCGGCGAGCGCCCTGGCCCGCGAGGACTACCTGGCCCGGGCCGCGGGCGAGCCCCGCACCGGCGAGCAGGCCGCCCGGCTGGCCGAGGTGGATGCGTCGGTACTGCGACCGATGCGCGCCATGCTCGGCCTCGACGAGCTGCGGTGGGCCGGCAGCGGCGCCGCGCCGATCCCCGTCGACGTCCTGCTGTTCCTGGCGGGCCTGGGCGTCGACGTCCTCGAGGTGTGGGGCATGACCGAGACGACCGGCACCACCACCGTCAACACGCCGGCGTCGTTCCGGCCCGGCACCGTCGGGCGGGTCAACGCCGGCATGGAGCTGCGGCTGCTCGACGACGGCGAGGTCCAGGTCCGCGGCCCGCTGGTGTGCCAGGGGTACCTGCGGCCCGGCGGCGCGGTCGAGCCGGTCGTGGACGGCGACGGATGGCTGTCGACCGGCGACGTGGGCACGCTGGACGAGGACGGCTTCCTGACGATCACCGACCGCAAGAAGGACCTCATCATCAACTCCAGCGGGAAGAACATCTCGCCGGCGCAGATCGAGAACCTGCTGCGGGCCAACCCGCTGATCGGCCAGGCGGCCGCGATCGGCGACCGGCGTCCCTACCTCACCGCGCTGATCGTGCTCGACGAGGAGGTGGCGCCGATCTGGGCCGGCTCGTACGGCCTGCCCGACCGGCGGCTGGCCGCCCTCGCCGAGGACGCCACGGTCCACGCCGCGGTCGCGTCGGCGGTGGCGGCCGTCAACGAGAAGCTGTCGCGCCCCGAGCAGATCAAGGCGTTCCGCATCATGCCGTATGCCTGGACGCCGGAGACGGGCGAGCTGACGCCGTCGCTCAAGCTGCGCCGCCGGGTCATCGCCGAGCGCCACGCGTCGCTCATCGACGAGATGTACCGGGCTTGAGCTGCTGCCGCGCCGGGCCCGGGCCTCCGACGGCTCCGGACCCGGCGCGGAGCTCGGCTAGCGGAACTGTTCGCCGCGGGTGGCTTTGTCCAGCAGGAGCTGTGGCGGTTCGAAGCGGGAGCCGTAGCGGGCGGCG
>NZ_BMPI01000029.1:69227-134443 GCF_014647515.1 Dactylosporangium sucinum | reverse complement strand
ATATTCACCGCCTCCAGGCCCGACGCGCAGAAACGGTTCAACTGCACCCCGGCGACGGTGTCCGGCAGCCCGGCCGCGATCGCGGCGGTCTTGGCGATGTCCGCGCCCTGGTCGCCCACGGGCGAGACGACACCGAGCACGATGTCGTCGATCGCGGCCGGGTCCAGGCCGGGGTGGCGGGTGCGCAGCTCGTCGATCAGCCCGGTGACCAGCGACACCGGTTTCACCCCGTGCAGGGAGCCGTTCTGCTTCCCGCGCCCGCGCGGCGTCCGCACCGCGTCGAATACGTAAGCCTCTTGTGTCATCGCAACCTCTCCGGCCGACGCCGCCGCTCCAGCGCGCCGGCGTGCGAATCTGCGTTAACTTTCTCCGACGTTTTCCGTGGACGTCAAGGCCGTCGCCGCGAATTGGGTGTGATACAGACGGCACCGCCGGCCGGGCGGGGCACTAGGCTGCGGTTGTGCACGCCACCGACCTCGCCGCGACCGAACCGCCCCGCAAGCGGCCGAAGAACCGCAAGGCGCAGATCGCGCTGGTGGCGGCGGAGCTGTTCTGCGCCCGCGGATATCACCTGGTCGGCATCGACGAGATCGCCGCGGCGGTCGGGATCAGCGGGCCGGCGGTCTACCGGCACTTCCCCAACAAGTACGCGATCCTCGTCCACGCCACCCGGGAGCTGGTGACGGCCGCGCTCGCGGCGTGCGAGCCGGAGCCCGACGCCGGCGACCCGGCGGCGGTCCTCGACGGGCTGCTCACCTCGATGGCCCGATTCACCGTCGAGCGGCGCAAGGTCGGCGCGCTCTACCAGTGGGAGTGGCGCTACCTGGCCGACGAGCACCGCGCCGAGTTCCGGGCCGCCCTCGCCGACCTGGTCCTCCGGTTCGCCGACCCGCTGCGGCGGCTGCGCCCGGAGCTGTCCGCGGCCGGCGCCGAGTTCCTGGTGCGCGCCGCGCTGAGCGCGTTCGGCAGCCTGACCACGCATCGGGCCGCCGCGCCGAAGGCCCGCACCGAGGCGATCCTGCACCGGCTCGGCTGGGCGATGCTGCGCGCCGACGCCCCGTCCGCGGCGCTGGTCCGGTCCGCGCGCGGCGCCGCGGCCGAGCGCGCCGCCGAGCCCCCGCCGGCCGGGCTCGAGCCGCGGCGGGAGCTGCTGCTCGCCGCGGCGATCCGGCTGTTCCACCGGCTCGGGTATCACGCCGTCGGCATGGAGGACATCGGCGGCGCCGCCGGGATCAACGCCTCCAGCGTGTACCGGTATTTTCCGAGCAAGGCCGACCTGCTCGCCGCCGCGTACTACCGCGCGTCGGACCGGCTCGCCGCCTCGTCCGCGGCGGCGCTGCGCAGCACCGCCGACCCCCGGGACGCCCTGCACCGGCTGGCCGAGGCCTACGTCGGATTCGCGTTCGGCGAGAGCGACCTCGTGTCGGTGTACCTCGCCGAGAACAGCAACCTGCCCGAGCCGGACCGGCACGAGCTGCGCAAGGTCCAGCGGCTGCACGTGGAGGAGTGGGTGCGGCTGCTCGTCCAGGTGCGCCCCGGCCTGCCGGCCACCGAGGCCCGGGTGCTCGTGCACGCCGCCATCAACCTGGTCACCGACCTCGGCCGGGCGGTGCGCTTCACCAGCGGCGGCGGGGCGCCCGCGTTCGTCACCCGGCTCGCGCTCGTCGCCCTGGACGCCTGACACCTTCCCATTAAGTTAACCGTCGTTTACAGTGCCCACAGGAGCGACGGCGGTGTGCCGTGCCTCGCTCCGGCGACGTCCGACGCCACGACGCTCCGGTGACCACACCCCGATCACGGTCGCCGGCCAAGGGAGGCACCACGATGACCCCTGCCACCGATACCGCCACCGACGCCCAGGACGACCTCGCGCAGCGGTTCGCCGCGACCGCCGCCGACCTGACGATTCCTTCGCTGCTCGACCGCAACGCCCGCGAGTTCGGCGACCTGCCCGCCCTCAGCGCGCTCGGGTCCGCCGAGACCCTCACCTGGGCGCGGCTGCGCGACCGGGTCGCCGGGCTCACCCTCGGCCTCGCCGAGGCCGGCCTGCGCCCCGGCGACCGCATGCTGATGCTCATGTCCAGCCGGCCCGAGCACTGGCTGGTCGACCTGGCCGCCGTGCACCTCGGCGCGGTCCCCGCCACGGCCTACGCCACGCTCAGCGGCGACCAGCTGCGCTACCTCGCCCAGCACAGTCAGGCGCGCGTGATCGTCGTCGAGAACGCCGCCCAGCTCGACCGGATCCGGCCCTTCCTCGACGAGCTGCCGTCCCTGCACCGGGTGGTGACGGTCGACGGTCCGGCCGATGCGTCCACGGTACCGCTGAGCGAGCTCGAGGCGACGGGTCAGGCGGCCCTGTCGGCCGACCCGGCCCGCTTCGAGCGGCTGTGGCGCGCCGTGCGGCCGGAGCAGCCCGTCACGCTGCTCTACACGTCGGGCACCACCGGCGACCCGAAGGGCGTGCTGCTGAGCCACCACAACGTGGTGTACCAGGCCGTCGTGCTGGAGGCGACGGTGCCGGTGCCCGACCACTCCGAGGCCCTGGCGTACCTGCCGCTCGCCCACATCGCCGAGCGGATGCTGGGCATCTACAACGCGGCCTACCGGGCCGGCCATGTCACGATCTGCGCCGACCCCACCCAGCTGGCCGCCGGGCTGGCCGCGGTCCGCCCGGCGTCGTTCTTCGGCGTCCCCCGCGTCTGGGAGAAGATGGTCGCCGGCATCCAGGCCTTCCTCGCTGCCGCCGACCCCGCCGTCCGGGCCGCGTTCGAGGCGGCGAGCGCGGCCGCGCTGGAGGCCTACGCGCTGCGGGAGGCCGGCCGGCCGGTGCCCGGGGAGCTCGCCGCCCGGCTGGCCGCGCTCGACGAGCAGGTCCTCCGCCCGGTGCGGGCCCGCCTCGGCCTCGACCGGGTGGTGTGGGCCGGCAGCGGCTCCGCCCCGATCCCGGTCGCGGTGCTGCGGTTCCTCGCCGGCTGCGGGCTCGACGTGCTGGAGGTCTGGGGCATGACCGAGACCACCGGCACCGCCACGATCAACGCCCCAGACGCGTTCCGCATCGGCACCGTCGGGCGGATCAACCCCGGCATGCAGCTGCGGCTCGCCGACGACGGCGAGATCCTGGTCCGCGGCCCGCTCGTCTGCCTCGGCTACCTGCAGCCGGACGGCGGCGTGGAGCCGGCCGTGGACGCCGACGGGTGGCTCGCCACGGGCGACGTCGGCGTGCTCGACGACGGCGGGTACCTCACCATCACCGACCGCAAGAAGGAACTCATCATCACGTCCAGCGGCAAGAACATCGCGCCGGCCCAGATCGAGAACCTGCTGCGGGCCCACCCGCTCATCGGCCAGGCGGTGGCGATCGGCGACCGCCGCCCGTACGTGACCGCCCTCGTCGCCCTCGACGACGAGATGGCACCGGTCTGGGCCCGCGCCCGCGGCCTCGCCCCGGACCTGGCCGACCTGTCGGCCAACCCGGTGCTGCTGGCCGAGATCCAGGCCGCGGTCGACGCCGCGAACGCGAAGCTGTCGCGGCCCGAGCAGATCAAGACGTTCCGCGTGCTACCGTCGGCCTGGTCCCCGGTGACCGGCGAGGTGACCCCGACCCTGAAACTGCGCCGGAGGATCATCACCGACCGCTACGCGGACGTCATCGACGCCCTCTACGCCTAGCCCCGTCCTGTCGACCGTGCCGGCCTACGACGGGCCGCGATTTCTCGCCAGAGCCGACCCGGCGCGGCTACGCCTGTCGGCCTGCCGATGACGCTGACGCCACCCCGCGAGAGCCCGGTGACAACACCGGAACCGGACTTCCGCGGGGCGAGGCCGGCCGCGTGAAGCGGCCGGACACGTGGCGCCTACGCAATATTCCCGGAGGAATACCGATTCCCAGTCGTCCCGCGACCGGAACCGTTGGCGACGGCACCAGGTGAGGCGTCGTACGGAAACGCAGGTCCGCAGCAACACCCTGCCGCAATCAAGTCGATCCGGGCTGGTCGCCCGGACGGCGCACCGGTCCAGCCGGCCAACGCTTCCGGCCACAGCACGAGACATGTGGTGGTAGTTCTCCGAGTCGCACGTCGGGTGTTGCTTCGACCGGGTCATCGACGGAACCTGCGCCACAAACGCCGTCGTCAGGAACGTCCCCGGCTGCCGCCGCCTGAGCGCGCCGGACCTGGCCCGTCGCCCAGCGACAGCCCGCGATGCGGCGTCCGGGGTCGGCGGATCCGGGAGCTGCCGAGATGAGCACGTAGGAGCGCATTGATCTTGCTTGGCGCGATCCGCCACGAGCGCAGAGCCGGAGGCGCTCATCTCCTCGGCTCTGGAGGATGTCGTAATGGACCATTGACTGTGCTTCTGAACATCGAAAATCTGTCATGGTTCGAGGAGGCGAGTTGATGTTGGAGGGTCGATGTCCGTCAACGGACTGGAAGACGCGCTAGGACGCTCCAATTTGGCGGCACCCTCCAGTCGTCCGGACAACTGGCAACACATTGTGGCAGCTGCCGTCGGCTTCGTGCCGAACTACAGCGATACGGTTCTGGAGATCAGCAAGGCCGGCCTGCACAAAATGCCTGGCGGCGAACGCCTGGGAACCATCGACGCGTTCGTATTCCTATTTCCGGACCACCTGGCGATCGCCCGCGAGATAGGTGTCATCCGCAAACGAATCGATGTTCAGGGCGAAGCTTACGGCATGACTCCGGCGATGTACCAGGATGAGCGGGAGCTAAATCCCAACAAGGCGGGCGAGTTCGCCATCCAATTTGTGGGAGCGGGACGAGTTCCTGCCTTCCGTCTGGCGTGGTACTGGTGGCGCAAGACGTTGGCCAACAAGTCCGCAGTGGCCCTTCCTGCGGCGACTGAACGAGATCGAATCTTTGCTGCGCTACACGCCCGTGGCGTGCGCCACGCCTGACCGGGGGCGCCGTCACCGGCACACGCGGGGGCGGAATGCGAGTCTCACGCCATCTCTGCACTTACGAACGCCACGAGGAGACCAGTGGACTTCGGCGAGACGGTTGCCACCGTGGAGTGGACGTTGACACAAGCCTACGATGGCAAATATCGCGCACTTGAAGAGGTACGGCCACATCGCGCCTGGGCGCTTGCGCTCGACGGAACAGTGCTCTTGCTCGGTGTGCTGCCAGAGCCCCTGCACGTCCGTGCCACGGCCGGCATCGCGGCCGAGGTGCCCCTCGACGGCGCAGTGGGATTGGCGTTGTCGGAGGTGAACGCCGATCTCTGGAACGGTCGCGCCTACCTCGCACGACCGACGAGGCCAACCAATCCCCGGTGTGCCGTCATTCAGGAGATCTTCTTTGCCGAGGCGCTCTCACGGGACTTCCTTCCATCGATTCAGTCGATGGTGGACAACATCAATACCTTGGCGCGTCGAGCCGACATGATCCGACCTCGCTTCGTGTCCGAGTTCGGCGCCCGGCCAATTTCGCTGAATGAGATTGGGCTACTCTTTGACTGACTACTGCTTCGGTGAGTCGGTGCTGACCGATGAGTCGATCAGCGACTACGAGTCGCTGCGTGTCTTCTTCGATGTCGCTGACGAACGGGGGCACCTTGCTCCATACGTAGTAGTCGACCAGAACGGCCGCCCGCTGACGCACCGCGACTACTCGGATCGCATGGGTGCAACACACCCCGGCGCGGGGCTGTGGGCCCTCTGCCGGCGGCCGCTCGCCGAAACCTTCGGTCTTCCAGAAGGTACGAGCTGGGTGCAGGACCATGCGATCCACCTGGCTCTGGGCGCTGGGACACCGTACCCGACCGAGCCGTTCCGGTATCGCCAGATCTACCTGCAGGCCTACGATTCGGACCAGCCCCAGATGGTCATACCCGTCTGCTCTGCCGAATCGGTCGCGTTCTCGCCGGACGGTTCTCGGATTTGTGTCGCCGAGGAGCGGCTCGGTGCGGACGTGTATCGGCCCGGCGGGATGAAGTACCTGCTCTGGGAGTACGAACTCGGAATGGGGCAACGGCGGTTGCTGGCCAGCTTCCCCGCCGATGATCGGCTGGATATGCCGGAGATCGAATACAGCCCGGACGGCCGGTTTGTGCATCTCTGCTCCCAGATCGGGGTGAACCTGCTGATCCGGGTCGACGACGGCTTCGCCGTCAGGTTGCCATTCCGGTCAACGGCGGTGGCGTTCAACCCGCGGGCCGGCATCAACATGATGATCGCCATGATGGAAGATCCGAGCTCCGGCAGCGTGACGGTTTACGACTACGACCTCGCTGCCGACGAGTCGTTCGGCCGGTGTCGGCTGGAGTCGGCCACCGGGCTTGCGCTGCGGGTGCGTGAACTCGCCGTGTCACCCGACGAGCGAGCGCTGGTGACCGCACCGGTGGGTGCAGTCGGCTACGACCAAATCCAGCGTGGCGGTGTGTACGTCACCGCCGAGGTCGACCTGGACGACGGCACGATCGAGCCAGTGCTTCCGGCTCGGTTCCGCACACCGCATGCATCGCGCCGACATCACAGCCCCCGCTGGTGCCACCCACCGGCGAAGGTGGGACGGGCGCGGGTCACACCGGCTGACCGGCTGATGACCGGCGGTGCCGTCCGGCGGGAACCCGTCAACGGGCCGAATGCGCCGGCCGACCTGCTCGAAAGGTGGCTGCCAATGCTCGGCGCAATCGAGCAGGCCTGGAGGCAGGGCACCATGCCGACGACGACCCTGGCGCAGGAATTCGCCCAGTATGCGATGAGCTGTCAGGAGATCGACCCGGCGGCTGCAGAGGTTTTCCTCCACCGCCTGGAGGCGCTGGCCCGCCGCCGTCCGGAGCCACGGAATGTCCGGTTCGCAATCACGGCCGGCCGGCGACTATGGTTTGCGACCTCACCGCAGCCGCCCACGCCCGCACCCGTTGTGGAGGATCCAGGGCCCGTACCGCCGGCGGCACACCGCTTGATATCAGCCTCCACGCCGGCCGAGGTTGCCGCCGCAGCCGACGAACTGTTTCTTACGCTCGCCACCCCGGCAATATGGGATCTGCTAGGAACCCAGAGCACCCGGCTACTGGATTACAGCGACTATGTCGGCGCTGCCCAACTTGGCCTGTGCGCCTTACGATGGACATCTCGACGCGCGCCGTCGAGCCGATTGCCGGCCATCTCGTCAGCGCCGATGCTCACCCTGTGCCTGAACGGTTTTGAAGCCTGCACGCACCTGCCGGAGCGCACCGAGATCGGTAGGACAGTCCACGAACTCTTCGATGCGGCCAGCGTGCGTGACCAGTGTCTGCAACTACTTGCCCGGCTCCCGCTTGAGCAGTTCCTTACCGTGTCCCGGAGGCCGCGAAAGCAGAGACGGGAGCCTGTTGTCGCACAACGTCCGAGCCCGCGAGGGGTGAGGCCCATGGGCCCTAGCAAGGTATTCATGTCGTACATGCGCGAGGACGCGGACACGGTGGATATGATCGCGCGTCATCTCAAGGACGCGGGCATCGCTGTCTGGATCGATCGTAACGACCTGCGCCCAGCAGCCGACTGGCGCAAAGAAATTCGCGCGGCGATCCGGAACGGGGCCTATTTCGTCGCGTGTTTTTCGCCCAGCTATGCGGCGAGTGACCGGACGTACATGAACGCCGAACTACGTCAAGCGATCGAAGAGATGCAGTACAAACCCTTCGACCATCGCTGGTTCGTGCCGGTCATGCTCGAACGATGCGAACTGCCGGACATTGATATCGACGCGAATCAGCGATTGAGTCACCTTCAATACATCGACTTCGCCGCAGACTGGACAAAAGCAATTCGGCAGCTCATCACCGCGGTTCGTCCGGCCGGCGCGGACGACATGTGACGAACCGTCGTGACCAACTGTCCCATGCCCACTGGCTGACGCCATGATGGTCATCTCCGTAGCCGGACCTGCGCGGGTCGACGCCAGACGAGATCTGGACTCCGCCTCGCTCCGGCCCCCGCCATGAAGGCAGGCCTCAGGCGCTTGCGCCCGGCTCGCTCACGGGGCGGGCCGGGCGCAGCCATGACGGGTCGAGGTCTGCCGGTGGGGGCGGGGCGCCGAGGTCGGACGGGCGGTACCCCGCCGGGTAGCCCGGGTACGTGCGGTTGCGCGGGTCGACGGCGAGCTTGTTCCTCCGGCGCGGCGGCAGCAGGCGGACCGCCCGGGCGCGGGCGCGCAGGCCGAGCCGGGCGGCGCCGGACACCCAGGCGGGCGCCGGGTCCAGGCCGAACGCCTCCCGCATCGGCGCGTCGAGCAGGGCGCGCACGCCCAGCCGGACCGCCGGGCGCAGCGGGGCCGGGAACCAGCCGGCGAACAGGCCGATCGTGTGCTGCGCGATCCGGCGGTTCGTCTCGCAGTACCGGAACGTGGCGGCCTCGTAGTCGAGTTTGAACCGGCGGAACTCGGCGAACCCGTCCGGCACGTCGTGGATGCCCATCCGCCGGCCGACCGCCCGGTAGAACTCGAAGGCGGCGATCCGCTCGTGGTCGGTGAGGTCGCGCCAGCCGTACCGCTCGATCCAGTCGATCGGATCGTAGACGAACGTCGACAGCACGTACCGCAGGTCGTCGCCGGCGATCGCGTACCGGCCGTGGGCCCGGTTGATCACCCGCAGGGCCTCGCGGCCGCGCCCGGAGTCGTATCCGTGCGCGGCCAGCTCGGCCATGAGCAGCGCCGTGTCGTCGTAGCGGCGCTGCGGGCGGTCGCGGAACTCGCCGGTCGCGTCCAGCAGCGCCGAGATGCTCGGCACGCAGTACGTGCGCAGGAGGGCCAGCTCGAGCGCCCGCTGGTAGTCCCAGGGGAACTCGTAGCCGGCCGAGATCCGGTAGATCTCCGCGTGGTCACGTACCGGGTCGAGCTGCAGGATCCGACGGGTCCAGCGACCAGGGGTCACAGCATGGCCTTGACCGCGGCGAGCTGCCGCTGCGGGTCGGGCAGCAGCGGCGTCACGGTGAGCGTGGTGACCCCGGCCGCCTTGAAGGCGGCGATCCGGTCCCTGACGTAGCCCTCCGGCCCGATGAGGCTCGACAGCTCCAGCAGCTCGTCCGGGACGGCGGCGGCCGCGGCCTCCTTCTGCCCGGACAGGTACAGGTCCTGGATCTTGTCGGCCGCCTCCCCGAAGCCGTAGCGGGTCACGACGTCGTGGTAGAAGTTGCGGCCGCGGGCGCCCATCCCGCCGACGTAGAGCGCGATCATCGGGCGGCCCAGCTCCCGCAGGTGGGTCACGTCGTCGCCGATCGCGAGCGGGCCGCCGGCCACGATGTCGAGGGGGCCGAGCGACGGGTCGCGCTTGGCCGAGCCGGCCGCCAGCCCGTCGCCCCAGGCCTGCCCGGCGCGCTCGGGGAGGTACAGGAAGGGCAGCCATCCCTCGGCGAGCTCGGCGGTCATCGCGACGTTGCGGTCGCCGAGGGCGGCGACGTAGATCGGGATGCGGTCGCGGACCGGGTGGGTGAGCAGCTTCAGGGGCTTGCCGAGGCCGGTGCCCCGCTCCGGCGGCAGCGGCAGCCGGTAGGTGCCCTCGTGGACGAGGGGCTCGCGGCGCCAGGCCTGCCGGCAGATCTCGATGATCTCGCGGGTCCGGGCGAGCGGCTTGTCGTAGGGGACGCCGTGCCAGCCCTCGACGACCTGCGGGCCGGAGGCGCCAAGGCCGAGCATCGCCCGGCCGCCGGACAGCGCGTCGAGCCCGGCCGCGGTCTGGGCGAGCAGCGCCGGCGTGCGCGAGTAGATCGGCAGGATCGCCGAACCGATCGCGAGGCGCTCGGTGCGGGCCGCGAGGAACCCCATGATGGTCGGGGCGTCGAACCCGTAGGCCTCCGCGACCCAGATCGCGTCGAGGCCGGCCGACTCCCAGGCCGCGGCCTGTTCCGCGGCGGTCCGGGGATCTCCGGCGTACTGCAGGTGGGTGGCGAGTCGCATCAGCGGACCTCCATCGGGGTGGCATCGTGGATCGCGTCGGAGGCGAGCAGGGCGTCGGCGTCGTCGACGCCCCAGTCGGCGAGGACCTGGCGGCTGTGCTGGCCGGGCAGCGGCGGCGGGCCGCTCAGCTCGGCCGGGGTGGCCGAGAAGCGCGGCGCGGGCGCCGGCTGGACCGTGCCGTGCCGCTCGACGAACGTGCCCCGGGCGGTGAGGTGCGGGTCGCGCGTGGCCTCGCCCGGGGTGAGCACCGGCGTGACGCACGCGTCGCCGCCGTCGAAGTGCGCCGTCCACTCCTCGCGGGTGCGGGTGGCGAAGCGCTCGGCGAACCGCCGGCGCAGCTCGGGCCAGCGGCCCGTCTCGTGCTGGCCGGGCAGGTCGGGGTCGCCGTCGAGGTCGAGGCGGCGCACCAGCTCGGCGAAGAACTGCGGCTCGAGCGCGCCGACCGCCATGTGCAGGCCGTCCGCCGTCTCGTACACGGCGTAGAACGGGGCGCCGCCGTCGAGCAGGTTGGCGCCCCGCCGGTCCTGCCACAGGCCGTCCGCCCGCATGGCGTGCAGCATCGTGGTGAGGTGGGCGGTGCCGTCGACGATCGCGGCGTCCACGACCTGCCCGCGGCCGGTCAGCTCGGCCTCGCGCAGCGCGGCGAGGAGCCCGACGACCAGGTACAGCGAGCCGCCGCCGAAGTCGCCGATGAGGTTGACCGGGATCTGCGGCGGGCCGCCGGCCGGCCCGATCGGGTCGAGCGCCCCGGCGAGCGCGATGTAGTCGACGTCGTGGCCGGCGGTGGTGGCGAGCGGGCCCTGCTGGCCCCAGCCGGTCATCCGGCCGTAGACGAGCGCGGGGTTGCGGGCCAGGACCGCGTCCGGGCCGACGCCGAGCCGCTCGGCGACGCCGGGGCGCCAGCCCTCGATGAGCGCGTGGGCGCGACCGGCCAGGCCGAGCACGGTCTCGACGCCGCCGGGCCGCTTGAGGTCGACGGCGATCGAGCGTTTGCCCCGGTTCAGCAGGTCGCCGGCGGGGTCGGCACCGATCGGCGAGGCGGCGCCGACCCGGTCGACGCGGACCACGTCCGCACCGAGGTCGGCGAGCAGCATCGCGGCGAACGGGCCCGGCCCGATGCCGGCCAGCTCGACCACTCGGAGCCCGTGCAGCGGGCCAGCCATGCGATCTCCTCTCACGAGCGACAACCAGCGCCCGATAGTTTGATATTTGATACAGTAGGCCGCTTTCGGGAGGAGGCACCATGGCCGTGGAGCGGCCGCAGCTGTCCGACGAGGTGGTCGCGCACCTGCGGGACCGGATCATGTCGGGCGACCTGCGCCCGGGCGAGCGGATCCGGCTGGAGGACGTCGCCGACCAGCTCGGGGTGAGCATCACCCCGGTGCGGGAGGCGCTGCTGACGCTGCGCGGCTTCGACATGGTCGAGCTGCAGCCGCGCCGGGGCTACGTCGTGGCGCCGCTGTCCCGCCAGGACATCGTCGACGTCTTCCAGCTGCAGGCGCACATCGCCGGCGAGCTGGCCGCGCGGGTCGCCCAGCGGGTGACGGCGGCCGAGCTGGCCGAGCTGACCGAGGCGCAGCGGGCGATCCAGCGAGCCGCGCAGGCCCGGCGGGTCGCCGTCGCCGAGCTGGAGCGGCTGGAGTTCGAGTTCCACCGGGCGGGCAACCGGGTGTCCGGCTCCCGCAAGCTGTCGTGGCTGCTGCACTGGGCGACGCGGTACACACCCGCTCGCTTCCTCGCCTCGGACCCGGCCTGGCGCGAGGGGATGCTCACCGACCACGAGGCGGTGCTGGCCGCCCTGGCGGCGCACGACGCCGGCGCCGCGCAGGCGGCGATGGCGCGGCACTTCACCGACGGGGCGGACCGGCTCGTCAAGCACCTCGACGACCTCGGCATCTGGGCCTGAGGTCCCCCTCATCCGCGGGCGTGCCGCAGTTTGAACAGGCGGGACGCGCGCTCCAGCGCGGCCGGGCGGCGGTCGAGCCGCAGCAGGTCGATCGGCGCGGCGAAGCGCTGCCGGGTCACCGACTTCGGCCGGGCGAACTCGCGCAGCCCGTCGGCACCGTGGATGCGGCCGAACCCGGAGTCGCCGACCCCGCCGAACGGCAGCGCCGGCACGGCGGCGAAGCCCAGCACCGCGTTCACCGACACGGCGCCGGCCCGCAGCCGGCCGGCGAGCACGGCCGCCGTGCGTCCGCTGCCGGTGAAGACGGAGGCGGCCAGCCCGTAGCGTGACGCGTTGGCCCGCTCGACCGCCTCGTCCAGGTCGCGGACCGGGTTCACGACCAGCGTCGGGCCGAACGTCTCCTCGGTCACCGCCAGGCTGTCCTCGGGCACCTCGGCCAGCACCACCGGGTCGACGTAGGGCGGGCGCACCGAGGCCGGGCCGCCGACGACCGCCCGGCCGCCCTTGGCGATGGCGTCCGCGATGTGCGCGGCGACGACCGCCGCCTGGGTCGGCGTGGTCATCGGGCCGTACCGCGCGTCGGGCTCGTCGCCGGGCCGGGTCTCCTTCGCCAGCTCGCCCAGCCGGGTCAGGAACGGCTCGTAGGCCGACCGCTCGACGTACACCCGCTCGACACCGGCGCAGGTCTGGCCGGCGTTGCCGAACCCGCCGAAGGCGGCGGCGCGCGCGGCCGCGTCGAGGTCCGCGTCGGCGGCGACGATGAGCGCGTCCTTGCCGCCGGCCTCGACCACGACCGGGGTGAGCGTCTCGGCGCAGGCGGCCATGACCTTGCGGCCGGTCGCCGTCGAGCCGGTGAACGCGAGCTTGTCGACGCCGGCCCGGCACAGCGCCGCGCCGGTCTCGCCGCCGCCGGTGACCGCCTGGAGCACCGCCGGGCCAGGGACCGCCTCGGCCCACCGGTCGGCCAGCCAGCGGCCGACACCGGGGGTGTGCTCGCTAGGCTTGAAGACGACGGCGTTTCCGGCCGCCAGCGCGTATGAGATCGAGCCGAGCGGCGTGTACACCGGGTAGTTCCACGGGCCGATCACGCCGATGACGCCGAGCGGCTCGTAGCCGACGCTGGCCGCCTGGTTCGCGGCGAGCAGGCCGGACGGCACCCGGCGGCGGCGCAGCACGGTCCGGGCGTGCTTGGCGGCCCAGTCGAGGTGCTCGACGGCGAGCATCACCTCGAGGACGGCGTCGCCGTGCGGCTTGCCGGTCTCGGCGCGGATCTGCGCGGCCAGCTCCTCGATGCGGCCGGCGAGGGTGCGCTTCCAGGCGAGCAGGGCCCGGCGGCGGCCGGCGAAGCCCAGCCCGGCCCACCACTCGGCGGCCACGCGAGCCCCGGCCACCGCGGCGGCGACGGCACCCGGGCCCTCCGGTGCGGCGTGGTCGGGTGCCGCCGGGACCGCGGTGCCGACGGCACCCCTCGTCCCCGTCGGCTTCGCGGTCTCCGGTGGCATGGCGGACCCCCTCGCGGCAAGCACTGCAGATTTGATATTTGATATGCTACGTTCGCTGTCAATCCCCAGGCAGGAGTGGGCATCATGCTGGATCTCACCGACGAGCAACGCGCATTCGTCTCCGCCGTCGCCGACTTCTGCCGACGCGAGGCCGGCACCCGCCAGCAGCGCGACGCGCTGACCAACGGCGGCCGCGAGGCGCACAGCCCGGAGCTCTACCGCAAGCTCGCCGACCTCGGCTGGCTCGGCGTCTCGATCCCCGAGGAGCACGGCGGCGCCGGCGGCGGCATGGTCGACACGTGCCTGTTCCTGGAGACGACGGCCCGCGGCCTGGCCCCGATCGGCGGCTTCACGACGTCGATCATCGTCGCCGGGGCCTACGAGCGGTTCGGCTCCCCCGAGCAGCGCAAGACGGTCCTCGGCGGGGTCGCCGCCGGCCGGATCGAGTCGATCGCCATGTCCGAGCCGGAGGCCGGGTCCGACGTGGCGAGCCTGGCCTGCCGGGCCGAGGCCCGCGACGGCGGGTTCGTGATCAACGGACAGAAGACCTGGTGCTCCAACGCGCACCTGGCCGACGGCATCCTGCTGGTCGCCCGCACCTCCGGCGCGCCCGGCGAGCACGCCGGCATGACCATGTTCCAGGTCCCGGCCGACGCGCCCGGCCTGCGGATCAGCGGCATCGACACGATGGGCGGCCGGGAGGTCAACGACCTCTACTTCACCGACTGCCTCCTGCCGGCCGACGCGGTGGTCGGCACCGTCGACCAGGGCTGGAAGCAGCTCATGGCCGGGCTCAACGTCGAGCGGCTGATCCTCGCGGCGGTCATGCTCGGCACCGCGCAGCGCGCCTTCGACGACGTGCTCGGCTACATCAAGCAGCGCCGCCAGTTCGGCCGGCCGATCGGCAGCTTCCAGGTGCTGCGGCACCGGATGGCCGACCTGGCCACCGAGATCGAGTGCACGCGCCTGCTGGTGTACCGCACGGCCGAGCTCGTCGACCGCGACCCCGGCACGGTGCTGCCCCGCGAGACGTCGATGGTCAAGCTCAAGGCCACCGAGACCGCCCGCCGGGTGGCGCTCGACGGCATGCAGATGATGGGTGGCTACGGCTACGCCACCGAGTACGACATGGAGCGCCTGGTCCGCTCGACCATCGTCTCCACGGTGTACGGCGGCACGAGCGAGATCCAGCGCGAGATCATCGGGAAGACCTACGGCCTCTGAGCCGATCAGCCGGCGCAACGGGCCGCATGGCTGAAGCACACCGGTCGGCGGGCTGCCTATCGTGCGAGGGTTGCCCGCCCACCGGAGGTTCGCACTCGTGTCCCGGCTCGTCCGCCTGCTCGTCGTCACCATCCTCGCGGTCGCCGGCGCGGCGGCCTGCGGCGCGGACACGCCGGCGGGGCCTCCGGCGGCTCCGGCCGGCGCCGCGGCGACCGGCGCGACGGCCGCCAGGAGCACCGCGCCCGCGCCGCCGGACCGGCTGCCCACCATCACCGACGCCGACTCGGTCGAGCAGGTCATGCGCGACCTCGTCGCGCTCGCGGCACGGCACGCGGTCGGCGCCCCCGACGACGACCGCCACCCGGACGTCGCGGTCACCTCGGGGTCGGCCTGCGGCGTCAAGGTCAAGGCCACCGTCTGCCCGCCGAGCGGCGCCGACGCCAAGGTCACGGTCATCCTCAACCCCGGCATCACCTGGCAGCAGTACCGCCAGCCGGTCGGGCACGGCGGCGGTGACGAGGTCATGCAGAACAGCGTCCTGGGCGCGTACGCGCAGTACCTCGCCTACCGCGACATCCAGCGCAGCGACCCGTCCCTGCTCGACCTCACGCTGAACGACGCCGCCAAGACGGCCCGCGTCGCCCAGATCATGATGTGCAAGAACGGCGAGGTGTTCGGCGGGCTGCGCACCGCGATGCCGCCGGAGCTGGCCAAGACCTGGCAGGCGAACGCGAACACCAAGCAGGGCGAGTACTTCACCAAGGGCACGACCGGCGCCTGCTGACCGGCCTCAGTCGGGCGGGCCGGTGGGCCGCCGCTCGGCGAGGAGCTGCACGAACACGGTGAGCCCGAAGAACAGCCAGAACTCGGCCTCCCGGCGCAGCAGCAGCGCCACGAGGGCGAGCAGGAAGAGCAGCACCATAGCCACCACGTGCACCGCTTCGGGCATGCCCGGCATTATTCCATATCTCGCAGGTGGGTTTAGTCAAGATTCATTTCTCTAGCGGCCGCTATATCATCGCGCCGTGACCTCGCGACGCGGGCGGCCCCGCCAGTTCGACCGGGACGACGCCCTGCGCACGGCCGTCATGCTCTTCTGGGAGCGCGGCTACGAGGCCACGTCGATCAACGACCTGTCCGCGGCGATGGGCATCGGCGTGCCGAGCCTCTACGCGGCCTTCGGCAGCAAGCGGGAGCTCTTCGACGAGGTGGTGGCCGAGTACACCCGGCGGTACCGCGCCTTCATGGAGACGGCGATCGCCGAGGAGCCCACCCTGACCGCGGGCGTGCGGCGCCTGCTCAACGAGGCCGCCGCGGCCTGCACCCGCCCCGGCCGGCCGCGCGGCTGCCTGGTCGTCAGCGCCGCGACGAACACGACGTCACCCGAGGTCGAGCAGGGCCTGCGCAAGCTGCGCACCGACGGCGTCGACGCCCTGGAGGCCCTGATCCGCCGGGCCGTCGCCGACGGCGAGCTGCCGGCCGGCACCGACGCCCGCGGCCTGTCCCACTACGTATCCGCCACCCTGCAGGGCATCGCGCAGCAGGCCCGCGACGGCGCCGACCGGCCGACCCTGGAGACGATCGCCGCCCTGGCCATGCACGCCTGGCCGACGCCTTCCGTGGCGGTCGCTACCCATTAAGGCGGGTATGTGCCGGGCGTGGACCGCGGAGCAGGGGCGGCCCGGCGGCGGCCCATACCCGGGCGGCGGTCAGGCGGGGGGCTCGACCTGCTGGGAGCGGTCGAGGCCGGCCCGGGCCAGGGCCTCGTCGAGGGCGTCGTGGCGGGCGTAGAGGCTGATCCGGCCGTCGCTGAGCACGTAGCGCGAGGCGACGAGCGCGTCCTCGGTGAGCACCTCGCCGGTCGCGGGGTCGCGCCAGGTCACCAGCTCCTCCACGACCGCGCCGGCATGGCCGTCGGAGAACCAGCGCCGCGGCCGGTAGGACAGGCCGGCCCGGCGCAGCCAGTCGAGCAGGACCGTCCGGCCGTGGCCGGCGCCCCGCGGGCCGGCGACGGTGATGTCCTCGGTCGCCAGCTCGGCGAGGGCGGCCGCGTCGACCGCGTTGACGGCCGCGTGCCAGCGCTGGATCACCGCGAGCGGGTTCGTGGGGGTTGCCATGACCCGACCGTAATGCATGCGATTCGCATACACCACCCCTCAGTCGGCGGTCGCGGCGGCGCAGAAACGCACCAGCAAGCGGCCGAAGCAGGCGCGGTCCTCGTCGGACCAGTCCCGGGTGAACTCCTCGAAGACCTCGTACTGCCACTTGCGCGCCGCGGCCACCAGGGCCTCGCCCTCCCCGGTGAGCAGCAGCGCGGCGTGCCGGGTGTCGTGCGCGGCGGTGCTGCGGATGAGCAGCCCGGCCTGCACGGCGTCGCTGACCATCCGGCTGGCCCCGGAGTGGTCGATGCCCAGCGCCCGCGCGACGGCCGTCACGTCGACCGACCCGGCCTGCTCCCGCGCGGTCGCCACGGCTTCGACGACCAGGATGCGCGGCACGTCCCGGGCCGACCCGGTGGCGACCACGGCGCTGCGCTGCGGCGCCCGCCGGGCCCAGTGCCGGATGAGCCGGAACAGCGCGACTCCCGGGTCGCCGGACACGGGCTGGGTGCTTTCCATCCAGCAAGGATCGCACCCGCGGCGGATCGGCTGCCCGTCAGCCGCCGGACGCGCCGTACTCCTCGTCGGTGACGTGCTCCAGCCAATCGACGGCCCGGCCGTCGCGGATGCCACTGAGGGCGAGGTGGGTCATCGCCGACTCCGGGGCGGCACCGTGCCAGTGCCGGACCCCGGGCGGGCACCAGACCACGTCACCGGGCCGGAGCTCCTCGACCGGCCCGCCCTCCTCCTGCGTCCGGCCGGCCCCGTCGGTGACGACCAGCCGCTGCCCGGCCGGATGGGTGTGCCACGCCGACCGCGCGCCGGGCTGGAAGGTGACGTACGCACCGCTGTACGGCGCCGTCTCCTCCGCGCCGAACAGCGGCTGGACGCGCACGTCGCCGGTGAACTGCTCCGCCGGCCCCCGGCTGGCCGGCTGCGTGCCCTTTCGAATGATCATCTCTGGTACCTCAGCGTCGTCGGGCGGACGGTTGCAGGAACGGGCTGACCCAGCCGTTGTCGGCCGGGTTGAGCGTGACGCCGGGCGGCACGATCGCGTCGATGCGGTCGAGCACGTCGTCGGTGAGCCCGACGTCGGCGGCGGTGAGCTGGGACTCGAGGTGCTCCATGGTCCGCGGGCCGATGATCGCCGAGGTCACGCCCGGGTGACGCAGCACGAACGCGATGGCCGTCTCGATGAGGCTGAGGCCGGCGTCGTCGGCCAGCCGCGCCAGGGCGTCGGCGGCGTCGAGCTTGCGCTGGTTCTCGGGCAGGTCCAGGTCGAACCGGTTGGCCAGGCGCTGTCGCGCGACCGACATCGGGCCGCTCTGGTCGTCCCTGCGGTACCGGCCGGAGAGCCAGCCGCCGGCGAGCGGGCTGTAGGAGAGCACGCCCATGCCGTACCGCTGGGTCAGCGGCAGGACCTCGTGCTCGATGTTGCGGGTGAGGATCGAGTAGGTGGGCTGCTCGGTGACGAAGCGCTCGCGGCCCCGGTCCCGGGCGACGTGCTGCGCCTCGACGATGGCGGAGGCCGGGAATGTGGAGTGGCCGAGGTACCGGACCTTGCCGGCCCGGACCAGGTCGGTGAGCGCGCCGAGGGTCTCGTCGAGGTCGACGGCGGGGTCGTAGCGGTGCATCTGGTAGAGGTCGATATGGTCGGTGCCGAGCCGGCGCAGCGACCGCTCGACCTCGGTCATGATCCAGCGCCGCGAGCCGCCGCGATGGTTCGGGTCGTCGTCGAACGGCATGAAGAACTTCGTCGCGAGCACGACGTCGTCGCGGCGGCCTTTGAGGGCCTTGCCGACGATCTCCTCCGACTCGCCCTGGGAGTAGACGTCGGCGGTGTCGACGAAGTTGATCCCGGCGTCGAGCGCCCGGTGGATGATCCGGACGCTCTCGTCGTGGTCCCTGGTCCCCCAGGCCCCGAACATCATGGTGCCGAGGCACAGCTTGCTGACCGAGACGCCGGTGCGCCCCAGCGGACGGTGTTCCACGCTTCGCTCCCTTGCGCTGCGGGCCGTATCAGGGTCGGATGAGCACCTTGAGCGCGGTGCGGCCGGCCATCGCGCGGTAGCCGCCGGGCACCCCGCCGAGGAACTCGTGGCCGATCCGGTCCCCCTGCGGCGTGGCCGGCCGCGACCCGTGGGGCCACAGATCGCTGCCGCAGACGCACGACCGCACGACCCGGGCCGGCGCGTCCGTCGGTTCGCGCAGCACGGGGTCGGGCACGGTCCCGACCCGGACGTCGCCGGCGCCGTAGATCAGCGTTGCGCGCATCAGCATTTCCCTCCGACCGCCCCGGGCTACCCCGGTCCGCTCCATCCAACCCGGGCCGGGACCGGTGTGGGAGTGGCTGTCCTGCGTTCGCGTGTCCGCCAGGCCCTCGGCCATCAGGCGCCGCACGGTCCGCGCGCCCGGTGAGGGTGGCGGCCGGGCACGGCGCCGATGGCCTTACTCCTATCTTTTGAATAGGATTTCAGTCACCGGCCGTTGACACGGGCGGGCGGGCGCTGCTGCACTGGGCGCATGACTCGCCCGTCCCTGCTGTGGTCGCGCGACCACATCGACTTCGGCCGGGTGTGGTCGGCATCCTGTCGCGGTTGACACACGCCCTCGCCCTCTTTCCCGCGACTCCCGAGGAACCGTGATGTCGATCCCGCACGCCCGCCGCCGTCCGTCCACATCGGACAAACACCGCTACGACACCGCCTACGTGGTGGTCGCGATCCCCATCCCGGAGGCGCGCCCCGACGCCGTGGCGCCACCGCTCGTGTACCGCCTCCGGAAGCGCCCCTGACCGTGCGGCAGCCGGGTCGCCCTCAGCGCAGGCTCAGCGGCCCAGCGCGTCGGCGAGCAGGTCCACCTGGGCCGGGTCGGGGTCGTTGCCGGTGAGGATGAGCTCGTCGCACCCGGCCCGCTCGAACGCCGTGACGGCCGCGGCGAGCCGCGAGGGCGACGTCAGGGTGCCCGCGATGCCCTCGCGCACCCACTCGTCGCCGGCGAAGGCGTAGTACGGGGCGATCGCCCGCGCCGTGGCCGACGCGGCGTGCGGGCCGAGGGCGTACATCGCCGAGACGACGACGCGGGGCGCGCCGGGGCGGCCGGCCCCGGTCCAGGCCGCCCGCAATCCCGGCGTGAAGGCCCGCAGGTCGTCCACGGTCGCGGTGCCGGCCAGCCAGCCGGTGCCGCGGGTGGCGATGCGGCGCAGGGCGGCGCGGGACGTGCCGCCGAACAGCAGCGGCGGGCCGCCGGGCGTGGCGGGGCGCAGCCCTCCGGGGTCGTGCGCGGCCTCCGCCAGGGTCTCCAGCAGCGCCGCGAACGCCCGGCCCCGGTCGGCGTGGTCGACCCCGCTCGCGGTGAAGTCGTCCTCCCGGAAGCCGGCGGCCAGCCCGAGCCGCAGCCGGTCGGGGCCGGCGAGGTGGTCGAGCGTCGCCACGGTCTTGGCGAACAGCACGTGGTTCGTGCGCAGCGGGGCCAGCAGCACGCTGGTCAGCAGCCGGACCCGGTCGGTGGCGCCGGCGGCGGCCGCCAGGGTCATCAGCGGCTCCGGCGTCGTCCAGCGCAGCCGGTCGCTGACCGCGACGGTGGCGAAGCCGCGGGCCTCGGCGCGCCGCGCCCACTCCACGAGGTGCCGCCCGTCCGTCCAGGGCGCGTGACCGGGCAGCCCGATGCCGATGTCCACGGTTGACCTCCGCATAATTCACACGTGAACTGTTGATGTGTGCACGCTAGCGAGCGCGGAGTTCACTCGTCAACCGTTCGCCCGTACACTCCGCAGCATGGCGGGCGAGGAGCAGCTCGGGGCGTGGCGCGCGGTCTGGCGGGCCGACTCGCTGCTGTTCGCGCACCTGAACAACGCGCTGCGAGCGAGCGCCGGGATGACGTACTTCGAGCACGAGGTGCTCGCCGCGCTGGAGCGGGCCGGCGGGCGGCTGCGGATGGCGCCCCTCGCGGACGAGCTCATGATCTCGCGCAGCGGGGCCACCCGGCTCGTGGGCAAGCTGGAGACCAAGGACGCGTGGGTGGCCCGGGTGACGCCGCCGAGCGACCGGCGGGCCACCTGGGCCGAGCTCACGCCGGCCGGGCGGGAGGCGCTGGCCGCCGCGCGGCCGGTCGTCGAGCGCGTCGTGTCGGCCTTCTTCGCCGACCACCTGAGCCCGGGCGAGCTGGGGACGGTCGCCCGGGCGCTCAACCGCCTCGCCGACGCCAACCCCGGCAGCGCCGACAGCGAGTGCGGGCTCTGAGGCGTCAGGCGTCGTACTCGTCCGGCAGGCGCATCCCCGGGCCGCCGACCTGGCGGCCGAGCGGCTCGGCGCGGCCCTTCGGCTCCTCCCACGCCTCCTGGCGGCCCAACGCCGTCAGGTCGAGGTACCGGTAGCCGTTGTGGAACTCCTCGATGCCGCGCCCGTACGTGGAGTACGTGTGGAAGACCTCGTCGCCGACCCGCAGGAAGGCGCTGATCCCCGGCATCTCGGCGCCGTTCATGTCCGGCGTCCACGGGCCGCCGGTCCACGGCACGCCCGCGTCGCGCAGCTCGGCCTCGGTGCGGAAGTGCAGCTGCACCGGGGCCACGCGGTTGTCGAGGGTGGCGTGGTAGTCGTAGTTGAAGTCGCTGCCATACGACGAGTACCACGGGAACGTCCACCCCATCCGCTCCCGGAACGCGGCGAGCTTCGCATACGGCGCGCGGGACACCGCGACGAGCGTGGTGTTGCGCGCGTGCAGCTGCCGCAGGCCGGCGATGCCGTCGGCGGCCGACGAGCAGCTCGCGCAGGCCGCGTCCCAGTCCGGGGCGAACATGAAGTGGTGCACGACCAGCTGCGGCCGGCCGCCGAACAGGTCCGCCAGGCTCACCGTGCCGTCGGGGCCCTCGAACGCGTAGGGCTTGTCGACGCGGACCATCGGCAGCCGCCGCCGGTCGGCGTTCAGCTCGTCGCGGGCCCGGGTCAGCGCCTTCTCCTTGGCCAGCAGCGCCTTGCGGGCCGCGAGCCACTCTTCTCGTGTCACGACGGGTGGAGGATTCACCATGCTCCCTTCTGCAGGACGGCCAGCGGGCCGTCCCAGTCACGGGCCAGCGCGGCGAGGAACCGCTGCGCGACCCTCATCGGCCCGGACTCCAGCCGGTAGCGGACCCGGCGCCGCTCCCCCGGCTCGGCCACCACCAGGCCCGCCTCGGCGAGCAGGGCCAGGTGCTTGGCGATGGCCTGCCGCGTGATCGGCAGCCGGGCGGCCAGGTCGGTCGCGGTGGCCGGGCCGCCGGCCGCGAGCGCGGCGAGGATCGCCCGCCGGGTCGGGTCGGCCAGCGCGGCGAAGACCTCCTGCGCCACCAGCTCCGGATCACGCTCGTCCATCGAGGTAGGCGACCAGCTCGCCGAGCTCGTGCGTCCAGCCGCTGACGTTGCCCTTGTACGCCGTGTCGTCGGCCACCTGGGCGAAGCCGCTCTCGACCACGGTCAGCGTGGTGCCGTCACCGCTCGCTTCCAGTGTGAACTCCACGTAGGTGCGGCGCGGGTCGTCCTCGGGCAGGCCGTAGATCCGCCAGGTGTAGCCGAAGACGTGCGGCGGCTCGAGGCGCTCGATGGTGAGCGTGGCCGTGTCGCCGCTGTCCCAGGCGAGCTGAACCAGGCCGCCGACGCGCAGGTCGACCTCGGCCGCGTTGCCGAACCAGGTGCCCAGCCCCTCGGCCGTGGTGAGCGCGGTCCAGACCCGCTCCGGCGACTGGGAGAGCTCGACCGTCCGCTCGATCCGATCCGGGAATGCCATGTCCGCCTCCTAATAGCAACCACTTGGTTGCTACTCACGCTATCGCAACCAAACGGTTGCGCCAAGCCGGCGGCGGTACGGGCAGGTGGCGACGAACGCGTGAAACTCCTCATCGATGCCAGCCAAGGCCCCTCCCGTCCTCTCTCACCCGGTACGACCGCGGCACCCGGCCCGGAGGGTTGCATGCGATCGTGAACTCCCTGGTCGAGCGGACCCTGAGATGATGCGGGGTGTGACTGACGACGGCGGGTACCTGCTCGACAACCGGCAGGCCGAGGCAGGCGAGCGCTTCGACGCCCTCGCGGCGCTGTTCAACGCGTCCACCTTCCGGCACGTCGAGGCGCTCGGCATCGGGCCGGGCCGGCGCTGCTGGGAGGTCGGCGCGGGCGGCCCGAGCGTGCCGTCCTGGCTCGCCGCCCGGGTCGGGCCGGCCGGCCACGTGCTCGCCACCGACATCGACGTGTCGTGGATGACGGCGGGCGCCGGCTACACGGTCCGCCGCCACGACGTGGGCACCGACCCGGCACCGGACACCGGTTTCGATCTCGTGCATGCCCGGCTGGTACTGGTGCACGTCCCGCAACGCGCGAAAGCCCTCGCCACCATGGTGTCGGCGCTGCGCCCGGGCGGCTGGCTGCTGATCGAGGAGGCCGACCCGGCCCTGCAGCCGCTGGCCTGCCCGGACGAGCACGGCCCGGCCCAACGCCTGGCGAACAAGCTCAAGCACGACTTCCGCGCGCTGATGGCCGGGCGCGGGGTGGACCTGGCCTACGGCCGCACCCTTCCGCGCCTGCTCCGCGAGGCGGGCCTGACCGAGGTCGGGGCCGACGCCTCGTTCCCGCTCTCGGGCCCGGCCTGCACGACGCTGGAGGAGGCCACGGTCCGCCAGATCCGCGGGCGCCTCCTGGACGCCGGCCTGGCCACGCGGGAGGAGATCGACGAGCACCTGGCCAACCTGGCCGCGGGAAAGCTGGACGTGGCGACGTCCCCGATGGTGTCGGCGTGGGGCCGCCGCCCCTGACCGGCGCCGCGGATCCCGTCGCGGGGCTCCCTCAGCGGTAGGCGAGGATGGCGGTCAGGCCGTCGTCGAAGAGGTCGTCGTCGCTCCAGCGGGTCTCGTCCAGGTGCTTCAATGCATCACCCGGAACGCGCGGCGCAGCTGGTCGACGAACAGCTCCGGCTGCTCGAACGCGGCGAAGTGGCCGCCCCGGTCGAGCTGTTCGTAGAAGCGCAGGTCGGCGAACAGCCGCTCGCACCAGCGCCGCGAGGGCCGCGCGATCTCCTTCGGGAACACCGAGACACCGACCGGCACGCTCAGCTGCGGCACCTGCCGCCAGCCGCGGCGCGCGAACCCGTCCTCCCAGTAGATGCGCGCCGAGGAGGCGCCGGTCCCGGTGTGCCAGTAGACGCTGACGTCGTCGAGAATCTGGTCACGGGTCAGGGCGGTGAGCGGGTCGCCGGCGTGGTCGGTCCACGCCCAGAACTTCTCGGCGATCCAGGCGCACTGGCCGACCGGCGAGTCGACCAGCGCGTAGCCGATCGTCTGCGGGCGGGTCGCCTGCTCCACGGCGTAGCCGGTGCCCCATTCCCGGTGGTACGCCAGGTCGGCGAGGCTGTCGCGCTCGAAGTCGGTCAACTCCTCGGCGGTGTCCGCCGCGGAGGGTGGGACGGCCCCCGGCGCGAAGTTGAGGTGGATGCCGACGACCCGGTCGGGACACTGCGCCGCCAGTTCGGTCGTCACCGCCGCACCCCAGTCGCCGCCCTGCGCGCCGAAGCGGTCATACCCGAGCCGGCTCATCAGCACGGCCCACGCCGCGGCGATGCGGCGCGGTCCCCAGCCCGGCTCGACCGGCTTGCCGCTGAACGCGAACCCGGGCAGCGACGGGCACACCACGTGGAAGGCGTCGGCCGCGTCGCCGCCGTGCGCGACCGGGTCGGTGAGCGGGCCGAGGACGTCGAGGAACTCCACGACCGAGCCGGGCCAGCCGTGCGTCAGCACCAGCGGGAGCGCCTCCGGGTGCGGCGACCGGACGTGGAGCAGGTGGATGTCGAGCCCGTCCACCTCGGTGACGAACTGCGGCACGGAGTTGATCCGGTGCTCGAAGCGGCGCCAGTCGTAGCCGTCGGCCCAGTACTCGCACAGCTCCCGCAGCCAGCCGGCGGGCACGCCCTGGCTCCAGTCCGGCGCCGTCGCCGCCTCGGGCCAGCGGGCCAGGGACAGCCGCCGCCGCAGTTCGCCGAGTGCCTCGTCGGGGACGTTCACGGTGAACTCCTCCACGCCGCCACCGTAGGCCCCGGCGGGCGCCGCCGCCGGTTCGTTGCGGACCGCTCACCCGCCGGTCTATCCGGGTGCCGGTCGCAGGACGCGTTCGCGGGCCGCGGCGCCGGTCGCCGGGGCGACGCCGTCGATGTCGACGAGCAGGTGGCGGGGGCCGCGCAGCGTCGGGTTGGGCCGGTACGGCGGCGGATCGGCGACGAGGCGGGGGTTCACCAGCCGGTGCGCGAGCGCGGGCAGGGCGACCTGTGTCTCGACCCGGGCGAGCGGGGCGCCGTAGCAGTAGTGGATGCCGCTGCCGAAGCCGAGATGCACGTTGTCGGCGCGGTCGGGGTCGAAGCGGTCCGGGTCGGGGAAGCGGCCGGGATCACGGCTGCCGGCGGCGAGCATCAGCGTGACCGGTGAGCCCCGGGGGATGGTGGTGCCGGCGATGTCGATGTCCGCGAGGGCGCTGCGGCTGCTCAGGAGTTGCACCGGCGGCTCGTAGCGCAGCAGCTCCTCGACCAGCGCGACGATGACGTCGGGTTCGCGGCGCAGCCGGTCGAGGACGCCGGGGTGGCGCAGCAGGGTGAGCATGCCGTTGGCGATGAGGTTGACGGTGGTCTCGTGGCCGGCGACCAGCAGCAGCGCGCAGGTGCTGAGCAGGTCGGCGCGGGCCATCGGCGCGTATGGGCCGGTGTCGGTGAGCAGCCCGGAGATCAGGTCGTCGCCGGGCTGGCGGGCGTCGGCGGCGGCCAGCCCGTCGAGGTATGCGCCGAGCTCGGCGCTGATCCGGTCCCGCCGGTGCTGGCGCTCGGCGAACGTGCCGGTGGTCGGGTCGGCGGTCTCGACCTGCGCGTCGGCCCAGCGGTGGAAGCGCGGCTGGTCTTCGCGGGGGACGCCGAGCAGCCGGCAGATCGCGGTGACCGGCAGCGGGTAGGCGAAGTCGTCGACGATGTCGATGCGGTGCCGGCCGGCGAGGTTGTCGATCAGCTCGTCGGTGGTCTCGGTCAGCCAGGGGCGCATGCCCTCCACGCGGCCGGGGGTGCAGGGCGGCCCGAACGGCTGGGTGGCCAGGTCCCGCAGCCGGTCGTGCTCGGGCGGGTCGCGGGAGATGAAGGGCAGCGGCAGGCTGCGCGCGGCGCCGGCCAGTTCGGGCCGGCTGCGGGGGTCGGAGCTCACCCTGCGGTCGTGCAACAGCGCGACGATCTCGTCGTAGGTGCTGACGACGTAACTGCCGTCGGGCTGGCGCGCCACCGGAGTCTTGCGCAGCTCGGCGTACAGCGGGTAGGGGTCGGCCCGGTTGGCGGGGTCGAGGATCTGCTCGAAGATGCTGGCCTGTGCCATGGCGGTTACTTCCTGGGTGTTGCGACGCCGGCGGGCCGCCGGCCGGCACGTCAGTGGTGGTGGAGCAGCTCGGCTCGGCGCTCGCTGGGGTCGTGGCCGGTCACCGCGACGGTGGCGTGGCGGGTGCGGGTGCGGTCGTCGGGCAGCTGCGCCGCGACCGGCTGGCCGTCGGCCGGCTCGTCGACCCCGCGAAGCTCGGGCGGGAACGGTGCGCCGGCCTCGATCAGGCCCTGGTAGGACTCCAGCCACTTGGCCTGGTTGAACCCGACCGCGGCGGTGAGGCGGCCCCGGTAGCCGTAGGCGGCCACGAACCGGCGCTGGGCGACCGAGCCCTGGGCGATGACGACCTGGTCGGCGAGGGTCGGTACCCCGACGGACTTGATGTTGGTGTCGAACTGCGCCGACCAGAACACCGGGACGGCCAGGTGCGGCCAGCGCTCGGCCGGGACGCTGACCATGTTGTGCGCGGCGACCTGGGCCTGGGCGACGGCGTTGCCCCAGTGTTCGAGGGCCAGGAACTGGTAGTCGTACAGCGGATGCGGGAAGCGCGCCACGTCCCCCGCGACGAAGACGTCGTCGGTGACCACGCCGGCCGCGTCGAAGGCCCGGCAACCGGCGTCGCAGCCGACGCCCCAGTCGCCGACGGCCAGGCCGCAGTCGTACAGCCATTCGGTGTTGCGGACCGCGCCCAGCGCCACGACGGCCACCTCCGCGTCCACGGTGCTGCCGTCGGACAGGTGCGCGCGACGCAGCCGCCCGGCGGTGTCGCCCTCCAGACGGGTGACGGTGACCCCGCAGCGCAGGTCGACGCCGTGCTCACGGTGCAGGTCGGCGGCCACCGCGCCGATCACCCCGCCCAACGCTCCGACCAGGGGTGCGGGTCCGCGCTCGACGAGGGTGACTGCCAGGTCCCGGTCCCGGCAGGCCGAGGCGACCTCGGAGCCGGTGAAGCCGCCACCGATGATCAGCACCCGGCGGGGCCGGTCGGCCAGCCGGTGCTCCAGCCCGGCGGCGTCGTCCCGGGTCCGCAGCACGAACACGCCGTCGAGGGCTGCCTCGTCCGGGTTGAACCAGGGCCGGGCCCGGGTGCCGGTGGCGATCAGCAGGCGGTCGTAGTTGATCCTGCCACCGTCGCCGAGGTGTACCCGCTTGCCCGCCGGGTCCAGCCGGGTGGCGGGCACGCCGAGCAGCCAGCGAATGTCCAGCGCGTCGGCGCGGGGCAGCTCGGTGTGGCCGGCGGGCACCCATCCGCCGAGGACCTGCTTGGACAGCGGCGGCCGGTCGTAGGGGCGGTGCGGCTCGTCGCCGATCATCGTCAGGGAGCCGGTGAAGCCCTCCCGGCGCAGGGTCGCCGCGGCGGCCAGACCGGCGAGCGACGCGCCCACGATCACGATCCGGCCGTGCCGGCGCAGCGCCTCGATCGCCGCGTCGTGCCCGGCGGTTCGCGGCCACCCGGCCGGCGGCGAGGGTGCGGCCGTCCTCGCGGACACGGCCGGTCCGGTCGTCGCGGACTCCACGGCGGCCTTCTTGTCGTCGACGTGGTCGACCAGGATGGCCTGCACCGGGCAGGCTGCCGCCGCGCGCAGCACCCGCTCCCGCTGCGCGTCGTCGGGCCCCGGGTCGTACATCAACGCCTCGGCGCCGCGCATCCGGAACACCTCCGGCGCGAGGAAGGCGCACTGCGCGTAGCCCTGGCAGCGCGTAAGGTTCACCACGACGCGCATAGCCGCACCTCCCGACTCCGGGCGTCCGTGGTCTCCTGCCCGGCGGTCCTGCCGGCAAACCAGCAGGCTCGCCGAGCCGAGGTTGTCTGATCCGCGGACGCTGATCGGGTCGTTCGGCGCGCTGATCCTGCTCACTGCGCTGCTGCTGGCGCCTTTCGGGTGTTCTGGTCGGCCACGACCAGCCAGCGACCGTCGACGTGCGCGTACGTCAGCGTGAAGTAGGCGTTGGTGTCGGAGACGATCCGCCCGTCGGCGTCGACGGTGAAGAAGCGGTACTCGATGAGGACCCACCCGGTGCTGCCGACCGTCGTCACCGTGCGCACGGTGCGCTCCTGCGTCCAGCTGCCGTCGGCGAACAGCTGCCGGTGCAGCTCGACGACCGCCGGCTTCCCGGCCAGCACCTGCCCGTCGGGCAGGATGAGCACCACCTCGTCGGCGAGCGTCGCCGCATACGCCTCGAGGTCCTTCCGGTCCAGCGCCGCGAGATGCTCCGCGAGCGCCTCGTCCAGTCCGCTCTCCGCCACTGATCGTCCCCCTTCGGTATTGACGAGGATCATAGCGTGAAGAGCCATTCGAGACTGCGCCGGGCCGCCTGGGCATGCGCACCCCCGTAGGCGAGATCTTCGAGCGCCGCACAGCGTGCGAAGAACGCGATCCGGTCCATTCCGGGCCGTTGGTCACCGTATGCGTCGAGTACTTCGGCGAGCAAGCCGGGCCCGAAGTCGCGATAGAGCCGCGCGAAGTCGAGCGCGGGGTCGGTGATCGCGGCGTCGGTCCAGTCAATGACCCCGGTGATTTCCCCGTCGTGTTCCAGAATGTGTTCCGCCCCGAGATCGGCGTGCGCGAGCACCCGCCGTTGTGCCGGCTCAGGGATGGTTCGCAGCAGTACTGCGAGCAGTTCCTCCGGCCCTTCGAGGTCCGCCAGCCAATCGACCGGACGGGCGTCCTCTTCCGGCACCGCGGTGGTCTCGACGGCGTGCAGTTCGCGCAGGAAGCGCCCTATGCGCCGGCCCGCCCCGGCGGGCGCGGCCCGGCCCAGCAGCGGGCGCCCGGGGAGCATCGGATAGGCCAGCACGCCGATGCCGGGATCGGCGAAGCGCACCACGGGAACGGGCAACGAAACGTGCGGTCCGACGACGGCGAGAAGGGCGGACTCCTGCAGCACCGTAGCCCTTCCGCGACGCGGAGCACCAGATCACCGGCGAGAAATGCGGTGTTGTCCAGGCCACGGCCGAGCTCCCGGACCTCAGCCCGGGCCAACTCGGGCGCATGTTCTCGAAGCGCCCGAACGGCACGCGAACGCGCATCCACCGGGCGAGCCTAGCCTCCCCCGGGCGCCGCCGAGACCGGCCGGTTTGCGGTCCGCGCGTCGTTCCGGCGGCTGGCCGGGACCGGCGCCGGGATCGCGTGCTTCGGTCACGGCGCGCCGCTGTTGCGGGGCGACGAGTGAACGCCACCGTCACCCCGGTCAACAGCCGGCTTCGAGCCGGACGCCCGGCTCAGGCCTCCAGCGCGACCGGGCCGGCGGCCTTCGCGCGGCGGCGGGCGGCCAGGCGGCCGCCCAGCCACACCAGGCCCAGCCCGGCGCCGAAGATCACCGCGTTGACCACCAGGTAGGCGAGGACGTCGCCGCTCGACGCCCTCGGATACGGGCCGAACGCCTCGGCCGAGCCGCCCACCCACTCCACCAGCAGGTTCAGGGTCTGGGCCGTGAACACGAAGCCGTGCACGGCGATGTACGTGACGAAGGCCGCCAGCCGGCTGCGGACGAAGAAGCCGACCGGGAACGGCACGAGCACCATGAGGATGAGTTCCATGCGGTACAGCGTGGGCGCCGGCCGGTCGCCCGCCATCCGTGCCAGCGCCGGTCCCGGGTCTGTGTGCTGGCACTGATGCGTGCGGCGGGCCCGGTCCGGCAGCATGGTCGGCGTGACCGTCAGGCGCTGGCTCGGGCCGGCCGTGCTCGCGTACCTCGCGGGCGTGGCCCTGCTGTTCGCCGTCGCGTACGCCGGTCGCGCGCCGGACGCGGCGGTCGCGGCGGTGCCCGCGCTGGTCGCGCTGACCCCGACCGTCCTGCTCGGCCTGCTGGTGGCCTGGCGGCGGCCGGACAGCCCGGCCGGGCCGGCGCTCGTCGGGCTGGGTGCCGCGCCGGCCCTCACCTGGGCGCTTGAGGACTGGGGCGGGACCTACGCGACGGCGCACCCGCTGCCCGGCTCGCACGCCGGCGCGTTCCTCGGCGGCGGGGGCTGGGTGTTCAACTTCGCCGGGTTCGTCGGGCTGTGCCTGGTGTTCCCGAACGGCCGGCTGCCGAGCCGGCTGTGGCGGGCGGTGCCGTGGTGCTTCCTCGGGGCGGCCGCGCTCGTCATCGTCGTGATCGGGCTGGAGCCGACGGCGTACCAGGACCGGGGCGGGCCGCTGCCCGGCTCGGCGCCGCTGCCGCTCGGGATCCCGGCGTTCCGGGTGCTCGACGTCGTCGCCGGGCTCGCGCTGCTCGCGGTGCTGGGCTCGGCGGTCGCCGCGCTCGTCACGCGGTACCGCAGCGGCGACGACCTCACCCGGGTGCAGCTGCGGTGGCTGATGCTCGGCGCGATCTCGGTGCCGGTGCTGCTCGCCGCCGGCTGGGCCGCCGAGTTCGCCGGCGCCCCGATCGAGGTCGCGTACTCCGGGTTCCTCGCCGCGATGGTGCTCCTGGTGCCGGCGACCGTGGCGATCGCGATCCTGCGCCACGACCTGCTCGACGTCGACCGGCTGCTCAACGAGACCGTGTCCTGGCTCGTCACGTCGATCGTGTCGGCCGGGGTGTTCGCGCTCGTCGTGCTCGGCGTCGCGCAGGTGAGCGCGCGGGCCGACGACCGGGTCGGCATCACGGCGGCCGCGTTCGTCACCGCGCTGGCGCTGCTGCCGCTGCACCGGCGGGTGCACGGCGCGGCCGGGCGCCTGCTCGACCGGGAGCGGACCGTCATGGTGGCGTCGGTCCGGCGGTTCGTCGGCGCGGTGCGGGACGGGCGGGCCCAGCCGGAGGAGGTCGAGGCGGCGCTGCGGGCCGGTCTCGGCGACCCGGGGCTGCGGGTGCTGCTGCGGCTGCCCGGCGCCGACGGGTACGTCGACCTGGCCGGCGCGCCGGTGGCGGTACCACCGGAGCATCTGCTGCCGCTGGCGGCGCGGGACGCCGACGTCGGCGCGCTCGTGCTGGGCCGGTCGACCGCGCGCCGGCGGCGGCAGGCCCGCGAGCTCGCCGTGGAGGCGCGGCTGCCGATCGAGGTGAGCCGGCTGCGCGTCGAGCTGCGGCAGGCGCTGCAGGACGCGCGGACCAGCCGCGCGCGGCTGGTGGAGGCGGTCACCGAGGAGCGGCAGCGGCTGGAGCGCGACCTGCACGACGGGGCGCAGCAGCGGATCCTCGCCGTCGGCATGCGGCTGCGGTCGGTGCAGCGGACGCTGGCGGCGGACGGGCCGATCCAGGCCGAGCTGGACGCGGCGGTGGCCGCCCTCGAGGCGACGGTCGCCGAGCTGCGCCGCATCGCCCACGGCATGCGGCCGAGCCGGCTCGACGAGGGCCTCGCCGCGGCGGTCGGCGACCTGGTGCGCGACTCCCCCGTGCCGGTCGACCTGCGGGTCGACGGCGCCGACGTGAGCGAGGCGGCCGCCACCACGGCGTACTACGTGATCGCCGAGTGCCTCGCCAACGCGCTCAAGCACGCCGGGGCGACGCGCATCGGTGTCTCGGTGCGCCAGGAAGCCACGCGACTGCACGTCCAGGTCGACGACGACGGGCGCGGCGGGGCGGTGGCCGGGTTCGGGCTGACCGCGCTCGGCGACCGGGTCGCGGCGCTCGGCGGCCGCATCGAGATCGTCAGCCCGGCCGGGGCGGGCACCGTCGTGCGGGCCGAGGTGTAGCCGTGCGCATCGTCGTCGCCGAGGACTCGGTGCTGTTCCGCGAGGGCCTGACCCGGCTGCTGACCGAGGCCGGGCACGAGATCGCGGCCGCGGTCGGCGACGCCGGCGCGCTCGTCGACGCCGTGCGGGCCGAGCGGCCCGACCTCATCGTGGTCGACGTCCGGATGCCGCCGCAGATGACCGACGACGGCGCCCGGGCCGCCCGGCAGCTGCGCGCCGAGCACCCGGCGCTGCCGATCCTGCTGCTGTCCCAGCACGTCGTCCGGCAGCACGCGGTGGAGCTGGTGCCGACGGGCGCGTTCGGGTACCTGCTGAAGGACCGGGTGCTGCGCGTCGACGACTTCCTCGACGCGGTGCGCCGGGTCGGCGCGGGCGGCTCCGCGCTCGACCCGGCGCTGGTCGGAGCCCTGCTGCGCGACGACGGGCTCGCCGCGCTCACCGCCCGCGAGCGGGAGGTGCTCGGCCTGGTCGCCGAGGGCTGGTCCAACGCGGCGCTCGCCGCGCGGCTCGTGGTCACCGAGCGGACCGTCGAGACGCACATGCGGGCGATCTTCCAGAAGCTAGGGCTGGTGGACTCCGACGACACCCACCGCCGGGTGCTCGCGGTGCTCGCGTACCTCACCCGGTGAGGCCAGCCGGCTGGGCCACCACATGCGGTGGCCCACGTCGAGGGTCAGCGCGGTGACGAGGACCGAGCGGACGACCAGCGTGTCCAGCAGTACACCGAACGCCACCGCGAAACCGAGCTCCGCCGCGAACACCAGGGGCAGCGAGCCCATGGCCGCGAACGTGCCCGCCAGCACCAGCCCGGCCGAGGTGATCACCCCGCCCGTCGCCGAGAGGCCGGTCAGCGCGCCGCGGCGGGTGCCGTGCCGCTGAGCCTCCTCGCGCACCCGCGTCACCAGGAAGATGTTGTAGTCGATCCCGAGCGCGACCAGGAACACGAACGTCAGCAGCGGGAACGACGCCTCCGCGCCGCCGAAGTGGAACACGTGCGTGAACACCAGTCCGCTCACGCCCAGGGCGGCCGCGAACGACAGCACCACCGTCGCCATGAGCAGCAGCGGGGCGACGATCGCCCGCAGCAGCACGGCGAGGATGAGGAACACCGTCACCAGGACGATCGGGATGATGACCCGGGAGTCGCGGGCGGCGGCCGTCTGGGTGTCGAGCATGACGGCCGTGTTGCCGCCGACCTGCGCGTGCGCCCCGTCGACGCGGTGCACGGCAGCACGGGCTTGTTCGACCGTTTTCGATGCAGCGGTACTGCTGGGATCGTCCCGCAGCTCCGCGAGCAGCAACGCGGCGCCGTCCTTCACCACCGGCGGGGCGACCGCGGCGATCCCGGGCACGGAGGCCAGCGCGGCCCGCACCTGCTCCGCCTGCGCGGCGTTCGCGACCACGTACACCGGGTCGCCCGAGCCGGCCGGGAAGTGCCTCGCCTGGATCTCCCCGCCGACGACCGTCGACGGCCGGCCGGTGAACTGGTCGGCGGCGGACAGGCCGTCGGCCTTGAGCGCCGTCATGCCGAGCGCCATGGCGCCGAGGACGACGGCGGTGCCGATCCACACGGTGCGCGGCCGGCGTTCGATCGCGGCGCCGATGCGCGTCCATCTCCTGGCGGTTCCGTCCACCGGCTCCGTCGGCTCCGCCGGGTTCATTGGCTTCGCCGGCTTCATCGGCCAGAAGATCCAGCGGCCGCAGCTGACCAGCAGCGCCGGCATGAGCGTCACCATGGCGACCAGCCCGACGAGGATGCCGATCGCGCAGGCCGGGCCGAGCCCCTGCGTCGAGTTGAGCGAGGCGAGCAGCAACAGCAGCAGGCTCACGGCGACGGTCGCGGCGCTGGCGACGATCGCCGGACCGGAGCGGCGCAGCGCCTTGGCCATCGCCTCGTGGCGGTCCTCGTGGTGGCGGAGCTCCTCGCGGTACCGCGAGATGAGCAGCAACGCGTAGTCCGTCGCGGCGCCGAAGACGAGCACGGTCAGGATGAAGCTCGTCTGCGTGTTCACGGTCAGGCCGGCGTGCTCGGCCAGCAGGTAGATCACCGCCTCCGACGTCACCAGCGCGGCGCCGGCGGTGAGCAGCGGCAGCAGCGGTAGGAGCGGGCTGCGGTACGTGAGCAGCAGGATCGCCACGACGACCACCGCGGTGATGGCGGTGAGCCCGCCGCCCCCGCTGAACGCCTTGATCGAGTCGGACGCCTGGCCGGCCGGCCCGGTGACGTGGAAGCCGAGCCCGTTCGCGTCCGCCTCGCCGACCTCGGTGATCGCGTCGACGATCCGGCCGATGCCGGCCCAGCCCTCGCTGTCCTTGTGCACCTGCACGACGGTCTGGATGGCCTTGCCGTCGTCGGACGCGACCGGGCCCTGCGGCTGCCCCACGACGCCGTCGAGGCGGGTGAACGCCTCGGCATCGGCGCGGGCCTTGGCGAGGTCGGCGCCGGTCACCCCCGACTGCCGGTCGTAGACGACGATGGCCGGCACGGTGTCGGCCGGCTGGAACCGCGCGGCCCGCTCGACGACCGCGGTCGACTCGGCGTCGCCGGGCAGCCACGCCGCGTTGTCGTTCTCCTCCACGTCGCCGAGCCGGCCGGCCAGCAGCAGCGCCGGCACCAGCACGGCGACCCAGACGGCGACGACGACCCACTTTGCGATGCGCATGGACGGCTCCTAGTCGGCGTTGGTGAGTTTGTCGGGGTTGGCGACGACATAGATGCCGTTGACGTGCCGGCCGTCCGGCGTGAGGTCGAGGGTGACGACCGCGTAGGGCAGGTCCCCCGCGAACAGCAGCGCCGACGGTTCGCCGTTGACGCTGCGGTACCGCACGTCGAGCCCCTCGCCGGAGCGGGACGCGAGCCCCGCGATCAGCCGGGCGACCCTGTCCCGCCCCTGCAGCGGCCGCTGCCCGCCGGCCCCCTGCCCGTGACCGCCGCCGTCGCCCCAGAGGGTCACCTCGGGCGCGAGGATCTCCATGAGCGCGTCGAGGTCCCCGCCGAGCGCCGCGGCCAGGAACCGCTCGGTCGCCTCCTGCTGCACCCGCGGATCGGGCTCGAACCGGGGTCGCCGCGCCTGCACGTGCTCCCGCGCCCGGTGCGCCACCTGCCGCACGGCGGCGGCGCTGCGCCCGAGGATGTCGGCGACCTCGGTGTGCGGGTACCCGAACACCTCGTGCAGCACGAACACGGCCCGCTCGAGCGGCGTGAGCGTCTCGAGTACCACGAGCATGGCCATCGACACCGACTCCTGCTCGTCGATGCGCTGGTCCAGCGGCCGCACGATAGGCTCGGGCAGCCACGGCCCGACGTAGGTCTCGCGCCGCCGGCTGATGGCCGCCTGCTGAGCGAGCGCCCGGTTGACGGCGACGCGCACCAGGTAGGCACGGGGGTTCTCGACGGGTTCGCCCCCTGGGCTCCGCCCGGTCCAGGCCAGCCAGGTCTCCTGCAGGACGTCCTCGGTGTCGGCGACACTGCCGAGGATGTTGTAGACCACGGAGAACAACAGCTCCCGATGGTCACTGAACACCTGCGTGGTGGGTTCGCTCATGGCCCTGAGAGCGATCCAGCCCGGCCGAACGTGACGCGCCACCCCCCGGCTGTGACCGGCGTCTCACGGCTCGGCCCCCGGTGGGCCGGCTGCTGTGGGGCCTGGCCTACCAGCGCGTGCCCGGGACGATCGTGCTCATCGACCGGCCGCACCTTCACACCAACCCGTTCGACGCCGAGGCCGCGCCGGCCCTGCTCACGCCGTTCACCTACAAGGCCGCGCGCGAGCTGCGACGGCAGTTGCCGTTGCGCGGCGCCCCCGACGGGACCGTCCGTTGGCACACCCACGGCCTGGACGCCGCCGTCGCCGCCGAGCGCGCCCGGCGGGACGAGCCCGTGGGCAGCTGGCGGGCACCCTGGATCGGACGCCGTCAACCGGCTCGTCTGGGACCGCGGGACCGAGGTCCGCAAGCGCCGCCGCCCGGCCGCCGCCGGAGCCTAGGCTCGGTCCTACGCTCCGGCCAGCTCGCGCCGGATACGTTCGAGGCCCTCGGCGGCCTCGTTCGCCATGCCACGGTGCTCGGACGCCACCGCCCGCTCGTACCAGCGGACCGCCTCGGCCGCCCGGCCGTGCCCGTACTCCAGGTTGCCGAGAATGACCGCGGCCTGCGCCGCGATCAGCGTCGAACCGGACTGCTCGGCCGCCGTCACCAGCCACCGGTAGGCCTCGTCCGCGTCGCCCTGTTCGACCTCAAGCGCGCTGAGCTGCAGCATTGCTCTGGCGGCCAGTTCGGGGTGGTTGCCGCCGGCGGCCCGGGTCAGCCAGTGCCGGACCGCCCCGGGGTTGCCCTGTTCGCCCTCGAGGACGGCGAGGTTGAGCATGGCGATCGCGGCTGCCTCCGCGTGGTCGGTCCCGGCGGCGCGGGTCCACCACCGGCGGGCTTCGGGCACGTTCGCCCGCTGGTGCCAGACGGCGCCGAGATTCAGCATCGCCTTGGCGCCGAACTCCGGGTGCTCGGTGGCCGCGGCACGCAGCCAGCACTGCTCCGCCTCGAGAAGGTCCCGCCGCGCCCGCTCCAGGACACCGAGGTTGTACAGGGCGTGCGGCGCGTGCTCGGGGTCGCCGGTCTCCGCCGCACGAAGGAACCAGCGGCGGGCCTCGTCCGGGTCGTGCTCGTCCGACTCCAGGCCACCGAGGCTGATCATGGCCTTCGGCCCCTGCTCCGGGTGGCCGGTGCCGACGGCGGCCATGAACCAGCGGCGGGCCGCGCCCGCGTCGCCCCGGTCCCGTTCCAGCACACCCAGGTTGAACATGCACACCGGCGCCTGCTCCGCATCGCCGGTGTCGACGGCTCGCTCCCACCAGTGGCGGGCCTGGGCCGCGTTCCCACGCGCCTTCCACCAGTTGCCCAGATTGCGCATCGCGCGGGGTGCCACGTCCGGGTAACCGGTGCCGGCGGTGCGCTCCCACCAACGCCGGGCCTCGTCGTCATTGCCCTGCTCCCTCTCCAGGACGGCGAGGTCGCTCATGGCGATCGATGCCGCGGCCCGGTGCCCGGACTCGGCGGCCCGCCGGAACCAGCGACGAGTCTCATCGATCTGCCCCTGGTCCGAGGCGAGACCGCCCAACCGGACCATGGCCATCGGCGCGTAGTCCGGGTGACCGGTGTCGAGCGTGCGCAGCCACCAGCGGCGAGCGTCGGCGGGCCGGCCCTGCGCCTGCTCCAGGTTCGCGCGCTGGAACATGGCCTTGGGCGCGTATTCGCGATGCCGGGTCTCGATCGCGGCGGTGAACCATCGACGAGCCTCGTCGGTGGTGCCTGCGACGCGTTCCAGTTCGCCGAGGTTGGCCATGGCCGCGGGTGCGATGTCCGGGTGCCCGGTGCCGGCGGCGCGAGTCCACCAAGGACGGGCGCCGGCCAGGTCGCCGGCGAGGTACAGCTCGACGCCGAGGGTGAAGAACACGTTGGCCAGAGTGTTGCGGTCGGCCGGGTCGAGGCCGGTGTCGTCGACACCCGCCAGCAGCTCGCGGGTGTGCCGGTGGTCGCCGCGGTCGTAGGCGCCGAGCGCCACGCGGACCCGCTCGGCGCCGGCGAGGGTCTCGACGGCGTACTCCCAGACGGCGTCGGTCGTCTCCCAGCCGTCGCCGGGCGCGTCGGCGAGCACGCCGAGCAGGGGATGCGGCCTGGTGTGCCCGCCGGCGACCTCGTCGATCAGCCACGGGCGGCTGTCGGTGGGCCGCTCGGCCCAGGCGCGGGCGGCGCGGAACCGGCTTCGGGAGACCTGGGCGGCCGGGCCGGCGCCGGTCAGCTGCCGCCAGCAGCGGCCGTACAGGTCGAACAGGACCTTCCGGTCGAGGCTGCCGGGCAGGCCGATGCGCTGCCAGTCGGTCACCACCCGGATCAGCGCCTGCCGGTGCCGGCTGTCCTCGCTCCCGGTCAGCAGATCGTCGCCCATGGAGTCGAGAGCGACGAGCAGGCGGCCGAGCGGCGGCGGGTCCGGCTCGTCGAGGGCCGGACCGATCGACTGGTACGCCAGCAGGTCCCGCACCACTTGGCGTTCCGTCTCCGACAGCGGCGCCAGCCGGATCAGCGTCGCGTGCTCGCGCAGCGCCGCGGCGACGCGGGCCGGGACCTGCGTGCCGGTCACCAGGGTCGACTCGGCGGTCGCGCAGATCCGCAGCCCGCTTGGGAGCGTGCTCAGCACGGCGGCGTCCAGCTGGGCGACCTGGGCGGGGTCGAGCGCGTCGAGCCACAGCACCGCCCCGGGCGCGTCGGCGGCCCAGCGGGAGGCGTGCGCCACCAGCTGCGGGACGGTGACGTCGGGGTCGGGCCGATACACCAGCACCCGATGGCCAGGCAGCAGCCGCCGGGCGTGGTGGGCCAGGCTCCGGCTGGCCCCGGCGAGCCGGACCCCGTGCACGAGCACCACCGTGACCGCCGAACTGAGCGCGGCAACGATCTCCTCATCGACGTCACGTGCCGCGTACGGCGCCGCTTCCGGACCGACGTCGCGGGCCACGTCCCTGACGGCGTCGAAACGGTTGGGGTGCACGCCGAGCTCGGCGAGGCTCGCCTCGGACAGCAGGCGGGGGCGGCCACGCTCGTCGACGACGGCGAGCGCCGCCCGGGGCGGCACCCGCTGCTGCAGGGCGGCGATCCACACGCTGGCCGCGGCTGACACTGCCGCCCCGGCCAGCCACAGCCACTGGAGGCGGCCGTTGTCGTACGCCTGGTTGCCGAAGATCGCCATCGCGACCATGCCGGCCGCGGCGCCGCCGCCGGTCAGCAGCACCGTCCACCGTCGAGCCGTCCACCTGCGACGCACCGTGGCCCGCTCCCTCCCCGTGGCCGCGGCGAACCGCGGCGGGTCTGTCCACCATGGTGGGGATCGGCGGCACCGCCGGGCTCATCCGTCCGGCCCGCTTCCCGTGCCGCCCGGGCCACGCGTTCCGCGTCAGCGCCAGCGTTCCGCGTCAGCGCCAGCGTTCCGCGTCAGCGCCAGCGTTCCGCGTCAGCGCCAGCGTTCCGCGTCAGCGTCCGCGTTCCACGCCAGCATCAGCGTCCGGCATCGGCGTCAGCGCCAGCTTCCGCGTCGGCGTCGGCATCGGCATCGGCGGTGGCGGGGTTCCGCGTCGGCTCAGGCGTCGCGGTGGCGCACCAGTGCGTAGCCCGCGCCCGCCGCGGCCGCCGTCCAGGCCGTCAGGACCAGCGCGTCCGGTAACGGGTTCGTGGTGTCCATCATGCGCTGGCCCGCCTGGTCGGGCAGGTAGCGGGCGACCGCGGACACGCCCGGGATGCGGCTCAGGATGGGGCCGACGATGAAGAACAGCGGGATCAGGATGCCCAGCGTCAGCGCGCTGCTGCGCAGGATCGCGGCCACGCCCGCCGAGAACGCGCAGATCAGGGTGAGATAGACAGCCGCACCGGCCAGCGCGCGGGGCACGCCCGGCGCGGCCATCGAGGTGCCGTAGGGGCCCAGGCCGGCCTGGTTGACCGGCCAGGACACGAGCGCCGTGGCCACGGCGACCACCAGCGCGGCGGCGCACCCGACGAGCAGTTTGCCCGCGTATGCCCGGCCCCGCTGCGGGACCGCGGCCAGCGTCGCCCGCATGGTCCCGGTGCCGTACTCGCTCGTCACCAGCAGGGCGCCGAAGGCGATGAGCGCCAGCTGGCCGTACAACAGGCCCACGAAGCCGGAATAGACCGGGTCGAAGTCGGGGCGGACCATCGCCGCGTTGCCGCTCTCATACGCGTTGCGGACGGAGAACCCGCTGGCGGCCGCGAGACCGACACTGATCAGGAAGGTGAGCGCCAGGGTCCACACCGTGGAGCGGATCGTGCGCAGCTTCGTCCACTCGGACAGCAGCACGGCGGTCATCGGGCACGCTCCTGCAGCCGAAGGTATGCATCCTCGAGGGACGTCCCGTCACCGACGAACGACGCGAGCGGCGCGTCGGCCAGCAGACGGCCTTGACCGATAACGATCAGGTGGTCGGCGGTGATCGCCATCTCGCTCATGAGGTGGCTGGACACGAAGACCGTGCGGCCCTCAGCGGCGAGGGAGCGCGTCAGCTGGCGCAGCCAGCGCACGCCCTCCGGGTCGAGGCCGTTGACCGGCTCGTCGAGCAGCAGGACGGGTGGGTCGCCGAGCAGCGCCGCCGCGAGGCCCAGGCGCTGGCGCATGCCGAGGGAGAAGCCGCGGACCCGCCGCCGGGCCACCCCGTCGAGGCCGAGCTGGCCGAGCACCTGGCGGACCCTGGTGCGGCCGATGCCGTTGCTCTGGGCCAGCCACAGCAGATGGTCCGACGCGGTGCGGCCGGGGTGCAGGGCGTCGGCCTCCAGCAGCGCGCCGACGTGGGTGAGCGGGTGCGTGAGCCCCTCATACGGCCGGCCGCCGACGCGGGTCTCGCCGGCGCTCGGCCGGGCCAGGCCGACGATCATGCGCATGGTCGTGGACTTGCCGGCGCCGTTCGGGCCGAGAAACCCCGTCACGCGTCCCGGGCGGACGGTGAAGGTGAGCGCGTCGACGGCCTGAATCCGGCCATACCACTTGGAAACCTCGCGGACCTCAATCACGGGCCCAAGGCTGCCCGGCGGCGCCGCCCGGCACATCCAACCGTGGTCCGATTTCCGAAGTCCTACCGTGGTCCGACGCGCGGCCCGACCGCCCCGCATACGGTGAAGCGGTGGACGAGATGCACCGCCGCCTCCTGATCGCGCTCGACGGCCTGGCCGCCGCGATCGCGGCGGTCGCGTTCGTCCTGACCGCGGTCGCCGGTCAGCACGGCGCGGCGGCGTGGGCCCGGGGGCTGCTGGCGGCCGCCGCCGCGCTGCCGATCGCGGCCGTCCGGATCCGGCCGCGGCTGGTGTTCGGCGTCGTGCTCGCCGCGTCGCTGGGCTGGTCGATGCTGGACCTGGCGCAGCTGCCGTTCGCCGCCGCCGGATATGCGATGTTCCACTGCTCGTCCGTCACCCCGCGGCCGCGCCGCGTGCGCACCGTCACCGCGGTGCTGGCGAGCCTGGGCGGGCTGGGCCTGCTCACCGCGGTCGGCAGCCCGCGCGGCGTGCCCGGCTGGTGGATCGGCCGGCCGCAGGCGCTGGCCCTGCTCGCGGCGGTGCTGGCCTGCGCCTGGACGGCCGGGCAGATCGTCCGCGACCGGCGGCTGTCCGCGCAGCGGGCCGCGGAGCAGGCGGCTCGCGGCGCGGTCGCCGAGGAGCGGTTGCGGATCGCCCGCGAGCTGCACGACAGCGTCGCGCACAGCATGGGCGTCATCGCGATCAAGGCGGCCGTGGCCGGGCACGTGGCCGACCGGCGGCCCGACGAGGTGCGGGACGCGCTGCGGGTCATCGAGACCACCAGCAAGGGTGCGCTGGCCGAGATGCGATACCTGCTCGGGGTGCTCCGCAGGGAAGGCGAGCCCGAGACGGCACCGCCCGGGATGGCCGCCCTGCCCGCGCTGACCCGGCGGGCCGCGACCGCCGGCGTGACGGTCGACGTCACGCTGCGGGACACCGAGCGATTACCCGCCGCGCTGGAGCTTCCGGTGTACCGCATCGTGCAGGAGGCGCTGACCAACGTGGTGAAGCACGCGGCGCCGACGCGTTGCCGGGTGGGTGTGACGGCGGAGGAGCGGGAGGTGAGCGTCGAGGTGTGCGACGACGGCCGGCCGGAGGGCGGCGTGCCGCCTGGCCCGCGCCTCGGTGGGCACGGACTGGTCGGCATGCGGGAGCGGATCGCCGCGTATGGCGGCACGTTCAGCGCCGGTCCCCGGCCGGAGGGTGGTTTCCGGGTGCTGGCGACGATTCCGTACCACGAGGAGCCCGCGTGACGGCGTCGATGCACGCACTCACGGACGGTGGCCGGGCGCTGCTGCCCGTCGCCCGGGAGGTCGCGTGACGGCGTCGATCCGCGTGCTCGTGGCCGACGACCAGGCGTTGCTGCGGGGCAGTTTCCGGGTGCTGCTGGAGACGTCCGGCATGGACGTGGTCGGCGAGGCCGGCACCGGTGTCGAGGCCGTGCGGCTTGCCGAGCAGACGCGGCCCGATGTCATTCTGATGGACGTCCGCATGCCTGACATGGACGGAATCGAGGCTACCCGGGAGATCACCGCCACCTCGGCCGTCCGCGTGATCATGTTGACCATGTTCGATCTGGATGCGTACGTGTTCGCGGCGCTGCGGGCCGGAGCGAGCGGGTTCCTGCTCAAGGACGCTGCGCCCGCCGAGGTGCTGCGGGCGGTCGAGGTCGTGGCGGCCGGTGAGGCCCTGCTGGCGCCGGCGGTGACGCGCCGGCTCATCGACGAGTTCGCTCGGGCCGCCCCCGCCGTGCTCGCGCCGCCGGTCGAGTTGGCCGGGGTCACCGCCCGCGAACGTGAGGTGCTGGTGCTCATCGCTCGCGGGCTGTCGAACTCGGAGATCGGCGAGCGGCTGCACGTCGGGCAGACGACCGTGAAGACCCACATCGGGCACCTGCTGACGAAGCTGGGTGCGGCGACCCGGGCGCAGCTGGTGATGCTTGCGTACGAGTCCGGGCTTGTCGAACGGCAGGTGCGCCGCTAGGCGCGGCGGAGGCGGCGGACCGGGCGGATCAGCAGGAGGGCGGCGCATACGGCCGCGGTCACCAAGGTGGCCACCAGCAGGAGGTCGCGCGGAGCCACCACCGTCGATACCGGGCCGACCAGAGCCTGGCCGGCCGCGACGCCCGACACCGAGCCGGCCACCTCGTACGCGGTGACGCGGTTGAGCACCTCCGGGGCCACCAGGGTCTGGACGCTCGTCGACCACATCACCGACCAGAACGCCCAGGCGGCGCCGCCCAGGAGGTGGCCGGCGACCAGCGCGGGCAGCGGGGGTTCCAGGACGATGGTCAGCGGGATGGCCACGAAGCCGGTCAGGGCCAGCGCCCCGGCCGCGAGCGGGCGGGCCGGGCGGAAGCGGATCGCGACCAGGCCGCCGATCACCGTGCCGGCGCCCAGGCCGGCCATGGTCCAGCCGTAGGCGGCGTCGCCGAGACGGTCGCTGATGAGCGTGGAGCCCAGGGGGATGTACGGGCCGAAGACGAACAGGCCGAAGAAGACCCACACGACGATCACCGACCACATCCAGCTGCGGGAGCGGAACTCCTGCCAGCCGCGGCGCAGGTCGCGCAGCACCGTCGAGTCCCCGCGGTGACGGGCGGCGCAAGCGCGGCGGATCAGGGCGAGGCACAGGCCGCTCAGCAGGAACGTCCCCGCGTCGACGGCGTACACGGGGCCCGCGCCGGCGAAGGCCATCAGGAGGCCGGCCAGGACCGGGCCGGCGAGCTGGGTCACCGCGTCGGCGATCTTCAGGGTGCCGTTGGCTCGCTGCGGGTCGCGGGCGACCTGCGGGACCATGCCGTTGACGCCCGGCTGGAACATGGCGGCAGCGGTACCGGCGAGGGCCGAAGCGACCAGCAGCAGCCACATCGGCGGGGTGCCGGCGAAGAACGCCACGGCCAGGGCACCCTGCGTGACCACGCGGACGACGTCGGCGCCGACCATCATCGCCTGCGCGCCGATGCGGTCGGAGAAGACGCCGCCGAACACAACGAACAGGACATACGGGGCGGTCCAGACGGCAAGAACGTACCCAACGCCCGAGACCCCGTAGACGGCGCCGACCGCCAGCGCCGCCGCGACCGGCATCATCGCGTCGCCCAGCAGCGAGACCACGCGGGCGGTGAAGTACAACGTGAAATCCCTGGTCCAGAGCGCCTTCGGGGCGCGCGTGACCGGGCCGCGGTCGACGACAGCGGTCATCGGACGAACTCCATGATCAGCGATTCTCGTCGCGGTGGCCGAAAAGCACAGGCGCCGGGAGGGCCATCATTGGGTACATTCACGCCATGAGGAAGCCGTGACGAAGCCATGAGGAAACATCGGGTCGTGGCGCTGGTCGGCCGGGGCCAGGAGATGTACCCGGTGACCTGCGCGTCGGCCGTGTTCGGGTACCACGGGGAGGAGATCCCGCAGCACTACACGTTCCGGCTGTGTGCCGAGCGGCCGGGGCTGCTGCCGACGACGATCGGCGCCGACATCCTCGTCGGGGCCGGGCTGGAGGCGCTCGCCGCGGCCGACACGATCCTCATCGCGAGCTGGTGCCACGGGCCGCGGATCTCGCCCGAGCTCGGCGACGCCGTCCTGGCCGCGCACACCCGCGGCGCCCGCATCGTCGCGGTCTGCTCGGGCGTGTTCGTCCCGGCCAGCCTGGGCCTGCTCGACGGGCGCAAGGCCGCGGTGCACTGGGAGCTCACCGGCGAGCTGGCCCGGCACTACCCGCGGGTCCGCGCCGACGCGACGGTGCTCTACGTCGACCACGGCGACGTGGCGACGGCCGGCGCCTCGGCCACGACCGTGGACCTGTGCCTCAACCAGGTGCGGCGCGAGCACGGCGCGGCCCTGGCCATGCGCATCGGCCGCCAGCTGTCCGCGGCGCCGCACCGGGAGGGCCGCCAGCGCCAGTTCCCGGCGCTGCCGACGACCGGCCCGGTCCCCGACTCGCTCGCCCCGCTGCTCGACTGGATGATCGCGAACCTCGACCGGCCGCTGACGCTGCAGGACCTGGCGGCCCGGTCGGGCCTGTCACCGCGCACCCTCAACCGTCACTTCGCCGAGCAGCTCGGCACCTCGCCGGGCCGTTGGCTGCTCGACCGGCGCCTGGCGAGCACCCGGGCCCTGCTGGAGGAGACCGACCTGCCGGTCGAGACGATCGCCAAGCGCGTAGGCCTGTCCTCCGCGGTGAACCTGCGCCGCCGCTTCCGCGACGCCCTCGACACGACGCCGGCCGCGTACCGCCACGCGTTCCGAAGCTAGGCAGACGCCACGGCCGGGCGGCTCGGCGCGCGCCGCGGCACGGCCACGACGACCGGCCGGCCGTGGACCGTCACCGTCGCCGCGACGACCTCCTCGTCCGGCTCCGGCGCGGGCAGCGCGGCCACCCGGGAGCACCGCAGGACACCCGTCCGTTCAGGAGAACATCGCCGCGGCCGCACGGTCACCGGGATGTGCGCGGTGGCCGTGCGGCCCGATTCGGTCAGCAGGCCTGGATGGACCAGTTGTAGTCGAAATAAATGGTCGTCCAGGCGGCGTAACCCTTGGCCGGAATGGATTGGCAATACAGTTTGTGGCCCTGCACGACGATGCGCATCGACCACTTCTTAGCGCATTTGTTGCGCACGACGTAGTAGAAGCTGGTGTTGTTGTTGACGGCCGGCCCGGTGTCGCGCACCCCGCAGAAGCCGGAGTCCGCCTGAGCGGGCGAGCCCGGTGCCGCCACGCTCATCGCCAGACCGGTGGCGGCGACCGCCAGACCGGTGAGCACTTTCCTCGACAGGTTCACGGGCTCCCCCTAACAGTTGACGCCGGACCAGTAGGAATAGACCCTGCGAGAGGCGTACCAGCGGTGGTAGAGCCCGCTGATACTCAGGCACGACCCCTTCGATCCGTCGGAGAACACGATCTTGATCTTGATGGCCGAGCTGCAGATGTTCTTGATCTGGTACAGGTAGCCGTTCGGGACGTTGGAGATCGGCCCGGCGCCCGCCCGCCAGCAGTGACCGGGGTCTGCGCCGGCGGGCGTCGCACCGGGAACGATGAGTGCGCCGGCGATGAGGAGTGGGGTGATTGTCCTGATGAGCCATTGTCTCGACTTGGGCACAGCGCCCTCCATTGGCATCAAGAACCTGGAGTTGCCTTACTGGTCCGCGGATTGCGAGCAATCTATCGGACATCGTCGAGACAACGTTTTACGTCAATGCCGGGATTGACGAAATCTTGAGGCATCAGGAGAACCTTGCCGCCGGTGGGCGCTCCGGCGGGCCGGCGTCGCGGAGGATGACAACCATTGCGGCCGCCGGCACGTGGTGGATGGTATGAGCATGCCTCGCGTCGAGGTGCAGTGGTCCGGTGGGCGGGACGCGCAGTTCGCGGCGTTCGTCGCCGATGCCGGGCCGTACCTGCTCCGGGTCGCGCTGCTGCTGTCCGGCGACCGCGGCCACGCGGAGGACCTGGTGCAGACCGCGTTCGAGCGGACCTACCGGGCCTGGGACCGGGCCGTCGCCGCCGACCCGCGGGCGTATGCCCGCAAGGTCCTCGTCAACCTGCGCATCGACCGCTGGCGAAGCACGCGACGCGAGGTGCTGACCGAAGCGCCGCCCGAGCGCGCGGCGCCCGACCACGCCGGCGCGGCGGACGACCGCAACGAGGTGGTCGTGGCCCTCGCCGAGCTGCCGCTCGCGCAGCGGCGGGTCGTCGTGCTGCGGCACCTGCTCGACCTCACCGAGGCCGAGACCGCGTCCGAGCTCGGCATCTCGGTCGGCACCGTCAAGTCCCACAACGCCCGCGCCCTGGCCCGGCTGCGTTCCCTTCTCCAGACAGGGCGGCCGTGATGGAACCCACCGCCGACGACGCCGTCGTCGCGCACCTGCGTGCCCGCGCCCCGGGCCTGCCGGCCGTCCGGTTCGACGGCTGGGCCGTCACCGCCCGCGCCCGCCGCGCCGTGCGCCGCCGGCGCCGGCTGCGCACCACCGCGGCCGCCGCGGTGAGCGGGTCGCTCGCCTACCTCGTGCTGGCGGTCCTCGGCCCGATCCCGGTGCCCGGCGGCGCCACGGTGACCCTGCCCGGCAGCGCCACCGTGCGGGAGATGGTCGCCCGGCTGGTCCCGGGCGTGCCGCCCGAGCCCGGGCAGTGGCCGGGGGACGTGGACCGGCTCGACCGGACCGTCCGGCCGGTGGTGCAGCAGCTGCGGGTCTACTCCTGGCTGCAGGCCGGGGCGTGCCGAATCCTGGAGTACCCCCGCGGCGCCTTCAACGACGGGCCCGCGCAGTGCGGGCCCGGCATCGTGCCGTTCGACGCCCAGGCCAGGGCCGACTTCGACCGGGTGACGGACGCCGTCGAGCGCTCCGGGCTGCCGGTCGACCGCGTCCGCACCAGCGGCGGCGTCATCTACGTCCAGCTCCGGGACGCCTCGTGGCAGTACAACTACGAGTACGCGTACCTGGCCGATACGCCCCAGCCGCCCCCGGCCCGGTTCCCCGAGGAGCGGTGGACCCACATCCGCGGCGACTGGTGGTTCCACCGCGCTCACGACGACTGAGCGGGCGTTCGGTAGACGGCGAACGTCGTCTCACGGCGCAGCCGGAAGCCGAGCTGACGGTACAGGCGGATGGCGTTGGTGTTGCTCGCGGCCGCGTGCAGCAGCACCTGGTCGCCGCGCGAGCGGATGTTGTGGGCGACGGCGCGGACCAGCCGTCCGGCCAACCCTTGGCCGCGATGTCCGGCGTCGGTGCAGACCGCGCTGATCTCGGTCCAGCCCGGCGGGTGCAGCCGCTCGCCGGCCATCGCGACGAGCCGGCCGTCGCGGCGGATCCCGAGGTACGTGCCGAGCTCGAACGTGCGCGGGCGCCACGGGCCGGGGTTGGTCCGCGCCACCAACCGCGCCATCTCGGCGGCGTCCGCGGCGCCGAGCACGACGGCCTCCGGGTCGGGGCGGGCGTCGATGCCGTCGTCGACCATCTGCACGCCGGTGCCCTTGGCCACCGGCTCCCAGTCGGGCGGCGGCGCGACCTCGGCGCCGGTGAGCGGGATCTCGGCGCCGGGGCCGACGAGACCCGCGAGGTCGGCCCAGACACGCTCGTCGCGGTCGTCGGGGAGACCGACGAACACCGATACGTCCGGGTGGTAGCGGCGGGCCGAGCCGTTGGCCTGCGCGAAGTGCGCGTGGGGACCGGTCAGCGAGTACCAGGCGGGGTTGTCGAGCACGGCTGCCTCAAATGCTAGTTTTCCGATAGGGATTGACAACTTACCGCAGGGCTCCCTACTTTCCCAACAAGCCCCCAGTCGATGGAGCCCTCGCATGAGCGAACAAACGCTGCAACGTCCACCGATCAGCCAGGAGCGTGACCCGGAGCTCGCGCGGCGCCGGGTCACGCCGCGGCTGCGCCCGTGGCGCTGGATCGTCAGCGCGGCCGCGCTGGTGGTGCTCGCCCAGTTCGTCACCGGCATCTTCACCAACGAGCACTACGAGTGGCACAAGTTCGGGGCGTTCTTCACCCGCGAGTCGATCCTCGACGGCGTCGTCGTCACGCTGCAGGTCGTCGCCCTGAGCGCCCTGTTCGGGCTGCTGCTCGGCGTGGTCGTCGCGCTCGGGCGGCTGTCGACCAATCCGCTGATCGGCGGCCTCGCGTGGGCCTACGTGTGGTTCTTCCGGGCGCTGCCGCTGCCGTTGCTGCTCATCATCACGTTCAACTTCTCGTACTTCTACCCGAGCCTCGGCGTCGGCATCCCCTGGGGCCCGGTCTTTGCCCAGGTCCAGACGAGCAGCCTCACCCCGCTCGCGATCGGCGTCATCGCGCTGGGCCTCAACGAGGCGGCGTACGCGGCCGAGGTGATCCGCGGCGGCATCCTCTCCGTCGAGCCCGGCCAGATCGAGGCCGCGAACGCGCTCGGCCTGTCCAGGGCCCGCCAGCTGCGCCGCATCGTGCTGCCGCAGGCGCTGCGCTCGATCGTCCCGGCGTACGGCAACCAGCTCGTCGGCCTCGTCAAGGCCAGCTCGCTGGTGTACTACGTGTCGCTGCTCGACCTGTTCGGCGCGGTGTTCGTGCTGGAGTCGCGGCATCCCGAGTCGCTGGTGCCGATCCTCATCGTCGGCGCGACCTGGTACCTCATCCTGACCGCGGCGCTGTCGACCGTGCAGTTCTACGTCGAGCGGTACTTCGCCCGCGGCTCCGTCCACGCGCTGCCCCCGACGCCCGTCCAGCGGCTGCGCCGCCTCGCCGTCGACTCCTGGGGCCGTCTCGTCCGGAGGGCACACGCATGAGCACGGCGCTGGAGATCCGCAACGTCCACAAGTCCTTCGGCCTCCGCGAGGTGCTCAAGGGCGTCGACCTGACGGTCCGGCCCGGCGACGTCGTGGCCGTCCTCGGCCCGTCGGGCTCCGGCAAGTCGACCCTGCTGCGCACCATCAACCACCTCGAACGCCCCGATCTCGGCTACGTCGCCGTGCACGGCGAGCTGATCGGCGTCGAGGTCCGCGGCCACCACCTGCACGAGCTGCCCGAGCGCGCGGTGCGCCGGCAACGGACCCGGATCGGCTTCGTCGCCCAGAGCTTCAACCTGTTCCCCAACCTCACCGCCCAGGACAACGTCGCCGAGCCGCTGGTCGCCCACCAGCGGCTGGCGCGGCCGGAGGCGCGCGAGCGGGCCGTCGGGCTGCTGGCCGAGGTCGGCCTCGGCGACCGCGGCGACGCCTACCCGCGCCAGCTCTCCGGCGGCCAGCAGCAGCGTGTCGCGATCGCCCGCGCCCTGGCGCTGGAGCCGGGCCTGCTGCTGTTCGACGAGCCGACCTCGGCCCTGGACCCCGAACTCGTCGGCGAGGTGCTGTCGGTGATCCGGCGGCTCGCCGACAGCGGCACCACCCTCCTCATCGTCACCCACGAGATCGGCTTCGCCCGCGAGGTCGCCGACACCGTGGTGTTCATCGACGGCGGCGTGATCGTCGAACAGGGCCCGCCGGCCCGGGTCCTCGACCATCCGCAACAGGCCCGCACCCGGGAATTCCTCTCGAAGGTGTTGTAGAAACCAAGGAGATCCATGCGTACCGTCAGGACGTTCGCGGCCGCCGTCGTACTCGTCGCGGGACTCGCCGCCTGCGGCAACGGCGACGAGGCACAAGCAGAGGCAGGGGCAGGCAGCGGCACGGTGACCATCGGCGCCCAGGCGAAGGGCGTCGCCAAGCCGACCGAGCTCAAGGTCGAGCAGCAGCAGCGCATCGCCGACCTGGTCCCCGAGGCGATCAAGGAGGACGGCAAGCTCACCATCGGTCTCGGCGCGCTGCCGACCGGCTTCCCGCCGCTGGCCTTCGTCGGCGACGACGACAAGACGATCACCGGGGCGGAGCCCGACCTCGGCCGGCTCGTCGCCGCGGTCCTCGGCCTCACGCCCGAGTTCAACAACGACACCTGGGACAACCTCTTCGTCGGCATCGACTCCGGCAAGAACGAGGTCGGCTTCTCGAACATCACCGACACCGAGCAGCGCAAGGAGAAGTACGACTTCGCCTCGTACCGCCAGGACAACCTGGGCTTCGCGGTGAAGGCCGGCAACACCTGGAACTTCGACAAGGACTATACGAAGCTCGCCGGGCTCAAGGTCGCCGTCGGCGCCGGCACCAACCAGGAGAAGATCCTGGTCGCGTGGCAGGAGAAGCTCAAGGGCGAGGGCAAGACCCTCGACATCAGGTACTTCGCCGACACGCCCAGCACGTTCAAGGCCATCGTCTCCGGGCAGCTCGACGCCTACTTCGGTCCCAACCCCGGCATCGCCTTCCAGATCAGCCAGACGCAGGGCACCCCGGACGCGGTGCGCAACGCGGGCGTCTACTCCGGCGCCGGCGAGACCCTGCAGGGCCTCATCGCGGCCACCACGAAGAAGGACAACGGCCTGGTGAAGGCGCTCGCCGAGGCGATCAACCACCTCATCGAGACCGGCGTCTACCAGCAGTGGCTGGCGGCCTACAACCTCGACACCGAGGCGGTGCAGACCTCCCAGGTGAACCCGCCGGGCCTGCCGAAGTCGAACAAGTAGGCGGCTAGCGGGACTGCTCGCGGGCGACCAGCCGGAGCAGGTCCGACATCTCGTAGCGCTCCTCGTCGACCGGGGTGAGCAGGTTGTACTGCACGAGGCGCTCGACCACCCGGTCCGCCTGCGCCGAGGGAACGCCGAGCACGTCCGACGCCGTCGTGCCGGTGATCGGCCGGTCGGCCGTCCCGAGGGCGCGCAGGGCGGCGCGGGCCTCCGGGTCGAGCGCCTCGTAGCTGTCCAGGATGCTGCGGCGCACCGACATCGCCCCGACCGCCAGCTCCTCGAGCCGCCGCTCCTCGTCCTCCAGGCGCTCGGCCAGGTGCGGCAGCGCCATCCCCGGATGGCCGGCGAGGCGGGCCCCGACGATGCGGATCGCGAGCGGCAGCTCCTCGCAGGCGGCGGCGATGCGGTCGGAGGCGTCCGGGGCCGCCTGGACCCGCTGCTCGCCGGCGGTGCTGGCGAGCAGGGCCACGGCGTCGCGGTGTTCCAGCGGGCCCAGGTTGAGCCGCCAGCCGACCTCCAGATCGAGCAGGCGGGAGCGGCTGGTCACCAGCACCAGGCACCGGCCGGCGCCCGGCAGCAGCGGGCTGAGCTGCGCGCCGCCGGCCGCGTCGTCGAGCACGAGCAGCAGCCGCCGCCCGGCGACCAGGCAGCGGAACAGCGCGGCCCGCTCGCGGTAGCCCGCCGGGACGGCGGCCGGGTCGGTGCCCAGCTCCATGAGCAGCTCGCCGAGCAGGTCGGCCGGGGTGCGCGGGGCGGTGGTGCCGTCGAGGCAGGCGAACAGCTGCCCGTCGGGGAACAGGTCGGTGAGGTGGTAGCCGGCCGCCACGGCCAGGGTCGACTTGCCGACGCCCGGCGAGCCGGAGACGAGCACGACCGTGGCGTGGCCGGTGTCCCCGGTGTCCCCGGGGTCCCCGGAGGCGCCGGCGACGGACGCGGCGATCGAGCGGAGCTGGCCGAGCACGGCCTCCCGGCCGACGAACCGTGGCGGCTTCATCGGCAGGCCCTTCGGGCGGTGGGCCGGGGCCGCCGCGGGCGCGCCGCCGGCGAGCACCGCCTGCTGGGCCGCCTGCAGCGTCGGGCCCGGCTCGACGCCCAGCTCGTCGACGATGAGCCGGCGGGCCGCGCGGTACGCCTCCAGGGCATCAGCGGCCCGGCCCGCCTGGGCCAGGGCGGTGACCAGCTGGGCCTGGGTGCGCTCGTCGAGCGGCCGCTCGGCGACCAGCTGCCGCAGCCCGGGCAGCAGGTCGCCGTGCTGGCCGAGCCGCAGCCGGGCGTCGACGAGGGCCGACGCGGCCGCCCAGCGGTGCTCCTCCAGCGCCGTCGCCGTGGCGGTCACGGTCGCGCCGAGGCCGGGCAGGTCCTCCAGCGGGGTGCCGCGCCACAGCCCCAGCGCGCGGCTGAGCCGGTCCGCGGCCTGGCGCGGCTCGTCGAACCGCATGGCCCGCCGCCCGTCCTCGGCGAGCTGCTCGAAGCGCAGCAGGTCGAGCTCGCCCGGCTCGACCCGCAGCTGGTACCCGGTCGCCTCGTGCGCCAGCCGGGCCGGCGTGTCGCCGGCGCCGGCCAGGATGCGGCGCAGGCCGTGGACGTAGGTGCGGATGTTGTAGACGGCGGACGCGGGCGGCTCGTCGGGCCAGATCCCGTCGACGAGCCGGGCGAGCGGGACGGGCCGGCCGGCGTGGAAGAGCAGGATCGCCAGCAGCGCGCGGCGGCGGGAGCCGCTGATGGCGACCGGACCCGACTCCCCCACGACCTCCAGCGGCCCCAGCACCTTGAACTGCACCCTGCCTCCGTTCCCGAACCGTCCGCGAACCGGCGTAGAGCAAGCCGTCGATGTCTTGCCCAGATCGACGGATTCTGATCCAGGCCTTCAGATGGCGAGAGATTCCATCGAACCGGTAGACAATTCGGCGGCCTCCAGGGCAGCGACCGCGTCGGCGACCCCGGCGCCCGCCCCCCGGCCGGTGCGGACCAGCTCGGCGAACGCCGCGGCCTGCCGGACCAGCGCCGCGGTCATCGCCGCGTCGCCCTCGGCCGGGTCGAGGAACGGCAGCCGCACGTGGCCCTTCGTGCCGTACACCTCGATCCCGGCGAAGTCGCCGCCCGGGAAGTGCCGGCCGAGCGACACCAGCGCGGTCGCCCCGCCGGAGAGCGTCAGCAGGGCCTGCGCGCTGTCGACGTCGCTGCCGGCCGCCCGCACCTCGGGGTCGGTCACCGGCCCGGCGGCCACCGCGGACACCGACGTGATGTCCTGACCGGTGAGCCAGCGCAGCTCGTCGAACTCGTGCACGCCCATGTCGACGAAGATGCCGCCGCTGCCGGCCCGGAACGCGACGGCGGGCGGCGCGCCGTCCCACTGCGCGGCGGACGCGAACAGCACCTCCCCGAGCTCACCGGCGGCGATACGCTCGCGGAGGCACTGCAGCGCGGGGACGAACCGGCGCCAGTACGCGACCTGGAACGCCACCCCGGCCGCGGCGGCGGCCTCGCCGGACGCGCGGATCTGGGCCGGGGTGAGCCCCGCCGGCTTCTCGCACAGCACGGGCAGGCCGGCCTTCACGGCGGCGCCGACGACCTCGGCGTGGTAGCCGGTCGGCGCGGCGACGAGCAGGCCCTCGACGTCCGGCGGCAGGTCCCCGACCGCGGGACACACCGGGAGGCCGCACTGCGCGGCGGCCGCGGCGACCGGCTCGACGACGTGGGTCACGGTGACCTCGGGGTGGCCGGCGAGGGCGCGCAGGTGCGTGCGCCCCATGCGGCCGGCCCCGGCCAGGGCGAGACGGAACGGTGCGGACGGTGCGGACATGGGTCAGTTCCCTTCGAGGACGAGCCAGTCGGTGAGGGCGGCGACGACCGCGGGAGCGCCGGTGGCGAGCACGTCGACGCCGTCGGCCCGGCGCCGCCGGCAGGTCTGCCCGCCCGCGGCCTCGACGAGCGCGACCCCGGCGGCCACGTCCCACGGTGCCGGGTCGAAGCTCACGAACGCGTCGAGCTCGCCGGTGGCCACGGCGGCCAGGTCGCAGACGGTGGAGCCGTGGTTGCGCAGGTCCTGCACGCGCGGCGCGACACCGGTGAGCAGCCGGTAGGCGTGCTCGCGCGGACCGGCCGCGTTCGGCACCGCGAATGCGACGAGGGCCCGGTCGGGCCGGGCCGGCCGGGGCGGGGCGGACGGGAGCGGCAGGCCGAGCACGGCGCCGGTCGCCGGCTGCAGGATGGTCGCGGCGACGACCTGCCCGGCGCGCTCGTCGGCGACGGCGACGCTCACCGCGTAGCGGGGCAGGCCGTGGGAGAAGTTGACGGTGCCGTCGAGCGGGTCGACGATCCAGCGCAGCCCGGACCGGCCGGGCGTCAGGCCGTCCTCCTCCCCGAGGAAGGCGTCCTCGCCACGGTACCGCGTGACGAGCGCCCGGATGGCCCGCTCGCTCTCCCGGTCGGCGGCCGTCACCGGGTCCTGCGCCCGGCCGTCCTTGAAGGCGACGCCGGTGCGCCGCTCGGCGAGCACCCGCCCGATGGCCGAGCTCCCGGCCTGCGCGGCGAGCAGCGTGAGCTGCTGCAGATCGGTCACAGTTGCTCCCCCAGCCCGGCGTAGTGCCCGTCGACGAACAGCAGCGGCGGCTCCCGGCGCAGCAGCCCGGCGGTGCGCACGGCGCCGATGAGCACGAGGTGGTCGCCGGCCTCGACGACCCGTTCGGTGCCGCAGCCGAAGTACGCGACCCCGCCGGTGAGCAGCGGGCAGCCGGTCTCCCCGTCCGGGCGCACCGGCATGCCGGCGAACTCGGCCGGGCCGCTCGGGCGGCGCGGGTCGGCGAACCAGGCGGCGCAGTGGCGCTGGTCGGCGGCGAGGACGGTGACCGCGAAGCAGCCCGAGCGGTCGACCGCGCCGAGCAGCCGGCAGTCCCGCTTGAGACAGACGAGCAGCAGCTGCGGGTCGAGCGACACGGTCGTGAACGAGTTCACCGTCATGCCGATCGGCCCGCCGTCGCCGCAGGAGGTGACCACGGCGACGCCGGTGGCGAACCGCCCGGCGATCGAGCGGAACCGGCGGCTGTCGGCCGCTTGCGCGGCCACGGCGCTCACCGGGCCTCCCCCGCGCCGACCAGCTCGGCCAGCCGGCGCCGGTCGGTCTTGCCGTTGGCGTTGGTCGGCAGCGCGTCGAGGTGGCGCACCTGCGCCGGGACCATGTACGCCGGCAGCCGCCGCGCGCAGTCGCCGGGCAGGTCCGCCGCGGCGGCCGGGTCGCCGGTGTACACCGCCCGCAGTACTGTCGAATCCCCCGCCTCCACGGCGAGCACGACGGCGTCGAGGACGCCCGGGTGCGCGCGCAGCACGGTCTCCACCTCGCCCAGCTCGATCCGGTAGCCGTGGACCTTCACCTGGTCGTCGAGGCGGCCGCAGTGCAGCAGCCCGCCCTGTCCCGGCTGTCCGCGGCGCACCCGGTCGCCGGTGCGGTAGTAGCGCACGCCGCCGCGGGTGACGAACCGGCCCGCGTCGTGGGCCGGGTCGAGGTAGCCGGCGAAGCACTGCGGTCCCCCGACGCACAGCTCGTCGTCGAGGACCCACGCGTCGAGGTGCGGGTGGACCTCGCCGATCGGCACGGTGCCGTTGGCGGTGTCCGGCCAGTCCGCGCGGCGGGCCGGCAGGCGGTAGCCGGTGCAGGTGACGGTCAGCTCGGTCGGACCGTAGAGGTTCTCCACGATGCTGGCGGGCGCCGCGTCGGCCCACGCGCCGGCCTGGTCGAGGGTGAGCGGCTCGCCCGCGAAGAGGCTGTACCGCAGCGACGGCATCGCCCCGGGCGACAGCATCCGCAGCCGCCGGGCCAGCGACACGACCGACGGCACGGAGAACCAGTGCGTGATGCGCCGCTCCCGCACCCAGCGCACCGGGGTCAGGATCTCGTCGGGCTGCGGCACCACCAGGGTCGCGCCGCTGCCCCAGGCGACGAACATGTCGAACACCGACGGGTCGAAGGTGAGGTCGAACGTCTGCGAGATCCGGTCGCCCGGCCCGGCCTCGTACCGGTCCAGGCAGTACGCGAGGTAGGCGTCGGCGTTGCGGTGCCGGATCGGCACGCCCTTGGGCCGGCCGGTCGACCCGGACGTGAACAGCGTGTAGGCGACGTCGTCGGGCTGGGCCGACCCGGCCGGCGGCGGGGCCGCGCGCAGCGGGGCCGAGCGGGTCCAGCCGCCGGCCAGGTACAGCGTGCCGGCACCCAGGTCCAGCCGCACGTCGTCGGCCCGCTCGGCGCCGCGCTCGTCGACGACGATCAGCGACACCCCGGCCGCGCGGCACATCTGGGCGTTGCGCACCGGCGGGAACGCGGGGTTGAGCGGCACCACGACCGCGCCCGCGCGCAGGGCGGCGAGGTAGCCGGCGTAGGCGGCGAGGCTGCGGGCGGCGAGCAGGCCGACGGCCGCGGGACCGGCGCTGCTGATCGCGCCGGCGAGGCGTTCGACGATGTCGTGCAGCTGCGCGTAGGTGTACGTCTGCCCGCCGACGTCGAGCGCGGTCGCGTCGGGCGACCGCTCGACGGAGCGGCGGAACCAGTGGTACATGGTCACGGCGATCCCTTCCGGTTCGGTTCGGCGTAGGCACAACTGAGGGGCAGCCGGCAGTGGCCGCGCAGGGTGCGCCAGCGCAGGCCCCGCCAGGCGCCGGCGGTGGCGCCGGGCGGGACGGGGATGGTCCAGGGCCGGGCCGCCAGGCCGGTGCCGGTCGCCTTCGCGCAGGCCTCCTGCACGGTCCAGACCCAGGCGAGCTCCTCGGCCCGGTCGGCCGGCGGGAGGCGCAGCAGGGCGGGGCAGCAGCGGCGGGCCAGGCGGTCCCCGGCCGGGTACGGCGCCTGCACGTCCACGCCGACCATCCCGCCGCCCGTGTGGACGGCGGCGGCGACGAGGCCGCCCGAGTGCGAGAGGCTGACGGTGACCGTTTCGCCGATGAGGTACGGCTGGCCGCGTACCCGGGTGCCGAGGTCCGCCCGGGCCGCGTCGGGGCCGGCGACCGCGGCCAGGAGGCGGCGCAGGACGGCCCGGGCGGCCGCCCGCTCGGCCGCCCGCCACCGGCGCACCGCCCCCGGCCCCGCCGTCCGGGGCGGCTCCACCGGCCCGGCCCCGACGGCGACGAAGACGCCCGGCGCGACGGCGAGGGCGTTCACGACCCCGCCCCCGACGACAGCAGCTCGTCGGCGTGGTCGGCGAGGCCGGCCAGCATCGCGCCGGTGGCACCGCCGGCGATGGCGAACATGGCCGCCTCGGTGCGCAGCTGGGCCTCGCCGCCGTCACGGAACGCGTCCGCGCCGCGCAGGTGCACGCACTCGGCGAGCACCCGCTCGACGGTCTCGCCGGCGGCCGCCTTCAGCAGCATCCCGGTGGCCGGGGCGACCGGCCCGGCGCCCGGCGCCAGCAGCGGCTCGCTGATCGCGTCGAGCTGGGCCAGGGCGAGCACGCAGCGGGCGAACCGCTCGCGCACGGCCGGGTTGTCCCAGAGCCGCCCGCCGCCGGCCGGCCGGTCGCGCAGCCACGCGTGCAGGCCGGTGAGCTGCCGCCGGCACAGCGCCCGGGCCCACAGCGCGCCGGCCAGGCGTTCGGTGCCGATCTGGCGGGCGAACGCGGCCATCGCCCGGCCCGGGCGCCCGGCGAGGTGCCCGGCGTCGAGGGCCACGCCGGTGAACCGCAGGTGCCCGGTGCCCGCCCCGGCGAACGCCGTGCGGGACGCCGGGTGCACGACCACGCCGGCCGCGGCCATCGGCACGAGGACCCAGCAGAAGCTGGTGAAGTGCCGGGCCGGGCGGTGGCGGGCGAGCACGAGCGCGTGGTCGCACAGGGTGGCGTTGGTGATCCAGTCCTTGCCGCCGTCGAGCCGCACCGCGTCCCCGGTCAGGGTGGCGCCGGTGGCGGCGTCGAGCAGGTCGGAGCCGGACCCGGCGGCGTCGGTGACGGCGAGCGCGACGACGGTCTCGCCGCGCAGCAGCTCGCCGAGGATCCGTTCGGCGCGCGGCCCGGCGGCCTCGGACATCAGCGGTACCACCGTGGCCACCTGGACGCAGACGGACAGGACCACGCCGAGGGGGAACCGGGCGTCGAGCTCGCGCAGCAGCAGCGCGAGCCGGCGGCGGTCCGGTTCGAGCCGGCCGCCGGGCGGGTAGAGCGCGGCGAGCACGCCGTTGGCACCGAGGGCCCGCCAGACCGCGTGCGGGTGGTCGTGGTGGACGCAGTCCAGGGCGATCCGCAGCGCGGCGTCGAAGTCGTCCGCGACGGGCGCCTCCCGGTCCAGGGTCTCAAGCAAGGCGCACCCCCTGGTCCAGGGCGGTCAGCGCGCCGTTGGCCAGCCGCAGCCGGTCGTTGCCGTAGTTCAGCGACGCCGAGCGCAGGTCGCGGAACGCCTGCTCCAGGCCGAGCGGCGACCCGGTGAGGTAGCCGTGCCGCAGCCCGGCCAGCTCGACGGTCTCGTGGACGGCGGCGAAGCACTCGTCGGCCGCCCGCACCTTGAGGGTGTTGAGCACGAGTTGTACCGGCGGGGCCGAGCGGTCCGGCGCCGCCCGCACGACGGCGAGGGTGTGCCGCAGCAGGGCGTTGACGACGTCGAGCCGCTCGCGGACGCCGGCCAGCCGCAGCCGCACCAGCTCCGAGGTGAGGTCGAACTGGCGGCGCCCGGCCGGGCCGCGGGCGTGGCGCAGCAGCCGCGAGTACGCACCCGCGGCGGTGCCGAGCCAGGCGGCCGACCAGCCGAGGTGCGCGAGCGGGCCGAAGACCGCGGTCGTGATGTCGCGGAACGCGCCGTGGCCGCCGATGACCTGCCACTGCGGTGCCGCGCCGCGCAGCCGCATCGGCACGCTGTGCGTGGCCCGCATGCCGAGCGGCTGCCAGTCGCCGAGCACCTCCAGGTCGAGCTGGTCGCGGCCGGCGTAGACGAGGTCGACCTGGCTGGGGGCGGTGGCGCCCGGCGAGCGGGTGGTGACGAGGAACCCGTCGGCGTGGAGGCCGCCGGTGACGATCGGGGCGTCGCGGTCGATCCGCAGCACGCCCTCGTCCTCGGTCACCTCCGACTCGCTGGTGAGCAGGTGGCCGCCCTTGCCCGGCTCGGTGGTGACCGAGGCGAGGTACACGTCCCCGGCGGCGACCGCCGGCAGCACCTCCTCGCGCAGCTTGTCGCCGCCGTAGCCGTCGAGCGCGGCGACCTGCTGGCAGTGCATGGTGAAGACGAGCGCGACCGACAGGTCGGTGCGGCCGAGCCGCTCGGTGACGTCGACGAGGTCGTCGAGGCTCGCGCCGAAGCCGCCGTACCGCTGGGGCACGGTCAGCCCGAGCAGCCCCGAGCGGCGCATGGCGGCCAGCGCCTCGACCGGGAACTGCGCGGACCGGTCGGTGTCGGCGCGCCCGGCCTCGGCCGCGGCCTCGACCCGCTCGACGGCGTCCACCCATTCGGCGGTCATCGGCGCTCACCCCCGACCGGCGTGCGCAGCTCCTCGATGACCGCCCACAGGCCGCCGCCCGTCTCGAACGTGCTGTCGACGAGCTTGTCGTCGGGCACCTGCACGCCGAACGTGTCCTCGACGGCGAACAGCAGCTCGATCTCGCGCATCGAGTCGAGGCCGAGGTCGCGCAGCCGGGACTCGGGGCGGATCTCCTGGTCACCGGCGAACTTCAGGAACGGCCGGAGCATGGCGACGAAGTCGGGGTTCACGGGGTACCTCCTAGATGGACTCACGGACGATGCAGAGGCGGGAGGCGGCGACGACGCGGTCCCCGTCGACCACGACCTCGCTGGGGGCGGGGTGACCGAGGAAGGCGAGGAGGCTGGCGGTGAGGCCGTAGGCGCCGACGTTGGGCACGCACAGCAGGTCGCCCGGCCGCACGGCGGGCAGGTTCGCCGCTCTCGCCCACGTGTCCAGGGGCGTGCACAGCGGACCGGCGACGATCGCCGTGGTGAGGCCGTCGGCGTGGCCATCGGTTTCGGCGACCAGGTCGGGCACCAGCGGCGGGAGGCGGCGCAGGCCGGACATGCCGCCGAGGTGGTTGATCCCGGACTCGAGGACGACGACCGGGGTGCCGTGCGACGTCTTCACGTCGAGCACGCGGGTGTAGAGGCGGCCGGCGGTGGCGGTGAGGTACCGCCCGGACTCGAACGCCACGAGGGGCTCCTCGTGCCGCCAGCCGGGGAAGGCCGCGTCGAGGCGGGGCTCGACGAGCGCGGCGAGCCCGTCGAGGGCGGCCCGCTCGCCGTGCCGGCCGAACGGCGCGCCGAACCCGCCGCCGAGGTTGAGCAGCCGCAGCTCGCCGCCGAGCAGTCCGTGCAGCCGGTGTGCGGTGCCGATCGCGGTGGCGAACTGGGCGGCGAGGGCGTCGACGCCGTCGATATTGCTGCCCATGTACAGGTGGAAGCCGCCGATCCGGGCGTGCGGGCGGGACCGGAACCGTTCGGGCTCGGCCTCGACCCACTCGGCGTCGGCGCCGAACTGCGACGCGACCCCGGTCATGGTGAGGCCCTGCCCGGCGGCCGGGACCTTGTCGTTGACCCGCAGCAGGACGTCGACGGTCGCGCCAAGCCCGGCGGCGACCCGGTCGAGCTGGTCGAGGGCGTGCGGCGAGTCGGCGGAGAACCAGGTGACGCCGGCCTTGACCGCCTCGGCCAGCTCGTCGGTGCGGCGGCCGGGGCCGGTGTACAGCATCCGCTCGGGCGGCACGCCGGCGCTCAGGGCGGCGGCCAGCTCGCCGGTGGAGCACACCTCGGCGCCTTGCCGGGCCAGCTCGGCGACGATCGCCGGGTGGGGGTTGGCCTTGAGCGAGTAGTACAGCCGGCTCGGCACCGGCAGCGCGGCCCGCAGCGCGGCGTGGTTGTCGCGCACGACCGCCAGGTCGTAGACGTAGGCGGGCGTCGTCAGGTCGTCAGGCCGCATCGCGATCACCCGCCACGGCGGCGGCGAGGGCCGCCCGGTCGACCTTGCCGTTGGTGGTCAGCGGCAGGCTCGCCACGACCAGGCAGCGGGACGGGACCTTGAGCGCGTCGAGCTGGTCGCGCAGGCCGCTCAGCACCTCGCCGGGCGCGAGGTCGCTCACCACGACGAGCGTGGCGCCGGCGGTGCCGGTCGCGGCGGGTGGCAGTACACCTGCCGCATGCACGCCCGGAACGCGGTATGCGGCGGCCTCGACCTCGGTCGCGCTGACCCGGGTGCCGTTCTCCTTGTACTGGTCGTCGCGGCGGCCCTCGAAGTAGACATAGCCGTCGGCGTCGACCCGGCCGTGGTCGCCGGTGCGCAGCTGCGGGAACAGCCCGTCCTGGCGCGGGAAGCGCTGGGCGGTCAGCTCGGGGCGGCGCCAGTAGCCGGCCATCACGTGCGGGCCGCGGACGACCAGCTCGCCGGTCTCGCCCGCCGGGAGCCGTCCCCCGTCCGGGCCGGCGGCGTAGATCTCGGTGCCGGGCAGGGCGCGGCCGGTCGCGCCGGGGCGGCGCAGGTCCTCGTCCGGCGGCAGGATGGCGGCCCGCTTGCACTCGGTGAGGCCGAACATCAGCTGCACCCGCAGGCCCGGCAGGCACTCCCGCAGCCCGGCGAGCACGTCGGGCGGCATCGCCGCGCCGGTGTTGGTGAGCAGCCGCAGCGCCGGTCGTGCCGTGGTGGGCCGGCGCAGCAGCCGCAGCAGGTTGATGGCGACCGACGGGACGGCCGGCAGGACGGTGGCGCCGGCCTCGGCGAGGGCGGCGGCGAGCCGCCGGCCGTTGTCCTGCTCGGCGCCGAGGTGCAGCCGGCAGCCGGCGAGGGTGCACAGGAACAGCTGGTAGAGGCCGTAGTCGAAGGACGGCGGCAGCGGGCCGTAGACGACGTCGCCGGGCTCGTAGCGCAGCTGGGAGTGGATGGCGGTGGCGGCGAAGACGACCTGGGCGTGGGTGGAGACGACGGCCTTGGGCATGCCGGTGCTGCCGGAGGTGTAGATGAAGCAGACCGGGTCGACCGGGAGCGGGCCCGCTCCGGTCCACTGTGGACCGTCGAGCTGGTCGGGGCCGCAGGCCGGGATGCCGCGGGCCTCGGCGAGCGCGCGGGCGCCGGCGTCGGTCGTGACGAGCAGCGCCGGCTCGGCGTCGTCGAGGACGTGCGCGACCGTGACGTCCGGGGCGGGCACCTTGGTCACGGCGAACACGGCGCCGGCTCTTGCGATGCCGTAGAGCAGCGCGGCCAGGCCGGCGTCGTTCGGCACGGCGACGACGACCCGGTCGCCCCGGCGGACCCCGAGCCGGTGCAGGCCGGCGGCGGCGCGGCGGCTGGCGTCGCGCAGCCCGGCGTAGGTGAGGGTGGTGCGGCCGTCGGTGACGGCGACCGCGTCGGGCCGCTGCCCGGCGGTGTGGTCGAGGAGGTCGTGCAGGACCGTCATCTGCCGCTCCTTCCGGCGGTGGCGAACATGGCGCACAGCGACCCGACGTCGCGGAGGTTCTCGGCGGTGAGGGCGTCGCCGGGGACGGTGACGCCGAGGTCGTGCTCGACCCGTTCGATGACGTCGACGAGCCGGAACGAGTTGAAGCCGGGCAGGTCGCGCAGGGTGCGGGCGGCGCGCAGCCGCTCGTCCTCGATGTCGAGCGTCTCCCGCAGGGCGGTGAGCACGGCGGTCTCGACGTCGAGGGCTCCGAGCAGCTCGGCCAGCTCGTCGACGAGCGCGGCGTTCGGCCTGCCGCGGCGCTGGGCGAGGTACGTGCGGGCGGCGAGCTGCTGCCAGCGCTCGCGCTGCGATTCGGTCGGTCGACCGACCGAGGCCAGCCAGTCCTCGTGCAGCTGCTGCTCCCGCCCGAGCAGCCAGACGTCGAGCACGAGCCGTTCCTCCGCCGTGCCCAGCGCCTCGCGGGTCCGGGCCAGGAACGCCTCGACGGCCGGCCGCGCGCGGTCCTGCCGCTCGGCCTCGCCGGCCAGGATCGCGTCCGGGTCCAGGCGGGGCGGCGGGCCGGCGGCCACGGCGAGCACGTGCGCGCCGCCTTCGAGGGCCGCGTCGAACGCCTCGGCCGTGAGGCGCCACACGCCGGGGCGGGCCTCGCCCCAGGCGGTGTCGTTGTGGTACGCGTCGACGACCGTGACCTCGTCGCCGGCCGCGCGGGCCAGGAAGCTGTGCCGCATGTGCTCGTGGCCGGCGTAGGGGCACCAGGGCAGGTCGAAGGCGTCGGCGCTGACGTAGAGGAAGTCCTCGGCCAGGCGCCGGGTCTGCGGCCCGGTCAGGCGCAACCAGCGGCCGTCGACGCGCAGCCCGAGCAGCGCCTCGGCCTGCGCGGCCCGCTCGTCGGGGGTGGCGGGCCGCCCGCCGTCGCGGAACGGCCGGGCGGCGCCCAGGGCGAGGTGGGTGCCGGCGCCGTGGGCCGCGTCGGCCAGCAGCGCGAAGCTGGTCTGCAGGCAGTCGAGCGCGCTCGCGTGCAGGTCGCGCAGGATCGGGGTCCAGACCGGGTCGGACATGTGGTGCTCCCGGGGTTCGGGCCGGGGCCGCGCCGGTCGCACGGCCCCGGCGGAGCGGATCAGAGGCTGTTCGCCCACTCGGCGAGGATCCGGCCCTGCTCGGCCAGCGCGTGCTCGTCGGAGTCGATCGGGTCCTTGAAGAAGAAGCCGAGCTGGCGGACCGGTCCGGCGTGGCCGGCCGCGTGGGCGGCGGCGGTGAGCCGGGCCAGGTCGAGCACGAGCGGCGCGGCGAGGGTCGAGTCGACGCCGCTCCAGGTCAGCTGCATCGACATGCGCACGCCGAGGAAGCCCTCGAACGACACGTGGTCCCAGGCCGTCTTGTGGTCGCCGAGGTCGGGCACGTTGTCGATGTGCAGCGGCGCGGTGACGTCGTGGCCGAGCATCGCGGGCAGGACGCCCGACTTCGAGCTGAGCTTGCTCTTGGCGTTGGCCGGGTCCTCCAGGGTGGCGCCGTCGCCGCCGCCGAGCAGGTTGATGCCGGCCCAGGACAGCACGTGCAGGGCCCGCACGCTGAACATCGGCGCGAGCGCGGTGCGCAGGAGGGTCTCGCCGGTCTTGCCGTCGGAGCCGGCGAAGGGCACGCCCTGGCGCTGGGCGAGCCGCTCCAGGGCGGGCAGCCGCGCGCCGGTCGACGGGGTGAAGTCGACGAACCCGCAGCCGGCTTGGAACGCCGCGTAGGCGGCCAGGGAGCTGCCCGGCAGCACCTGCCGGCCGGGCTCGCGCAGGGCGGCCTCGAGCGCGTCGAGCTCGTCGTGGGCCGGGTCGTACGCCGCCGGCGGCTCGGTCGAGGAGACGTTGACGACGACGACCCGCGACAGGTCGTGCCGGGCGCGGAAGTCCGCGATGTCGGCGGCGAGCCGCTCGGCCGCACCGGCCTGGGTGCCGGTGTCGTTGCGCGCGTCGTAGCCGGGGCGCAGGTCGGCCTCGACCCCGGCCAGGCTGCCGCGGACGGCCTCCAGCAGCGGCCCCGGCACCACACCGCTGTCCACCAGGGACTCGGCGCGCTTCTCCAGCGGCGTGTCGACGATGTCGTGGCCGCCGATGACGATGTCGGTCCACGGGGCGAGCGGCGCGTCCCGCAGCAGGTCGGTGTCGGTGACGCAGCCCGTCGAGCGGGTCAGGCCGGCGCGCAGGGCCAGCAGGCCGGCGATCGCCGTGGTGGCGACGGAGCCGCGGGCGCCGTTGAGCCACAGGCCGATCGGCCGGTCACAGTGCGATGCGGTCACGGAGGGTCCTTTCCTGGGTGGGCGGGTCGTCACCGGACGGTGAGGACCTTGGCGATCGCCTCGGCGACGTCGTGCATGTCGCGCTCGCCGCCGAGGAAGGTGCTGTGGTGGGTCTGGACGGAGCGGTCGGCGAGCCGCTCCGTGTTGGGGTAGCGCCGGTCGCGGTGCAGCTCGACGAACCGCTCGGCGAGCGGGGCGAGCACCGGCTTGGTCCACGGGCGCAGCAGCACGCTGCGGTGCAGCGGCTCGTCGGTGACGTAGCAGCGCTTGCCGAGCTCGGCGGTGAGCGCCGCGGCGACGTCGGCGTTGGTGCGCCCGGGCGGCAGCTCGTCGAAGATGATCGTGCCCTCGTAGATGGACATGCGGGTCTGCCGCGGCGGCGGCTGGAGCAGCCGGACGCCGGGCACGTCGGCGAGGAGTTCGGTGAGGAGGGCGTAGTTGGCGTTGCGGACCGCGTGCTGGGCGTCGAGGCGGGTCAGCTGGGCGCAGAGCACGGCGGCGTTGAACTCGCTCATGCAGAAGTTCGCACCCTGGACCGACGCCGACTCCTCGAGGTCCAGTTCTCCGCGTGGGGTGCTGTCCCGGCGGTACCGCCGGGAGTCCGCCCGCAGCTCCTCCAGCACCGGCGCCAGCTCGTCGTCGTCGGTGACGACCGCGCCGCCCTCGCCGCCGCTGAGCACCTTGCCGTGCTGGAAGCTGAAGCAGCCGAGCCGCCCCATCGAGCCGGCCTGGCGGCCCTCCCACGTCCCGCCGTGCGCCTGCGCGGCGTCCTCGACGACGGCCATGCCGTGCCGGTCCGCGGCGGCGACGAGCGCCGGCACGTCGGCCATGACCGAGGCCCAGTGCACGGCGACGACCGCCCGCGCGTCGACCGAGGTGTCGAGCTGGTCGGGCCCGACGCAGCCGGTGAGCGGGTCGACGTCGACGAGAACGGGCACCAGCCCGGCCCGCAGCGCGGCGGTGGCCGACGCGGTCCAGGTCAGCGCCGGCACCAGGACGGTCGAGCCGAACGGCAGCCGCAGCGCCTCCAGGGCGACGACGAGCGCGCTGGACCCGTGGTCGACGGGCACGCAGTGCCGGCTGCCGACGTACCGCGCGAAGTCCCGGGCGAAGCGCCGCTCGAACAGCTCGGCGCCGTCGACGGCGGGGCTGCTGATCGCCCACCGTCCACTGTGGAGGACCTGGGCGAGGTTGTGCTCGGCGCCGGGCGCCGGCTCGGGCCAGCGGGGCCACGGGCGGGTGGGGTCACGGACCGGCGGGCCGCCGTCGACGGCGAGCCGTGCGGTGGACTGCGATGTGGTCGTCATGCGTCCAACGCTGGCCCGGCGGGATACACGCCCGATACACGCCCGATACGCCCCCACGGCCCGTCAGAACGC